>NZ_JBFAHT010000003.1:0-1677845 GCF_040654295.1 Nocardia sp. NPDC050712
CGATGACCATCCGCAGCCGCGATCACCAAACGACCACCACTGACAGCGGCAGACCAGAACTCCCACACCGACAAATCGAAGGTCGCCGCGGTCTTGAGCAGTACCGCGTCTTCGACACCGAGACCGAATTCGGCGGTCTTCCACAGCAACTGATTCACGATCGCCGCGTGCGGCACCGCCACACCCTTGGGCTGACCGGTCGACCCGGACGTGAAGATCACATACGCGGTGTTGGCCGCGCTCAGCACCCGAACCCGCTCCGCCGCCGTGACCGGAGCATCCGAGTAGGCCGACAGCTCCAACTCGTCGATGCGCACCGATTCGGCTGCGGCGGTATCGAATCCGTCGCGACCGGTGGTCAGCACGCACACCGGCGCGGCGGTGCCCAGGATGTAGTCGACGCGGTCGGCCGGCTGATCCGGATCGACCGGCACATACGCCGCACCGGCTTTCGCGACCGCGTACATGGCGATCACCAGATCGGCGGAGCGGCGGATGGCCAGGGCGACCCGGTCCTCCGCACCGACGCCACGCTCGATCAGATACCGCGCCAAACGGTTCACGCGGGCGTCGAGATCGGCGTAGGTCAACTGCTCGTCGGCGGTGACCAGGGCGATCGTGCCGGGCGCGGCCGCGGCGACGGTCGCGTCGAACATCGACACCAGCGTGGCCGCGGTATCGACCTGCCGCACGGTGTCGTTCCAGGACCGCAGGATACGGGTGGCCTCGTCGGCCGCCAGCAGGTCGATCTCGCCGACCGGCACCGTGGCGTCGGTGAGCACCGCGTCCAGCACCCGCACGAACCGGTCCGCGAAGCCCTGCACCGTGGCCTCGTCGAACAGGTCGATGGCGTAACCGAATTCGGTGATCACCTCGGCCGGCGTGCCGTCCTCGGCGTACCGGTCGTAGAGCGTGACGTGCAGATCGGTCTTGGCCAACTGCGAGTCGAAGTTGACCGCGCTCACCGTCAGGCCGGGCAGCGCCAGCTCGGTCTCGGCCAGGTTCTGGAACGACAGGCCCACCTGGAACAGCGGGTTGCGCGCGGTGGAGCGCTCCGGGTTGAGCACCTCGACCAGCCGCTCGAACGGCACGTCGGCGTTGGCGAACGCCTCCAGGTCGCGCTCGCGCACCTCGGCGAGCAGCTCGGCGAACGACGCGTCCGGGCGCACCGGGGTGCGGAACACCAGGGTGTTGACGAACATGCCGATCAGGTCGTCGAGTTCGCGTTCGCCACGGCCCGCGATGGGGGTGCCGACCGCGATGTCGTCGGTGCCGGACAGGCGCGCGAGCAGCACCGCGAGCGCGGCGTGCACCACCATGAACAGCGACGCCTGGTTGGCGCGCGCCAGCTCGTGCAGACGGGCGTGCTGCTGCGGCGACAGTTCGAAGCGAATCGCCTTGCCCTGGAACGACTGCGCGGGCGGGCGCGGCCGGTCGGCGGGCAGCTCCAGCTGGTCGGGCAGGCCCGCGAGCGCCTGCTGCCAGTAGGCGACCTGCTGGGCGGCCAGTGATTCGGCGTCCTCTTCGGAGCCGAGCACCGAGCGCTGCCACAGCGCGTAGTCGGCGTACTGCACCGACAGCGGAACCCACTGCGGTGCGTCGCCGTTGGCGCGCGCGGCGTAGGCGGCCATCAGGTCGCGGGCCAGCGGGCCCATGGACGCGCCGTCGGCGGCGACGTGGTGCACCACGAAGGCGACCACGTGCTCGGCGTCGGCGATCCGGTACAGCGCCACCTCGAGCGGCACCTGCGTGGTGACGTCGAAGGTGGTGAGCGCGAAGCGGATCACGGTCTCGACCAGGTCGGTCTCGGCCACGTCGACCGGCACCAGCTCGGGCGCCGCGGCCACCGGCAGGATGACCTGCTGCGGACCGTCCGCCGAGTTCGGGTAGGTGGTGCGCAGCACCTCGTGGCGGGCCAGCACGTCGCCGATGGCCTGCGAGAGCGCGGGGATGTCCAGCGCGCCCGAGAGCCGCACGGCCAGCGGGATGTTGTCCACGGCCGAGGCGTCGGTGTCGAACTGGTTCAGGAACCAGTACCGCTGCTGGGCCGGGGACAGCGGCACGCGCTCCGGGCGCGGCTGCGCGATGAGCTGCGGCCGGGTCCGGCCCGAGCCCGCGTTGTGCTCGACGTGCAGGGCCAGGTCGTGCACCGTGGAGGCCTCGAACAGGTCGCGGACCGCCAGGTAGGTGTCCAGGGCCGCGCCGAGACGTGCGGTGACCTGGGTCGCCAGCAGCGAGTTGCCGCCGAGCTCGAAGAAGTCGTCGTCCGCGCCGACCCGGGTCAGGCCGAGCACGTCCCCGAACACGCCCGCCACGATCTCCTCGATCGGGGTGGACGGCGCCCGGAACACCTTCGTCTCGAACACCGGCGCGGGCAGCGCCTTGCGATCCAGCTTGCCCGAGGCATTGAGCGGGAACTCGTCCAGCACGACGAACGCCGCCGGAACCATATAGGCCGGGAGCTCGCCACCGAGTTCGCCGCGCACGGCCTCGGCGTCGATCGAATGGCCCGCAGCCGCAATGACATAGGCGACCAGCTGATCACCGAGGCGATCATCCGAACGCACCAGCACCACCGCCTGCGCGATGGAATCCAGACCGGTCAGCGCGGCTTCGATCTCACCGAGCTCGATCCGCAGACCACGCAGCTTCACCTGGAAGTCGGTGCGGCCCAGGTACTCCAGCTCACCGGCAGCGGTCCAGGTGACAAGGTCACCCGTGCGGTACATCCGTGCGCCGTCGTCACCGTACGGATTGGCAACGAAACGATCCGAGGACAGATCCGGGCGTGCCACGTATCCACGTGCGAGCTGGGTGCCCGCGAGGTACAGCTCACCGGGGACACCCGCGGGCACCGGGTGCAGACGCGAATCCAGCACGTACACCTGGGTGTTGAACACCGGTGCGCCGATCGGCACCGAGGCCAGGTCGGCATCGGACACCTCGTGGAAGGTGACGTCGACCGCGGCCTCGGTGGGGCCGTAGAGGTTGTGCAGCCGCGCACCGGTCAGCTCGCGTAGACGCTGCGCGGTCCCGGCGGGCAGCGCCTCGCCGGAGGCGAAGACGTTGCGCAGGGTGCGGCAGGCCGCGGCGGCTTCCTCGGCGACGAACACCGACAGCATCGAGGGCACGAAATGCGCGGTGGTGACGCGCTGCTCGGCGATCAGGCGCGCCAGGTAAGCGGGATCGCGGTGACCGTCGGGCTTGGCCACGACCAGCTTCGCGCCGATCTGCAAGGGCCAGAAGAACTCCCACACCGACACGTCGAAGGTGGCCGGGGTCTTCTGCAGCACCACGTCCTCCCCGTCGAGGTGGTAGGCGCTCTGCATCCACACCAGGCGGTTCACGATCGCGGCGTGCGAGACCGCCACACCCTTCGGGCGACCGGTCGAGCCGGAGGTGAAGATCACGTACGCGGTGTTCGAAGGCCGCAGGCGCGCACGGCGTTCCGACGGCGCGACCGGCTCGGCGGAGTACGCCGACAGGTCGAGCTCGTCGAGCACCAGGGCGTCGGCGAACCCGTCCCGGGTGGTGCTCAGCACGCACACCGGGTTCGCGGTGTCCAGGACGTAGCGGGTGCGATCGGCCGGATGATCCGGGTCCAGCGGCACGTAGGCGCCACCGGCCACGGCGACGGCGTACATGCCGACCACCAGCTCGATCGAGCGCCGCATACCGAGCGCGACCATCGAGTCCGGGCCCACGCCCAGCGAGATCAGATGCCGGGCCAGCTGATTGACCCGGCCGCTGAACTCGGCGTAGGACAGGCTCGTGTCCTCGAAGCTCAGGGCGATCGCGTCCGGCGTCCGCGCGGCCTGCTCCTCGAACATCGACACCAGCGTCGCGGCCGGATCGACCTCGTGCGCGGTGCTGTTCCAGTCACTGAGGACCTGGGCGCGTTCGGCGGCGTCGAGCAACTCGACATCACCGAGCGGCACGCCCGGGTTGGCGGCCACGGCGGCGAGCAATCGCACCAGGCGCCGCGCGAATCCCGCGACGGTGGCGCCGTCGAACAGGTCGGTGGCGTAGGCGAATTCGGCGCTCATGCCGTCGGTGGTGCCGTCCGCGCCGATCCGGTCGGACAGGTTCAGGTGCAGGTCGAACTTGGCGGTCACCACGTCCAGCGGGACGCCGGCGACTTCCAGCCCGGGCAGCTCGAACGTGGCCGCGCCGGTGTTCTGGAACGACAGCATGACCTGGACCAGCGGATGCCGGGCCTGCGAACGGGCCGGGTTCAGGATTTCGACCAGCCGCTCGAACGGCAGATCGGCGTGCCCGAACGCGGCCAGGTCGGTGTCCTTGGTGCGGGCCAGCAGGTCGGTGAACGAGCGGCCCGGATCCACGGCGCTGCGCAGCACCAGGGTGTTGACGAACATGCCGATGGCATCGTCGAGCACCGCTTCACCGCGGCCGGCGACCGCGGTGCCGATGGCGACGTCCTCGCCGTTGGACAGCCGGGCCAGCAGCGCGGCGAAGGCCGCGTGCACGACCATGAACAGGCTGGCGCCGTGCTTGCGGGCCAGGCTGTCGAGGTCACGCACCAGCGATCCGTCGAGCTCGAACTCGTGCACGCCGCCGCGGTGGGTGGCCACGGCCGGCCGCGAACGATCCGAGGGCAGGTCCAGCTGGTCCGGCAGACCCGCGAGGGTCTCGGTCCAGTAGGACACCTGCTGCGCGATCAGCGATTCCGGATCGGTCTCGGCGCCGAGGGTCTCGCGCTGCCACAGCGCGTAGTCGGCGTACTGCACCGGCAGCGGCGCCCAGCCGGGCGCCTCGCCGCGCGAGCGGGCCGCGTAGGCCATCATCACGTCGCGGGCCAGCGGGCGCACCGACCAGCCGTCGCCGGAGATGTGGTGCACCACGAAGACCAGCACATGGGTGTCGCTGTCTTGGACGCGGAACAGCTTGGCGTGCACCGGAACCGCGGCCGTGACGTCGAAGCCGCCGAGTACCAGTTCGCTGATGCGATCCGGAATCTCGCTCTCCGGCACCGTGATCGGCGTCAGATCCGGGTGGTTGTGCCCGGGCGGCAGGATCACCTGCACGCCGTGACCGTCCACGGTCTCCGGGTAGAGCGTGCGCAGCACCTCGTGCCGGTCGACCACATCGCCGACCGCCAGCTGCAGCGCCTCGACATCGAGGGCGCCGGTGAGCCGCACCGCCAGCGGGATGTTGTTGACGGCCGAGTCGGCGTCGAACCGGTTGAGGAACCACATGCGCTGCTGGGCGAGCGAGAGCGGGATAGCGTCCGGACGCGGTCCGGCGACCAGCGCGCCGCGCGCGCCGGTGCCCACGTGGGCCGCCATCCGGGCCGCCAGCGTGCCGACGTTCGGCGCCTCGAACAGCAGGCGGACCGGGACCCGGGTGTCGAGGGCCGCACCGAGGCGGGCCACGACCTGGGTCGCGATCAGCGAGTTGCCGCCGAGATCGAAGAAGTCGTCGTCCAGGCCGACCGGGCGGTCGGTCAGGCCCAGGACCTCGGCGAAGGTACTGGCCACGATCTCTTCGATCGGGGTGGAGGGCGCGCGGAATTCGCGGGCCTCGAAAGCGGGTTCGGGCAGTGCCTTGCGGTCGAGCTTGCCGTTGGGGTTCAGCGGCATCACGTCGAGCACGACCAGGGCCGCGGGAACCATGTAGGACGGCAGCTGCGCGGCCAGATGCGCGCGCAGCGCGTCCACGTCCACGGTTCGGCCGTCGGCGGGCACGACGTAGCCGACCAGCTGATCACCGGCGGGGCTGTCCGAGCGCACCAGCGCCACGGCCTGGCCGACGGAATCGTGTGCGGTGAGCGCGGTTTCGATCTCACCGAGCTCGATCCGCAAGCCGCGCAACTTGACCTGGAAGTCGGTGCGGCCCAGGTAGACGATCGCGCCGTCGGTGCCGCGGGTGACGAGGTCACCGGTGCGGTACATCCGGGCGCCGGACCCGAAGGGGTTGGCCACGAAGCGATCCGCGGTCAGGTCGACGCGGCCGTAGTAGCCGCGCGCCAGCTGATCACCGGCGAGGTAGAGCTCACCCGCGGCGCCGGCCGGGACCGGGTGCAGGCGCGAATCCAGCACGTAGGCCTGGGCATTCCACACCGGGAGACCGATCGGGACCGCGCCGGTGACGTCGGCGGCGACCGGGCCGTGGGTGGCGTGCACGGTGAATTCGGTGGGGCCGTAGAGGTTGTAGAGCTCGGCCGAGCTGACCCGGCGCAGCGCGTGCACCGCGTCGGCGGTGAAGGCCTCACCGGCGATCAGCAGGGCCCGCAGCGAGCCGAGCGCCGCGGTGTCGGCGGCGCCGGCGAACACGGTCAGCATGGACGGCACGAACGAAGTCATGGTGACCTGTTCGGCCGCGATGACCTCGGCCAGGTACTGCGGGTCACGGTGCCCGTCGGGGCTCGCGATCACGATCCGGCCGCCGGTGCTCAAGGGGCCGAACAGCTCCCACACCGAGACGTCGAAGGTGGCGGGGGTCTTGAACAGCACCACATCGTCGGCGTCGATGCCGTATTCGCCGGTGATCCAGCGGATCTGGTTCACCACGGCCGCGTGCGGCACGGCCACACCCTTGGGCCGTCCGGTCGAGCCGGAGGTGAAGATGACGTAGGCCGGGTGCTGCGGGCGCAGCGGAACCAGGCGCTCGGCGTCGGTGACCGGGGTGTCGGAGTACTCGGAGAGATCGAGGTCGTCGATCGCGAGCGCGCCGTCGAAGCCGTCGCGGGTGGTGGTCAGCACGCAGACCGGTGCCGCCGATTCGAGCACGTAAGCGACGCGTTCGGCGGGCTGGTCGAGGTCGAGCGGGACGTAGCCGGCGCCGGCCTCGTGCACCGCGTAGGCGGCGACGACCAGGTCGACGGAGCGGCGCAGGCCCAGGGCGACCAGGGTTTCCGGGCCGACACCTTCGGCGATGAGGCGACGCGCGAGGCGGCGCACCCGGGTGGCGAGCTCGGCGTAGGTCAGCGTGGTGCCGGTAGCCGGGTCGATGATCGCGACCGCGTCCGGGGTGGCCGCGGCCTGGGCCGCGAATTCCCCGGCCAGGGTCAGGCCGCCCTCGTCGCTGCGGCGCAGTGTCGGTGCCTCGTAGGAGGTTTCACCGGCGACGCGCGGGAAGAGGTTGTGCGCGGTGTCGTTCCAGCCGCGCAGGGCCAGCTCGGCCTCGTGCCGGTCGAGCAGGTCGATATCGCCGACCGCGCGATCCGGTTCGGCCACCACGGCGGCCAGCAGCTGGTTGAACCGGCGGCCGAACGCGACCATCGTCTGGGCGTCGAAAAGATCTGTCGCGTAGATCAATTCGGCGGCGATGCCGGTGTCGGGCTGCTCGGTCATGACCAGTTGCAGGTCGAACTTCGCGGTGTCGATCGGCATGCCGACGCCGCTGGCGGACAGGCCGGGCAGTTCCAGCGAGGTCTGGCCGGTGTTCTGGAAGGCCAGCATCACCTGGAACAGCGGGTGCCGGGCCTGCGAGCGGGCCGGGTTCAGGATCTCGACCAGCCGCTCGAACGGCAGGTCGGCGTGCCCGAACGCGGCGATATCGGTGGCGCGCACCGTGCGCAGCAGTTCGGTGAAGGTGGCGCCACCGTCGATCGGGGTCCGCAGCACCAGGGTGTTGACGAACATGCCGATCAGATCGTCGAGCGCGCGCTCACCACGACCGGCCACCGGCGTACCGATGGCGATGTCTTCCTCGCCCGAGAGCCGGGCGAGCAGCACGGCCAGGGCGGTGTGCGCCACCATGAACAGCGTCGTGCCCCGGGTGCGCGCCAATTCCACCAGCTGGGCGTGGGTTTCGGGCGCGATCTCGAAGGCGTGCGTCGCGCCGCGGCCCGAGGCCACGGCCGGGCGCGGGCGGTCGGCGGGCAGATCGAGCTGCTCGGGCAACCCGCCCAGTGCCTGCCGCCAGTACGAAACCTGGTCGGAGATCACCGATTCCGGGTCGTCCTCGGAGCCGAGCACGGCGCGCTGCCACAGCGCGTAGTCCGCGTACTGCACCTCGAGCGGCCGCCAAGCGGGCTCGCCGCCCTCGACGCGAGCGCCATAGGCGATCATCACGTCCCGGGTGAGCGGGCCCATGGAGAAGCCGTCGGCCGAGATGTGGTGCACCACCAGGGCGAGCACGTGCTCGGTCGGGCTGACCTCGAACAGCCGGGCCCGGAACGGCACCTCGGCGGTGACGTCGAAGGCGGTCTGCACGAACTGCGAAAGCCGCAGCGGCAGCTCGACCTCGGTCACGTCGACGGGCGCGAGATCCGGGATGACCTGGCCGGTCGGCACCGTCTGCTGATGCGCGGCGCCGTCCAGCTCGGGGTAGTAGGTGCGCAGCGACTCGTGGCGGGCCAGCACGTCGGCGACCGCGATCTGCAACGCCTGCCGGTCCAGCAGACCGGACAGCCGCACCGCGGCCGGGATGTTGTCCACGGTCGACTCGGGGTCGAACCGGTTCAGGAACCACATGCGCTGCTGCGCCAGCGACAGCGGCACCCGCTGCGGGCGCGGCTGCGGCACCAGGGCGGCCCGGCTGCCGCCGCCGGCGCGCGACTCCACGCGGGCGGCCAGCGCGGCCACCGTGGAGGCCTCGAACAGTTCCCGGACACCGAGATCGGTGTCCAGCGCCGCGGCCAGGCGGGCCGCGACCTGAGTGGCCGAGAGCGAGTTGCCGCCGAGCGCGAAGAAGTCGTCGTCCAGGCCGACCCGCTCCGCGCCCAGGACCTGGGCGAAGGTGTCGGCGACGATCTCCTCGACCGGGGTGGTCGGCGCGCGGAACACCGCGGCCTCGAACACCGGCGCGGGCAACGCCTTTCGATCCAACTTGCCCGAGGCGTTGAGCGGGAACTCGGCGAGCACGATGACCACCGCGGGCACCATGTAGGCGGGCAGCTGCCGGCCCAGGTCCTCACGCACCAGCTCGGTGTCGACGTGCATGCCCGGCGCGGCCACGACGTAGGACACCAGCTGATCGCCGAGCCGCTGATCACCGCGCACCACGACCACGGACTGGGCGATCTCGTCGAGCGCGGTCAGCGCCGACTCGATCTCGCCGAGCTCGATGCGCAGACCGCGCAACTTCACCTGGAAGTCGGTGCGGCCCAGGTATTCCAGCTCCCTGTCGGCCGTCCAGGCCACCAGGTCACCGGTGCGGTACATGCGGGCACCGCCGGCGCCGAACGGGTTGGCGACGAAGCGGTCGCTGGTCAGGTCCGGGCGCGCGACGTAGCCGCGGGCCAGCTGGGTGCCCGCGAGGTACAGCTCACCCGCGACACCGACCGGGGCCGGGCGCAGACGCGAATCCAGCACGTACACCTGGGTGTTGAACACCGGAGCGCCGATCGGCACGGTATCGGTGTCGGCCGCGGTCACCTCGTGATAGGTGACGTCGACGGCCGCTTCGGTCGGGCCGTACAGGTTGTGCAGCGCGGCGCCGGTGAGCTCGCGCAGGCGATGCGCGGGCTTGGGCGGCAGGGCCTCACCGGAGGCGAAGACCATGCGCAGCGAACTACGCTCGCTTGCGACTGCTTGCAGGTCGCTCGAAAGGGTCTGCGCCGCGGCGGCATCCGCGACGAAGACGGCCAGCATGGACGGCACGAAGTGGGTGACCGTGACCCGCTCGGTGGCGATGATCTCGGCCAGGTAGGCCGGATCGCGATGACCGTCCGGCTTGGCGATGACCAGGCGCGCGCCGATCTGCAAGGCCCAGAAGAACTCCCACACCGACACGTCGAAGGTGGCGGGGGTCTTCTGCAGGATCGCGTCGGCCTCGGTGAGCCCGTACTCGGACTGCATCCACACCAGGCGGTTCACGATCGCGGCGTGCGAGACCGCGACGCCCTTGGGCTTACCGGTCGAGCCGGAGGTGAAGATGACGTACGCGGTGTTGCTGGGGCGCAACCGAGTTCGGCGCTCGGCCGCGCCGACCGGGGTGTCGGAGTAACCGGACAGGTCGAGCAGATCGATGCGCACCTGGGCGGTATCGATCTCCAGGTCACTGTCCGAGGTCAGCACACACACCGGATCGGCGGTCGCGAGAATGTATTCCGTGCGCTCGGCCGGATGATCCGGATCCAGCGGCACGTACGCGCCACCGGCCAGGACCACGGCGTACATGCCGACCACCAGGTCGACCGAGCGCCGCATGCCCAGGGCCACCGAGGTTTCCGGGCCGACGCCGCGGTCGATCAGCCAGCGCGCCAGCGGGTAGACCCGGCGGGCGAACTCGGCGTAGGACAGACTCGTCCCCTCGAAGGTGAGCGCGGTCGCGTCCGGCGTGCGGGCCAGCTGCGCCTCGAACATCGAGACCAGCGTCGCGGAGGCGTCCACCTCGTGCGCGGTGTCGTTCCAGCCGCTGACCACCAGCTCGCGCTCGGCGGCGTCGACCAGCTGGATATCGCCCACGGCGCCCGCGGGTTCGGTGGTGATCGCGGTCAGCACCCGGATCAGGCGATCGGCGATCCGGCGCACGGTCTGCTCGTCGAACAGGTCGCGCACGTAACCCGCGCGGATCCGCAGTCGCGCGTCCAGCTGCGCGATCAGGGTCAGCGGGTAGTGCGTGGCGTCGGCGGCGTCCAGGCCGGTGACCGCCATCCCGTCGATATCGGCGGCCTGGGCCTGGATGCCCGCGGCGTCCACCGGGTAGGACTCGAACACGACCAGGGTGTCGAAGAGGCCGCCGATGCCGGCGGCGGACTGGATGTCGGCCAGGCCCACGTAGTGATGGTCGAGCAGGTCGGCCTGCTCACCCTGCACCCGAGTCAGCACCTGCCGCACCGATTCCGACGGATCGAAGCGCACCCGCACCGGCACGGTGTTGATGAACAGGCCCACCATGTTCTCGACACCGGCGAGCTGCGCCGGGCGGCCGGAGACGGTGGTGCCGAACAGCACGTCGTCGCGGCCGGTCAGCCGGCCGACCAGGATGCCCCAGGCCACCTGCAGCACCGTGTTGGCGGTGACGCCGAGGCCGGCGGCCAGCTCGGTCAGGCGCGCGGTCGCGGCCTCGTCGAGCTCGAAGAAGTACTCACCGGACAGCGCGGCGATCTCACGCCCGGCGTCCGGACGGGAGAGCAGCGTCGGTTCGCCCACGCCGCGCAGCGCCTCGGACCACGCGGCCACCGAGACCGAATGATCCTGCTGCGCGGTCCATTCCAGGAAGTTCCGGTAGGACCGGACCGCGGGCAGCGCGGCGGTATCGGCGTGCAGCGCGTAGAGCGCCAGCAGATCCCGCATCAGCAGCGGCATGGACCAGCCGTCGAGCAGGATGTGGTGGTTGGACACCACGAACTGCCAGCTGTGCGCCTCGGTCTGGATCAGCGTGAAACGGATCAGCGGCGGCGCGGTCAGGTCGAAGCGGCGCAGCCGGTCGGCCTCGATCAGGTCGGTAGCCTCGCCGGAGTCCAGGCGATCGTGCTCGGCCCAGGCGACGCGGACGTTGTCCAGCACCAGCTGGACCGGGTTGCCCGCCTGGTCGGTGACGAACGCGGTGCGCAGGTTCTCGTAGCGGTCCATCAGCGCCTGCGCGGCGGCCCGCAGGCGCGCCGGGTCGACGTGACCGGCCAGGGTGAGCACCGCCTGCGCGGTGTAGACGTCCACCGAGCTCGCGGCCAGGCGGGCGTGGAAGAGCAGGCCCGCCTGCAGCGCGGCCAGCGGCCACACGTCGGCCAGCTCGGCCCGGTGCTTGCTCGCGACGTGCTGCTCCCAGCCGTCGATATCGCGCTGCGTGCTGCGCACCAGCGCGAAGTCCGACGGGGTGTGCCCGCCGGCGTCGGCCGACTCGGCATGCCGGGCCACCGCTTCCAGCGCGGCCGTCCACAGCTCACCGAACTCGCGGACCTCCGCGGCCTCGAGCAGCGTCGACGGGTAGCCGATGTTCGCGGTCAGCTTGTCGCCGGTCACGATGGCGTTGATGTCCAGCGGCGCGGCCGCGGGCATGTCGGCGTCGTAGCTGCCGCCCAGCGCGCCGAGCTCGGGCGCCGGAATCCAGCCGAAGCCGCGCAGCGCCTCGGGCACGTCGTTGTCCGAGACCCGGCCCAGGTAGTTGAAGCTGACCTGCCCCGGCAGTTCCGCGGGCAGTTCCGCCGCGGTGGCCGGGTTCAGGTAGCGCAGCATGCCGTAGCCGATGCCCTTGTCCGGCACCGCGAGCAGCTGCTCCTTGATCGCCTTCACGGCCTGTCCGAGCGCCGGTCCCCCGGCCAGCGCGGCATCGATGTCGATGCCGGACAGGTCGAATCGGACCGGGAAGATGGTGGTGAACCAGCCGACCGTGCGCGAGATGTCCGCGCCCGGCACGACCTCTTCCTCGCGGCCGTGGCCCTCGAGCCGGATCAGCAGCGAATCGTCGGCGCGGGTTCCGGTCCGGCGGGCCCGCCACTTGGCGGTCGCCAGGGCCAGCGCGGTGAGCAGGCCGTCGTTGACGCCGCCGTGGAACAGCGCCGGCACCGTGGTCAGCAGGGCCTTGGTGACCTCGGCGGAGACCTCGACCTTCAGCCGCTCGACCCGGCCGGAGGTATCGCGGGCCGGATCCATCGGCCGCTCGGTGAGCAGCGGATCCGTCGCACCGGCGACCGCCTGCCAGTATCCGAGTTCAGCGGTGCGCTCGGGGCTTTCGGCCTCCTGCCGCAGGGCGTGCGCCCAGGTGCGCATGGAGGTCGCGGGCGCGACGAGCTCGGGTTCCTGACCCGCGCCGATCTGACCCCAGGCCGCGACGAAGTCGGGCACCAGGATGCGCCAGGACACGCCGTCGATGACGAGGTGGTGCGCCAGCACGAGCAGCCGGCCCATCCGGCTGGAATCCGAGGGCGCCAGCCACACGAACCGGACCACGACGCCCGCGGCGGGATCCAGCCGATCCAGCGCGGAATCCAGTGCGGCCGTGGCGATCTCGACGAGTTCCTGGTCGGAGACGCCGGCGTCGAACTCGACCCGCTCGAGCAGCGCGTCGACATCGACGGTCCCGGGCGCGGCGGTCTCGACGACCCAGTCGCCCGCGTCGCGGCGCAAGCTCGCCCGCAGCATGTCGTGGCGATCGATGACCGCGCCGACCGTCCGGGCGATACCCGCCCGCTCGATGCCGATCGGCAGTTCCAGCGCCATGGTCTGGTTGAACCGGTCGAACGAACCCGGCCGCTCGGCCATGAACCGCACCACCGGGGTGAGCGGCAGGACGCCGACGCCGCCGCCGGGCAGCTCGGGCAGCACCGTCGCCGTGGCCTCGGCGGCCTCGACGGTTTCGGCCACCGCGGCCAGCCCGGCCACGGTGCGCTGCTCGAAGACGTTGCGCGGGGTGAACACCACGCCGCGGGCCTTGGCCCGCGAGACCAGCTGGATGGAGACGATGCTGTCGCCGCCCAGGGCGAAGAAGGAATCGTCGACGCCCACCCGCTCCAGGCCGAGCACCTCGGCGAAGACCTCGGCGATGACCTGCTCGACGGGGTTGCGCGCGGCCCGGAACACGGCCTCGGCCGCGAATACCGGCTCCGGCAACGCTTTTCGGTCCAGCTTGCCGACCGGGGTCAGCGGCACGCGGTCGAGCACCATGATCGAGGACGGCACCATGTAGGCGGGCAGCCGGTCCTCGAGCATCGCGGTCAGCTCGGCGATATCGATCGAACGACCCGGCGCGGCAACGACATAGGACACCAGCGAGGTGGCGCCGGCGGCGCTCGTGTGGCCCAGGGTGGCCGCGAAGTCGACGGTGTCGTGGCCGCTGAGGGCGCTGTCGATCTCGCCGAGTTCGATGCGGAAGCCGCGGACCTTCACCTGGAAGTCGCTGCGGCCCACGTACTCCACCGCGCTGTCGCCGGTCCAGCGGACCACGTCGCCGGTGCGGTACATCCGCGCGCCGTCGAGATAAGGGTGCGCCACGAAACGGTCGGCGCTCAGGCCGGGACGGGCGTGGTAGCCACGAGCCAGCTGAATGCCGGTGATGTAGAGCTCACCGGCCACGCCGACCGGCACCGGCCGCAACCGGTTGTCCAGGATCAACGAGCCGACGCCGCGGATCGGACCGCCGATCGGCATCGGGTCGCCCGCGACCAGCGGGGTGCTGATGTTGACCACCATGGCGGTCTCGGTCGGGCCGTAGACATTGTGGAACCGGCGAATCGTGCCGTCCGCCAACGGGGTTGCCCACTTGGCGATCAGCTCGGGCGAGTACGCCTCGCCGCCGACGGCCAGCAGTCGCAGGTCGTCCAGATCGTTCGGCGCCATGGTCGCCAGCGCGGCCGGGGTGATGAAGACATGGCTGACCCGCTCCCGGCGGATCACCTCGGTCAGCTCGTCGCCACCGTAGACACCGGTCGGCACCACCACGAGCGCACCGCCCGGCCCGAGCGCCAGCAGCAGCTCCAGGATCGAGGCGTCGAAGCTCGGCGAGGCGAATTGCAATGCGCGGCTGGACGAATCGAGCCGGTAGTTCTCGATCTGCGCGGTCGCGAAGTTGGCCAGCACGGCGTGCGAGACCACCACGCCCTTGGGCAGGCCGGTGGAACCGGAGGTGTAGATGACGTAGGCCGCGCTGTCGGTGCGCAGCGGGCGGACCCGGTCGGCGTCGGTGATCTCGCCGCCGTCGTAGGCGCCCAGATCCAGGTCCTCCAGGACCAGCCAGCGGGTGGACCGCGGCAGGTCGGCGTGCACAGCGGCGACCGTGAGGCCGACCGGCGACCCGGAATCGGTGAGCATGTGCTCGATCCGGTCGGCCGGGTAGGTCGGGTCGACCGGCACGAACGCGGCGCCGGTCTTGGACACCGCCAGCGAGACCAGCCACGAATCCGCGGACCGCGGAATGCTGACGACCACCAGGTCCTCGGTGCCGATGCCGGCGGCGATCAGCAAGCGCGCCAGGCGGTTCGAGCGCTCGTCGAGCTCGCCGTAGGACAGAGTCGTCCCCTGGTACACGATCGCGGGCGCGTGCGGATCCCGCGCCGCCGCGGTGACCAGCAGGTCGGGCAGGGTGCGCGGGGCGACGGCGGGGCCGCCGGTGCGCGCGACCAGGTCGGTGCGCTCGGCGGCGTCGAGCACCTCGATATCGCCGATCGTGACCGCCGGGTCGGCGGCGACGGCTTCCAGCACCCGCCGCAGTCGCGTCGCGAATCCGGCGGCGGTCGCCGCGTCGAACAGGTCGGTCGCGTAGGTCAGCGCGAGCGTGGTCGCGCCCGCCGCGTTCTCGGCGAAGGTGAACTGCAGGTCGAAGCGCGCGACGCTCTCGGCGAGTTCGAGCGCCGAGACCGTCAGGCCGGGCAGTTCCAGGCTGGTGCGATCCAGGTTCTGCAGGGACAGCGCCACCTGGAACAGCGGATTGCGGGCCTGCGAGCGTTCCGGCGCGAGCAGCTCCACCAGCCGCTCGAACGGGACGTCGGCATTGCCGTAAGCGTCCAGGTCGGTGGTGCGGACCCGATCGAGCAGCTCGGCGAAGGACTCCGAGCCCTGAATGCCGGTGCGCAGCACCAGGGTGTTGACGAACATGCCGACGAGGTCGTCGAGGGCCTGCTCGCCACGGCCCGCGATCGGGGAGCCGATCGCGATGTCCTCGGTGCCGGTCAGGCGGGCCAGCAGCACCGCGAGGGCGCCGTGCAGCACCATGAACAGCGAGGCGCCCCGCTGCCGGGCGATCTCGTCCAGCGCGGCGATCAGTTCGGCGGGCAGTTCACGCTCCAGCGTGGCGCCGCGCAGCGAGGCCACGGCCGGACGTGGCCGGTCGGTGGGCAATGTCAGCTCGTCGGGGAGCCCGGCCAGCGCCTGCTGCCAGTAGGCGACCTGGCTCGCCAGCAGCGAGTCCGCGTCGTCCTCGCTGCCGAGGACCTCGCGCTGCCACACGGCGAAGTCGGCGTACTGCACCTGCAACGGCGCCCAGCCGGGCGCGCTGTCCTGGGCACGCGCGGTGTAGGCGAGCATCACGTCGCGGCTGAGCGGGCCCATGGAGAACCCGTCACCGGCGATGTGGTGCACGACCACGACGAGCACGTGCTGGTCGGCGGCCACCCGGTAGAGCCGGGCCCGCAGCGGAACCTCTTCGGCCACATCGAATCCGACGGTGGCGAACTCGGTCACCGCGGTGATCAGCTCGGCCGCCTCGACCGGCACCGGATGCAGATCGAGCTCGACGTCCTCGGCCGGGACGATCAGCTGCACCGGGCTGCCGCCGTGCTCGGGGTAGCGGGTGCGCAGCGACTCGTGCCGGCGCACCACGTCCGCGATCGCCGCACGCAGCGCCGCGACGTCGAGCGCGCCGGTGAGCCGCAGGGCCAGCGGCAGGTTGTAGGCCGCGGAGGCGGTGTCGTACTTGTTGAGGAACCACATGCGCTGCTGCGCGAAGGACAGCGGCACCAGCTCGCCGGCCCGGCGCGAGCGCGCGACCAGGCGGGCGCGGGCCGCGCCGGTGTGTGATTCCAGCCGCGCCGCCAGCGCTTCCACGGTGGAGGCCTCGAACAGCGCGCGCACCGCGACGGTAGCGCCGAGCGCCGCGCCGATCCGGGACGCCACCCGGGTGGCGATGAGCGAGTTGCCGCCGAGCTCGAAGAAGTCGTCGTCGACGCCCACCCGGGGCAGGTCGAGCACCTCGGCGAAGACGGTCGCGATCGCCTCCTGCACCGGGGTGACCGGCGCACGGAACTTGCGGGCCTGCACGGCGGGCGCGGGCAGCGCGCGCCGATCCAGTTTCCCGTTGACGGTCAGCGGAATCCATTCCAGGCGCACCAGCGCCGTGGGCACCATGTAGGACGGCAGTCGCTCGCCCGCACCGGCGCGCACCACGTCCAGATCCGGCGCCACGTCTGGGTCGGAGACCACGTAGGCGACGATGCGCTGATCGCCCGGCTGGTCCTCGCGCACGATGACCGCGGCCTGGGCGATGCCCGGCTGGGCCAGCACGGCGGCCTCGATCTCGCCGAGCTCGATGCGGAAACCGCGGACCTTCACCTGATCGTCGGCGCGGCCCAGGTATTCGAGCTCGCCGAAGCGGTTCCAGCGGGCCAGGTCACCGGAGCGGTACAGGCGCGCACCGCCGCCGCCGAGCGGGTTGGCCACGAAACGGGTCGCGGTCAGGTCCGGGCGGCGCAGGTAGCCGCGCGCCAATTGCGGTCCGGCGACATACATTTCGCCCGCGACACCGACCGGGACCGGCTTGAGCCGGTCATCGAGCACGAACACCCGCAGCCCCGCGATGGCGCGGCCGACGATGCTGCCGGAGGCGGCGGCGATGGTCGCGGCGTCCAGCGCGCGGTAGGACACGTGCACCGTGGTCTCGGTGATGCCGTACATGTTGACCAGCAGCGGACCCGTCCCCGGCGACAGGCCGTCGCCGTGGCGCGCGATCCAGTCACCGAGCCTGCGCAATTCGAGCGCCTCGCCGCCGAACACCACGTAGCGCAGGGCAAGTGGCGCGGCGCCGGACGCGGCGATGCGATCCGCCTCGGCCAGCTGGTAGAACGCGGACGGCGTCTGGTTGAGCACCGTAACCCGTTCCCCGCGCAGCAGTTCCAGGAACTGCTCGGGTGAGCGCGAGGTGTAGTAGTCCACGACCACCACGGTGCCGCCGAACAGCAGCGGGCCCCACAGCTCCCAGACCGAGAAGTCGAAGGCGTAGGAGTGGAACAGCGTCCACACGTCCTCGGCGCCGAAGCCGAAGTCGCGGTCGGTATTGGCGAACAGCCGCACCACATTCCGGTGCGCGACCGCCACGCCCTTGGGGCGGCCGGTCGAGCCCGAGGTGTAGATGACGTAGGCGACGTGATCCGGCGACAGCGGCGCCAGGCGGTCGGCGTCGGTGATCGGCAGATCGTCGGCGTCCTCGACATCGCCGGTCTCCACGGCGAATCCGTCGAGCACCACGCTCGGCAGTTCCGCGGGCACCCGCACCTGGACGGTGGAGTCCAGGATGACGCTCGTCGGCCGGGAGTCCTCGAGCACGTAGGCGATGCGGTCGGCCGGATAGGTCGGGTCGACCGGCACGTACCCCGCGCCGGTCTTCACCACGGCCAGCAGGGCGACGACCAGGTCCAGCGAGCGCGGCAGGATCACCGCGACCAGCGCTTCGGGCCCGGCGCCGTCGGCGATCAGCCGGCGTGCCAGCACGTTCGCGCGGCGGTCGAGTTCGGCGTAGGTCAGCGCCTCGTTGCCGAACTTGGCGGCGGTGTGGTTCGGGTGCGCGGCCACCATCTCGTCGAACAGCTCGACCAGGGTGATCTCGGAATCGGCGAAACGGCCGGTCGCCGTGTCGTTTCCGGAGGAGACCCAGCGCTGCGAGACATCCAGGCGCTCGGCTTCCCCGAGCAGATCGATGTCGCCGACAACGATCGCGGGATCCTCGGCGACGCTGCGCAGGATGCGCACCAGGCGATCGGCGAAGGCCGCCACCGTCTCCGGATCGAACAGTTCGGTGGCGTAGTTCCAGGACAGCGCCATCTCGCCGGTACGCGTCGTGCCGACGGTCAGCTGCACGTCGAACTTGGCTGTGCCCGCGTCGAATTCGACTACGTCGAGGTCCAGGCCGGGCAGTCCGACGGTGCCCATGTCCGAGGCCGAGGCGGCTTCGAAGGTGAGCGCCACCTGGAACAGCGGATGATGAGCCTGCGAGCGCGCGGGGCTGAGCACGTCGACGAGCCGCTCGAACGGCACGTCGGCGTGCGCGAACGCGGCCAGGTCGGTGCGGCGGACCTGCTCGAGCAGGTCGCTGAACTTGGCGCCGAGGTCGACCGCGCTGCGCAGCACCAGGGTGTTGACGAACATGCCGACCAGGTCGTCCAGCGCCCGCTCACCACGACCGGCGACCGGGGTGCCGATGGCGATGTCGGTGCTGTTGGACAACCGCGCGGCCCAGGTGGCGAGCGCGGCGTGCACCACCATGAACAGGGTGACCCCGTGCGCGCGGGCAGTGTCCTCGAGCGCCTGACGCAGCTCGGCGTCGATCGAGAAGTTGTGCAGCCCACCGGTATTGGCGGCGATCTCCGGCCGCGGCCGGTCGGCGGGCAGTTCGATCTGCTCGGGCAGATCACGCAGCTGCTCGGTCCAGTACGAGATCTGGCGCGCGGCCACCGATTCGGGATCGCTCTCGGCGCCGAGCACCTCGGCCTGCCAGAGCGCGTAGTCGGCGTACTGCACCTCGAGCGGCGCCCAGCCGGGGATCTCGCCCCGGGCGCGCTCGGTGTAGGCGAGGACGACATCGCGCAGCAGCGGGCGCAGCGAGAAGCCGTCACCGCTGATGTGGTGCATCACCAGCACCGCGACATGGGTGCGCTCGTCCAGGCGCAGCAGCTGCGCGCGGAACGGGGCCTCGCGGGTGACGTCGAAGTGCACACTCGCCAGTTCTACGATGCGCGAAGCCAATTCGGCGTGCCTGACCGGTTGCGCGGTGAGCTCGAACCGGACCTCGTCGACGGGCAGCACCCGCTGGAAACCGGTGCCCTCCACCTCCGGGTAGACGGTGCGCAGCGCCTCGTGGCGGGCCAGCACGTCGGCGATGGCGGCGCTCAGCGCCGCGACGTCGAGATCACCGGTCAGCCGGATGGCGACCGGGATGTTGTTGACTGCGGTCTGGTTGTCGAAGCGGTTCAGGAACCACATCCGCTGCTGTGCCTGCGAAAGCGGCGCCAGCGCACCGGCCGCGCGCGGCCGTGCGGTCAGCGGGGCCCGGCCGCCTTGTCCGGCAGCCGATTCCACGCGTGCGGCCAGCGCCGCGACATTGGCGGTCTCGAACAGCAGGCGCACCGGCACCTGCGTATCGAGGGCCTCGCCGAGGCGCGCCGCGACCTGGGTCGCGACCAGGGAGTTGCCGCCGAGGGCGAAGAAGTCGTCGTCCAGGCCGACCCGGTCCACCCCGAGCACCTCGCCGAAGACGCCGGCCACGATCTGCTCCACCGGGGTGGCGGGCGCGCGGAACTCGCGGGCCTCGAAGACCGGTTCCGGCAGGGCCTTGCGGTCCAGCTTGCCGGAGGCGTTGAGCGGGAACTCCTCCAGCACCAGGTAGGCGGCGGGCACCATGTAGGTCGGCAGCTGCCGGCCCAGGGTGTCCTTGACCGACTCGATGTCGATGGCCCGGTCCGGGTTCGCGACCAGGTAGGCCACCAACTGATCGCCGGTGTGCTCGTCGTGGCGCACCACGACCACGGCCTGGGACACCGAACCCTGCGCGGTGAGCGCGCCCTCGATCTCGCCGAGCTCGATGCGCAGGCCGCGCACCTTCACCTGGAAGTCGGTGCGGCCCAGGTATTCCAGTTCACCGTTCGGGGTCCACACCACGAGATCGCCGGTGCGGTAGGCACGATCGCCCAGCGCGCCGAAGGGGTTGGCGACGAAACGGTCCGAGCTCAGATCGGGACGGCCGACGTAGCCGTGTGCGAGCTGCGCGCCCGCCAGATAGAGCTCACCCGGGACGCCCACCGGCACCGGGTGCAGGCGCGCGTCGAGCACCAGCACCTGGGTGTTGAACACCGGCGCGCCCATCGGCACCGAGCTGATGTCGGCGTCGACGACCTCGTGGAAGGTCACCTCGACCGCGGCCTCGGTGGGGCCGTACAGGTTGTGCACGCGGGCGCCGGTCAGCTCCCGGATCCGCTGCGCGGCGGGCGCGGGCAGACCCTCGCCCGAGCAGAACACGTGCCGCAGCGAAACACAGTGCGCGGCAGCGTCTTCGTTGATGAACACCGACAGCATGGACGGCACGAAGTGCGCGGCGGTGATCTGCTCGCGCTGGATCAGTTCGGCCAGGTAGGCCGGATCGCGGTGCCCGTCCGGCTTGGCGATGACCAGGCGCGCGCCGATCTGCAAGGGCCAGAAGAACTCCGGCACCGACACGTCGAAGGTGGACGGCGTCTTCTGCAGGCCGACATCCTCGGCGGAGAGCCCGTACTGGGCGTGCATCCACACCATGCGGTTGACGATCGCGGCATGCGAGACCGCGACGCCCTTGGGGCGTCCGGTGGAACCGGAGGTGAAGATGACGTAGGCGGTGTTGCCGGGGCGCAGCGGGCGGTGCCGCTCGGCGTCGGTCAGCGGCGCGTCGGAGAACGCTGACAGGTCCAGCTGGTCGATGCGCACCTGACGCGCGGAGGTGTTCGCCAGGTCGTCCCCGGAGGTCAGCACGCAGACCGGCCGGGCCGTATCCAGGATGTGCTCGATGCGCTCGGCCGGGTGATCCGGGTCCAGCGGCACGTAGGCGCCGCCGGCGGCCTGCACGGCGTAGACGCCGACCAGCAGATCCAGCGAACGCCGCATACCCAGGGCGACATACGATTCCGGGCCGACACCGGACTTCTTGAGCCAGCGTGCCAGGCGGTGCACCCGCGCGGCGAACTCGGCGTAGGAGAGACTCGTCCCCTCGAAGGTGAGGGCGGTCGCGTCCGGCGTGCGCTCCACCTGGGCCTCGAACATCGACACCAGGGTCGCGGCGGCATCGCCGATCGGCGAGGTCAGCGCGGCGTCGACGTCGAATTCGGTGTCGTTCCACCGATCCAGGACCAGGGCGCGTTCGGCGGCGTCGAGCAACTCGATGTCGCCGAGGGTGACGGCCGGGTCGGCGGCCACACCGCGCAGCACCCGCACGAAGCGATCACCGAACGCGGTGGCGAACGCGGTATCGAAAAGATCGGTGGCGAACACCAATTCGGCGTCCATGGCCGACTCGCGACCGTCGCCGGCGACCTCGCCCAGCGACAGCTGCAGGTCGAACTTGGCTGTCGGCTGGTCGATTTCGAGTTCCGAGACGCGCAGACCCGGCAGCTCCAGCGCGGTCCGGCCCAGGTTCTGGAAGGACAGCATCACCTGGAACAGCGGATGCCGGGACTGCGAACGGGCCGGGTTGAGCACCTCGACCAGTCGCTCGAACGGCACGTCGGTGTGCGCGAAGGCCTGCAGGTCGCGCTCCCGGACCTGCGCGAGCAGCTCGGTGAACGATTGCGCCGCATCGACATTCGTGCGCAGCACCAGGGTGTTGACGAACATGCCGACGAGATCGTCGAGGCCCTGCTCGCCGCGGCCCGCGGACGGGATGCCGATGGCGATGTCCTCGGTGCCGCTCATCCGCGCCAGCAGCGCGGCGAAGGCCCCGTGCACCACCATGAACAGCGTGGTGCCGTTGGCGTGCGCGACCCGGTTCAGTTCCTCGACCAGGTCCGCGGGCACCCGGAAGCGGTGTGTCCCGGCCTGATACGACGCGACGGCCGGACGCTGCCTGGTGGACAGGCGCAGTTCCTCCGGCAGCCCGTCGAGCGCGTCCCGCCAGTAGTTCAGCTGACCGGTGATCAGCGCGCCCGGATCGTCCTCGGAGCCCAGGGTCTCGCGCTGCCACAGCGCGTAGTCGATGTACTGCACCTGCAGCGGCGACCAGCCCGGCGCGGCATCGGCGCGGCGCGCGATGTAGGCCGACATCAGGTCGCGGACCAGCGGGCGCATCGAGAAGCCGTCGGCGGCAATGTGATGCACGACGACCGCGAGCACGTAGTCCTGGGTGGTGTCGCGCCAGCGGTGACCGCTGCCCGGGCGGGCATCGATCTGGAAGACCCGCAGCCGGACCGGCGGCTCGGCGGTGACGTCGAACCCCTCGATCGCGAAATCGTAGAGCGCGAGCGCGATCTCGTTCTCGGCGACATAGTCCACGTCCAGGCGCGGCACGGCCTGCGAGGTGGGCAGCACCTGCTGGTAGGCGATGCCCTCGTGGGACGGGTAGATGGTGCGCAGCGACTCGTGCCGCGCGATCACATCGGCGACGGCCTGGCGCAGCGCGTCGATGTCGAGCTGGCCGTGCAGGCGCACCGCGACCGGGATGTTGCTGGCGGCGGAATCGGCGTCGAAGCGGTTCAGGAACCACATGCGCTGCTGCGCCAGCGACAGCGGCGGGTGCTCCGGGCGCTCGACCGGGGCCAGCGCCGGGCGCGAGCCGGTGCCGGCGTGCGCCTCCAGGCGACCGGCAAGCGCGGCGACGGTCGGCGCCTCGAACAGCAGGCGGACCGGGACGCGCGTGTCCAGGGCCGCGCTCAGGCGGGCCACGACCTGGGTCGCGATCAGCGAATTGCCGCCGAGATCGAAGAAGTCGTCGTCCAGGCCGACCGGGCGCTCGGCCAGGCCGAGCACCTCGGCGAAGGTGCCGGCCACGATCTGCTCGATCGGGGTGCCGGGCGCGCGGAACTCGCGGGCCTCGAAGACCGGCTCCGGCAGGGCTTTCCGATCCAGCTTGCCGTTGGGGTTCAGCGGCATCACGTCGAGCACGACGATGGCGCCGGGCACCATGTAGGACGGCAGCAGCGCGCTCAGGTGGGCGCGCAGTTCATCCAGGTCGATGACGGCGTCGCCGGCCGGAACCACATAGCCGACGAGGTGGTCGCCGGTGCGGCTGTCCGAGCGCACCAGCGCTACCGCCTGGGCGACGGAATCGTGTGCGGTCAGGGCGGTTTCGATCTCGCCGAGCTCGATCCGCAAGCCGCGCAGCTTGACCTGGAAGTCGGTGCGGCCCAGGTAGACGATCGACCCGTCGGCAGTGCGGGTGACGAGGTCACCGGTGCGGTACATCCGGTGGCCGCCGGTCCCGAAGGGGTTGGCCACGAAGCGATCCGCGGTCAGATCGACACGGCCGTAGTAGCCGCGCGACAGCTGATCACCGGCCATGTACAGCTCACCGGCGACGCCGGCCGGAACCGGGTGCAGTCGCGAATCCAGCACGTAGGCCTGGGCATTCCAGACCGGCAGGCCGATCGGCACCGCGCCCTCGACGGTCGCGGCGACGGGGGCGTGCGTGGCGTGCACGGTGAATTCCGTAGGGCCGTACAGGTTGTAGAGCTCGGCCGAGCTGACCCGCCGGATCGCCTTGACCTGATCGCCGGTGAACGCCTCACCGGCGATGAACAGGGTGCGCAGCGACGCCAGCTTGGCCGCGCCGCCGGTGGTGTCGGCGCTGCCCGCGAAGACGGTCAGCATGGAGGGCACGAACGAGGTCATGGTGACCCGCTCGGTCTCGATCACGTCGGCGAGATACTGCGGATCCCGATGCCCGTCCGGGCTCGCGACCACGATCCGGCCACCGGTGCTCAAGGGGCCGAACAACTCCCACACCGACACGTCGAAGGTGGCAGGAGTCTTGAACAGCACCACATCATCGGCGTCGATGCCGTATTCGCCGGTGATCCAGCGGATCTGGTTCACCACGGCGGCATGCGGAACCGCGACACCCTTCGGCCGTCCGGTCGAGCCGGAGGTGAAGATGACGTAGGCGGGGTGCTGCGGGCGCAGCGGGGCGCGGCGATCGGCGTCGGTGAGCGCGGCGTCGGAGTAGCCCGATAGGTCCTCGTCGTCGACGCTGATCGTGGACAGACCGGTGGCGCCGAAGCCGTCCCGGGACGTGGTCAGCACGCAGACCGGTGCCGCCGATTCCAGCACGTAACCGATGCGTTCGGCGGGCTGATCGAGGTCGAGCGGCACATAGCCGCCGCCCGCGGCCTGCACCGCGTACGCGGCGACGACCAGGTCGACCGAGCGGCGCAGCCCCAGCGCGACCAGGGTTTCCGGGCCGACGCCGGCCACCACCAGGCGGCGGGCCAGCCGGTTGACCCGGCTCGCGAACTCGGCGTAGCTCAGCGCGGCGCCGGTCTCGGGGTCGACGAGGGCGACCGCGTTCGGGGTCGCCGCGGCCTGGGCGGCGAACTCGGCGACGAGCGTGCCCGCGGAGTCCAGCGCCCGAGCGGTGTCGTTCCAGCCCAGCAGGGCCAGGTCGCGTTCGCGCTCGTCGAGCAGCTCGATATCGCCGACGGGCACGTCCGGGTCCGCGAGGATCGCGGCCAGGATCCGGTCCAGCCGGGCGGCGAACGCCGCGACGGTGTCCTCGTCGAAAAGGTCCTGCGCATAGGAGAACTCGGCCGACATCCCGGTCGATTCGCCGTGCTCGTCCTGGATCTCCTGCAACGTGAGCTGCAAGTCGAACTTGGCCAGCCCGGCGTCGTAATCGATGCCGTTGATCGACAGGCCGGGCAGTTCCAGGTTGGCCTGCTTGGTGTTCTGGAAGGCCAGCATCACCTGGAACAGCGGATGACGGGCCTGGGAGCGGGCCGGGTTGAGCACCTCCACCAGGCGTTCGAACGGCACGTCGGCGTGGGCGAAGGCGTGCAGGTCGGTCTCGCGCGCGGTGGCGAGCAGGTCCGCGAAGCTCGCGGTCTGCTCGATCCGGGTGCGCAGCACCAGGGTGTTGACGAACATGCCGATCAGGTCGTCCAGCGCGGCCTCACCGCGACCGGCGACCGGGGTGCCGATCGCGATGTCGTCGCTGCCGGACAGGCGCGAAAGCAGCACCGCCAGCGCGCTGTGCATCACCATGAACGGCGAGGCGTTGTAGCGGCGACCCAGCTCGATCAGCGCGCGCTGGGTCTGCCCGGCGATCACGAACGGGTAGGTGCCACCGCGGTAGCTGGCCACCGCCGGACGCGGCCGGTCCGAGGGCAGCACCAATTCGTCGGGAAGATCGGCGAGTTCGCGCGCCCAGTAGGCGATCTGGTTGGAGATCAACGACTTCGGGTCGTCCTCGGACCCGAGGACCTCGCGCTGCCACAGCGAGTAGTCGGCGTACTGCACGGGCAGTTCCGACCAGGCCGGGGGCTCCCACAGGGTGCGCGCGGCGTAGGCGACCATGACGTCGCGGGCCAGCGGGCCCATGGACCAGCCGTCGGCGGAGATGTGGTGCATCACCATGCCGAGCACGTACTCGGTGTCGCTGATCTCGAAAAGCCGGGCGTGCAAAGGGACTTCGCTGGTGACGTCGAAGGCCATCGACGCCAGGTCGATCAGGTGCTCGAACAGCGTCGCCTCGGTCACCCGGTACGGGGTGAGGTCGGGCACGATCTGCGCCGCGTCCAGCACTACCTGCACGGGGCCGCCCGTGGTCTCCGGGAACACGGTGCGCAGCGACTCGTGCCGGTCGATCACGTCGATCACCGCGACCTGCAGCGCGGCGACATCGAGTTCGCCGGACAGCCGGATCGCGACCGGGATGTTGTTGACCGCGGACTCGGTGTCGAAGCGGTTCAGGAACCACATGCGCTGCTGTGCAAGGGAAAGCGGCACCTCGTCCGGACGCTCGCGGGCGACCAGCGCCTTGCGGGCGCCGTCACCGGCGCGGGATTCCACCCGGGCGGCCAGCGCGGCCACGGTGGAGGCGTCGAACAGCATGCGCACCGGGACACGGGTATCCAGGGCGATGCCCAGGCGAGAGGCGACCTGGGTCGCGATCAGCGAGTTGCCGCCGAGCTCGAAGAAGTCGTCGTCGACGCCGATCCGGGAGATGCCGAGCACCTCGCCGAAGATCTGGGCGACGATCTCCTCGATCGGGGTCGAGGGCGCGCGGAAGGTCTTGACCTCGAAGATCGGCGCGGGCAACGCCTTACGGTCCAGCTTGCCCGAGGCGTTGAGCGGGAACTCGTCGAGCACGACGAACGCCGAGGGCACCATGTAGGCGGGCAGCTCACCCGCCAATTCGAGGCGCACACCGTCGACATCGACACCGGCCTGCGCCGCGTCGGGGATCACATACGCGACCAGCTGGTCACCCAGGCGGTCGTCGGAGCGCACCAGCACCACCGCCTGCGCGATGGAATCCAGACCGGTCAGCGCGGCTTCGATCTCACCGAGCTCGATCCGCAGACCACGCAGCTTCACCTGGAAGTCGGTGCGGCCCAGGTACTCCAGCTCACCGGCAGCGGTCCAGGTGACGAGGTCACCCGTGCGGTACATGCGCGCACCGTCGTCACCGTAGGGGTTGGCGACGAAACGATCGGCGGACAGATCCGGGCGCGCCACATACCCGCGCGCCAACTGGACGCCCGCGAGATACAGCTCACCCGCGACACCGACCGGAACAGGATTCAGGCGCGAATCCAGCACGTACACCTGGGTGTTGAACACCGGCGCGCCGATCGGCACCGACACCGTATCGGCGACGGTGACCTCGTGGAAGGTGACGTCGACCGCGGCCTCGGTGGGGCCGTAGAGGTTGTGCAGCCGCGCACCGGTCATGGCGACCAGGCGCTGCGCGGTGGCCGCGGGCAGCGCCTCACCGGAGGCGAAGACATTGCGCAGACTGTGGCATTCGTCCGGGTGCAGCTCGGCCACGAACACCGACATCATCGACGGCACGAAGTGCGCGGTGGTGACCTGCTCCTCGGTGATCACGTCGATCAGGTACGACGGGTCGCGATGGCCGTCCGGCTTCGCGATGACCAGGCGGGCGCCGATCTGTAAGGGCCAGAAGAATTCCCACACCGACACATCGAAGGTGGCCGGGGTCTTCTGCAGCACCACGTCGGACTCGGTGAGCCCGTACTCGGTCTGCATCCACACCAGGCGGTTCACGATCGCGGCGTGCGAGACCGCGACACCCTTCGGGCGTCCGGTCGAGCCGGAGGTGAAGATCACGTAGGCGGTGTTCGAATCACGCAGCGCGCCGCGACGTTCCGCGGCCGCGACCGGTTCGGCCGAGTACTCGGCCAGGTCCAGCTCGTCGATCTCGAGGGCGGGCACCGAGCCCGCGTCGAACTCGTCGCGGGCGGTGGTCAGCACACAGACCGGTGCCGCGGTCTCGAGCACGTAGTGGGTGCGCTCGGCCGGATGATCAGGGTCCAGCGGCACATACGCGCCACCGGCGACGCTCACCGCGTACATGCCGATGACCAGTTCGAGCGAGCGGCTCATGCCGAGCGCGACCATCGACTCCGGGCCCACGCCCAGCGAGATCAGGTGCCGGGCCAGCTGATTCACCCGCGCGCCGAACTCGGCGTAGGACAGAGTCGTCCCCTCGAAGCTCAGCGCGATCGCCTCGGGCGTGCGCGCCGCCTGCGCCTCGAACATCGAGACCAGCGTCGCCGCGGGCACCTCGTGCGCGGTGCGGTTCCAGCCGGTGAGGACCAGATCGCGTTCCTCGGCATCGAGGATGTCGATGTCCTGCACTTTGGATTCCGGTGCGGTGACGGCGGTTTCGAGCACGCGCAGAAAACGGTTGCCGAACTCGGCGACGGTGCCGGCGTCGAACAGATCGGTGGCGTAGGAAACCACCGCGGTCATGCCCGCCGGTTCACCGTGCGCGCCGTGCTCCTCGGTGACCGTCCACTGCAGATCGAACTTGGCGATATCGACATCGAGCTCGTCGGCGGTGACCGTGAGCCCCGGCAGTTCCAAGGTCGCGTGCGACATCTCCTGGAAGGAGAGCATCACCTGGAACAGCGGATGCCGCGCCTGCGAGCGGGTCGGGTTGATCACCTCGACCAGACGCTCGAACGGGATGTCGGCGTAGGAGAACGCGGCGAGATCGGTTTCGCGTGTCCGGGAAAGCAATTCGGTGAACGGCTGGTTGCCGTCCACATCCGAACGCAGCACCAGGGTGTTGACGAACATGCCGATCAGGTCGTCGAGCGCCTGCTCGCCACGGCCTGCCACCGGCGTGCCGATGGCGATATCGCTGGTACCCGACAGCCGCGCCAGCAGCACCGCGAGCGCGGCGTGCATGACCATGAACAGCGAAACACCCTGGGCCCGTGCCAAAGCCGACAGACGGGTGTGCAGCTCGGGGTCGATGCCGAAGCTGACCCGGCTGCCGTGGAAGCTCTGCATCGGCGGGCGCGGGCGGTCGGTCGGCAGATCCAGCTGATCCGGCAGACCGGCCAATTGCCGGTGCCAGTAGGCGATCTCGCGCGCGGCCATGGATGCCGGATCGGCTTCCGAGCCGAGCAGCTCGCGCTGCCAGATGCTGTAATCCTGGTACTGCACCGGCAGTGGCGCCCACGCCGGGGGCTCGCCCGCCGCGCGCGCCAGGTAGGCGGCGGCGACATCGCGCGAGAGCGGACCGAAGGAGAAACCGTCGGCCGCGATGTGATGCACCACGAAGGCGACCGCGTGATCGGGCGTGCCGTTGGTGGAGCCGCCGGTCACCTGGTAGATCCGCACCCGGATCGGCAGTTCCCGCGACACGTCGAAGCCGGTGGCCGCGAATTGGGTGAGGGTGGACTGCAATTCGGATTCGTCGATGGCCTGCACCGAGATCGCGAGATTGATCTCGTCGTCCGGAATCAGCTGCTGGTAACCGCCGTCCCCGGACTCCGGGAACACGGTGCGCAGCGACTCCTGGCGGGCCATCACATCGTTGAGCGCCAGCTGCAGGGCGTCGATGTCGACGCGGCCGCGCAGGCGGACCACGAACGGCAGGTTGTAGGTCGGTGCGGCCGGATCGAACTGGTTGATGAACCACATCCGCTGCTGGGCCAGCGACAGCGGCACCCGGGCGGGCAGCTGCTGGGCCACCAGCGGCGGGCGAGCGCCGTCGGTGGGCGCGGCGTTCTCGGCACGCGCGGCGATCCCGGCGACGGTCGGAGTCTCGAACAGCGCCCGGACCCCGATCTGGGTGCCGAAGGCGGCGCCGATCCGCGAGACCACCTGGGTGGCGACCAGCGAGTTACCGCCGAGATCGAAGAAGTTGTCGTCGATGCCCAGCCGGTCCTGGCTCAGGACATCGGCGAAGATGCCGGCCACGATGTGCTCGGCCTGGGTCCGCGGGGCCCGGAAGCCGGCGGCGTCGGCGCTGAACACCGGGTCCGGCAGCGCTTTACGGTCCAGCTTGCCGGAGGTGTTGAGCGGGAACGCCTCGAGCACCATGACCGAGGCGGGCACCATGTAGGCGGGCAACTGCTCGGCGGCGAAGCGGGTCAGCTCGACCGGATCGATCGACTGCCCCGGCGCGGGCACAACGTAGGCGACCAGCTGCTGGCCGGTAGCGGTGTCGACCACCAGCACCGCGGACTGGCTGACCGCGGGGTGGGCCAGCGTGACGGTCTCGATCTCACCGAGCTCGATGCGCTGACCACGGAACTTGACCTGGAAGTCGGTGCGGCCGATGTACTCCAGCACGCCCTCGGCGTTCCAGCGCACCAGGTCACCGGTGCGGTACATGCGCGCACCGCTGCCCGAGACCGGGTTCGCGACGAACCGGTCCGCGGAGAGGTCCGGGCGTCCGCGGTAGCCGCGGGCGAGCTGGCGCCCGCCCAGATACAGCTCACCCGGAGCACCGATCGCGGCCGGTCGCAGCCGCGAATCCAGCACGTAGACATCGACATTCCACTCCGGGATGCCGATCGGCACCGTGATGGTGTCGGCGGCGGTGGCCTCCCAGTAGGTCACCGAAACGGCGGCCTCGGTGGGGCCGTACAGGTTGTGCAGGCCGGCGGTGGACAGGACGCGGAAACCGGCGGCGGTCTCCGGCGGCAGCGCCTCACCGATCACGTACACCGCGCGCAGCGTGGCGCACTGGGCCACGGTGGCGTGCGAGACGAACACCGTCAGCATCGAGGGCACGAAGTCGGTGACCGTGACGCCATGGCGCTCGATCATGTCGGCGACGTAGAGCGGATCGCGGTGGCCGTCCGGGCTGGCGATGACCAGCTTGGCGCCGACCAGCAGCGGCAGGAAGTAGCCCCACAGCGACACGTCGAAGGTGGTCGCCGTCTTCTGCAGGTACACATCGTCGGCGGTCAACCGGTACTCGTCGAGCATCCACAGCTCTTGGTTGACGATCGCGTGATGAGTGACCGCGACGCCCTTCGGGCGCCCGGTGGAACCCGAGGTGTAGATGACGTAGGCGGTGTTGTCCGGGCGCAGCGGCGCCAGGCGATCCGAATCCGTCACCGGCGCTTCGGAGTAGGCCGCGGTGTCCAGCGTGTCGATGGCCACCCGGCGCATCTGTTCGGGCAGTTCGAGGTCGTCGTAGGACAGCGTCAGCACACAGACCGGATCGGCGGACTCGAGAATGTAGGCGGTGCGCTCGGCCGGATGATCCGGATCGATCGGCACGTACGCGCCACCGGCCTTGAGCACGGCGTGCATGCCGATGACCAGTTCCAGCGAACGCCGCATCCCCAGCGCGACCAGCGACTCCGGGCCGACGCCGTCGGCGATGAGGAACCGGGCCAGCTTGTTGACCCGCGCACCGAACTCGGCGTAGGTCAGCTGCTCGCCCTCGAAATCCAGGGCGATGTTGTCCGGGGTCAGCGGGATCTGCCAGTCCAGCAGCGCCGGCAGCGTGGTGACCGGCACCTCGTGCTCGGAGTCGTTCCACTCCACCAGCGTCTGCTCGCGCTCGGCCGCGCCGATGACCGGCAACGCCCACACCCGCGCCTCGGCGTCCGCGGCCAGGAACCGATCGAAGAACTCCAGGAACCGCGAATGATGCCGCCGCGCTTCGACGTCGGTGTAGAGATTCGGGTTGGTCTCGAAGTCGATATGGGACCGCTTGCCCGCCGACTGATAGAAATTGACGCCCAGATCCTCGATACTGCCCGTCGACAGCACCTGCAGCTCGCCCACGATCGGGCCGAGCACCATCTCGTTCTGGAACAGCATGATGTTGACCCACGGACCGAAGAACTCCGTGGACACCACACCCTCGCCCGCGGAATCGCGGCGGATGTCCTCGTGCCGGTAACGCTGATGCCGCAGCGCGCCCGACACCTCGACCGTCACCGCCTTGAGCAGCTCGGCCACCGTGGTCTCGTGCCCGACCTGCAACCGCAGCGGCACGATGTTGGACACCACACCACCCGAGCGGCGCATCGCCGCGGTGGTACGCGCGGTCACCGGCAAGCTCAGGATCACATCTTCGGCACCGGTCAACTGCGCCAGATACGCCGCGAAACCGGCGATCAGCAGACCGGCCGGCGAGTTGTCGTGGCGCGTGACCGCCTCGGCCAGCAGCCCGTCCTGCTCACTCGTCAGCGCCGCACCGGCGATGCCGTTGACCGGCGCGGGCGGCGCGGAACGACCCGCGAGGCTGGAACCCTCCTCCAGACCCGCCACCCGCTGGGCCCAGTGCTCCTTGTCGGACTGGAACCGGGTGCTCTCGCGGTAGTCGAGCTCCTGGGCGAGCAGCGTGCGCAGATCGGTGGCCTTGGACGGCTTGACCTCGGCCCCGGTCACCGCCGCGGTGTAGAGCTCCGCGATCCGGGTCATGAACGTCATCGCGCCGAAACCGTCGAGCATGATGTGATGCGCGCGGGAATACCAGAACCAGTGCTCGTCGGCCAGCCGCAGCGCGGCCGCGCGGATCAGGCGATCGGCGACGACATCGAGCGGGCGGCTGTACTCGCGGCGCATCCACTCCTGCGCGGCGGCCTCCGGATCGGCCTCGCCACGCAGATCGATGTACTCCAGCGTGGAGTCCTGGGTGGTGTCGATCGTCTGGAACGGCTCACCCGCGCGCTCCACGATCCGCAGGAAGCCCGAACCCAGTTCGACGGCCGCGTCGCGGCTGGCCTGCTCGAGCGCGCCTACATCCAGGGCGCCGCGCAGATCGACATACTGGGCGATATTGATCGGCACCTGCGGATCGACGTGCTGGGCATACCAGATGCCCAGCTGCGCGGGCGACAGTGGGAAGTACTCCACACCAAAGTCGCTGTTCCCGCCCTCATCCTGCCGGTCCAACCGAAACCTCGCTTCCGGAACACCACGCAAGCGCTCCCCGACGACACCCGAACAGGACGCTCACCTACCGAAGCGTGGCGCCCGTGTGTCCAGGTTCAGTTCTCATAATCAATCAGGCACAAAAATGTTCATTGGCACTATCTGTCCAAGGTCGATCTCGTTACATGGGCTCGACCAAGCCCATGACCCACCGACCGGCATCGCCGGGACCTTCGCTACAGACCACCGAAACAATCTACCGTCGCCGCTGGCATCGAACCAACCAAGATCCATAGCGATCCGGTATCGGACCTGGCAGTCGGCTCAGCAGGAGTTTGCTGGATTTGCTGTCGGCGATCTCACAGCCGCCCGTGCGAGCTCCGGCGCCGCCGCGCCCACCATGTGAGACGCCATCTCGGTCCCGCATCAGGGCCGGCACCGAACTGGACATTCTGCCCATATCGCCGGGCCTGTCGAGCGTTCGAAATCAAGTGGAACCTGGTTTGATCTCGCCGCGTCTAACGGGTTGTAGGTATGTTTGGGCCCGGCTAGCGGGCGGGCGGTTTCGAAGGGGTACGGGTGGGGATCGAGATACCGGACTCGTTGCAGTGGGTCGCCAAATATGTTGTCGGCGCCGGTGACTGGCCCGAGGGTGACGAGACCGCCATGCGCCGCGTCGAAGACGCCTGGACCACGCTGGCCACCACCCTCACCGACCTCGACGACGAAGCCACCCACGCCGTCGAACAGGCCATCGCCCAGCTCGACGGCTCCACCGGCGAAGCCTTCGCCGCGCACTGGACCAAACTCGGCGGCGGTCAGGGCGCCTTCGACGGCCTGACCAAAACCATCGAAACCCTCGCCGACGAGATCGGCGACGGCGCCGCCGACATCGAGCACACCAAGCTCGTCATCATCGCCTCCCTGGTGATCTTCGCCGTCGAAATGGCGATCGCGCTCGCCGAGATGGCCACCGGTGTCGGCGCGCCCGCCGGCGCGGCCACCGCGGCCGCCGCCCAGACCGCCACCCGCATCGCCATCCGCGTCGCGTTGAAAGCCCTGCTCAAGCGCATCCTGTCCAAAGCCGGGCTGAAAGCCGCCGCCCGTGCGGCGCTGAAAGGGGCCTGGTCCGCGGTTCTGGAAGAAGGCTTTCTCGAGATCGGGCTCAAGCTCGCTCAGGTGGCCGCCGGTAACCGGGACATGCTCACCAAAGAGGAGTGGAAGGAATCCGGGGCCACGATCGCGGCCGCGGCGGCCGCCGGTGCCACCGAAGGCGCGCTCACCTCCGGGTCCGGTAGTCCCGGTGGGAACAAGATCACTTCCGCGTTGAAGGACGGTGCGACGGAGGTCGGTGCCGGGCTCGCCGGAGAAGTTGCGGCGGCGGCCACTACCGCGGCGCTGACCGATCAGCCGTTCGATCTGTCGGATGCGTTCTCGTTGGAGAATCTGACGTCGTCGGCGGCGGGGGCTGGGCAGAGTGCGTTGGAGAACGGGGGGAGTCATAATCCCGGGTCTACGAATCCGGCGGGGACGAACAACGGAGAGGGGAACGGGGACGGGAACCCGTCCGGGGAGCAGAACAACCCCTCCGGCAACGGCAACCCCACCAACCCGGCCGGTCAGAACCAGGGCAACCCTGACACCCAGAATCCTGCCAATCCAAGCGATAACAGCCCTGGCAGCACCAACCCCGCAAACCCTGGCAGCACTAACCCTGCCAATACCGGCGACAACCCGGGCCAGACCAACCCGGCACAGAACCAACAGCCCACACAGCCCGCGCAACAGAGCCCGAGCCAGCCTTCGGACGCTCAGCCGGGCCAGCAGAACCCCACGCAGCAGTCACCGAGTCAGCCGTCCGACACCGCACCGGCGCAACAAAACCCGTCGCAACAGTCGCCCAGTCAGCCCTCGGACACACAGCCGGGCCAACAAAACCCCTCGCAGCAGTCGCCGAGTCAGCCATCGGATGCTCAGCCAACGCAACAGAACCCGTCGCAGCAGAACCCCAGCCAGCCTGCGGACACACAGCCATCGCCACAGAATCCGTCGCAGCAGTCGCCGAGTCAGCCGTCGGATACTCAACCGGGCCAGCAGAACCCGACTCAGCAGTCCCCGAGCCAGCCGTCGGATACCCAGCCGGGGCAGCAGAACCCCACGCAGCAGTCGCCTAGCCAGCCGTCCGACACCGCACCGACGCAACAAAACCCGTCGCAACAGTCGCCCAGTCAACCCTCGGACACACAGCCCGGCCAACAAAACCCCTCACAACAGTCACCAAGCCAGCCCTCGGACACGCAACCTGGCCAGCAGAACCCAACTCAGCAGTCACCGAGTCAGCCGACGGACACACAGCCCGGCCAGCAGAACCCGACCCAGCAGTCACCGAGCCAGCCGACGGACACACAGCCGAGTCCGCAAACGCCGACCCAGCAATCACCTGACAGCCAACCAGCGCAACAGAACCCGTCGCAGCAGTCGCCGAGCCAACAGCCACAGTCGACGAATCCGCAGCAGGGCCAGCCGTCCAACGCCCAACCGTCCTCGCCACAGCCCGCCACTACGGCACCGGCCAACCCCACGCCGCAGCAGCCCGCAGCAGCCACCCCGGCGCAGCCGAGCACCCCCGCCGCCGACACTCCTGCGGCCCAAAACCCTTCCCCCACCACACCGGTCAGCCCGTCGGACACCACTCCCGCAGCCCCGGGCACAACCACACCTGCCGCCCCCACGACTCCGACGACTCCCGCCGCCCCCACGTCACCGACCACACCGGCAACTCCCGCTCAGCCCGCGAACACCGACACCAGCACCGCGGCCGCCTCCACCGCGACAGCAACCGGCACCCCTCCGGTCACCAGCTTCCCCACCTCGACACAACCTGATTCGCCTCGCGCGAACGTCACCCCGCAGCAGGGCGATCCCGGCTCCCCCGCCACCCCGAATGCGGCTCGCCCCACTCAAAACCCCACCCCTGCACAGCGTCCCGACGCCCCTTCCACGCGATCGAGCGAAAACCCCTCGTCCACTACGCGCCCCGACAACACATCGTCGCGACCGGATCAGCGCCCCACTTCACCGACGCGTTCTGACCAAAACATCTTTCCCGCAACGCGTCCCGATCAAACCCCTTCGCACCCGGGTGATCGCACGCAACCGAACAGCCCCACCCGGCCGCTTCAAGGCGATACCGGGCGTCCAAGTCAATCCCCGAACACTCAGCGCCCCAGCCGATTCGAAGACCAGAGCCCGCTCCGGAACATCCCCGACACCCGAGCTCCCGAATCAACCCCGTCGCGCAACACCAACCCCTACACGAACCCGTCCGACACCCGGCCCCCGATGTCGCCCCCGCCCACACGCCAAGACACCTCGACCCCAGCGCAATCCACCACAAACCCCTACACCCCGCGCTCCGACCAGGAGTTCCGCGACTGGCTAGCCCAAAAACAACGCCAAGCCGACCCCCTCTCCACCCCGTGGAACCCCGACGCCCCCAGCACCCGCCCCACCCAGCCACAACAACAAGCACCCACCCGGCCGACCACCCAGCCCCAACAACAGCCGAATTCCCAACCACGGCAACAGCCGACCTCTCAACCGCAGCAGCAGGCACCCACCCAGCCGAATTCCCAGCCCCAACATCGGCCGGATACCCAGCCCCGGCAACAGCCGACCGCCCAGCCACAGCAGCAAGCACCCACCCAGCCGAGTTCCCAACCTCAACATCGGCCGGATACCCAGCCCCGGCAACAGCCGACCACTCAGCCACAGGGACAGCCGACTTCTCAGCCACAGGGGCAGCCGACTACTCAGCCACAGCAACCGACGTCTCAACCGCAGCAATCCGGTGCGCAACCGCAGCAGCCGCCGGCGTCCCAGCCCCAAACACCCACCGACCAAACACCTCTCAACACCACTCCCGCCGACACCCCACCCCCGAACACCAACCACACCCCCACCGGCACCTCCATCGGCAACGACCCCACCACTCAGCGCGTAGCCCGAAACCTCCGCAACGAGGGCCACTTCGACGTCGTCTTCCACGCCGACCGCAACGGCCGCCCCCTCAACGGCCTCACCGACCAGCAAATCGTCGCCGCCATCCGCGCCAACCCCAACTTCACCCCCGGCACCCCCATCCGCCTCGTCGCCTGCAACGCCGCCAACAACCCCGGCCTCGCCCAACGCCTCGCCAACGAACTCGGCTCCCCCGTCCACTCCGCCACCGACGCCGTCGGCGTCCCCGCCCGCCCCAACTCCCCCGCCCACATCCGCGACAACGGCACCTGGCAAACCCACACCCCCCAAACCCCCTCTACCGCAACCCCGGCCGCCCCCACTCAGTCCCTCAACCACCCCGATCAGCCCAGCAACACCAAACCCACGGACGACACCCCGGTCGACCTCATGGGCGACGGAACGCCAACGGATCCGTCGAAAGACGATTCGGAGAACGCCGATCCCGAGCTCGAATCGGACCCATCGGACCCGGACAAGGGCGACCCCGCCGGGAAAGAAGCGGATGACGATGACGACAAGACACCCAAACAGGTCGATCCCAACAATCCCTTCGCCTACACCAATGGCCAGGGTGTTCCAACCGATGACCTGGTTCATCCCGATCTGGACGACAGCGAACGCCAGCGCCTCACGGAGCTCGACAAGAAGCTGACGGCGGAGAACGACGCCTATCACGCGAAGCACGGAAGTTGGCCGCCCGCGCCCGGAGTAGGGCGCGGTGATCCAGCTGTGGACAGCCTGCTACCAGAAAATTTCAAGCTCTATCAAGAGCACAAAACCGAAGAGGACTGGAACAGGGAGCACCGCGACAAAGACACCAACAATCTGATCTGGCCGAACAAGCACCGGCACCCGCAAGGCTTCCTGAGCCCCACCGATCGAACCCCGGCCGTACTCGAACCCGGCGAGATCATCGACCGCTTCGGCGCACCCAACGGCCGGTTCACCTCACCTCCCGAAGTTCCTTACCGTGAGCGGGCGCTGCCACCCGGCAATCTCAGCGGCGAGCAGTATCACCAATACGAAGTCCTCAAGCCCCTTCCCGTGTGGGCCGGACCGATCGCACCGGCGATGGGCGAAAACGGCGGCGGCACCCAGCATTACCTCCCCGCCTCGGTCCAAGCCCTGATCAATGAGGGCTACCTACGCGAAGTCCCAGCGATCCCTCGAACAAATACCGGGGACAGCGCTACCGATCCGCGCACGCCCGCCGATCCGACCAGCAGCGCCCCCAAGGGCATAACGGGCGACCAGTCGCCCACCAAACCTGAAGCCGCTCCCCCGGGCGATGCAACCAACCCGAGAACTCCGGCAGACGCGAATTCGCCAAACAACGCAGCGGCCCCGCCTGTCACCAGTAACTCCGCGAATTCGAGCAGTCCCGCAGATTCGGGCACCCCGGGTACTTCGAACCACCCGGCAGATTCAGCCACCCCAGCGAATTCAACCAGCCCTAAAGATTCGACGACTCCGAACGATCCGAACGGCAGCAGCAAATCCCCCCACGACACCTCGGCCAAACCTACAGAACCCAAGACTGATTCGACCGAAAATCCACCGCCTGTCGATCCAGTCGAGACCACAACGCCGGAGACCCCGGCGAGCACCAGCCCAAAAAATGAACCCCGCATCGGCGATCAGCCGACGGTTGCGCCGGCCTCGGATTCAACCACCCCGAACGACACTCCGCCCGCCGGCAACCCGACTCCCGCCGACCAGCCGAACACCCAAACGCCGCCGACAGCCGCGACCACACCGGACTCCGCACAGCCGAGCCCGACCACGGATAAAGCGACCAATCCCGCGCCAGTCGCACAGCCCACCACGACGCCCGCGGACACCACACCGACCTCGCTCAAAACGCACCCATCGGCCGATTCCGACCACACCGACCGGCCAACCCAAACCTCCCCTACCACTTCACAATCCGACACAAGCCGTGCTACAGACCCCAGCAACCGCCCGACCGACACCAATCCGGATCCCCATCCCGACGCGTCGAAGTCGCCCGCAGACCAGACCCGCCCCACCCCACCACCGAACACCCACCACACCCCACACAGCACCAGCATCGGCGATGACCCCACCACCCACCGCGTCCGCGAAAACCTGCGCAACGAAGGCCATTTCGACGTAATCCTGCACGCTGACGCCAACGGCAGACCCCTCGGCGGCCTCACCGAGCAACAAATCGTCGACGCCATCCGCTCGAACCCCGCCTTCACCCCGGGCACCCCCGTCCGCCTGATCGCCTGCAACACCGCCAACAACCCCGAGCTCGCACAGCGCATCGCCAATGAACTCGGTTCCCCCGTAACCGTCCCCACCAACGCGGTCGGCACCCCCAACAAGCCCGACTCCCCCGCCCACGTCCGCGACAACGGCACCTGGACCACCCACCACCCGTCCAATCCTGACGGCACCACACCTGCGCGAACTACCGGAATCCCCTCGTCCCCCAATAACACCGACCCGACCACCCCTGTCGACTACATGGGCGACTCTGCCGACCCGAACGCCCAAGACCCCGCTACCAAATCAACCGGCTTGCCGGACACCAAGGCGCGTGCTCTGCGATCGGAGCCTTCAGCCGACCTTGCCAACAAGCCGATCGAGAAGCGCATCACCGATCCGCAGTACCGCGATTATCACTACGGTAGCGATGGCCGACGACGCCCGAATTACACTCACGATGTCTTCGGCGACTCGCTTCCCCGGATCAGGGAGACCCCACCGAAAAGCGGCAATTGGGAGGTCGCCGAAAACATCACCCGGCATGACTATGATGGCCCCCCACAGACGTATGCGGCTTCGCCTTCCGAAAACAACGCCGACGCCACCGCCGCCCAGCGGTACGCCGAACAACGCCAAACAGCCCTCGACACACTGCGTGCGAGACAGTCGGGAGAGTCGACACAGCGCACCAAGTTTGCCGAACAATGGAAGGAAGCCGCGAGGGAACTCGGCAGAAATCCATCTCCCGAACCCGCGAAGCGTGAGTTCGTGGATGACGACGTCAAGAACATCACCACCAAGGACATCGACAAGGTCGAGCAGGAGCTACGTCGTAAGGCCGCAGATATCCGAGCTGCGGACCCGCAATCCGAACAGGCTCGCCAAGAGGCCGACCGCCTCGACAAGCGCGCGGATGAGCTCCGACAGGAAACCGAAAAACTCCTACAGGAGCGCGCAAAAGTCAAAGAGGGCTTTGCGGATCTGACCAATCAAGCCGAAGACTTGGGCGAGGCAGCTGCCGACGAGGGCGCGCGAGCGCTGGTCGCCGAGTTGTTCCCCGACGCGAAATCGTTCGAACCCGAGCACCATGTTCCGGACGCGAATGACGGACGGAAGCAAGGTCGGTTCGATCGGATCTACCGAGTGAAGCTAGCCGACGATACCGAAGTCTTCATCGTGCTGGAAGCAAAAAGTCCGCACGCCAGCTTGGGGACCGCCGCGGGCCACGAGCAAGGAAGCGATAAGTACTTCGATCACATACTGGAAGTGATGAAGAATAAAGGTACGTCGGACGAACAGGACCTGGTTCCGGAACTCGAGAAGGCCCGAGACAAGGGTAATCTCTATTACGCCGAGTCGCGGGCACAGGTCCATGAAGAGGCCACCGAGGCGACCGCCCAAGAGCCTGCACACAAACGCGGGGAATACAAGGGGGTTCGAATCCGCCGATTCAAGATCCCGTCAAAACCCAACGCCACTGAGAGTCAAGGAGACAGCTGAGCCATGGACGACATGATCCACGTCGAACGTCACCTGTCCACCATGGTGCAGGACTGGCGCGTCGGATACTCCGTCCGAGAGTATGTACGCTACCTCTACATCAATCCATCGTTGGACCTCGACTCGGTCGCGAACGAAGCACGGAAAGTCACGGGCTTTCTCAGTCTTTCCGATACTCGCGGGCGCTCGACGGGCGTACAACGCGCCGTATTCACGGCTGCCGAAGCCAAAGTGGGCCGGCTACGCGGGGCAGGTCTTGCACAGAGCGAGCGCTTCACGCTTCATCTCGATGGCTTGGACCGTTACGTGAACGGCACCGAAGGCTCCGGATACGCACCGTCGGTCGGCGACTTCCGAGACGGGTTGTGGTTCGCACTGGTGTGCCGAAATACTCGGCTGATCGATTTCCTGACCACTTCACCCATCATGCGGCTCCGGCACGACGGCTACAGATTCAATGACTATCACTACCTTTGGATGCAGGCCTGGCAGGAGCACCTGACTGGAAACCCCGCTTTCCGGAGCACCCTGGGTGCCGCGCTGCAAGCGACGGATCCCGCCGTCCACGAATACCCTGAAGATGCGGAGACCGGCTGGTTCGACTATGCGACCCTGGTAGCGCGACCAGCACTGACATTGCTCGGCGACCTCGCCCGTGGAGATGGCGATGTGTTCAACGCCAACCTCGAGCAAGCGCTCATCGCGCACCGCGAGCACTGGAAGAATCCCGATGTCGATGGACCCGATGGGTTGATCGCCTGGCCACTCTTGGCAGTAGCCGGTCAAGCTGTCCATGCGGGCATCACGGTCGTAGCCGAGTCCGACTATCTGCCAGCGACATTGATGCTCCAGGATAATTGGGCGGTCCCACACGGATTGCTTCGCAAGCCCGGTCAGCAGCCACGGCCCGAACCATCGGCGCCGACGCCGGCTAATGAGGAATTCCCCGCGGTTCCTCGCCGTATCGTCACCTCGAGTAAACGATCGAATTTCGACGAGACCACTGGCGCCGGGTTGGGGCAAGCCGTTCGGACCTTCAATACCGCTGTGATCGATGACGCGTTGGATACCGAAGAAGCCCTAAAAGAGACCGCGGTCAGCGCGCTTTCGATTGCCGGGTACCTGAGTATCAAAGATCCCGAAGCACATACGCCTGCTATCCGACGAGTGATCGTGGACGCGGCGATGAGCGGAACCGTGATGCTGCAGGGCCACCACGACCCCGACGGCCAAGCGGTTATCCCGCTCACTCTCGACCATCGTCCCATCGATATCCCAGCGGGTGTCGTCCGTACTCCACCGACGATCGCTGACTTCCTTCGCGCACTCTGGCCTGCGTTGGTCGCCCGTGACTCTCGGTCACTGAACATCCTGCTCGGCACGCCTGCCGAGCCCGGCTACCCCCTCGACGCCATAGACCGGAACCGGCACGAGTACAACGACTACTGGTACTTGTGGGCAGAAGCGTGGCAGAAAGTGTGGGTAGGCGATCCCGGCCAAATCCAACCCCTGGTCGCTGCGGAAAACGCTGCTGTCGGCACGCAAACATATCCAGACGACCATTACGGCCTTGTCGTTGCCTACCCGGCCATGAATATGCTCTTCAACGCCACTCAAGGCCGAGTCAACGAATTCAATACCATCCTGGAGCGAGGCCTAGAGGACCACGGCGCGTTCTGGAACACCGCGGAGCGGGAACGAGATCCCTATGGCTACATCGCCTGGCCCCTACTCGCCGCCGCCTGCTACGCCACGGACCGGGGCATTCCCATCCGCGTGCGATCCGACTATCTCCCCGCTTCGCTCCTCCGTCGAGAATGGACCACCAGCCCCCTCTGGTGACCCGGTCGGTAGTGCCACCACGGATCGAGATCTGATGTGAAAGGTTAGTTGTGAACTTCGCCGAGCTGGAGAAGATCGTCCGCGGACTGGGCGCACCGACGTCCGAACTCGGGATCGGGCGGAAACGCGACGACGCCTTCTGCGTTGTCGAGGAGGACGGTAAGTACCTGGTCTTCTGGTACGAACGTGGGAGCGAGATCGATCTCTGCGTCTACCAGAGCGAAGCTGCGGCCTGCTACGGGTTTCTCGGGTTGATCGGTGGCATGCTGCGCGGAAATCAGCCCGTGGAGCCGAGGCGGGGGACGACGGGGTCGGTCGGTGGCGCACCGTTCTCGGATGCCGCGGTACAGGCCCTGGTCAACGGCGATATCTATGGCGGCCTCGACGAATCGGCGTGGGCTCGGCAGTTCGTCATCGCCGAGGATGCCGTCGCCGCGGTCGGTGCGCGGCGGCTGATCTGGCCGGACAGTAGCGTTCACCCTGACGGTTTCGCCACGGCCACCGGGCGCACCCCGATTCGGCTCGAACCGGGCCGGATCGTCGATTCGTTCGGCCCGACATTCAGCAAGTTGCTCTATCCCGCCGAGGTTCCCGTCACCGCGCGCTCGCTGCCGATCGACTATGTGAGTGCTGGTTATCGACGCTGGCGGGTGCTGACGCCCACCCCGGTGTGGGCCGGACCGGTCGCCCCGTGGTTCGGCCAACCTGGCGGCGGCGAACAGTTCTTCACTCTGATGCCGATTGCCGACCTCGTCGGTGCCGGTTTCGTCGAGGAGATCGAAGAATCGGCGAGCACGGCCGCGATCGGCGGCAGCGGAGATGTTTTCGACCAGAGCGTCACCAATCAGCTCGCCACCTTCTCGCATGTGAGCGTTCCGGAGACGCTGGTGTCGGAGGGCGAGGTCCGCGAGCAAACCTGGTGCCTCGTACCCGCAGGCAAGGTGCGCTACGAGGTCTTCTACTACGAACGTGGCTCTCGGACCGAAGATCTCGGCTGGGCCGGCGATCGGCGGGCCGCGCTCCGCCTGCTCGGTGGACGCCTGCTTTACACCGACATTCTCAACCGTGCCACCACCAGCTGATCGAGATAGCCTCGAGGCGCACAAGATGTCCGAGGGGAAGGTACGTAATGGCTTTGTTGAACACCGTTGGGATCTACCGCGAGATGTACAAGAGCAAGGGGCATCTGCCTTCGCTGCGGGAGTCGCAGGCGACGGAGGCGTTGACGGATCAGCAGGAGATTCTGCAGTACATGCGGGCGGGGACGCCGGTTTTCGACGTGCTCGAGGATGTGGTCGATCTGGTCGACAGCACCACCACGATTCCCAGTGGGCCGTCGCTGATCTCGGATGGGCAGTGGATTTGGCGGGTGGATTCGATCCATTACCTCTCCAGTTACCGGCTCGCCTTTCCGGATTCCTTCGTGCAGCACGTCCGCGCCACCAACTACCAGCCGCCGCGCAGCCTGCCCGCCACCGACGAATTCGACGCGGCGGTCCTCGCCTACTTCTGAGTGCGACTCGACCGTGACTTCGGGTGGAGTCCGACTCAGCGGGCTCGGCCTGGGTCGTAGAGGTGTGACTCGGTGCAGGTGAGGGCTGGGGTGAGGGCGCGGCCGACGAGGATGATGGCGGCTTGGCGCAGGCCGGCGGCTTCGACCTGGTCGGCGATGTCGGTGAGGGTGCCGCGCAGGATGAGCTGGTCGGGCTGGCTGGCGCGGTAGACGACGGCGGCGGGGCAGTCCGAGCCGTAGTCGGAGACGAGTTCGGCCGCGAGGGGGCGGATGCGGGTGATGGCCAGGTGCAGGACCAGGGTCGCGCCGGTGTGCGCGAAGTTCGCGAGGGCCTCGGTGTCCGGCATGGCGGTGGAGCGGGCCTGGGTGCGGGTGAGGACTACCGACTGGACGACCTCGGGGACGGTCAGTTCGGTGCCGAGCAGTGCGGCCGCGGCGGCGTAGGCGGGGACGCCGGGGGTGACGTCCCAGGGGACGCCGTGGGTATCGAGGCGGCGGGTCTGCTCGGTGAGCGCGGAGTAGAGCGACGGGTCGCCCGAGCAGAGCCGGGCGACGTCCTTGCCGTCCTGGTGGGCGCGGACCAGGTGCGCGGTGATCTGGTCGAGGTCCAGGTGCTGGGTGTCGATCAGTTCGGTGCCGGGTGCGCAGTGCGCGAGCACCTCCGGGTCCAGGTAGGTGCCCGCGTAGAGGCAGACGGGGGTGGCGCGCAGCAGGTCGACCGCGCGCACGGTCAGCAGGTCCGCGGCGCCCGGCCCGGCCCCGATGAAGTGCACGGTCATGTTCCGGAGTCTATGCAGACCCGGGCCGGGCGCGGCTACTCGGTGGCGTTGAAGAAAGCCACGACTTTGCTCGGCCGCAGGCGGACGACGAGTTCGCCGGGGACACCGTTGCGTTTGCCGAATTCCTCCGCGCGATCGGCGCCCATGTAGCGGCCCGCGATCTCGGTGGCGGTGCGCAGTAGTTCGTCCGGATCCTCGGAGAGGGTGACGGTGCCCTGGATCTGGACCGCGCCGTAGGGCGGTTCCTCCAGGTCGACGCAGAGGGCGATGCGGCCGTCGCGGGCGAAGGCCTTGCCTTTCGCCGTGTCCTTGCCGGTGTTGAAGACGAGGGTGTCGCCGTCGACGATGAACCAGACCGGCGTGATGATCGGGCGGCCGTCGGAGGCGACGAACGCGACCTTGCCGGTGCGGGTGCCGTGGCTGAGGAACGCACGCACCTCGGGATCGGAGAGGGAGGCCATGCCGGTGAGGTTACGGGCTACCGTGGGTGTCGGCCCGGCATCAACCTGACGGAGGCGTTTTGCGCATCATCGCCCGCGTACTGCTCATCCTGGCGACGTTCGCCGCGGTGGCACTGCCCTCGGCGCAGGCCACACCCGACGACTTCACCGCGCGCAAGATCGATGAGTTGCTCACGGTGCGCGGCGAACAGCCGCGGAGCAAGGGTGAACTGCTGGAGGCGCTGTCGGCGAGGTTCCTCGGCACGCCGTACGGGGCGAACATGCTGATCGGCTCGGCGACGCAGCCGGAAGAGCTGGTCATCGACTTCCGTCGGGTGGATTGCTTCACCTACCTCGACTATGTGGAGGCGCTCAGCAGGTCCGCCACCCCCGAGGAATTCACGGCCAATCTCATCGACACCCGGTACGCGGGCGGCACGGTCGATTTCCGGCAGCGCAAACACTTCTTCACCGACTGGGCGGCCACACCCCGGATCGCCGCCACCGACATCACCGGCGCGCTGAGCCCGGCGGCGGTGCCGATCACCAAGCACCTGAACGCCAAAGCCGATGGCGGGCAGTATCTTCCCGGCCTTCCGGTGGTGGATCGGCCGATGACCTATATCCCCGCCGGCGCGGTGGACGACGCGGTCGTCAGCCGGCTCCGCACCGGTGACTACATCGGCGCGTACACCGATCAGGCCGGACTGGACGTCACCCACGTCGGCCTGTTCGTCATGACGCCGAACGGCCCGGTGTTCCGCAACGCCTCGTCGCTGGCGGCGAACAACCAGGTCGTCGATTCCCCCTTCTTCGACTACGCCCGCACGGTGCCCGGCCTGATCGTCCTGCGGCCGCAGTAGCCGTTCAGATGGCGCCCTGCTCGCGAGCGCGGGCGACGGCCGAGGTGCGCGAGCGCACCCCGAGTTTCGCGTAGATGTGCACCAGGTGCGACTTCACGGTGGTTTCGCTGAGGAACAATTCCTTGGCGATCTCGCGGTTGGACTTGCCGTCCGCGACCAGGCGCAGCACCTCGATCTCGCGCGGGCTGAGCGTGGTGTCGGCGCGGCGGACGCGGGTCATCAGCTTGGACGCCACCGCCGGCGACAGCACGCTCTCCCCCGCGGCCGCCGAGCGCACTGCGGCGAGCAGTTCCTGCGGCGGGGTGTCCTTCAGGATGTAACCGCAGGCGCCGGCCTCGATCGCGCCGAGAATGTCGGCGTCGGTGTCGTAGTTGGTGACCACCAGGACATTCGGCGGTTGCGGGAGGGCGCGCAGTTCGGTGGTCGCGTCGACGCCCGAGCGGCCGGGGCCGAAGCTGAGGTCCATCAGCACCAGGTCGACGGGGGTGGTGGCGCAGAAGGCGACGGCGGCTTCGGCCGAGGACACGTCGTCGACGACGGTGATGTCGCCGCTGCCCTCCAGCAGGGCGCGCAGGCCCGCGCGCACGATCGCGTGATCGTCGGCCAGTAGCAGGCGGATCATGCGCGCTCCTCGGTCGTGCGCACCGGGCACAGGCTGCCGACCGGGCTCGAATTATGCGGCGCCGGAACCGGTTCCAGCGGAAACGATACGGTGACCGCGGTGTGGCCCGGCTCGGATTCGACCGCGAAGGTACCGCCCTGCTGCTCGACCCGGGACCGCGTGGCGGCCAAACCGAACGAGCCCGTGGGCGCTTTCGCCAGCACGGCGGGTTCGATGCCGATGCCGTTGTCGACCACGTCGAGCAGTACCTCGTCGTCGGAATAGGTGAGGGTGAGCCGCATACGGTCGGCCCGCGCGTGCTGGACCACATTGGATACCGCGCCCTGCGCGATGCGCACCAGAGCCGCCTCCACGGGCATCGGCAAGCGCTCGGGCGTGCCTTCGACCACCAGCTGAGCCGTAACCCCTTCGGCGCGCAGGCAGATGCGCTCCAGCGCCTGCGCGAGCGACTGGCCGTCCAGGGCGGCGGGCGCCAATTCGGCGATCAGTCTGCGGGTTTCGGCGAGATTCTCGGCGGCTGTCTCGCGGGCGAGCCGAATCTGTTGCAGCGCGGGATGTTCCGGTGCGGACCGTTCGGCGGCGTGCAGCAGCAGTTGGATGCTGCTGAGGCCCTGCGCGACGGTGTCGTGGATCTCCTGCGCGAGCCGCTCCCGTTCGGCGAGCTTGCCCGCGTTGCGTTCCTGCTCGGCGAGCGTCTCCCGGGTGCTGATCAATTCGTCGATCAGGCGCTGCCGTTCGGCGGCTTCACGGAACATCGCCTGGTAGCCCAGTCCGATGCCGACGGCCACGGCCGCGCCGATGATCGGCCCGATCACCCCGCCCACCGACCAGCCGCGCTGGAAGCCGAACCCGGCGACCGCGACGACGGTCGCCGCGACCACCGCGAGCAGGCTCCACGGGCGCGGCAGCAGATGCAGATAGAGGAAGAACAGCCCGAACGCGAGGTACCCGGCGTCCGGGGCGAGCGGGACCAGGCAGAGCCACAGCAGGGTGAGCAGCCCGAGCCAGGCCCGGATCGCGGTCGGCTGCTGGCCGACCTTCGACCCGGCGAAGTAGGTGAGCAGGAAGGCTCCGACGAGCAGCACGACCGGGATCGAGTGATCGGCGCCCGGCAGCAGCCCGCGCACCGCGGTGACCGCCGCCAGCGCCGTCACCAGCACATGCAGGCCCAGCCGCAGCGCGGTGAAGACAGGGGTGAGCGGCGACGAGTGCACGTTGCCAGCTTATGTGCGGTTACCCCGATGGCATCCACCGAAAGGTGTAATCGGCCGCCCTCCCTTCTACCGGCGTGGGGTCGATCCCCCGCGCGATGGCCGCGCCGCGGTTTCGGAGGACGGTGAAGTCATGTTCGTCGCACTGAGGGATCTCCGGGCCGCCCGCGGCCGATTCGGCCTGATCGCGCTGGTCGTCACGCTGGTGGCGCTGCTGGTGAGTTTCCTGAGCGGACTCACCGCCGGGCTCGCGCATCAGAATATTTCGGCCGTCGACTCGCTGCGGGCCGAGCACCTGGTGTTCGCCGACAGCGGCGCGGATCCCTCGTTCGAGGGTTCCGCGCTGAGCCAGGATCAGGTGACCGCGTGGCAGCGGGCCGCCGGTGCGGGCGGCACTGTGGAGCCGGTCGGGATCAGCCGCGCCGAAGCCGATCGGGCCGGGTCGCCGCCCGCGCAGGTCGCGCTCTTCGGGGCCACCGCCGGCACTGTCGGCAATCGTGCGGCAACCGATACCGGCCGCATCGTGCTGAGCAGCGGCGCGGCCACGGACCTGCACGCCGCCGCCGGCGACACCGTCGGCCTGGGCGGACGCACCTTCACGGTGGCCGCCGTCGAGGGCGACGACTGGTACAGCCACACCCCCGTGGTCTGGCTGACGCCCGCCGACTGGCAGGCGGTGAGCCCGCGCGGCGGCGTGGCCACGGTGCTCGCGGTGACCGGCGTCGCCGGGGTGGACGCGGTGAACGCCGCCGCGCACACCACCACGACCACCGTGTCCGGCGCGCGCTCCGCCCTGGCCTCCTACCAGGCCGAGAACGGTTCGCTCACCTTGATGACGGTGCTGCTGTTCGCCATCTCGGCCTTGGTGATCGGCGCGTTCTTCACGGTGTGGACCGTGCAGCGGATGCCCGACATCGCGACGCTGAAAGCCCTGGGCGCCACCTCCGGCTCGCTCGTCCGCGACGCGCTCGGCCAGGCCGCGATCGTGCTCGCCGCCGGCGTCACGGCGGGACTCGGGATCACCGTCGCCGCGGCCACGGTGCTGGGCGACGCGCTGCCGTTCGTGCTGAGCCCCGCGACCACCCTGCTACCGGCCGCCGCCCTGATCGTGCTCGGCCTGGTCGGTGCTGCGTTCGCGCTGCGCTTCCTGTTCACCACCGACCCGCTCACCGCGCTCGGCACCGCTCGCTGACCGCTCGAAATCGCTTGGAGCACACCATGACCACCCTGACCGTCGACGATGTCACCCTCACCTACCCGGACGGCGGCGGCCGCCTCACCGCCCTGAACCGGGTGAATCTGACGGTCGGCGGCGGCGAAATCGCCGCCATCACCGGGCCTTCCGGCTCCGGCAAGTCCAGCCTGCTCGCCACGGTCGCCACCCTGATCCGCCCGGACTCCGGCCACGTCCGCCTCGAAACACCGGACCGCGCGGTCGATCTCGCGGCATTGAGCCGTCGCGAAGCCGCGTCCGTCCGGCGTTCCGACATCGGCATCGTCTTCCAGCAGCCGAACCTGATCCCCGCACTCACCGCCGTCGAACAGCTCGAGGCCATGTCCCACCTCGGCCAGAGCTGGTTCACCGCACCCGGCGTGCGCCGCCGAACCCACACCAAGGCAAGGGAATTGCTGGCCGCGGTCGGCCTGGCCGAGCAGCACGGCAAGCGCCCCGCCCAGCTCTCGGGCGGCCAGCGCCAGCGCGTCAATATCGCGCGCGCCCTGATGAACGACCCCGCGCTGCTCGTCATCGACGAACCCACCAGCGCCTTGGACACCGAACGCGGTTCCGCCGTCATCGATCTCATCCTCGACGTGGTCCGCGCGCACCACGCCGCCACCCTGCTGGTCACCCACGACCGGACCCACCTGCACCAGATGACCTCGGTCTACACCATGACCGACGGCGTACTCACCCCATCGCGGACCGCCGCCGCCGCCTGAGCGTCAGGCGCTGCGCAGCACCAGGACCGTGATCTCGCTCGGTGCGAAGACGCGCAATTGCGGACCCCAGAAGCCGGTGCCGCGGCTGGTGTAGAGCTGGGTGTCGCCGTGCCGGGACAGGCCCGCGACAACCGGCTGCTCGAGCCGGACCAGGTAGTGGAAGGGCCAGATCTGGCCGCCGTGGGTGTGGCCCGAGATCTGCAGTGCCACACCGGCCGCGGCGGCATCGGTGACCTGGCGAGGCTGATGGGCGAGCAGGACGATCGGCAGGGCGGGGTCCGCGCCCGCGAGGGCCGCCGTCAGGTTCGGGCCGTGGCCCGGGAGGCTGGTGCCGGTCGGGTCGTCGATGCCGGCGAGCACCAGCCGGTCGCCGCCGCGGGTGAGGATCTCGTGCTGGTTGTGCATGGGCTGCCAGCCGAGTCCGGCCATGTGGTCGATCCAGCCCTGGGCGTCGCCGAAGTATTCGTGGTTGCCGGTGATGTAGAACCGGCCCAGCGGGGCCTCGATCTTGCCGAGCGGATCCACCTGCGGATGCCGCTTCGCGACCGAGCCGTCGGCGAGATCACCCGCGTGGCAGGCGATATCGGGCTGCAGGGAGTTCACGACCTCGACCACGCGCTCCGACCAGCGCAGGCGGTCCAGCGCGGCGAAGTGGGTGTCGGTGATCACCACCAGGCGCACCCCGTCCAGTCCCGCGCCGAGGCCGCGGATCGGCACCTCGCGCGTGCGCACCCGGGGCACCCGGCGCGCCTCGAAGATCCCGTAGGCCACCAGCGCCGCGCTGACCACCAGCACGCCGGCCGCGACCAGGCGCGAGCGCGCGGGATCGGCCACACCCGCCACCGCCAATCCGAGCCCGGCGATGTTCCCGAGCACCGACCAGCTGAACAGCACCCACAGCACGCCGAGCATGGTGTCGCCGACGATCGAGGCCGGATCCGACTGCGCGGGCCCATGGCCGCGGAACATCGACGCGGGCAGCAGCAGGTACCCGAGCAGGAAGACCGCCGTCCCGCTCCAGAACACCGTGCCGGAACTGGTCGCGCCGACCAGGGTCCACCACGGGAGCAGGAAGAGCAGAGCGGGAATCGCCAGGAAGAGGGCGATGCGGGGCACGTATTTCACAGCATTTTCCTCACGACCGTCCGACTCGGCCAGGTTATACCTCGACGGCGGGCGCCGAACCGAGCAGTGCGGCGCGCTGGCCGCGCACCTGCGCGCAGAGCGCGTCGACGATGGCGGTGACCTCCGGGCGGCGCAGCGTCTCGGTGCGCGTCACCAGCCAGTAGGTCAGGCGCACCGAGATCGCGGTGCGCAGCACCCGGGTGAGATCGGGGTGCCGATCGGCCATGAAGCAGGGCAGCAGGCCCAGCCCCGCGGCGGCGCGGGTGGCCTCCACGTGCACGAAAACATTGGTGGAGGTGACGGATTCGCGCATGGCGGTGGCGAAACCGGCGGCCAGGTCGAGGTCGTCGACCTGGAGCATGGAGTCGATGAAGTAGACGAGCGGATAGCGCGCCAGGTCGGCCACGGACTCCGGGGATCCGTGCTCGCGCAGGTAGTCGCGGGAGCCGTAGAGGCCGAGGCAGTAGTCACCGAGGCGAATCGCCTTGGCGCGCAGCACCTGTGGTTCGCCGACAACGACCTCGATATCGAGGCCAGTGCGCTGCTGGGAGGCCCGCCGGGTCGCGGTGACGATCTCGACCGAGATGCCGGGGTGCTGCCGCTGCACCTCGGCGATGGCGGGCGCGGCGAGATAGGCGCTGAAGCCGTCGGTGGCCGAGATCCGGACGACGCCCTCGAGCACCCGGTTCCCCGCCGCGCCGGGACTCAGGGATTTCACGGCGGTTTCGACCGCCTCGGCCGCGACCAGGGCGTCCCGCCCCAGGTCGGTGAGCTCCCAGCCGCCGCTGACGCGGGTCAGCACCCGGCCCCCGAGCGTTTCCTCCAGCGCCGCGATGCGCCGGGAGATGGTGGTGTGGTTCAACCCGAGTTCGTCGGCGGCGGAGACGAACCGCCCGGACCGGCCGACCGCGAGCAGGATCAGCAGGTCATCCGCACTCGGACGGCGAGAAGCACCGGAACTCATATCTGCATCTTTGCAGAGCCGAGGTGCGCAACTGGGCATTGCTCCCGAGCAGATCTGCACGAATACTCAGGCCCAGCTAGAAATTGTGGGTCCCATCACAGCGGCGACACCGGCGTATGGGTGCCCGAGCGTTAGGAGATGTTCGATGAGCGTGCGCAATCCCGTGCGGCCGACCGGCGGCGAGCCCGGTGCCCCCTCCGGACTCAGACGGGTGGTCGCCGCATCCATGGCGGGCACGGTCGTCGAGTGGTACGAGTTCTTCCTCTACGGCACCGCGGCGACGCTGGTGTTCAGCAAGGTCTTCTTCGCCGCGGGCACCAGTGAGCTGGACGCGATCCTGGCCGCGTTCGTCACCTACGCGGTGGGCTTCGCGGCGCGGCCGCTGGGCGGCATCGTGTTCGGGCACTTCGGCGACAAGTACGGCCGCAAGAAGCTGCTGCAATTCAGCCTGGTGCTGGTCGGCGCCGCCACCTTCCTGATGGGCTGTCTGCCCACCTTCGCCCAGATCGGTTACTGGGCACCGGCATTGCTGGTGACGCTGCGCTTCATCCAGGGCTTCGCGGTGGGCGGCGAGTGGGGCGGCGCGGTCCTGCTGGTCGCCGAGCACAGCCCGAGCGCGCGGCGCGGTTTCTGGGCGAGCTGGCCGCAAGCCGGTGTGCCCGTGGGTAATCTGCTGGCCACCCTCGCGCTGCTGGTGCTGACCTCGACGCTGTCCGACGCCGCCTTCCTGAGCTGGGGCTGGCGCGTGGCGTTCTGGCTGTCGGCGGTGGTGGTGCTGGTCGGCTACTACATCCGCACCAAGGTCACCGACGCACCGATCTTCGTTGCGGCGCAGCGTGAGGTCGAGCAGATCAAGGCCACCTCGTTCAGCGTGGTGGAGGTGCTCAAGCGTTATCCCCGTGGGGTTTTCACCGCGATGGGCCTGCGGTTCGGCGAGAACATCCTCTATTACCTGGTGGTCACCTTCACCATCACCTATCTGAAGGTGCACGTCGGTACCGACACCAAGGTGATCCTGTGGTGGCTGCTGGTCGCGCACGCCGTGCACTTCGCCGCCATCCCGCTGGCCGGGTATCTCAGCGACCGAATCGGCCGGCGCCCGGTCTATTTCGCGGGCGCGATCACCGGCGGCACCTGGGGCTTCTTCGCCTTTCCGATGATGGACAGCGGGCACAACGTGGTGATCCTGTCGGCCATCATCATCGGTCTGGTGTTCCACGCCCTGATGTATGCCGCGCAGCCCGCCATCATGGCGGAGATGTTTCCGACCCGGATGCGGTATTCCGGCGTGTCCCTCGGCTATCAGGTGACCTCGATCGTGGCCGGTTCGCTGGCGCCGATCATCGCGGTGCGGCTGCTGAACACCTTCGACTCCTCGGTGCCGATCGCCTGGTATCTCGCCGGTGCGGCCACCGTCACCGCGGTCGCGGTCTTGTTCGCCCGGGAGACAAAGGGTTTGGACCTCGCCAGCGTCGACGAGGCGGACCGCGTGATGATCGCCGAGCCCGCGGTGGCCAAATGAGCGAGCTCGACGGCCGTTCCGCGCTGGTGACCGGCGGGGCGAGCGGGATCGGCGCGGCCTGCGCCCGCCTGCTCGCCGCGCGCGGGGCCACCGTCACCATCGCCGATGTCGACGAGGCCGGCGCGAAGGAGCTCGCCCACGAACTGGGCGGGAAGGCCTGGGCCGTGGATCTGCTCGATGTCGGCGCGCTGGAAGACCTCCGGCTCGACGTCGACATCCTGGTGAACAACGCCGGGGTACAGCGGATCTCGCCGCTCGAGGAATTCCCGCCCGCGGAGTTCCGCCACCTGCTCACCCTCATGGTAGAGGCGCCGTTCCTGCTGATCCGCGCGGCGCTACCGCACATGTACCGCACAGGTTTCGGGCGGATCGTCAATATCTCCTCGGTGCACGGCCTGCGCGCCTCCGCCTACAAGGCGGCTTACGTGACGGCCAAGCACGCCCTGGAGGGCCTGTCCAAGGTGACGGCGCTGGAGGGCGGACCGCACGGGGTGACCAGCAACTGCGTCAACCCCGGCTACGTCCGAACTCCGCTGGTGGACAAGCAGATCACCGATCAGGCCCGCACGCACGGCATCCCGGAGCAGGAAGTGATCGAGAAGATCATGCTCACCGAGAGCGCGATCAAACGTCTCGTCGAACCGGAAGAGGTCGCGGCGCTGGTGGGCTGGCTCGCCGGCACGGACGCGGGCATGGTCACCGGCGCGTCCTACACCATGGACGGCGGCTGGAGCGCACGATGACGGGCGGCGGCCGCATGAGGGGCGGCCGCCCAGCCCTATGCCAGCGCCGCCAGCACCATCTGCCGCAGGATCGGCCGGGCGCGGGCGGCGGTGGCCCGGGAGGCGCTGTGCGGGGTCGAGTTCATCAACCCGAAGACCGCGTGCGCGCGCACCCGCGCCGTCTCTTCCGCAAGCTCGGGATGCAGTTCGCGCAGCACCCCGACCCAGACCTCGACATATTGCCGCTGGGTCCGCCGCAGTTCGCGCCGCGAGGCGACCGGGACGTTCTCCAGGTCGCGATCCTGGATGCGGATCAGTTCGGGGTCGCCGAGCGCGAAGTCCAGGTGGAAGTCGACCAGCGCGGCCAGGGCAGCCTCGGCCGCGGCGGCCTGGGCCACCACCGCCTTGCCGCCGTCGAACAGCCGCTGGCTGACGCCCACGAGGAGCTCGACCAGCAGCGCCTCTTTGTTCGGGAAGTGCCGGTAGACCGCCGGCCCGCTGATCCCGACGGCGGCGCCCAGGTCGTCCAGGCGCATGCCGAGGAAGCCGCGCTCGGCGATCAACCGGGCTCCGGCTTCCAGCAGCTGCCCGCGGCGCTGCGCTTTCAACTGCTCGCGGCGGGTGGGCGCGACTGACTCGGCGCTGGTCACACGCACTCCTCTCAACCGTCCTGGACAACTCGGTTAATCAACATTAACCTGAATTCCAGTTATCGGCGACTAACTGACCGACAGGACTTCAGTGATGGTGCTTACTCAACAGGTGGGAAACCCTTCGGGGACGGCAGCCGGCGGGGCGGGTAAGCTCCGCGCACTCGAAGCGCTGACCGGTGACCTGCGCGAGCGGCTGGCCGCGGCCGCGCTCGGTGGCCCGGCCAAGGCCCGCGAGCGGCATCTCGCGCGCGGCAAGCTGCTCCCCCGGCAGCGGGTGGACCAGCTGCTCGATCCGGGCAGCCCGTTCCTGGAGCTCTCGCCGCTGGCGGCCACCGGCATGTACGGCGACGAGTGCCCCGGCGCGGGCATCATCACCGGCATCGGGCGGGTCTCGGGCCGCGAGTGCGTGATCGTGGCCAACGACGCGACCGTCAAGGGCGGCACCTACTACCCGATGACGGTGAAGAAGCACCTGCGCGCCCAGGAGGTCGCGCTGCAGAACCACCTGCCGTGCCTCTACCTGGTCGATTCGGGCGGCGCGTTCCTGCCGCACCAGGACGAGGTGTTCCCGGACCGGGAGCATTTCGGCCGCATCTTCTACAACCAGGCGACCATGAGCGCCGCGGGCATTCCGCAGATCGCGGCGGTGCTCGGCTCCTGCACCGCGGGCGGCGCCTACGTCCCGGCGATGAGCGACGAGGCGGTGATCGTGCGCAATCAGGGCACCATCTTCCTCGGCGGCCCGCCGCTGGTGAAGGCCGCCACCGGCGAGGTCGTCACCGCCGAGGAGCTCGGCGGCGGCGAATTGCACTCCCGCACTTCCGGAGTCACCGATCATCTGGCCGAGGACGATCAGGACGCGCTGCGCATCGTGCGCCGGATCGTGGCCACGCTGGGGCCGCGCCCGGCGAGCCCGTGGGACGTGCTGCCCGTCACCGCGCCCGCCGCGCCGGAAACCGAGCTCTACGACGTCGTCCCGGCCGATCTGCGCACGCCCTACGACGTGCGCGCGGTGATCGAGCGAATCATCGACGGCAGCACCGATTTCCACGAGTTCAAGGCCGAGTACGGCAAGACCCTGGTCACCGGTTTCGCCCGCATCCACGGGCACCCGGTCGGGATCATCGCCAACAACGGCGTGCTGTTCGCCGAATCCGCCCAGAAGGGCGCGCATTTCATCGAGCTGTGCGACAAGCGCAAGATCCCGCTGCTGTTCCTGCAGAACATCACCGGCTTCATGGTGGGCCGCGACTACGAGGCCGGCGGCATCGCCAAGCACGGCGCGAAGATGGTGACCGCCGTGGCCTGCGCGCGGGTGCCGAAGCTGACCGTGGTGATCGGCGGCTCCTACGGCGCGGGCAACTACTCCATGTGCGGGCGCGCGTATTCGCCGCGCTTCCTGTGGATGTGGCCGAACGCGCGCATCTCGGTCATGGGCGGCGAGCAGGCCGCCTCGGTGCTGTCCACCGTGCGCGGCGACCAGCTCGACGCGAACGGGCAGCCCTGGTCGGCCGAGGACGAGGAGGCGTTCAAGGCGCCGATCCGCGATCAGTACGAGCAGCAGGGCAACCCCTACTACTCCACCGCCCGGCTCTGGGACGACGGCGTGATCGACCCGGCCGACACCAGAACCGTGCTCGGACTTGCCCTTTCGGTGTGCGCGCAAGCGCCGCTCGAACCTGTTTCCTACGGCGTCTTCCGGATGTGAAGGAGCGTCAGCGAGTGAACCAAAGATACAGTGCGCCGTCGCGCACGACCGAGCCGAGCGCCAGCGAGGCGCGGAAGTGAGCGACATGCTGAACAATTCTCACCCCGTCGGCTTCGACACCGTGCTGGTCGCCAACCGCGGCGAGATCGCGGTGCGCGTCATCCGGACCTTGCGCGCCATGGGAATTCGCTCGGTCGCGGTCTACAGCGACGCCGACGCGGACGCCCGCCACGTGCACGAGGCCGATACCGCGGTGCGGCTGGGCCCGGCGCCCGCGCGCGAGAGTTACCTGTCCATCGACAAGGTCGTCGCGGCGGCGGTGCGCACCGGGGCCCAGGCCGTGCACCCGGGCTACGGATTCCTCTCTGAGAACGCCGCTTTCGCCGCCGCACTGAGCGCCGCCGGCATCGTGTTCCTCGGTCCGCCCGCGCGAGCGATCGAGATCATGGGCGACAAGATCGCCGCCAAGAACACCGTCGCCGCGTTCGACGTCCCTGTCGTGCCCGGCATCGCCCGGCCCGGCCTCACCGACGCCGACCTGATCGCGGCGGCCGCCGAAGTCGGCTATCCGGTGCTGGTCAAGCCGTCGGCGGGCGGCGGCGGCAAGGGTATGCGGATGGTCGAGGATCCGGCCCAGCTGCCGGCCGCGCTGGTGAGCGCGCGCCGCGAAGCGGCCTCCGCCTTCGGCGACGACACCCTGTTCCTGGAGCGCTTCGTCACCCGGCCGCGCCATATCGAGGTGCAGGTGCTGGCCGACGAATTCGGCACCGTGCTGCATCTGGGCGAGCGCGAGTGCAGCTTGCAGCGCAGGCATCAGAAGGTGATCGAGGAAGCTCCCTCACCGCTGCTGGACGCCGCGACCCGCGCCAGAATCGGTGCGGCGGCCTGCAATACGGCCCGCAGCGTGAACTATGTCGGCGCGGGCACCGTCGAGTTCATCGTCTCGGCGGACCGGCCGGACGAGTTCTTCTTCATGGAGATGAACACCCGCCTGCAGGTGGAGCATCCGGTGACCGAGCTGGTCACCGGTGTCGACCTGGTGGAATGCCAGGTGCGGGTGGCGGCCGGGCAGAAGCTCGGGGTGGCCCAGGAGGACATCCGGATGACCGGGCATGCCATCGAGGCCCGGGTCTACGCCGAGGATCCCGGCCGCGGGTTCCTGCCCACCGGCGGCACGGTGCTGGACCTGTCGGAGCCGGAAGGCGCCGGGGTCCGGGTGGATTCGGGCCTGCGGGCCGGGACCGTGGTCGGCAGCGACTACGACCCGATGCTGTCCAAGGTGATCGCGCACGCACCCGACCGGGCCGCGGCGATCGCGAAACTCGATCGGGCACTGGGTGATACCGTGCTGCTGGGCCTCACCAGCAATATCGAGTTCCTGCGTTTCCTGCTGGCCGATCCGGACGTGGCGGCGGGCCGCCTGGACACCGGGCTGCTGGATCGCCGGGTCGGCGATTTCCGGCCCGCCGTGGCCGGGCCCGACCTGTTCGTCGCCGCGGCGGCCTACCACTGGCTGCGGAACTGGCCCAGCGGCGCGGCGGATCCGTGGGACCTGCCCACCGGCTGGCGGCTCGGCTCCCCCGCGCCCACCACGATCCGGCTCACCAGTGGTGACCGCACCGAGCACGTCCACTTCACCGGGTCACCCGGCAATGCCTCGGTCCACCTCAACGGCGACGAGCCACTGTCTCTCACCGCTTCTTTCACATCTCCCGGCTCCGATCGCCGCCTGGAACTGACGCTGGACGGCCTGCGTCAGGACTACCGGATCGCCGAACACGAAGAACAGCTGTGGGTTTCGGGCCCCTCCGGCGTCGCCATGCTGCGCGAAGCTCCCGAGGAACGGGTCCGTAAGGACGGCGAGCAGGTCACCGACGCCGAAATCCGCAGCCCCATGCCGGGTTCGGTGATCGCCGTCCTCGTCGAGCCCGGTGCCTCGGTCGACGCGGGGGCGCCGATCGTGGTTGTCGAGGCCATGAAGATGGAGCACACGCTCACCGCGCCGATCGCCGGCACCGTCGAAATTCTCGTCGCCGCGGGCGCGCAGGTCCGCCTGGATCAGCCCCTGGCCCGCGTCATCGTTCCGAACAGCTCCGCACCAGAAGGACTTCCCGTATGACCGACTTCCTATCCACCGGCACGCTGCCCGAGGACTACCGCGACCTGGCCCTGACCGTCCGCGATTTCGCGCAGTCGGTCGTCGCCCCGGTCGCCGCCGAGCACGACGCCAACCACACCTTCCCGTACGAGGTCGTCGCGGGCATGGCCGAGATGGGCTTGTTCGGGCTGCCGTTCCCGGAAGAGTTCGGCGGCATGGGCGGCGACTATTTCGCGCTCTGCCTTGCGCTGGAGGAACTCGGCAAGGTCGACCAGAGCGTGGCGATCACCCTGGAGGCCGGCGTCTCCCTGGGCGCGATGCCGATCTACCGCTTCGGCAACGACAAGCAGCGCCAGGAGTGGCTGCCGCAGTTGACCTCCGGTCGCGCGCTGGCCGCGTTCGGCCTGACCGAACCCGGCGCGGGCAGCGACGCGGGCGGCACCCGCACCACCGCCACCGTGGACAGCGGCGACTGGATCATCAACGGCAGCAAGCAGTTCATCACCAACTCCGGCACCGACATCACCCGCCTGGTCACCGTGACCGCGGTGACCGGCGTGCGCGAGGGCAAGAAGGAGATCTCCACCATCCTGGTGCCCACCGACACCCCCGGGTTCGTCGCCGAGCCCGCCTACAACAAGGTCGGCTGGAACGCCTCCGACACCCACCCGCTGAGCTTCACCGACGTGCGCGTCCCGGAGGAGAACCTGCTCGGCGAGCGCGGTCGCGGCTACGCCAACTTCCTGCGCATCCTGGACGAGGGCCGGATCGCGATCGCCGCGCTGGCGGTCGGCGCGGCGCAGGGGTGCGTCGACGAGAGCGTGCGCTACGCCAAGGAGCGCGAGGCGTTCGGCCGGACCATCGGCCGCAACCAGGCCATCGCCTTCAAGATCGCCCGGATGGAGGCGCGCGCGCACGCCGCCCGCACCGCCTACTACGACGCCGCCGCCTTGATGCTGGCCGGAAAGCCCTTCAAGAAGCAGGCCGCCATCGCCAAGCTGGTGGCCAGCGAGGCGGCGATGGACAACGCCCGCGACGCCACCCAGGTCTTCGGCGGCTACGGTTTCATGAACGAATACGCTGTGGCCAGGCACTATCGCGACAGCAAGATCCTGGAAATCGGCGAGGGCACAACGGAGGTTCAGCTGATGCTGATCGGTCGGGAGCTAGGACTGTGAAAACCGTGGAGCAGCGCGGCCTCTGGTTCGAGGAGTTCGAGACCGACACGGTCTACGCGCACCGGCCCGGGCGCACCATCACCGAGGCCGACAATGTCCTGTTCACCACGCTGACCATGAATACCCAGGCGCTGCACCTGGACGCGGCCTTCGCCGACGATCAGCCGCCGTTCAACCAGCGGCTGGTGAACTCGATGTTCACCCTGTCCACGCTGATCGGGTTGTCGGTCGCGCAGCTGACCCAGGGCACGCTGGTGGCCAACCTCGGGTTCTCCGAGGTCGGCTTTCCGAAGCCGCTGTTCCACGGCGACACCATGTACGCCGAGACCGTGGTCACCGAGAAGCGGGAATCCAAGTCCCGCCCGGGCGAAGGGATCGTCACACTCGTGCACACCGCGCGCAATCAGCACGGCGACATCGTGGCCACCGCCACCCGCAGCACGCTGGTCCGGAAGCGGCCCGCATGAGCACGGGGCCCGGATGGCTGTTCTGCCCGGCCGATCGTCCGGAGCGCTTCGAAAAAGCCGCCGCGGCAGCCGATGTCGTCATCCTCGATCTGGAGGACGGCGTGGCGGCCCGCGACAAGGCGGCGGCGCGCAAGGCGCTCACCGACACCCCGCTCGATCCGGAAACCACGGTGGTGCGGGTCAATCCGTACGGTACCGAGGAGCACACCCTCGATCTGCATGCGCTCGCGCAAACCGGGTATCGGCGGGTCATGCTGCCGAAATGCGAATCGGGCGAACAGGTCCGGGGTCTCGCGCAGTGCGAGGTGATCGCGCTGATCGAGTCGCCGCTGGGCGCGCTGACGGTCACCGAGATCATGCACGTCGACAATGCCGTCGGCGTGATGTGGGGCGCGGAGGATCTGCTGGCCGGGCTCGGCGGCACCGCCAGCCGGCACGCGGACGGCAGCTACCGCGACGTGGCCCGGCACGTGCGATCCACCACGCTGCTCGCGGCCAAGGCCTACGGCAAGTTCGCGCTGGACTCGGTGTATCTGGATATTCGTGACCTGGACGGGCTGCGCGCCGAGTCGGAAGACGCGGTGGCGGTGGGCTTCGACGCCAAGGTGGCGATCCATCCCAGCCAGGTGCCGGTCATCCGGGCGGCCTATGCGCCGTCGGAGGCCGAGGCGGACTGGGCCCGGCGGGTACTCGCCGAGGTGCCGAACCATCGCGGGGTCTTCGCGTTCGAGGGCCGGATGGTCGACGCACCTGTCCTGCGGCACGCCGAGCAGGTCCTGCGGCGCGCACGCTGAAACGCTGAGAAAGGTAGTGCCATGGAACCCCAGTGGGTGCCCACCGAAGCCGATATCGCCAACGCCCGGGTCACCGACTTCGCTCGCTTCGCCGAGGCGCGAACCGGGATAGCCACGCCGGACTACCAGGCGCTGTGGCAATGGTCGGTCGACGACCTGCCCGGCTTCTGGCACGCGCTGTGGGATTACTTCGAGCTCGGCGCGATCGACGGCGAAGTGCTCGCGAGCACGGACATGCCGGGGGCACAGTGGTTCCCGGGCACCAAACTGAACTACGCCGATCAGATCGTGCGGCAGTTCCGCACCGATCGCCCGGCGATCATCGCGCTGCACGAGGACGCCGATCCGAGTGAGGTGTCCTGGGCCGAATTGATCGACAGCGTAGCGGCTTTCGCGCGTGCCCTGCGCGAACTGGGTGTGCGGCCCGGCGATCGGGTGGCCGGGTACCTGCCCAATATCCCCGAGGCGGTGATCGCCTTCCTGGCCACGGCGAGTATCGGCGCGGTGTGGAGCGCCTGCGGGCAGGACTACTCCGCCAAGGCCGCGCTCGACCGGCTCGGCCAGCTCGAACCCACCGTGCTGATCACCGCCGACGGTTACCGCTTCGGCGGCAAGGCCCACGACAAGCGCGACGACATCGCCGCCCTGCAAGCCGGATTGGACACCGTGCGGGCCACGGTGGCGATCACCCAACTGGGCCTCGCGGTCCCCGAGACCATCGCCTGGGCCGAGGCCGTCGCCGACACCGGCAACAACGCGGCCGTCATCGAGACCGAAGTGCTGGACTTCGATCATCCGCTCTGGATCGTGTTCTCCTCCGGGACAACGGGTTTGCCGAAGGGCATCGTGCACAGTCACGGTGGCGTCGTCCTCGAACATCTGAAAGCGGTTGCGCTGCAATCTGATATCGGACCGGAGGACACCTTCTTCTGGTACACCAGCCCGAGCTGGATGATGTGGAACTTCCAGATCGCCGGCCTACTGGTGGGCGCGAGCATCGTCACCTACGACGGCAGCCCCACCCATGCGAGCCCGGACGCGCTGTGGCGCATGGCCGCCGAGGTTCGCGCGACCGTGCTCGGCACCAGCCCCGGCTACGCGCTGGCCTGCATCAAGGCCGGGTCCGTGCCACGCACCGCGCACGATCTGACCGCGCTGCGCACTGTCGGCATCACCGGATCCGCGCTGCCGCCGGCCACGGCGCTGTGGCTGGGCGAGAACATCGGTGACCACGTGCAGGTTTCGTCGATCAGCGGCGGCACCGACGTGGTGTCGGCGTTCATCGGCGGGGTGCGAACCGTACCGGTCTGGCCCGGTGAGCTGTCCGCGCCGTTCCTCGGCGCCGCCCTGGATGCCTTCGATCCGGACGGCAAGCCCGTGCGCGGCGAGGTCGGTGAGCTCGTCATCACCAAGCCGATGCCGTCCATGCCGATCCGCTTCTGGAACGATCCGGACGGAACCCGTTACCACGACGCCTATTTCGACATGTTCCCCGGCGTCTGGCGGCACGGCGACTGGATCGAGATCACCGGGCACGGCAGCGTCGTCGTGCACGGCCGCTCCGACTCCACCCTGAACCGGCACGGCATCCGCATGGGCAGCGCCGATATCTACCAGGCCGTCGAACGGCTCCCCGAGATCACCGAGGCCCTGGTCATCGGCGCCGAACAACCCGACGGCGGCTACTGGATGCCGCTGTTCCTCACCCTCACCCCCGGCACCGAACTCACCGAGGACCTGAAGACCCGCATCAACAGCACCATCCGCACCGAGGTCTCCCCCCGCCACGTCCCCGACGAAATCCTGCTCGCCCCCGGCATCCCGCACACCCGCACGGGCAAGAAACTCGAAGTCCCGATCAAGAAACTCTTCCAGGGCGCCGACCCCGGCCGCGTCGTCGAACGCAGCGCCGTCGACGACCCAGACCTCCTGGATTGGTACGCGCAGGTGCGCCCGGCCGCACAGTAGGTCAACCGGCCTGGCGGACGCCTTCTTCGCAGGCGTCCAGCCAGGCGGCTTTGCCGGAGGGGAATCGGCCGCCGCCCTCGATGCCTTCGATGTAGCCCTGTTCGCAGAAGTTGGCGGGGAGTTCGGCGCCGGCTTCGCGGACCGATTCGGCGAGCTGGCGGGCTTCGCGGATGGTGCGGGCGCGGTTCCAGCGGTCGCCGTCGGGGTCGAGCATGATGATGGCGGCGGGGTCGAGCGCGATGCTGGGGGCGACCGTGCTGACCGGGGCGGGCGGGTCGGACGCGGCCGGGGCGGCGGCCGCGATATCGCCGCCGCACGCGGCGAGGCTCAGTGTGGTGGCGACCACGGCGACGCCGAAGAAGAGCTTCTGCACATCAGGTCCTTAGCGAATGAGCGAGACGTAATGTTAGCAAGGCGAACCTTGTCGGGCCGTGCTCGGCGACCTGGGCAAATCCCGGCCCGGAGCAGGCCGATACCATGTGCGGCATGAGTGTCGACAATCGCCGTACGGCGCGTAAGGCGGTCAGCGGCGACCCGGCACCGCGGGAGGTTCGGCGCCGGCCGAAGAACCGGCGCGCGCAGATCGCCGCGGCGTCGGCGGCGGCGTTCGGTTCGCTCGGCTATCACGGCGTGAGCATGGAGGACATCGCCTCCGGCCTCGGCATCAGCTCGGCCGCGCTGTACCGGCACTACCCGAGCAAATACGCGCTGTTCCGCGAGGAGTTGCTGCGCGTCGGCAACGCGATGAGCGAATCGGTCCGCCTGCCCGAGGAGATCGCGCAGGCACCGGCCGAGCAGCGCCTGCGCCAGGTGATCGAGTCGCTCATCGGCGCTACCATCGAGAACCGCGCCAGCGTCACCCTGGTGCGCTGGGAGGGCCGCTACCTGGAGCCGCAGGATCAGGAGATCCTGGCCGGGCTGCAATCGAAGGTGCTCGACGCCCTGGGCGCGCAATTGGCCGCGCTGCGACCCGATCTCGCCGACGACGACCGGCGGCTGCTGCGCGTCGCCCTGCTGAGCACGATCACCAGCATCGCCGATCATCATGCCGCGCTGCCCGCGAAACAGCTTGCCCGCCTGCTGGGTTCGGCCTGCTGGACGGTGGCCAACGCCGACCTGCCGCCCGCTCAGGTGTCGGAACCGCTTGTCGCCGTGGAGATCCCCGATTCGTTCAAGCACGAGCTGCTGCTGCGCAAGGCGGTGGAGCTGTTCCACGAGCGCGGCTACCCGAACGTCAGCGTCGAGGAAATCGCGACCGCCGCAGGCCTTTCCGCCGCTTCGGCGGTGTACCGGTTCTATCGCGGTAAATCCGATCTGCTGTCCGCGGCCTTCCGGCGCGCCGCCGAGCGGGTGTCCGGCGCGATCGGCCCCGCCGTCGCCGCGGCGGAGAGCCCCGAAGCGGCATTGCGCGCGCTGATCACCCATTACGTCACCGGCTCGTTCGCCGAACGCGACCTGACGTTCGTGTATTACACGGAGTTCCAGCACGTTCCGCCCGAGGACCGCACGGTGCTGCGCAATATCCAGCGGCTCAGCGTCGAGGAGTGGGCGCGGCTGCTGCGCGAGGTGCGGCCCGACCTCTCGCCCGCCGAGGCGCGGTTCCTCATCCACGCGGCGTTCGCGCTCGTGGTGGATCTGGGCCGGGCGTTCGATTCCGAGCCGTTCGCCGGACCGGCTCGAGTGTGCGCGCTGATGGAGCTCGTGCTGTTCGGAGACCACGACATATAGCGGCAATGTTAACGGTGATTCTTTGGACATCGTTACTAAGATTCCAAGCTCTGAGCTGTGTTATTGCTTTCTTGTAACGCACGGTTCCTAATGCAAACGTGCGATAGCATCGCGGGATGAGTGCCGAGAATCGCCGCACCGCGCGCGCAGGTGACCCGCCGCGAGTGCGTCGGCGGCCCCGCGACCGGCGGGCCCAGATCGCCGCGGCCTCGGCGGAGGCGTTCGGCGCGCTCGGCTACCACGGCGTGAGCATGGAGGACATCGCCTCCCGCTTGGACATCACCTCCACCGCGCTCTATCGGCACTACCCGAGCAAGTACGCCCTGTTCCGCGAGGAGGCGCTGCGGTTGAGCGCGCACAGCGCGGAGGCGGTGCGCATCCCGCCGGAACTCACGGGATCGGCTGCGGCACAACAGCTTCAGCACGTCGTGGACGCCCTGATCGCGAAATCGATCACCAATCGCCGCAGCGCCGCGTTGCTGCGCTGGCAGAGCCGCTATCTGGAGCCCGAGGACTACCGGGTCCTGATCGAGCACCTGGTCCGCACCTATGCCGTGCTCGGCGAACTGCTCGCCGAAACCCGCGCGGGCCTGAGCGGCGCGGACCGCGCGGTGCTCGCGACCGCGGCGTTGAGCGTGATCGGCAGCATCTCCGATCACCACGTCTCGGTACCGGCCCGCTCGATGGCGGCCCTGCTGCGGTCGGCCTGCGCGACGGTCTTCGCGGCCGAGCTGCCGCCGATCGGCGACCCGGAACCGGCGGGCGCGGCCGAGGTTCCGCTGACCTTCAAGCACGAGCTGCTGCTCAAGCGCGCCATCGAACTGTTCCACGAGCGCGGCTACCCCAATGTGAGCGTCGAGGACATCGCCACCGCCGCCGGACTGCCCGCCTCCTCGGCGGTCTATCGGTTCTACCGCGGCAAGGGTGACATCCTCGCGGCGGCGTTCCGCCGTGCGGCGGACCGGGTCTCGGCGGCGATCGGCCCGGCCATCGCCGCGGCAAACGGCCCGGAGCAGGCCCTCACGACGCTGATCGAGTTGTACGTGACGGGCTCCTTCGCCGAACGCCAGCTGACCTTCGTCTACTACGCCGAGATCAGCAACGTGCCCACCGAGGATCGCACCGTGTTGCGCAATATCCAGCGGCTCAATGTCGAGGAATGGGCCAAGCTGGTGGTCGGTGTGCGCCCCGAACTCAGCACCGCCGAGGCCCGGGTCCTGGTGCACGCCGCGCTGGCCCTGGTCGTCGACCTCGGGCAGTGGCTCGGCCCCGGTAACCCGATCTGTGACCGGGCCAGGGTGATTCGGCTGATGCAGGTCATCCTGTTCGGCCGGGCGGCGACCGCCTGATCGTTGCTACTGCGCTGGTGCCAGCGGTGAGTCGACCTTGTTGACCAGCCACTTGCCGTCGGTCTTCTCCAGCCGCAGCACCATCGACAGCTGGCCGGGTGCGGGTTTGCCCTGGGTGCCGAGGCTGGTGATGGTCTGGCCGATGACCACGATGGCTTCGGCGGAGCGCTCGTCGCCGGACTTGATCGCGCATTGCACGTCGGTCGTCTTGGACACCACTTCGCCTTGGGCCAGCACCTCTTTCAGGTCCTTACTGGTGTCGCCGAACTGCTTCTTCCAATCACCGGTGGCGCCGTCGAGCACGGCCGCGAAGTAGGTGTCCAGGCTCTTGGCGTCGTAGTCGGACAGGATCGGCGCGTATTTGCAGGCGGCGGCCTGGGCCTCCGCGCGCGCCTGGATCAGCCTGTCGCCCTGGCGATCCTGGAGGAAGAAATAGATCGAAGAGACGACGGCCGCGCCGAGCGCGACCGCGGCGGTGGCACGCACCGCCAGGGTGCGCTGCCGTGGCGACAGCCTCGGCTGCCGCGTTACCGGTGCTGCCACTTCGGCTTTCGCCGCTTCGGGCGTGACGTCCTTGTCCAGCGACACGGTCTCGGTCATGGGTTGTCGTTCCTATCTGCCGGGGACGGGCTGGGAGAGTTCGTTGCCGGTGACGCCGGGCGGCGGTCCGGAACCGTTGTCCGGCACGGCGGGCCGGGGCGCGTTGGCCGAACCGCGCACTTGCAGAGCGGGATTGTCGGTGACGCAGTAGTTGTAGAGCCGCACCCGGGTGTCGGTGGTGGCCAGCGTCGGGACGACGGGGATGGTGTCGTAGTCGCAGGTGGGCCGCGGCCAGGGATCGACAAGGGTATGGAACTTGTTGTCCCACACCGGGATGCCCAGTGCGGTCGTGCCCTCGCGCAGCGCGGGGAACAGCGCGGCGATGGCCGGGGCGCGCAGCTTCGCCGCCTTGGTGATGGCGACGAAGTTGGTGACCAGATTGGTGATCGGATCCTGGGTGTCCTGAATGAAACCGCCCACGGTGGCCAGCCGGCCGGGCGCCAGATCCAGGAATTCCCGCACCTCCTGATCGGCCGCGGTGAGCTGTTCGAACAGCGCGCCCGCGCCGGTCGTCAGGGTGCTCAGGTCGGGCTGCGCATGCGAGGTGGTCTCGGCGATCACCGCGAGGTTCTCGATGAGCTGGCGGGTCTGCGGCAGCAGGTCGTTGAGGCCCGCCATCGCCCGGCTGATCCCGGAGATCATGTTGCGCAGTCGATCCGGGCCGCCGGCGAGCGCCTTGTCGAGCTCGTCGATGATCACATCGAGCCGATCCGGGTTCAGTCCGCCGATCAGGCCGCTCATGTTCGCGAGCACCGATTGCACGGTGACCGGTGTCTTGGTGGCCGACATGTCCACCACCGCGCCGTCGGTCAGATAGGGGCCGGTGTCGGCGTCGGGCCGGAAGTCCAAATATTGCTCACCGGCCGCCGACAACCGCCCGACCGCCACCACGCCGCCGACCGGAATCTTGGCGCCGGAATCGATTTCGGCGACCGCCGCGATGCCCGCACCCGAGACGCGCACCGCGCTGACTCGGCCGACCCGCACGCCCCGGAAGCTGACGTCGTTGTTGGGCAGCAGGCCACCGGAATTCGCCAGCTGCACGGTCACCGAATAGGAGTTCGCCAGTGGATCGAAGCGCAGCACCGCCGCGGCCAGATAGGTCGAACCGAGGATGAGCACCAGCACCAGCCCGAGATTGGCGACCGCGATGCGCCGGCCGACCAGCCACTCCCACAGCGGAATCCTCATCGCGGACCGCCCTGCTGGGGCGGGCTCTGCAACCGCCCGAGCACCTTCTCGAGCACCTGCGCGAGGCTGCCGATGAACGCGGGCACGTCACCGAGCTCGGGTGCGCGACTGCCCGTCGGATCGGTGAGCGCGCCGACGCTGAGGAACGACACCGTCGCCGCCACGGACAGCGCCGGCCCCTGGAAGGAGGCCATGACGGAGGGATACAGCTGATCGAATCGCTCGAGCGCCTGGCCGAGTTCGTCACCCATCCGCGTGAATCCGGACATCAGTTTCTGGATGCTGTCGAACAGGCTGACGAACTCCGGTCCGGTGGTCCGGGTGAAGTCGCCGAGCGCGGCCATGGTGACCGACACCTTGCTGATCAGCTGGGCGATATCCCGATTGTTCGCGGCGAACAGCCCGAGCAGCCCGGGAAAGGTGTCGGCGGCCTGGCCGAGCTCGGCCTTGCGCGCGGCCAGTTCGCCGGTGAGCACCGTGATGCCGCTGAGCATGCTGTCGATATCACCGGTGCGCTGATTGAGCGCGCCGATCACACTGCTCAGTTCGGTGAGCAGATGCGCGAGTTGCGGTGCGCGCCCGCCGACCATCGAGTTCATCTCGGCGGTGATCTTCGCGGCCTGATTGAGCCCGCCGCCGTTGAGCAGCATGGACACCGAGACCATCAGCTGCTCCACCGACGCGCCCGCGGCGGTGTGCTCGGTGCCGATGGTGTCACCGGCACGCAGGATCTCGGCGTTCGGCTGTGCGGCGGGCAGCGTCATCGCGATGAAGACGTCGCCCAGCGGTGTGGCCTGGCGCAATTCGGCGATGGTGCCGCGGGGCAGCCGGATGTCCTCGCGGATCAGCATTTCCACATCGGCGACGAAGTCGAGGGTGTCGATGCCGGTGACCACGCCGACGTCGGTGCCGCCGATCTTGACGTGCGCGCGGTCGGGCAGATTCAGCGCGTCGCGGAAGGTGGCGTGGATGGTGTAGCCGGGCGCGCCGATGCCCGGTTTGGGCAGCGGCACGTTGTCGACGGTCACCGCGCAACCGCCGATCGTGCTCGCTACTAGCAGCGTCACGCAGATTCGCCTGATCATCCGGTAATCCCCAGCAGTGCGGCGGTGAGCCCGAAGTCCGGCCCCATGTCCTGGATCTTCCCGGTGCGGCACCCGTCCAGGCGCATCTGGATGCGCTCGCAGAACAGCGCCAGCGCCTCCCCGTCGAGCACGGCCTTGTCCAGCAGGCCGTGCAGGCGCAGCGCCCGGTGTTCGGTGCTCATCGCGTTGGTCAGGTTCTGGAAGAACAGCGGTGTGACGTCCACGATCTCGGTGAGCCCGCGGGCGTTCGCGCGCATCTGCTCGGTAATGGTGACGAACCGGCCGAGCGCGCCGGCCAGCTGATCATGGTTCTGCCCCACCACCGACGACGTGTTCGCCACGAAATCGTTCAGCTGGGTGAGCACGGCGTGCAGACCCGGTGATTGCTCGCCCATCAGCTGTACCAATTCGGTCAGCCGGCCGCTGAAATCGCGCACCGTCTGATCATTGGCGGCCACGATCTGGGTGATCTCGTTCAGCTTGACGATGGTGTTGGCGATCTGGTCCTTGTTGGCCAGGGAGACCTCGAAGGCCGAGGACAGGGCGTCCAAGCTCTGGGCGAGCCGATCGCCGTTGCCCTCGAGCAGCGGGAACAGCACCCGGCTGGCCATCGGCCCGTTCTCGTTGTCGCCCTTCAGGGCGGCGCCGAGCTGATCGAAGTTCTCCAGGATGCGATCGAGCTCGACCGGAGTCCTGGTGCGCGCCAACGGGATATGCGCACCGTCGGCCAGCGTGGGGCCGCTGCCCGAGTAGGCGGGCGCGAGTTCGACGTGCCGATTGGTGATCAGCTGCGGCGAGACCAGCGCCGCGATCGCCTCGGCCGGGATGGGTACATCCTTGTCGATGGACATCGTCACCTGGACGTAGCTGCCCTTGGCGACCACTGTGTCGACCTGCCCGACGGGCACGCCGAGGATCGCCACCTCGTTGCCGGCGTACAGCCCGGCGACATTCTCGAAATCCGCACTGATGTGCGTTCTTTCGCCGAGATACCGCTCCGGCAGCCCGCTGATGCTCGCGGGCAGCAGCGAACACCCCGACGCGACCGCGGCCGTGACGCAGAGCGCGGCCAGCTTCACCATCTTCACCATCTCGACCATCAGTTGCACCCCGGAACCGCTTGCGCGAAACACAGCCAGTTGTCCGGGAACACCCAGGGGGCCCAGACATCTCCGTACGGACCGTTGCCGAGCGCGTTGTTGAACTGGCGCACCGCCACCGGCATGATCTCGTAGAGCCGGTCCAGGTTGGCCCGGTTCTTCTGCAAGCCCTCGGTCATGGTGTTCAGGTTGTGGATCAGCGGCCCGAGCTGGCCGTTGTTCTCGATCCCCATCTCCTGCAACAGACCCGACAGCTGGGCGACATTGTCGAGCAGCTGGCGCAGCAGGTTCTGCCGCAGCGCCACCGCGTTGCCGATCGCCTCGCCGCGAGTCAGCAGGAGCAGCACGCTGTTCCGGTTGTCGGAGACCAGCTGGGACACCGCGTCCAGGTTCTTCAGCAGCGAGTCGACCTCGTCGCGCCGATCGTTGATCACCTTGGCCAGCGCGCCGATGCTGTCCAGCGCGGCCACGGTGAGCTGCGGCGAATCGCCCATCTGCCGGTCCAGCAGATCCAGCGATTGCCGCAGCCGCACCGGATCGATGCGTTCGATTCGCTCGAAGGAATGCCGGTATTGCGGATCCTGGATCACCTTGCCGAGGTTGTAGGGCACGGCGGTATTCGCGAGCCGGATCGTGTTGTCCGGCAGCCCTTTCCCATCCCCCGGCGTGAGTTCGATGTGCAGTCGCCCGAGAATCGTCGACATCTTGATCGCCGCTCGCGCGTTCGCGCCCAGCCGCAGATCCCGGCGCACCCGCAGCTCGAGCACCACCTTGTCGTTGACCAGCCGCACCGCCTTGACGGCGCCGACCTCGATGCCGGACACGTCCACCGTCGCACCGGGCCGCAACCCGGCGGCCTGCGCGAACTCGGCCTGAATCGTCTTGTCGCTGACCCGGGCCTGCGACAGCGCGCTCGACCCGGCCAGCAGCACCACCACCGCGGCCGCGGCCAGCACACCGAGCCACAGCGGCCGGTTCTCCGAATAACGCGGTACCCGTGCCCTCATCGGCACACCTCCGATTGTGATTCGCCGCCGACCTGCGAGAACAACCCGGGCGGCAGCAGTACGCCCCAGAGCGACACATCGAGACGGCAGATATAGGCGTTGGCGTAGGCGCCGTAGCTGGTGAATCGGGCCAGTGCGTTCAGCAGGCCCGGCAGCTGCACGGCCGCCTTGTCCAGTGCGGCCCCGTTGAGCAGCAGCAAGGCGACACCGGTGGTGGCGTCGTTCTGCGCCGCCGCCAGATCCGGCTGGACCTGAGCGATCAGGGCGACAAGGGAATTGGTCGAGGTGGCCACCTGATCGACGGAGTGCTTCAGGGACTCGCCCTCCGCGTACAGCGCCTCCACCAGGGCGCGGGATTGTGTGAGCAGTGTTTCCAATTCCTGTGTGCGATTGGCCAAGCCGGCGATCACGCTGCTCAGGTTGCTGATCACGTCGCCCAGAATGCGATCACGCTGACCGAAGGTGCCCGCCAGCTCGGCGGCCTGGGTGATCAGTGTGCTCAGCGAGACGCCGTCGCCTTGCAAGGCTTGGATCAACGTCTCCGACAGCGAGTTGATCTGATCCGGCTGCAACACGCTGAACAGCGGTTCGAAGCCCGAGAGCAGCGCGGAGACATCGAAAGACGGTTCGGTGCGTTCCAGTGGGATGTGCCCGCCCGGCGCCAGCGGCTGCCCCGGCTCCGATCCCGGAGCCAGCGCGATATAGCGCTGGCCGATCAGGTTCTGATACCGCACAAGCGCTTTCGTCGACGAGGTGAGCCGCTGGCGGGATTGGATCCGAATGTCCACGCGCGCCGAGTAATCCGGCTCGAACTCGATCTTGTCGACCCGGCCCACCCGCACGCCCGCCATCCGCACGTCGTCGCCGACCCGTACGCCGAGCACGTCGGAGAACGTCGCCGAATAGGTGCTGGTGTCCCCCGGCACCGAGCGTTGCAGGGTGGACCAGATGGTGTAGGTCAGTGTGATCGCCAGCACCGCGAACAGGCTGAAACCGATCAGTGCCCGCCCGGATTTCACCGGTTACCCCCCGAGGTCTCGTACACGGTGACGCTGCCGCCGGCCAGCAGCGGCGTGAGCAGTAGCAATTGCGCGGCGGTCGGCTGACCACCGACGATCGCGGCGACGCCGGCATACCCGCGCCCCGCCGCGATCGGGCGCACACCGGGGACAGCGCCCTGGTTGTCCGCCGCGGGCGCGGTGAGCCCCGGAATCGCCGGCAAGCCGGGGATCGAGATGCCCGGCAGGCCGGGCACCGCGGGCACCACCGGCACCGGGGCGGGCCCGGCGGCATCCAGCCAGCGCGGCGTCAGCTGCGCCGGATACTCTTGCGCCGGAGCGACTTCCGGCACCGAGGGGCCACCGCATCGCGGTCCGGCCTGCGCGCCGTAGCGCGGGCATTCGGCGGCGGTGTACTGCTGGAACGGCGTGAAGCTGATGTCCATCGCCCACACCATCTGCCGGCTGGGCCCGAAGTGGAACACCGTGACCAGCTTGGCCAGGGCCGCGTTCAGGTTACGCGCGGTGGTGGGTATCGCATCGGGATCCTGGGCCAGGCTGCCGAAGAGCTGGTCCAACCCGGGCACCAGCTCCTTCGCGGAATTCGGATTGGCCGCGAACAGGCCGTTCACCGAATCGATGGTGTTGCTCGCATTGGCCAGCAGCGCAATGAGATTGGCGCGGCGCTCGGTCAGTGTGCGGGCGGCGGTGACCGATTCCGACAGCACCCCGACCAGTTCCGGCGCGGAGCGGCTCAATTCGGTGGTCGCACGGCCCAGATCGCCGAGCAGATTCCCGATACCGGGGGTGGCGCGCACCTGAGTCAGCCAGGTATCGAGCCGCTCGATCGTCGAGCCCGGCACGCGCGCACCGGGTTCCAGAGCGGTGGCCAGGGTGGCGAGCACCCGGCCGAGCTTCTCCGGCTGGATCTTGTCCAGCACATCGCGCAGCACGGTCAGGGTGGTCTGCAACTGCGTGGTGCCGGGCCCGGTGTCCTCCGGGATGATCGCACCGGCCCGCAACCCGGCCGGCGCGGCGCCGTTGTCCACGAGTTCGATGGCGGTGACCCCGAAGATATTGCTGGGGATCGGCCGTGCCGTGACGTTGATCGGAATCGTCGGCGCGACAGCGGGTTTCAGATCGATACCGGCGCGCTGGCGCTCGCCCTTGGCGACCACTTCCACGCCCGATACGGTGCCCACCACCATGCCGCGGAACTTCACGTCGGCATGCTCGGGCAGCCCGTCGCCGGTGCTGGTCAGTTCGGCCACCACCGGGACGCTCTTGTCGAAGTACCCGTTGTAGCGCAGCATCAGCAGCACCAGCGCCAGCGCGAAGGCCAGCACCATGGCGATTCCGGCGAGGGTGAGCCGGCGGGCGGTCGGCCCCCGGCCGCTGGGATCGAGCAGCATCTCCCGCCCCTATCCCGAGATCCGGAAACCGGGGTCGATGCCCCAGATGGCCAGGGTCATGAACAGATTCGCGAAGACCATGACGACGATCACCATCTTGATCGCCTGCCCGGCGGCCACCCCGACACCCTCCGGCCCGCCGGTGGCGACGAAACCGTAGTAGCACTGGATGAACGTCGCGAGCAGCACGAACACCACGACCTTGAGGATCGAGAAGAACACGTCGGGTCCGAGCAGGAACTGGAAGAAGTAGTGGTCGTAGGTGCCCGCCGAGGTGCCGCCGAGGAACAGCACCGAGAGCTTGGTCGCCAGGTAGGCGGTGGCCAGGCCCACGGTGTAGAGCGGGACGATGGTCAGTGTCGCGGCGATCATCCGGGTGCTGACCAGGTACGGCAGCGGCCGGATCGCGATGGACTCCAGCGCGTCGATCTCCTCGGAGATCCGCATCGAGCCGAGCTGAGCGGTGAACCGGCAACCGGCCTGGATCGCGAACGCCAGCGTGGCCAGGATCGGCGCGAGTTCGCGGGTGGTGGCGAATCCGGAGATCGCGCCGGTCAGCGGGCCCATGGTGAGCAGGTTCAGCGCGGTGAACGACTCCATGCCGACGGTGATCCCGCCGAACGCGCACAGGATGATCACCACCCCGACGGTGCCGCCGCCGACCACCAGCGAACCGTTGCCCCACCCGACATCGGCGGTCAGGCGCAGCACTTCCTTGCGATAGTGCTTGGTCACGAAGGGAATCGCCGCCAGCGCCTTGAAGAAGGTGATGGCCTGATGGCCCAGCCGCTGGTTGGCCCGGTACGGCACCGCGGCGACCGCCCCGGCGACTCGGAACGGCTTGACCGCGGGCGGGGTGTATCTGCTGCCCACCTCAGATCACCTTGGTCGGGAAGAGGGTGTTGTACAGCTGGGTGAGGATGATGTTGGTCGCGAAGAGCATGAGCGCGGAGGTGACCACCGCCGAGTTCACCGCGTTCGCGACGCCGCCCGGTCCGCCCTTGGCGTGCAGGCCGATGTCGCAGGCGATGATCGCGGTCAGCGCGCCGAAGACCGCCGCCTTCACCAGCGCCACGATCAGGTCGTTGGCCACCGCGAAGGAGGCGAACGAGCCGATGAACGAGCCCGGCGTGCCGGACTGGGCGTAGACGTTGAACATGTAGGCGGTAGCGAAGCCGACGAACACGATGAACCCGCACAGCAGCATGCTGACCAGTACCGCGGCTACCAGCCGCGGCGCGACCAAGCGGCGCACCGGGTCCACGCCCATCACCTTCATGGCGTCGATCTCCTCGCGAATGGTGCGCGAACCCAGGTCGGCGCAGATGGCCGAGCCGACCGCGCCCGCGATCATCAGCGAGGTGACCAGCGGCGCGCCCTGGCGGATGATGCCAAGGCCCGCGACGGCGCCGATGAACGTCGTCGCGCCGACCTGATTGACCAGCGCGCCGACCTGGATCGAGACCACCACCGCGATCGGGATGGCCACGAACACCGTGGGCGCGGCGGACACGCTCGACATGAACGCGCACTGCTTGATGAATTCCCGATACGGGAACCGGCGGGCGGCCAGCGATCGGAACAGTTCGATCACCGCATCCCGGCCCAGCATTACTTGGCGCCCAAGGGTTTCCAGTGAGCGCTGCGGATGCCGCTGCCAGAGCCCGCGCAGATCGCGCAGGGCCAGTTCCAGATCCGGCTGTCTCGGCGGTCGTTCGGTGATCGTCATGCTCCCCCACTCAATTCCTGCTCCAGCAGCACCAACCCGAAGCCGAGGGCCGCGATACCGGCCGCGGCCGCGCTCAGCACGGCCAGCCAAAGTCCCAGGCGCAGCACCGGATTGACCTTCGTTCGCCCACCGAGCACCTTGATCGCGATGACCAGGATGTCGATGAGCCAGACCAGCGCCATCATCAGGTCATGGACACATTCGAGAAGATCAGCACCGGCCAGCACACGATCGAACCGAGGAACGAGACGATCACGTCGACGCCGTGCATGCCCTTCAGGTGACCGGTGTGGGTCACGCTCCAGATCAGCCCGATCAGGCCGTAGGGAATGCCGAGGAGGACGAGGGTGCCGAGGAACTCGGAGACCTTCATCTCGTAGCTGAACAAGCGATCCAGCTTCTGAAGCATGGGCACGGGGTCCTGTCGTCGGGCCGGTATGGCCGAGTATGTTACGCACGACACAGACGAATTAGGAAGAACTTCACCATACTTAGTTCACTCAATCATGCGCTGTAGTGCGAAACCAGCCGGTAGAGTGCCCATCGAAGCCGAGAATTGTTAGTAACATATAGGGACCGTCATGACACTGCTGACCAAGGAGCTGACCCGGATCCGGATCAGCGCACCGCACCGACCGGTCACCAAGCGGCCGCTGAGACTGTCCGACGCCCTGGACTTCTGGGCCTTCGCCGGCGCGGCCGCGAACGTGGTCATGCAGATGGCGCGACCCGGCGTCGGCTACGGCGTGGCCGAGAGCAAAGTGGATTCCGGTGCGCTGCTGAAGCATCCGTGGAAGCGGGGCCGCACGACCACCCAGTACCTGGCCGTGGCGATCCTCGGAACCGAGGAGGAGCGGCTCGCCTACCGCGAAGCCGTGAATGTCGCACACCGCCAGGTGCATTCGGAGCCCGGCGCGGCGGTGAAGTACAACGCGTTCGACCGAGATCTCCAATTGTGGGTGGCCGCAAGTCTTTACATCGGTTTCGAGGACACCTACCAGCTGCTGCACGGCCGCATGAGCGACGACCAGGCCGAGGCCTTCTACCGCACGTCCTCGACCCTGGGCACCACGTTGCAGGTGACCGAGGAGATGTGGCCGGCCACCCGGGCCGAGTTCGATGTCTATTGGAACGAGGCCTGCCGGCACGCGGTGCTCGACGACTACGTCCGCTCCTACCTGGACAACCTGCTGAATCTGCGGATGATCCACTGGTACCTGCGGCTGCCGTTCCGGAACCTGTTGAAGTTCCTCACCATCGGCTTCCTCGCGCCGCACTTCCGCGAGCAACTCCAGGTCCGGTGGACCGACGCCGACCAGCGCCGCTTCGAGCACCTGTTCGTCTTCGTCGGGTTCGTGAACCGCTTCATCCCCCGCTTCCTGCGGCACAGCCCCAGCTACACGCTGGTCGCCGATGTACGCCGCCGGATGCGCAAGAGCAAGAACCTGATCTGAGTCCGGCCCCGGGGTGCGGGGCGCGCCGGCCGGAGGGGGGATGAGGGCCGGCGCGCCCCGCCTATTCAGGCGGTCTCGGGGTTCATGGCGGCGATCAGCGAGTTGGGCCGCATGTCCAGCCAGTGCGTTTCGACGTAGTCGAGGCAGGAGGTGCGGGTGGTGGCGCCGTGCGCGATGGTCCAGCCGGTGGGCACCGCGGCGAAGACGGGCCACAGCGAGTGCTCGCCCTCGTCGTTGATCAAGACGTAGAACTGGGCGTCCGGGTCGTCGAACGGATTGGTCATGGTGGAGCTGCCTTCCTTGCGGGATGGGGGAATCAGGCGCCGGTGGACCACAGCGTGGTCAGGACGTGGCCGATGCGCGCGAGCGCGGGGCCGGAGGTCATGCGCCAGTGCGTGGCCTGAACGGCGTGGTTGTGCACGGTGCCGTCGACGGCATCGGCCCAGCTCGCGGCGCCGGTGGCGCCGGTGGGATCGTCCAGGGCCGCGGTGAAATAGACGAGATCGCCCTTGTAGCGGCGGGGGCGGTAGCGGGTGATCAGGGACAGGGCGTGGGTACCCGCGTCGAGCAGGCGGGTGAGCCGGTCCGCGCCGAAGGACGCGAACGGTTCGGGCAGGTCGGCCAGCCGCGCCGGGAGGCGCCCGAGGTCGAGATCGGAGTCGGTGGCCTGATCGCCGAGCAGTCCACCGAGCAGGTCGGCGGCCGGGATGGCCGCCGAATCGCCCAGGGCGACGGTGCGCGGACTGTCCATCATGGCCAGCAGCGCGACGTGCTGGCCGTCGTCCTGCAGGTGGATGGCGGCCGCGTGCGCGAGCACGCCGCCGAGCGACCAGCCGAGCAGGTGATACGGGCCCTCCGGCTGCACCGCGCGGATCTCCCGGACATAGCGGCGGGCCCAGTCCTCGATCGAATCCGGTAGCGGCGCCTCGGAATTCAGTACCGGCGACTGGAGGCCGTAGATACCGCGCTCCGGATCGATGTGCGCGGCGAGGCCGGCGAAGGACCAGGCCACACCGCCCGCGGGATGCAGGCAGAACACCGGTCGCCCACTGCCGCCGGGCCGCAGCGGCAGCAGCACCTCGAAGGCCGCGTCCGCGTCCACCCGGCCCCGGCCGGAGCGGGCGAGCGTGAGCTGAGTGAGCACGGCCGCCGGCGTCGGGGCCGAGAACAGCCAGACCACCGGAACCTCCTCCGCCAGTGCGGTACTCAGCTGGACCGAGAGCCGGGTGGCGAGCAGCGAGTTGCCGCCGCGGGCGAAGAAGTTGTCGTCCAGTCCGACGGCCTCGACGCCGAGCACGTCGGCGAACGCGGCGCAGACCTTCTGCTCCAGTTCCGTTGCCGGGGCGCGGTACTCGTGCTCGGCGAGCTCGGGCCGGGGCAGGGCGCGCCGGTCCACCTTGCCGTTCGCGTTCAGCGGCAGGGCCTCGAGCTGGGTCAGTGCCGAGGGGACCATGTAGCTGGGCAGCGCGTCGGACAGCGCCGCGCGCAGCTCGGCGAGATCCACCGGCGCGGCGGCCGTGAAATAGGCGGCCAGCAGGGCATTGTCGGCGCCGGAGTGGTGTGCCACCACGATGACGTCACCGATGCCGGGCCGGGACCGCAGCGCGTGCTCGATCTCGGCCAGTTCGATCCGGTAGCCGCGCACCTTGACCTGGAAGTCCCGGCGCTCGACGTAGTCGAGGTTGCCGTCGGCGGCCCAGCGCACCAGATCGCCGGTGCGATACAGGCGGGTACCGGGGGCGCCGAAGGGGTTGGCCACGAAGCGTTCCGCGCTGAGATCCGCCCGCCCGTGGTAGCCGCGGGCCAGCTGTGCGCCCCCGAGGTAGAGCTCACCGGCGACGCCCACCGGCACCGGGTGCAGGCGGTCGTCCAGGACATAGACCTGGTTGCCGTCCTCGACGGAACCGATCGGCACGATGGCGCCGGTACCGGCGCCGGTGCGATACCGGGTGACCGAGACCGCGGCCTCGGTCGGGCCGTAGAGGTTGTCGATGCGGGCCTCGGTCCGCGGGCGCAGCCGCTCGACCGTCGCGGTGGGCAGCGCTTCGCCGATCACCAGGATGCGGCGCAGCGCACCGGGCAGCCGGTGCGGCTCGGACACCTCGGCCAGCATCGCCAGCAGCGACGGCACCAAGGTCAGGGTGGACACCTCTTCGGTGCGCACCAGCTCCAGCAGCCGCGCCGGATCGCGTTGCACCCCTTGCGGCGCCAGCACCACATGCGCGCCGGTGCGCAGCGCCCACCAGAATTCCCACACCGACAGGTCGAACGCGGCCGAGGTCATCAGCAGTACCGAATCGCTGGTATCCAAGGTGTATTCGGCTTGCATCCAGTCCAGCTGATGACTGACGGCGGCATGGGTGAGGGCCACGCCCTTGGGCGTTCCGGTGGATCCGGAGGTGAAGATGACGTAGGCGGTGTGATCCGGGCGCAGCGGAGCCCTCCGCTCGCGGTCCGTGATCGGGGCCGCGTCGACCTCCTCGGATACCGCCGAAATATCGAGCAGCAGTTCGTGTTCGGAGACGCTCGGGGGCAGCATCGGCTGCCGCGCGGAGACCAGCACCAGCGCCGGATTGGCCGCCTCGAGCACCAGCACCGTGCGGTCCAGCGGATGCGCCGGGTCCAGCGGCACGTAGGCGCCGCCCGCCGTCACCACCGCGTACATCGCGACCAGCAGGTCCACGCTGCGCGGAATGGCCAGGGCCACCAGGGATTCCGGGCCGACGCCGCGGGTGATCAGTACCCGCGCGAGCCGGTTGACCTCGGCCGCGAACTCCGCGTAGGTCAGCAAGGTCTCGCCGTCGTCGACCGCGATCGCGGCGGGTGTGCGCGCGACCTGCGCCCGGAATCCGGCGTCCAGTGTGCTCGGGGCGAACGCCCGCTCGGCCTGGTTCCAGGTGCTGGTCACGCGTTCGGACTCGGCCGCGTCCAGCAGCGGCAGGTCGCCGACCGGCCGCCGCGGGGCGGCGCAGATCGCCGCCAGCAGCCGCTGGAGTCGGCCCGCGAAGCCCGCCACGGTGGACTCGTCGAACAGCGCGGTGGCGTAGGTGATCGTCGCGGCCAGACCCGCCGGCGCACCGTCCGCGCCGTACCGGTCGGTGACCACCAGGTGCAGGTCGAACTGCGACACCCCGGAGTCGAAATCGACCGCGGCGACGCGCAATCCGTCCAGGCCGAAGTCCGCCTCGGCCTGGTTGTGGAAGGAGAAGCCGACCTGGAACAGCGGGTGCCGGGCGGTGGAGCGCTCCGGGTTGAGCACCTCCACCAGCCGTTCGAACGGGACGTCGGCGTGGGAGAAGGCGGCCAGGTCGGCGGTGCGGACCTGCTCCAGCAGGGTGCCGAAGCCGGTACCCGGGGCCACCTCGGTGCGCAGCACCAGGGTGTTGACGAACATGCCGACCAGGTCGTCGAGGGCGGCGTCGCCGCGCCCGGCGACCGGGGTGCCGACCGCGATGTCGGAGGTGCCCGAGAGCCGTCCCAGCAGCACCGCGAACGCCGCGTGCAACACCATGAACAGCGTGGCTCCGGAGTCGCGGCCCAGCTCCCGCAAGTGGGCGTGCAGGGCCGCGTCGACGGTGAAGTCGACGTGCCTGCCCTGGGTGGCGACCACCGGCGGCCGGGGCCGGTCGGTGGGCAGATCGAGTTGCGCGGGCAGCCCGGCCAGCCGCTCCGACCAGAAGGACAGCTGCTGGGCGGCGGCCGACTCCGGATCCGTCTCGGACCCGAGGTGCGTCCGCTGCCAGAGGCTGTAGTCCGCGTACTGCACGGGCAGCGGCGACCACGTCGGCGCGTGCCCGTCCTTGCGCGCGGCGTAGGCGATCATCACGTCGCGGGCCAGCGGCACCAGCGAGGAGCCGTCCGCCGCGATGTGGTGCACCACGACGACCAGCACGTGTTCGCGCGCGGCGCGCGCCAGGTAGACCGGCGCGGCCAACTCGGCGACCGGCAGCGCCTCCGGGACCTGGTCGGGACGGCCGAACTTGCCCTCCTGGGCCGCATCCCGCACGGCGGACATGCCTGCCACGACGGCTTGCCAGCGGCTGCCGGTGTCGGGCGCACCCTCGACCGCGGGGGCCGGCGCGGACGCACGCGGTGTCGCGGGTGTCGATTCGACGGGCGGCCGGACGTCGGCGGCAGGCTGGTCAGCGCGGGCGTCGGCTGCTCCGGCCTGGGCTTGATCGCGCGCGTCGGCCGCTATCGCCGCGAACAGCCGGGCCCGCAGGGGCACCGATTCGGTGACGTCGAAGCCCGCGCCGACGAAATCGGCGATCGCCGTGGGCAAGTCGTCGGCCCACACGCGGACCGGCGACAGCGCGGGGACCGGAGCCTCGGCGACGGGCAGTACCACCTGGACGGGGCCCGCGTCCCGCTGCGGGTAGACGGTGCGCAGGACCTCGTGGCGGGCGATCACGTCGGCGATCGCGGCGTTGAGCGCGGCCACATCCAGATCACCGGTCAGTCGCACCGCGAGCGGGATGTTGTAGGCGGTGGACTGGCGGTCCAGGCGGTTGAGGAACCACATGCGCTGCTGGGCCAGCGACAACGGGACCGGACCGGTACCGGTGCGCGGGACCAGCTGCGCCCGGGCCGGAGCGGCGCTCGAGGCGTCGCCGAGCAGCGTGGCCAGCGCGGCCACCGTCGGGTTCTCGAAGATCGCGCGGACACCGACGGCGGTATCGAATCGGGCGCCGAGCCGGGCCGCCAATTGCGTTGCGGTGAGCGAATTTCCGCCCCGCGCGAAGAAGTCGTCGGCGCGGCCCACCGGCTCGTCGAGCCCGAGCACCTCGGCGACCGTCGCCGCGACCGCGGTTTCGGCGGCGCCGAGCGGCGCCCGGAACTCCGCGGCCCGGAAGACCGGTTCGGGCAGCGCTTTCCGATCGAGCTTGCCGACCGGAGTCAGCGGGATCGCGGCGAGGACCATGATGCTCGCGGGCACCATGTAGGCCGCCAGCGAGCGTCCGGCGAAGCCGGCCAGCGCCTCGGTGTCGATCGTGTGCCCCGGTGCGGCAACGACATACGCGACCAGCGTCGTCGTCCCGCCGTCGTCGGTGTGGCCGACCGTGGCCGCGAACTCGACGGATTCGTGTGCCGCGAGCACCGCGTCGATCTCGCCCAGCTCGATGCGCAGGCCGCGCACCTTGACCTGCTGGTCGGCACGACCGGCGTACTGGATCGCGCCGGAGCCGGTCCAGCGCACCAGATCTCCGGTGCGATAGAGCCGGCCGCCCGGCACGAACGGATCGGCGACGAAGCGATCGGCCGACAGTGCCGGTCGCGCGTGGTAGCCCCGGGCCAGGCCGGGGCCGCGCAGGTACAGCTCACCGGTCACCCCGGCGGGCACCGGGTGCAGTCGCCGGTCGAGGACGACCGCCGACATTCCGTGGATCGGGGTGCCGATGTCCATCGGTTCCCCGGCCCGCAGCGGGGCGCTGATGGTGGTGATGATCGTGGTCTCGGTGGGGCCGTAGGTGTTGTAGAAGGTGCGGCCGGTTGCCCAGCGCCGCACCACATCCGGTCCGTAGGACTCGCCGCCGACCGTGAGCTGCGCGAGCTCGGGCACCTGCGCCGGGTCCAGGGTCTGGAGTACGGCCGGGGTGATGAAGGCGTGGCTCACCCGCTGCTCCCGCAGCAGCGTGGTCAATTCCGCACCGCCGTAGCAGCCGGCGGGCGCGACGACCAGCGCGGCGCTCGCGGCGAGGGCGAGCAGTAGTTCGAGCATGGCGGCGTCGAAGCTCGGCGAGGCGACGTGCAGCACCCGCGAATCCGTCGTGACCGAGTACCGATCACGTTGCGCTACCGCCACTCCGGCGATACCGGCATGGGTGGCCAGGACGCCCTTCGGCGTCCCGGTCGAGCCGGAGGTGTAGATCATCCACGCCGGGTTGTACGGCCGCACCGGTCGCACCAGTTCATCGGGCGTGAGGGGCGCGGCACTGCAATGCCGCATGCGTGCCGCCGTCACCGGCGCGTCCAGGACCAGCCATTCGGTGCCACCGGGCAGGGCGTCGGCCGTCGCCCGCACCGTCAAGCCCAGTGCCGCACCGGAATCGGTGAGCATGTGCGCGATGCGATCGGCCGGGTAGGTGGGGTCGACCGGGACGAACGCGGCGCCGGTCTTGGCGACCGCCCAGACCGCGAGCACCGACTCCGGGGACCGCGGAATAGCGAGGGCGACAATGTCTTCCGCCCCGATGCCGTGCCGCAGCAGCATGCGCGCCAGCCGCGAGGACTGCTCGTCGAGCGCCCGGTAGGACACCCGCAGATCGCCGTACAGCACGGCGGTGCCGTGCGGATTCCGGGCCACCGCCGCGGCCATCACCCCCGCGAGAGTCTGCGTGGGCACCGCGGCTTTGCCGCGTCGGCCCAGGAGTTCGGCCCGCTCGGCCGGCGACAGCAGGTCGGCGGCGCCGATCGGCGCGGCCGGGTCGCGGGTCAGCGCACCCAGCAGCCGGCCGAACCGGCGCACCAGCCCGGCGGCGGTGGCCGGGTCGAACAGGTCGGTCGCGTAGTCCAATTCGATCGCCAGATGCCCGTCGGCGTCCAGCTCCGCGGCCACGGTGAACTGCAGGTCGAAGCGCGCGACCGGCTCGTCGAACTCGACGGCCGACAACTCCAGACCGGGCAGCCCGGCGGTGCCCGCACCGGTGCCGAGGTAGCTCAGGGCCACGGTGAACAGCGGATGCCTGGCCTGCGACGGTGCGACGCCGAGCGCGTCGGCGACCCGCTCGAAGGGGACGGCGGCGTGGGCGAAAGCCGCGAGGTCCACCGCGCGGGTCGCCCCGATCAGATCGGCGAAGGACTGGTCGGCGTCGGGATGCGTGCGCAGGACCAGCGTGTTCACGAACATGCCGACCAGCCCGTCCAGCGCCGCCGCACCGCGACCGGCGACCGGGGTACCGATCGGGATATCGGTGGAACCCGACAGCCGGGACAGCAGCACCGCGAGGGCCGCGTGCACGACCATGAACGGCGTCGCCCGGTGCCGGGCGGCGAGGGCACGCACCCGGGCGCCGATCCCGCCGCCGATCCGGGCGCGGACCGAACCGCCCCGCTTGCTGGCGATCGCCGGACGTGGGCGATCCATCGGCAGCGCGAGTTCCTCGGGGAGATCACGCAGCGTGTCCTGCCAATACGCGAGCTGCTCCGCGGCCGTGCTTTCCAGGATTCGCGCCTGCCACAGCGCGTAGTCGGCGTACTGCACCGGCAGGTCCCGCCACAGCGGCGCGGCGTCGAGCACCCGGGCCAGGTAGGCCGCGAGCAGGTCGCCCAGCAGCGGCGTCATCGAGAAGCCGTCGGCGGCGATGTGATGCAGCACCGCGACGAGCACATGGCTGGTCGCGTGCTCGCGCAGCAGCACGGCGCGCAGCGGTACCTCGGCGGTGACGTCGAAGCCCGCGCCGAGGAATTCGCCGATCCGGTCCCGGAGGTCGGTCACCGGTTCCACCGTCAGTGCTACCGGCGCCGGATCGGCGGGCAGGATCACCTGGTGGCCCGTGCCGTCCGCACCGACGGGGTAGATCGTGCGCAGGACCTCGTGGCGTGCCACCACATCCGCGAAGGCGGCCACCAGCGCGGCCACCTCCAGTTCACCCTCGACGCGCAGCGCGACCGGGATGTTGTGCGCGGCCGAGGCCGGGTCGAGCCGGTTGGCGAACCACATGCCGCGCTGCACCGGCGCCAGCGGAACGACCTCCGGGCGCGGCCCGGCAAGCAGTGCGGGCAGTTGCGCGACGGCGGCTTCCGCCGCGATCCGCACGGCCAGCGCCGCCACGGTCGGCTCCTCGAACAGCACCCGGACCGGAATCCGCCGGTCCAAGCGCTCACTCAACCGCGCCAGCACCCGGGTCGCGCTCAGCGAGTTGCCGCCGAGGTCGAAGAAGCTGTCGTCGGCGCCGGCCCGCGGGATTCCGAGCACCTGCGCGAAGACCTCGGCCACCGCCCGTTCGGTCTCGGTGCCGGGCGCGCGGTAGGCGACACTGTCGAACACCGGCTCGGGGAGCGCCTTGCGATCCAGCTTGCCGGAAGCGTTGAGCGGGAACGCGGCCAGGACCACGACGGCCGAGGGCAGCATGTACGACGGCAGGAACTGACCGGCTGCCGCCCGGACCGCGTCCGCCAAACCTGTTTCGCTGGAACGGCTTACCGCGGTCACGTAGGCGACGAGATGATCGCCGGCGACAGCGGCCGCGGCCTGCGCGACGCCCGGCACGGCGGCGAGCACGGCTTCGATCTCGCCGAGCTCGATCCGCTGCCCGCGGAACTTCACCTGGAAGTCGGTGCGGCCGAGGTACATCAGCTCGGCGGCCGGGCCGCCGTCGACGAGTTCCCAGCGCACCAGGTCGCCGGTGCGGTACATGCGTTCGCCGGGTGCGCCGAAGGGGTTGGCCACGAAGCGATCCGAGGTCAGATCCGTGCGGCCGTGATAGCCGCGGGCCAGTTGCGCACCCGCGAGGTACAGCTCCCCCGCCACGCCCGGCAGCGTCGGCCGCAGCCGCGAATCCAGCACGTACACCGTGCTGTTCCACTCCGGGTTGCCGATCGGCATGGCGATGCGCTCGGTCTCGCCGGTGACCTCGCGGTAGGTGATGCTGACCGCGGCCTCGGTCGGCCCGTACAGGTTGTGCAGGCGCGCCGGACTCACCGCGCCGAACGCGCGCACCGTCTCGGCGGGCAGCGCCTCGCCGATGACGAAGACCATCCGCAGCGCGAGCAGGGCGTCGCGCAGGCCCGCGCCACCGATGTGCCCGGCGAAGACGCTCAGCATCGACGGCACGAAATCGGTGACGGTGACCCGGTGCGCGGCCATCACCTCGGCCAGGTAGCCGGGATCGCGGTGCCCGTCGTGGCTCGCGACGAGCAGCGTCGCGCCGACCCGCAGCGGCAGGAAGTAGCCCCACAGTGAGACGTCGAAGGTGGCCGCGGTCTTCTGCAGGTACACATCGTCCGCGGTGAAGCGGTATTCGGCTTGCATCCACGTCATCTGGTTGACGATGGCCGCGTGGGAGACGCTGACACCCTTGGGCTTTCCGGTCGAGCCGGAGGTGAACAGGACGTAGGCCGGGTGCTGCGGCTGCAGTGGCGCGAGTCGTTCGGGTGCCGCGATCGCGTCGTCGGCGTAGCCGTGCAGTTCTACCGTGTCGACGGTGACGACCGGACCCCGGTAGCCGAGCTCGGCCTGATCCTTCGTCCTGGTCAGCAGGGCCGCCGGGCGCGCGGTGTCCAGGATGTGCGCGATCCGCTGCGCCGGATGGTCCGGGTCGATCGGCACGTACGCGCCGCCCGCCTTCAGCACCGCGTACATCGCCACGACCAGTTCGGCGGAGCGCCGGACGGCCAGCGCCACCAGCGCTTCCGGGCCGACGCCCAGCTCGATGAGGTGCCGGGCCAGCTGGTTGGAGCGGCGATCCAGTTCGCCGTAGGTCAGGACTGTCGTGGCCGCGCCCTCGGGGGCGTAGACCAGCGCCGGCTCGTCCGGCGTCGCGGCGGCCTGCGCCTCGAACTCGTCCAGCAGCAGCTCCGCGACGTACACGGTGTGGGCGGAATCGTTCCACTCCTCGACCACCCGGTGCAGTTCGCCGGTATCGAAGAGGTCGATGTCGCCGACGATCTGGTTCGGGTCCGCGACGACCGCCGCCAGCAGGCGGGTGAATCTGGCGGCCAAAGTCGCGATGGTGGCGGCGTCGAACAGATCGGTGGCGTAGTCGAAGCGCAGCGTCGCGCCGGAAACGGTGAGCTGGAGATCGAAACGAGTGGTGCGGTAGTCGAATTCGTATTCGGCGACCGTCAGCCCGTCGAGGTCGATCGCGACCGGCGTCAGATTCTGGAAGAACAGCGCCACCTGGAAGAGCGGGTGGCGGGCCTGTGAGCGCGGCGGATCCAGCACCTCGACCAGGCGCTCGAACGGCACGTCCGCGTGCGCGAACGCGTCCAGGTCACCCTCGCGCACCCGGCCGAGCACGGCCGCGAAGGTGTCGGAACCGGGCACGTCGGCGCGTAGCACCAGGGTGTTGACGAACATGCCGACCAGGTCGTCGAGCGCCGCATCGCCGCGACCCGCGAGCGGTGCGCCGATGACGATGTCGCCGGTGCCGGAGAGCCGGGCCAGCAGCACGGCGAGGGCGGCGTGCACCACCATGAACGGTGTCGCGTCGTATTGCGCCGCGACAGCGGAGATTCCGCGGGTCACCGCGTCGTCCACCCGCACCGTCGTGCTGGCGGCGGAGTGGGTGGCTACCGCCGGGCGCGGGCGGTCGGCGGGCAGATCGAGCTGTGCGGGCAGTCCGGACAGCTTCTGCTGCCAGTACCGCAGCTGCTGTGCCGCAACGGATTCCGGATCATCGTCCGCGCCGAGCAGCTCACGTTGCCACAGTGCGTAGTCCGCGTACTGCACCCGCAGGTCGGGCCAGGCCGGTGCGGATTCGATGCCGCGGGCCGCGTAGGCGGTGGCGATGTCGCGCGCCAGCGGGCCCATCGAGAAGCCGTCGGCGGCGATGTGGTGCACCACCAGCACGAGCAGGTGCTCACGATCGGACAGCCGCACCAGGCCGATTCGCACGGGCACGGCGGCGGTGACATCGAACGGCGTCGCGGCGAAGTCGGCCAGCGCCGCGGCCACCGTGCTCGCGTTGGCCGGGATGACGGCAAGAGCCGGAACGGCGGTGACCTCGAGAATCCGCTGGTAGCCGACACCCTCGTGCTCGGGGTAGACGGTGCGCAGGCTTTCCTGCCGCCCCAGCACATCGGCGACGGCGGCGGTCAGGGCGACCAGGTCGAGCGCGCCGGTCAGCCGCATCGCGACCGGGAGGTTGTTGACGGTGTCGGCCGGATCGAAGCGGTTCAGGAACCACATGCGCTGCTGCGCCGGGGACAGCGGGATCCGCTCCGGGCGCGGCCGTACGGTGAGCGGCGCGCGGTGACCGGTGCCGGACAGGCGGGCGGCGCGGGCGGCGAGCCCGGCCACGGTGGGCGCCTCGAACAGCAGCCGCAGCGGGATCTCCGCCTGGAGTTCCGTGCCCAGCCGGGCCGCGACCTGGGTGGCGATCAGCGAGTTGCCGCCGAGGGCGAAGAAGTCGTCGTCCGCGCCGACCTCGGCGCGCCCGAGCAGCTCGCCGAAGATCTGGGCGACCAGTACTTCGGCCGCCGTCTCCGGTGCGCGGAAGGTGCCCGCCTCGAACACCGGCGCGGGCAAGGCTTTCGAGTCCAGCTTGCCGGAGGCGTTGAGCGGGAACGCGTCCAGCGTGACGAAGGACGACGGCACCATGTAGCCGGGCAGTGCGCCGGCCGCCGCCCGGCGCACGCGCTCGACCAGGCCGTCGGCGTTGCCGACGGTGGTCAGGTACGCCACCAGGTGGTCGACGCCGCGGTGCCCGGCCAGGCGAACCGCCGCCTGCGCAACGCCGTCCACCGCCGCGAGCACCGACTCGATCTCGCCGAGCTCGATCCGCAGACCACGCAGCTTCACCTGGAAGTCCGTGCGGCCCAGGTACTCCAGCTCGCCATCCGGTGTCCATGCCACCAGATCGCCGGTGCGGTACATCCGCGCGCCGGGCACGCCGTAGGGATTGGCGAGGAAACGATCCGCGGTCAGATCCGGTCGCGCGACATAGCCGTGCGCCAATTGCGCACCGGCCAGGTACAGCTCGCCGGGCACACCGACCGGTACCGGCCGTAGTCGCGAATCCAGCACCAGCAGCGCGGTATTGAATACCGGGCGGCCGATCGGCACCGAGACCGTGTCGGCGTCGGTCACCTCGTGGAAGCTCACGTCCACGGCGGCTTCGGTCGGCCCGTACAGGTTGTGCACCCGGGCGCCGGTCCGCGCCCGGGTCCGCTGCGCGGTGGCGGCCGGCAAGGCCTCACCGGAGGCGAAGACGCGCCGCAGTGTGCCCCGGGTGGATTCGGGGACCGCACCGAGGAATACCGACAGCAGCGCCGGCACGAAGTGCACCGTGGTGACCCGCTCGGCAGCGATCAGCCGCGCCAGGTAGGCGGGATCCCGGTGGCCGTCCGGACGGGCCACGACCAGGCGCGCACCGACCTGCAAGGGCCAGAAGAACTCCCACACCGACACGTCGAAGGTGGCCGGGGTCTTCTGCAGCACCACGTCGTCCGCGCGCAACCCGTAGCGGTCCTGCATCCACACCAGGCGGTTCACGATCGCGGCGTGCGAGACCGCGACACCCTTCGGGCGACCGGTCGAGCCGGAGGTGAAGATCACGTACGCGGTGTTCGACGGGCGTAGCGTGCCGCGGCGCTCCGCGGCGGCGACCGGCGCGGCCGAGTAGCCGGCCAGGTCCAGGTCGTCGAGCACGAGCGCCGGCACGGTGCCCGCGTCGAAGCCGTCGCCGGAGGTGGTCAGCACGCAGACCGGCGCGGCGGTCTCGAGCACGTAGTGGGTGCGCTCGGCGGGATGATCCGGGTCCAGCGGCACGTAGGCGCCACCGGCGACGCCGACGGCGTACATACCGACGACCAGGTCGACGGAACGGCGCATACCCAGTGCGACCATCGTCTCCGGTCCCACGCCATGCGCGATCAGGTGCCGGGCGAGCCGGTTCACCCGGGCGCCGAACTCGCCGTAGGACAGAGCTGTCCCCTCGAAGGTCAGCGCGATGTCGTCCGCCGATTTGGCGGCCCGCGCCTGGAACAGCGACACCAGGGTGGCGGCGGGGTCGATCGGGTGCGCCGTGTCGTTCCAGTGCCGCAGCACCAGCGCGCGTTCGGCGTCGTCCAGCAGTTCGATCTCGCCGACCCGGATCCCGGAGTCGGCGGTGACGGCCGCCAGCACGCGCAGGAACCGCGCACCGAGGCCCTCGACGGTGGCCCGGTCGAACAGGTCGGTGGCGTAGCGCAGCACCGCGCGCAGCGCCGTGCCGGCCTCGGCGGCGTGCTCGCTCAGTTCCAGCGCCAGGTCGAACTGGGCGACCCGGTTGTCGAGCGGATAGGCCGACACCTCCAGGCCGGGCAGGCGCAGCACCGTGTCGTCGCGATGCTCGAAGGTGAGCAGTGCCTGCACGATCGGCGAATGCGCTTGCGAACGAACCGGATTCAGCTCCTCGACCAGCCGCTCGAAGGGCAGGTCGGCGTTGGCGAAGGCGCGAATATCGCTGGTGCGCACCTGGCCGAGCAATTCCGCGAAACTGTGCTCGGACTGGACCGCGGTGCGCAGAACGAGGGTGTTGACGAACATGCCGACCAGCCCGTCCAAGGCCTCCTCGGAGCGGCCCGCCACCGGCGTGCCGATCGCGATGTCCGCGGTGCGGGCCAGCCGCGACAGCAGGACGGCGTAGGCGGCGTGCAGCACCATGAATGTCGAAACATTATGTCTGCGCGCTAGTTCCGCGATTGCGTCGGTCAGCTCGGCGGGCACCGCGAAGTCGACGGTCGCGCCCTGCCCGGATGCCACCGCCGGTCGCGCGCGGTCGGCGGGTAGCTCCAGCACGGGGGCGAGCCCGGCGAGTTCGCCACGCCAGTGCCGGATCTGGCCGGCCAGCAGGGATTCCGGGTCGTCGGCCGAGCCCAGCGCCTCGTGCTGCCACAGTGTGAAGTCGGCGTACTGCACGGGTAGCGGCGCCCACTGCGGCGTGGCGCCGGCGGCACGGGCCGTGTACGCCAACATCAGGTCGCGTGCCAGCGGCGCGGTCGAGACGCCGTCCGCGGCGATGTGGTGCACGACGAAAGCCAGGACGTGAGCCTCGGGCGCGACGCGGAACAGCGCGGCCCGCCAAGGCATTTCCACGCGGAGGTCGAAGCCCTGCGCCGCGCAGCGCAGGATGGATTCCCGCAGCGTGTCCTCGGTTACGTCCGTGCCGGCGAGCACCGCGCCGCCGCTCGGCCGCACCACCTGCGCCGGTCCGTCGGCATCCGCGGGGAAGACGGTCCGCAGTGACTCGTGCCGTTCGACCACATCGTCCAGGGCGGCGCGCAACGCCGCCTCGTCCAGGGCGCCGGCCAAGCGGATGGTGATGGGGATGTTGTACACGGCCGAGTCCGGATCGATCCGGTTGAGCAGCCACATCCGAGTCTGCGCCAGTGACAGCGGAATTCGTGCCGGACGTTCCCGCCGGGCCAGCACCGGACGATCCACGCGGTCACCGAGCCGAGCCGAAAGCCGCACCCGCACCGCCAGTTCGGCGACGGTCGGCGCTTCGAACACCTCGCGCACCGTCAGGCCGGTCTCGAAGGTGGCGTTGGCGCGGGCCACCAGCCGCATGGCCAGCAGTGAGTTGCCGCCGCGGGCGAAGAAGTCGTCGTCGGCGCCGATGCGCGCGTCGCCGCCGAGCAGATCGGCCACCAGCGTGGCGAGCACCGATTCGACGCCTTCGCGCGGAGCGCGGAATTCCGCCGCGCTGCCGCTGAACTCGACCGCGGGCAGTGCCGCGCGATCGAGTTTGCCGACCGTGGTCAGCGGCATCTCCTCGAGCACCGTTAGATGCGCGGGCACCATGTAGGCGGGCAGCAGGTCACGCACCGCGTCCAGCACGGCGTCCGCGGTCAGCCCGCCGCCGCTGACGTAGCCGACGAGATTCTCGTAGCCCGCCTTGTCCTTGGCGACGACCACCGCGGCGTTGGTCACGCCGGCCACACCCGCCAGCGCGGCCTCGATCTCGCCGAGTTCGATGCGCTGACCGCGCAGCTTGACCTGGAAGTCGTTGCGGCCCAGATACACCAGGTCGCCGTCGTGATTCCAGCGCACCAGATCGCCGGTGCGGTACATGAGCCGCCCGGGCACGCCGAACGGATCGGCGACGAACCGTTCGGCGGTCAGGCCGGACCGTCCGTGGTAGCCGCGGGCCAGCTGGTCACCCGCGAGGTACAGCTCACCGGTGACACCGATCGGCACCGGTCGCATGCGCGCGTCCAAGACGTACGCGCGGGTGTTCCAGCAGGGGCGGCCGATCGCGACATCGCGGCCGCCGCCGGCATCGTCGGCGGTGAACTCGTGGTAGATCGCCGAGATAGCGGCTTCGGTGGGGCCGTAGGCATTGTGCACGGCGCCGTCGAAGCTGCCCTGGATCTGTGCGAGCAGATCGGCGGTCAACGCCTCACCGCCGCAGTGCAAATGCCGGAAGGAGCGCAGTGCGTCGCCCATGCCCTCGCCGAGCAGGGCGGCCAGCACCGAGGGCACGTATTCGGCGATGGTGATGCCGTGCTCGCGCAGCAGATCCGCGAAGTAGGCGAGGTCCAGATGCCCACTGGGCCGGGCGATCACCAGCGGTGCGCCCACCGCGATGGGCAGGAAGCACTCCCACACCGACACGTCGAAGGTCAGCGGCGCGCGCTGCAGGATGCGGTCGGCGGCGGTCACCTGGTAGCGATACTCCAGCCAGCGCAGCTGGTTCATGATCGCCCGGTGGGTGACGGCGACGCCCTTGGGGCGGCCGGTGGAACCCGAGGTGAACAGCACATACGCGGTGTTGCCCTGGCGCAGCCGGCCGTGGCGCTCGTCGTCGGTCACCGTCGTGTCGGCGAGCGCGGCGAGATCCAGTGCCGCGGTCTCGACCACCCGGACATCGGAGAGCCCGGGCAGTTCCGCGCCGCCGACAGCCAGGACCAGGGCCGGCCGCGCACTGTCGATGATCTGTGCGATCCGGTCGGCCGGGTGCCCCGGGTCGATCGGGAGGTAGGCCCCGCCCGCGCGCACGATCGCGTACATGGCGACGAGCATGTCGATCGACCGCAGGGCGGCCAGTCCGACGATGGTCTCCGGGCCGACGCCCTCGCCGATCAGCCAGCGTGCCAGCCGATTCACCCGGGACGCGAAATCGCCGTAGCTGATCTCGGTGCCCTCGTAGCGGGCGGCCAGGCCCGTCGGCTCCGCGCCCGCGCGGGCGGTGAGCAGATCGTCGAGGGTCTCGCGCAGCACCGGGCGCGCGGTGGCATTGCGGTCCGAGAGCAGCATGCCGCGCTCGGCGACCGACATGAGCTCGACATTCCCGGCCCGGGTGCGGGTGTCGCGCACCATGGCGCGCAGCACCCGTTCCAGGCCGGCCACGAATCCGGCCGCGGTGCGCTCGTCGAAGAGGTCGAGCGCGTAATGCAGGTGGATGTCGATGCCGTCGGGGGCCCCGTCGCGGTCGTAGCGGTCGGTCAGGGTCCAGTCCAGATCCACCTGGATCGGAGCCGGGCCGACCTCGAGCGCCGCGATGGCCAGGCGCTGCAACCGGAAGTCCGGCTTGGCGTGGTTCTGCAGGGTCAGGGCCACCTGGTACAGCGGCGCGTGCGCCTGCGAGCGGACCGGGTTCAGGGTGTCGACGAGCTGCTCGAACGGCACCGCGGCGTGCTCGAACGCGGCCAGGTCGGCGGTGCGCGCGGCGGCGAGCAGGTCGGCCAGGGTGGCGTCCGGGCGCATCTCGGTGCGCAGCACCAGGGTGTTGACGAACATGCCGACCAGCTCGTCCAGCGCCTGTTCGCCGCGGCCCGCGACGGGTGCGCCGACCACGATGTCGGTGGTCCCGCTCAGCCGGGCGAGCAGCACCGCCAGGGCGGTGTGCAGCACCATGAACGGGGTGACCCGGTGCGCGGCCGCGAGGTCGTCGATCCCCTGGTGCAGCGCGCGGTCCAGGCGCGCGAGGTACGCGCCGCCGCGGTTGCTCGCCACGGCGGGGCGCGGGCGGTCCGAGGGCAGCGTCAGCACCTCTGGTAGCCCGGTGAGCCGATCGGTCCAGTAGCCCAGTTGCCGGGCGAGCACCGAGTTCGCGTCGCCGGCCGAGCCCAGGGCGCCGCGCTGCCAGATCGCGAAGTCCGCGTACTGCAGGGGAAGTGGCGCCCAGGCGGGCGCGGTGTCGGCGCAGCGCGCCACGTAGGCGGCGGCGAGATCGCGGGTCAGCGGGCCGAAAGACCAACCATCGGCGGCGATGTGGTGCACCACGAACAGCAGCACGTGCTGGTCGTCCCGCAGTCGCAGCAACCGCACGCGCAGCGGCACCTCGGTGGTGACATCGAAACCCGCCTGGGTGACCGTCGCGATGAGCTGGGGCAGTTCGGCGGCGGACACCGTGCGGACGACCAGGTCGACCAGGCGGGTGCCGGCGGGCAGCACCACCTGGGTGGCGTCTCCGTCACGCTCGGGGTAGATCGTGCGCAGGGATTCGTGCCGGGCGATGACGTCGGCGATAGCCGATCGCAGGGCGTCGATGTTCAGCGCACCGGTCAGCCGCAGCGCGAACGGAATGTTGTAACCCGCACTGCCGCTGTCGAATCGGTTCAGGAACCACATCCGCTGCTGCGCGATGGACAGCGGGATGGTGTCGTCGCGGTTCTGCGGGACGAGCGGCGGCAACATCACCGGTACGGTATCCGCGTTCGCGTCGGCCCGCAGGGTGAGCCGGGCGGCCAGCGCGGCGACCGTCACCGCGTCGAAGACGGCACGCACCGGCACCTGGGTTCCGGTGGCTTTGGTCAGGCGGGCGGCGAGCTGGGTGGCGATCAGGGAGTTGCCGCCGAGCGCGAAGAAGTCGTCGTCGGCGCCGACGCGATCGACGCCGAGTAGATCCTGAAATGTCTCGGCGACAAGGCATTCGGCGTCCGAGCCCGGAGCGCGGAACTCCCCCACCGGCACAGCGGGCGCGGGCAGCGCGGCGCGGTCCAGCTTGCCGGAGGCATTGACCGGAAAGGCATCCAGGACAACGAAGGACGCGGGCACCATGTATCCGGGTAGTCGCTCGGCAAGAGTGGCGCGCACGACCTCGAGGTCGAGCGCGGCGCCGGGGACCAGATAGCCGACGAGCTGTTCGCCGGTCCCGTGATCGTCGCGCACCACGACCACCGCCTGGGCGATGGCGGGCAGCGCGAGCAGTACGGCCTCGATCTCGCCGAGTTCGATGCGCAGACCGCGCAGCTTCACCTGGAAGTCGGTGCGGCCCAGGAACTCCAGCTCGCCCGCGGATGTCCAGCGAACCAGATCTCCGGTGCGGTACATGCGGGTGCCGTCGGTCCCGAAGGGGTTGGCCACGAAGCGATCCCCGGTGAGATCGGTGCGCCCGAGGTATCCGCGCGCCAATTGCGCACCGGCCAAGTACAACTCACCCGGCACGCCGACCGGCACCGGCCGGAGCCGCGCGTCCAAGACGTAGGCCTGGGTGTTCCACGCGGGCGCACCCATCGAGAGAGCGGTGCCGTCGGCGTCCACCACCTCGTGCGCGGAGACCTCCACCGCGGTCTCGGTCGGGCCGTACATGTTGTGCACCTTGGCGCCGCTGAGCGCCCGCATGCGGTGCGCGACGGCGGTGGGCAGCGCCTCGCCGGAGCAGAACACGTGCCGCAGCGCCGGCAGGTCGCCGGACAACTCCGCGACGAACACCGCGAGCATGGACGGCACGAAGTGGACGGCGGTAATCCCCTCGCCGCGCAGGATTTCGGCGAGGTAGGCGGGGTCGCGATGGCCTTCCGGACGCGCGAGCACCAGTCGAGCGCCGACCTGGAGCGGCCAGAAGAACTCCGGCACCGAGACATCGAAGGTCGCCGGCGTCTTCTGTAGCAGCGCGTCCCCGGGGCCGAGTTCGACCCGGGCCGACTGCATCCACCGCAACCGGTTGACGATCGCCGCATGGCTCACCGCGACGCCTTTCGGGCGCCCCGTCGAGCCGGAGGTGAAGATCACGTAGGCGGTGTTGGCGGCCCGCAGCGGCGCGCGGCGCTCCGCGTCGGTGACCGGAGCGGCCGAGTAGGCGCTCAGGTCGAGCCGGTCGATGCGGATCTGGCCCACCGGCACATCCAGTGCGGGCGCGTTGGTCAGCACCGCGACCGGGACGGCGGTATCCAGGATGTGGGCGATGCGTTCCGCCGGATGGTCCGGGTCCAGCGGCACATAGCCGCCGCCCGCCACGGTGATCGCGTACATGGCGACGACCAGATCGATCGAGCGTCGAAGCCCCAGCGCCACCAGCACATCCGGGCCGACGCCCTGATCGATCAGATAGCGGGCCAGCCGATGGACCCGGGCGGCGAATTCGGCGTAGGACAGAGTTGTCCCCTCGAACGTGACCGCGGGCGCGTCCGGCGTGCGAACCACCTGCGCGGCGAACAGCTCCGGGAGCGTGCCGCCCGCGCCGAGCTCGTGCGCCGTGGCATTCCAGCGCTGCACGACGTCGGCGCGCTCGGCGTCGTCGAGCAACTCGATATCGCCGACCAAGACCTCCGGCACCGCGGCGGCCGCGCCGAGCATCCGCTCCAGCCTGGTCACGAACGCCGCGATCGTGGTGGCGTCGAACAGGTCGGTGGCGTAGCGCAGACTACCGGCGAGGCGCGCGTCGTCGTGCTGGTTGAGCACCAGATGCAGATCGAATTTCGCGGTGGGGTCGGCGATGTCTACCGGTTCGACGGTCAGCCACGGCACTTTGAACGCGCTGCCCGCGCCCGGGTTCGCGCCGCCGAAGCTGAACATGATCTGGAACAGCGGGTGCGCGCCGGTGCTGCGATCCACCGCCATGGCGTCGACCAGCCGCTCGAACGGCAGCTCGGCATTGCCGAACGCCGCGACGTCCGAATCCCGCACGCTCGCCACCAGATCGGCGAAGGACACCTCGAGCGCGACCGCGGTGCGCAGCACCAGGGTGTTGACGAACATGCCGACCAGCGCGTCGAGTTCGCGTTCGCCGCGCCCGCCGACGGGCGATCCGATGACGATGTCGCCGGTGCCGCCGAGCCGGGCCAGCGTCGCCGCGAATGCCGCGTGCAGCACCATGAACAGGGTCGCGCCCTGCCGCTCGGCCAGTCGGCGCAGTCCGGCCGCGACCGTGGGATCGATGGTGAAGTCCACGGCGGCACCGTGATTGGTCGGCTGCGGCAGTCGCGGCCGGTCGGTCGGCAGCGGCAGGTCCGCGGGCAACCCCGCGAGCACGTCCCGCCAGAACCGCACCTGCTGCTGCGCCGGATCACCGGCGCGTTCCGCGCTGCCGAGCAGTTCGCGCTGCCAGAGGCTGTAATCGGCGTACTGGACCGGCAATTCGTCCCAGTCGGGCCGGCGCTCGAGCAACCGCGCCTGATAGGCCCGGACCAGATCGGTGATCAGCGGCCGCATCGACAGGGCGTCGGCGGCGATGTGGTGCACCACCAGGACCAGCACGTATTCGTCACCCGGCAGACCCCGGGCATCGTCGGTCTGCTCGACCAGGAACAGGGCGACCCGGACCGGAACTTCGGCGGTGACGTCGAATCCGGCTCGGGTGACGGCGGTGATCGCCGCGGTCAGCTCCGCCGGCCCGACCTGCACGGCGTGCAGGCCCAGCGGGTGCTCGCGCCGGTCCAGGATCTGCTGGTAGGGGCCGTCCTCGTGCTCCGGATAGCGGGTGCGCAGCGATTCGTGCCGGGCCATGACGTCCAGCACGGCCTGTTCCAGCGCCTCGGCGTCGAGCCGGCCGCGCAGGCGCAGCACCACCGGCAGGTTGTAGACGCTGTGCTTGCCGTCCTGGCTCTCCAGGCGGTTGAGAAACCACAGCCGCTGCTGGGCCGGGGACAGCGGCACCCGCTCGGGGCGCTGCTGCCGCACCAGCGCCAGCCGCTTCGTCCCGGATCTGCTCAGCTCGTCCACCGCGGTAGCGAAGGCGTGCACGGTGGCGGATTCGAACAGCGCCCGCACCGGAATGCGCACGCCGACAGCCTCACCCACCCGCGCGGTCACCTGGGTGGCGTCCAAGGAACTGCCGCCCAGGGCGAAGAAGTCGTCGTCCAAGCCGGCCCGCGGCACCCCGAGCACCTCGGCGAACACCGCCGCGATCAGGCGCTGCGCCGCGTCGACCGGTGGCCGGAAGGTTTTGGCCCGCAGGACCGGCAGCGGCAGCGCGGAGCGGTCCAGCTTGCCGCTGGTGTTCAGCGGGAATTCGGTCAGCTCGACCACGGCGGTCGGCACCATGTAGGCCGGAAGCCGCTGTGTGAGGCCGTCTTTCACGGCGTCGAGGTCGAGTTCGGTGTTCGGCGTGCGGATCACGTACCCCGCGAGGTAGTCGCCGGTGTCGGCGCTGACCAGCCGGACCGCCGCCTGCGCGACCTCCGGCGCGGCCAGCAGCGCGGTTTCGATCTCGGCGAGCTCGACCCGCTGCCCGCGGAACTTCACCTGGAAGTCCACCCGGCCGAGGTAGACGAGTTCGCCGTCCGGCGTCCAGCGCACGAGATCGCCGGTGCGGTACATGCGTTCGCCGCCGAAGCCGAACGGGTTCGCCACGAAGCGGTCGGCGGTCAGATCCACGCGGCCGTAGTAGCCCCGGGCCAGCTGGTCACCACCCAGGTACAGCTCTCCGGCCACCCCGATCGGCGCCGGGTGCAGCCGCGAATCCAGCACGTAGGCCTGCGAATTCCACTCCGGTTCGCCGATCGGGACGAGCGCGGAGGTCTCGCCCGTCACCTCCCGGTAGGTGATGGACACCGCGGCCTCGGTCGGCCCGTACAGGTTGTGCAGGCCCGCCGCGCACACCGCGCCGAACGCGGCGACCGTCTCCGGGGGCAGCGCCTCACCGATGACGAAAACGTCACGCAGCGAATCGAGTTCGCCGGGCTCGGCGTGCGTCGCGAAGACCGACAGCATGGACGGGACGAAGTCGGTGAGCGTGATGCCGTGCTGCGCGATGGTTTCCGCGATGTAGCGCGGGTCCCGATGCCCGTCGGGGGTGGCGAGCACCAGGGTCGCGCCCGCACGCAGCGGCAGGAAGTAGCCCCACAGCGAGACGTCGAAGGTGGTCGCGGTCTTCTGCAGGTAGAGGTCCCCGCTGCGCGGGTGGTACTCGTCGTGCATCCAGGCCAGCTGATTGGCGATGGCCCGGTGGCTGACCGCGACGCCCTTCGGCTTGCCCGTGGAGCCCGAGGTGAAGATGACATAGGCGGGCTGGTCCGGGTGCGGGGTGGCGCGCCGCTCCCGGTCGGTGATCTTGGCCGCGGAGTACGCCGTGAGCTCGAGTTCGTCGACATAGTGCACCGGCGCCTGGGCGTCGGGCGCGAATCCCGCTGTGCGCGTAGTCAAAATGGCGTGTGGTCGCGCCGTGTCGAGGATGTGACCGATCCGCTCGGCTGGGTGCGCGGGATCGATCGGGACATACGCGCCGCCCGCGCGCAGTACCGCGTACATAGCGACGACGAGGTCGATCGAGCGCGGCAGCGCCAGCACCACCAGGCTTTCCGGCCCGACGCCGTCGGCGATCAGCAGGCGCGCCAGCTGATTGGCGCGATCGGAGAGCTCGCTGTAGGTCAGGCTGCGCCCCGGTTCGGCGTCGGCCAGCACGGCCACCGTCGTGGGTGTGCGCCGGACCTGGTTGTCGAATCCGTCGAGCAGGAACCGGTCCGGCACCCGGTGCCCGGAGGCGTTCCAGCTGGCGGTGACGTAGTCCAGTTCGCCGGCGTCCAGCAGCTCGATGTCGCCGACCACGGTGTCCGGGTCGGTGACCGCGGCGCGCAGCAGGCGTTCGAACTTCACGCCGAACTCGGCGATGGTCGCGGCGTCGAACAGATCGGTGGCATAGGTGAATTCGGCGCGGTAACCGACGTCGCTGTCGGTGATGGTCAGCTGGAGATCGAATTTCGAGAAGCCGGAGTCGAAGTCGACCGGCCGGGTGTCCAGGCCGGGCAGCGCCAGTTCGACCGGCGCCATGTTCTGCATGAACAGCGCCACCTGGAACAGCGGGTGCCGCGCCTGCGAGCGGGCCGGGTTCAGCGCCTCCACCAGCTGTTCGAACGGGATGTCGGCGTGCGCGAAGGCGCGCACGTCCCGGTCGCGGGCGTGTGCGACGAGTTCGGCGAAGGTCCGCGCGGGTCCGACCTCGGTGCGCAGCACCAGGGTGTTGACGAACATGCCGACCAGGTCGTCGAGCGCGGCGGCGCCGCGACCGGCGACGGGGGTGCCGATGGCGATGTCGGTGGTACCCGACAACCGCGCCAGCAGGGCGGCCAGCGCCGCGTGCACCACCATGAACGGGGTCGCGCCGCAGCGCTGGGCGGTTTTGTCCACAGCCGTCCGCAGGCTCGCGTCGAGCGCGTGGCTGTGCGTGGCACCACGGTAGGAGACGGTGGCGGGGCGCGGCCGATCGAACGGTAAGACCAGCTCGGCGGGCGGTTCCGCCAGCTCGGTCTGCCAGAAGTCCAGTTGGCGGGCGGCGGCGGAGCCGGGGTCGGCGGCGTCGCCGAGCACCTCCTGCTGCCAGAGGGCATAGTCGGCGTACTGCACGGCCAGCGGTTCCCACGCGGGCAGGCGGCCGTCCTGCCGCGCGGTGTAGGCGGCCACCAGGTCCCGCATCAGCGGGCCGAGCGAGACGCCGTCGGCGGCGATGTGATGCACGACGAACACCAGCGTGTGGTCGTCGGCGGCGCTGCGCAGCAGCCGGACCCGCATCGGGATCTCCTCCGCCACATCGAAACTCCGCGTGGCGGCGTGCAGCACGGCCGCCGGCAGCTCCGCCGCCGGCACCTCCCGGGGTGTCAGATCGAAAGCCGGGTGCACCGCGCGAACCACCTGCGCGGGACCGGCCTCGGTCTGCGGGTAGACCGTGCGCAGGATCTCGTGCCGGACCACCAGATCGGTGACGGCCGCCGACAGCGCCGCGACATCCAGGGCGCCGCGCAGCCGCAGGGCCAGCGGAATGTTGTCCACCGCCGCGCTGTGCGCGCCGGACCCGTAGCGGTTCAGGAACCACATGCGCCGCTGCGCGGGCGAGAGCGGAATCCGCTCCGGGCGGGGCCCGGCGACCAGTGGCGGGCGGGCCGGTGCGGAACCGGCGTGCGCGGCCAGCGCGGCCACCGTCGGCATATCGAAGAAGTCGCGAACATCCACAGTCATCCCCAGGACTGTGGAAACCCGGGCGATGGCGCGGGTGGCGAGCAGCGAATTACCGCCCAGCGTAAAGAAGCTGTCGTTCGCGCCGACGCGGGGGGCGCCGAGGAGTTCGGCGAAGATCTCCGCGATCGCGCGTTCGGCGTCGCCCTCGGGCTCCCGGTATTCCGCCGCGCTCGCGGTGAAATCGGGTGCCGGCAGCGCCCGGCGGTCCAGCTTGCCGTTGGCGCTGAGCGGCATCTCGGCCAGCACCTGCACCAGCGAGGGCACCATGTACTCCGGCAGCTGCCGCCGCGCCTCGTCGAGCACCGCGTCGGTGTCGACCGCTGCGCCGGTAGCGGCCACCACGTAGCCGACCAGGTGGTCGCCGCTGTCCCGCCGGTGCAGCAGCACCGCGGCCTGGGCGACCTGGCGGCTGCGCGAGAGCGCCGCCTCGACCTCGCCCAGCTCGATCCGCAGCCCGCGCAGCTTCACCTGGAAGTCGGTGCGCCCCAGGTACTCCAGCTCCGCCGGGCCGCCACCGGGGCCGGTCACCCAGCGCGCCAGGTCGCCGGTGCGGTACATCCGATCGCCGGGCGCGCCCTCCGGATTGGCCACGAAACGGTCCGCGGTCAGCCCGGAACGGCCGACGTAGCCGCGAGCGAGCTGTACGCCCGACAGGTACAGCTCACCGACCACGCCGCCGGGCACGGGACGCAGATTGTCGTCCAGGACGAGCAGTTCGGTGTCGTCGGCGGCGGCGCCGATCGGGACGGACCCGAGGTCCTCGGCCGTCACCTCGTGGGCGGTGACGTCGACCGCAGCCTCGGTGGGGCCGTACAGGTTGTGCAGGGTCGCGCCGCTGATCTCCCGGAACGCGGCGGCCGTCGGGGCGGGCAGCGCCTCACCGGAGGCGAACACCAGGCGCAATACCTCACCGGCGGTCGGCGCCAGCGGCTCGGCGACGAATACCGCGAGCATCGAGGGCACGAAATGCGCGACGGTCACGCCGGTTTCGGTGATCGTGCGCGCCAGATAGGCGGGATCGCGGTGCCCGTCCGGCTCGGCGATCACCAGCCGCGCGCCGATCTGCAACGGCCAGAAGAACTCCCACACCGACACGTCGAAGGTGAACGGGGTCTTCTGGAGCACCACATCGGTGTCGCCGAGCCGGTACATCCGCTGGCGCCAGTGCAGATTCGCCACGATCGAGCGGTGCGAGACGGCAACGCCTTTCGGGCGGCCGGTGGAGCCGGAGGTGAAGATGACGTAGGCGATGTTGTCGGCATCCAGCGTCGGCAGTTCGACCGAATCCACTGCCGTGCCGCCGAATTCATCGATTCGCAGCACCTCTGTGCCCGCGGGCAACGGCGGTTCGTCCGCGGCGGTGGTGAGCACCAGGACCGGCGCGGCCACCTCCAGCACGTAGCCGATGCGTTCGGCCGGATGCTCCGGGTCGATCGGGACATACGCGCCGCCGGCTCTGACGATCGCGTACATGCCGATCAGCAGGTCGAAGGACCGGCGCACCGCCAGGCCGACCAGCGCGTCCGGGCCCACGCCCAGCTGAACGAGCCGCCGGGCCAGGGCATCGGAGCGGGCGTCGAGTTCGGCGTAGGTCAGGGTCGCGCCCCGGTATTCCAGCGCGACCGCGTCGGGTGTCCGCCGTACCTGCGCCTCGAACTCGCTGACCAGCGTTTCGACCGGCGCGAAAGCGGTCGGCAGCACCGGGCACGCCGCCGTCAGCGCGTCGTCGACGAGCTCGAGCAGCACGGTGCCGAGCGCGCCGTCGGTCGACTCCAGCAACTCGGGCAGCTGACTCGACACCACCACCGAGACCAGGACGTCGGCGCCGAGCCCGCCGCCCATCGCCTCGCCCAGCACCGCGATCTCGGTGTGCAGGGCCGCGTAGGTGAGCGCGGTGTCGCCGTGGCGCAGCGCGATTCGTTCCGGAGCCAGCTCGGCGACGGTCGCGATCAGGCCGGGCAGATCCTCGATGCCGTACGCCCGGCGCAGCGCCGGATGTGGGCGTGGCTCGATGCGGGCGCCCTGCGGGCTGGAGGTGGCCGAATCCATGTGCGACATCAGCTGTTTCCTTCCGTATCGACAACCTGCGCGGGCCGTGTGATCACGGCATGCGCTGCACCGAGCAAGGTGCGGATGGCCGCTGCGAGGCCATCGCCACCGAGTGCGGCGAGAACACCGGGCACCAGCCCGGCGAGACTGACATTGACGAGGGTCTGCGGCGTCGCCGCGGCACCCATCGCCTTGGCGACGGCGCCGAGTTTGGCGGCCAGCTCGCGATAGGACACCGTGTGCTCGCCGTGCGCGAACGCGACGTCGTCCGGCGCCATTCGCGCCGCGGCGGCGATCAATTCGGGCAGCTCCGCGAGCGTCGGCTCCGGCGGCGGCGCCGCGGCCTGGCCCTGCTCCGACTCGGTGCGAATGTCGATGGCCCGCAGGGCGACCGCCGGATCGTCGGCGATCGCGGAGCACACCAGCACCAGGCGTTCGGCGTAGCGCCGGATCGTGTCCGCGTCGAAAATGTCGGTGGCGTAACCGAATCGAAGGTCCAGTCCGGCGCGGGCACCCGCGGCGGTGAATCGTTCGATGCCGGTCAGGTGCAGATCGAACTTCGCGTCCGCGAGGTCGGGATCGAGCACCTCCACCGCCAGTCCCGGCAGCTCGAGGCGCCCGGACGGCAGGTTCTGGAAGGTGAACATGACCTGGAACAGCGGCGTGTAGGAACTGGACCGGGCACCCCCGACCGCCTCGACCACCTGCTCGAACGGCACCTCCGCGTGTGAGAAGGCGGACAGGTCCCGATCCCGGGCCTGCCGGAGGAGTTCGGTGCAGGCGGCGCGCGGATCGATCTCGGTCCGCAGCACGACGGTATTGACGAACATGCCGATCAGATCGTCGAGTTCGGCGGCGCCGCGGCCCGCGACGGGTGCGCCGATGGCGATGTCCGTGCTGCCCGACAGTTTGAACAGCAGGACCGCGAAGGCGGTGTGCAGGACCGTGAACAACGTGGTGCCGTGTGCGCGGGCGATCTCGTCGAGTCGGGCGGTCAGCGTGGTGCCGAGCTCGAAATCGACTGTCGCGCCTCGCGACTCCCGGCGGGCCGGGCGCGGCCGGTCCGTCGGCAGCGTGAGCACCTCCGGCAGGCCCGACAATTCCTTGGCCCAGTACCCGAGTTGACGAGCCGCCTGGCCCTCCTCGGTGGTGCCGAGCACAGCGTGCTGCCACACGCTGTAGTCGGAGTACTGGATATCCAGCGGAGCCCATCCCGGCGCCTGCCCCGCCGCCCGATCGACATAGGCCCGCATGAGATCTCGCGTCATCGGGGCCACGGAGTAGCCGTCGCTGCTGATGTGGTGCAGCACCACCACGAGGATCCATTCGGTGGCCGAGTCCTCCGGTCCCTCGGCGATTTCGAGCAGCGCGGCCCGCACCGGCGGGGCCGCCGCGACATCGAAACCGAGGCCGATGAACTCGCGCAGCCGGGCATCGGCCGCGCTGCGCCGCACCCGCATCGGGGTCAGCTCCAGCGCCGCCGCGGCCGCGGGCAGGATCTCCTGCACGGGCCCGGCCTCGGTGTCCGGGTACCGCGTGCGCAACGTCTCGTGCCGGTCGACGACATCGGCGATGGCCGTGGTCAGTGCCTCGAGGTCCAGGGCGCCGGTGAGCCGGATGGCGGCGGGGATGTTGTAGGCCGAGGAGTCCGGCGCGAGCCGGTTCAGGACCCACATGCGCTGCTGTGCGGGCGCGAGCGGCACGGGCGCGGTCCCGGTCCGGCGTACCAGCGCGGGCCGCGTCGCCGCGCCGTCCAGCCGGGTGAGGTCATCGGCCAGGGCCGCCACCGTGGGCGCCTCGAAGACCGCCGCCACGGGCACCTGGACGCCGAGCGCCGCGCCGAGGCGAGCGCTCAGCTTCGTCGCGAGCAGCGAATTGCCACCGAGTGCGAAGAAGTCGTCATCGAGACCGACCCGGGCACAGCCGATTACGCCCGCATAGGTCCCGGCCACGAGAATCTCGAGTTCGGAGCGCGGGACGCGGAACTCGGCCTCGGCGAAGACCGGCTCGGGCAGCCGGGACCGATCGACCTTGCCATTGGCGTTGAGCGGCAGCGACTCCAGCGCGACCACCACGGCCGGCACCATGTACCCCGGCAGTTCGGCCGCCACGGCCGCGCGCAGGTCGGTCGCCGAATCCGGCTGCGCGACCGCCACGTAGGCCACCAGCCGGTCGCCGCCGTGCGCCACCGCGACAGCGGCCCGGACCCCGGGCAGCCGGCGCAGCGCGGCCTCGACCTCGCCGAGTTCGATGCGGAAGCCGCCGATCTTGACCTGGAAGTCGGCCCGCTCCAGATACTCCAGCGTCCCGTCGGCCCGCCAGCGCACGATGTCCCCGGTCCGATACATCCGGCCGGCGCCCGCGAAGGGATCCGCGACGAACCGATCCGCGGTCAGCCCGGACCTGCCGTGGTACCCCCGCGCCAACTGCGCGCCCGCGAGATACAGCTCCCCCGCGACACCCACCGGAGCGAGCCGCAACCGGCTGTCCAGCACATACACTCGGCTGTTCCACGCGGGGGCGCCGATCGGCACGGCGTGCGCCGGCGCGTCCACCACCTCGTACGCGGTGATCGACACCGCGGCCTCGGTCGGTCCGTACAGGTTGAAAAGTCGCGCACCGCGGATTTGTGCACAGGTGTCCACAGGCTTGCGCGCCGGGAGTGCGAGCCGGTCACCCGGATGCCGATCGGCCGCAGGTTCGGCGATGGCCGCGGCGCCACGATCCGCGCCTTCGCTGTACCGCGCCAAGCCGTCGAGCATGCTCGCCGCGACCATCACCAGGTCGGCCGAATCGGTGTACGGCGTAGCGACCGCCGGTTCGTGGTGCAGCTCCGCGCGGCGCAGGAAGTCCGCGGCCGTGGCCGCGGGCAGCGCCTCGCCGATCGCGAGCACCTGGCGCAGCGCGCCCGGCAGCGCCGTGTCCGGTGCGGTGGCCAGCAGCATGCCGATCAGGGCGGGGACGGCGTGCAGGACGGTGACGCCGTGGCGGATCATCAGCTCACGCAGTCGTTCCGGCTCGCGCTCGGTGCCGGGCGCGGTGACGACCAGGCGACCGCCGGTCACCAGCGGCGACCAGAACTCCCACACCGACAGATCGAAGGTGGCGGGTGTCTTCAGCAGGACACAGTCGTTGCCGTTCAGGCCGAAGTAGTCGCGCAGCCAGAGCAATTGGTTGACGATCGCCGAGTGCGCGACCGTCACGCCCTTGGGCACGCCCGTCGACCCGGAGGTGAAGATCACGTAGGCGGGGTGTTCGGGCCGCAGCGGGCGCACCCGCTCGCTGTCGAGCACCGGCTCGGCGGCACCACTCCGGGGCAGGCGATCGACTTCCCAAGCGGGAATGGCGGTTTCGATCGGCAGACCGTCCCGCGAGGTGGTGAGGATGCACGCGGGTGCGGCCGTGCTGAGAATGTGCGCGATCCGGTCGGCCGGATGGTCCGGATCGATCGGGACGTAGGCGCCACCGGCGCGCACCACCGCGTACATGGCGACGACCAATTCCACCGAGCGGCGCATGGCCAGCACGACAGTGCGCTCCGGGCCGACACCCGCGCCGATCAGCCTGCGGGCCAGTCGGTTCACGCAGGCATCGAAATCTTGGTAACTGACCCAGTTCTCGGTATCCGCGTCGAGCACCGCGACGGCGTGCGGCGAGCGGGCGACCTGTGCGTCGATCAAATCGGCAAGGGTCGCGGACTCGACCGCGTGTGCGGTGTCGTTCCAGTCGAGCAGAAGCCGGGTGCGTTCGGCCTGACCGAGCAGGTCGAGGTCGCCGACGAGGGTGTCCGGCTGCGCGGCAACGGCTTCGAGCACCCGCAGGAGCTGATCGCCGAGGCGCCGCGCGGTCGCGGCCTCGAACAGATCGGTGGCGTAGCCGAGCGCGAGTTCGAGTCCGGCGGCGGCGCCGTCGGCGCCGTAGTGGTCGACGGCGAACAGGTGCAGATCGAATTGTGAGACGCCGCTGTCGTATTCGAGTGCCCGCACGTCGAGCCCGGGTAGTCGTAGCTCCCCGCGCTCGTGGTTCTGGAACGAGTAGCCGACCTGGAACAGCGGATGCCGGGCGGTGGACCGCTCCGGGTTCAGCACCTCCACCAGCCGCTCGAACGGCACATCGGCATGCCCGAACGCGGCGACGTCCCCGGCCCGGGTACGGGCCAGCAGGTCGGCGAAGCGCTCCCCCGCCTCGACCCGGGTGCGCAGCACGAGCGTGTTGACGAACATGCCGATCACGTCGTCCAGTTCGGCGGCGCCCCGCCCGGCAATCGGCGTGCCGACCGCGATATCGCCGGTGCCGGACAACCGGCTCAGCAAGACCGCGAGCGCGGCGTGCACCACCATGAACAGCGTTGCGCCGCTGCGCTGTCCGACGCCGATCAGGGCCCGCTGCAGGGCGCCGTCGACGGTCAGGGCGATCTTCTCGCCGCGCAGACTCTGCCGCGCCGGGCGCGGGTGATCGACGGGCAGGGCGAGCTGATCGGGCAGACCGGCCAGCGTGCCGGTCCAGTAATCGATCTGGCGCGCCGACGGCGCGTCCGGGTCGTCCTCGGCGCCGAGCAGCGTGCGCTGCCACAGCGCGTAATCGGCGTACTGGACGGCAAGTGGCTGCCAGGCCGGCGCATCGCCGTCGAGCCGAGCGGTGTACGCGCTCATCAGATCCCGCACGAACGGTGCGATGGAGGAGCCGTCGGCGGCGATGTGATGCAGGACGGCGGCCAGCACGAATTCGGCTGGGCCGGTCCGGAACAGTTCGATGCGGACCGGAATCTCGATGGTGATGTCGAAGGTCGTCGCGGCCAGGTGCTGGATCCGCGCGGGCAACTCGGCTTCGGTGCTGTCCACCGGGGTCAGCTCGGGCACCGCCCGTGCCGTGGGCACGATTACCTGCGTGGCGACGCCGTCGACCTCCGGGTACCGGGTGCGCAGCGATTCGTGCCGCCCGATCACATCGCCGATCGCGGCCCGCAGCGCGGGGATGTCCAATGCGCCGGAGAGGCGCAGCGCGATCGGAATGTTGTAGGCGATGGACGCGCTGTCGAACCGGTTGAGGAACCACATCCGTTGCTGGGCCGGAGACAGCGGCAGCACAGCCGGGCGGGCGCCCGCGACCAGGGCGGGCCGCGCTTGCGCCGTGCTCGCCATGACCGCGGCGGCGAGTTCGGCGACGCGCGGCCCCTCGAACAGCGCGCGCACCGGGACGCCGCGATCCAGGGCGGCCCCGATCCGGGCCACCGCTTTGGCGGCGAGCAGGGAGCTGCCGCCGAGGGCGAAGAAGTCGTCATCGGCGCCGACCCGCTCGGCAACCCCGAGCACCTCGGCGTACACCGCGGCGACGAGCTCCTCGGCCAGGGTGCCCGGCGCCCGATAGGTCGCGCCCTCGAAAGCGGGGGCGGGCAGCGCGGCGCGGTCGAGTTTCCCGTTGACGGTCAACGGGATTCGCTCCAGCGCCACGATCGCGGCGGGGACCATGTGCTCGGGCAGGACCCGGCCCAGATCCTTGCGCAACTGGGCGACCTCGAGATCCCCGGCGACGACATAGGCGACCAGGCGAGGTTCGTCGGCCAGGTCCGTGCGGACCACCACCGCCGCTTCCCGCACCGTCGAGGCGGTGTCGAGCAGGGCGGCCTCGATCTCGCCGAGTTCGATCCGGAAACCGCGCAGGTTCACCTGCTGATCGGCGCGGCCCAGGTATTCCAGGTCACCGGTGGCGGTCCAGCGGGCCAGGTCACCGGAGCGGTAGGCCAGGCTGCCGGCCGCGCCGTAGGGGTCGGCGACGAAGCGGGCCGCGGTGAGCGCGGGCCGCCCGAGGTAGCCGCGCGCCAATTGCCCGCCGGAGACATAGATTTCGCCGGGCACACCCACCGGCACCGGGCGTAGCCGGGAATCCAGGATCCGGACCGCCAAACCCGGTATGGCGCTACCGATCACGCTGGCCGAGCCCGCGCCGGGCGCGATCGGGCGGTAGGACACGTGCACCGTGGTCTCGGTGATGCCGTACATGTTCACCAGGCGCGGCTGGTCCGGATACCGTTCGAACCACGGGTTCAGCCGCTGCGGATCCAGCGCCTCACCACCGAAAATGACAGTGCGCAAGGCATATTCGGCCGGTGCCTGGGCCGCGTCGGCGGCGATCAGCTGATAGAACGCCGACGGCGTCTGGTTGAGCACCGTCACCCGCTCCCGCTCCAGCAGGTCCCGGAACTGTTCCGGCGAGCGCGAGGTGTAGTAGTCCACCACCACCAGCCGGCCGCCGAAGAGCAGCGCGCCCCACAGCTCCCAGACCGAGAAGTCGAAGGCGTACGAGTGGAACATGGTCCACACGTCGGCGGCGCCGAAACCGAAGTGGCGCTGGGTGTTGTCGAAGAGCCGCAGCACATTGCGGTGCGGCACCACGACGCCCTTCGGCCGCCCGGTGGAGCCGGAGGTGTAGATGACGTAGGCGGTGTGCGCCGGATCCAGCGGGGCGCGCCGCTCCGCGTCCGACAGGGCCGCGGATTCGAAGGTGTCGAGGTCGGTGACATCCAGGTCGATCACCGGGCCGCCGAACCAGTCGCGCGGCAGCGCTGTCGCGCCGCTGCTGATCGCGCACACGGGACGCGCGTCGTCGAGCATGTATTCGATGCGATCGGCCGGGTAGTTCGGGTCGATCGGCAGATAGCCGCTACCCGCCTTGACCACCGCGAGCAGTGCGACCACCAGGTCCGTGGAGCGTGGAAGTGCCACCGCCACCAGGGTTTCCGGCCCGGCGCCCGCCAGGATCAGCTTGCGGGCCAGCCGGTTGGACCGCGCGTCGAGGTCGGCATAGGTGAGTGCGCTGTCCCCGGCCAGCACCGCGACGGCCGCCGGGTCGAGCAGCGCGGCGCGGGCGAATCGATCCGCGAGCGTCTCGGGCACCGTGGCCGCCGCTACCTCCACGCCGGCCCATTCGTACAGCGCCCGCTGCTGCTCCTCGCCGCTGAGCAGCTGGATGTCCCCGACCACGACGGTCGCGTCGGCGGTGATGGCGGCCAGCACCTGGGTGAACCGCCGGGCCAGCACCGCGATCGACTCCGGGTCGTACAGATCGGTGGCGTAGGTGATCTCGATGTCCATGCCGTCGGCGCGCCCATCCGCGTCGCCGGCTTCCAGGACCGTGAATTGCAGATCGAACTTGGCCGCCGCCGTGTCGAATTCGAGGGGCTCGACGGCGAGGCCGGGCAGCGCCAGCCGGGGCAGCGTGAAGTTCTGGAAGGTCAGCGCCACCTGGAACAGCGGGTGCCGGTTTCGGGCGCGGGCGGGAGCGAGCACGTCGACCAGCCGCTCGAACGGCAGGTCGGCGTGCGAGAGGGCATCCAGATCCTGGGCGCGCACCGTGTCGAGCAGCGTCTCGAACCGGGCGCGCGGATCGATCCGGGTGCGCAGCACGAGCGTGTTGACGAACATGCCGACGAGCCGGTCCAGCGCGGCGTCGCCGCGGCCGGCCACCGGGGTGCCGATGGCGATGTCGGCGCCGCCGGACAGCCGGGCCAGCAGCACGGCCAGCGCGGCGTGCACGGTGTTGAACAGGGTGGCTTCGCGCTTGCGCGCCAGCTCCCGCAGCTCACCGTGCAGGTCGGAATCGATGCGCAGACGGTGGGTCGCGCCGCGGTGCGTGGTCTCGGCGGGCCGCGGGCGGTCGGTGGGCAGATCGAGCTGGTCGGGCAGGCCCGCCAGGTGCTCCCGCCAGAAACCCAGCTGCTCGGTGTCCGCGGCCACGGTCTCGGCCTGCCAGAGCGCGTAGTCGGCGTACTGCACCGGCAGTGCTTCCCACTGCGGCGCCGCGCCCACGCTGCGCGCCGCGTAGGCCGTCATGAGGTCGCGCGCCAGCGGCGCCAGCGAAACACCGTCGGCGGCGATGTGATGCAGGACCAGCAGGAGCACGTGCGCGTCGGCGACGCGGAACAGCCGGGCCCGCAGCGGGGTGTCCTGACTCAGGTCGAACGTCGCCGCGACACAGTGCGCTAACCGGTCGTGCAGGTCCGCGGGGTCGCACACCATCGGGTCGAGCTCCGAAACGTCCGCTCCCACCGCCAGCACGACCTGCTCCGCGCCGTCCGCGTCCTCGCGATAGATCGTCCGCAGCGTTTCGTGCCGAGCGACCAGGTCCGCGAGCGCCGCCGACAGGGCCGCGACATCCAGCGCGCCGGTAAGGCGCAGCGCGACCGGGATATGGTTCACCGCGTCGCCGGGCCCGCTGACACTCTCGGCCAGGAACCGGTTGAGGAACCACATGCGCTGCTGGGCCGGCGCGAGCGGAATCCGCTCCGGACGCCGCCGGGCCGACAACCCGGCCCGCCCGCTCCCCTGCCGCGCCGCGGCGCGGGCCGCCAGCTCCGCCACGGTCGGCGCCTCGAACAGCACCCGCACCGGCAGCTCCGCGTCCAGCGCGCCGCCGACCCGGGCGACCACCTGGGTCGCGGTGAGCGAATTGCCGCCCAGCGCGAAGAAGTCGTCGTCCAGGCCGACCCGGCGGGTACCGGGCAGGCCGAGCACCTCGGCGTAGATCGCCGCGACGGCGGCCTGGTCCGCGGTTTCCGGGGCCCGGAAGACCGCGATCTCGACCGCGGGCGCGGGCAGCGCTTTCCGGTCGAGCTTGCCGGAGGCATTGAGCGGGAACTCGTCGAGGACGGTGATCACCGAGGGCGCCATATACGAGGGCAGTGCCCGGGCCACGGCCCGGCGCACGACATCGGCCAGCGGCTGCCCGACGGCTTCCGCCGCGGTGACATAGGCGACCAGCTGGTCACCGTGCGGCGTGGCCGCGACGACCGCGGCGGCCTGCGCTACGCCCGGCACCGCGGCGAGCACGGCTTCGATCTCGCCCAGCTCGAGCCGCTGACCACGCAGCTTCACCTGGAAATCGGTGCGGCCCAGATACTCCAGCTCACCATCGGTGCGCCAGGCCACCAGATCGCCGGTGCGGTACATGCGCTCGCCCGCCCCGAAGGGGTTGGCCACGAACCGGTCACCGGTCAGGTCCGGGCGGCCGGCATAGCCGCGTGCGAGCTGCGCGCCCGCGAGATACAACTCGCCGGGCACCCCGGCGGGCACCGGCTGTAATCGGCCGTCCAGCACGAACACCCGGGTGTTGAACACCGGCGTGCCGATCGGAACGGTATGCGTGTCACCGGCGCTCACCTCGTGGCTGGTGACATCGACGGCCGCTTCGGTCGGCCCGTACAGATTGTGCACCCGCGCACCGGTCAGCTGCCGCAGCAGGTGGGCCGGGGCCGGCGGCAGCGCCTCACCCGAGGCGAACACCAGGCGCAGCGAATCACACAGGGCAGCAGCGGGTTCCGCCACGAACACGGACAGCATCGAGGGGACGAAGTGCGCCACCGTGACCCGCGCCGCGGCGACGACCTCGGCCAGATAGCCCGGATCCCGATGCCCGTCCGGCCGGGCGACCTCCAGCCGCGCGCCGATCTGCAACGGCCAGAACAACTCCCACACCGAGACGTCGAAGGTGACCGGCGTCTTCTGCAGCACTACGTCGGCCGCGGTGAGCCCGTAGGTGTCCTGCATCCACACCAGCCGATTGACGATCGCGCGATGCGCCACCGCGACGCCCTTCGGCCGCCCCGTCGATCCCGAGGTGAACAGCACGTATGCCGCGTTGTCCGGATGCAGGACTCCCAGCCTGTCCGCGTCGGTCAGCGGCGCGTCCGAATACTCGGTGGTGTCGAACTGGTCCACATCCAGCACCGCCCACATCCGCTCGCCGGTGGCAGGCAGGTCGAGCCCGTCGGTGCTGCGGGTGAGCACGCACACCGGGCCTGCGCTGTCCAGCACGTGGGCGATCCGCTCGGCCGGATGTTCCGGATCCACGGGCACATACGCCCCACCCGCGCCGACCACCGCGTGGATCGCGATCAGCAGATCGAGGGAGCGGTGCATCGCCACGGCCACGGTGCTGTCCGGCCCGACGCCGACGGAAACGAGCAACCGCGCCAGCCGGTGCACCCGGCTCGCGAACTCCGCATAGGTCAGCTCCGTACCGTCGAAGGCCACGGCGACCGCCCGGGGGTCGCGGACCACCTGCGCCTCGAACATCGACACCAGCGTGGCCGTGGCAGCCACCGGATGTGCCGTGGCATTCCAGGTTTCGAGAATGCGCGTCCGCTCGGCGGGTGCGAGCAGATCGATCTCGCCGACCGCCTGGTCCGGCTCGGCGGACACCGCGTCGAGCACCCGGCCCAGCCGCAGCGCGAACGCGGCGACGGTCGCGGCGTCGAACAGATCGGTCGCGTATTCGAAGACCGCCGCCAGGCCCGATTCCGACTCGCGCAGCGTCAGCTGGAGATCGAATTTCGCGGTCCGGGTGTCGATCTCCAGCTGCGTGGCGGTGAGACCGGCCAGCTCCAGCGCGGACTGCGCGGTGTTCTGGAAGTCGAGCATCACCTGGAACAGCGGATGGCGGGCACCGGTGCGCTCCGGCTCCAGCACCTCGACCAGCCGCTCGAAGGGCACGTCGGCGCGCGCGAACGCCGCCAGGTCCCGATCGCGCACCGCCGCGAGCAGCTCGGTGAACGCGACCTCGGGGCGCACCTCGGTCCGCAGCACCAGGGTGTTGACGAACATCCCGACCAGCTCGTCCAGCCGCGCGTACCCGCGCCCGGCGACCGGCGTGCCGATCGAAATATCTTGCTGCGCGGAGAGTCTCGCCATCATCGTGGCGAGCGCCGCGTGCAGCACCATGAACAGCGAGGCGTTCGATCGATCCGCGAGCGCACGCAGCCGCTCGAGCGTCGCGCCCGGGATGTCGAACGCGTGCCGCGCACCGCGGCCCGAAGCCACCGCCGGCCGGGGGCGGTCCGAAGGCAGGGTCGATAGCTCGGGTAGGCCGTCGAGATCGGTGGCCCACAGCTGAATCTGCTGGCCGATAACAGATTCCGGATCTTGCTCACTACCGAGCAGTTCGCGCTGCCACAGCGTGTAATCCGCGTACTGCACCCGCAGGGGCGCCCAGTCCGGCAGCCGACCCGCGCACCGCGCCGCGTAGGCGCGCATCAGGTCACGGGTCAACGGCGCGATCGACCAGCCGTCGGCGGCGATATGGTGCATGGCCACGACCAGCACATGCACCTGGGAGTCGCTCCGCAGCAACGCCACTCGAATCGGCGGCGCATCCTGCACGGCGAACGGCCGCGCCGCGAACGTGACGATCCGCTCGGCCAGTTCCTCGGCCGCGACCGGCTCGAGGTCGAGCGAGACCTCGGCGGCCGGCAGCACTTGCTGATGCGGAACCCCGTCCACCGCGGGGTATCTCGTACGCAGCGCCTCGTGCCGCGCGAACACGTCCGACACCGCGGCTTCCAGGGCGGCCGGATCGAGGGCACCGGTGAGCCGGACCGCCGCGGCGAGGTTGTTGGCCGAGGAAGCGGCGTCGAACTGGTTCAGGAACCACATCCGCTGCTGGGCATAGGACAGCGGCACCCGGTCCGGACGCGGACCGGCGACCAGCGGCAGTGCGGCCCGCGCGGTCCCGGCAGCGGGCAGCCGCGCGGCCAGCGCGCCGACGACCGGGTGCTCGAACAGCAGCCGCACCGGCACGTCGGCGGCTATCGCCTCACCGATCCGGGCCGAGATCTGCGTCGCGACCAGGGAATTACCGCCGAGTGCGAAGAAGTCGTCGTCCAGGCCGACCCGTGCCACGCCGAGGACCTGGGCGAACACCTCGGCCACCAGGTGTTCGGCGCCGGTGGCCGGTGCGCGAAACGCCTTGGCGGCCAGCACCGGATCCGGCAGCGCCTTGCGGTCCAGCTTGCCGGAGGGAGTCAGCGGCAGCGCGGGCAGCGCGACGTAGGCGGACGGCACCATATAAGAGGGCAGCGTGGCCCGCAGCCGGTTGTCCAGGACGGTCGAGAGATCCGGTTCCGCGAGTGCGGTTTCCACATATCCGACCAGCAGTTCTCCTGCGGCCCCGGCGAATACCCGCACCGCGGCCGCCCGCACTTCCGGCACCGCGCGCAGCGCCGCCTCGATCTCGCCGAGCTCGATGCGCTGGCCGCGCAGTTTCACCTGGAAATCGCTGCGTCCCAAGTACTCCAGCGCACCGTCGCGAGTGCGCCGCACCAGATCGCCGGTCCGGTACATCCGGGTGCCCACCGGGCCGTGCGGATCGGCGACGAACCGTTCGGCGGTCAGGTCCGAGCGGCCGTGATAGCCGCGCGCCACCTGCACACCGGCCAGGTACAGCTCACCGACCACCAGGTCGGGTACCGGCCGCAACCGCGCGTCCAGGACCAGCGCCCGGCTCGCCGCCACCGGTCGCCCGATCGGCACCGGGCCGCTGCGCGCGCTGTCGACCGGAGCATGGGTCGCGTGGACGGTGAATTCCGTGGGCCCGTACAGGTTGTACAGCCGCGCTGCGGACACTCGAGCGAAGGCGGCGGCCGCGGCGCCGGTCATGGCCTCACCGGCCACGAAAACCGTGCGTAGCGTGCGAATCCGCGCCGAGTCGACCGCGGCGGCGAACACCGAGAGCATCGATGGGACGAAGGAGGTCATCGTCACCGCGTGTGCCTCGATCGTGCGGGCCAGGTACGCGCTGTCCCGGTGCCCGTCGTGCTCGGCGATCGCGATTCGCGCTCCGGAGACCAACGGCGCGAACAACTCCCACACCGATACGTCGAAGGTGGCGGGCGTCTTGAACAGCACCACGTCGGCCGCGCCGATGCCGTATTCCCCGGCGATCCAGTGGATCTGGTTGGCGAGCGCGTCCCGGGACACCGCGACGCCTTTGGGGCGTCCGGTAGAGCCGGACGTGAAGATCACATAGGCCGCGCTGCCGCCCCTGACCGGCAGCTCCGAATCCGACACCGGCCGAGGGGAATCGATAGCATCGACCTCGATGACCGGGATGTCGGCAGCCCCCCAGCCGTCCACCGAACGGGTGAGCACGCACACCGGAGCGGCGGTCGCGACCACGTCCGTCAGCCGCGCCCAGGGCTGATCCGGATCCACCGGCACATAGGCACCGCCCGCCGCGAGGACCGCGTACACCGCGGTGACGAACTCCGCCGAGCGCCGCATGCCGAGCACGACCCGCGTTTCCGGGCCGACGCCGGCCTCGGTCAGCACACTGGCCAGCCGGTGCACCCGCGCCGCGAATTGCGCGTAGGTCAGTGTGTGCGCGCCGTCGACCAGCGCGATGGCATCGGGAGTCCGGCGGGCCTGGGCCCGGAAGGCCGCGAGGACATCGCCGCCCGCTTCGGCGGGTGTCGCCTGCCCGGCCTCGAGCGCCCGCGACTGCCCCGGGGCATCGAGCAACGGCAGGTCACCGACCGGTGTTTCGGCATTCTCGACGACCGCGCGCAGCAGCGCCGTGAACCAGCGCGCGAAGCTCGCGACGGTGGTTTCGTCGAACAGATCCGAGGCGTAGGAGAACTCGGCGGGAACCTCCGCCGGTGCCGAACCTTCCCTGTGTCCGGCACCGGCGAAGCCGTCAGTGACCGTCAGTTGTAGGTCGAACTTGGTCACTCCGGTGTTCACACTACTGGTGGAGACCGACAACTCGGGCAATTCGAAACGGATTGCCGCCGCGGTATCGATGGCGAGCATCACCTGGAACAGGGGGTGCCGGGCCTGGGAGCGAGTCGGATTGATGGCCTCGACCAGCTGCTCGAATGGCAATTCCGCGTGCCCGAAGGCCGCCAGATCGGTGTCGCGGACCTGCCGCAGCAACGTCGAGAACGGCGCCGCGAGATCGATCGGCGTGCGCAGCGCCAGGGTGTTCACGAACATCCCGACGAGCTCGTCCAGCGCCCGGTCGCCCCGGCCCGCGACCGGGGTGCCCAGGACGATGTCGGTACTGCCCGAGATCCGCGCCAGCAGCGCCGCGAACCCCGCGTGCAACACCATGAACGGCGAGACGCCCTGCGCCCGCGCGAGTTCGGCGATACCGGCGACGACCGGCGGGGGTAGCTCGAACCGGTAGACCCCGCCGCGCCCGGAGGCGATCGCGGGCCGCGGCCGGTCGGCGGGTAGGTCCAGCTGATCCGGAGCGCCTGCCAGCGCCTCGGTCCAGTACTGCAGCTGCCGAGTGAGCACCGAGTCCGGATCGTCGGCGGCACCGAGCAGTTCACGCTGCCACAGGCTGTAGTCCGCGTACTGCACCGCCAGTGGCTGCCATTCCGGCTCTCGGCCGGAATGGCGTGCGCCGTAGGCGATCATCACGTCGCGGGCCAGTACCGGCAGGGAAAGGCCGTCGGCGGCGATGTGATGCAACACGAATGCCAGGGCACAGCTGCCGTCGTCGACGCGGAGGATCCGCGCGCGGAAGGGGATCTCGCGTTCGAGGTCGAACCCCCGTCCGGCGAACGTGCGCAGCGCGCGGTCCAGGGCATCCGCGCCGACCGGCTCGACCGCCTCGACGGCGTCGGTCTCGGTCAGCACCTCCTGCCGCGCGAACAGGTCCGCGCCGCGCACCGCCGGAAAGACCGTGCGCAGCACCTCGTGCCGGCCGACGACATCGGCCAGTGCCTGCCGCAGGGCGGTCACATCGACCGCGCCGCGCAACCGCACCACGAACGGCATGTTGTAGTCGGCGCCGCCCTCGAACCGGTTCAGGAACCAGATCCGCTGCTGCGCCGGAGACAGTGGAACCAGCGGCGGCCGCGGCCGCGACCGCAGGAGCACGACATCACCGCCGCCGCTGGTTCCCCGCGCCGACTCGATCAGTCCGGCGAGTTCGGACACCGTAGCGGCGCCGAACAATTCGCGAACTCCGAGTCGGCAACCCAGGTCAGCGCCCAACCGCGCCGCGACCTGGGTAGCCATCAAGCTGTTGCCGCCCAAAGCGAAGAAGTCGTCGTCGAGCCCGACCCGCTCGTGCCCGAGCACCTCGCCGTAAACCCGCGCGACGGCCGCTTCGACGGTCGTCGCGGGCTCGCGATACGCGGCGGCGATCCGCTCCGGGGCGGGCAGCGCGCTGCGGTCCAGCTTGCCGGAGGCGTTCACCGGCAGCGCGTCGAGCAGCACGAAGGCGGCGGGCACCATATAGGCGGGCAGGGCACGGGCCGCGACGGCACGCAACCGCTCCACCTCGACCGCACCCGCGGCGGTGCCCACCACGTAGGCGACCAGTTGCTCGTCCCGCACCACGACGACCGCGCGCGCCACGGAATCGACGGCCCCGAGCACGGTTTCGATCTCACCGAGCTCGATCCGCAAGCCGCGCAGCTTGATCTGGAAGTCGGTGCGCCCCAGGTACTCCAGTTCCCCGCGCGGCGTCCAGCGCACCAGATCGCCGGTGCGATACATCCGCCCGCCGTCCGCGCGCGGATCGGCCACGAAACGCTCGGCCGTCAGGCCGGGTCGCGCCACGTAACCCCGGGCGAGCTGTACCCCCGACAGATACAGCTCGCCCGGAGCCCCGACCGGGACGGGCCGAAGGCCGCTGTCCAGGACATAGACCCGGGTATTGAACACGGGTGCGCCGATCGGCACCGTCCGGGTGTCGGCGTCGGTCACCTCGTGGAAGGTGACGTCGACCGCGGCCTCGGTGGGACCGTACAGGTTGTGCAACCGCGCCCCGGTCAGTACCCGCAGCCGTCGCGCCGGCGCCGCGGGCAGCGCCTCGCCCGAGGCGAAGACCGTCCGCAGGGTGGTGTCGCGGGAGCTCGGGCCCTGCGCCAGGAACGTTTCCAGCATCGAGGGCACGAAATGCGCCGTGGTGACGCCGTATTCGGCGATCACCGCGCGTAGATAGGCCGGATCCCGGTGCCCGTCCGGCTCCGCGAGCACCAGCGTCGCGCCGATCTGCAACGGCCAGAAGAACTCCCACACCGACACGTCGAAGGTGGCGGGTGTCTTCTGCAACACCACGTCGTCGGTGCGCAGCCGGTAGGCCTGCTGCATCCAGACGAGCCGGTTGACGATCGCCGCGTGGCTGACCGCGACGCCCTTCGGCAGTCCGGTCGACCCGGAGGTGAAGATCACATACGCCGGGTGCGCGGGCCACAGCGCCGTCGTCCGTTCGCGCTCCCAGACCGGCCCGTCCGGATAGCCGGACAGGTCCAGCTCCTCGAGCACGACGGCCTCCGGAACGCCGGACGGCGCGTCGAGCGCGGTGGCCAGCACGCAGGCGGGTCGCGCGGTCTCGAGGATGTGGGCGGTCCGATCGATCGGATGATCCGGATCCAGCGGTACATAGGCCGCACCGGCCGCGAGAACCGCGTACATCGCGACCACCAGATCCACCGAGCGCCGGATATGCAGGGCGACCAGCGTCTCCGGCCCGACCCCGCGTTCGATCAGGCAGCGCGCCAGCCGGTTACCGCGCCCGGCCAGGTCGTGGTAGGTCAGGGTGTCCGGGCCGGACCGCAGGGCGACCGCGTCCGGCGTCCGCGCCACCTGCGCCTCGAACATCGAGATTAGCGTCGCCGCCGAGCTGCCCGGCAGGTCGAATCCGGTCGCGTTCCAGAGCCGGGTGCTGACCTCGATTTCGAGTTCGGTGGCCACGGCCACCGCGCCCAGCGCCGTCTCCAGATCGGCGTCGACCAGTCGCTCCAGGTAGCGCAGGAAGCGCGCGTGATGCCGGGCCAGGTCCTCGGCGTCGTAGAGGTTGGGGTTGGCCTCGAAATCGAGGTGCACACTGTCCTGTTCGCCGTAGTAGACGTTCAGGCTCAGGTCCTCGACGGGGCCGGTGGACAGCACGTGATAGCGGCCGACGGTGTCGCCGAGGGCCAGATCGCTCTTGAAGAGCATGATGTTGGCCAGCGGCCCGAACAGCGCCCGGTGCGCCGGCCGCCCGTCGTGCGCGGCGTCGCGCCGGATGTCCTCGTGCCGGTAGCGCTGATGCCGCAGGGCGCCGGCCAGTTCCACCCGCATGGCCCGCAGCAGTTCGGCCCAGCGCACCGCGTGACCGGTACCGATCCGCAGCGGAACGATATTGGACAGCATGCCCGCCGAGCGCCGCATGGCCGCGGTGGTCCGCGCCGTCACCGGCAGGCTGAGCACCACGTCGTCGCGATCGGTGAACCGGCCCAGGTACGCCGCGAACGCCGCGAGCAGCACCACCGCGATGGTCGAATCCTGGCTCGCCGCAAGCGTGTTCATCCGCTCGACCAGAGGCGCCGGGAGCGCGCGCCCGGTGACGAGGTTGGCCGCAGCGCGCGGGGCGGAGCGCGGGTCGAGGCTGGTGACCGCGTCCAGCCCGGCCACCCGCTGCGCCCAGTGCGCCCGATCCGCCTGGAATCGGGAGCTTTCCCGGTAGCTGAGCTCGCCGCGCACCAGCTCGCCCAGCGGCGCCGCCCGCACCGGCTCCATCTCGGTGCCGCGCACCCGGGCCGTGTACCGCTCGGCCACCCGCATGGTGTTGGTCAGCGCGCCGTACCCGTCCAGGATCAGGTGGTGCGAGCGCAGGTACCAGAACCAGCGCTGCTCCTCGATCCGCAGGATCGCCCCGGCGTACAGCCGATCCCGGATCAGGTCGATGGGCGTGCCGGCTTCGGCGCGCATCCAATCTCCGGCCGCGGTCACCGGATCCGCGTGCCCGCGGAGGTCGACCAGCGGCAGCTCGAACGGCAACTCCGGATCGAAGCACTGCCGCGGTACGCCGTCGGACTCGTCGAGCCGGACCATCGTGGACTGGAACTCCGCCGCCGCTTCGCGCGTAACCTCTTGCAGCACTGCCACATTCAGTTCACCGCGGACATCCACGTACTGCGCGATGGTGATCGGGATCTCGGGCTCGAGCTGCTGGGCGTACCACAGCCCCAGCTGGGCGGGTGCGAGCGGAAACCACTCCCTGGCAGCTGGTTCGGGCGTAAATCCACCCAACTCCATACCGGGCACCAGGGCCTCCTTCTTTCGGGCAGCGCGAACCAGAGGCCCGAGGCCTCTTGGCACCACAGATGTTTCAGCGAGAGCGCGGGACGATCGGCGTCACCAGCGCGAGATTCCGACTGATTGCATGAGACAGATTCGGCGACCGGTGTCGCCGCGGTGGCCGGCCGCCAGGGCTGGCCGCCGGTGGATGTCTAGCGTTTGATCGTTCCTCCAACTCGGCTGCCGCGGCCGGTTCCCGATGCCGCGACGGTGTTTCCTGCATCACACGCATGTTTCGCGCAAACCGAACATTAGGCCTTTTGTTAATAAAAAGGAACTAAATCCAACAAAATAATCTGGTCACTTGTCCAGTCAACTTGGGGGGCGAAAATGCCAGGGCATAACGGGGCCCGGAACGCCCTGTTTGTGAGCCAGGGCACTTTCAGAACTGCAGACTATGAGCGGGAACGTTGCATCCGCGTTGCATCGGCGCCGAGCCGCCGATCGAGCACCCGAATCTTGGCCTCGATCTGGGCATACAGGGGCGAATCACGATCGACTGTCGCGCGATAGGCGGCCCATGCGGCGGCATCGTCGCGGCCGTCGGCGCCGGCGGTCCAACGCCGCAGCACCCCGGTATCCGCCGAACCCAGCACCGCGGTGCGCAACCGCACCCGCAACTCGTCGCGCAGGTCCACGATCCCGGGCGCGGTGGAGCGCGGCAGCACCGGACCGGCATAGAGCTGTAATGCGGATTCGATATCACCGGAGTCCAGCGCGGCTCGCAGCGCGTCCACATCGGTTGCGACCTGAGAGCGCAAACGGTATGGGCGCGAACCGATCGCGTCCGCGCCCACCACGGTGCGCAAGCGCGACATCGCGGCGCGGATGGTGCCGTTGTCCAGATCGGTGTCGTCCAGCAGCAGCGCCAGGTGATCGGCGCCGAGTCCCTCGGCGTGCTCGGTGAGCAGCAGGAGGATCTCGGCGTGCCGTTGCGACAACGGAACTCGCTCGCCCGCCTTGCTCAGTTGCGGCTGGCCCAGGCCGAGCACGTCGAGCCCGAGCCGGCCGGTCGGCGCGGGCGCCGGATCCCGCGGGGCGTGCTGCGCCGCGCGCATGGCGGCCAGCAGCAGGTCCATCTCCGCGGCGGTCGCGGCCGCCTTCACCAGCGCCAGGATCTCCGGCTTGGCCACCCGGACCCCGCCCGCGATCATCAGCACTCCGACCAAGCGGCCGTCCGGATCGTGCATCGGCGCGGCGGCACCGGTCAGCTGGTGCATCCGATGCAGGAAGTGTTCCGGGCCGTGGATCCAGACGGCGCGCCCGGCGCGCACCACGAGCCCGACGGCATTGGCGCCCACCCGGCGCTCGCTCAGATCGTCGCCCTCGCGCAGCCCGATCTCGGCGGCGACGCCGACCTGCTCGGGATTGCCGTGGATCCACAGCACCCGGCCGAACTGGTCGGCGACCACGACGATCAAACCCGTTCTGGCAGTGTCCTGTACGAGGAGTTTGTCGATCAGGGGCAACAGCGGCGCGATGGGATGCGCGTCGCGGTAGCGCTGGAGATCGGCGCCGCGCAAACCGCGTTCACTGCCCGGGTCCATCGGGTCGATGCCGGCCTGCACACTGCGCAGCCACGATTCGAGGACCAGAGGCCGCAGGAGACCGGCCAGCTGGGACAGCTGGTCGTCACCGGCGGTGAGATAACCGTGGGCCTGTGCGGCATAGGCTTCCAGAGCGCCGAGTTGCGTCCCCGGCTCGACGCCGTGCCGTGGGTGCCGCCCACCTGCGAGATTGCTGACCATTTGCCTTTCTTTCCGTCGCAGACTTTACCGGCGGCAATACCGGGGGTAGGGCGGAAATTCCCGTTTGTCTGCCAGGTCACATCCGGATAGGATCACCGAGTTTTGTGACCTGCGCGTCTTTCACACGGCTTCGAGAAGGAACCCGGCGGCGCGTTCGGCAATCATCAGCACGGTCGCTTGCGGTCCACGGCTCAACGGAACGGGAACAACCGACAGATCCACGACCGACAATCCGGTGAGCCCGTGCACGCGGCAGTGCTCGTCCACTACCGCGCTTTCGTCGTTCGCCGGTCCCATCCGGCAGGTTCCCGACAAATGCTGGGACGTCCCGAGATTCGCGCGTAACCAGGAATCGTCCGGTTGCTGGGCGGCTACTGTGGCACCGGGAATTGCGTGTAGCAGTTCGGTTGCCAGCTCGGCCGCCTCCCGCAATCGCCGCCGATCGTATTCGGCGGCGAGATAACGGAAATCGAGGATCGGAGCGACCCCGGGGTCGGCCGAAGCCAGTCGCAATTCGCCCGTCGAGTGCGGCCGCATGAGTGCCGCGCCGAGCCGCCGGACTTCCGGATCCGGACCGAAACTCACTGCATACGGGCGTAATTCGAGGTCGTCTACAGTAAGCACGTACTCCAGCGCGACGGTGCCGGACCCGGGTGTCGCGGGTGCGCGGTAATCGATTCCGACCTCGGGGTGATCGGTGAACCAGGCGCCGACCGCGGCCGGCGCGACCACCGGAATATCGAGTGCCTGGAGTTGGCCGGGCGGCCCGACCCCGGAGCGCAGCAGCAGCGCCGCCGATTCCACCGCGCCCGCGCAGAGCACGATCCGATCCGCGGCGATTGTGCCGGCCCGCCCGTCGCGCACATAGTCGACGCCGACCGCGCGAGTGCCGCGAAAACGAATGCGAGTCGCCATTGCCGAGTCGTGCACCGTCAGATTCGGGCGGCCCAGCGCGGGCAGCAGATACTCCGTCGCGGGTCCCGCCCGCATTCCGGAATCGACATTGCACGGGACCGGCCCCAGCCCGGCCGCGGGCACCGCCGCCGGGAGCGCGTTCAGGTCCGGTATTTCCGGGAACCCGGCGGCCAGTGCGGCCCGCGCGAATTCGACACTCGCCGGTACCGGATCCACGGTCCGGCGCACCGGAATCGGGCCGTCGCGGCCATGTCCCGGGAACTCGCCGTAATCAAGATCGCGCTCTATTTGCTGATATCCCGGCAGCACCGCGTCGAAAGTCCATTCCGGGCAGTCCCGGGCCCACGTCGCGAAGTCCGTGCCGAGGGCGCGGACGAAATAGCCGCCGTTGATCGCGCCGGACCCGCCGAGCACCCGGCCGCGCACGATGGTTCCCGCGACGGGTCCCTCGGCCAGGCGAACCGGATAGCGAAAGACCCACGGCGAGGCGGGCCCGATCGGCATGCGCCCGGCCAACCGCAGATCCGCGGGCAGCGCGGCGGCGTCGGCCCACACCGGGCCCGCCTCCAGCAGGCACACGGTGTGGCCGGGATCCGCGCTGAGCCGCGCCGCGAGCACACAGCCCGCGGTGCCGCCGCCGATGATCACCGTGCCGGCCGGGCCGCCCGCACCCAGCGCTACCGCCGCCGCCACCGCCGCTCGCTCAGTGCGGGGGCGCCGTGGGTTTCAGCGCCTCGACGCTGCGGGCCCGGTACGCGCCGAGCCACAGGCCGGTGCCGTAGGCGATGTCGTCCAGGCGCTTGTAGGCGATGTAGCGGAACGGATCCAGCCCGCCGGCATCCCGGTGGGTGAACCAGTCGGCCAGCCCGTCCGCGAGCGCCAGGGTCACCGCGATCCGGCGGATGCGGCGCGAGAACAGCATCGCCAGCAGCGTGACCGGCCAGTAGTGCCGGCACACCGCCGACGCCAAACGCCATATGCCGGAGAAGAATCCGCGCGACAGGTAGATCGCCGCGATCCGGGTCGGGTTGTCCAGCCCGGCGAAGACCCGGCGCAGCCGCACCAGCGCCGCCACCAGCGTGAACACGCCGCCGAACAGACCCCACCCGGAAAGCGTGCCGAACAGGAAGGCGGCCACCACCGTCCAGGTCGGCAGCGACAGCGGCGTCACCATCCCCGGTTCGTGCCGCTGCGCCAGGGGCGCGGCGCCGGTGCCGTAGAACAGCTTGCGGCCGAACCACGAGCGGAACGAGACGCGGTGATCGTGCGCGACGTGCGCGGCGGGCTCGTAGCGCAGCCGCCACCCCGACTTCTCCAGCCGCCAGCACACATCGACGTCCTCGGCCACCTCCATGGACTCGTCGAAGCCGCCCTCGGCCAGCAGCGCGCGCCGCCGCACCAGCAGCGCGGCACTGGGCACGTAGGAGACCAGGCCCCGGGAGTGCACGGCGGATTCGCGCCGGCCCAGATCCAGCGACGAGCGGGTGTGCTCGTAGCGGGCCAGCGTGGTGGACTCCGGGTCCAGCGCGACGATGCGCGGCGCGACCAGCGCCACACCCGGATCGCTGAAGTGCCCGAGCATCACCTCGAGCCAGCCGCTGCGCGGCACCACGTCGGAGTCGAGGAACGCGACGTAGTCCGTGGTCGCGGCGCGCAGCCCGGCGTTGCGCGCGGCGGCCGGGCCCTGCCGGCGGTCGTGCCGCAGCACCGTCACCCGGCAGCGCGTCCCGCGGTCCGGCGGGATCTGCACGGGCTGATCCGAGCCGTCGTCGACGACGATCACGTTGTGCCCGCGCAGGGCTGCCAGCAAACGCATGAGGCCCGCGGCGTTGTTGTACAGCGGGACGATGACCGTCACGTCCTCCAGCGACGGCAGCAACCGCGGGCGCGGATTGCCGACCCCGGAGTCGAGCAGTCGCCGTGCAACAACCGCGGATTTCGGATCGGTCACCTCGAGGTAGCCGTCGCCGATCATCTCGGCCGCTTCCGGGGCGAGACGCAGCAACCGTGCGGGCGAGCCGCCGATCAGGATGCGGCCCCCGGAATACGCACGTACTCGTGGATCGATCCGTACCCCGAATCCATCGGGCAGACGATCTTGGCGCATTCCTGGCATGCTAGGCGCAGATTCACGCGTAGGCATCATTGGCACCGGGAGTCGGGCAGAATTCTTTGTGATTGCGTTGCGATGTGATTGCCACGGAGCAGATTCCACCATTCAGCAAACCGATGGCAATTGAAGGTGCCCGGCGCGTCGGCCCACGAATTTCCGCATGCCAGCGCATCACTGGCAACTTGGGCGTGTCCCGCGCGCCGGGCGTGTCTCAGCCCAGCGGGCTTTCATCGCAGGACCGCGACGGCCGACGCGTGGTGAGCGTCAACGGAATCGGCCCCGACTTGCGCGGCTTGCGCGCGGCCTTGCGCGAATGATCCACCGACGACCGCGGAATGGTCCGTCCCGAATCCGCCAGCGCCGCCTCGCCGTAACCCTGCACGCATTCCGGGTCCGGGCCGTCGGCGGGCAGTCCGGTGAAGAACTTCGCCGCCATGCAGCCGCCCCGGCACGAATCATAGTGCGCGCAGCTCGAGCAAGCTCCGCCGCCGCTGGGCGTGCGCAGCTCCGCGAACAGCTCCGAGGTGCTCCACACGCTCTGGAATCCGCCGTCGGACACCACGTTTCCGGCCAGGAAGGTGTCGTGGATGGCGAACGGGCAGGCGTACACGTCGCCCACCGGGTCGACCAGGCAGACCACGCGGCCCGCGCCGCACATGTTCAAACCGGGCAGTGCCTCGCCGAAGGCGGACAGGTGGAAGAACGAGTCGCCGGTGAGCACGCCGTCGCCGTTGGCGACCAGCCAGTCGTAGAGCATGCGCTGCTGATCCTGGGTGGGGTGCAGCTCGTCCCAGACGTCCGCGCCGCGGCCCGAGGGCCGCAGCCGGGTCAAACGCAGTGTGGCGCCGTACTTGTCGGCGATGGCCTTGAACTCGTCCAACTGCGGGATGTTGTGGCGGGTCGCCACCACCGACAGCTTCGCGTCCTGGAAACCGGCCGCGGCCAGGTTCTCCAGGGCGCGAATGGCCATGTCGTAGGAGCCCGGCCCGCGCACCGCGTCGTTCACCTCGGCGTCCGCGCCGTCCAGCGAAATCTGGACGTCCACATAGTCACTGGCGGCCAGCCGCTGCGCGACCTCGGGGGTGATCCGAACACCGTTGGTGGAGAACTTGACTCCGACGTCGTGTGCGGTGGCGTAGTCGACGAGCTCCCAGAAGTCCGGGCGCACAGTCGGTTCGCCGCCGCCGATGTTCACGTAGAAGATCTGCATGCGCTGGAACTCGTCGATCAGCGCCTTGCACTGCTCGGTGCTGAGCTCGCGCGGATCGCGCCGGCCCGAGGAGGACAGGCAGTGCACGCAGGACAGATTGCAGGCGTAGGTGAGTTCCCAGGTGAGACAGATCGGGGCGGCCAGACCGGTTTCGAACCGGTCGATCAGCCGCACCGCCTTGTCCCCGGCGGCACCGTCCGACCGCGGGACCACCCCCGCGTTCGGCCGGACGGCCTGCGCCGGCGCGGGCTCGGCGCCCACGGCGCCGGCCACACGCGTCGGCGCGCCGACGATCATCTCACCCTCGGCCAATTGCGCAAGCGCACGCAGGTACGGCGCGGCGCGATCGCCGGAGATCCCGGCCGCCGCCAGAGCCGTACGCGCCGTGGCGTGTTCGGGCAGCGATCGCACGATCTCGACGATCTTCGGGTTCTTCAGAAAAGACAGCTTGCGCGTACCGAAGTGGTAGAGCAGCGCGCCGAACGGCTCCGGGCGCAGGGACACCCGGGGATGCAGCTGCCATGGCGTATCGAGATCGAGCATCGTTGTCACCCGCGGATCAGTAGACGCCGCACATGCCGTCGATCGAGACCTCTTCGATAAGGGTCTCCTCGACGAGCTCGGCGTTCTCGGTGTCGCTGGGTGCGTGGCACGTGTGCATCATGACAACCTCCGTATGTGTAGTCCCAGTCACACACTAACCAGAAGCGGTACAAAAATGAAACACGTTCCAATCGATGGGACGGGCCCTTGCGCCGCCGCGGCCGGCTCCGCAGGCTCGGGCCGTGCTCCCCAGTCCGCCCCCAGCCCCCCGCGCGCCGACAGCGCCCGTAGTCGGCACTCTAGACTTCCGGTGGAAAGCAGCTGAACAGAACGTGACGGGCGCCACACGCCCGCGGTGCAGAGGTGGCATGGGAGTCGGACGGATGCAGGCCAGCGGGGGCGGCAATACGCTGTCGGAGCCGGAGATCGTCGAGGCCGCATTGCGTGTCGTCCGCGAGGACGGCGTGGAGAAACTGTCCATGCGGCGACTCTCCCGCGAACTAGGCGTTTCGCCGATGGCGCCGTACTACTACGTCGCCGACAAGCGGGAGCTGCTGGACCTGGTCGCCACCGCCGCTCTGGCCGGAGTGCGCAAGCCACCACCGGAATCCGGCCCCTGGCAGGAGCGGCTGCGCGATCTGATCGACCAGATCGACGAGAAGCTGCGCAAGCATCCCGGACTCGGCGATGTGCTGATCGAGCAGATGCTGGGCAAACAGCTGGACCTGATCGCCGCGATCATGGAGATCCTGGCCGAGGCCGGGTTCAACGATCGCAACGTGCTCGCCGCGTACGCGACCATCCACACCTACCTGTTCGGCCGCCGCCGGGTGAACCCGAAGGACCGCTCCCCGATCTCGGAGGTGGCCCTGCCCGACGTGGTGGAGCGGGCCACGAAGTACATGACCGATCTGCGCGGGCACTATGCCTACGACTTCGGCATGGAGGTTCTCGTCGCCGGTCTCGAGGCTCAGCTTGTCCGGCAGCCGGACCCCGACGTACGATAAAATTGAAACACGTTCTAGTTTTGGTCCTGAGGCACAGCCACCAGACCACGTTCGAGAGGCAGCGATGACTACGGTCGAAGTTCCCCACGGCTCCCGGTCCGTCGTGCTGCGGGTTGCCGCGGTGATCGCCGAAACCGCCGACACCTGTTCGCTGGTCTTCGACATCCCCGACGAGTCGCTCGAGAAGTTCGCCTACCGGCCGGGCCAGTTCCTGACGCTGCGCGTGCCCAGCGAGCAGACCGGCTCGGTGGCGCGCTGCTACTCCCTGGCCAGTTCGCCCTACACCGACGACAAGCCGAAGGTGACGGTCAAGCGCACCGAGGGCGGGTACGGCTCGAACTGGTTGTGCGACAACGTCAAAGCGGGCGACCAGATCGAAGTACTGCCGCCCTCGGGTGTTTTCACGCCGAAGGACCTCGACGAGGACCTGCTGCTGTTCGGCGCGGGCAGCGGCATCACCCCGGTGATGTCGATCCTGAAGTCGGCGCTTGCGCGCGGCAACGGCCGAATCGTGCTGGTGTACGCCAATCGGGACCCGCACTCGGTCATCTTCGCCGACGAACTGCGCGAGCTCTCGGACAAGAACGCGCAGCGGCTCACCGTGATCCACTGGCTCGAGCACCTGCAGGGCCTGCCCTCGGTCGACGGACTGGCGACGCTGGTGCGCCCGTACTCGGGCTACGAGGCGTTCATGTGCGGTCCCAAGCCGTTCATGGATCGGGTGCACGACGCGCTCGCCCAGGTCGAGGTGCCGCGCAATCGCACGCACGCCGAGGTCTTCAATTCCCTTGCGGGCGACCCGTTCGCGGATCAGGCGCCGGTCGAGGTCTCCGACGCGGACGCGGCCGACGCCGCCACCGTCGAGGTGGAACTCGACGGCGAGGTGCACCAGCTGGCCTGGCCGCGCAAGCAGACCCTGGTCGACATCATGCTCGCCAAGGGCCTGGACGTGCCCTACTCCTGCCAGGAGGGCGAGTGCGGCTCCTGCGCCTGCACCGTGCTGGAAGGCAAGGTGGAGATGGAGAATTCGGAGATCCTGGATCCCGAGGACATCGAGAACGGGTACATCCTCGGCTGCCAGGCGCGCCCGGTGACCGACCACCTCAAGATCCAGTTCTAGCCGGCTACCGCGCGCGGTAGTGCGCGCGCTGGTCCGGCGTGAGGTGCTCGGTCGCGTAACTCAGTGCGGTGCGGCCCATTCGGGCCGCGTTGCGGTCCAGGAAGCCGAGCAGCAGCAGCCGGTCCACCCGCTTGCCCACCTCGCGCAGCATCCAGCCGACCGCCTTCTGGATCAAATCGCGCCGGTCGTCGAGCAGCTGTTCGCAGAGTTCGAAGGTGGTCGACGCGTCGCCCGCCTTGATGAACGCGAACGTGGACAGCAGCGCGACCCGGCGCTCCCACAGGGAATCCGACTGCGCCAGTGCGAAAAGCAGATCGCGGGGACGCTCCAGGAGCCATGGACCGACGATGTGCTCGGCCGAGCTGTCGACCAGATCCCAGTTGTTCACCCGGCCGCGGTGCACCGCGGCCAAGTAGAACCGCACCATCTGCTCCTGGCCCGCGACGTCGAGCGTGCGCGGTTTGGCCGCCTTCGCGAACCGGGCGTTGAGAATGACCAGCCCGGCCAGCCGCTCCTCGTGCACCGGGCTGTCCAGGAGCTGATCTATCTCGGAAAGCTCCAGTCCGGCATAGCGTTTCGCGATAGCGCGGGTGGCGGGCACGCGCACCCCCAGGAAAACGTCGCCCTCGCCGTACTCCCCCGGCCCGGTCTTGAAGAAGCGTTGCAGATGGATCGCGTCGGCGGGATCGGCGACCTCCGCCAGCGCGGCCCGAACGTGCGCGGCGGTGGGTACTTCGGTCACGGAATCCTCCCGGTGGTCGGCGCTGTGGTCGTGCCAATCCAACACCGCGCGGCGGCGCGCCGCGCTCAGGACGACCGCGCGTTTCGCCGCCGGGGCGAAATTCGGTCGACAAGCATCCCGGGCCCCGGTAGACATGGAGGCATGGTTACAGCACGTCCGCAATCGCGGTAATTCGGCAGGTGTCTCGCAGGCGCGCTGTCGCAGCGCCGCGGACCGACTGCTCGTGCCGTCCCCGGAACGCATCAACTGGGCGAGCGTCTCACATAGACGAAACTAGTTGATGGAATGGGGAATTCCCATGACACGTGCAATGGCCACCGATCTGGGCCGGGTCCGCAACATCGGCATCATGGCGCACATCGATGCGGGCAAGACCACGACCACCGAACGCATCCTGTTCTACACCGGCGTCACCTACAAGATCGGTGAAGTACACGACGGCACCGCCGCCATGGACAAGATGGTGCAGGAGCAGGAGCACGGCATCACCATCGCCGCCGCGGCGACCACGTGTTTCTGGAATCAGCACCAGATCAACATCCTGGACACCCCGGGCCACGTCGACTTCACCGTCGAGGTGGAGCGTTCGCTGCGCGTGCTCGACGGCGCGGTCGCGGTCTTCGACGCCAAGGAGGGTGTCGAGCCGCAGTCCGAACAGGTGTGGCGCCAGGCCGACCGGTACGACGTGCCGCGGATCTGCTTCGTCAACAAGATGGACAAGCTCGGTGCGGATTTCTTCTACACCGTGCGCACCATCGCGGACCGGCTCGGCGCGAAACCCCTTGTGGTGCAGCTGCCGATCGGCGCCGAGGACAGCTTCGACGGCGTACTCGACCTGATCGAGATGCGGGCCCTGCTGTGGCGCGGCGAAACCCAACTCGGGCAGCGCTACGAGATCGCCGAGATCCCGGAGCACCTGCGCGAGCTCGCCGAGCGGTACCGGCGCGAGCTGCTCGAAGCGGTCGCCGAGACCGACGAGGCACTGCTGGAGAAGTACCTCGGCGGGGTGCCGCTCGCGGTCGCGGAGATCAAGGACGCGATCCGGCGCCTGACGGTGCGCTCGGCGGCCTACCCGGTGCTGTGCGGTTCGGCGTTCAAGAACAAGGGCGTGCAACCACTGCTCGACGCGGTGCTCGACTACCTGCCCTCGCCCTTGGATGCCGGTGCGGCCGAAGGTCATTCGCCGGCCGACGAGAGCACGGCGCTGTACCGCGCACCGGAGACCGACGCGCCGTTCGCGGCGCTGGCGTTCAAGGTGTCGGCGCACCCGTTCTTCGGCAAACTCACCTACCTGCGGGTGTATTCGGGCCGCGCCGCCACCGGCGCCGCGGTCGTCAACTCGACGAAAGGACGAAAAGAGCGCCTGGGCAAGCTGTTCCAGATGCACTCGACCACCGAGCATCCGATCCAGGAGGCCACGGCCGGGCAGATCTGCGCGGTGATCGGACTGAAGGACACCACCACCGGTGACACCCTGTGCGATCCACACGATCAGATCGTGCTCGAGTCCATGACCTTCCCGGACCCGGTCATCCAGGTGGCCATCGAGCCCAGAACCAAATCCGATCAGGACAAGCTGGGCACCGCCATCGCGCGGCTCGCCGAGGAGGACCCGACCTTCTCGGTGCGGGTGGACGCCGAGACCGGGCAGACCGTCATCGGCGGCATGGGCGAGTTACACCTCGACATCCTGGTCGACCGCATGAAGCGGGAGTTCAAAGTCGAGGCGAACGTCGGCAAGCCGCAGGTGGCCTACCGCGAAACCATCACCGCCACCGTGGACCGGCACGAGTACACCCATCGCAAGCAGCAGGGTGGACGCGGCCAGTTCGCCAAGGTGGTGATCGCGGTGGCGCCGTTCGCGGCGACGGACGGCGCGGTCTACGAGTTCGAGAGCCGGGTCGTGGGCGGCCGGGTGCCGAAGGAATACGTGCCCGCGGTCGACGCCGGCGCGCAGGATGCCCTGCGCACCGGTGTGCTCGCCGGCTATCCGATGGTGAATGTGCGGGTCGCGCTGCTCGACGGCGCCGCGCACGTGCAGGACTCCTCGGAGTTGGCGTTCCGCGCCGCGGGTGCGCAGGCCGTGCGCCAGGCGATCGCGAAAGCGCGTCCGGCGCTGCTGGAACCGATCATGGCCGTCGAGGTCGTCACCCCGGACGACTACCTGGGTGAGGTCATCGGCGACCTGAACTCCCGCCGCGGCCAGGTGCAGTCGATGACGCAGCGCAAGGGCGCGCGCGTCATCCGGGCACTGGTGCCGCTGAAGGAGATGTTCGGTTACATCGGCGACCTGCGTTCCAAGACCCAGGGCCGGGCGAACTACGCCATGGTCCTGGACTCCTACGCGCAGGTTCCGGCGGCGGTGGCCACCGCGATCATCGCCGAGACCGGCTGAGAACAGGACAGCACCGTCGCTGCGACGGCGGCGGTGCTGTCCTGATTGCCCTTGCGTGTCGCGGGTACGTGTCGCAGTAACGACCCGATATCCCGGCTACCCCTCACCGGCGCGGGAAGGACGCGGAAGTATGGCGAGCTCAGGTCGCTGCCCGGCATGCGGGCACGACGGAATACCGATTCTGTACGGACTGCCGATCACCAAGGCACGAGTCATGGCGATGCTCGGGCAGATTCGACTAGGCGGCTGCACGGTGTCCGCCGACGATCCGCAGTGGGAATGCTCCTCGTGTAAGCAACTGTGGCGAGATCCGGAGGGCGCGGCGCGCGCACTCTCGGCACTGTTCGCCCGGCCGGCGTACTAGGAGGCCGAAAGATTGTCGGTACGCACGGGTAAGGTCCCGGTTTCGTACTACGGCGCGTAGGAGGAATCAATGAGCCGCGACACCGAGCTGGGCATCATCGAGGGTCGGCTGAAGTACGGATTGCCCTTTCTCGCACTGGGTTCCGGGAAACCGCTGATATTTCTGCGCTGGTTCTCCGCCGATCACGCCAATCCCACCGGCTGGATGCGGGACGCGGAGATCAAAACCCTTGCGCCGCTGGCCCGGAACTTCCGGGTGTACGCCGTCGGGCGGGCCCCGGCCATGGCCGCCGACACCACAATGGCCGACATCGCCGCCCAGCACGCGGACGCCTTCCAGTCCGAATTCGGTGCCGCCGTAGATATTCTCGGCATTTCCTCCGGCGGTTCGGTAGCGCTGCAGGTGGCCGCCGATCATCCGGCCGCCGTGCGCAGACTCGTCGTCGCCTCGTCGGGCTATCGACTGGAGCGCGCCGCCTCCGCCTCCCAGGTGAAGTACGCCGAGGCCGCGGCACGCGGCGAACGCGCGCTGCATCACATGGCGTCGGCCGGTTTCCGCAATCCGCTGCTGGCGCGCGCCGCGGCGGCGGGCATGTGGCTGCTGGACCCGCTCGTGCGGCCGAAGGACCCGGCCGACACCCTCGCGTTCGTGCGCGCCGAGGATGCCTTCGATCTGGACGGGCGCCTGTCCGACATCACCGCACCGACGCTGGTGATCGGCGGCGAACGCGACGGCTATTACCCGCCCGCGAACTTCCGTCACACCGCCGACGGAATCCCCAACTCGCACTTGATCATCTACCCCGGCGCAAGTCACATGGGCGCGATCAAGCACCGGTGCTTCGCGCCCGACGTCACCGGCTTCCTCACCACTCGGCAGGGCTAACCGAGCGACACCGGCCAGGGCATCCCGGGGTGCACACTGGACAGATGGCCGAACACGCAACCTGTCCCCGGTGCGGCGCCAACGGCGTCCCGATCATCTACGGCTTCCCCTCGGCCGCGGTCATGGACAAGGTCGAAGCGGGCCTGGCCCAGATGGGCGGCTGCGTGATCACCGGCACCGAACCGCGCTGGGCCTGCCCGGCCTGCCAGAACCGCTGGCGCACCGACACCCCCGGCCAGCCGGCCCAGGTCGCCCGCACGGATACTCCCGAACTCCGGCGCACGAGCCCCGCGCGGCCGCCGGCCGCCGACACCGGCCTGCGCAATGTGCGGCCGGCGGACGCGGCGCCGAGTCCGCGCCGCACGACGAGCGGGGCCGCACGCACCGAATCCGGCCCGCGCACCCGGCGCGACGACACCGGGTCGGGCCGCAAACCTCACCCCAGCTGAGTCATTCCCGCCGCGACCACCTGCGCGATGTTCAGCACCTCGTCGGCGTGCGGCAGGGTGACACCGTCCAGCGCCTGGAGCCGATCGGTACTGGCGAGCGCGAACATCGTCGATACCCACGCGGTCGCACAGGCTTTCACCGTCCCCGGCCGCACCTTGGTGGGCGCGCTGGCCTCCAGCACCCGGGCGGTCACCTCCAGCAGCTGATCACGCAGCCGCCGGAGCTGGCGGCGCACGTCCGGGTGGGTGTCGGCCTCGCGCCACATGATCACCCGCAGCACCGAGGAGTGATGATCGCGCAGGTTCAGCGCGGCATCCAGATTGACCAGGCTGGCGGCCGGATCGCCGGGCGCGACGACGGTGCCGATGTCGGCGATGGGCTGGGCCGGGACCCGCTCGGACATCAGCGCCGAGAGGATCGCGTCCTTGGTCGGGAAGTAGTAGAAGACAAGACCTTTCGGCACGCCGGCGGCGGACGCGAGCGCGGCCGTCGGCGTCGCGTCGAAACCCTGTGCGGCGAACAGCTGTTCGGCGGCGTCCAGAATGAGCTGCCGGGCGTCGCCGTCCACTTTCGCGCTACGGCGGCGCCCGGGCCGCGGGGGTTTGCGCATGCGCGTCAGTGGTGCGGCGCCATGCTGTGCAGACGACTCGACACCATCGGCAGCGCCGCCACTGCGACCACCACCGTCGCCACCCCGACTACCCATGCCGTCCAGGATGCGCCGAAGTAGTCGGTGAAGTCCAACACCCACGGCGACACGAACAGCAGCGCGCCGCACAGCGCCATCGCGTAGCCGAGCGCGGCCAGCGATGCGCGGTAGATCCGCGCCAGACCTGTCAGCGCGATCAGCGCGCCGAGGATGATCAGCGCCCAGAACGCGTTGTCGTTGGTCGCGACCCAGAGCGTGGACAGTGCGGCGAAAACGCCGAGGGCGACGGCGAGACCGTCCTGAGCCCGGTTATCGGTGAACATAATGTGCCTCCTGAAGGCTGAAAATGTGTCCTACCTCCCGGTATATACCTGATTGACCGCCCGATCAATATTTGTGCACACTCGTTGCCGCAGCGACATTCAGATGTGACAGCGGACACAAACCAGGAAAACCAAGCAACCGTTAGGGTGACATCGTGGGCGGACAGCGGACTCGGCAGGTTGCACCGCTGCCGTGGGTGGGTATCCCACGGCAGTCAGACCCGCAGCGCCGTACACCGATTCCTCCTCGTCCGCAGCATTCCCCGGCGGGTCACCCCGCCCCGGCATCGAAAGGTAGGGCGGCATGACAGCGCCGATTGTGATTGTCGGAGCCGGGTTGGCCGGATTGCGCACCGCCGAGGAACTGCGCCGCGCGGGTTTCGCGGGCGGAATCGTCCTGATCGGCGAGGAGTCTCGGCTGCCCTACGACCGCCCGCCGCTGTCCAAGCAGTTCGTGCGCGGCGAAACCGACGACACCACCCTGCGGCCCGCGGAATTCTTCGACGAGAACCAGATCGACCTGCGGCTGGACACCGCGGCGGTCGGCGTGGACACCGCGGCCCGGCAGGTCCGGCTGGCCGACGGCAGCCTGCTCGACTACGACCAGCTCGTCATCGCCACCGGCCTGCGCCCGCGCCGCCTGCCCGGCCTGCCGGATCTGCGCGGGGTGCACGTGCTGCGCGATCACGCCGACGCCACCGCGCTGCGCGCCGAATTGGGCGGCGCGAAAAAGGCTCTCGTGGTCGGCGCGGGATTCATCGGCTGCGAGGTGGCCGCCAGTTTCCGGGCCGGCGGCGTCGACGTCGTGCTGGTCGAACCGCAGGCGACACCGCTGGCCTCGGTCCTCGGCGAACAGGTCGGCGCGCTCGTCGCCCGGATGCACCGCGCCGAGGGCGTCGATCTGCGCTGCGGCACCGGCCTGGACACCTTCCTCGCCGACGGCGCCGGCCGGGTGCGCGGGGCCCGCCTCTCCGACGGCACCGAGATCGCCGCCGACCTCGTCGTCATCGGCGTCGGCTCCCGGCCCGTCACCGACTGGCTCGACGGTTCGGGCATCGAACTCGCCGAGCCCGCGGCCGGTGGCGGCGTGCTCACCGACGAGGTCGGCCGCACCTCCGCCGACGGTGTCTGGGCGGTCGGCGACGTCGCCGCCTGGCTGCACGACACCGGCCACCGCAAGCGCGTCGAACACTGGACCAACGCCGGCGAACAGGCCAAACTCCTCACCTGCGCGCTGCTCGGGCTCGTCGCGCCCGGCGCCGCCCAGGTCCCGTACTTCTGGAGCGATCAGTACGAGGTGAAGATTCAAGCCCTCGGCACACCCAACGCCGCCGACGACGTCACCATCGTCAGCGACGACGGGCGGAAGTTCCTCGCCTACTACGCGCAGGACGGGATACTCACCGGGGTCGTCGGGGCCGGTCTGACCGGGAAAGTCATGAAGACTCGCGCCAAACTCGCCACCCGGACGCCGATCACCGAGCTACTGACGCCGGCGGCGACCTGACCGGATCCCGCGCGCAGCAGTGTTGCTCAGGGGAATGCTGAGGCTGCAATGGGGGTGGCACGCGTCCGCTGTAATACGGTGGACAAGTGATCGTCGCGCTCATCGATTCCGGGTTGGGGCTGCTACCGACGGCCGCGTGGCTGCGTAAGCTGCGGCCGGAGGTCGATCTGCTGCTGCAAACCGATCCCGCCGGCGCGCCCTGGGGGCCGAAGCCGGAACCGTGGGTGGTCGATCGTGTCGTCGAGGCGGCACGCAACTCGCTGCGCCACGGCGCGCAGGTCATCGTGCTGCCGTGCAACACCGCCAGCGTCACCGCGCTCGAGCAGGTGCGCGCCGAAGTCGGCCCCGACGTGCCGGTCATCGGCACCGTCCCCGCCATCAAACCCGCCGCGGCCGTGTGCAACTCGGTCGCGGTCTGGGCGACGGCGGCGACCACCGCGAGCAAGTACCAGGCCAACCTGATCGCCCGATTCGCCGGCGCCGCACGGGTCGTCGGCGTCGCCTGCCACGGCCTGGCCGACGCGATCGACCGCGGCGACCTTGCCGGCGCCAAGGAATCCATCGCCCGCGCGGCCGAACAATCCCCCGCCGACGTCGAGGGCGTCGTCCTCGGCTGCACCCACTATCCCCTGGTCGTCGACGAGATCATCGCCGCCCTCCCCGCCGGCGTCCGCCTCTTCGACAGCGCCGAAGCCGTCGCCGCCCAAACCCTGCGCCGCCTCGACGCGCTGAACCTCGCACCCGGCACCGGCAAAGTCACCGTCCTCACCAGCGGCCGCCCCGGCGCCCTCCCCGCCTCGGCCGCCCACTTCGAACCCGGCCGCCTGCTCGGCGCCACCCTCTGACCCGATTTCTTGCCGGGTGGCCACATCATGATTGTTCGAACACCGAAATAGACTGCGCTACAACACCGTTCGTAGTTATCCACAGCGTGAACGTTATCCACAGGCAGGGGTCTTTCGGAAACTCGGCGGCCGCGGTGCGGCGCATCCTTGCTGCATGGCCGATGAATTGCTGCTTCGGAAGACCGCTTTGACGCACGGCGTGACGGACTACGATCTGCGCCGGGCTTGTGCGAGCGGGCGGCTGACCCGCCTGCGACCCGGTGCGTATGCCCACGGTGCCGCCGACCCGTATGCGCGGCACCGGCTGGCGATCAAGGCGGCGACCGGCGTGCTCGGTGCCGGCGTCGCGATCAGCCATCAGTCGGCCGCGGTGTTGCACGGCCTGCCGCTGACCGAACAACCCGACCGACAAGTGCACGCGACCGTGAATCGTATAACCGGCGGGCGATTGACGAGGAACCTGCACCTGCACAGCACGCGATTCGACGAGGACGAGGTCACGGTGGTCGACGGGGTTCTGGTGACGACCCCGGCCCGCACGATCGCCGACCTGGCCCGCACCACGTCGTTCCGTGATGCCGTGGTCACCGGGGACGCCGCCCTGCGCGGCTACGGGCTCGGCACCGAGCAGCTGATCGACGCCCTGCACCGCTGGCAGCGCAGGCGAGGCTTGTCACAGGCCCGGCAGGCCATCCTTTTCATGGACGGGCGCAGCGAGAGCCCCGGCGAATCCAGCAGCCGGGTCGCCCTGCATTTCGCGTTCCTCCCACCACCGCGGCTGCAGACCGAAATCCTCGACGAGCTGGGCGGTTCGCTGGGCCGGGTGGACTTCCTCTTGCCGGAATACCACGTGATCGGTGAGTACGGCGGCGGATCACCGGACGACCGGCAGCGCGACCGTGCGCTGCGCGCGCTCGGCGGCCAGGTGGTGCGCTGGACCGGTCGCGATCTGGACGACTTCGGACCGGTGGCGGCCCGGTTCCGCCGAGCCATCGCCCGCAGCGCCGCGAGCCGGCCGCCACGCTGGCGAATCCGCTGACCGCGCAGCGAGTTACACGAGGATTTTGGTTACCCTTCCGGCGCCGACGGTGCGGCCGCCCTCGCGAATGGCGAAGCGGAGGCCCTCGTCCATGGCGATGGGCTGGATGAGGGTGACGGTCATTTCGGTGTTGTCGCCGGGCATGACCATTTCGGTGCCCGGCGGGAGCGTGACCACGCCGGTGACGTCGGTGGTGCGGAAGTAGAACTGGGGGCGGTAATTGTTGAAGAAGGGGGTGTGGCGGCCGCCCTCGGCCTTGCCGAGGATGTAGACCTGGGCTTCGAATTCGGTATGGGGAGTGGTGGTTCCGGGCTTGACGACGACCTGACCGCGTTCGACATCTTCGCGCTTCACACCGCGCAGCAGCAGGCCGACCGCGTCGCCGGCTCGGCCCTGATCGAGCAGCTTGTGGAACATCTCGATGCCGGTGACATGGGTTTTGAGGCGCTTGGGGCGGATGCCGATGATCTCGACCTCATCGTTCAATTTGAGGACGCCGCGTTCGATCCGGCCGGTGACCACGGTGCCGCGGCCGGTGATGGTGACGACATCCTCGACCGGCATGAGGAACGGCATTTCGGTATCGCGGACCGGCTCGGGAATGAATTCGTCTACCGCATCGAGCAATTCGAGGATGGACGCGGTCCAGGCCGGATCACCCTCCAGCGCCTTCAACGCGGAAACCCGGACGATCGGCGCGTCCTCGTCGAACTCCTGTGCGCCGAGCAGATCGCGAACCTCGAGTTCGACGAGTTCCATGATCTCCTCGTCGTCGACCAGATCGGCCTTGTTCAACGCGACCAGGATGGAGGGCACGCCGACCTGCCGGGCCAGCAGCACGTGCTCGCGAGTCTGCGGCATCGGGCCGTCGGTGGCCGCCACCACCAGGATCGCGCCGTCCATCTGCGCCGCACCGGTGATCATGTTCTTCACGTAGTCGGCGTGGCCGGGCGCGTCCACATGCGCGTAATGCCTACGCTCCGTTTGATATTCGACGTGCGCGATATTGATCGTGATGCCGCGCGCCTTCTCCTCCGGCGCCTTGTCGATCGAATCGAAGGCGGCCATCGCGTTGAGCCCGGGATACCTATCGCTCAGCACCTTCGTGATCGCCGCGGTCAACGTCGTCTTGCCGTGGTCGACATGACCGATCGTGCCGATATTCACGTGAACTTTGGTCCGGTCGAATTTCGCCTTCGCCACCGGAACACCTTCTCCCTGGGCCTAGCTGGTGGAACTACCCCCCAACCCGACGATAGACCCGGAGAACACCGCTACGCGGCAGCTTCAGCGACGGAAACGCCGAACGGCGCCGCCCCTTTCGGGGCGACGCCGTTCGGTGATCAGCGAGTCAGAGACTCACTTGACGATCTTCGTGACGCGACCGGCGCCGACGGTGCGGCCACCTTCACGGATCGCGAAACGCAGGCCCTCGTCCATGGCGACCGGCTGGATCAGCTTGACGGACATCTCGGTGTTGTCACCGGGCATGACCATCTCGGTGCCCTCGGGCAGGGTCACAACGCCCGTCACGTCAGTCGTACGGAAGTAGAACTGGGGACGGTAGTTGTTGAAGAACGGGGTGTGGCGGCCACCCTCATCCTTCGACAGGATGTACGCCTGGCCCTCGAACTCGGTGTGCGGGGTGGTGGTGCCCGGCTTCACGACGACCTGGCCACGCTCGACATCTTCGCGCTTGATGCCACGAACCAGCAGACCGACGTTGTCGCCGGCCTGGCCCTGGTCGAGCAGCTTGCGGAACATCTCGATACCGGTGACGGTGGTCTTGGTGCTCTTCTCGCGGATGCCGACGATCTCGACTTCCTCGTTCACGTTGAGGATGCCGCGCTCGATACGACCGGTGACGACGGTGCCACGACCGGTGATCGTGAAGACGTCCTCAACGGGCATCAGGAACGGAAGCTCGGTCTCGCGGACCGGCTCCGGGATCGACTCGTCGACGGCGTTCATCAGCTCGACGATGGACTCGGTCCACTTCGGGTCGCCCTCGAGCGCCTTCAGACCGGAGACACGCACGACCGGCGCATCCTCGTCGAATTCCTGCGAGGCCAGCAGTTCGCGGACCTCCATCTCGACGAGCTCGAGGATTTCCTCGTCGTCGACCATGTCGGACTTGTTCAGCGCGACCAGGATGTAAGGAACACCGACCTGACGGGCGAGCAGCACGTGCTCGCGAGTCTGCGGCATCGGGCCGTCGGTGGCAGCGACCACCAGGATGGCGCCGTCCATCTGCGCCGCACCGGTGATCATGTTCTTGATGTAGTCCGCGTGGCCCGGAGCGTCGACGTGCGCGTAGTGGCGCTTTTCCGTCTGGTACTCGACGTGGGAGATGTTGATCGTGATACCACGAGCCTTCTCCTCCGGCGCCTTGTCGATCTGGTCGAACGCGAACGCCGCGTTCAGATCCGGGTACTTGTCAGCCAGCACCTTGGTGATCGCTGCAGTCAGCGTGGTCTTGCCGTGGTCGACGTGACCGATGGTGCCGATGTTGACGTGCGGCTTCGTCCGCTCGAACTTCGCCTTCGCCACTGTGGTGTCCTCCTGGACTTGTTGGTGCGTGCGTTTGCAGCAGTGCGGTTATTACTGGGGGTCGTGCATGACTCCCGGCTGATAGGGGCCAGTCTTACAAACCGGCCCCGATCGGTTCTAGTCGCCGGTCGCCTTGGCGATGATCTCCTTGGACACGTTGGCCGGAACCTCCGCGTACTGGGCGAACACCATGGAGTAGTTCGCTCGGCCCTGGGTCTTCGACCGCAGGTCACCGATGTAGCCGAACATCTCCGAGAGCGGAACCAGCGCCTTGACGACACGGGCACCACTGCGTTCCTCCATGGCCTGAATCTGGCCACGGCGGGAGTTCAGGTCGCCGATCACATCGCCCATGTAGTCCTCGGGCGTGATGACCTCGACCGCCATCAGCGGTTCGAGGATCACCGGACCGGCCTTACGGGCCGCTTCCTTCAGGGCCTGCGAGCCGGCGATCTTGAAGGCCATTTCCGACGAGTCGACGTCGTGGTAGGCGCCGTCGAGCAGGCTGACCTTCAGGTTCACCAGCGGGTAGCCCGCGAGGACACCGTACTGCATGGCATCCTGCGCACCGGCGTCCACCGAAGGGATGTACTCGCGCGGAACGCGGCCACCGGTGACCTTGTTCTCGAACTCGTAGGTCGCGCCATCTTCGCCGATGAACGGCTCGAGGGCGATGATGACCTTCGCGAACTGGCCGGAGCCACCGGTCTGCTTCTTGTGGGTGAACTCGAGCTTCTCGACCTTCTTGGTGATCGTCTCGCGGTAGGCCACCTGCGGCTTACCGACGTTCGCCTCGACCTTGAACTCGCGCTTCATGCGATCCACGAGGATGTCGAGGTGGAGCTCGCCCATGCCGCCGATGACGGTCTGGCCGGTCTCCTGGTCCAGCTTCACCGAGAACGTCGGATCTTCGCGCGCCAGCTTCTGGATCGCGGTGCCGAGCTTCTCCTGGTCGGACTTGGTCTTGGGCTCGATCGAGACCTCGATGACCGGATCCGGGAAGGTCATGGACTCCAGGACAACCTGGTTCTGCGGGTCGCTGAGGGTGTCACCGGTGGTGGTGTCCTTCAGACCGATCACGGCGTAGATGTGACCGGCGGAAGCCGTAGCGACCGGCATCTCCTTGTTGGAGTGCATCTGGAAGAGCTTGCCCAGACGCTCCTTCTTGCCCTTGGTCGAGTTGACGACCTGGGCACCGGAAGCGACCTGACCCGAGTACACCCGGATGTAGGTGAGCTCACCGAAGAAGGGGTGCACGGCGATCTTGAACGCCAGCGCCGAGAACGGCTCGTCGACGCTCGGCCGACGGGTGAGCAGCTCTTCTTCCTTGCCGGGCACGTGGCCGGTGGTGGCCTCGACGTCCAGCGGGGAGGGCAGGTAGTCGATGACCGCGTCGAGCATGGGCTGAACGCCCTTGTTCTTGAACGCGGAACCACACAGCACCGGGTAGAGCTCGGAGTTGACGGTCAGCTTGCGGATGGCGCCCTTGATCTCGTCGAGCGAGAGCTCCTCGCCGGCGAAGAACTTCTCCATCAGCGCGTCGTCGGACTCGGCGACGGCCTCCAGCAGCTCCTGGCGGTACTGCTCGGCCTTGTCCTTCAGGTCGGCCGGGATCTCGACGACTTCGTACTCTTCGCCGAGCTTGGTCTCGCCCTTCCAGACCTTGGCGTTCATCTCGACCAGGTCGACGATGCCTTCGAAGGTGTCCTCAGCGCCGATCGGCAGCTGGATGACCAGCGGCTTCGCGCCGAGGCGGTCCTTGATGGTCTGCACCGTGAAGTAGAAGTCGGCGCCGAGCTTGTCCATCTTGTTGACGAAGCAGATGCGCGGGACGTCGTACTTGTCGGCCTGACGCCACACCTGCTCGGACTGCGGCTCAACACCTTCTTTGCCGTCGAACACGGCAACGGCGCCGTCGAGCACGCGGAGCGAACGCTCCACCTCGACGGTGAAGTCGACGTGACCCGGGGTGTCGATGATGTTGATCTGGTTGTCGTTCCAGAAGCACGTGGTGGCCGCGGAGGTGATGGTGATACCACGCTCCTGCTCCTGCTCCATCCAGTCCATGGTGGCGGCGCCATCGTGGACTTCACCGATCTTGTAGGTGATACCGGTGTAGAAGAGGATGCGTTCGGTTGTGGTCGTCTTGCCCGCGTCGATGTGGGCCATGATGCCGATGTTGCGGACCTTGTTGAGGTCGGTGAGCACGTCCTGTGCCACGGAAATCTTCCCCGCTCTGCTTGTCGTATATCAGCGTGTTGGGATTCGGGTGTCGGACCTTGTCAGGTCCACTATGTCAACGTCGGGAACGGCACCGAAGTGCCGCCCCCGACTGTGACTACCTTCCGGCCCCCACACGAGCGATGGGCCGGGCGGTAATCACCAGCGGTAGTGCGCGAAGGCCCGGTTGGACTCGGCCATCTTGTGGGTGTCCTCGCGACGCTTGACCGAAGCGCCGAGGCCGTTGCTGGCGTCGAGCAGCTCGTTGGCCAGGCGCTCGACCATGGTCTTCTCACGACGGGCGCGGGAGTAGTTGACCAGCCAGCGCAGCGCCAGGGTGTTGGAGCGGCCCGGACGGACCTCCACCGGCACCTGGTAGGTGGCGCCACCGACACGACGGGGCTTCACCTCGAGGGCGGGCTTGACGTTGTCCAGCGCGCGCTTGAGGGTGACGACCGGATCGGTGCCGGTCTTGTCGCGCGCCTGCTCGAGCGCGCCGTAGACGATGCGCTCGGCGGTGGACTTCTTGCCGTCCAGCAGGATCTTGTTGACCAGCTGAGTGACCAGCGGCGATCCGTAGACCGGGTCGTTGATCAGCGGACGCTTGGGTGCGGGGCCCTTGCGTGGCATATCAGCTCTTCTCCTTCTTGGCGCCGTACTTGCTGCGAGCCTGCTTGCGGTTCTTCACGCCCTGGGTGTCGAGCGAGCCACGAATGATCTTGTAGCGCACACCCGGGAGGTCCTTCACACGACCGCCGCGCACGAGCACCATCGAGTGCTCCTGCAGGTTGTGGCCCTCGCCCGGGATGTAGGCCGTGACCTCTACCGCGCTGGTCAGGCGAACGCGCGCGACCTTACGCAGCGCCGAGTTCGGCTTCTTCGGCGTTGTGGTGTACACGCGGGTGCACACGCCACGACGCTGCGGGCTCTCCTTGAGGGCCGCGGTCTTGGTCTTGGTGACCTTGTCGCGACGACCCTTGCGGACCAGCTGGTTGATGGTTGGCATAGACCGGCTTTCCTTGTTTTGTCTAACGCGGTGTCTGGAACTTCATGTCTTTTGTGGTTCGAGCTACCGAACCCGCACGTCCGTCCACGTTTCTCGCGTCCCGAGGTCGGGCGTGTCGCGCTTCGCACACAAACCTATTTCCGGGCACGCCGGGAAGGTCGGCCGCTTTCGCTGGCCTAAGTGGAATCACGAACTTGCCCGCATGCTTCCGGGCACAGCGGTCCACGATACCCGTGACCTCGAGAGAGGTGCAAAACGGGGTCCCGAACCGACCCTTTCGAGCGACCTGCAAGCAGTCGCTACGGCTGCAACTAGCGGGCCCTGTTCAAGGTCAACTCGAGCAGTTGCTTGGCGCCCTGGCACGGATCCGGGTGGCTGGAACCCGCGCGGTAGTTGATCCACCAGCTCACGACGCCGGTATCGGCCGCACTGGCGGTGACACCGCAGGAGTCCGGGTCGTTCGGGCGGCGCGTCTGCAAACCGCGACTGCCCTGTACAACGATGTTCTCGCTGGTGTACCCCAGTTTATCGTTGTTGAGCTTCTCGTTGTTCAGCGAGCCGACCTCGTACCAGGCAAGTGTGACCATTGCCACGCCGCCGGGTGCGTCCTCGATGTCCCACATGCACACGGCGCCGTTGAAGGAACCCTGCACCATCTGAGAATTGCCCACGGCCTCACCGATCTTCTCCGGGGCGACCACCTCGCACTCGCGCAGCAGCTTGTCGAAGTTCGTGTTGATCGACTCACCGGCGCCGCTACCGCCGGCGGGATAGGCCGAGCCCGGCACCGTCTGCCCGCAGCCGGACAGCGTCGCCGCCAGTGCGAGCGCGGTCGCCGCGACTCCGGCGGACCGGAATGCCCCCATGCGCGTGGTCCCCCTCATCCGAGCCGCTGCACAGTCAGCTCGGCCAGTTTGTAGGCGTTGTCACACGGGTTCGCGCTCGCCGCGAACAGGCCGTAGGACATCGACCATTCGAAGAAGTCGTCGTCGAGCTGCACCGCGAGATCACAGATCTGCCCGCTCGGATCCAGCCCCTTCCAGCCCTTGCGGCCGCCCACCTCGATCGTCTCGGGCGCGCGCCCGGCCGTGCTGACCCAGGCCTTCTCCCGATCGATCGGGCTGCCGCGATAGGAGGCGAAGGTGACGCTGGGCGAGGAGGAGCCGGAGGACTCCCAGTTGCAGCCGGTGGAATTCTTGAACGCCCGCGAGATCCGCGGCAGACCGGCCAGGCGCTGCACCTCGTCGTCGGTGACGTGCCCGCACTCGCCGACGAACGGGCCGAGCGAGGCGACCCGCGGCGGCGGCCGCAACGGGGTGTCGTCACCGTCGGAGCCGCCGCCGGACCCGCAGGCCGACAGCGTCAACGCCAAGGCCAAACCGGTGATGAGCGCCGACGAGATCCGCATGCCTGAACTCTACTGGGTTCGGCCGCGACCGCCCCGGCGGTGAGACCCGCTCGGTCGCTTACAGATTGCCGCGGGCCTCCTGCTCGCGCTCGATGGCCTGGAACAGGGCCTTGAAGTTGCCCTTGCCGAAGCCGAGGGAGCCGTGGCGTTCGATCAGCTCGAAGAAGACGGTGGGGCGGTCCGTGAGGGGCTTGGTGAAGATCTGCAGCAGGTAGCCGTCCTCGTCGCGGTCGACCAGGATGCCGCGGCGCTGTAGTTCCTCGACCGGGACCCGGACGTGGCCGATGCGGGCGCGGAGTTCGGGGTCGGAGTAGTAGGTCTCCGGGGTGTCCAGGAATTCGACGCCCTCGCGGCGCAGCGCGTCGACACAGGTCAGGATGTCGTTGGTGGCCAGGGCGATGTGCTGGACGCCGGGGCCGCGATAGAAATCCAGGTACTCGTCGATCTGGGAGCGCTTCTTGCTCACCGCCGGCTCGTTCAGCGGGAACTTCACCCGATGGTTGCCGTTCGCCACGACCTTGCTCATCAGCGCCGAATAGTCGGTGGCGATGTCGTCGCCGACGAACTCGGCCATATTCGTGAAACCCATGACGCGGCGGTAGAACTCGACCCAGTCGTCCATCTTGCCGAGTTCGACGTTGCCCACGACGTGGTCGATGGCCTGGAACAACCGGGCCGGCCGGCCGGGCCGCGGCTCGAAACCGGACTCGCGGGTGACGAAGCCCGGCAGATAGGGGCCGTCGTAGCGGGAACGGTCGACCAGGGTGTGCCGGGTCTCGCCGTAGGTGGCGATGGCGGCGGAGCGCACGGTGCCGAATTCGTCGGTGTCGTCGTGCGGTTCGACCAGGATCGTCGCGCCTTGCTTGCGCGCCTGCTCGATACAGCGGTCCACGTCGGGCACCTCCAGCGCGATGTCGACGATGCCGTCGCCGTGCCGGTCGTGATGACCGACCAGCGGGCTGTCCGGGTCGACGGCGCCGGTGATGACGAAACGTGCCGCGCCGCTGTGCAAGACGTAGGCCTTGTGATCGCGGTTGCCGGTCTCGGGCCCGGAATAGGCCGCCAGGCGCATACCGAAGGCCGATTGCAGGAAGTGGGCGCACTGGGTGGCATTGCCGACCACCCAGACCAGGGCGTCCCAGCCCAGGACCGGGAACGGATCGACACTGGTGTCATGGTCGACGAGGCCGACGAGGCCACGTAGCTCGCCGTCGGAGGGCAGATGCTCGATGGTCATAACCCTAGGAGACCGGCGTCACACGGCAGTAGGCAACAGCGACATTTTTCTGTAGACACTGTGGCGAATTCGGCTAGCTGGAGCTCCCTGATGCTGGACAATTTGAATAGCACAGGCTGCACACCAAGGAGGCCCGCAATGTCGCGCACACCGGCGAAACTGGACGAGCTCGATCTCGCCATCCTCACCGCCATGCACGAGTACCAGAAGGCGGGGATCCTGGAGCTGTCCCGGCGCACCCGCGTCGCCCGCGCCACCGTGCAGTCCCGGATCGGGCGCATGGAGGAATCCGGTGTCATCGCCTCCTACGATCCGCAGATCGACGTCACCGCAGCGGGTTTCGACGTGCAGGCGTTCGTGACGCTGGAGATCGCGCAGGGCGCGCTGGATCTGGTCGCGGCCGAACTCGACGCGATTCCCGGCGTGCTCGAGGCCTACGCCACCACCGGCTCGGGGGATGTCTGGTGCCGCATCGGTGCCGATTCGCACGCGGGCTTGCAGACGGTGCTGCTGAGTATCGACCGCACCAGCTCGGTGGTGCGCTCGCACAGCGTCATCGTGCTCTCGACCGTGGTGCCGCGCCGCACGCTGCCGCTACTGCGCACCCTCACCCCCACGCACAGCAGCAAGGCGCCCGCGTACCGGGAGTCGCACGAGCGCTGAGCGCTACGGGAGCGGCATGATCCGCACGACGGTGGTCGTGGTGCCGCCGACCACGAACCACAGCCGCAGGCCCGGCCGCCCGGAGCGATCGCCCGGCTCGTAGCGGCTGCGCACCATCACGTGCTGGCGCGCGAGCACCGGCGCGACGTACTCGACGATCGCGCGGTGCGGCGCCGCCACCAGCTTCGGATACTCGACGAGGAACTGCTCCACCGCCTGCCAGTAGCAGGCGTTGTTGACGTGGTTGTAGCTGTCGATATCGGTGGCGCGCACCGGGAACGGCAGATCGGTGTCGGATTCCGGCGGCGTCGGATCGGTCAGGTACGGCCGCCAGCGCAGCCGATGCTCCTGCGTCGTCTCGGAGAGATAGCCCAGGCCCTCGTCGCTGATCCGGGCGGGCATGTTGTTCGACTCGCTGATATTGATCCAGAAGCCCTCGGTCTCGATCAGACCGCCGTTGCCGCTGGTGATGCGCACGCGCATGTTCGTCCACCGGGTCGACATGCTCGAGCACCAGCGCAACATCTGCACCTCGTCCGGCCATTGAATCGGCCGGATGACATCGATGACCGTGCGCCGCACGATCCAGTTCGGATCGGTGCGATGCAGCACGGTCTTATGTAGCTGCTCCCAGGCGATATCCTGCAGGTAGCGGGCGACACCGTCGAACCGCAACCGGTCGTATGGATCCACGTCGCCAGCCCGGACAGGCCACGCCGAAGCGAAGCCCATGCCCTCCTGGGGAAGCGGGGCGAGTGGCTGATCGAGTGACACTGGTGCTCCTCGCGCTGCACGGTGTGCCGCGTTTTTTCTTGCGGTGCTCTTCTGAGACGACTTTACGGGGCGTACGTCACACCCTCGCGTCGAGATCGGGGTACTCGCGCGTAGAAGAGCCCGGCATCAGGAAGCGGATCAGTAACCGACGTAGCTGCCACCCGCGTTCATCGCCGCGATACCGGGCACGTTCGACAGCGATCCGTAGCGCTCGATCGCGTACCGGCTACCCGCGATGATGTTGTCCACGGGGTTGTAGATGTCGTCGTGGCCGGGCAACTTGTAGGAGTTGAACGTCGGGTCGATGGTCTGCATCAGGCCCTTGGACGGGATGCCCGCCGCCGCGTTGCTGTCCCACAGGTTGATGGCGTTCGGGTTGCCGCCCGACTCCTTCTCGATCATCTTGGCGATGATGGCGGCATCGCTGTCGCTGATGTCGTAGCCGGCCGCGCGCAGCTCCTGAATGGCCTTCTCGATCCATTCCTTCTGCTCGCCGGTGGGCATGGTGGTCGGCGCGTCGCTGCTGTACTGATTTCCCGAACCGCTGCCCGTCCCGGTGCCGCTTCCGGAGCCCGACCCACTGTTGCTGTTGGACTTCAGGTTGCTGCTCGGGCTCTGCGTAACCGGCTTCTGCGTGACTGCCGGGGTGGTGGGCGCCTGCTCCACATTGAGCTTCGGGTCGCCGAGGCCCTCGTAGGCGGTCTGTAGCTTGGCCACCGCGGTGGCGACCCGGGCTCGGGCCGCGACGGCGACGCCCTCGGCCGCGGCCAGCGCGTTGGCGAGATCCAGCGAACGCTGGGCGGCCGCGAGTTCCTCACCCACGACGGCCATTTCGGTGCCGCCGCGGTCGTCGGAGGTGTCCTCGGTAGTGGCGCCCGAGGTCTTGCGGATCTCCGCGACGCGCGCGGTGGCGGTGACGACACCGGCGTCGGAGACCTCGAAGGCGGGCTTCTGGTTCAGCGCGTCGTCACGGAGCTGGATCACCTTGTTCTTGGCGTTGGTCAGGTTTTCCACCTGCTCGGTGAACGCCGTCTGCACGTCGAGCAGGGCGGCGCTCACGGCCGACGCTCGCGTCTTCTCCGTCTCCACGCGGGCGTTCGCGGCGGCCGCGGCGGTGCCGGACCAGCCCAGGCCCTGGGTGTCGGTGACGCTCTTGGTGAACAGGCCGTCGAGCTTGGTCGAGACCGTGTTCGCGTGCGTGCCCGCGGCCGTCAGCTTGCTGGGCTCCCAGGCGAGTACATCGGGAATCGTGAGTGTCATTTCACCTCCAGGCCGATGGTCTTCAACTTGTCCGCGAAGTCCGCTTCGACCAGCTCGTATTTGCCCGCCGCGTTCTGCATGCCGTCCGCGATCGTGGACAGCCGCTCGTTGATGCGCTCGAGGCAGTTGTTGAGCGTGTCGGTCGCGGAGGTGACCACCGTGCCGAAATCGGTGCCCGGCAGCGCGCCGGAGGCGAAGTTGAAACCCTGGCCCGCGCCCAGACTGGTGACATCGGTCGCCTCGGTGCGCAGGTTGGTCGCAAACTTTTGCAGCGCTTCGGAATTGACCTGCAACGTATCGTTCGGACCGGCCATCGAAAACCCCCTTCTCCCCGTCCTGAATTCGCGGCAAGCTTAGCCAACATCCCACCGTGTGGACAGGCCGCGACGGTGCGGAATCGGCGCCCGAACCACCGGCCGTCCCCACTCACGCCGGGCGCGGGGCTGGTGTGAGACATCTGCAGGCACGCGCCATCGGATCGCCGGTTATGTTGGTCACGGTGTCATCGGCGGCCGGACGGGTCGCCGGGATAGGACAGAGAGGTCGGCCCATGCGCGCAGCTCAGGTCAGCAAACTGGAGGGACCGGAAGCGATCGAGGTGGTGGACATCCCGGAGCCCGCCGGCTACCCGGGCGGTGTGGTCATCGACGTGCACGCGGCGGGTGTCGCGTTCCCGGACGTGCTGATGACCCGCGGGCTCTACCAGATGAAGCCGGAATTGCCGTTCGTTGTCGGCGGCGAGATCGCGGGGATCGTGCGGGAGGCGCCCGCGGACGCCCACGTCGAGGCCGGTGACCGGGTGGTGGCGCTGACGCTGCTCGGCAATGCCCTGGCCGAGGTCGCGGTGGCGCCGGCCCAGATGGTGTTCAAGCTGCCCGACAACATCTCGCTGGAAGCGGGCGCGGGCATTCTCTTCAACGACCTGACCGTGCACTTCTGCCTGCGCAACCGTGGCCGGCTGGCGGCGGGCGAGACGGTGCTGGTGCACGGCGCGGCCGGCGGCATCGGCACCTCCACGCTGCGGATGGCGCGGGCGCTGGGCGCGGGCAAGGTGATCGCGGTGGTCAGCACCGAGGCGAAGGCCGAGGTCGCGCGGGCCAACGGCGCCACGGACGTGGTGCTCACCGAAGGCTGGCTCGCGGCCGTCAAGGAGATCACCGGCGGTCGCGGCGTGGACGTACTGATCGATCCGGTCGGCGGCGACCGGTTCACCGACAGCGTCCGCTCGCTGGGCTCGGCGGGCCGGCTGCTGGTGGTCGGCTTCACCGCGGGCGAGATCCCCACGGTCAAGGTGAACCGCCTGCTGCTCAAGAACGTCGAGGTCACCGGCGCGGCCTGGGGCGAATGGGTGATGTCGCACCCCGGCTACCTGCAGGAGCAGTGGGCCGAGGTGGAGCCGCTGCTGGCCGCCGGCGAGATCGCCCCGCCGCAGCCGGTGCTGTACCCGCTGGACCGGGCCGCGGAAGCCGTTGCGTCGCTGGACAACCGGACCGCCACCGGCAAGGTCGTCGTCACCCTGCGCTGAGGTTCGAACACCGGTCCGCCCGCGGCGGGGCGGACCGGAATCGATCCACAGGTATGCACAGGCTGTTCGGAAAGACAGATGTCCGCTCCGGCTCGTACTGTTGGCGCATCATGAAGCTGTCGAATCGGGTCCTGAACCGGACGCTGCTCGCGCGCCAGCATCTGCTGGAGCGCTGCACGCTGACCACGCCGCAGATGTGTGATCATCTCATCGGCCTGCAGGCGCAGGATGTGCCCCCGCCGTTCGTCGGATTGTGGAGCCGGGTCGCCGATTTCGATCCGGCGACGGTCTCCGACGCGCTCGAGGACCGCTCCCTGGTCCGGATCACCCTGATGCGCGGCACCATTCACCTGGTCACCCCGGCGGACGCGCTGCGCATCGCCCCGCACATCCAGCCGGAGCTGGAGAAGGCCCCGTTCCGTAAGGGTTTCAATTTCGGCGCGATGGTCGGGCTTGATCCCGACGAGGTGCGCGCGCACGGCGAGGCCGTCCTGGGCGACGAGCCGATGTCCGCGGCCGATATCCGGGCCCGGGCCGCCGAGCTCTATCCGGATCGCGATGCCGGTGCGGTGCTACAGACCTGGCTGTACCAGCTGCCGGTGCTGCAGACCCCGCCGCGCGGCCGGTGGAAGGACAACAGCCGCCCGGTCTGGTCCCGGGTGGAGCCGTGGCTGGGCGCGCCGCTGGACCCGTCGTACCCGCTCTCGGAGTTGCTGCTTCGCTACCTCGGCGCGTTCGGCCCCGCCAGCACCATGGATATGCAGGCCTGGTCCCGGCTCACCGGCATCAAGAAGGCCGTCGACCAGCTCGGTGACCGCGTGCGCACCTACACCGACGACCGCGGCCGCACCCTCTACGACGTCGCCGGCGCCGAACTGGCCGACCCCGATCGGCCCGCGCCGGCGCGCCTGCTCGGCTGGTACGACAACGCCGTTCTCTCGCACCAGGACCGCAGCCGCATCGTCCCCGAGGGCAACAGCGCGCGGCTGCGCACCTCCACCACCCTGGTCTCCTCGATCCTGCTCGACGGCTACCTGGCGGGGCTCTACAAGATCTTCCCCAAGGGCGGTGCCGCCCGGCTGCGGATCAGCCCCGCCCGCCCCTGGACCCGGGCCGAATGCGCCGAGGTCGAGGCGGAGGCGCACGCGCTGCTCGCCTTCCTCGAACCGGACCTCGAACCCGTCGTCGAGCTTCTGGAACAGAGCGCTGACCTGCGGCCATGAGGTTTTAACCGCCGCGCAACACGGCGTCGTTAGGCTTCCCGGCACGTCGCTCATGGCTGCAACGGGCGACGCGGGCCGCCGGATCCGGCGGGCGAACCAGCCGCATTTCCTCAGGAGGAATGCCGCATGGTGCCCGCGAGCGCTCAGTCCACCGTTATCACCGACGTCACCGTCTACCTGCGCGACCCATCGGGTCCGCGCTGGACGCCCGGCCAGCAGGTGGTGGTCCGCGACGGCGTGATCACCGAGATCGGGCCGGCCGCCGGAGCCGCGCACCGCGACCTGCCCCGCGTCGACGGCGGCGGCGGTCACCTGCTGCCCGGATTCGTCAACACTCATACCCATCTGCAGCAGGCGGTGCTGCGCGGTATCGGCGAGGGGCTGCCGCTGCTGGCCTGGCTGCAATGCGTCGGCGAGCGCACGGTCGCGGCCACGCCCGAGCAGACCTATCTGTCCGCGCTGGCCGGTGGCCTGGAGTTGCTGCGCGGCGGGGTCACCACCGTGGTCGAGCACATGTGGCCGAATCGCTCGGAAGCGGTGCACGACGCCATGATTCGCGCCCTGGACGAGCTGGGCATCCGGGTGATTCTCGGCCGCGGTCTCGCCGACCGGGCCGACGCCTCCCGGCGCTGGGGTCTGGATCCCCGGTTGATGCAGCCGCTGCCGGAGGTCTTCGCGCATATCGAGGATCTCGACGCGCGGCTGCGTGGCTCGCGGATCAGCACGGCGCTGGCGGTGCCGAATCCGCGCTGCCTGACGCCCGAGGGCATGGCCGCCACCCGGGAATTCGCGGTGCGCGGCGGCAAGACCGTCTCGATACATGTATTGGAGACCAGTACCGACGAGGACATGTGCCGATTGCATGCGGGCCGCGGCGCCGTCGACTATCTCGACGACTCCGGGTTCCTCTGGGATCGCACCCTGGCCGTGCACTGCGTCAACCTGGACGCGCACGGCCGCAGCGTTTTCGCCGACCGCGGCGTCGCGGTCTCCTACAACCCGCTGAGCAACATGCGCCTGGGCAGCGGTGTCGCGCCGGTGCTGGAGATGCTGGAGGCGGGTGTCGGCGTCGGTCTCGGGGTCGACGGCGCGGCGAGCAACGACACCCAGGATCTGCTGCTGGCCCTGCGCATGGGTTCGTATCTGCAGCGGGTCACCCGGAAACGCGCTGATCTCCTGGGTTTCGACGAGATGCTGCGGATGGCGACCACCGGGGCGGCCCGGGCGCTCGGCCGGTCCGGCGCGGCCCCGGGCGTCGGCGTCGGGGACCGGGCCGATCTCACGCTGGTCCGCTTCGACCGGGACTTCGCCTGCCTGCCGGTGCTCGACCCCGGCGCCACGCTGCTGACCACCGCGTCCCCCCGGGTGGTGGACACCGTCTGGGTGGACGGCGAGGCGGTCATTCGCGACGGCCGCAGCACCCGGGTGGACACCGAGCTGCTGGTTCGGCAACTCAACAGCGTGTGATGACAAGTTAATCCGCCGGAAACGGGACGGCGATTACATGTAATTCACCGCAGACAAACTGAACTCACGCACGGGGTTGCACGCAAAGACCGTGACCCAGCGAGGGAAGGCACGAACAGTGACACTCTTCGACACATCGCGAGACGCCGACGCCCGGACCCTGCTGTCCGGCCTCGAAGTCTCCTTCGCCAAGGCGAGCAAGCGATTCGGTGACGCCACGGCGCTCACCGACATCGACCTCGACATCGCGACCGGCGAATTCGTCGCCGTCGTAGGGCCTTCCGGCTGCGGCAAGTCCACCCTGCTGCGGCTGGCCGCGGGATTGGTCCGGGTCAGCTCGGGATCGGTGGCGGTGCAGACGGACTCGATCGGCTTCATCTTCCAGGAGGCGACGCTGCTGCCCTGGCGCTCGGTGCTGCGCAATGTCGAGCTCGCCGCCGAATTGCAGGGGCTCGACCGTAAGACCCGGCGGGCCCGCGCCACCGCCGCGATCGACGCGGTCGGGTTGACCGACTTCGCGAAGAGCCTGCCGCACCAGCTTTCCGGCGGCATGCGGATGCGGGTGTCGCTGGCCCGGGCGCTGACCCTGCAACCGCGATTGATGCTGCTGGACGAGCCGTTCGGCGCGCTCGACGAAATGACCCGCCTGAGCATGCAGGAGGAGTTGCTGCGGCTCTACCGCGACGAGGCGTTCACCGCGCTGTTCATCACGCACTCGGTGTCCGAGGCGGTGTTCCTGGCCTCGCGGGTCGTGGTGATGTCCGCGCGCCCGGGCCGGGTGCACGAGGTGATCGAGGTGGATCTGCCCTACCCGCGCGATCGGGAATTGCGGTTCGACCCCGCGTTCACCGAATTGGTCGCCCGCACTTCGCATTCCCTGAAGGAGGCCCGCTGATGCCCCGTCCCGTCAAACTGGCCGCGCCGATCCTGTCCTTCGGCCTGGCCATGGCGGCCTGGTACGCGGTGTCGCTGCTGGTGCTGAGTCCACAGCGGCGCTTCCTGTTGCCGCCGCCGCACGCCGTGCTCACCGAATCGCTGGCCGACCCGGCCAAGCTGGAGGTGATGCTGCGCGCGCTCGCGGTGACCGCCCGGGTCGCGGTGACCGGGCTCCTGATCTCGGCCGTGCTCGGCGTCGCGATCGCGGTGCTGATGAGCCAGACCAAGGTGATCGAGCGCGTCGTGTACCCGTACTCCGTTGTGCTACAGGCGATTCCGGTGCTGGCCGTGGTGCCGCTGATCGGACTCTGGTTCGGCTACGGCATCGGCTCGCGCACCATCGTCTGCGTGCTCATCGCGATCCACCCGATCATCGCGCTGACGCTGTTCGGCATCCAATCGGTGGACGGCAACCTGCGGGAGCTGTTCGCCCTGGGCCGCGCGGGCCGGATCCGCACCATGGTGGCGCTGGAACTGCCCGCGGCGCTGCCCTCGATCATGACGAGTCTGCGGACCGCGGCGGGCCTTTCGGTCACCGGCGCGATCATCGGCGACATGTTCTTCGCCCAGGGCAAGCCCGGCATCGGCACCCTGCTCGACACCTACCGCGCCCGGCTGCAATCCGAGGATCTGCTCGCCGCGCTCCTGCTGGCCGGCCTGTTCGGCGTGCTCGTCTTCGCCATTTTCACCGCCGCACAGCGGATCACCACCGGCGGCTGGCACGCCGCCGGTCGCTAGCCCATCTCTGGAGGATTCCATGCGTATACGCACATTCGGCGCGATAGCCCTCGCCGCCGCCGTGATCGGTTCCGGGGCGGCCTGTTCCGGCACCGACACCGAGACCGCCGCCGTCGACCTGCCCGCCGCACCGGCCGAGCAGCAGCTCGCCGGGGTCTGCCCCGCCAAGGTCGTGGTCCAGTTGCAGTGGGAACCGGAATCCGATTCCGGCCCGATCTTCGGCCTGCTCGGCCCCGGCTACCGGGTCGACGCCGATCGCAATCTGGTCTCCGGCCCGCTCGCGATCGACGGCAAGGACACCGGCGTCGACCTGGAGATCCGGGCCGGTGGGCCGGCCATCGGCTTCCAGACGGTGCCGTCGCAGATGTACGTCGACCCGTCGATCACTCTGGGGCTGGCGCACTCCGAGCACGCCATCGCCGCCGCGGCCACCCAGCCGATCGTCGCGGTGACCACGCTGCTGCGGGCCAGCCCGCAGATGCTGATGTGGGATCCCGGCAGCCATCCGGACTGGCGCGGCATCGCCGATATCGGGAAATCCGGTGCGCCGGTGGTGGTTTCCCAGGGCCAGCTGTACCCGGAGTGGCTGGTCGCGCGCGGCTTGGTCAAGCCCGAGCAGATCGACGCCTCCTACGACAACTCGCCGTCGCGGTTCGTGGCCGGGCCCTCGTTCGCCCAGCAGGGCTTCGCGAACTCCGAACCCTATGTCTACGAGCACGAGGTGCGGGCCTGGGGTAAGCCGGTCGGCTATCAGCTGCTGCGCGATGTCGGCTACGAGGGCTATGCCCGCACCGTCAACGTGCGCGCCGACAAGCTCGCCGAACTGCGGCCCTGCCTGCAGCGGCTGGTACCGATGATCCAGCGGGCGACCGCGCGGTTCCAGGCCGACCCGGCGCCCGTGAACGACGTCGTGGTCGACGTCGTCGCCAAGAGCCCGAGCTTCAGCCCCTACAGCCCCGAGCTCGCCGAATTCGGTTCCCGCGCACTGATCGACGGCGGGCTCGTCGGGCCCGACACCGACGGCATCGTCGGCAGCTTCGACGAGGCCCGGGTGCAGCGCGTCATCGCCGAATTCACCCCGATCCTGCGCCGCGGCGGCGCACAGGTGCCGGACGGCCTGTCCGCCCAGGCACTGGTCACCAAGGAATTTCTCGACCCGACCGTAAGGAACTGAGCATGGCAACCAGCTACGACCTGTCCGAAGTCTCGCGCGAGAAGCAGATGGGCGGCCTCGGCACCGAGACCGAGCGCGAGATCCGCGTCATCGACCTCACCGATTTCGAGGACCGGCGCGCCGAGATCACCGAGCAACTCTGGCAGGCCGCCACCGAGATCGGCTTCTTCCAGCTGTCCGGGCACGGCATCCCCCAGGCGCAGATCGACGACGTCTTCGCCCGCACCGCCGGGTTCTTCGGCCTCCCGGAGACCGTGAAAGGCCAGTACCCGCTGGTCAAGGCGAACAACGCGGGCTGGGAGAGCCTGAGTCAGGTGCGCCCGTCCATCGGGGTGCCCGACCAGAAGGAGTCGTATCAGATCACCCGCCCGCACATGGACCAGCTCTGGCCCAGCGAGCAGGAACTGGCCGGATTCCGCGCCACCCTCCTGGATTTCGAGCATCGCACCTGGGCCGTCGCGATGCGGGTGCTGTCCTGCTTCGCCGACCGGCTCGGGATGGACCGCGAGCACTTCACCGCGGCGCACGACCCGGAATCACCGCAGTACCAGAGCACCCTGCGGCTGCTGCACTACTTCGCGGTGCCGGCGGAACTGCGCGGCGTCCCGGGCCGCTGGCGGGCCGGCGCGCACACCGACTTCGATTGCCTCACCCTGCTTTTCCAGCGTGACGGCCAGGGCGGGTTGCAGGTGTGCCCCGGGCGGGAGATGGACGAGCAGGAGTGGACCTCGATCACCCCGTCGTCGAGCCTGATCACCTGCAATATCGGCGATATGCTCACCCGCTGGAGCGATGACCTGCTGCCCTCCAACTTCCACCGGGTCCGCAGCCCGGGCGAGGGCGAGTACCAGGGCGAGCGCTACAGCATCGCCTACTTCGCCCAGGCCGACCGGGACGCCGTCATCCAGGGGCCGGGTGGCACCTATCCCCCGGTCACCGCCGCCGATTTCCTCACCCAGCGGGTGCAGGCCAACTACCGGCCGCAAGGATAATCAGGACACCCGCAGGAAGGGGACCACTGTCATGACCGAACCGGACGCGCCGCCCACCGCCCTGCTCGGCCCGCACGTGTACGGGCAGGTCCGTCAACTGGTCCTCTCCGGGGAACTGGAAGCCGGCCGGCCACTGAGCGTGCCCGCGCTGGCCGCCCAGCTCGGGGTCAGCCGTAGCCCGGTACGCGAAGCCGTCCAGCAGCTCATCTACGAGGGCCTGGCCGTCAACGTGCCGCACGCGGGCGCCCGGGTGGCCGCGCTGGACGACGCCCAGATCCGCGATGTGCTCGCGGTCCGGGCTGCACTGGACGGCCTGGCCGCGGCGCACGCCGCCACCCGGCTCACCGACGCCGAGCTGGACGAGCTCGCCGATCTGGTTGCGGCACAGGAGGACAACCTGCGCGGCGCGGCCGACACCGCCCGCGACACCGAACTGGATCTGGCCTTCCACCGCTTCATCCGGGACCGGGCCGACAACCGGACGCTGGCCGACGAACTCGCCCGCCTCGAGGCCCAGGCCCACCTCTACCGGGGCGACCTGTGGCACTCCACCCGCAACCGCCACACCGCCCTGCGCGAGCATCGCCACATCCTGCGCGCCCTGGAATCCGGGCACCCCGAATCCGCCCGGGCCGCGGCCGAATCCCATGTGCACGGATTGATCACGCGGCTCGGGCGGAGCTGACGCCCGCGAAAGCCGTTAGCCGCGAGCGGCTTTCAGCAGGTCCTCCCGGGTGGTGAACTTGACCCGCGGACGGCGGGCGGCCTTGCCCGCCGTCTTCTCCGCCTGATCGATGGTCTTCCAGCCGGTGCGGTCGACCAGATCCGGCTGCCGCGTGCCGACCAGGGCCTTGAGGGCCGCGCGATCGCCCTGTGGCTTGGTCAGCTTGCCGCTGGTGAAGTCCGAGATCAGTTGCTCCACCGTCTCTTCGGAGTCGGTGCGGTTGGAGCCGATGACACCGCGCGGGCCGCGCTTGATCCAGCCGCTGACGTAGACGCCGGGCAGCGGGGCGCCGTCCTCCCCGATGACCCGGCCGTGCTCGTTCGGGATCACGGCGCGGAACTCGTCGAAGGGCAGGTCGGCGACCGGCTCGCCCTTGTATCCGATCGAGCGCAGCACCAGGCCGGTCGCCAGGCTCTCGGTACGGTCGGTGGCGCGGGCCACGACCTGGCCACCCTCCTCGACCAGTTCGTTGTGCACGAACTCGATGCCCTCCACCTTGTCGGTACCGGTGAGCGCGGCCGGGGAGCTCAGGTACCGGAAGACGATGCGGCGATTGGCCGGATCGCGGCGGCCCGCGGCGTACTCCTGGGCCAGGGTGTACTTGAGCTGTAAGTGCGGCTCCACCTGCGGGTCGTCCAGCAGCGCCCGGCTGGTCGCGTCGAGTTCCAGGTCGGCGTCCTCGACGACGATGTCCACACCCTTGAGGTGGGTCAGCGCCAGGAACTCCGGCGAGGTGTAGGCCGCCTGCAGCGGGCCGCGCCGGCCGAGCACGACGACCTCGCGGATGTTGCTGCGGCGCAGCGCGTCCAGGGCGTGGTCGGCGATGTCGGTCTTGGCCAGCTCGTCCGGCTGCACGGTCAGCACCCGGGCCACGTCGAGGGCGACGTTGCCGTTGCCGACGATGACGGCGCGCTCGGCCGACAGGTCGAATTCGCGATCCGCGAAGTCGGGATGGCCGTTGTACCAGTTGACGAACTCGGTGGCCGAGTGGCTGCCGGGCAGCTCCTCACCGGGCACGTTCATCCGGCGGTCCGAGGCGGCGCCGACGGCGTAGAGCACGGCGTGGTGATGCTCGAGCAACTCCTCGTGCGAAATGTGGGTGCCCACTTCGACGTTCAAGTAGTACTGCAGGGTCTCGCGCCGGAACGCGGACTCGAACAGGCTCGACACCGTCTTGGTGCCCGGATGGTCCGGGGCGACGCCGTTGCGGACCAGACCCCACGGGGTCGGCAGCCGGTCGAACATCTCGACCTCGACGTCGCTGCGGCGCAGCAATTCATCGGCGGCGTAGCAGGCGGCGGGGCCCGCGCCGACGATGGCGACGCGCAGCGTGCCGAGCTCTTTCGGCGGGCGCGCGGGCGTCACGATCGGATCGAAGTTCGACTCCAGCGGGTGCCGCTGGAAGTAGGCGGCGTTGATGTCGCGGTAGCGCGCCAGCGAGGCGGTCAGGTCGTCCTCGGAGAAGATGGCCTCCACCGGGCACGCGTCGACGCAGGCACCACAGTCGATACAGGTGTCGGGGTCGATGTAGAGCATCTCGGTCGTCGCGAACTCCCGCTGGTCCGGGGTGGGACGAATGCAATCGACCGGGCACTCGGAGACGCAGCTGGCGTCGTTGCAACAACGCTGCGTGATGACGTAGGCCATAGTTTGCAGATCCTCGAAATGTGCGTGGGCTGTATGCCACCCGGTGGTTTGCGGTGTCCGCGGCGTCACGGCTGATGCGGTTGCGCGGATGTGACGCCGCTTTCAGTGTGCCCGAAGAGTGGCGCACGCCTCTCTCCGGACCGACCACGGTCCTATCACAGCGGGTCGCGGGGGCGTCAATCCCCCACCACATCGTGAGACGGGCGCGGTCGCGGCTTACGGTAGGCACATGGCGCGGACCTTGATCCTCATGCGGCACGGCAAGTCCGGGTATCCGGACGGGGTCGCCGACCATGAGCGCCCGCTGGCGCCGCGCGGGGAGCGCGAGGCCACCCTGGCCGGGCAGTGGCTGCGCGAGACGCAGCCGCCGATCGACGCGGTGCGCTGCTCCACCGCGGTGCGGACCCGGGAAACCCTGGCCGCCACCGGCATCGACGCACCCGTGGTCTTCGAGCGCGGCATCTACGAGGCCTCCCCGCGCACGCTGATCGAACTGGTCCAGCTCAGCGACGACGACGTGTCGACCCTGCTGCTGATCGGCCACGCGCCGGGCATGCCCTGGACCGCGTGGGAGCTGGCGGCCAACCGGAATTCCGAGCAGGCGATCGAACTGAGCCGGAAATTCCCCACCTCAGCGCTCGCGGTCCTCGAATTCGACCGGCCCTGGGCCGACATCGATCCGGGAACCGGGGAACTCACCCACTTCCACGTGGCGCGCTAGCGGAGCAGCTTGCCGCCGATCACGACGACGCCGCCGAGGATCAGCAGCAGCACGAAGGCGACGAAGCCGTTCGTCAGCCACCACACCACGCCGAGCGCGAGCAGGACCGGTGCCACCGCGACCGCGGTGATGAAGGGACTTTCCCGGACCGTCGCCAACGCGGAGCGAGCCCGGACGCGGTCAATTTCCTTAGCCATGTCCACCAGGGTAGGCCGGGAAATCGAGCCCGGCCGGATGTCCTGGAATCGGATCGTTTGCCCTGCGTATGTGGGTACGCGGTGGCAGGCTGGCAGCATGGATTGGAAAATCGAGCTCATCGCGATTCCCGTGACCGATGTCGATCGAGCCAAGGATTTCTACACCTCGATCGGCTTCAACGCCGACCACGATCACTCCCCCAGCGACGACGTCCGCTTCGTTCAGCTGACGCCGCCGGGTTCGGGTTGCTCGATCTGTATCGGCCGTGGCCTCACCGAGGCCGCACCCGGCAGCGTCGAGGGCATGCAGATGGTCGTCGCCGACGCCGAACAGGCTTATCAACAGCTCGTCGCCGCCGGCGTGGACGCGACGCCGGTCAAGGACCTGGGCTGGGGCCTGTTCACCTTCTTCGCCGACCCCGACGGCAACAAGTGGGCCATCCAGCAGTTGCCGAAGTACGACTGACCGACCCCGGCGCGCCTTCCGGCCCGCGGCGAAAATTACTCTTGCTTGGAGTGCACTCCAGGTGGGTAGCGTCGTGCGTGTTCTTCGAGAAGGGCGAGGCAATGGGTCTTCCAGCAGGTCACACCGATATCAGTGCGTCGGACCGGCCGCAGTACTCGATCGGCGACGCCGCCGAGCGTTCCGGGTTGAGCCGGGACACGCTGCGCTGGTACGAGCGGATCGGCCTGATGGATTACGTCGGTCGCGACCACACCGGCAAGCGGCGGTTCAGCAATCGGGACCTGGAGTGGCTGGCGCTGATCGGGCGCCTGCGCACCACCGGGATGTCGGTGGCCGACATGGTCCGCTACGCCGAGCTGGTGCGGTCCGGGGCGGAGACGATGCCGGAACGCTTGCAGATGTTCCGGGATACCCGCGCCGAAGTGCTCGCCCAGATCGAGGAGCTCCGCAAGACCGTCGAGGTCCTGGATTACAAGATCGCCTTGTATTCCGGTGACGCCACGGCGGTGCGGCCCGCCCTTCTGATCGCGCACGACAGCAAAGGAATCCAGCAATGACCCTTCCAGTCACCGCACTCGGCACCAACGGCATCCAGGTCGGCATCCAGGGCCTCGGCTGCATGGGGATGAGCGAGTTCTACGGCGCGTCCGACCCGGCCGAATCCCGCGCGACGCTGGAGCACGCGCTGGAACTCGGCGTCACCCTGTTCGACACCGCCGACATCTACGGCTCGGGCCACAACGAGGAATTCCTCAGCGATTTCGTCCAGGCCAACCGGGACCGGCTGGTGCTGGCCACCAAGTTCGGCATCGTCCGCAAGGCCGACGACCCCGCCTACCGCGGCTTCGACAACTCCCCCGACTACATCCGCCGGTCCGTGGACGGCAGCCTGCGCCGGCTCGGCATCGACGTCATCGACCTGTACTACATGCACCGGCGCGATCCGCGGGTGCCGATCGAGGAGACCGCCGGCGTGCTGGCCGAACTCGTCGCGCAGGGCAAGATCCGGGCCATCGGCCTGTCCGAGGTGACCGGTGACGAGCTGCGCGCCGCGCACGCCGTGCACCCGATCGCCGCGGTGCAGTCGGAGTGGTCGCTGTTCTCCCGGGATGTCGAGCGCACCGCGGTGCCCGCCGCCGCCGAACTGGGCGTCGCGTTCGTGCCGTACTCCCCGCTGGGCCGCGGCTTCCTCACCGGCAAGCTGAACACGGCGGGTCCGGGCGACTACCGCTCCGGCATGCCGCGGTTCTCCGGTGACAACGCCGCGCACAACGCGGAGCTGCTGGCGCCGCTGGCCACCATCGCCGCGGCCCGCGATGTCACCCAGGCCCAGGTCGCGCTGGCCTGGGTGCACGCACAGGCCGCCGTGCACAACCTGCCGGTGGTGCCGATCCCGGGCACCCGTAGCCGCACCCGCCTGGCCGAGAACGTCGCGGCCGCCACCCTGGCGCTGACCGCGGACGAGCTGGCCACCCTGGAGCCGATCGCCGACAAGGTGGCCGGGCCCCGCTACGCCGACATGTCCTTCACCTCCGCGGGCCGCGAGTAGCCCGGCGAACTCCGGCCCCGGCGCGTTCGCGCGCCGGGGCCGTTCCCTGTCGCCGGCATGGACAACCGGCTCTTTACGCGGTATGAACTAGAACAGGTTTCATTTCTGGCACATGCGGGAGATTCGATGGATAGCGCGGCTGTGGGCGAACTGGTGATGGCCGGGTTCCAGAAGCTGGGGTTCATCCAGTACACGGGGATTCAGGCCGCGGAGTTCGGGCCGGGCCGCAGCGTGGTCTCGATCGCGCCGAAACCCGAGCACCTGAACCACAACGGCGATCTGCACGCCGCCGTGCTCTTCGGACTGGCGGAGACCGCCGCGATGGGCGCGTCGGTATCCGGGATCGTGGACCTGATGGGCCAGACGTTCATCGTCGCCCGCAACGGCCGGATCGAATACCTGGCCCGGGCCCGCGGCGAGGCCGGGCCGTTCCTGGCCACCTCCGACATCGAGCCGGAGACGCTCGAGAAGATCCGCGCCCAGATCGCCGAGCAGGTCGACATCGAGCTGGAGGTGCCGGTGACCATCACCGACAGCACCGGAAAGAAAGTCGCCGCTTCGGCTTTCACCGCCGTGATCCGGCCGCGGCGCAAGTGAGCTAGCCGCCGCTGGGTTGCATCGCCCGCCAGCGGGCGCGGTCGACCGCCGTGTTGTAGACGGCGGCCGCGTCCACGCCATGGTCCGCGGCGACCACCCGGGCCCATCGGCAGGTGTCGGTATGCGCGCCGGCGCGCTCGGCGGCGGTGACATCGGCGGTGACCGCCGCCGCGCCGCGCAATCGCACGGCGTCGGCGGTGTCCGCGATGACCACGGAAACGACGGCGGCAGCGGCGGATTCGGTAGTGACCTCCACCATCCGGACCACACCCGCGAGCACCGCCGAGGCCGCGGCCTCGTCGTCCGCGCAGGCCCGCAGGAGCAGCGCGACGGCGGCCCGCAATTCGGCGGCGCGGTAGGCCAGCACCTCGTTGCCGGTATCGGGGATCCCGTACAGGTGATTGCGCAGATGCGCCCGGATGGCGCCGGCCTCGGCGGAGCGGGCTTCCAGCACATCGCGCACGGTAATACTCACGGCAGGAACAACTTTCGCTCGACTTCCTCAGCAGCTATACAACCAGCTGCGGCAATACCTCGCTGATCGAGCCGCGCAGGACGACATCGGCGATCCCGTCCAACCGGGTGGGACTGCGGTTGACGATGACCAGCCGCCCCCTGGCCGCGGCCAAGCGCGCCAGACCCGCGACCGGGAACCGCGAGAGCGTGGTACCGACGGCGAGCAGCAGATCGGTCCGGCGGGCCGCGGAGATCGCGCGGGTGTGCGCCTCGGGATCCACCTCGCCGGTGCCCGAAAGGACAGCGGGCCTGAGGATCCCGCCGCACACGCACCGCGGGTCGTCGTTCCCCGCCTCGACGACGTCGAGCACGAGGTGGGTGGGGATGCGGCTGCCGCAGGCCAGGCACATGGCGACGCGGCGGTCGCCGTGGTACTCGATCAGGCGGCGCCGGCTGTTGCCCGCCACCAGATGCAGGCCGTCGACGTTCTGGGTGACCAGCGCGCCGAGGCGGCCCGCGCGCTCCAGGTCGGCCAGGGCGTGATGCCCGGCGTTGGGCCGACCGGCACGGAGAAAGTGCGCCAGCGCGCGCCACACGCGCCGGCGGCCCGGTGCGTTAGCGGTCCAGTCGATGGCCTCCCGGCCGGTCGGCGCGGGAATGCCCGAGTCGGTGGAGATTCCGGCACCGGTGAGCACCAGCAGGTGCTCGGCGTCCCGGATCCAGCCCCGGGTACGCGCCACCTGGCACGCGCGGTCGACGGAACCGTGAGCCGACAAGATCCGCACGCCCTCCATTCCGGCCGTTATCCAGTGCAACCCTCAATCATGATGTCTCGCACTACAATTCGAACCTACAATCTGAAGTGACTTCCATCACAACTCGGCGTGATGGTCGCGGTCCTGATGGGAGGGTGTGTGCATGACGGCGAGTGTGGCCATACCACCGCTACCGACGCTCGGGGATTTCGTCAGGGTGCGCCGACTGCGGCTCGGCTGGTCGGCCCGGGAGCTGGCGCTCGAAATCCCGGTCGCCGAGAGCTATATCCGTCAGATCGAGTCGGGCGAGCGCACCAATCCCAACGACAACATCTTGACCAGGCTGAACACCCTGTTCCACCTGCGCGGCGACGAACAGAACCATCTGCTGATGCTGGCCGGGCGACCTGTCACCTCCACGACGACGGTGCCGGTCCCCGAGGAGATGCTGCCGCGGATGCTGGAGGCGCTGGCGCCGCATGCGGCGGGGCGCGTCCTGGATTGGAAACTCACCCACGCAAACGCCCAGTTCCGCCGCTTGTGGCCCGGACTGCTCGAAGCGCCCAACATGCTGCACTGGTGGCTCGGCGAGCAGGCCCGGGCCGCCCACCCCGCCTGGGAACGGGAAATAGCGGTCATGGTCGGGCTGTTCCGCGATTACGCGGCCCGGCCCGGCTGCCAGGACAGCGCCGCCGAAATCCTCGACAGCGTCAAGCATCTGGACCATTTCTGGCCGCTCTGGCAATCGGGCGTCGTCTACTCGGCCCGCCCCGACCCGTTCCGCCGGGTCCGGCCGGCCGACGAGCACCGCGAAGTGCTGGTGCAGGACACGATCATGCTGTGGCCGCAACTGCACGAGCGGCCCGGCATCCTGATCATGGGCATCGTGCACCACGAATTCACCTAGTTGACCAGTGCCGCACAGTCAAGCGTTCGGTCCGCACTACACCGCGTCATCGGTACCAGCCACTTTCGGTAGACACGTGACCAGCGGCTCCGGTTGTATTCATACCGCGCCGATGCCCCTTCGGAGGGGAATGGGGCAGCAGCGCACGCCGTGCCAGGGCCGGGCTAGGCCTGCGCGGTCGTCTCGGCCGGCACGGCGCGCCGGGTGATCAACCAGCCGACCGCCGCCGCCAGCGGGAACATCAGCACGCCGTAAACCGCCGCCGGAACCGCCATTTCGGTGCTGTCGAGCACGCTGATCGCCACCGTCATCGCGATCGTGCTGTTGTGAATGCCGATCTCCATCGAGCAGGCGATCGCCTGCCGGTCGGTGACGCCCAGCCAGCGCGGCACGAAATAGCCCGCGGTCAGGCTGATCAGGCAGAACAGCGTGGTGACGGCGCCGACGTCGACCAGGTAGCCGGTCAGGTTCTCCCGCTCGGCCAGCATGGTGCCCACGATGACCAGCAGCAGCGTCACCGCGGAACCGATCCGGACCGGGCGGTCCATCCGCTCCGCGAAGCCGGGCGCGCGGTTGCGGGTGAGCATGCCCAGCGCGACCGGGATCAGCACGATCGCGAAAACCTGGGCGGCCTTGCCGAATTGCAGGCCGACGTCACCCGCGCTGCCGCCCGGCTCGAAGTAGTCGATGGCGAAATTGGTGACCAGCGGCAGGGTTACGACGGCGACGATCGAATTCACCGCCGTGAGTGACACATTCAGCGCGACATCGCCGCGGAACAGGTGACTGAACAGGTTCGCCGTGGTGCCGCCGGGCGAGGCCGCCAGCAGCATCATGCCGACCGCGAGCAGCGGGGGCAGGTCGAACAGCAGCACCAGCCCGAACGCGGCGGCGGGCAGGATGAGCAGCTGGCAGGCCAGCGCCACCGCCACCGGCTTCGGATTGCGCGCGATGCGCCGGAAGTCCTCGACCGTCAGCGACAGCCCCAGCCCGAACATGATCACGGCCAGCGCGAGCGGTAGCGCCACCGATACCAGGGGAGAATTCATGCTTTGTCCTCATCACTCATCCGGCCCTCAGCAGCCGAGATATCTGAACCCGGCGGGTGTCAGAATTTGCTGAGGATAGCCGGACTGTGACGAGCGTCGCAATAGCCGGCCAGATTTTATGGCTGACCGGTCACGTACGCGACGGCCGCGTCGATGGATTCCTGACCACCGGCCTGGTGCAGCGCGGCGAAGGCGCCGATGACACCGCCCACCACCGTGGTGATCGGCACCGTGACCACATCGAAGACGAACAGCCCCAACGGGAATCCGGCCAGGAAGCCGATCGCCGCACCGATCGCCGCACCCTCCAGGATCTGCGGCTGATACCGCTCGATATCGGCGAAAAAGCGCTCCTGCGAGCTGATATCGCGCACCGGAGCGTCGGCCGGGACGGACGGGGCCAGCGACAGGCGGGTACCCGCCTCCTCGATGACCGGGCGCAGATCGATCTTGCGGCCCTCGATGTCGATGGTCATCGGCAGCGCCGCGATCACGTTCCCGGCGTCGTCGGCGACCGTCACCACCTTGTTGTCCGCGACCAGCGCGAAACGGCCGTGCTGGAGCGTGGTGATCGTGGACTTGTGATCCTGCGCGACCGCGACCTGATAGGCCACGTCCTTGAAGCTGCCGCGCAGGTCGAGCGGGGTATCGACCGGCTCGGCGTGCACCACGCCGCTCGCCAGGCCGGTGGCCGCCAAGGCCGCGAGGGCCGTCGCGGCGATTCTGCTGATCCTCATCGTGAACTCCTCAGCGCGCTGATTGGTTCGTACGAAGATACCCACGCGGCGGCGACATCAATAGGGGCACAAACGGATTGGTTCGCTCAGCCGACCGGCTGCGGACGGCGGGCGTAGTCCGGCGCGTGCTCGGCGCGCAGGCCGATCCCGCCCAGATAGGCGGTCAGCCCGGCCAGCGGCGGGAACTTGTCGACCAGCCGCAACGGCGCCGGCACCGCGGTCAGGGTGCCAGCCAGCGCGGGGCGCAGCAGCATGTCGTGGTCGCCGAGCTGGGACCGCTGGATCAGCGCCGTCGGCAGCGCTCGCCGGCGCTGCACCCGGGCCAGCTCCGAAACCGTTGCGGCACCGCGCCGCAACGGCTCGGCGAGGATGCGGGCCGCGGCTACCGCGTCCTGAATCGCCAGGTTCACGCCCACACCGCCGACCGGCGACATGGTGTGCGCCGCGTCGCCGATACAGAGCAGACCGTCGGTGTACCAGCGCTTCAGCCGGCCCATGGACACCTCGAGCAGCTTGACGTCGTCCCAGTCGCGGAGCGCGGCGAGCGCGTCCGCCTCCCAGCCGAACAGCTCCGCCAATTCGGTACGGAACCACTGGATGTCGTGGGTACGCAGGGCGTGATCGGCGCCCTTCTCGATCAGGTAACCGGTTTGCAGATAGTCGCCGCGATCCATGGTGACCGCGGCCCGGCCGTCGCCGAAACTGGCGAACACCATGCTGTCGTTGCGGCGGCGCGCCGGCATCGGGATGCGGACGTACCAGATATCCATCGGCACCTCGAACATGTGCTGCCGCAGTCCCGCCGCGGCGCGCACGACCGAATCGCGGCCGTCGCAGGCGAGCACCAGATCCGCGCCGAGACGGCCGTGGGTTCCGTCCGCGGTGCGGTAGTCGACGCCGGTCACCCGGCCCGAATCGGTGTGCAGGCCGGTCACTTCGGTGGACATGCGCAGGGTGAAGCACGGTTCGGCCGCGGCCGCGGCGGCCAGCAGGTCCAGGAAGTCCCACTGCGGCACCATGGCGATGTAGCGGTGCGCGCCGGGGATGCGCGCGAAATCGGCGGCCACGATGGTGCAGTCGGCGATCTGCATCCGCATCTGCTCCAGCTTGCGGTGCGGGAGTTCGGCGAACTCGGCGCCGAGGCCGAGTTCGTCGAGCAGGCGCAGAGTGGAGGGGTGCACGGTGTCGCCGCGGAAGTCGCGCAGGAAGTCCGCGTGCTTCTCCAGCACGGTGACCTCGAGGCCGGCGCGCGCCAGCAGCAAGCCGGCCATCATGCCCGCCGGACCGCCGCCGACTATGCAGCACGTGGTGTTCTCCATGATTGCCCCCTCTATGCGACTCCAGATCTACGACAAACCGTAGTAGATAAAGTCGCGCCGGTCGAGAGCCGAATCCGGAAATGATTCGGCCTCCACCCGATTGACAGGTGGAGGCCGGAACACGTTGTTCAGCAGCGAAATTCAGGAGCGTTCCGCGCCGATCCGCCGCTTGCGCGGCTTTAAATGCAGGGCGGGCAGCGGCGGAGCCGGAATGCGCTGCTCCGGTGGATGACCCGCGATATCCGGGAAGCGCCGCACCTCGTGGCCCTCCCAGTCGTCGCGAGCCGCGACGATCTCCTCGTGGCTGCGGCCGACGAAGTTCCACCACATCACCAGCTCCTCGCCGAACGGCTCGCCGCCGATCAGCAGGAAGTGCGCGCCCGCGGAACTGGTGAGCCGCAACTCGTTTCGCTCGGTGCCCAGATAGAGCAGCGGGCCGGGAGCGAGCGGGGCGCCGGCGATGGTCGCATCACCCTCGATCAGCAGCACCGCGTGCTCGAAGGCCGGATTCAGCGGCAGCGTCACCTCCGCGCCCGGCTCGACGCGCACGTCGGCGCCGACGATCGGGGTGTAGGCCCGAGCCGGTGAGGTGTGGCCCGCGAGCGTACCGATCAGCACGATCGCCTGGAGGCCGGCGGCCCGGTACACCGGCAGCTCGCGATGCTGCTCGAAATGCGGGTCGACCCCGGTCGCGTTGCCGGGCAGGGCGATCCAGAGCTGCAGGCCGTGACCGGCCGGGGCGTCGGCGGAGTAGTACTCCGAGTGCGCGATCCCGCGCCCGGAGGTCATCAGGTTGAGCTGACCCGGGTGGATCTCGACATCCGAGCCGACCGAATCGCGATGCCGGATCTGGCCGGTGAACGGCCAGGTCACCGTCTGCAAACCGATATGCGGGTGCGGATCGATATCGGGCGGCGCGTCGGTCTTGGTGACCGTGGGCGAGCCGAAATGGTCGAAGAAGCACCACGCGCCGACCGTCGGCAGATCCCGTTGCGGCAGCACACGTTCGACGAACACGCCGCGCACACCACCCAGCGGTACCTCGCGGGCCGGGAACAGCTCGGCGACCGGGCCCGGACCCGCGGCCGGCTCGCAGAGCTGCTCCGCCGGATGCTCCTCCAGGTCACTCACCGAGTGACACCCTTACCGACCACCTTCGCGTCGTACTCCGGGTGCTTGTCCAGGTAGGCCTTGATGAACGGGCACACCGGGCGGATCACCCGATCCAGCGCGATGGTGTCCTCGATGGCCGCCTTGGCCAGCACCTTGCCCAGGCCCTTGCCGGAGAAGGCGTCGTCGATCTCGGTGTGGGTGAACACCGTCTCGTCGCCGCGCTGCTCGTACTCGGCGAACCCCGCGAGCTTGCCCTCGTAGGAGACCTCGTACCGGTTCTTCTCGTCGTTGCGGACAACCGTGGTCTCGGGAGTCGATTCGGTCATATTCTGCTCCTTCTGTACTCGTACCGGATGCGCGCTCAGGATGGAGACGCGGTTGAACGCGGCGATCGTCGTCGCCACCCAGATCACGGCCGACAGCTGCGCGTCGGTGAGCGAGCGCCTGGCAAAAGCGTACTCACGCGCCATCGTCGCCTCGTCCGGCAACGCGGCCGTGACTTCGGCCAGCGCCAGCGCCGCCCGCTCCCCCGCGGTGAACAACGACGTCCGCCGCCAAGCCGGCAACACCGCCAGCTCTTGCTCCGAGGCCCCCGCCGCGACCGCCGCCCGATGGTGCACGTCCAAGCAGGTGGCGCACCCATCGATCTGCGACACCCGGACATTCACCAGCTCGATCAGCTTCCGATCCAGCCCCGCCGCGGCCACCGCCGCCCGGACCGCCACCGCCACGCCGTTCAGCGCGCGAAAGACCTCCGGATGCTGCTTATCGATCCACACGCGACGTTCCGGAACTACTGAGTCCATACCCCGGATAACCAGTCCACTACCCGAATTGTTCCGGACCGCAGTCCGTTTGCTATCGAACGAGCCGATCGAGCTCGATGGTGAGCCGACATGGCAGTTCGGTCGTATACGCCCCGGTCACTTCTCCGTTGTCGACGTAGCCGAGTTCCTCGGTCAGACGTAACGGCAGCAAACTGATCGGCGGCGTGAGGTCGATAATCCAGTACTGCGCGATGCCCGCGTCGGCGTACTCACTGCGCTTGATCTTGTTATCCATCCGCCGCGAGCCCGGCGACACGATCTCGATAGCGAGGTGTACGTGCGAGGCGCGCAGAATGCCGCCTTCCGCCTGCACCCGCTTGTGCTCGGCGGTATCCACCACGACCAGATCCGGGCAGCGAACCGTCGCCGGACCTTCTTCGGGCACGAGTTCCAGATCCACATCGACAGCCGTGAAGGACATCAGCTCCGGCGGAAGCTGGACCTCCAACTGGTGGTCGAGCCTGCTGCCCACCTTCTGATGCGACGGTGTCGGCGACGGAGACATCACGAGAACCCCCTCCTGCAGTTCCCAGCGGAACTGATCGTCCTCGCCGAGCGCCAGGTAGTCGGAGATGGTCAACGGCCGCCTGGACGCGATAGCGGCAGGCCACCGCTGCTCCGGTTCTGGAAGTGCCGTCACCTTCACTCCTTCGCTAGCCCGACCCCGCACTCGGCTCCAGTGTCCCACGCAACCTACTCGATCGAGCGCAGGCGAATTCGCACTTCAACGGAACGCGATTCGGCCCCCGCTCCTGACGGAGCGGGGGCCGAATGCGCTTGCCTGCCTACTGGTTAGCGGTAGTCGCTGAAACCGTAGTCGTCCAGCGGCACCGCGGCACCGGTGGAGGCGCCGAAGCTGTCCGGGCTGTAGTAGGTGTCGTCGTAGGACGGCACCGCGTACGCGGCCTGGCGGGCTTCTTCGGTCGGCTGCACCTGGATGTTGCGGTAGCGGTTGATACCGGTACCGGCCGGGATCAGCTTGCCGATGATCACGTTCTCCTTGAGGCCGATGAGCTTGTCGGAGCGGCAGTTGATCGCCGCGTCCGTCAGGACTCGAGTGGTCTCCTGGAAGGACGCCGCCGACAGCCACGAATCCGTCGCCAGCGACGCCTTCGTGATACCCATCAGCACCGGGCGGCCCGCGGCGGGCTCGTTGCCCTCCGCGACGACGCGACGGTTGGAGGCTTCGAACTCGGCGCGCTCGGTGAGCGAGCCGGGCAGGAACTCCGTGGCGCCCGAATCGATGATCGTGACGCGCCGCAGCATCTGCCGCACGATGACCTCGATGTGCTTGTCGTGGATCGACACACCCTGCGAGCGGTAGACCTCCTGGACCTCGTGGACCAGGTGGACCTGCACCTGACGGGGGCCCATCACGCGCAGCACCTCGTGCGGATCCGCCGCGCCTTCCAGCAGCTGCTGGCCGACCTCGACATGATCACCGTCGGAGAGCAGACGCTCGGTGCCGTCGTCGTGCTTGAACACCCGCAGTCGCTGCCGCTTCGAGAGCTTGTCGTAGACAACCTCTTCGGAGCCGTCGTCCGGAATGATGGTGATCTTGTAGAAACGATCGTCATCCTCCAGCCGCACGCGGCCGGAGATCTCCGCGATCGGCGCCTTGCCCTTGGGCACACGAGCCTCGAAGAGCTCCTGCACACGGGGCAGACCGCCGGTGATGTCATCGCCCGCGACACCACCCTGGTGGAAGGTACGCATGGTCAGCTGGGTACCCGGCTCACCGATGGACTGCGCGGCGACGATGCCGACGGCCTCGCCGATGTCGACCAGCTTGCCGGTCGCCATCGAGCGGCCGTAGCAGGTCGCACACACGCCGGTGCCGGTGGTGCAGGTCAGCACGGAGCGGACCTTCACCTCGGTGATACCGGCGCCGAGCAGCGCGTCCAGCGCCGGATCGCCGAGATCGGCGCCCTTTGCCACGACGACATTGCCCTTGGCGTCGACCGCGTCGGTCGCCAGGGTGCGTGCGTAGGTGGAGGTTTCCACGTGCGCGTCCCGGATCAGCGAGCCATCGGCCATCTTCTCCGCGATCGGCACCACGATGCCGCGCTCGGTGCCACAGTCGTGCTCGCGCACGATGACGTCCTGCGAGACGTCCACCAGACGACGGGTCAGGTAACCCGAGTCGGCGGTACGCAGCGCGGTGTCGGCCAGACCCTTACGGGCACCGTGGGTGTTGATGAAGTACTCGAGAACGGTCAGGCCCTCACGGAACGAGGACTTGATCGGCCGCGGGATGAACTCACCCTTCGGGTTGGTAACCAGGCCCTTCATACCGGCGAGGGTACGAGTCTGGGTGAAGTTACCGGTCGCGCCCGACTCGACGATCGTGATGATCGGGTTGTCCGGCGGGTAGTGCGCCCGCAGTGCCGTACCGACCTCTTCGGTCGCTTCCTGCCAGATCTTGACCAGGGCGTTGTTGCGCTCCTGGTGATCCAAAGCACCACGCTGGTACTTCTTCTCGATCTGATCGGCCTGCGCCTCGTAGCGCTCCATGATCTCGGTCTTCTCCGGCGGAACGAGAACGTCCGTCATCGAGACCGTCACACCGGAGCGAGTGGCCCAATAGAAGCCCGCGTCCTTCAGCTTGTCGACGGTCTGCGCCACGACAATCATCGGGTAACGCTCGGCCAGATCGTTGATGATCGTGGCCTGACGCTTCTTCGGCATCTGCTCGTTGATGAACGCGTAATCCGCGGGCAGCAACTCGTTGAACAGCACGCGACCCAGGGTGGTCTCGGCGGTCCACGCGTCGCCGCGATTCCAGCCGTCCGGGAACCGCTCGTCCTCGATCTCCTTCGGCGGACGCTGCTCGGTCAGACGGACCTTGATCAGCGAACGCACGGTGAGCTCGTCGCGGTCCACGGCCATCTGTGCCTCGGCGGGCGAGGAGTAGACGCCGAATTCGGCGTTGTCCTTGCCGGCCGGCCGGTAGGAACCCTTGGCGCCATCGACCAGGCGAGTCAGGTAGTACAGGCCGGTCACCATGTCCAGACGGGGCATGGCCAGCGGGCGGCCGGAGGCCGGCGACAGGATGTTGTTCGAGGACAGCATCAGGATGCGGGCCTCGGCCTGCGCCTCCGCGGACAGCGGAAGGTGCACGGCCATCTGGTCACCGTCGAAGTCGGCGTTGAACGCCTCACAGACGAGCGGGTGCAGCTGGATCGCCTTGCCCTCGACAAGCTGCGGCTCGAAAGCCTGGATGCCGAGGCGGTGCAGGGTGGGCGCGCGGTTCAGCAGCACCGGGTGCTCGGCGATGACCTCTTCGAGGACATCCCACACCTGGGGACGCTGACGCTCGACCATCCGCTTGGCGGACTTGATGTTCTGCGCGTGGTTCAGATCGACCAGACGCTTCATCACGAACGGCTTGAACAGCTCGAGCGCCATCAGCTTGGGCAGACCACACTGATGCAGCTTCAGCTGCGGGCCGACGACGATGACCGAACGGCCGGAGTAGTCGACGCGCTTACCGAGCAGGTTCTGACGGAAACGACCCTGCTTGCCCTTGAGCAGATCGCTCAGGGACTTCAGCGGGCGGTTACCCGGCCCGGTGACCGGACGGCCACGACGGCCGTTGTCGAACAGCGCGTCCACGGACTCCTGCAGCATCCGCTTCTCGTTGTTGACGATGATCTCGGGCGCACCCAGATCGATCAGTCGCTTGAGGCGGTTGTTGCGGTTGATCACGCGGCGGTAGAGATCGTTCAGGTCGGAGGTGGCGAAACGGCCACCGTCGAGCTGAACCATCGGACGCAGCTCCGGCGGGATCACCGGTACGGCGTCGAGCACCATGCCCATCGGCGAGTTGCCGTTGGTCTGGAAGGCCGCGACGACCTTGAGCCGCTTGAGCGCGCGCAGCTTCTTCTGGCCCTTACCGCTGCGGATGGTCTCCCGCAGGTTCTCGGCCTCGGCGTGGATGTCGAAGTTCTCCATCAGCTTCTGGATGGATTCCGCACCCATGGCGCCGGTGAAGTACTCGCCGTAGCGGTCGACCAGCTCGCGGTAGAGCAGCTCGTCGACGATGAGCTGCTTGACCGACAGCTTGGTGAAGGTGGTCCAGATCTCGTCGAGACGATCCAGCTCACGCTGCGAGCGGTCGCGCAGCTGACGCATTTCGCGCTCGCCGCCGTCCTTGACCTTGCGGCGCACGTCGGACTTGGCGCCCTCGGCCTCGAGCTCGGCGATGTCGGCCTCGAGCTTCTGGGCCCGGGCCTCCAGGTCGGCGTCACGCTGATCGGCGACGGCCTTCTTCTCGACCTCCATCTCGGCCTCGAGGGTGCTGAGCTCGTTGTGGCGCAGCTCCTCGTCGACACCGACGATGACGTAGGCGGCGAAGTAGATGATCTTTTCCAGATCCTTCGGCGCCAGGTCGAGCAGGTAGCCCAAGCGCGACGGAACGCCCTTGAAGTACCAGATGTGGGTAACCGGAGCGGCCAGCTCGATGTGGCCCATCCGCTCACGGCGCACCTTGGCGCGAGTCACCTCGACGCCACAGCGCTCACAGATGATGCCCTTGAAGCGGACGCGCTTGTACTTGCCGCAGTAGCACTCCCAGTCCCGCGTGGGACCGAAGATCTTCTCGCAGAAGAGGCCGTCCTTCTCGGGCTTCAACGTGCGGTAGTTGATGGTCTCCGGCTTCTTGACCTCGCCGAAGGACCACTGCCGGATGTCGTCGGCGGAGGCAAGGCCGATCCGGAGTTCATCGAAGAAGTTGACGTCTAGCACGTAACTTCCTTTCCCCTATTCGGGTCGAATTCGAGCAAAAAGTTCACTAGTCGGTGGAACGCGGAGCCGAATGCCGTTCTCTCGAAAGTCCTGAGGAGAACGGCATTCGACCTACCGCCTAGTTCGCCAGATCGTCGATGGTGGCTGCTTCGTTCCTGGAGAGGTTGATGCCCAGGTTGGCCGCCGCACGCTCGAGATCCTCGTCCTCGCCGCCACCCATCTCGATCGCGGCGCCGTCGGACGACAGCACCTCGACGTTCAGGCAGAGCGACTGGAGTTCCTTGAGCAGCACCTTGAACGACTCCGGAATGCCCGGCTCCGGAATGTTCTCGCCCTTGACGATCGCCTCGTAGACCTTCACGCGGCCCACGACGTCATCGGACTTGATGGTGAGCAGCTCCTGCAGCGTGTAGGCCGCGCCGTAGGCCTGCATGGCCCAGCACTCCATTTCGCCGAATCGCTGACCACCGAACTGCGCCTTACCACCGAGCGGCTGCTGGGTGATCATCGAGTACGGGCCGGTCGAACGCGCGTGGATCTTGTCGTCGACCAGGTGGTGCAGCTTCAGGATGTACATGTAGCCGACCGCGACCGGGTACGGGAAAGGCTCACCCGAACGGCCGTCGAGCAGCATGGCCTTGCCCTCGGCGTTGACCATGCGCTCACCGTCACGGTTCGGCAGGGTCGATCCGAGCAGACCGGTCAGTTCCTCGTCGCGCGCGCCGTCGAACACCGGGGTGGCGATGTTGCTGTCGGCCGGAGCCGCGATCATCTCCTCCGGCAGCGACTTGGCCCAGTCCGGACGGTTGCCGTCCGCACCGTTCTCGACATCCCAGCCGGTCTTGCCGATCCACCCGAGGTGGGTCTCCAAGATCTGGCCGATGTTCATACGACGCGGGACGCCGTGGGTGTTCAGGATGATGTCGACCGGGGTGCCGTCGGGCATGAACGGCATGTCCTCGGTGGGGAGGATCTTGCCGATGACACCCTTGTTGCCGTGCCGGCCGGCCAGCTTGTCGCCGTCCTGGATCTTGCGCTTCTGGGCCACGTAGACGCGGACCAGCTCGTTGACGCCCGGAGGCAGATCGTCGTCGTCCTCGCGCGAGAACACGCGAATGCCGATGACCTTGCCGGACTCACCGTGGGGCACCTTCAGCGAGGTATCGCGCACTTCGCGCGCCTTCTCACCGAAGATCGCGCGGAGCAGGCGCTCCTCCGGGGTCAGCTCGGTCTCGCCCTTCGGCGTGACCTTGCCGACCAGGATGTCGCCGTCGCGGACCTCGGCGCCGATGCGCACGATGCCGCGCTCGTCCAGATCGGCCAGCACCTCGTCGGAGACGTTCGGGATGTCCCGGGTGATCTCCTCGGCGCCCAGCTTGGTGTCGCGGGCGTCGATTTCGTGCTCTTCGATGTGGATCGAGGTGAGGACGTCCTCTTCCACGAGGCGCTGCGACAGGATGATCGCGTCCTCGTAGTTGTGGCCTTCCCACGGCATGATCGCCACGAGCAGGTTCTTGCCCAGAGCCATTTCACCGTTTTCGGTGCAGGGGCCGTCGGCCAGAACCTGACCCTGCTCGACCCGCACACCCTCATCGACGATGGGGCGCTGGTTGGAGCAGGTGCCCTGGTTGGAGCGGTTGAACTTGCGCATCCGGTAGGACTTGCGGGTGCCGTCGTCGTGCATGACGGTGACGTAGTCGGCCGAAACCTCTTCGACCACACCGGGCTTCTCGTTCACCACGACATCGCCGGCGTCGACCGCGGCGCGCAGCTCCATACCGGTGCCGACCAGCGGCGCCTCGGAACGGATCAGCGGCACGGCCTGACGCTGCATGTTCGCGCCCATCAGGGCACGGTTGGCGTCGTCGTGCTCGAGGAACGGGATCATCGCGGTCGCGACGGAGACCATCTGGCGCGGCGAGACGTCCATGTAGTCGACCTGCGCGGCGGTGACGAACTCGACCTCTTCGCCGAGGCGGCGCACGAGCACCTTGTCCTCGAGGAAGCGGCCCTCGGCGTCGACCGGCGAGTTGGCCTGCGCGCGCACGTGCCGGTCCTCCTCGTCGGCGGTGAGGTACTTGACCTCATCGGTGACGCGGCCGTCGACGACCTTGCGGTACGGGGTCTCGATGAAGCCGAACGGGTTGACCCGCGCGTACACCGACAGCGAACCGATCAGGCCGATGTTCGGGCCTTCCGGGGTCTCGATCGGGCACATGCGGCCGTAGTGCGACGGGTGGACGTCACGGACTTCCAGGCCGGCGCGCTCACGGGACAGACCGCCGGGGCCCAGCGCCGACAGGCGGCGCTTGTGGGTCAGCCCCGAGAGCGGGTTGTTCTGGTCCATGAACTGCGACAGCTGGGAGGTTCCGAAGAACTCCTTGATCGCGGCGACGACCGGGCGGATGTTGATCAGGGTCTGCGGCGTGATGGCCTCGACGTCCTGAGTCGTCATCCGCTCGCGGACCACGCGCTCCATGCGGGACAGGCCCACGCGGATCTGGTTCTGGATGAGCTCGCCGACGGTACGCAGACGACGGTTACCGAAGTGATCGATGTCGTCGACGCCGACCGGGACTTCCTGGCCGCCGGGGGCGGTCATGTTCCGGTCACCGGCGTGCAGGCGCACCAGGTACTCGATGGTGGTGACGATGTCTTCCTTCGTCAGCACCGAGCTGGTGACCGGCTCGTCCACGTGGATGCCGAGCTTCTTGTTGATCTTGTAGCGACCGACGCGCGCCAGGTCGTAGCGCTTCTCCTTGAAGAACAGGTTCTCCAGCAGGGTCTGCGCGGACTCCTTGGTCGGCGGCTCGCCCGGACGCAGCTTGCGGTAGATGTCCAGCAGCGCCTCGTCCTGACCGGCGGTGTTGTCCTTCTCCAGCGTCGACATCATGATCTCGGAGAAGCCGTAACGCTCGACGATCTCCTCGTTCGTCCACCCCAGCGCCTTGAGCAGCACGGTGACCGGCTGACGACGCTTGCGGTCGATACGCACACCGACGGTGTCGCGCTTGTCGATGTCGAACTCCAGCCACGCGCCGCGCGACGGGATGACGCGCACGCTGTGCAGGTCCTTCTCCGTCGTCTTGTCGACGCTGTGATCGAAGTAGACGCCCGGCGAACGCACCAGCTGCGAGACGACGACGCGCTCGGTGCCGTTGATGATGAACGTGCCCTTGTCGGTCATCATCGGGAAATCACCCATGAAGACCGTCTGGCTCTTGATCTCACCGGTGTTGTTGTTGATGAACTCCGCGGTGACGAACAACGGCGCCGCGTAGGTCATGTCCTTGTCTTTGCACTCGTCGATCGAGGCCTTGACCTCTTCGAAACGAGGATCCGAGAACGACAGGGACATGGAGCCGGAGAAATCCTCGATCGGTGAAAGCTCCTCGAGCACCTCCTCGAGGCCGCCGACGAGGCCGCCATCGCCGCGCAGGGCGGCCTTCTCACGCCATGACGGCGAGCCGATCAACCATGCAAAAGAATCTGTCTGTAGATCGAGAAGTCCGGGCACCTCCAAGGGCTCACGGATCTTCGCGAAAGACACCCGCTTAGGGGCTCCGGGGATTCCGGCAACTGCCTTGGTCTGGGTGGAGACTGCCAAGATGCGTCCTTCCAGCACCTCACGCGCGCCGCGTGGTGGTCCGCGGCCGTCGCTTGCTTCTGCTACGAATTCCGCTGGTTACAACCCGAACGAAACCCGAACAGGCAACAGCGGAAGTAACACCGGAAGGGGTGGAACTTACGTGTGCAGATCGAGGTGTGGACAGGAGGCAGCCAGCGCAACGTCCAAACTTACACCACCGAGACCGGTGGTGTCAAAGGCACACCTGTACCGGGTGTGAAAATACCACCCGCACGGGCGTCCGCGTGGCTGGCGCGCCGGGCTCGAATCGCTGGCTGCGTCGAGAGCAACGGGGCATCTGGAGCCACTGTGACAGCTGCCGCTGTTGTGAATAGCGTGACGGCTCCGGCGAAAACCGTCAAGTGCCAGGACCGACCAGCCGGTTATCCGAATCCCCTGCCCCGCTGGCGCATCCCGGACAAGTCACCGATCGACGATGTCGCTGGCCAGCCACCTTCCGTCGATCTTGCTCAGCCGCAGCACCACCGGCCCCGCGACGCTCTGCTGGGCCTGACCGCCCTTGTTCGCACTGATCACCAGGTTGACCAGCAACTCTGCCCGGTCACCGTCGAGCAGGGTGACGCCGATCGGGTCGGCCTTGGCATCGGCGCTGGTCTGCGACTGTTTGATGGCGTCGACCGTGGTCGCGGAGAAGTCGTCCAGATCGGTCAGCATGGTGCCGGTGACTACCTGGCGTACCGCCTGCTCGTAGCCGTCGATGTGCTCGAGGTCGTAGCCGTAGATGGTGCGCAACGCGTGATCGGCGGCGGCGCGCACCTCCTCGGTGGCCTCGGCGTCGAGGAACGCGGCATTGCCGTCTTCGACGCCGGGCCGCTGCGCCGCGAGCGCCGCGAATCCGCCGAGCAGAACGGTCGCGCCGAGGCAGGCGGCGACCACGGACCAGGACGATCGGCCGGTGCCGCGCGACCGGAACCGGCGGCGGCGCGGCTCGATGACGGGCGATTCGGCCGGTGCGGCCGCGGTGGCCGGACGGCGGGTCGAGGTGATCCGGTTGACCGGGCGGCGGGAGCTCATCGCGGGCCCTCCTGCGGCACGGTGCCGGCGACCGGTCCGTCGAGCAGGACCGGCTGGGTCAGCGAGGCCACCTGGACGGCCTTCCAGACGCCCTGCACCTCGGCCAGCTCCAGATTCCAGGTGTAGCGGTAGTTCGAGACCTGATCACCGGCCTTGGTCTCGGTCACCTGCAGCACGATCAGCGCCGCGGCCTGGTCCCGCTCGGAGTTCAGCGAGGTGAGGGCGGCGCCGAGCACCTTCGAGGTCATCTCGACGCCGGACTGCGTCGCCAGCTGCTCGGACCGGGCCCGATTCTGCTCGGCCGAGGCGAGGATCTCCCCCGTCATGGAGGAGCGGGCCAACGCGAGCGAGCCGGGGATATCGTCCAGATGCATCGAGGTCATGTTGAGCGCGGCCTGGCGCGCGGCATCGAGGGCGCTGTCGCGGGCGGTCGCGCGGGGACCGTCGGTGAACGCGGCGGCCTGGAGCCAGCCGCTGCCGAACCAGAGGGCCGCGACCACCGCGACCGCCAGCGCACCCGCCGCGGCCGCGGTCACCGCGATCGGTGCGGGCTTGCGGACCTCGTGCTCGGCCGGCGGGGCCGGCTCGGTGGACTCGGGCGCTTCCTTGCATACGTCGACACTCACTGCGAACACACCTCACGTCGTCGTCGGTCGTCGGGCGGGCCGGTCACCGCTTCGGCGTGACCCCCATCAGGGTGGCCAGCTGCACGGCGATCGGGTTCAGATTGAGCTTGGGCGGATCGGTCTTCGGGGTCTGATCCCACGGCTGCGCGATGGCCGGATCCGCCAGGTCGGCCCGCATGCCACCGCGCACGGCGGTCGGATTGCCGAAGGGCACAGTACATTTCGCGTCCTTGTTGAACGGGAAATCGTCGACGGTGTCGTCGAAGTCCGGGTTGCGCCGCTTCATCTCCTCGAGCATCGCGTGCGTGCCCTCGTAGCCGACGGTGCAGGCGGGCGGGTTGTTCACCTCGAGCACCAGGCCGAAGTGGCTGGTGTTGTCGCCGGGGGCGGTGGCCGAGGCGCCGATGGACAGCTGCGGCAGCATCTGCAGGAGCGGGCGCAGCGCGTAGAACTTCGGCGAGATGGCCCGCATCAGGCTGCGCAGGTTGGTCAAATCCTCGGTGAGTGCCGGTCCGCTCTCGGCCAGCAGCTCGCTGATCTCGGCGCCCGCGTCGGTGCCGGTGCCGATGATCCGGCGCAGATCGGGGTCGCTGGAGCGCAGCTGGGCGCTGAGCCGGTCCAGGCCGTCGCTGAACTCCAGGATTTCCGCGGACTGGCCGGCCTGGGTTTCCAGCGCGACGCGGCCCGCGCGGATCAGTGCGATGGTCTGCGGCAGGTTCTCGTCGAAGGCGGCACTGAACTCGTTCAGCGATTTCACGAAGGTCTGCAGGTCGGCGCCCTTGCCGTCGAAGGCCTTGCCGAGTTCGGTGACGGTGGTGGTGAGCGCGGGCAGGTCCACGGTGCTGACGAAGTGATCGACGCTGGTGATCAGCCGTTCCACCGGGATCGGGGCGTCCAGGCCCATGATCACCGAGCCGTCCTTCAGGAACGGGCTGTCGCCGTTCTCGGGTTGCAGGTCGACGAACTGCTCGCCGATCGCGGACCGGTTCGCGACCACGGCTTTCGCGGTCGCCGGGATCCGGGGCGCGCTGGAATCGATGACGAGCGGGACGACCACGCCGTCGCCGGTCAGTTCCAACTCGCCGACCCGGCCGACCGCGACGCCGCGATAGGTGACCTCGGCGCCCTTGTACGCGCCACCGGCCTGCTCGGCCTCGACCCGCACCGTGTACTGCCCGAACCCGAGCATGTGATCGAGCCGGATGTACTTCGCGCCCACGTAGATAACACCCAGCACAGCGATCACCACGAACGCGATCAGCTGAAATCGAACCAGACGACTCATGACTCCACCTCGCTAACGCTCGGTTCCGTCATGTGCCGGGCACGCTGCAACATGATTCGCTCGCGGAGCTCGCTCATCGGGCACTCCCCTCCGGCGGCCGGATACCCAGGCCCTCCAGGACCGGTCCGAGCTGGTTCGGCGTGCCCTGGGGCACCAGGCTGCGCGGCACCGGCACGGCCGCGAACACCGTCGGCCAGCCCTGCCGCGGGCCGTTGCCGTTGTAGTACGGGTTGGCCGGGTTCACCGCCACGGGCGGGCCGTAGGGCGGCGGGGTGTAGACCGGATCCGGTTTGCCCACACCGAGATTGCTCAGCGTGACGCCGATCTGCTGGTCCACCGACAGGAAGGTGTTGACCTGGCCGCCGAAGGTGCCGGCCAGCGAGGAGTCGGGGAACGGATAGGTCGGGATGAGCGGGAAGGCGGTCACCAGATCCGGTGCGCCCGCGCCCAATTCCTGCAGGGTGGGCCGCAGCGCGGTGAGATCGCGGATCAGGTTGTCCTTGGAAGTATTGAGCACGTCGAACCCGGCCTGCCCCACCCGGTCCAGCTGGGCGAGCAACGCGATCAACTGGGGGCGCTGCTCCTCGAGGATCCGCACGCCCTCGGGCAGTTCGGCCAGGATCTTGTCGATCTCCCCGGTCTGGGCGCCCACCCGGCTGCTGAGCACGGCCAGGCCGTCGATCGCGCGGGTGATGTCCTCGACCTGCTCGTTCAGGCCGCCGATCAGCGTTTCGGCCTCCTCGAGCAGCGAGCGGACCCGGTCCTCGCGCCCGCTCAGGGCCTTGTTCAGTTCGGAGACGATGGGCGCGAGCTGGGCGATGCCGCCACCGTTGAGCAGCAGCGACAGCGCGCCGAGCACCTGTTCGATCTCGACGGCGGCCCGGGTGTTGGCGACGGGGATCACCGCGCCGCTCGCCAGCCGGGCGGGGACCGGATCGGCGGGGATGGACAGCTCGATGAACTTCTCGCCCAGCAGGTTGGACTGCCGCACCTCGGCGCGCGCGTTGGCCGGCAGGTCCACCGAATCGTTGACCACGACCCGGACATCCGCGGTCCAGCCGCTGGGCCCGAGGTCGATCGCCTCCACCCGGCCGACCGGCACGCCCTCGATTTTCACCGCCGATTGCGGAACCAGATCCAGGACGTCGTCGAATTCGATATGCAGGCGCATCGGATGCTTACCGATATTCGCGCCGCCGGGCAGCGGAATACTGTAGATGCCGTTCGAGGCGCATCCGGTCAGCGTCAGCGCGCACAGCGCGAAACTGGTTGCGGCCCAGCATTTCCGGAGTTTCATCGAATTCCTCCCGGCTGCTGCGACGGCGGCAAGCGGTCCGACGGCAGGCCGGGCACCGTGCCCGGGACCGGCGCGCGCTGCTGGTTCTCGTTGCTGAGAATGCCGAACGGCAGGATCAGCGACGGTGTTTCCACCCCCGCGGTGATCTGGTCGGCGATCTCGCGGCAATGCTCGATAATCGGCCGCATCTGGCGGCCGACCGCCTCGAATTCCGGATCGCCCGGCATGAGTTTCGACAGGTCGATCATTTTGCAGATCACCCCGAACGGGTCCTGCAGATCGGTGAAATTGGCGCGCATGTCCAGGGTGCCGGATTCGCCGTTGTGCACATTGATCAAATTGCTCAGCGCCAAGGGCAGCACCGGCAGCGCCGCGGCCAGGTCGTCGCGCTGCTCGGCCAGGGTCCTGGTCAGCGAGGTGAGCGCCACCGCGTTGTCGCCGATCAGGGCGTTGTTCTCGTCCAGGAACCGGGACACGTCGCCGAGCGCGATGGACAGCAGCCGCAACGCCTCGCCGAGATTCTGGCGTTCGTCGCCGAGGAATCCGGCGAGGTCGGCCAGCTGGGCGTTGAATTGCCGGACCTGCTGGTCGTTCTCGGCCAGCATGCTGACGAAGACCTGCAGATTGCGCACCGTGGTGAAAATGTCGGCGCGGTCGTCGGCCAGCAATTTGGTGGCTTTGCTCAGTTCGGTGATGGTGCGGCCCAGCGCTTCGCCGTTGCCCGCCAGATTCGCCGCCGAGCTGCGCACGAGATCGTTCACCGCGCCGTCTTTGTTGGCGCCGTTCGGGCCGAGCGCCTCGGTGAGTTCGGCGATGCTCCGATAGAGCTCGTCCACCTCGACCGGCGTCACCGTGCGTTCGATCGGAATCACCGCGTCGCGCGGCATTTTCGGGCCGTCGCGATAGACCGGCAGCAATTGGACGTAGCGGTCGGAGACGACCGACGGCGTGATCTGCGCGGCCTTGGCGTCGGCGGGAATGTCATAGGAGCGGTCCACGCTCATGGTGACCTTCACCTGATCGCCCATCGGCTCGACCGAGTCCACCTTGCCGACCGGCACGCCGAGCACCCGCACGTCCGAACCTTCGTAGATACCCACGGCCCGGTCGAAATAGGCGGTGATGTGGGTGGTGTTCAGCCGCGCGTTCAGCCACCACACCGTCGCGCCGAGCAGCACCGCGGCGACGACGAGCAGCGCGAGCAGTTTGGCGCCGGTGCCGGCCGAGCGCACGGCGGTCCACGGATTACGCCACCCGCGCGCCATCAGTTGCCGCCCAGATCGCGGACCGGCTCGCGATAGCCCGGCACATCCGGCAACGCGGGCGGGATCAGGTTGACGATCACCGCGTCGAACCAGCGCCCGGTGCCGAGCACATTGGCGTAGAGGCCGTAGAACGGCGCCGCGAGCTCGAGGGTCTTGGAGATGTTCTGCTCGTTGGCGTTCAGCAGGTCGATGGCGCCGCGCAGATTGGTCAGCGCGGGGCCGATCTGGGCCTCGTTGTCCCGCACCAGGGTGCTCAATTCGACGGCCACGGTCTGCGCGTTGGTCAGCAACTGGCGAATGGACTGCTGCCGGACGTTCAGCTCGGCGAACAACTGCCCGCCGGTGGTCAGCAATTGCTCGAACTGCGCGTTGCGATCGGCCAGCACCTGGGTGGTCTGGCGGGTCGCGGCGAACAGTTTCTTCAGCTGCACGTCGCGCTTGGCCAAAGTCTCCGAGAGCCGGCCCAAACCGTCGATGGCGCCGCGCAATTCGCCGGGCGTGGTCTCGAAGGCCTCCGAGAGCACCCGCATGCTGGTGGCCAGCTGCGCGGTGTCGATCTCCTCGAGTTGGTGGGTGGCGTCGGTGAACGCCTCCATCACGTCGTAGGGCGTCACCGTGCGCGACAACGGAATCGGTTTCGCCGGATCTGCCGGCTCGGACCCGCGCGGATCCAGGGCCAGGTACTTCTGGCCCAGCACCGTCTTGATCTGGATGGAGGCGGTGGTCTCGTCGCCGATCCAGGTGTTCTGGGTGCGGAAATCGACCAGCACCTTGTCACCGTCGAGCTTCAGCCCGTGCACCGTCCCGACCTTCACCCCGGCGATGCGGACCTCGTTGCCCTTCTTCAGGCCCGCCGCCTCGGAGAACTCGGCGGTGTAGCGGGTGCCGGCGCCGATGATCGGCAGCCGGTCCAGATAGAACGCCGACAGCGTCGCGCACAGAATCAGGAACAGCCCGAGCGTGCCCAGGAAGGCGGGGCTGCGTTTGCCGAGCAGGATCCGGTCGTCCATCAGCGCGCCTTTCCGGAGCAGCGCGGGGCGGCGTTGGTGTACAGCGGCTGGTTGATGGTCGGCATTCCGGCCGGCAGATTCAGATTCGGGGCGTCCACCGCGCCCGGGCCGACCACGATGTCGATGCCGCACAGATAGAACTGGAACCAGGAGCCGTAACTGCCCACCCGGCCGAGTTTTTCCATCTTCGCCGGCAGGTTGGCCAGCGCCTGATTCACCTCGCCGGAGCGCTCGTTCACCGTCCCGGTCAGCTGGCTCAACCCGGCGATCGTGCCCTGCAGCGTCGGCACCACCGGCACCAGCAGGTCGGCGGTGGCCTCGGCCAGATTGCCCAGCGAACCCACCGAGGAGCCGATCACGTCGCGCTGCGCGGCCAGGCCCGCGACCAGCGCCGAGGTGTTCACGATCAGCTGGTCGAACTGGTCGTCGCGCTTGTTCACCGCGTCCAGCACCCGGGTCAGGTTGGTGACCAGGTCGCCGATCACCGCGTCCTTGTCCGCGATCTTGTTGGTCAGGCTCGCGGTGCTGGCCACCAGGTCGTGAATGGTGCCCTGCTCGCCCTGGAACACCTGGATGATCTCGAAGGCGAGCTTGTTCACGTCCTCCGCGGTGAGCGTGCGGAACAGCGGCCGGAACCCGTTGAACAGCAGGGTGAGATCCAGCGCGGGCTTGGTGTGCTCGATCGGGATGGTGCCGCCCTCGTTCAGCTTGCGGCCCTGCGCACCGGCGCCCTGCTCCAGCGTGAGATACCGCTGACCGACCAGATTCCGGTAGCGGATGGCGGCGATCGTGGAGGCGGGCAGCCACTTGCGGTCCTGCACCTCGAAATCCACCCGCGCCAGGCGCTTGTCCACCAGGGAGACCTTGGTGACCTTGCCGATCCGCACGCCCGCGATGCGCACCTCGTCGCCCTTGTTCAGGCCGGTGGCGTCGGCGAAGATCGCCTGGAACGGGGTGCCGCCGCCGGTGTAGTTGGCGATGGAGAGCGCGAGCACGGTGGTGGCGAGCAGCGTCACGATCACGAAGGCGATCAGTTTGAGCAGCGGCCCGCCCATGCCGCGCAGCCTCGCGTTCATCGCACCCTCACCTCACTGCCGCGGAAGGCCGGCGCCCCGGCCCGAGTCAGCCAGCCCGGCACCTCGTCCGGCGCGACCCCTTGTGCCGCACCGTAGATCGCGCCCAGCGAGCGCTGCTCGGCCGGTGAACCGGCCAGCGTGGGATACACCGCGTACTGCGGGGCCGACATCTGCCCGATGGTCTGATCGCCGGGGTAGCGGCTCGGCGGCTGGTAGGAGCCGTCGTTGTTCGGCCCGCCCGGATACTGGCCCGCGTCCACGCCCACCGGGAATTCCGCGAAGCAGGCCGGGCCCCGGGTGTCGAGCCAGCGTGGCTCGTCCTGGTTCGGCAGGTATTTGCCGCGGGTATTGGTCAGCTCGATGCTGACCCGCGAACCCGGCCGATCGGTGCCGACCCCGAAAATGCCGTCGATGCGCGGCTTCATCTTCGCGAAGTTCGCCAGCGCGCAGGTGTAGGTCGGCGAGTACTCGGCGAGCATCTCCAGGGCGGGCCGGGAGTCGGCGGCCAGGTCGATGATGTTGTCGCGGTTGGCGATCAGGAAGTCCGCGGTGCTGCCGGAGGCGGGGGTCAACGTCGCGAACAAGGTGTCGATCGAGCTGCGGCGCTGCACGATGGTCGCGTTGGTGGTGCGCAGATTGTTCAGCGCGTCGATCAGCTGGGGCAGCGCGTCGGAGTAGGTGCCCGCGACGGTGGCGAGATCGCGCAATTCCGCCCGCAGGTCCGGCAGTACGCCGTTGACCTGGCGGAACACGTTGTCCAGATGATCGACGGTCTCGCCCAGGTCCGCGCCCTGCCCGGCCAGCCCCTGCGCCAGCGCACCCAGCGTGGCCGCGAGATCCTGCGGCGGAATGGCCTGCAGCAGCGGCAGCAGACTGTCGAAGACCCGGCTGAGTTCGATCGCGTTGCCACTGCGGTCCTGCTGCAAGACGACGCCGTCGGTCAGGTGCAGTGGACTGGGCTCGCCGGGAATCACCAGGTCCACATAGCGTTCCCCGAACAGCGTCTTGGGCAGCAGCCGCGCGGTGGCGTTGACCGGAATCTGGGTGGCCTTGCCCGGGTCGACGGCCAGATCCAGCACGACCACGTCGTTCTCGGCCCGGCTCGCGCGCACCTCACCCACGGTGACGCCGCGGGCCTTCACCTCGGCATTGCGGGTCAGCGCGTTCCCGACACTGTCGGTGATCAGCTCGACCCGCACGGATCTGACGAACTGTTTGTTGTAGATCGCGATGCACACCCAGACGAACAGGGCCAGCACCAGGAAGAACGCGATGCCGAGCAGCCGGATCCGGAACGGCTCCGTGGCCCGCCACCGCTGGATATTGTTCATCCCGCGATCCGAACGGTCGTCGAGGTCCCCCAGATGGCCAGGCTGAGAAAGAAGTCCAGCACGTTCACCAGCACGATCGCCGAGCGCACCGCCCGCCCGACCGCGATGCCGACCCCCGAGGGCCCGCCGGTGGCGTTGAAGCCGTAGTAGCAGTGCACGAGGATGATGACGAACGCGAAGATCAGCACCTTGAGGAACGAATAGAGCACGTCCTGCGGTGGTAGGAACAGGCTGAAATAGTGGTCGTAGGCACCGCTGGACTGCCCCTCGAACCAGATGCTGACCGTGCGCGAGGCCAGGTAGGTGCCGAGCAGGCCGACGATGTAGAGCGGGATGACCGCGAGGAATCCAGCGATCACCCGGGTGGTCACCAGGAACGGAATGCCGGGCACCGCCATCACTTCCAGCGCGTCGATCTCCTCGGAGATCCGCATCGCGCCCAGCTGCGCGGTGAAACCGCAGCCGACCGTCGCCGACAACGCCAGTGCCGCGGTGAGCGGGGCGATTTCGCGAGTGTTGATGTAGGCGGTGAGGAAGCCGGTGAGCACCGAGGTGCCGAGCGCGTCCAGGGCCTTGAAACCCTGCAGGCCGACCACGAAGCCGACCGAGGCCGACATGAACACGATCACGCCGATGGTGCCGCCGATCACCGCGAGCGCGCCGGACCCGAAGGTGACCTCGGCCAGCAGCCGCTGCACTTCCTTGCGGTAGTGCACCGCGGTGCGCGGAATCCAGGCGATGGCGCGGGAGTAGAACAGCATCTGCTCGCCGGCCCGATCGATGACCGTCAGCGGCGCCTTGGCCGCGCGCTCGGCCAGGCGGAGCGACTTCGCCACCACCGGAGCTCGGTACTGGGTCGCCATGGCTCAGGCGCCCTTTGCCGGGACAACCTGCAGATAGACCAGCGTCAGCACCAGATTCACGAAGAACAGCACCAGGAAGGTGATCACCACGGACTGGTTCACCGCCTCGCCGACGCCCTTCGGCCCCCCGGCGGGATGTAAGCCCTTGTACGCGGCGATGACTCCGGCCAGCAGCCCGAAGATCAGCGCTTTGAGCTCGCCGATCCACAGGTCCGGCAGCTGTGCCAGCGCCGAGAACGAGGCGAGATAGGCGCCCGGCGTGCCGCCCTGCAGCAGCACGTTGAAGAAGTACCCACCGGCGATGCCGACCACCGACACCAAGCCGTTGAGCAGCAGCGCCACCAGCATCATGCCCAGCACCCGCGGGACGACCAGGCGATGGATCGGATCGACGCCGAGCACCTCCAGCGCGTCGATCTCCTCGCGGATGGTGCGCGACCCGAGATCGGCAGCCACCGCCGACCCCGCCGCGCCCGCGATGATCAGCGCGGTCACCACCGGCGCGGCCTGCTGCACGGTGGCGAGCACGCTGGTGGCGCCCGTGAAGGACTCGGCGCCAAGCTGTTTGACCAGCGAACCGGTCTGCAACGAGACGACGGCGCCGAACGGGATCGCCACCAGGGCGCTGGGCAGGATCGAGACGCTGGCGATGAACCAGGACTGCTCGATGAACTCCCGCCACTGGAACGGCGGCTTGAACGTCTTGCGCGCCACGTCCGCGAGCAGCGCAAAGATGTTGCCCGCCTGGCCGAATGCGGACTCGATCGGAGTCCGGAAACGCACCAGGGTGGGGTTCACCCGGCGAATGCTACCTGCTGGTTACCCTTTAGTTGTGTTGTGGCGCACGGTCGTGTCGTAACCGCCACCCAATTCCGGTGCGCCGCCGTCGTAGTTCGGTCCGGCCTGCGTGTAGGCGGGAAGCACCTGCGTGTCGTCGTTCTCGTCGAGCGACTCGCGGATCGCGTCCTGGGCCGCGCGGGGCAGCGTGTGCATGATCTCGCGGACCCGAGCCTTACGGCGAGCAACCGCCTGGCGAACCGGCATGCCGGGCTGCGCCTTCATCTGCGGGATGATGCCCTCGACCTCTTCGGCGCCGCCGTGGTGGTGACCGGCGTCGACCATGGCCTGCTCGCGGGCCATCTGGGCCTCGTCCTTTTCCTCGGACATGCCGATGGGCCCGATCATGCGGCCGTTGAGGAACTGCTTGACCACGGGCTCGTCGGAGGTGAGCAGCACCTCGCGCGGGCCGAACATGACCAGCTGGCGACGGAACAGCATGCCGATGTTGTCGGGCACGGTACGGGCCAGGTTGATGTTGTGCGTCACGATCAGGATCGTGGCGTCGATCTGGGCGTTGATGTCGATCAGCAGCTGCGACAGGTACGAGGTACGCACCGGGTCCAGACCGGAGTCGGGCTCGTCGACGAGGATGATCTGCGGGTCCAGCACCAGGGCGCGGGCCAGGCCGGCGCGCTTGCGCATACCACCGGAGATCTCGCCGGGCAGCTTGCCCTCGGCGCCGAGCAGACCGGTGAGCTCCAGCTTCTCCATGACGACGTTGCGGATCTCGGACTCGGTCTTCTTCGTGTGCTCACGCAGCGGGAAGGCCACGTTGTCGAAGAGATTCATCGAGCCGAACAGCGCGCCGTCCTGGAACAGCACGCCGAAGAGCTTGCGGATCTCGTAGAGCTCCTTGTTGGAGCAGGTGGTGATGTCGGTGCCATCGATGAAGATGGAGCCGCGCTCGGGGCGCAGCAGGCCGATCAGCGACTTCAGGAAGACGGACTTACCGGTACCGGAGGGGCCGAGCAGCGCGCTGACCTCACCGGAGGGCAGCGTAATGCTCACGTCCTGCCAAATACGCTGTGAACCAAAGGACTTGGTTACACTTTCGGTCCTGACTTCGACGCCCACGCCAACCTCCACGAATTCTTCAGCAAGCCCCCGTTGTGCCGAACCGCACGCGGTCATCGCGGTGTGTCACGTCACAGTGGGTCCGGTCACTGTATCTCACGGCTGAGATGCGGCGCACCCCAACCTGACCGAAGAGTAACCCAGACACTCTCACCAGGTAAGGACCCCGCGCGAGCGAGTCCGGAAATGCAAAACGGGCGGCCTCCCGAGGGAGGCCGCCCGCTTCGAGCGCAATGCGGTCGAATTACTTGACCGAGACCTTGGCGCCGGCCTCTTCGAGCTTCGCCTTGGCGGCCTCGGCGGCATCCTTGGCAACCTTCTCCAGGATCGCCTTCGGGGCGCCCTCGACGAGGTCCTTGGCTTCCTTCAGGCCCAGGCCGGAGACGATCTCACGCACGACCTTGATGACCTGGATCTTCTTGTCGCCGGCACCCTCGAGGATGACGTCGAACTCGTCCTGCTCTTCGGCAGCCTCGACCACGGCGGCCGGGCCGGCCGGGCCGGCGGCGACCGGAGCGGCAGCCTTGACGTCGAACTTGTCCTCGAACGCCTTAACGAACTCGGACAGCTCCAGCAGGGTCATTCCGCCGATGGTCTCGAGCAGCTCGTCAACGTTAGCCATTGATATTTCCTTTCGATGGGGTCATCTCCGCGCGAGCGGCGATGAAAGTTTGTGTGGTGGGTGACTTATTCGGCGTCGGCGGCCGGAGCATCGGCAACGGCGCCACCGGCGCGCTGCTTCTCCTCGAGGGCCACGAGCAGGCGAGCCATCTTCGTCGCCGGAGCGGCGAACGTGGCGGCAGCCTTCGACAGGTTGGCCTTCATCGCGCCGGCCAGCTTGGCCAGCAGGACCTCGCGGGACTCGAGGTCGGCGATCCGCTCAACTTCGGACACGGACAGCGCGACGCCGTCCATGTATCCGCCCTTGATGATCAGCGCCTTGTTGTCCTTGGCGAAAGCCTTGAGCGCCTTCGCGGCGTCGACCGGCTCACCCTGGATGAAGGTGATAGCGGTCGGACCGACGAACAAGTCATCCAGGCCTTCGACGCCAGCCTCTGCGGCAGCGCGCTTGACCAGGGTGTTCTTGGCGACGGAGTAAGTGGCGCCGGTGCCGAGGGCACGACGCAGTTCGGTGATCTTGCCGACGGACAGGCCACGGTATTCCGTGACAACTGTGGCCGTCGAGCTCTTGAACTGCTCCGTGATCTCCGCGACCGCGGTGACCTTCTCGGGGTTTGCCATACTTCGCCTCCTCTCTGGATGGTCGGTTCGTTATTCTCGAACTTCCGAATTCCAGGGGCCGGCGAAAAAGCAAGCGCCCCGAACGCAGAGCGTTCCGGGGCGCACAAGAAACTGATCAGTTTCCCGAACCTCGGCTCTCCCTGCGTGGGCCGCCGGCAATATCGCCGGACCTTCGACCGCACCCTCACGGGCACAGCGACCAACGGTCTTCGGTAGAACGGATTGGGTAGTTATCGAACTGGTCGATTACTTGCTCCTACGGTACAGGTACCTGCCGCCATCTGCCAAAACGGGGTCGAACGGGCGCTACTGCGCGATCGCATAGTTGTGAGACAGCCCACATTCGAGTGCCTAATGTGGCCGAAGTCGCGGCATACAGGTGTTACTTCCGGTGACAGATACTGCTTAGCTGCAGAACTATGGCAACCTCCATAGTCGATCCACCACCGCTGCTGGACCGGCCGATTCAGCGCTTCACCGCCCTGGCCGTCATCTGCCTGGCCGAACTGCTGGTCGTCCTCGACAACACCATCGTCAACGTGGCCCTGCCCTCCATCGGCGTCGAACTGCGCACCGGCGTCAGCGGCCTGCAATGGGTCGTCGACGCGTTCACCCTGACCTTCGCCGGCCTGCTGCTGGCCTTCGGCAACCTCGGCGACCGCTACGGCCGCAAACGGATGATGATGCTCGGGCTGATCGGCGTCGCCGCCATGTCCGTCGCGGGCGCGCTGTCCACCTCGATGGGCGCGGTCATCGCCTCGCGCGCCGCCATGGGCATCTTCGCCGCCGCCGTCTTCCCCGCCACCCTGGCCCTGATCATCAATATCTTCACCGACCGCCGCGAGCGCGCCCTGGCCATCGCCGCCTGGACCGCGATGGCCGGCTTCGCCATCGCCATCGGCCCGATCTCCGGCGGCTGGCTGCTCGAGCACTTCTCCTGGCACTCGGTGTTCTGGATCAATGTGCCGGTGGCGCTGATCGCCGTGGCCGCCACCTGGTTGTGGGTGCCGGAATCGCGCTCGGCGCACGTCGGCAAGCTCGACCTGCCGGGCATCGCGCTGTCCATCGCGGGCATCACGCTGGTGGTCTGGGCGATCATCGAGGCGCCGCACAACGGCTGGCTCTCGCTCACCACGCTGGGCACCGCCGCCCTCGGCGCCGCGCTCTCGGCCGCCTTCATCGCCTGGGAATTGCGCACCGCCGCACCGATTCTCGACATGCGACTGTTCCGCAATCGCCGTTTCTCGATGCCCGCGCTGGCCATCGCGGTCGGCTACTTCTCGATGTTCGGGTTCCTGTTCCTCATTACCCAGTACTTCCAGGGCGTCCGGGAATACACCCCGCTCGAATTCGGCATCGCCTCACTGCCGTTCGCGTTCTCGGTGGCCATCGGCGCACCGGTCGCCACCCTGCTCGCACAGCGGCTCGGCACCACCCCGGTCATCGTCTTCGGTCTGCTGCTCACCGGGTTGGGCCTCTACCTCGGCGGCCAGGTCACCGTGGACAGCGCCTACCTCACCGACGTCCTGCCCTCGATGGTCTCGATGGCCCTAGGCCTGGCCATCGTCCAGGGACCAGCTACCGAATCCATCATGGGCGCACTGCCTTTGAACGAGGCGGGCGCGGGCTCCGCGGTCAACGACACCACCCGCGAGATCGGCGGCACCCTGGGTGTCGCGGTCCTCGGCTCGATTGTGGCCTCCTACTACACGACCCGGGTCGAACCGCTGGTCGCGAAGGTGCCGAGCACGCTGATGACCGAGGACCAGAAGAGCCTGGTCCAGGCCAGCCCGCTCAGCGTGCTGGAGATCCGCAAGCAGCAACTCCCGTCCTTCCTGGAGGGACAACGCGAAAACCTCATCACCGCAATGAAATCCGCGGCGCTGGAGGGCTCACACGCCGCCTCGCTGGTCGCCGCCGCCGCGGTGGTCGGCTGCGCGGTGATCGTCGCGATCTTCCTGCCGTGGGGCGTGCAGGAGGGCGAATCGGTCCTGCTCGGCTGGCGGAAATCCGCGGACGCCGAGTCCGGCGACTGACGGCTTCGCTCGAACCCCGGCCGCAGTTCAGGCCGGGGTCTTCGCCGCCTGCGCGGCCAGACCACGCAGCACGCGCACGACACCGGCACGGAATTCCGGGCCGGCGACCAGCCCGTCGGGACCCACATCCTCGCGCAGCACCGGCAATCGCGGACAGTTCCCCGGGTCGACCTCGGCGCCGACATAACCGAGGACGGTGCTCAGGGTGGCCACCGCGCCGTCACCGCGCCCCGGGACCGCGACAGTGATCCACGCCGTGGGCTTCTCGTGCAGATCGGCGTTCCCGACGGTCCAGTCCAGCAGGTTCTTGAAGCTGCCCGGCAGCGTCCCCGCGTATTCGGGGGTGCACAGCAGCACCGCGTCGGCCCGCGAAAGCTGTTCTCGCAGCGCCAGGACCGCGGGGTGGCCGGTGCCGTCGTCGTCCGGGCTGAACGCGGGCAGCTCGGCCAGGCCGTCGTACCAGGTGGTTTCGATGCCCGCCGGGGCCAGCGCCTGCGCGGTGCGCAGCGCGGCGGAGTTGGTCGAGGCAGCACGGGTGCTTCCGGAGATCAGCAGAACGACCGTCACCTCAGGACCAACTCCTGGTGGCCGCCGATTAGTCCCGGAACGGCGAAGGGCGGGAACGCGATTCGCGTTCCCGCCCTTCAGGCGTCAATGCCGGGTGCTACTGCGCATCCTCTTCGAGGAGGTTGCGGGTGCGGTTCGGGTCCACCGGGATGCCCGGTCCGGTGTTCGTCGAAACCGTGATCTTCTTGACGTAGCGACCCTTGGCGGTCGACGGCTTCACACGCAGGATCTCCTCCAGCGCGGCGCCGTAGTTCTCCACCAGCTTGGCGTCGTCGAAGGACGCCTTGCCGATGACGAAGTGCAGGTTGGCCTGCTTGTCGACGCGGAAGTTGATCTTGCCGCCCTTGATGTCGTTGACGGCCTTGGTCACATCGGGGGTGACCGTGCCCGTCTTCGGGTTCGGCATCAGGCCGCGCGGGCCCAGGACACGCGCGATGCGGCCGACCTTGGCCATCTGATCCGGGGTGGCGATCGCGGCGTCGAAGTCCAGCCAGCCGCCCTGGATCCGCTCGATCAGGTCCTCGGCGCCGACGGCGTCCGCACCGGCGGCCTCGGCCTCGGCGGCCTTGTCGCCCACCGCGAACACGATGACGCGAGCGGTCTTACCGGTGCCGTGCGGCAGGTTGACGGTGCCGCGGACCATCTGGTCGGCCTTGCGGGGATCGACACCGAGACGCACGGCGACCTCGACGGTCGCGTCGGTCTTGGTGGTGGCGGTCTCCTTGGCCAGCCGCGTGGCGGCCAGCGGGGAGTACAGCTTGTCGCGATCGACCTTCTCGGCCGCGGCGAGATACGCCTTGCTTCGTTTTGCCATGATTTTCTGTCCTTGTTTCTAGTTCAGATGTGGTTTCCGGGCCTGGCCGGCCCTCCCACACGGGAAGCGAGTTCGCTGCGGAACTCAGCCTTCGATCGTGATGCCCATCGACCGCGCGGTGCCGGCGATGATCTTCGCGGCCTGGTCGATGTCGTTGGCGTTCAGATCTTCCTGCTTGGTCTTGGCGATCTCACGGACCTGGTCCATGGTGATCTTCGCGACCTTGGTCTTGTGCGGCTCGGCCGAACCCTTCTGCACACCGGCGGCCTTGAGCAGCAGCCGGGCGGCGGGCGGGGTCTTCAGCTTGAAGTCGAACGAGCGATCTTCGTACACCGAGATCTCGACCGGGATGACGTTGCCGAGCTGGGCCTGCGTGGCGGCGTTGTACGCCTTGCAGAACTCCATGATGTTGACGCCGTGCTGACCGAGCGCGGGGCCGACCGGCGGAGCCGGATTCGCCTTACCGGCCTCGATCTGCAGCTTGATGAGCCCGGCGAGCTTCTTCTTCTTGGGGGGCATCTTTCTTCCTTGGTTTTTTCGGTTCCTTACGGTTGCCGTAAGCCTTTGGCGGGCGCGGCCGAATCCCGGATGACACTCCTCGGGGATCCACGCACGAACCCATATACCTTACCGGGACCGGCACCTCGACAACCGGGCGGCCCCGTCAAACACCAAAGGCCCGGCTCGCGCCGGGCCGATGGAAGCTCTAGATCTTGGCGACCTGGGTGAACGCCAGCTCGACCGGGGTTTCGCGGCCGAAGATCGAGACCAGCACCTTGAGTTTCTGCTGCTCGGCGTTGACCTCGGAGATGCTGGCGGGCAGCGTGGCGAACGGGCCGTCCATGACGGTGACCGACTCGCCGACCTCGAAGTCGACCTCGATGGTCGGCTTGGGGGCCACGCCGGTGGCGTCCGAAGCGCCGCCGCCTTCGGAGGCGGTGGGCTTCTTCTGCTGCTGTGCGGCCGGAACCAGGAACTTCACCACATCGGCGATGGTCAGCGGCGACGGGCGCGAGGTGGCGCCGACGAAACCGGTGACACCCGGGGTGTTGCGGACCGCGCCCCAGGATTCGTCGTTGAGTTCCATCCGGACCAGGATGTAGCCGGGCAGCACCTTGCGGTTGACGTGCTTGCGCTGGCCGTTCTTGATCTCGGTGACCTCTTCGGTCGGCACCTCGACCTGGAAGATGTACTCCTCGAGGTCCAGGTTCTGCACGCGGGTCTCGAGGTTGGCCTTCACCTTGTTCTCGTAACCGGCGTAGGAGTGGATGACGTACCAGTCACCCGGAGCGCGGCGCAGCGCGGCCGTCATCTCGGCGACCGGATCGGCCGGCTCGGCATCGATCGGGGTCTCGTCGATGGGCTCGGCCGGAGCAGCCTCGGCTTCGTCGACAGCAGCGGATTCCCCGGCGGTCTCGGCGGCTTCCACCGCGTCGTCGACCGGGAACTCGTCGTTTGTGTCGTTCTCCGGGGTGCTCACTGGGCACTCACTTCCTGTGTCGTCACGTACATCGTCTGCCTACCGGAAATCCGGCCCGACCCTTACGGGTGACCTGGCCTCGTGGCGCCGGCACCGGAGTCTCAGGCTAGCCGAACAGCCAGTTGACACCCTTGATGAACGCCACGTCCAACCCACTGATGAACGCCACCATGAAGATCACGAACACCAGCACAACGGTGGTGTAGGTGACCATCTGCTTCCGGTTGGGCCAGATCACCTTGCGCAGTTCCGCGATAACCTCGCGCAGGAACTTGCTCAGGCGCTTGAACGGATTGCCCCGTCCTTCGCTCTTGGTCTTGTCTGCCTTCTTCTGCGACGGACGATCGATCGTGGCGACCGACCCGGTATCCGCCGGAGCGGAACCGCGAGTCCGGCGCGCGGACCGCTTACCGCTCGGACGTGCCACCGCGGCGGTGTCATCGCCATCGTCGGCCGCGCCGTGGCGAGTATCCCGCTCGTCGACCACGTCGATCCTCTCTCGTCGCTGGCATTCAGGGCAGGGGCGACAGGACTTGAACCTGCAACCTGCGGTTTTGGAGACCGCTGCTCTGCCAGTTGAGCTACGCCCCTTTGGTCGGACCGTGGTGAAGCATCCAACCGCTTTCTTGTATTCAGTTATATCTTCTGCGGCGTCACATGACACACGCGCTGCTCGAGAGCAGCGCGCAGCGGCTGATGACCCCGGAGCACGAGTCTACGTTACCGCCCGCGCCAATTACCAATCCGGGGTCATCGGCCGACTCAGGCCAGTTGCACCGTGGCCGTGGCGCGGCCGAAGATCTTGCGCCCGGCCGACTTCGCGACCATCGCGATCACCGCGGTGCGGGTCTCCGGATCGACCGACTTCACCTTGCCGGTGTATTCGATCGCGGCCGCGTCCTCGGTGCCGACGTAGACGGGGCTGGTGAAGCGCACGTTGTATTCCTTGACCGCGCCCGGGTCGCCGAGCCAGGAGGTGACGAAACCGCCGCCGAGGCCCATGGTGAGCATGCCGTGCGCAACCACGTTCTCCAGGCCGACGAGCTTGACGACCTCGTCGCTCCAGTGGATCGGGTTCGCGTCGCCGGAGACGCCGGCGTAGTTGACCAGGTCGCCGCGGGTGAGCCGGACGACGCGGGCGGGCAGCTCGTCGCCGGCCGCGATGTCCTCGAAGCGCAGCGCGTGCTTGCTGGGCTCGATCCGGGGCGCCCGGGCCGGGGCGACGGACCCGTCGACGGCCAGCGAGCGCGGGCGATGGTCGGGCATCTCGCCGTCGCCGACACCGTGCATCAGCACGCCACGCACGGCGCCCTGCAGATTCGGGTCGATGTCGCCACCGCTGCGGCCGATCAGCGTGGTGTAGGTGGTCAGCACCAGCTCGTCGTGCTGGTCCGTGACGACGTTCTTGGTGACGATGATGTCGCCGCCGAAGGCCTGCCGGAACGAGTGCAGGTAGACATCGCAGGTCAGCTGGTCGCCCACCTTGATGGGGCGGTGGAATTCCAGGATCTGATCGGTCTGCATGATCTGGCTCAGGTCGTAGCCGGTGACAATCTGCTCGAACAGCTTGCGCTGGGCCAGAATGCCGACCAGGGAGATGAACGTGAGCGGCGCGACCAGGCCCTCGTAACCGAATTCGTGCGCGGTGTCCTCTTCCCAGTGCACCGGGTGGTAGTCCTGCACGGCGCGGGCGTATTCGCGGACCTTCTCGCGGCCGACCTCGTAGTAGTCGTCGACGCGGTAGTGGTGACCGACCATGGCCGCCGCGTGCGCGGCGGCGTCGAACTCAACGCTGGCCTGGACTTCTTCTGTACCGGTGGTGTTGATTGTCACGGGAGGACTGTACCTATCTGACCCCGCAGCCCGGAGTCGGCGGAGCAATCACGCCGACTTACAAGGGATCCCGGCGTGACCGCGAAATGGCGGCTGTGTCCGTATATCGTTCTTGCCCTGGATAGCGCTAAGGCCGGACTCTCGTCCGGCCTCGAGCAGCTCTAGCGGTATGTCATCCCGGAACTAGCGGGATTCCTTGTGGGCCCGGTGAACGTTGCAGTTCGGGCAGTACTTCTTGATCTCCAAGCGATCCGGGTCGTTGCGCCGGTTCTTCTTGGTGATGTAGTTGCGATGCTTGCACTCTTCGCAGGCCAAGGTGATCTTCGGCCGGACATCGGTGGACTTCGCGGCCACGACTTTCCTTCTTTCGCTTCAACCTAGCGGTCTGGTTTATTGGTAGCGATGGCCGGACTTGAACCGGCGACACAACGATTATGAGTCGTTTGCTCTACCAGCTGAGCTACACCGCCACGGTGCGCATTGCCATTTGGTGTTCGCACCCGGCCCCACGCTGTGGGGCACGTAGCGATGCCGAGTCGGTCACCACCGGCAATCCGGCGAGCCCCCTAACGGAATCGAACCGTTGACCTTTTCCTTACCATGGAAACGCTCTACCGACTGAGCTAAGGGGGCATGACTACTTTCGCTCCGGGTCGTACTGACTGACTCGGCGCGGCGAAGTCTTGAACGAGATTACACACTCCCCGGTCGCACCTCCAAATCGTGAGGTCAGGGCTGTTTTCCGAGGCGTGTTGCCGACGCCGGACGAGACCCGCGGGCGGCACCGGCCCCGGGAACCAAGAAACCCCCGCCGATCATCAAGATCGACGGGGGTTTTCGGTGGCAGATGTAGGATTCGAACCTACGTAGGCTTTCACCGACAGATTTACAGTCTGCTCCCATTGGCCGCTCGGGCAATCTGCCATCACGCTAGGCGCGGTGGAAAGAATACATCGAACCTGCACCCACAATGCAAACCGGCTGCACAACGCAGGTTTAGCGAGGCTCTGGCGTGCTATCTCCCCCGCACCCATCCGCTCTCGCCGCGCCGCGGCGGGACTACCGTCGTGCTTCCGGGTAGAACTAAGCATGTCCGGAAGTACCGTCAGGAACAGGAGCGCAGTGTGGCCGATTCGTCTTTCGATGTCGTCAGCAAGGTCGACCGGCAGGAGGTCGACAACGCCCTGCATCAGGCGGAGAAGGAGCTGAACACCCGCTACGACTTCCGTGGCACCGGCGCCACCATCGAGTGGTCCGGCGAGGACAACATCGTGCTGACCGCCGAGGCGGAAGAGCGCGTGCAGGCCGCCCTGGACGTCTTCAAGGAGAAGCTGATCCGCCGCGACATCTCGCTCAAGGCGTTCGACGCCGGCGAACCGCAGGCCTCCGGCAAGACCTACAAGATCACCGGCACGCTCGTGCAGGGCATCGATACCGAGCACGCCAAGAAAATCTCCAAGAAGATCCGCGACGAGGGCCCCAAGGGCGTCAAGGCGCAGATCCAGGGCGAGGAACTACGAGTCAGCAGCAAGAAGCGCGACGATCTGCAGGCGATCATCGCGTTGCTCAAGGGCGAGGATTTCGGGATCGCACTGCAGTTCGTCAACTATCGATAGCGCCGAAAACGGTTGGGCGGCCCGCGATCTCAGTGATCTCGCGGGCCGCCCGCCAACTCTTCGAGGCGGGCGATGCGCTCGGCCATCGGCGGATGCGTGGAGAACCAGCGCGCGGCCCGCTCACCGGCGCGGAACGGGTTGGCGATCATCAGGTGCGACTGGCTGGTCAGCTGCGGTTCCGGCGGCAGCGGCGCGGCCTGGACCCCGCGCTCCAGCTTGCGCAGCGCGGCCGCCAGCGCCAGCGGATCGCCGGTCAATTCGGCGCCGGACTGATCGGCCTGGAACTCCCGGGACCGCGAGACGGCCAGCCGCACCAGCGTCGCCGCGATCGGCCCGAGAAGTGAGACCAAAAGCACACCGAGGATGTTGGGGCCGCCGTTGTCGCGGTTCCCGCCGAACATCGACGCGAAGAAGGCCAGGTTCGCCAGACCGGAGATGACCGCGGCCAGCGCGCCCGCGATCGAGGAGATCAGGATGTCGCGGTTGTAGACGTGGGACAGCTCGTGCCCGAGCACCGCCCGCAACTCGCGCTCGTCCAGGATCTGCAGGATGCCGCTGGTGCAGCAGACCGCGGCGTGGCGTGGACTGCGCCCCGTGGCGAAGGCGTTGGGCGCGTTCGTCGGGGAGATGTAGAGCCGCGGCATCGGCTGGCGCGCGGCCGTCGCGAGCTCGCGCACGATGCCGTACATCACCGGCGCTTCCAGCTCGCTCACCGGCTGGGCGTGCATCGCCTTCAGCGCCAGTTTGTCGCTGTTGAAGTAGGCGTAGCCGTTCATGCCGACGGCCAGGACGATCGACAGGATCAAGATCGTCGGACTGCGGAACATGGCCCCGGCGAACACGATCAGCGCCGACAGACCCACCATGAGCCCGAAGGTCTTCAAACCGTTCGCATACCCACGCCCGTGCATAGAGCTCCCTCGCAACTCCCCCGGTCCGTTTGCTGCCTTACGCAGTTCAAACGCGGGAGCCGCCGAGCAAGTTCCGGCTAGCCGACCCGCTCGATGGTGTAGCGGACCAGATGCTCGAGCGCGTCGTTGGCGGGGCCGGCGGGCAGCGCGGACAATTCCGCGTACGCGATGTCGGCATAGCCCTGCAGCTTCTCCTTGGCCAGGGCCATGCCGCGGGAACGCCCGAGCAGTTCCAGGGCCTCGTCGACCTCGGCGTCGGTCTCCAGGGGGCGGGCCAGTAGCGCCCGCAGGCGGTCGCCGTCGGCGCCCTCCTCGCGCAGCGCGTACAGCACCGGCAGGGTGTGCACACCCTCGCGCAGATCGGTGCCCGGCGTCTTGCCGGACTGCTCGGCCGCCGAGGAGATGTCGATGATGTCGTCGGAGATCTGGAAGGCGGTGCCGACCGCGTCACCGAGCCGGGCCAGGCGTTCGACGTGATCGGTGTCGGCGCCGGAGAAGGTGCCGCCGAAGCGGCCCGACGCGGCGATCAGCGAGCCCGTCTTCTCCCAGACCACGCGCAGGTAGTGCTCGATCGGATCCTGGGATTCCCGGGCGCCCATGGTTTCCCGCATCTGGCCGGTGACCAGTTCGGCGAAGGTCTCGGCGATGATGCGCACCGCGTCCGGGCCCAGGGTGGAGGTCAGGCGGGAAGCGTGCGCGAACAGGTAGTCGCCGGCCAGGATCGCGATGCTGTTGCCCCAGCGCGAATTAACGCTCGCGGCGCCGCGGCGCATCGGGGCCTCGTCCATCACGTCGTCGTGGTACAGGGTGGCCAGGTGCACGAGCTCGACGACGGTGCCCGCGGTGATCAGGGCGGGATCGGCCGGGTTCGGGCCCAGCTGGCCGGTGAGGATGGTGAACAGCGGGCGGAAGCGCTTGCCGCCGGCCTTGGCCAGGTGCAGCGCGGCTTCCTGCAGGAAGTCCTCGCCGTCGGACAGCTCGTCGATGAGGAGTTTCTCGACCTGCTCCAGGCCGTTGCGCACAGTGCTCGCGAGCTCGCGGTCGCCCAGGTCGACCCCGGCCACCACCGTATTCTGCTCATCCACAGCCGATGTGCTCATTTCTTCTCCCAGCGATGCGTCCGACCCCACGTTACGAACCTAGCGTGTACCGATCACGCGGCCCATGAACACCGTCACTATGTGGTGCACGGATCAGCCTTCCATATCGCGAGCCCGGGACCCGGTTGGGCCGCGCCGGATCGCGGGTGTTCGCGGGCACACCGCGTCGACACGAACATCGGCGCCCTGCAAGTATTGAGCGCATGGGTTCACCGGATCTCAACCCCTCGGGCCAAGCGCCCGCCAGGACCGAAGTGCTGGTCGTCGGCGCGGGCCCGGCGGGTTCGGCCTCGGCCGCCTGGGCGGCGCGCGCCGGGCGCGATGTGCTGCTCCTCGATTCCGCCGTGTTCCCCAGGGACAAGACCTGCGGCGACGGGCTGACCCCGCGCGCGACCAAGGAACTCGAGCACCTCGGGCTCGGCGACTGGCTGCGCGCGCACACCGTCAACCACGGCCTGCGGATGACCGGCTTCGGTCGCGAGGCGCTGCTGCCCTGGCCGTCCGGTTCCTTCCCGACCTACGGAAGTGCCGTTCCCCGAACCGAACTCGACGACAAGCTGCGCGAGACGGCGGTGAAGTCCGGCGCCGCGATGCTGGACGGCACCAAGGTGATCGATGTCACGAGGTCGGGCGAGCGGGTCACCGGTGTGACGGTGCAGACCGCCGCGGGCACCCGCTCGATCTCCTGCGACACGCTGGTCGTCGCCGACGGCGTGCGCTCCCCCATCGGCAAGAAACTCGGCCGCACCTGGCATCGGCAGTACGCCTACGGCACCGCGGCGCGGGCCTACATCAAGTCCGCGCGCAGTGACGACCAGTGGATCACTTCGCATCTGGAGCTGCGCGACGCCGAGAACAATCTGGTGCCCGGCTACGGCTGGGTGTTCCCGCTCGGCAACGGCGAGGTGAACATCGGCGTCGGTTCGCTGGCGACCGAGGCGCGGCCCTCCCACATCGCGCTCAAACCCCTGCTGCAGCACTACACCTCGCAGCGCTTCGAGGAGTGGGGATTCGAAGGCGAACTGCGCGCGGTGGCTTCGGCGCTGCTGCCGATGGGCGGCGCGGTCTCCCAGGTCGCCGGGCGCAACTGGGTGCTCATCGGCGACGCGGCGGGCTGTGTGAACCCGCTCAACGGCGAGGGCATCGACTACGGGCTCGAGGGCGGGCACATGCTCTCCGAACTGCTGGACGAGCCCGATTTCACTCGCGTCTGGCCCGAACTCCTGCGCGCCCGCTACGGCCGCACCTTCTCGGTGGCGCGGCGCATCGCCGGGCTGGCCACCCATCCGCGCATGGTGCCGCTGGGCGGACCGCCGGTGATGCGGTCGAAGTATTTGCAGCGCACCGCCGTCCGGGTGATGGGCAACCTGGTCACCGACGAGGACCTGGATATCACCGCCCGGGCCTGGCGGGCCGCCGGCCGGGCCTCCATGCGCTACGACGAGTTGCCACCCTTCGCCTGATGACCGGCCTGCCCGCGCTCTATCTGCTGCCGCACCTGCGGAAGGCGCGGGATCTCGCGGACCGGAATTACGCCGAGCCGTTGAATCTGGAGGAATTGGCCGCCGCCGCGGGCATTTCCAAATTCCATTTCCTGCGGGCGTTCGCCGCGGTGTACGGCAAGACCCCGGCGGTGTATCTGGCCGAGCGGCGGATCGAACGGGCGCAGGATCTGCTGCGCTCGACGAACCTGACCGTGACCGAGATCTGCATGCTGGTCGGCTACAGCAGCCTGGGGTCGTTCAGCGGCAAGTTCCGGCAATTGGTCGGGGTCAGCCCCTCGGCGTATCAGGCCCGATACGCCGCCCGCGGCGTCCCGCACATTCCGGGCTGCTACATCTTCATGCACGGTCTTTCCGATCGGAAGCCCGGCGAGCGGTAGCCGCGCAATTTCGGAGAAGCGGCGGGCGGGGACGCCGCCATAGCCTGGTCGCATGACAACGATTACGAACGTTTCGCTGGTCACGGTATATGTGAACGATCAGACCGAGGCCAAGCGGTGGTACGTGGACAAGCTGGGTTTCGTCGAGACCAGCGACGTCACCATGGGCGAGAACGGGTTTCGCTGGGTGACGGTGGCGCAGCCGGATCATCTCGAACTCCAGGTCACCCTGATGGTGCCGGGCCCGCCGCTGGACGACCATCTGGCCGAGGCGATCCGGCGGGCGCTGGCCAACGGCACCCACGGCGCGCTCGGGCTGCAGACCGCGGATTGTCAGAAGACCTTCGAGGAACTGACCGCCAAGGGCGTGGAATTCGTGCAGCCGCCGGCCGAGCGGCCCTACGGCACCGAGGCCGTCATCCGGGACAATTCCGGGAACTGGCTGGTGCTGGTGGAGCCGAAGGAATTCGACCCGAATTCGCTGACCGACTTCGAGGCCTGCCCGGAGTAGGCGCGCACGGAAGGCGCCGGGGCTCGTCGTTGAGCACCCGGCGCGTCAATTGTTTGGAGCGGTAAGCGATTACGTGGTGGCCTGACTGGCCACCCAGCCCTGGATGAACTCGCGCTCGCTGTTGAGCACCCGGTGCAGCAGCTGCTCGGCCAGCGGCTCGATGGCGCCGCCGACCAGCGCGACCTTCACATCGACGGTGCCGACGACCTCGATCTCCGAACCCTCGGCGGTCGGGCGCAATTCGTAGACGCCGGTCAGCGCGCTGGTGATGCCGACGGTCTCGACCGCCAGTGTGCCGCGGGCGATCTCGCCGTCGAGGCTGCCCCAGTTGTCGGTGCGGGTGAAGCTGAGTTCGCTCTTCAGCACCTTGGTCACGAGGCTGGGAATCTTGTCCTCGCGGGCCTTTTCGGTCATCTGGATGCGGATGGTGCCCGGGCCGTCGGGATGGGCGAGCTCGATGGTCGCGGTCGTGGCTTCGGCGAACCTGGCGTGCCAGGTGTCATCGGTGGTGAGTGCCCGGTGAAGATCTTCTACCGGGATGCTGTAGGGCACGGTGAAGCTGAATTTTCGGGACATGTGTCACACGGTAATCCAGGGTCTCAGTAGGCTTGATTGGTGTCGGAAACCAATCAGTCTGATCGGTCTGTTGAGCAGGTAGTGCGCCTGCGGCGGACGCGTACCGCCGTGCTCGCCACGGCGACGGTGATCAGTGTGCTGATGGTCCTATTGGTGCTCGCCGCCTGGCGCGACGACTATCTGATCAGCTCCGACAAGGGCACCACCACCGCCGAGGTGCTCTCGGCGGGCCGGTTGCGATCCGCGGTCAGTTACGTGACGCCGGACGGCAAGAACCACAACCCCAAGGTCGGCGTGCTGTACCCGACCAACCTCACCGCGGGCGAGCGGATCAAGGTCGAATACAGCCGCAAGGATCCCGATCTGGTCCGGGTCGCGGGGCGGGACGCGCGGGTCGCGCTGCTGCCCGCGGCCTCGGTGATCGTGGTGACCTGGGGCGTGGCGCTGCCCGCCCTGTGGGTGATCCGGCGGATGCGACGCCCGGCTACCGCGCCCACGGCGGTGTGAACGAACTGCCGTCGGGCATGGTGGCCGCGAAACCCGCGGCGATCGCGATGTGCGCGACGGCCGGTTCGTCGCCCGGATTGCCGACCGCGATCGGGCTGCCCGCGGGCACGACCAGCGCGTCGCCCGCGCCGAGCAGTTGACCGCTGATCTCGAGCCGGCCCGAGAGCACCATGAAGACCTCGTCGCGGTCCAGGACGTGCGCGGCGCCGACCTCCAGGTTCGGCGGCACGGTGAGCCGCCAGGTGCAGATCTGCGAGGAACCGCGGCTCGGCGCGGCCATGCCGCTGAACTGGGCGTGCGGTAGCTCGAACTGCGGGGCGTCGGCGGCTTTGATGACGTGCATGCGTCTCCTCAAATAGACAAGTCAACTTGAACAAGTTGACTTGTCTATCATGGCGGCATGACTCGTTCCGCGCAAGACCTGGATTTGGGAATTCTGCTGGGCCTGGGCTACCAGCAGTTCGTGCACGAGATGCGCGAATCGCTGGCCGCACAGGGCTTCGGCGACGCCGGGCCCGCCTACGGCTACGTCTTCCGCAATCTCGACCGGGCCGCCATGAACATCAGTGAACTGGCCGATCGGCTCACGATCACCAAGCAGGGCGCGGCGCAACTGGTCGACGAGATGGAGAAGCGCGGGTACGTGCAGCGCCGCCCCGACCCGAGCGACGGCCGCGCCAAGCTGCTCTACCTGAGCGACAAGGGCAACCGCGCGCTCGCCGCGGCGCGGCGGTTCCATCGCGACACCGAGCGCGAACTCGTGAAAACGCAGGGGGCCGAGGCGGTGCGCACGCTGCGCGCACTGCTGGAAACCATCGCCACCCCGGCGAACCTGGCCGACCCCCGGTGGCGCGCACCGCATGTTTAGCAGCGCGTTCGCCGGGACTTTCCGTACGTGTCACGTCGGCGGGCCACGCTGAGCGAGTGCGAGTTGCGATCGTCGCGGAGTCGTTCCTGCCGAGCATGAACGGCGTCGTGAACTCAGTCCTGCGCGTGCTGGACCATCTGGACCAGCACGGCCACGACGCGCTGATCATCGCGCCCGACACCCTGCGCGGGGCGGCGCCCGCCCCGCGCGCGCACGGCCGGTTCCCGGTGCACCGGGTGCCCGCGATGATGGTCCCGAAGATCAGCTCGCTGCCGGTGGGCCTGCCCCAGCCCGGAATCACCGCCGCCATCCGCGCCTTCGATGCCGACGTGGTGCACCTGGCCTCGCCGTTCCTGCTCGGCGCGGGCGGCCTCGGCGCGGCGGTGCGGCTGGACCTGCCGACGATCGCGGTCTACCAGACCGATGTCGCCGGGTTCGCCAAGAGCTACGGGCTCGGACTGGCCAGCCGCGCGGCCTGGGCCTGGACCCGCCGCCTGCACGAAAGCGCCACCCGCACTTTGGCGCCCTCCACGGCCGCCGCGGAAGACCTTGCCCAGCACGGCATCCCCCGCGTCCACCGCTGGGGCCGCGGCGTCGACATCGCCCGCTTCAACCCGAACGCCCAGCGCCCCGGCCTGCGCGCCCGATGGCTGGGCGGCGCCGAGAAGTTACTCGTCGGCTTCGTCGGCCGGCTGGCTCCCGAGAAGCACGTCGAACGGCTGGCCGTGCTCGCGGCCGACCCCACCCTCCAGCTGGTGATCGTCGGCGACGGCCCGGAACGAGCCCGGCTCGCGGCGCTGATGCCGACCGCGATCTTCACCGGTGAACTCGGCGGCACCGAACTCGCCGAGGCCTACGCCACGCTGGACATCATGATCCACGCGGGTGAACACGAAACCTTCTGCCAGGGCGTCCAGGAGGCACTCTCGTCCGGCACTCCGGTCATCGGTCCCGACGCGGGTGGCCCGCGCGACCTGATCTCGCACTGTCGCAACGGCTATCTGCTCCCCGTCGACCGCTTCACCGAGCTCCTGCCGAGTGCCGTCGGCGCACTGCGCGACTCCGACATCCGCACCCGGTTCGCCAGGGCCGCCCGGAAATCGGTGCTGCATCGCACCTGGCCCGCGGTCTGCACCGAACTCATGGGCCACTACGCCGAGGTCACGGGAACCCGAATCCAGCTGCCGCACACCGCGTGAGGTCGAGCATCGGACGCTAGGGCGTCCGGCCTGCGACGAATATGCCTGCTGTGACGGCGTTTACAGCCGCTTGCGCGGACTGGTCGGCGGCGGCTTCGTCGATCGGGTCGCCGCTGGCGAGGAGGCGGTAGTAGAGCGGGGCGGAGACCGCGGACAGGACGGCGCGGGGGTCGGTGCCGGGCGGGGCCTCGCCGCGGGCGATCGCGGCTGCCACGCAGGGTGACCATTCGGTGAGGCGGACATCGTAGAAGCGACGCAGGGCGGCGTCGGCGGTCTCATCACAGGTGGCGGCGGCGATGACGGCGCGGAACAGGCGGCCCTGGCGAGGGTCGGTAAGGGTGGCGGCCACCAGGCGGGCATTGGCGGTCAGATCGCCGAGCAGGGTGCCGGTGTCGGCGCGGGCGACGGACTGCTCGGCCATGTCGTCGAGCAGGTCGGCGACCAGGCCGGGGACGCTGCCCCAGCGCCGGTAGACGGTGGTCTTGCCGACTTCGGCCCGCACGGCGACCTCGGTCAGGTCCAGGTGCGCGAAGCCGCGCTCGGCGAGCAGATCGCCGGCGGTGCGCAGGACGGCTTCGCGGACCCGGGCGGTGCGGCCACCTGGGCGAATCGAGCCCGGCGTGAGGTCCTCTGCAGGCATTAATGGGTCTCCAGTTCCATTTGTGGCGCGGAAGGTGTACGGTTCGAAGCGTTAACGGAACTATAGACCCCTTAGGAGTCATCATGGAGTACCGGCGGCTCGGCGCATCCGGTTTGGTCGTCCCGGCCTTGAGCTTCGGCGCGGGCACCTTCGGCGGACGCGGCGAATTGTTCAGCGCGTGGGGTGACACCGACGCGGCGCAGGCGCGGCGGCTGGTCGACATCAGCCTGGCGGCGGGTGTGACCATGTTCGACACCGCCGACGTCTACTCCGACGGCGCATCGGAGGAGGTGCTCGGCGCCGCGATCCAGGGGCGGCGCGATCAGCTGCTGCTCTCGACCAAGGCGAGCCTGCCGACGGGGCCCGGGCCCTACGACGCGGGATCGGGCCGGGCCCGGCTGATCGGCGCGGTCGAGGGATCGCTGCGCCGGCTCGGCGTCGACCACATCGACCTGTTCCAGCTGCACGCCTTCGACGCGCACACTCCGGTCGAGGAAACCCTCGCGGCGCTGCACACCCTGGTCGAGGCGGGCAAGATCCGCTACCTCGGCGCGTCCAACTTCGCGGGCTGGCAGCTGATGAAATCCCTTGCGGCGGCCGACCGCAACGGCCTGACCCGCTATGTCGCGCACCAGGTCTACTACTCGCTCGTCGGCCGCGACTACGAGTGGGAGCTGATGCCGCTCGCGCGGGATCAGGGTGTCGGCGCGGTCGTGTGGAGCCCGCTGGGCTGGGGCCGGCTCACCGGCAGAATCCGGCGCGGCCAACCGCTTCCGGCGGGCAGTCGCCTGCACCAGACCGCCGAGGCCGGACCGCCGGTCGACGACGCGGTGCTCTACGACGTGGTCGACGTCCTCGACGAGATCGCCGGCGAAACCGGGAAGACCGTCCCGCAGATCGCGCTGAACTGGCTGCTGCGCCGGCCCACGGTGTCCACCGTCATCGTCGGCGCGCGCAACGAGGAACAGCTGCGCCAGAACCTGGGCGCGGTCGGCTGGGAGCTGGACGCCGATCAGGTCGCCCGCCTGGACAAGGCGAGCGCGACCACGCCGCCGTATCCCTACTACCCGTACTACCGGCTGCCCGACTTCGCGCGGCTCAACCCGCCCGCCGTCTGAACCGCTCAGTACACGTCGCGGACGTAGCGCTTCTCGGCGATCAACTGCTTGCGGAAGGCGAGCGCGGCGTCCTCGTCGAGCTTGCCGTGGATACGGGCGATGGCGAGCAGGGTGTCGTCGACGTCCTTGGCCATGCGCGCGGCGTCGCCACAGACGTAGAAGTGGCCGCCGTCGCGCAGCCAGGACCAGAGCTCGGCGCCGTGCTCGATCATGCGGTGCTGCACATAGATCCGCTCCCGCTGGTCGCGGGAGAAGGCCAGGTCCAGGCGGGTGAGGAAGCCGGAGCGGAACATGTCCTCCAGTTCGGCCCGGTAGTAGAAGTTCTGGGCGGCGTGCTGTTCGCCGAAGAACAGCCAGTTGCGGCCGGTGGCGCCCAGCGCGCGGCGTTCGTGCAGGAAGCCGCGGAAGGGGGCGATACCGGTACCGGGGCCGACCATGATCATGGGCGCGGTGGGGTCCAGGGGCGGGCGGAAGTGCGGGGCCCGCTGCAAGAAGATCGGGACCTGGGCATCGGCGCAGTTGTCGGCCAGGAAGGTCGAGCAGACACCGCCGCGCCGGGCGGCGGACGCGGTGGCCGCCGGGTCGCCGTAGCGCACGACCCCGACGGTCAGCTGCACCTCGTCCGGGCTGACCAGCGGCGAGGACGAGATCGAATACTGGCGCGGCTGCAGCTTTTTCAGCGTGCCGAGCCACTCCACCAGATCGGCCCGCACCGGGAAGTCGCGCAGCACGTCGACGGCCTGGCGGTCCCACAGGTAGCTTTCCAGCTCGTTGCGGTTGTCGCGGCGCAGCAGTTTCGCCAGTCGCACACTGGCATTGCGCTCGGCGAGGAAGGTGAGCAGATCGTGGCTCACCTTGGTGATGTCGAAGCGGGTGCGCAGGGCCTCGGCCAGCGACAGTTCCCGGTCGTCGAGCTCGAGGACGCGACGGCCGTCCAAGCCGGTGGCGGTGAGCCATTCGGCCACCAGGGCGTCACCGTTGGACGGCCAGATGCCGAGCGAGTCGCCGACCTCGTAACCCGCTTCGACGCCGCGCAGATCGAAACCGAACTGGCGCACTTCTTTCGGGGAGCCGGGCCGGGACAGGACGTCGTTGCGGATCAGCGGCACCGCGAGCGGCGCGTTGCGCGTGAACAGTTCCGCACGGCGGACGCGGGCCGGCGCGTCCAGGGTCGCGCCGGATCGCGGTACCGCTCGGGTAGCCGAATGCGCGGCGACCAGCTCCGGCTCGGCCGGAACCCGCTGCGCCCCGGCGTTGTTCGGCCCTTCGTCCAGCGCGGTCAGCACCTCGACCAGCCACTGGGCGGCGGGTTCCTCGTAATCCGGCTCGCTGTCTACCCGCGCGAGCAATCGGGTCGCACCTCGGTCGGCGAGCTTCTGATCGAGTTTGCGGCCGTGCCCGCAGAAGTCGTCGTAGGAGGAGTCGCCGAGGGCGAACACCGCGTAGCGCAGGCCGGTGAACCGGGTCGCGCTGTCGTCCAGGCGTTCCCAGAAGTCCGAGCCGTTGTCCGGCGGGCCGCCGTCACCGAACGTGCTGCTGATGAACAGGACATCCCCGGTCAGCGCGCCCAGCTCGCAGGAGTCCATCTCGAGCAGCCGTGGTGCGAAACCGGATTCGGCGAGCTGCTCGGCGACATCGGCCGCGAACTCCTCGGCGTTCCCGGTCTGTGATGCCCACAGGACGGTGATCGCCTTGGCCGGGGTATCAGCGGCGGAACCCGCGCCGCGCGAGTACATCCCGGCGAGCAGCCCGTCGATCCACAACCGGCTGCGCGCGGACAGCGGTGCCGACTCGGGCAGCACCGGCTGCCCCGTCACCGGAAGCGAGTGCAGCGCGGCCAGATACCCGCTCAGATAGATCTGCTCGACATCGCTCAGCGTCGGCGCGACACCCGTGTCCAGGCCCAGCATCACCGCCAGCGGATGCGCGCCCGCGGCGTCCGGAATCGCCGGAGCGGCCGGGGTTTCCGCGGCGGGCACCACCGCCACCCGGCGCAGCGACACCGCGCACGCCTTGAATTCCGGCTGCAACGAGGCCGCGTCCACCGCGTCGTTGGTGACGGCGTTGATGGTCAGGTACTCCCCCTGCTCGTCGTTCCAGTGGAAGGGCGCGAAGCAGTCGCCCGGCCGGACCCGGTCGCTGATCCGCACCGGCAGCACGGCTCGCCCACGGCGCGAGGCGATCTCGAGCTGATCGCCGGCGACCACACCCAGCTCGTCCGCGTCGTCGGGATGCACCTCCACGAACGGCCGGCCGGTCAGCTTGGTGAGCTTGTCGATCCGGCCGGTCTTGGTCATGGTGTGCCACTGATGTTGCAGGCGGCCGGTATTGAGCACGAACGGGTAGTCGTCGTCGGGCATCTCGGCGGGCGACATATGCGGGCGCGGCCAGAACACCGCCCGGCGGCTGGGCGTGGCGAACGCGAGCCGCGGCCGGTGCCCGTCCGGGGCAACGAAGACATCCTGGCCGACACCGTCGTTGCGGTAGCGGATCGGATTGCGGCGGCGCTCCGGATCCGGGCACGGCCACTGCATCGGGCCCGCGCGCAGCGCCTCGTAGCTCATGCCGCGCAGGTCGTACCCGGTGGCCGGGTTGGCGAACTGGATGATCTCGGCGAAAACCTCGGCGCTGGAGGCGTAGTCGAAGCCGGGGAAACCCATGGCGGTGGCGATCTGCGCGATCAGCAGCCAATCCGGGCGCGCCTGGCCGATCGGATCGACGCTGCGCTGCAGCAGGGTGACGGTGCGCTCCGAATTCACCATCGTCGCCTCGGCTTCGGCCCACAGCGTGGCCGGCAGCAGGAGATCGGCGTAAGCGTTGGTGGCCGTGTCGACGTAGGTGTCCTGCACGACGACCAGTTCGGCCGCCTCCAGCCCGGCGATGGCCGTCTTCCGATTCGCCATGGAGGCCACCGGATTGGTGCAGATAATCCAGGCGGCCTTGATCGCGCCGTCGGCCATGTTCCGGAACATCTCGACGGTGCCCGGCCCGGCCTCGGTCCGGATCGTCCCCGGCGCCACACCCCACGCGGTCTCCACGAACGCCCGGTCGGCGGCCGCGAGCAGGCTGCGCTGGCCGGGCAGGCCCGGCCCCATGTACCCCATTTCGCGTCCGCCCATGGCGTTCGGCTGACCGGTGAGCGAGAACGGCCCGCTGCCGGGCCGGCAGATCGCGCCGGTGGCCAGGTGCAGGTTGCACAAGGCGTTGGTATTCCAGGTGCCGTGCGTGGACTGGTTCAGGCCCATCGTCCACAGCGACATCCACTCGTCCGCCGCGCCGATCCACTGTGCGGCCGTGCGGATGTCGGCCTCGGCCAGACCGGTGATCTCCGCGACGTGGGCCGGGGTGTACTCGGCGAGGAACTCGGGCATCGCGGCCCAGCCCTCGGTGTGCTCGGCGATGAATTCCGCGTCGATGTCGTCGTTTTCGACGAGCAGGTGCAAAAGACCGTTCAGCAGCGCCAGATCGGTGCCCGGCCGCAACTGGAGGAACAGGTCGGCCCGAGCGGCGGTATCGGTGCGGCGCGGATCGGCGACGATCAGTTTCGCGCCCGCCTTGAGCCGATCGGCCATGCGCAGGAACAGGATCGGATGGCAGTCGGCCAGGTTGGCGCCGATGGCGAAGAACAGGTCGGCGTGCTCGAAGTCGTCGTAGGACCCGGGCGGGCCGTCCGCGCCCAGCGACTGCTTGTAGCCGGTGCCCGCGCTGGCCATGCAGAGCCGCGAATTGGCTTCCAGGTGCACGGTCCGCAGGTGGCCCTTGGCCAGTTTGGTGGCGAGGTACTGCGCCTCCAGCGACATCTGACCGGAGACATAGAGGGCGATGGCGTCGGGGCCGTGCTCGTCGAGAATGGCCCGCAGGCGTTCGGCGGCCTCGCGCACCGCCGCGTCGACGGAAACCGGGACCGGGGCCTGCCCGCGTTCGGGGCGGCGGTAGGCGGTGTCCATCCGGCCCGGGGCCCGCATCAGTTCGGCGTGGGTGGCGCCCTTGGTGCACAACCGGCCCGCGTTCGCCGGATGCAGCTTGTCCCCGGCGACCTTCGCGATCACCGGCGCACCGCCGGGACCGGCTTTCGTCTCGACGGTGATGCCGCAGCCGACGCCGCAGTACGAGCACGCCGTGCGGGCGGGAGTCGTCGCTGCCTCGGTCATGTCACCGATCATGTCGATCGGCCGTTGCGGGGCATTTACCCCGCGTTATCGGCAGGTGACAATTTTCCTCACCGCCGGCGGCGCCAGCGGTGAGATCCGACGCCGACCTGGCGATTCACCGCCCGGGCGCCGGATCCGTGAGTGATCTCACCCTCAGAGCTTGTACCCGCGATGCAGCGCGACGATGCCGCCGGTCAGGTTGCGCCACTGCACCGAAGACCACCCGGCCTCGGTGATGCGCACCGCCAGCTGCCGCTGATTGGGCCAGGCCCGGATGGACTCGGCGAGATAGACGTAGGCATCGGGATTGCTGCTGACCGCCCGCGCGACCTGGGGCAGCGCCTTCATCAGGTACTCCATGTAGACCGTCTTGAAGACCGGCACGACCGGCGTCGAGAACTCGGCCACCACCAGCCGCCCGCCGGGCTTGGTGACGCGCAGCATCTCGCGCAGCGCCTGCTCGCTCTCGGAGATGTTGCGCAGGCCGTAGGAGATGGTCACCGCGTCGAAGGAGTCGTCGGCGAACGGCAGCGCCGTCGCGTCGGCCGCGACCATCGGCACGTTGCGATGCTTGCCGGCCTGCAGCATGCCCTTGGAGAAGTCGGCGGCCAGGCACCAGGCGCCGGTTTTCGCCAGATCCGAGGTGGACACGCCCGTGCCGGCCGCGAGGTCGAGCACGCGCTCACCCGGGCGCGGCGCTACCGCCTTGCGCACCGCCCAGCGCCAATACCGGTCCTGGCCACCGGAAATGACGGTGTTGGTGATGTCGTACCGCTTCGCGACCCCGTCGAACATCGACGCGACCTCGTGCGGCTGCTTGTCCAGCGAGGCCCGAACCGATTCCCGCCGCTCTGTTTTCGCCACGCCCCGACACTAATGCGAACCATGATCACCCGGCTATGCCGACCGGTGTTAGGAAGGCGACTGCGACGGATCGCGGCCCGTCAGCGCCAGAACCCGGTGGAACGCGGGCGCGTCGCCGGCGATCGGCACGACCGGGCCGAACAGTCCGGGGGTGCCCTCGGGCGGGGTGTCGCGCAGGAACTCGAGCAAGGTGTCCAGGTCGGCGTCGCGCACGGTGACGTGCTGGCCGGTGGCCTGGGCGAGATCCCAGGCGTGGATGACCAACTCGTCCAGCGCGACGGTGGCCATGAACTCGGCGGGCATGACGACGGTGCCGGCTTCGGTCTCGCCCTCCCAGGCAGCGGGGTCCCGCCATGCCTCGACCAGGGCCTTCAACTGGGCAGGCACCCGATCGCGCCAATCGGCGACCAGTTCGGCGTCCGGCCCGATGGCGGGCGCCACGGAACGGCCGATCGACTCCTTGGTGGCGCCCTGCCGGAAGGCCTCGGTCAGGCCGACCACGTGCACCAGCAGGTCGCGCACGGTGGTGTCGGCCATCGGGGTGGGGGCGGTGAGCTGATCGTCGGAGATACCGGCGACGACAGCCGCCATTCCGGAGGCGGCGGACTCGAGATCGAACATGGGGGCTCCTATGGGCAAGCGACGTCCTTTCCACATGAGACGGTGCGCACCGCCGGAACTCATCGGTCCCCGCCGTGTTTCCGCCGCGCGCCACCCGCGCCCGGACGCGCCTACCGCTACCAAGTCGTGACGGCGAAAACCGCTGGAAAAGAGGAGAATTGGGAGATGAAGGGTGATCGTGTGGAGATCGTCGTCGACTTCGGCGCCGGGTCTCGCAGTTACGAAGTGGCCGCCACCCGAGCGGGGCGGCGAGTGGACGTGCGGATCGCACGCGGGGTCGTGGAAGTCAGTGAGGTGACTCGCACCGGCACCGCGGTGCGCACCGCGCGGTTCATGGCCAATCGAACGCTGGCGCTGGTGGAATACCCGGCCGACGGGTCGGGGGCGGTCGAGGGCGAATAACGACCGGCCTGGTTGCCGGATCCGGGCATCCGGCGCATCCTCGAAGCTGTGGGTGAGGACACCCGTTGTCCTCGCCGCTACTGGGTAACCGGTGGGCACACAGTCGCGGAGAGGAGCGCACGATGATCGATCGCAGCACGACCCGCCCCTTGGACGAGGTTTCCGAGGCCGACTACGTGGAACAGTCCGTACCCGCCTATCCCGACCCGGCCGTGGATTCCGCGGCCTCCGATCGCGAACTGGCCGAGCAGGTCGAGGCCGACGCGTTCTCCGCGAACACGGCCGATGTGGTCGAGCAATCCATCTCGGTGCCCCTGGACGACGAGTACCGCGGCGATGCCGACGCCGGAGCCGAAGGCAGCGGCGCCGAATACACCGAAGAGATCTAGATCTTCGCCCGCAGGGTGGCGTGCAGTTCGCGCAGGCCGGATCGCTCGGTCGCGACTTCCAGCACCCGCATGCCCTCCGCGTTCCGGGTCAATTCCACCGCCAGCTCGTCGGTATCGAGCTGGCGGTGCGGAATCCGGTAGGCGGCGCACAGGGCGGCCAGATCCATCCCGTGCGGTGTGCCGAAGACCCGCTCGAAGACGCCCGCGTACTGCGGATCGCCCTGTTCCAGCAGCTCGAAGATGCCGCCGCCGTCGTCGTTGGCGACCACGATGGTCAGATCGGCCGGGCGCGGCTCGCCCCGGCCGATCAGCAGGCCGGACGCGTCGTGCAGGAAGGTGAGGTCGCCGATCAGTGAGATGGTGCGGCCGCGGTGCGCCAGCGCGGCGCCGACCGCCGAGGACACCGTGCCGTCGATACCCGCGACACCGCGGTTGGACAGCACCTTGATGCCCGGGCGCGGCTGGGAGACGAGCGCGGCATCACGCACCGGGTTCGAGGCGCCGAGCAGCAGCTGATCGCCCTCGCGCAGCGCGGCCATCACCACGGCGGCCACGTGCAGGCCGGTCGGCTTCGGATGCCGGGCCAGTTCCTCGCGCACCACATCGGTCGCCTTGGCGTTGAATTCCTGGCAGCGCGCGAGCCATTCCGCGCGCGGCGCACCCGTCGTCACCGCGCGGGTGCCGGTGCCGACGACATTGCCGGAGACATCGGGCCAGCGCGGCCCGGTGGTCAGCGCGTAGACGGTGACCTCGGGATCGGCCAGCACCCGCGACACCTGGCGATGCAGGGTGGGCCGGCCGGTGATGATCGCCTGGCGCGGCTTGAGCAGCCCCAGCGCCAGCGGATGCAGGGTGGGGCCGTGCAGCGGCGCGGTCGGCTCGGCGACCGTCGGCAGGTCGGCCAGCTCCGGGCGCAGGCCCGCGCCGTGGCCGGAGATCACGACGGTGTCGGGAGTGAGATCGATGTCGATCGGCACGTCGAGGGTGGCGTACTGGGTGGCTGTCCACGGGCGGCCCGCGTCCCGGCCCAGCGGGGTGACCTCGCCGGGCACCGGAAGACCGCCTACCGCATCGCTGTCCGGCACCAGCGGCTCGCGCAGCGGGATGTCGAAATGCACCGGGCCCGCGTTGCCCGAGCGGGTGCCGCGCGCCGCGGCCAGCACCCGGCACACCGCCGAGCGCCACACGCTGTTCTGCTGGCTGTAGCTGCCGTTGCCGGTGTCGACGCCGAGCTCGGCCAGCCCGAGGCTGATCGTCGCGCGCACCTGGCTGCCGAACAGCCCGAGCTGTTCGACGGTCTGATTGGCGCCGGTGCCGAGCATTTCGTAGGGCCGGTTCGCGCTGAGCACGATCAACGGCACCCGGGCGTAGTTCGCCTCCAGGACGGCCGGGCCGAGATTGGCGACCGCGGTCCCCGAGGTCATCACCACCGGCACCGGGCAGCCACTGGCGACCGCCAGGCCGATGGCCAGGAAGCCGGCCGTGCGCTCGTCGATGCGCATGTGCAGCCGCAGCCGCCCGGCCGCGTCGGCGGCCTGCAGCGCGAAAGCCAGCGGGGCGTTCCGGGAGCCGGGGCACAGCACGACATCCCGCACGCCTCCGCGCACCAGTTCGTCGACGACTACCTGCGCCTGTGCTGTAGACGGGTTCACGCCCCCAGCCTCCCAGACAGTATGTCCCGAGTCTTCGTCACCCTGCTCACAGTAATTGCCAGCACAGCGGCGGTCTCGGCGAGAAAAAACGCCGCACATCGAAGTGCCCCGCAGGGCAAGTGGATTCGATGTGCGGCGCGAGGTAGATCAGCCGGCGTGGCGCTGCACCAGATCGCCGACACGGGGCAGGGCCTCGATGACGTTCTTCTTGGCCGAGGAACGCAGCGAGGAGTAGGCCTTCTGCAGAGCCGGACGGGTGGAGGCTTGGGCGCGGGCATCGGTGACCGACAGCAGCGCCTCGGCGACCTGGTCGGACTTGGCGACGAGGGCATCCGCGAACTTGCCCGAACCGCTGGCGACGAACTCCTGCCAGAACGGATCGAGCTGCGCAACGAGCTTGGGGGCCAACGACTCCAGCGCGTCCGGCACGATGGTCGGGCTGACCTTCTTGGCCGCCGCGTAGGCGCCCTTCACGGCCAGGCCGGACGCGCCACCCTTATCCGACACCTCGGCGTCCAGAACCTCCTTGGCATCGGCAAGGAAAGCCGTACGATTGGCGTCGTTGAGCAGGGATTCAGACAGTGCTGCAACCACTTTCAGGTTCCTCCGGATCGATGTCGATGAACGAGCGCTGGCCACTATACGCACCACTGGCACCACACTGGTGGCGCTGACCCGGCGAGTGGGCGCGTCACGGCTGCCAAGGCAGCAGTTGAACCATCAAACCTTCACAATCCGCGAGGACTTCGCCCAGGTCATCGCGTAATTCCGCGGTGATGAAGGTCTTTCGGCCCTCGATGCGATCGACACGCCCCCGAACCGTCAGTCGTGTCTCCAGCGGAGTGATCTTGCGGTAGTTCACATGCAGATACGCGGTTCGGCTGATCGGCCGTCCGGAGTAGTGCACGATCATGCCGAGCAGATCGTCGAACAGCAGCGGCAGCACACCGCCGTGCGCGGCGCCGTTGCCGCCGAGGTGGTATCGGCGGAACTCGCCGGCCATGGTGATGCCGTCGGGCCCGGCCTCGACCGTCTGCCACGGCAGCAGCAGCAGGCTGCCCCGGCCCGGCAGCTCGACGGCGCGGCCGGCCGGGCCCTGCAATTCGGGAGCGCGGTGCGGCTCGAGCAGCTCGATCAGGTCCCGCGCCTTGGCGAGCGCGTCGCCGAACACCTCGTTGGAGGCGTCGACGCAGACGGCCAGATCCTGCAGCGTGCGCATGGCCTCGACGAACGGGCCGAAGTTCGACCCGATCGTGGCCCGGGACACCTTGGGGAAACCGCCGTGTTTCTCGTACCGGCTGTCGTCGACCATGCTGCGGTCGATTTTCGGCCCGGCGCCGTTCTGTGAAACAGGTTCCACTCGCTCACTCATAACTTGCACGGTAACGCGTCTTTTTACACCGTCAAGTCCTGAGGATCGATAACCGGGCACTGGCCAGTGCGCGGGGCGCGACGATAATCTCTGGCGTGACGTTCAATCCGAAGTTGTGGCGCCCCGTTCCTGGATTCGAGAACCTGACCGACATCACCTATCACCGGCATGTCGACCAGGGCACGGTCCGCATCGCGTTCGATCGGCCCGAAGTGCGCAACGCCTTCCGGCCGCACACCGTCGACGAGCTCTTCCGGGCCCTGGACCACGCACGGATGACGCCCGACGTCGGCGCGGTACTGCTCACCGGCAACGGCCCCAGCACCAAGGACGGCGGCTGGGCGTTCTGCTCCGGCGGCGATCAGCGCATCCGCGGCCGCAACGGCTACCAGTACGCCAGCGGCGAGACCTCCGACACCGTCGACCAGGCCCGGGCCGGCCGGCTGCACATCCTCGAGGTCCAGCGCCTCATCCGCTTCATGCCCAAGGTCGTCATCGCGCTCGTCAACGGCTGGGCCGCGGGCGGCGGGCACAGCCTGCACGTGGTCTGCGACCTCACCCTGGCCAGCCGCGAGCACGCCCGCTTCAAGCAGACCGACGCCGACGTGGGCAGCTTCGACGGCGGCTACGGCAGCGCCTACCTGGCCAAGATGGTCGGCCAGAAATTCGCGCGCGAGATCTTCTTCCTCGGCCGGCCCTACACCGCCGAGGAAATGCATCAGATGGGCGCGGTGAACAAGGTCGTCGACCACGCCGAGCTGGAGAACGTCGCGCTGGAGTGGACCGCCGACATCAACGGCAAGTCCCCGCAGGCGCAGCGCATGCTCAAGTACGCGTTCAACCTGCTCGACGACGGACTGGTCGGCCAGCAGCTCTTCGCCGGCGAGGCCACCCGGATGGCGTACATGACCGACGAGGCCGTCGAGGGCCGCGACTCCTTCCTGGAGAAGCGCGCACCCGACTGGACCCCGTACCCCTGGTACTTCTGAGCCGGACGGGACAACGATGGAGATCCTCAGCAGCCGGATAATCCTGCGGCCCGCCGACTACCCGGCCACCCTCGCGTTCTATCGCGACGGCCTCGGCCTCGCGATCGCGCGGGAGTATCCGGGCGGCACCGTGCTCTTCGCCGGACAGTCGCTGGTGGAGGTGGCGGCGCACGGCGGCACGGGTGCGGCGACCGCGTTCGACGGCGCGATCTGGTTGCAGGTGCGCGATGTCTCCGACGCCGCGGCCGAGCTGTCGCTCAAGGGCATTCCGATCGATCGGCCCCCGGTGCGCGAACCGTGGGGGCTCATCGAGATGTGGGTGCGCGACCCCGACGGCGTGCCCGTCGTGCTGGTCGAGATTCCGGCAGATCACCCGATCCGGCGGGATACCCGCAGCTCGGACCACTGATCGGCGGGCTCGGCCGGCGCCGCGAGTTGCCAAGGCAGGTCCCGGCGAGGACGATAACGCTGACGTGCGGCGTCCTTCCCGGGTCCACCTTCGTGGGCCCGTTCGTGCCGCCGATCGAAGACCGAGGGTGTCCGACCGCCGAAGTCCGGGTACCCCTTGCGTACCCATCCAACGAGTGAATCGCAGACCTGCATGCCCGGATTAGCTGTGCCCTGTCCGAACCAGACCCGTTCCGCGCTCGGCGGCGCGGGCATGACACGATCCCTCTCGTGAGCACGAGAGGACTGGCGGCAGGCAAGGTGAGCGCGTGAGTAGGAAACTGCGCACGCTGCCCATGCCCACCGGCTCCGGTGTCGGCGACGTCCTGCCGCACCTGCGGGAAGCGTTGGAGGGCAACGGCCCCGCGTGGCTGCCCATCCCGACCAGCGACCGGCGCGAGGCCCAGCGCCTGTCCGACGCGCTGGCGCCGGGCGAACCGATCGACGAGGACGTCGCCCTGGTGGTGACCACCTCCGGCACCACCGGTGTGCCCAAGGGGGCGATGCTCAGCGCGGCCGCCCTGCGCGCGAGCGGGGCCGCCACACATGACCGCCTCGGCGGCCCGGGCAGCTGGCTGCTCGCGCTGCCGACCCATCACATCGCCGGCATCCAGGTGCTGCTGCGCAGCATTCAGGCCGGCACCGAACCGACGGTGCTCGACGTCTCCGGCGGCTTCCTGCCGGAAGCGCTGGCCGGCGCCGTCTCCGGCATGCGCGGCCCGCGCCGCTACACCGCGCTGGTCCCGACCCAGCTGATCAAGGCCCTGGCCGCACCGGTCGCCGCGGCAGCGCTCGCCCAGCTCGACGGTGTTCTCGTCGGCGGCGCCGCCACTCCCCCGCACGTCTACGAGCGGGCGCAAGCGGCCGGCATCAACGTGGTTCGCACCTACGGCATGAGCGAGACCTGCGGCGGCTGCGTGTACGACGGCGTTCCGCTGGACGGCACGCTGGTCCGCATCGAGGACGGCCGGGTGGTGCTCGGCGGCGCCATGATCGCCGAGGGCTACCGCAACCATCCCGAGCACCCGGCCTTCGCCGAACCCGGCTGGTTCCGCACCGAGGACGCGGGCACCTACGAGGACGGCGTGCTGTCCATCAGCGGCCGCCTGGACGAGGCCATCATGACCGGCGGGCTGCTGGTGATCCCGCAGGTCGTCGAGGCCGTGCTGGGCACGCACCCGGCGATCAGCGAGTGCATGGTGCTCGGTCTGCCGGACGAGCGGCTCGGGCAGCGTGTGGTCGTCGCCGTGGTGCCGACCAAGGACGCCGTGCCGACGCTGGAGGAGCTGCGCGACTACGTGGTGCGCGAACTCGACCCGATCGCCGCACCGCGCGAGCTCGCGATCCTGGACGAGCTCCCGCTGCACGGCCCGGGCAAGCCGAACCGGGCCAAGGTCCGCGAACTGCTGCTCAGCGAGCACACGCCGAACTGAGCGCCCGCCCGCGGGCACGCAAGCGGTGCTGTCATCGCCGTGCAAGGGCCGTGCAAGAAGCGGCCCGCACAGTTACCGGCATGACTTCATTCGCACCCAATTCACCGCTCGCCGTAGAGGCGAACGAGCTGGTCAAGGTGTTCGGGGAACAGCGCGCCGTCGACGGCGTCAGCCTGGCCGTGCCGCAGGGCGCGGTGTACGGCGTGCTGGGACCGAACGGGGCCGGCAAGACCACCACCATCCGCATGCTCGCCACGCTGCTGCGCCCGGACGGCGGCAGCGCCCGCATCTTCGGCCGTGACGTCGTCGAGCAGCCCACCGCCGTGCGCTCGCTGATCGGCGTCACCGGGCAGTACGCCTCGGTCGACGAGAAGCTGACCGCCACCGAGAACCTGATGATCTTCTCCCGGCTGCTCGGTCTCAGCCGGATCGACGCCCGGCGCCGGACCACCGAGCTGCTCGAGGAGTTCGACCTGACCGAGGCCGCGGCCAAGCCGCTGGAGCACTTCTCCGGCGGTATGCGGCGCCGGCTCGATCTGGCCGCCAGCCTGATCTCCACCCCGCCGCTGCTGTTCCTCGACGAACCCACCACCGGACTCGACCCGCGCACCCGCGCCCAGATGTGGGAGACCATCCGCCGGCTGGTCCGTGAGGGCGCCACGGTGCTGCTGACCACGCAGTACCTGGACGAGGCCGATCAGCTGGCCGACCGGATCGCGGTCATCGACCGCGGCAAGGTGATCGCCGACGGCACCGCCGACGAGCTCAAGGCCTCGATCGGCGGCTCCTCGCTGCACCTGACCCTGGCCGACCGCACCCAGCTCGACGAAGCCCGCCGCATCGTCAGCGATTTCCTCGGCGCCGAGGCCAAGGTCACCGCCGAAGCCGGCCGGCTCACCGCGCCGCTGCGCACCGCCGACATGACCACCGATCTCCTGATCCGCCTGCGCGAGTGGGAGATCGGGGTCGAGGAGATCAACGTTTCCAAGCCAAGCCTGGACGAGGTCTTCCTCACCATCACCGGCCGCCCGGCCGAGGACAAGACCTCCGACGACACCGAACGGAGCGCGGCATGACCGCCACCCTTACCGCTACCGCGGATTCCGGGCGCAAGCTCGCCGTAATCCCCGACGTGAGCAATCGCGTCAGCCTGCGCCAGACGGTGCAGCACTCGCTGACCATGGCCTACCGCGGCCTGCTCAAGATCAAGCACAACCCCGAGCAGCTCTTCGACGTCACGATCCAGCCGATTCTGTTCACCGCGCTGTTCGCCTTCATCTTCGGCGGCGCGATGTTCGGTTCGGTGGACAACTACCTGCCCCTGTTCATCCCCGGCATCCTGGTGCAGACCGTGGTGCTGACCTCCATCGTCACCGGCACCCAGCTGCGTGAGGACATGGACAAGGGTGTGTTCGACCGCTTCAAATCGCTGCCGATCGCCCGCATTTCGGCGCTGTCGGGCGCGTTGATCGCGGACATGGTCCGCTATCTGATCGCCACCACGCTCACCGTGATCATGGGCCTGATCCTGGGCTACCGTCCCGGTGGCGGCTTCGCCGGCGTGCTGGCCGCGTGCCTGATGGTGATCGTGTGCTCCTTCGCGATCAGCTGGATCTGGGCCCTGGTCGGCGTCACCGGCAAGAGCGCCTCTGCCGTGCAGGGCATCTCGATGATCATCATGTTCCCGCTGACCTTCGTCTCCGGCGCCTTCGCCCCGGTCACCTCGATGCCCGGCTGGTTGCAGGGCATCAACAAGGCCAACCCGGTCTACTACATGGTCAAGGCCGCCCAAGAGTTGATGAACACCAACCACTACGGGTCGAACCTGGCCTGGTCGCTGCTGGGATCGCTGGTAGTGATCCTGGTCATCGCGCCGATCACGGTGCGGGCGTACATGCGTCGGGCATAACCGCACCGCACCGCCGGGCCGAGGGATTCGTTCGAATCCCTCGGCCTTTCCCGTTTCTCAGCCGAACCGGGGCAGCCACCACCCGGCCGGTCAGCGGCCTTCGTGAATCTTCCGCAGTAGCTCCAGGATTCGGTCCGCGGCGCGGCGGCGGCCCAGGTGGGTGGCGCGGTGCAGGGCCTCGTCGACCCGGGCGGCGCCGACGAGGGCGCGGGCCGCGTCCAGGTGCCGGCTGAGTTGCATGGACGGGTAGTCCTGGCGCGCTTGGACTCTGGGGGCCAGGGTCAGCAGTTCCAGGCCGCGGGCGGGGGCGGTGCCGCCGATCAGGAGGTAGGAGCCGAGAGCGCAGGCGACCGAGCCGAGCTGGGGCAGGTCGTGCAGTTGGGTCAGGACCGCCAGCGCCGTGCTGACCAGTTGCGACGGCAAGTCGCCGACGTCGGCGACCGCACCGTGCAGCAGGTGAGCGTCCAGCACGTCGGCGGCCATCATGATGCTGCCGGGGCCGGGGCCGGGCGCGTGGTGCGGCCAGCCGTACAGCTCGAGGGCCTGCCAGTGCCGGCGCAGTCCGCCCGCGATATCGCCCTCGGCGAGCGCGAGTTCCCCCGCGACACCGGCGATGGTGCCCGTGAGGTGGTTGGGCGCACCGGTCATGCCGTCCATCGCGATGCTGTCCGGGCCGAGCGCGAGCTCGATCTCCTGCCGCGCCTGCTCCAGCCGCCCCGAGCCGATCAGGGCCGCCACGAGATGCGTGCGGGTCTCGATGCTCTCCTCCGAGGTGCCCAGTTGCCGCAGCATCCCGAGGCAGCGGGTGTAGTAGGCCACCGCCTCGTCGTACCGCGCGACCTGCCCGCACACGGCGCCCAGGTGGCGGCACAGCATCATGATCCCCCAGACCTCGCTGGGATCGGTCAGCTCCAGCGCCTGGATCCCGTCCATGGTCGAGCCCCGGACGTCACCCATGTTCTCCCGGATATTCGCGCGCAGCATCAGCGCGCTGGCCCGGGTGTACTTGTCCGTCGAGCGGACCCCGTGGGCGAGCAGCCGGGCCGCGCCGCGACCGTCGGCCCGGCTCAGCATGATCCGGCCCAGGAAGCGGTCGTGCGGGCTGATGTCGGTGCGGCGCAGCAGGCGCCGCACCCGGCCCCGCAGCACCACCAGGGTGCGGGTGTCCTCGCCGATGAAGGCCAGGTGCAGGAAGAGCAGCAGATAGCTCAGCATCTGGAATTCGGTGGACGGCTCGTCCGGAACGCCGGTGGGGTCGAGCGCGAGCAGGCGCTGCACCCACCCGGTCAGCTCGACGTGCGAGCCGCGAATCACCCAGAGGCAGCCCGCCACCGGGTACACCGTGTACATGGTGACCGCGTCCTGCCGCTCGACCGCATAGCGCAGCACGGCGAGCAGATTGTCGAGTTCGGCGGCCACCGACAGCGCGAGCCGGACCTGGTCGGTGGTTTCCCGGCCGGCGGCGATCCCGTTCGCGAAACGCCGCGCCCACAGCAGCATTCGGTCGATCACCAGCTCGGCCTCACCGGCCTGCGCGAGCTGCTCCTCGCCGTATTCGCGCACCGTTTCCAGCATGCGATAGCGGGTGCCGAGTCGATCGTCGTCGAGCACCGTGAGCAGCGACTGGTTGACCAGCCCGTCCACCGCCGCCGCGACATCGGCCAGATCCCCGGCCACGCTCTCGGCCGCCGCCAGCGTGAAACCCGCTGGGAAACGGCACAATCGGCGCAGCGCCAGCTGCTGGTCGGGCTCGAGCAGGTTCCAGCTCCACTCGATCACCGCGTGCAGGGTGCGATGGCGTTCGGGTGAACTGCGATCACCGCTGCGCAGCAACGCGAATCGATCGGTGAGCCGGGCGCTGATGTCTTCGACGCTCATCGTGCGGACCCGCGCCGCGGCCAATTCGATGGCCAGCGGCAGCCCGTCCAGGGTGCGGCACAGTTGCGCCACCACTTCCGGGTCCAGCCGCACCGCGGGGCGCACCGCCCGGGCGCGCGCCATGAAGAGGTCGGTGGCGGGCGAGCCGGCCGCGTCGATCGTCAACGGCGGCAACGGATATACCGTCTCCGCGGTGATCATCAGCGGGGACCGGCTGGTGGTCAGCACGGTCAGCCGCGGGCAGGCGCCGATCAGGTCGGCGACGACGACGGCCACCGTGTCGATCAGGTGCTCGCAGTTGTCCAGGATCAGCAGCAGCGGGCGGGCCGCGAGGGCATCGCGCAGGCGTTGCCGCGCCTCGGGCACGTATTGGCTGCGCAGCGCGGCCAATTCGTCGAGTTCACCGCCCGACAGCTGCCGGCCCGCGGCCGCCTCGCGCAACCGCTGCCGCGCGTCGGCGACGTACTGCTTGCGTAATCCGGTGGTATCGACGGCCATATCGCCCAGGCCGAGCGCCGCGCTGATCGCGCCCTCGATCTCGGCCTGTGCCCCGTCCGCGGTGCCGTCGGCGCGCACCGAGGCGAGCTCCACCAGCACGACCGGCAGGTGGCCCGCGGCCCGCGCGCCGACCTCGTTGGCGATGCGGGTTTTTCCGGTGCCGCCGGGGCCGAGCACGGTGACCACGCGGGATTCGGGCAGCAACGCGCCGAGCGCGGCCAGGTCGGCCTCGCGTCCCAGCAGCGCGTTCGGGGCGGCGCGCAGGCCGACCGCTGTCGGGCCGTCCTCGCGCTGCACTCCGTGATCGGTTGTACCGCGCGCTGATTCGACCGGCCGGGTACCGGGGCCGGCACCGTTCGCGTGCCCGTTGGTGGCGCCGCCCAGCGGTTCACCCCGCAGGATCGCGGTGTTCAGGTCGACGAGTTCGCGTCCCGGGTCCGCGCCGAGCTCCTCGCCCAGCCGGGTCCGGAAGGCGGCGAAGGACTCCAGCGCCTCGTTGCCACGCCCGGTCCGGGCGAGCAGGTGCATGAGGGTCAGCTCGGCGGGTTCGTCGAGGGGCTGCCCGGCGGCCAGCTGCCGGGCCAGGCGCAGCGCGCCCTCGAGGTCACCGCCGGATTCCCGGGCGGCGAGCTCGAGGGTGTCGAGCTCACGCAGCCGGGCCGCGGCGGCCGCGCCGAGTTCGTCGGCCACCTCGCCGGGTGGCAGATCGGCGCCGGGTTCGCCGCGCCACAGGGCGCGGGCGGCGGCCACGGCGGCGACACAGCCTTCGGCGTCGCCGCTGTCGTAGGCCACCCGCGCGTCACCCAGCAGTTCCGCGGCGCGGGACAGGTCGACCTGGCCGGGTGGCAGGGTCAGCCGGTACCCGGCGGGGCCGATTTCCAGCGCGCCGTCGGGCAGCGCCGAACGCAGCCGCGAGACCTGGGTGTGCAGCGCGTTCATCGGGGCGCGCGGTGGCTGCTCACCCCAGACGTCGTCGATCAGGGCCTGGGCGCTGCGGGCTCGGCCCGGATGCAGGGCCAGGGCGGCGAGCAGCAGACGGGAGCGGGTGCCCGGCACGGTCTGCAGGGCACTGTCTCGGCGTAGCGCGATCTCACCCAGCAGGGCCACCACGACCGATTCGCCTGCGGGCTTCGTCACTCGACTGTGCCCGTTCGGGCCGCTGTGTTCCGGCAACATTCCTCGGTAATCGTATGCGAGTGACACCGGCTCGGTCCTCCTGATTTTCCGGCGCGTGGCGCGGCGGCGCGGCTGTGGTGTGCCGCACGCCCGGGAGGCCACGGGCCCCTGCGCCCATTAGGCTCGGCGCATGGCTACTGCAGCGCAATGGATCGAGGGTGCGCGCCCTCGTACTCTGCCGAACGCGATCGCACCGGTGCTGGCGGGCACCGGCGCGGCGGCCGCACTCGACGGCTTCGTGTGGTGGAAAGCCGTTCTCGCGCTGCTGGTTTCGCTGGCGCTGATCGTCGGGGTGAATTTCGCCAACGATTACTCCGACGGTATCCGGGGCACCGACGACGAGCGGGTCGGGCCGCTGCGCCTGGTCGGGTCCAAGCTGGCTTCGCCGGCCGCGGTGAAGAACGCGGCGATCGGCAGTCTCGCGCTCGGCGCGGTGCTCGGGCTGGTTCTGGCCGCGACGACCGCGTGGTGGCTGCTGCTGGTCGGCGTGGCGTGCCTGGCCGGCGCCTGGTTCTACACCGGCGGCAGCAAGCCCTACGGGTACAGCGGATTCGGTGAGATCGCGGTATTCGTGTTCTTCGGGTTGATCGCGGTGCTCGGCACCGAATTCGTGCAGGCCGAGCGGGTCGACTGGGTGGGCCTCGTGCTCGCGGTGGGCGTGGGCGCGTTCTCCAGCGCGGTGCTGGTCGCCAACAATCTGCGCGATATCCCGACCGATACCGAGTCCGGGAAGACCACGCTCGCGGTCAAGCTCGGCGATCCGCGCACCCGCACACTGCATCTGGTGCTGCTCGCGGTGCCGTTCGTCGCCACCCTGGCCCTGGTCGCGGCCACCCCGTTCGCGCTGGTCGGCTTGCTCGCGGCGCCGCTCGCGGTGCGCGCCAACGCGCCCGTTCGCGGCGGCAGGCTGGGCATGGAACTCATTCCGGCCCTGCGCGATTCCGGCCTGGCGCTGCTGGCGTGGTCGGCGCTCACCGCGCTCGCCCTGGCCTTCGGCTGATTCGCCGCTCGCACGACACGACCCCCGTGGTTGCCCACGGGGGTCGTGTCGTATCGCCGCGGTCAGTCGTTGTCGGGGACCAGGATGCCCAGCACGAAGTTGACCAGCCAGATGATGACGCCGCCCAGGATCGCCGCCCAGAAACTGCCGATGTGCAGGCCGTAGTCGGAGAACGCGTCGGTGATCCAGGAGGTCAGGAACAGCATCAGGGCATTGACGACCAGCAGGAACAGGCCGAGGGTGAGTACCACCACCGGCAGTGACAGCAGTTTCACCAGAGGTTTGACCAGGGCGTTCACCACGGTGAAGACCGCCGCGATGACGAGCACGACGATGATTTTCCCGCCGTTGCCCTGGTCCGCCGGGTAGACGATGTCGATCTTGTCGACCCAGGCCGCGGCCAGCCAGATGGCCACTGCGTTGATGATCAACCGAATCAGAAGCTGCATGGGGCCATGCTAGGCCCCATGCGCGCCCCGGGTAGGTGCAAAACACGGTGACCAGTCCGGTTCAGGCGGCGTGATCGAGCAGTGTGTGCACCTTCGGGCGCAGGCCCTCGATAGTGTTCGGCCCGCCCAGGATTCGCGCGGTCACCGGGTTGGGCGCCCGCAGAATCGCGAGCAGGATGTGCCCGGACTGGATGCTGTCGTCCTTGCGCGCGAGCGCCTCCCGCAGCGACAACTCCAAGATCTTCTTCGCATCGCGGGTGAACGGGATGTGCCCGAACATCTTCGGCCCGCCGAAGCCGAAGCGCCCGCGCTTCTCGCCCTCGGGGGGCACGGCCCGCTCCAGGGCGTCGGCGCCGAAGGTGGCCTCCAGGCTTTCGCGCACGGCGTCGAGATCGATGCCGATCGAGCGCAACGCCTCGGCGTCCTCCGCGCCCAGCGGCTCGCCCTGATCCGCGGCGGCGGGGGCGCCGAGCCCGAGCCTGCCCAGCACGCCCTCGTGCGTGAGCCCCGCCTCGGCCAGCAGCGCTTTCAGCGCGGGTTCGCCCTCCGAGAGCACCCCGAGCAGGACGTGCTCGACCTCGATATTGTCGGAGCGCAACTCGCGTGCGTCCTCCTGCGCGACGACCACGGCCTTGCGCGCGTACTTGCTGAACCGTTCGAACATCAGCGGTTCCCGCCTCTCCGGTTGTACTTCTGATGGACCGCCTGCTTGCTGACCTCGAGCGCTTCGGCGATGGCCTGCCAGGACCAGCCCTGTTCGCGGGCACTGGCGACCTGAATCGCTTCCAGACGCTCGAGCAGCCGACGCAGTGCGAGCACCGCGCGCAGCCCGACCCTGGGGTCGGGACTGCCGGCGGCGGCCGCCAGGTTGGTTGCTTCTGTCATGCCGTCAATTTTGATTGACGCCCGGGGCTCGTGTCAACAAAAATTGACGCTTGTTCGCCCAGGGAAAACACGAACACCCCCGCACTCGGGCGGGGGTGTTCGGGAAAAGTGCCGCTATTAGCCGGTCCAGGCGCCCGAGGCGTGGAACTGCTCCAGGATGGTGGTCGGCTCGGCCAGGCTCATCCCCTGCGCGGCAACCCAGGAATCGTCGAAGTAGGTGCCCGCGTAGCGATCTCCGCCGTCACAGATCAGCGTCACGATGCTGCCCGCGCGGCCCGCGGCGAGCATCTCACCGATCAGCGCCCACACACCCCACAGATTGGTGCCGGTGGACCCGCCGACCCGGCGACCGAGAGCGACGCTGGCATGCCGGGCAGCCGCGATGGAGGCGGCGTCGGGCACGTGGATCATCCGATCGACGACCTGCCCGATGAACGACGGCTCGACCCGCGGGCGGCCGATTCCCTCGATGCGCGAGGACATTCCGGTCTGGTAATCCACGTCGGCGGTCTCGTAGCCGCCGTAGAACGCGGAGTTCTCCGGATCCACCACGGCCAGCTTGGTGGCATGCCGGCGATAGCGGATGTAGCGGCCGATGGTGGCGCTGGTACCGCCCGTGCCCGCGCCGACCACGACCCACTCCGGGATCGGGCACGGCTCCAATTCCATTTGCTGGAAGATGGATTCGGCGATGTTGTTGTTGCCGCGCCAGTCGGTGGCGCGTTCGGCGTTGGTGAACTGGTCCATGTAGTGGCCGTCGCATTCGCGGGCCAGCCGCGCCGCCTCGGTGTACATCTCCGGCGGGCGCTGCACGAAATGGCAACGGCCACCCTGCGCTTCGATCAGCGCGATCTTCTGCGGCGAAGTGCTCGCGGGCATCACCGCGACGAAATCCAGGCCGAGCAGCTTCGCGAAATACGCCTCGCTGACGGCGGTCGACCCCGAGGACGCCTCCACCACGGTGGTGCCCTCGGTGACCCAGCCGTTGCAGATCGCGTACAGGAACAGCGAGCGCGCCAGGCGATGCTTCAAACTGCCTGTGATGTGGGTGGATTCGTCCTTCAGATACAGCTGGATGTTCCACTCCAGCGGCAGCGGATAGCGCAGCAGGTGGGTGTCGGCGCTGCGCTGGGTGTCGGCGTCGATGAGCCGGACCGCGTTGTCCACCCAGTCCCGCGGGGCGCTCTGATCACAGAACCTCACTTGCCGGTCTCCGTCTCACCCCGCAGCCGGGCATGCAACTGCGCCTTGTCCGCTCGGCGCTTGGCATCCACCACCGCGATGTCCTCGTTGACCCGGGTGCGCAGCTTCTTGAACAGCGTCAGCGACAGCGGCATCGCGATGATCAGGGCGAACAGCGCCGCCACCACAATCGGGATCTCGACCCGCACCAGCTTGGCCACCAGCACGATCACGGCCGCGATCACCACGACCAGGCCCAGCCTGGCCAGGGTGTACAGCGCCAGATTGCGGACCAGCCGCCTGTTCACCCGTTCGGGTTGCTGCGTGGATGCCGGATCTGACTGAGTTGCGTCGCTCACGTCAGCCAGCGTATGCGAAGCTGTTGCCCGCCCTCGGTCCCCACCCATCGCCGAGGTCGGGCGCTTATCCGTTTTGTCCATTACTTCGCCTTTACCAAACGTAGGTGGTTCGCGTACCTAGGGGTTGGAGTGCAACGATGGCGCCATCTGATGAGGGAACTGTCGAGAACGGAGAGGTTTGCTATGAGTGCGATCACCGTCGGCGGCCAGGACACCCTGCTGACACCGGGGCAAGTTGCTGCCATGTTCCACGTCGATCCCAAGACCGTCACCCGCTGGGCCCACGCCGGGCGCCTCGGCTCGCTGCGCACACCGGGCGGTCATCGCCGGTTCCGCGAGTCCGAGGTGCTGCAGCTACTGCGTTCGCTGACCACCGAGGCCTCGGTCCGCTGATTACCCGGGTGCCCGGGGCTGTCAATGCCCGCACCCGGCCTTATCCAACAATTTCGTGTCTGCGGTGGGCATCGGGCACGCCCGCGGCTAACCTTCTAACCAGGAGGTAAGCACGTGACGTACCTGTTGGCGCTCATCGCAGTCGTAGCAATCGCGGTGCTGTGCTGGAAAGCTTTCGGTCCGGAACGGATGGGCGAGCCGGCCCCGCGCACACCCAAGTCGAAGCGAATTCTCGGGCCGGACGATGACCCGGATTTCCTCTGGCGGTTGTCCAAGCAGCGGCGGGACGGGGACGGTTCCTCGGAGCGCTGATACACCCACCGATGTCCGGCTACCCACGTGCTCACGCACGCGCGTAGCCGGACATCGGCGTTTCTAGGCCAGTGCGCGGGTGATGTCCGGGCGCTCGGTCGGGTGCTCGAAGTAGTGGCGGACCAGGTGGTAGGCCAGCAGTGGATGGGTCGCCAGCTGTTTGTCGGTCACGGTGATGACCGCGGCGCCCTGCGAATTCCGAAGCACCCAGCGGGTCGTACGGCCGACCCGGGCGGGTAGCACCGCATCCGGGTCCCGCACCTCGATACCGAAATTGTTCGTCCACGAACCGTTGCCGATCGGATTTCCCGAGCCCGAATCGGCGAGATAAGGGCGGACCTGCACGATCTCGTCCCACGGAACCGCGAACTGCGGCCCGACGATCCGGGTCGGGGTGAGCCGCAGACCGGGCTCCGCGTCCCGCGGTTCCGCCAGCACCGCGTAGCCGAGAAACAGGAAGATCGCGGCGATCACCCCGAAGCAGAACGCGCCACCGACCGGCCCCCACTCCTGGTTGACGACCGCCACCACCCCGCCCGCACCCACCAGTCCCAAGCAAAGCGTGCCGATCAACACGAACAGCACACCCGCCCACCGTGACGTGCGCCGAAACGGCACCAGCAACCCGGACTCCACCACCCCGTCCGCTTCCACCTCGACAACCCGAATCCCACTGCTGCCCTTGGCCACATTGCTCCGCGTCCACTGCTCGTCCCGGCGCCACTCCCCCGGCCACGGCAGCAGATCCACGCGATGTCCCACCCCACTCACGCCCCGATCGTCGCACACCGCACCGGGTTTCGCGCCGCACGCAAACCGGCCCAGGCGAATCCGCCTGGGCCGGTCGTCGTTCGAAGCGTTAGTTGAGTCCGGCGTAGCTGTGCAGACCCGAGATCACCATGTTGATGATGAAGAGGTTGAAGAGCATGGCGACGAAGCCGGCGACGTTGATCCAGGCGGCTTTGGTGTCGCGCCAGCCGGAGGTGGCGCGGGCGTGCAGGTAGGCGGCGTAGAGGACCCAGGCGATGAAGGAGCAGGTTTCCTTGGGGTCCCAGCCCCAGAAGCGGCCCCAGGCGGCTTCGGCCCAGATGGCGCCGAGGATGACGCCGGCGCCGAAGAGGGGGAAGCCGAGGATGGTGGTTTTGTAGGCCAGGCGGTCCAGGGTGCGGGCGTCGGGGAGGCGGCGGGCGATGAGGCCGAGGAGGTTGCTGGATTCCTCGCCTTCGGGCTGGCGCAGACGGAAGAGGAACAGCAGGCTGGCGACGCCGGAGAGCAGGAAGATGCCGCTGCCGATGCTGACCACGGTGACGTGGATGGGAAGCCAGAACGATTGCAGGGCCGGGACGACGGGGGCGGCTTCGGCGTAGAGGACCTGGCCCGCGATGAACATCAGGACGAGGTTCGGCACCAGCAGGAAGACCCACATCGAACGGAACTTGCGCTCGTTCAGGAAGGCGACGCCGACGACCATCGCGGCGGCCGTGGCCATCACGACGAACTCGTACATGTTGCCGAGCGGGAAACGGTGGGTCGCGAAGCCGCGCAACACGATCGAACCGACGTGCAGCACGATGCCGACCATCAGCACCGAGAACGCCATATTGCCGAAGCGTTCCGGCCAGGCCGGCTTCGGCGCCTCCTCGATGCGACCGGGCGTGCCGGGTGCGAGCGAACCACCGCCCGCGGCGACCAGTTCGCGCTCGGACAGCTTCTTCTGCGCCGCCGAATACTGCACGATCAGTAGCGCGAGCACGAGCACATAGACAACCCACGCCGATTTGAAGGCGAGGTTGCTGTACCCGGCGAGCGTCTCGTCGATCGGCATGGTCACTCTCCCGAGGTCTTGGTGGGGTCAAGCAGACGCGCGCGCAGGCGATCGAATTCGCCACCCCAACCGGCTTGGTCGGTTCTGGCGAGCCCGCCCATCTCTACTACGGCGCGTCGTTGGTCAACGGTACCGGCATCATCGGCCGACGGGTAGACCCGCACCCAGATCCGCCGCCGCTTCACCAGCAGCGACACCAGCAACCCGGCCATCATGGCCAGCGCGCTCACCAGCACCCACTGCTGCGCCGGGTCGTGCGAGACCTGCAGGTTCACGAACTCCTTGGCACCGTCGAAAGTCACCTTGGTGCCGTTGGGCAGGGTCGCGGACTCACCGGGGCGCAGGTTGGTGCGCGCCTCCTTGGTGAGCCGGTTCTGCGCGATCATCTCCCGGTCCAGCGCGAACAGGGACTGCGGGCGGCCGGTGTCCAGGCCGGTGTCGCCGCGATAGATGTCGACGGCGACGGCCGGGTCGTCCATCCGCGGGAACGCGGAGGTGAGCAGGCTGCCGTGGAACAGGGCGGTCGGCGCGAACAGCCCGTCGATGGCGATCTGGTTCTTGCGGCGCTCTTCCTCGGTCGGATAGAGGTCGCCGGGCGGGTCGATGCGCAGCACGCCGCTGGACAGGAAGGTCTGGGCGTCGTCGGGCTTCCACTGGATGGTCTCGGTGCGGGTCTGCCCGTTCGGGAAGGTGACGGTGAACGTCGGCGCGAACCCGTGGCCCTGCAGGTACAGCCGGTCGCCCGCGACGCGCAGCGGATGGTTCACCTGGATCGCGGTGTCGCGCCAGGTGTTGGACTCCAGGTCCGCGCCGGCCTGGTACTGGATGTTCGAGGTGAACATCTCGGCCTGGCCGTTGTCCAGGTAGTCGGCCTTGAAATCCTTGACCCGCACGCAGATCGGCGTCATGCCGGTGCCGTCGTTGACGTTGCCGGCCTTGAACGAGTCGAACACCGCGGGCGAGGTGGTGCAGAAACCGGGGCCGTTGTCGGCGATCACGATGACGCTGCCCTCGTAGCCGAACAGCTTGCCGACCGCGATGGCGATGAGCAGCCCGACCAGCGCCAGGTGGAAGACGAGGTTGCCGAGTTCGCGGGTGTAACCCTTCTCCGCCGACAGCGTGATCTCGCCGTCGCGCTGTCCGGGCCGGATCTCGGTGCGCCAGCCGCGCAACTGCGCGCGCGCCTGCTCGATGACCTGCTCGGGCGTGCGCTGCACCGTCTCACTGTGGTGATGCGGCAGCCGGCCCAGATTGCGCGGCGCTTTCACCGGCGCGGTGCGCAGCGCCTTGTAGTGGTCGAAGCAGCGCGGCAGGATGCAGCCCACCAGCGAGAGGAACAGCAGCACATAGACCGCGGTGAACCAGAAGCTGGAGAACACGTCGAACAGTTCGAAGCGGTCCATCCACGGACCCAGCGTCGGACGGGCGGCGATGTACTCGGCGACCTTGCCCTCGTTCAGGTTCCGCTGCGGCAGCAGTGCGCCGGGGATCGCGGCCAGCGCCAGCAGGAACAGCAGCACCAGCGCGGTCCGCATGCTGGTCAGCCCGCGCCAGGCGTTGCGCACCAGCGCCCAGGCCCGGCCCGGCAGGGACTGCCGCGGCGGCTTCGGAGCGGCGGCCGTGGGGGTTTCGGTCATGGTCATATCGGCAGGGTCACCTCGGAGACGAACGCATCACGCACCCAGGCGACGAACTGGTCCCACGCCCCCGTGACCAGCGCGACGCCCACGGCGACGAGCAGCAGTCCCCCGATGATCTGAATGGTGCGCGAGTTGCGGCGCAACCAGCCCACTCCGCGCAGCGCGCTCGCCGACCCGAAAGCCAGGATCACGAACGGCAATCCGAGCCCAAGGCAGTAGGCGACGATGAGCGCCACGCCCCGGACCGCGGTCGTGCCGTCGGTGCCCGCGGACACCGCCATCACCCCGGACAGCGTCGGCCCGAGACACGGCGTCCAGCCCAGCGCGAACACCGCGCCCAGCAGCGGTGCGCCCGCGATGCTGGTCAGCCGGCGCGGCTCCATCCGGGTGTCGCGCTGCAGCGCGGGAATCAGCCCGATGAACGCCAGGCCCATCACGATCGTCACCACGCCGCCGATGCGCTGCAGCAGTTCACGATTCACGTTCAAGGTCTGGATGACACCGAAGACCGTCGCGGTGGCGAGCACGAAGACCACCGTGAACCCGGCCACGAAAAGCCCTGCGGCACCGGCGACCCGGATACGTCCCGCCCGCATCGCCTGCTTCGAGGTATCGACGGCGACCGAACCGGACTGCGCGCCGGCGCCTTTGGCCTGCGCCACGGTGACCGGCGGAGCCTCGGCCCCGACCAGCCCCGCCAGATACGACAGGTACCCCGGCACCAGCGGCACCACACACGGCGACGCGAACGACACCAGCCCCGCCAGCACGCACGCCCCGAGCGCGAGGAACAGCGGGCCGTCGGCGGCGGTCTGCTGGAAGGAGTCGCCGACGCTCGCGAGCACGGTCATCCGGTCACCCCCGCGAGCATTTTCGTGCATTTTTCGCCCGAAACCGCGCTCGGTACGCCGGATTCCGCGAAAAGTGCACGACTATGCCAGCCGATCACGCGTTCGCCTCCGCGGCGAGCTTGTCGACGACCGGCTGCAAGTCGTCGGCGGTGAGGGCGCGCAGGAACACCGCGGCGACGCGGTGCTGCTTGTCCAGGATCAGCGTGGTCGGGATGACGCTGGTCGGGAAGTTGCCGCCCAGGGCGAGCAGGGTGCGCATGGACGGGTCGTAGATCGACGGGTAGCCGACCTTGTTGGCCGTCATGAAGTCCTGCGCCTTGTCCTGCTGCGGGTCACGGACGTTGATGCCGAGGAAGGCGACGCCCTTGTCCTTGCTGGCCTCGTAGACCTTTTCGAGCGCGGGTACTTCGGCGCGGCACGGCCCGCACCACTGCCCCCAGAGGTTGATCACCACGACCTTGCCCGCGAAATCGCTGACGGACACCGGTTTCCCGGTCATCAGGTCGGGCCCGGAGAGGGCGCCGATGGTGCCGCGGGTGTCCGGCGGATCGTAGGCGATGGCGGTCTTGCCGCCGGGTGAGACGAATTCGAAGGTGCCGCCGGTTGCCACCGCGTCGGTGCCGGTCGAGCAACCGGCGAGCACGGCGATCACGGCCACACCCGCCAGCAACACCGATCCGGCCCGCCGCAGTGCGGTCATGCGCCGTGCACCGTGGGATCCGAGCCGCCCGCGGGCTCGGAGTAGACGATGTCGACCAGGGTGTCGCCCTGGTAGACCAGCGAGGTCAGCGAGGCCAGCGAGCACTGGCGCTGGCGCGGATCGTGCCAGAGGCGCTGGCCCTGCAGGAACCGGCGCAGCGTCCACACCGGCAGCTGGTGCGAGACCAGCACGGCCTCGTGCCCGGCCGCCTCGACGCGGGCCTTGTTGACCGCGGCCAGCATGCGGTGCGCGATCTGCAGGTACGGCTCGCCCCAGGAGGGCGTGAACGGGTCGCGCAGCTTCCACCAGTGCCGGGGCTTGCGCAGCGCGCCGTCGCCGACCGAGACCCGCAGGCCCTCGAAGGTGTTGCCCGCCTCGAGCAGGTTCTCGTCGGTGCGCACGATCAGTTTGTGTGCCGCGGCGATGGGCGCGGCGGTTTCCTGCGCGCGCTGCAGCGGGGAGGCGATGACCAGGGCGATGTCGTGGTCGGACAGCGAGCGCGCGACTGCGCCGGCCTGCGCGCGACCGGCCACCGACAGGGCGAAGCCGGGCAGGCGGCCGTAGAGGATGCCGCGCGGATTGTGCACCTCGCCGTGGCGCAGCACGTGCACGATGGTCTCGACGCTGTCGTCGACCGGCGCGAGGTCCTCGGCTTCCGGGGCGGTCGGCCGCGGGCGAGCGACAGTGCCGGACACCGGAGGGTGCACAGCCTGCGGCTCGACAGCGTTCTGCGGGCCGTCCGGCGCTTCGCCGGCCTGCGCGACCGCGTCCGCGACATCGACGCCCTCGATCAGCGCCACCGCGGCGGCCTCGGCGGAAACCCCCGTGACCGCCTCGGACACCGGGTCGGCCAGCGCGGCGACATCGTCCGCGCTGGAGCTGGCCTCGGCCTCGCTGAACGGTGCGTCCGGGCTCGGGGCGTCCCCGGTGGCGAACTCGGCGGCCGCCCGGGCTTCGTCGGCGACGGCCAGGTCCGCGGCGGCGGCGTACACGACCGCGGCGGCGACGGCTTCGGCCTCGACATCGGCGGCGGCCAGGCCGGCGTCCAGCGCGGCCGCGGCGGCCTGCACGGCAGCCGGGTCACCGCTGGAATCGATGATCGGTGCGGCGGACTCGGGGGCGAAGCTGGTTAGCTCGCGCTTGTCGGCGCCGGGCTGTTCGAGATCGGAACTCACGCGCGGAATCCTTCGGGGGTTGCGGCCGCGGCCGCGGAAGCGGCGGCGGGCAGAGCGGCGGCAATACGGTCGAATGCGTCCTCGTCGAGCGCCGCGGAGACGAACCAGGCTTCGAACGCGCTCGGCGGCGCGTACACGCCGCCGTCGAGCAGGGCGTGGAAGAAGGCGGGGAAACGCCAGGTCTGGCTGGCTTTGGCGGCGGCGTAGTCGGTCACCGGGCGATCGGCGAAGAACACGCTCACCATATTGCCCGCGAACTGCACCTGATGCTCGACGCCCGCCGTGGTCAGGGCTTTACCGAGCAGGCCGCCGAGGCGCTCGGCGTTGCGGTCGAGGGCGGCGTAGACCGCGTCGTCGGCCGCGCGCAGCGAGGCCATGCCCGCGGCGACGGCGACGGGATTACCGGACAGGGTGCCCGCCTGGTAGACCGGGCCGAGCGGGGCCAGGTGGTTCATGATCTCGGCGCGACCGCCGAACGCGGCGGCGGGCAGGCCACCGCTCATCACCTTGCCGAAGGTGTAGAGATCGCCCGCGACACCGTCGAGACCGAACCAGCCCGCGCGGCTGACCCGGAAACCGGTCATCACCTCGTCCATGACGAGCAGCGCGCCGTGCTCGCTGGTGAGCCGGCGCAGCCCCGCGTTGAAGCCGGGCACCGGCGCGACCGCGCCCATGTTGCCCGCGGCGGCCTCGGTGATCACACACGCGATCTCGCCTGGGTGCGCGGCGAACGCGGCGGCCACGGCCTCGAGATCGTTGTAGGGCAGCACCAGGGTGTCACCCGCCTGCGCGCCGGTGACGCCGGGCGAGGTGGGCAGGCCGAGCGTGGCGACGCCGGAACCGGCGTCGGCGAGCAGCGCGTCGACGTGGCCGTGGTAGCAGCCGGCGAACTTGATGATCTTGGAGCGACCGGTGTAACCGCGGGCCAGCCGCACCGCGCTCATCGTCGCCTCGGTGCCGGAGTTGACCAGCCGGACCCGCTCGACCGGCGCGACCCGCTCGGCGATCAGCTCGGCCAGCTCGATCTCACCCTCGGTCGGCGCGCCGAAGGACAGGCCGCCGACAGCCGCGCGTTGCACCGCTTCCACGACCGCCGGATGCGCGTGGCCCAGGATCATCGGACCCCAGGAGCAGACCAGGTCGACATAGTCGTTGCCATCGACGTCGGTCAGCGTGCAACCCTTGGCCGAGGCGATGAATCGGGGCGTGCCGCCCACGGATTTGAAGGCCCGCACGGGCGAGTTGACGCCGCCGGGAATGACCGAGCCAGCTCGTTCGAAAAGCTGAGCGGAAACCGGAACGGATGTCGGACTCACGCGCGGAGAAGAACTCACGGCCTCCAGTCTCTCAGCTGTCCCGCGACCGGTCGACGACAGGGTGTAGTCGAGGTGACGCACCCCACCCGGCGCCCGGCAACACGCCGATTCGGGTTTCCCCGGATATCGATCGCTGGCAGGTTGCTGATGCGTAACCTCGACCCGGTCGCATCATCCGCAATCGGTCGGGAGGGTTCTATGCGGGTCGCCATCACCAGGACAGTCGCCATTACCGCGCTCTGTGCCGCGGCCGTGGCTATCGGTAGCGGGACCGCCACCGCGATGGATCCGGTGCTGCAGCCCGATCAGAGCCGGGCCGGGGTGCGGCTGAGCCACGACGAGACCGTCGCGGTGGCCGCCGGGCCGATGCCGGCGCTGATCACCATGGTCGTGCCGCTGACCAAGATCGGGGCCGGGCTGCACCCGGAAACCGAGATCTATCGCGACCAGAACGGCGGGGTGTACGCCTCGCTGCGGCAGGTCATCGCCGAATCGGCCGAGCACCCCGACGGTTCGGTCACCTTGCTGGTGAACGCGCCGGGGAGCCGCGGCGGCCGGGTGCTGGACATCTACCAGCACTGGACCGGCTAGCTAGGTGTACATGCAGGGCACCGACGCGGAAATGGTGTGCAGAAAGCACATTCCGTTGTTGTAGATCCCGGCCGAACCGGTCTCCGGCACGAAAATCTCTTCCGCCTCGGCGGCCGGTTCCAGGGGAAGGCCTTGCGCGGAGGCGGGCGCGGCCGCCAGCCCCAGGGCGGCGGCGGCCACCAGCGCCACGCCGAATTTCGCAACCAGAGTATTCACGAACAACACCTTTCATCGAAAAGGCCTGGGCGACAGTCGATCACCCACGACCTGGAGCAAAACTACCGCCCCGGCGGGCGGTTGTATGCCCCTCATTTCGATGTCAGCGGCGGCGCGCGCGCCCGACCGCGTCGATGCCGACGAGACCGGCGACGAGCAGCAAGAACGTGGCCAGCAGCAGCCAGGGCGCGACATAGCGGGTGGCCTCGAAGCCGGGCAGGTCACCGGCGGCCGCGAACGAGGTGGTGGCCAGCCCGCGGGACCAGCTCGCCACCGCGCCCAGCACGCACAGCACCGCCAGCACCAGTTCGCCGATCGCGATACCCAGCTTCAACGATCCGCTCCGTTCTCTTCGGTCGGCAGCACCGCGGCGAGCGCGGCGCGCAACGCGCGGTGGTCCTTGGCCCAAGCCTGCACCACGCTACCGTCGTCCAGCCGCAGGCCGATGCCGGTGCGTCGCCGCGGCACCCCGCTCAATTCGCCGAGGGCGCGCGCCGATTCCCACTCTTCGTCGTACTTGGCGTCCGGACGCGGCGGCAGCAGATCGGCGATCCGGGACAGCGGCAGCACCTCGGTCCCCGACCGCAGCACGTCGCCGGTGAGTTCGACGCTGACGTGGCGGCGGGCCGCGAACACCTGCAGCGCGACGAAGCCGGCGATCAGCACGGCACAGAAGATCAGGGCGAACCAGTGCACGGCACTACCCGTGCCGAATTCGAGAAGCAGGACGGCGGCACACAGCACCGGCCCGTAGGCCACCGCACGCCAGTTCGCGCCCGGTTCGGCGAAGGACACCTGCTCGACGGGCTCGACAGTCACGCCGAGCCCCCTTGACGCCACACGGAGAAACTCAGCCGGCCATCCCGGGCAGCAGCAGCAGCGCGACGGTGACCAATCCCAGCAGGATCAGCAGGCTCAGCACGATCAAATCTCGTCGAATGCTTTGCGGCTGTTGGATCACCACTCGCATCGATGCCTCCGATCCCCCGGAACCAACGTCTCACCGCCGGATTCCGGTTCCCATGTCCACTGTGACAACCCTCACCATACATGCCCGTACCGGACGGTAGCTAAACCCCCCGGTCGGTAATCGGTTGGCAGCGTGCGCCGCTCACCGCCGGCGATGGGCCACGAAATAGGCGGTCGAATCCTTGCGGTGCATCAGGTAGATCGCGCCACCGCCGAGCACGCCCTGCACGATCGTCGCGGCGCCGGCCAGCAGCGCGGCCAGGCCGTCGATCGAGCCGATCGCGATCATCGTGCCCAGCGCGCTGAACACCAGCCAGGCGCCGACCACGGTCAGCACCGTGCGCGACCACAGCTTGCCCCGCGCCATGAAATGCGCGAACAGCAGCACCAGGCCCGCGATCGTCAGACCGAGCAGCACCGCGAACACCAGCGCCACCGGCACCAGCTTGTCGGCCTGCTCCTGGGTGAAGGCCGGATCGCTGGTCCGCGCCTGCTCGAGCAGATCCGTGGCGAGCTCGTGGCGCTGGCCCCACACCGAGGGGATCGACACGAACAGCAGCAGCACACCGAAAGCGGCCACGCCCCACCACAGTTGACGGGCGGTGCGAATGTCTTCGGGCATGGCCGGTAGGGGCTCCGGGCCCGGAGGCGGGCCCGGCATCGGGCCGGGTAGGTGATGGGTCACGACAACCAGTGTGCGGCTTCGGCAGCCCAGTAGGTGAGCACGATGTCGGCGCCCGCACGGCGGATGCCCGTCAGCGACTCCAGGACGGCGCCGCGACGGTCGATCCAGCCGCGTTCGGCGGCGGCGGTGATCATCGCGTACTCACCGGAGATCTGATACGCCGCGACCGGCACCGTGGAGCGGTCGGCGACGTCACGCAGGATGTCCAGATACGACATGGCCGGCTTCACCATGACGATGTCGGCGCCCTCGGCCAGATCGAGCTCCAGCTCCCGGATCGCCTCGCGGCGGTTCGCCGGGTCCTGCTGATAGCTGCGGCGGTCGCCCTCCAGCGAGGAGGACACGGCCTCCCGGAACGGGCCGTAGAACGCCGAGGCGTACTTCGCGGCGTAGGCCAGGATGCCGGTGTCGGTGCGCCCGACCGCGTCCAGCCCGCGCCGGATCGCGCCGACCTGGCCGTCCATCATGCCGCTGGTGCCCAGCAGATCGGCGCCCGCGTCGGCCTGCGACAACGCCATGTCGACATAGCGGTGCAGGGTGGCGTCGTTGTCCACCGAACCGTCGACGCCGAGCACACCGCAGTGGCCGTGATCGGTGAATTCGTCCAGACAGGTGTCGGCCATGATCACCGTGGAGCCGCCGACCTCGTCCGCGAGCGCCCGCAGGCCCCGGTTCAGGATCCCGTCCGGGTCGCTGGCGTGACTGCCGGTGGCGTCCTTGTCCTGGGAACGCGGCACCCCGAACAGCATGATGCCGCCGACGCCCGCGGTGACCGCCTCGACCGCCGCTTTCCGCAGCGAATCCATGGAATGCTGCTGGACACCCGGCATGGAGCTGATCTCCCGCGGTTCGTCCAGCCCGTCGGCCACGAACATCGGCAACACTAATTGCCTTGGCTCCAGGGTGGTTTCGGCGACGAGCCGGCGCATAGCGGGGGTGCGGCGCAACCGTCGCGGGCGGTCCATTCCGGTCATGACCTCAATATATGCCCGCTCATTCGCCGCCGGTCGGCCGGGTGAGGACGGAGGACGCCGAGCGGAAATCACGCCGTTTGAACTCGGTCGCGCCGCCGTTATCATGTCGAGAGGTGGGGGGACGATCCTTCATGAAATCTGTTCTCACCGTGGACAACTCCACGGCGGTCCGCCGGGCTGGGAGCAGTGCCGCGCAAGAGATACGGGGAGAAGCGATGGCGAAGTTCGGGGTGGGTGTGGTGGCGCGGGTTGTGGTGACGGCGGCGTTGGCCGCGGGGGTTTCGACGGTGGCGGCGGGGCCGGCTACCGCGAAGTCCGACGATTGGGGGGCGATCGCGTATTCGCCGTCGAGTGGGGAGACCGGGTGGGGGCGGAATTACAGCACGAAGAAGCGGGCCGAGCGGGCGGCGCTGGAGACGTGCAAGAAGTCCGATTGCAAGGTGCTGCTGAATTTCGTCAACAAGTGCGGGGCGGCGGCGCGGGCGAAGGACGGAAGCTGGTCGCTCGGGCGCGGGTCCACCAACGCGGAGGCGAACGCGAACGCGGTGCGGGCGGCGACGGGGCGCAACCCACAGATCAAGGAGTCGATCTGTAACGATTGAGCCTCACGCGAAAAGCATTGCTGCCAGGCGTTTTTGTCGGTGGGGAGGAGTAAAATCGGCAGTGTGTTCGAGGGGATCCACAAGGGTCCCCGATCGCGAGGGGAGAACGCAATTGCCCGCGAAGACAACGATTATCGAGGCCCCGTACATCCCGCTGGAGAAGCGGCCGCTGCCGGCGGGGCGCCCGCGTAAGTGGTACGTCCGGCACAACCGCAGGCTCAAGGCGATGCGGCTGACCATCGCGCTGCTGGATTCGGGCACCTATCTGCCCGATCAGGCGACCAACGAAAAGATCCGGCGCACGGCCGATCTCATCGGAATTCGTCCGCCATCGGACACTACTTGCCGGTTGGTGCGTACCCTGATGCGATACAGCCGCTGACCCCACAGGCTCGGACCGGTGCGACGCCCGGCCCGAGGGCGAAACGCTCACAGCGTAGTGAGCGTTTCGTTCCACGGTGGTAGCCGATCGCCGCGGCTATCGGCTGCTGCTGCGCCGGCTCTTCTTGCGCGGCGGCGGCAGCAGGCCCTCGGCGCGCAAGCGCGCGGCGTGTTCCGCCAAAGCCTCGACCAGCGGGCCGACCTGAGCCGTCTCCGGCTGCACATCCACGCGCAGGCCGAATTCGATGGCCGTCTCGGCGGTCTTCGGGCCGATGCAGGCGACGATGGTGCGGGCGTGCGGCTTACCCGCGATGCCGACCAGGTTGCGCACCGTCGAGGACGAGGTGAACAGGACCGCGTCGAAGCCGCCGGTCTTGATCATCTCGCGGGTCTCGGCGGGCGGCGGCGAGGCACGCACCGTGCGGTAGGCGGTGACGTCGTCGATCTCCCAGCCGCGGTCGCGCAGACCCTCGGCCAGGGTCTCGGTGGCGATGTCCGCACGCGGCAGCAGCACCCGGTTGACCGGGTCGAAAACGTCGTCGTAGGGCGGGAAATCGGCCAGCAGGCCCTCCGAGGACTGCTCACCCGAGGGCACCAGCTCCGGATTGATGCCGAAGGAACGCACCTTCTCCGCGGTGGCCTCCCCCACGCAGGCGATCTTCACGCCGCTGAAAGCGCGCGCGTCCAGACCGAACTCGGCGAACTTCTCCCACACCGCGCGCACCGCGTTGGTGGAGGTGAACACCACCCACTGGTAGCGGCCGTCGACCAGGCCCTTCACCGCACGTTCCATCTGGGCCGGGCTGCGCGGCGGCTCGACCGCGATGGTCGGCACCTCCATCGGAATGGCGCCGTGGGTGACGAGCCGTTCGCTCATCTCGGCGGCCTGATCCTTGGTGCGCGGCACCAGCACGGTCCAGCCGTACAGCGCACGCGATTCCCACCACGACATCTTGGAGCGGGCCGCGACGACCTTGCCGATGGTGACGATCAGCGGGCCGACCAGTTCCGAGGCGGCGCTGTTCAGCGTGGCCAGGGTGGCCTCGATGGTGCGCTGCTGGCGGGTGGTGCCGCGCACGGTGACCGCGACCGGGGTCTGGGAGGCCATGCCGTGTTCCACCAGGGCGCTGGCGGTCTCGGCCAGGTGGCCGGAGGTGGCGTGCAGCACCAGCGGGCCGGGGGCGGCGGCCAGCGCCGCCCAGTCGACCTCGCCGCGCACGTCGGCCTCGGTGTGCCCGGAGCCGAGCGCGATGCCGGCGTAGCTGGGCACGGCCGAGGCGTTGGGCAGGCCCGGCAGCACCTCGAACACCATGTGCGACCGGGTGACGGCGTTGACCTCGGTGATCACCGAGTCGGCGGTCAGCGGGTCGCCGGCCACCACGCGGACCACGTCGTGGCCGTTGCGGGCCTCGGCGATCAGCGTCTTGGCGACCTCGGCGGGCTCGCCGAGGGCGGGCCGCACGTCGACCGGGCGGGTGCCGTCCTCGTTCTCCTCGACCGCGCTGCCGATCAGGGCGAGCACGCCCTTGTCGACATCGGGGTCGGTGAAGGCCAGCGTCGCGCGCCCGAGCACCTCGCGCGCCCGCACGGTCAGCAACGCCGGGTCACCGGGCCCCGACCCCACGAAGAGGATCCGACCTGGTTGCTTCTTGGTAGCGCGGCTCATTGGCTGTTCTCCATTGGGCTCGGGTTGGCGAAGTCAGAGGAACCGGTTTCCGGTTCGGGTGTGCTGAGCAGCGCACGAGCGCCGAGCTCCAGCAATTCACGGGCAAGCTCACGGCCGAGTTCTTCGGCCTTCTCGGGCGAGCCGACGATCGAGGCCCGCAGCACATCGGATCCGTCGATGGCCGCCGCGCACGCGCGTAGCGACAGTTCGTCGTAGATCCGGCCGTCCTCGTCGATCGACTCGACGACCTCGGCGAGCGCGCCGATCGGGGCCGTGCACCCGGCCTCGAGTTCGGCCAGCAGGCTCCGCTCGGCGGTGATGGCCGCCCGGCTGGTGGCATCGTCGAGCCGGGACAGCGCCTCGACCAGCGCGGTGTCGTCGCTGCGGCATTCGACCGCGAGCGCGCCCTGGGCGGGCGCGGGCAGCATCTGCACCGGTTCCAGCGCCTCGGTGACCGCGTCGGTGCGCTGGATCCGGGCCAGGCCGGCGCGGGCGACGACGACCGCGTCCAGTTCGCCCTCGGCGACCTTGCGCAGCCGGGTGTCGAGATTGCCGCGCAGCGGCACGATGTTCAGGCCGAGGCCAAGGGCCCGCAACTGCGCGGCGCGGCGCGGCGCGGAGGTGCCGACCACGGAACCCGCGGGCAGTTCACCGAGCACCAGCCCGTCGCGGGCCACCAGCGCGTCGCGCGGATCCTCGCGGGGCGGGATCGCGGCGATGACGAAACGTGCGTCCGGCGCGGTCGGCAGATCCTTGTAGGAGTGCACGGCGATGTCGATGGTGCCGGCGGCGAGCTCGTCGCGCAGCGCGGAGGTGAAGACACCGACACCGATCTTGGCGACCGGGTCCGACGACAGATCGCCGGGTGTCTTCACCACGACGAGCTCGGCGTCGTGCCCGGCCGCGAGTAGCGCGTCGCGCACGGTGCCCGATTGGGTCAGCGCCAGCAGGCTGCCGCGGGTGCCGATACGCCAGGTGCCGCGAGCAGTCACGTTGTCCTCGATTGTCTGGGCTTGCGTCATGGGGTGGCCTCCTCGTCACCGAGGTGCCCCGCGGTGAAATCGTCGGCCAGGTTCGACTCCCCGACCCGCGCGGAAATCTCCATCGGCGCCGCAACCGCTTGTGCCGCGCCGGGTTTGAGCTCGAACAGTTCACGCAGCGCTTCGGCGTAGCTGTCGCCACCGGGGGTCGAGGCCAATTGCTTGACCCGCACCGTCGGCGCGTGCAGCAGCTTGTCGACGACGCGGCGCACGGTGCGCGCCACCTCGTCGCGTTCCGGATCGGCCAGCGAGGGCAGCCGGGAATCCAGCCGCAGCAGTTCGGCTTCCACCACCTCGGCCGCGCGCTGGCGCAGCGCCGCGACGGTCGGGGTGACCTCGGCCATCCGCTGGCCCGCGAGGTAGCGGGCGAGTTCGTCGGCCACGATGGTGCGCGCGGCGGCGGTGTCGTCGGCCGCGGCGCCCGCGGCCGGATCCCGCTGCAGCGTCTCGATATCGATGACCGCGACCCCGGGTAGCCCGGCCACCGCGTGCTCGACATCGCGGGGCAGGCCCAGGTCGCAGAACACCAGCGGGCGGGTGGAGGCGGCGGCGCGATCGCGATCGGCCAGCGCGCGATGGGTGTCGGCCAGCGTCACCACGGCGCCGACCGCGCCGGTACAGGTGATCACGACGTCGGCGGCGGACATGGCCTCGGTGAGCCGGGACAACTCCAGCGCGCTGGACTCGACGCCGTAGGTGCCCGCCGTCTCGGCCAGGCGCTTGGCCCGATCGATGGTGCGGTTGACGACGATGATCCGCCCGATGCCGGCCCGCGAAAGATGGGCGACCGCAAGGCTTCCCATCGCGCCCGCGCCCACCACGACCGCGGTGCGGCCGGCGATCGAACCCAGCACCTGCTGCGCCCGTTCCAGCGCCACCGACACCACGGAGGCGCCGGCGCGGTCGATCCCGGTCTCCGAGTGCACCCGCTTGCCGACCCGCAGCGCGTGCTGGGACAACTCGTGCAGCGTGCGGCCGACGGCCTGCTGCGCGTCGGCGGAGGCGTAGGCGCTGCGGATCTGGCTGAGCACCTGCTGCTCGCCGATCACCATCGAGTCCAGGCCGCTGGCCACCGCGAACAGGTGCTCGGCGGCGGCTTCGCTGTAGCGGACGTAGGCGTGCTTGGTCAGATCCGGCAGCGGCATGCCGGAGTGGCGGGTGAGCAGCTCACCGACCTCGGCGAGGCCACCGTGGAAGGCGTCGACCACCGCGTAGACCTCCACGCGGTTGCAGGTCGAGACGATCATCGCCTCCGACACGTGGCTGGACTCGAGCATTCGTTCGATCAGCTTGGGCCGGTCGGTATCGGTGATCGCGACCTTCTCGAGCACCGAAACCGGCGCACTGCGGTGCGAGATACCAACGAGAAGAACACTCATGCCTTCGCCTCGCTAGCGCTCAGCTGCGGCATGCGCGTTGCACGCTGGCACATGGTTCGTTCGCTGCGCTCACTCACGGGGTAACCACCGATCCCTTGCTGCTGCTTGGCTCCGTTGCCGGCTGATGCGAGGACTTCGTGTGCTCGAGGGCCCGGTGCGCGGCAGGCGGCACGCGGCGGGCGATGCGGCCCGATCCGGCGTGCGCCACGGGCAGCTGCTCGACAGGCTCGGTGTTGCGGGTGCGTTCGAAGGAGAGCATCTGCATCTCCACGGCGAGATCGACCCGGCGGACCTCCACCGTCTCCGGCGCCATCAGCACCGACGGGGAGAAGCTGAGAATGGACTGCAAACCGGCCGCGACCAGCAGATCGCAGACATCCTGGGCGGCGGCGTCGGGCACGGTGATGACCGCGATGGTCGGATCGAGCTGCGCGACGGCCCCGGCCAGTTCCGCGACGTCGCGGACCTTCAGCCCGGCCACGGGCAGCCCGACCACCGCGGGGTCGTGGTCGAAGACCCCGACCACGGTGAAGCCACGCCGCTTGAACCCGCCGTAGCCCACCAGGGCCCGGCCCAGGTTACCGGCGCCGACGAGCACTACGCGATGTCCTCCGGAGAGTCCGAGCACATCCTCGATCCTGGTGCGCAACTTCGCGACGTCATAGCCGACACCCCGTACGCCGTTGGGTCCGAGGAAGGAGAGATCCTTGCGCAACTTGGCGGAATTGACACCCGCCGCGACAGCGAGTTCCTCACTCGATACGATGAGTACTCCGTCGTCGGCCAGCATGGCGAGGACCCGGAGATAGGTAGCCAAGCGCGCCACGGTGGCCTGCGGGATGTCCTTGGTGGACGTCGGCTTCTGCAGAGCCCTGCCGGAGGCGCCACCCGGCGCCTCATGCTGCTCTGTCACGTGTTCGCACTCCTCGGTTCCGGACTGCTCGAGGTCCGGTTTCGCTCGGCCTATGGCCCGCAGGCGGGTGGTGCCATGGTCGAAGTGTCGGATTTCAGGGGGCGGTTCCGCAGCCTCGGCCAGCGGTTCGCGTGCTATCACCGTAACTGCTTGTGCAGCCCTTCACAAAGTCGGTGAAATTGGCCTCATTTTCCCTTACGACCAGGCAAGCGTCCGAAAAGGACACGAGCAGCTCCGGCTCAGCGCGTCAAATCGGCTCGCAGCCGGGTTTCGTCGACGTCGAAATAGCTGTGCTCGCGGCCGTCGAGCAACACCACGGGAAGCCGGTCGCCGTACTCCGCGCGCAGGCCAGGGTCGGTAGCGGCGGCCTCGTCGACGTCCACGGTCTGCGGTTCGATGCCGAATTCGGCGCAGACTCGGCGCAGCTGTTCGAGAGCCACGCCACACAGTCCGCAGCCGGCGCGGGTCAGCAATGTCACCGAATGTGTGGGATTGGTCATGGCGTTCATTAAATCCCCTGCGTACCTTCCTGTCGTTGTCGCCGTGGCCGGTTAGGGTGGACCTGTTCGTGCGACGGGCGGAGGTACTGGTGCCGGAACGTGAGAAGGTCGAAAAGGCCGGATTCATCGCGGGGCGCTTCGGCGAATTCCCGGTGAGATGGAATCAAGGTCGTCTCGGTCAGAGCCTGCACGATCAGCTCACCAGATTCCCGCGCAGCCCGTTCGGGCCGAGCGAGGAAGAGGTCCGGGCCAATCTGGCCGGTGAGGCCAGCGCCGACGCCGCCCTCTCGCTGCACGATGCCGAGCTCGAGGCGGACAGCACCGGTTTCGAGGTACCGCGCGATCTGACCGCAGCCGCGTTCTTCGACGTGGACAACACCATGGTGCAGGGCGCCTCCATCGTGCACTTCGCGCGCGGGCTGGCCGCTCGCAAATACTTCAAGACCTCCGACCTGGTCGACGTCGCCTGGAAGCAGGTGAAGTTCCGGGTCACCGGCAAGGAGAACAGCGCCGACATGGTCTCGGGGCGGGAGAAGGCGCTGGCGTTCATCGCGGGCCGCTCCACCGCCGAACTCGCCGCGCTCGGCGAGGAGATCTACGACGAGATCATCGCCGACAAGATCTGGCCGGGTACCCGGGCGCTGGCGCAGATGCACCTGGACGCGGGTCAGCAGGTCTGGCTGGTCACCGCGACGCCGGTGGAGCTGGCCCAGGTCATCGCCAAGCGGCTGGGCCTGACGGGCGCGCTGGGCACGGTCGCGGAAAGCGTCGACGGTAAGTTCACCGGCCGCCTGGTCGGCGACATCCTGCACGGCCTCGGCAAGGCGCACGCGGTACGCACCCTGGCGATCCGGGAGGGCCTGAACCTGAAGCGCTGCTCGGCCTACTCCGACAGCCACAACGACGTCCCGATGCTGTCGCTGGTCGGCACCGCCGTCGCGATCAACCCCGATTCCGACTTACGCGAGGTCGCCAAGAATCGCGGCTGGGAAATCCGCGACTTCCGCACCGGCCGCAAGGCCGCCAAGATCGGCGTGCCCACGGCGCTGGCACTGGGTGCGGCGGGCGGGGCGGTCGCCGCCGCCGTCACCCGCCGCCGCGACCACTAACCGGTGAACGGGTTGCGGCGCTTGGTGAGCAGCTTGTAAAGCGTGCCCTGGATGGTCTCGCGGACCTGGTCGGTGACCTCGAACATGGTCATCGGGTCGTCCGCGGCCTCCGCGTCGTAGCCCGTGGTGGGAATCGGCTCGCCGAATTCGATGTACCACTTGGACGGCAGCGGAATGGCGCCGAGCGGGCCCAGGTGCGGGAACAACGGCGTCACCGGGAAGTACGGCAGGCCGAGCAGGCGGGCCAGCGGCTTCAGATCGGCGATCTTCGGGTAGATCTCCTCCGAGCCGACGATCGAGACCGGGATGATCGGCGCGCCCGTGCGCACGGCCGCCGCGACGAAACCGCCGCGCCCGAAACGCTGCAGCTTGTAGCGGTCGCCGTAGTGCTTGCCGATGCCCTTGAAGCCCTCCGGGAAGACGCCGGTCAATTCCCCGGCGCGCAACAGCCTTTCGGCGTCTTCGCGGCAGGCCAGGGTGTGCCCGGCCTTGCGGGCCAGCACGCCGAGCATGGGCAGTTCGAAGATCAGGTCGGCGGCCAGCAGGCGCAGCGCCCGCTGCTTGACGTGATGATCGTGGATGGCCAATTGCAGCATCAGGCCGTCCAGCGGCACGGTGCCCGCGTGGTTGGCGACCAGCAGCGCGCCACCCACCTCGGGGATGTTCTCGATCCCGTTGACCTGCACCCGGAACCACAGATCCGACATCGGCCGCAGCGCCGGCAGGATCACCGATTCCAGCAGGTGCTCGTCGAAGCCGAACTCGTCGACCTGGTAATCGCCGGTCAGCCGGCGGCGCGCGAAGTCCGCGGTGCGGCTGATCCCGGTGCCGAGAGCGCCGCGCAGCAGATCCGAAAGCGACTGCGGCTCCGGCGGTTCCGCGGCGGCCAGCCGATCGGTCAGCGAAGTCACCTGGCTCGGCGCCGATGCTCCCGGTTCGGGCCAGCGCCGGGCCGTCGCGCGCGGGCGGGCCTCGACGTTCGAATCGTGGAGTGGGATGACTTTCGCTACGTGGTTCATGACTGTGCTCCCGTACCGGCCCCGAGCAGGCCGAGCAGTTTCTTTTCTGCGGCATCGATCCACGCGGGATCGAAGACGGGTCGCGACGCTGCGCCCCCAATGAAGTCGTCGAAGGCCTGCACCGTGGTCCAGCGCGGAACGAAATCCAATTCCGTCCGCATCCGGGTGGTGTCCAGGCCACAACCGAAATGGAAATAATCGAGCTGTTCACCGCTGAATTCCCGCATCACCGGGCCCATCAGCGCGCGCCCCGCGGTGCGGAACAGCACGAACGGCAGCGGCAGCTCCAGCCGGCCCGCCCGCCGTACCGCCTGCGACAGCGCGAGCGCGCCGTCACCAGCGATGTTGAAGGTGCCGCCGGGCGCCGACTTCGCCGCCTGCGCGAGCGCGGCGACGGCGTCTTCCTCGTGCAGCAACTGCATGCGGGCATCGCGCCCGAAAACCGTAGGCGCCACCGGCACCCGTAAATATTGCACCGCCCGCCCGGCCAGCCGCGGGCCGACAATCGGCGCGAAACGCAGAATCGAGGTGGAAATATCGGGGCGGCGGCGCGCGAGACCGCGCACGAATCCTTCGATTTCGATCACATCGTGAGCGAACCCACCCCGCGGCGGGGTACGCGCGCTCATTTCCTCGGTGAATTTCGCCGGGTCCTTGGCGCTGCAGCCATAGACCGCGGCGGTGGACCGCACCACCACCCGGCGCACCGAGGGCGCCTTCTGGCAGACGGCGAGCAGCTGCATGGCGCCGAGCACGTTGAGATCCTTCATCACCGCGCGGGTACCACCGGCCGGCGGCCGGGTCAGCATCGCGGCGTGCACCACGGTGTCCACCTCGTTGCCGTCGATCACCTTGCGGATCAACGGGTTTCGGATGTCGGCGCGAATCAGCTCGGCGCGGCCCATGCGGCGCTGCAACTCGCGGCTCGGCGTCATGGTGTCCACGGCGAGGATGCGTTCGATCGATGGATCCTGCGCGAGCTTGGCCACCACACTGCCGCCGAAGAAGCGACTGGCACCCGTCACGAGCACCACCTTGGGCGAATTGCCGTCTCGTACTTCAGATCCCACTGTGCCGGATCCCACCTACCAGGCCCCCCAGTTGAATTGTGTGCGGTTCCAGCGTAACCGCTGCCGTCCGAGACACCCATACGATTTACCTGCTGATAACGATGATTTCTGTCACCGATCACAAAGCAGAAGGCCCGTCACCGCGAGGGTGACGGGCCTTTCGCCTACAAGCGCTGGCAGAGGCGCCGAGCCGGGTGGATTAGACCCGGCGGTCGATCACTTGCCGAGTTTGCGCCGCTGAACACGCGTGCGGCGAAGCAGCTTGCGGTGCTTCTTCTTCGACATGCGCTTGCGGCGCTTCTTGATCACAGAACCCATAGGGTTTCCTCGCGTTCTCTTTAGTCTTCGGCGCGCACGTCTATGACGTACACCTTCTTCAGCGCCCGCGCCGCCAGCAGACACCGGACACCACGAAGCGGTGCCGCCGGCAGGCGAACACGAACCGACTGTTCATCCTACCGGGACACCCTCCCAGCTATGAAACCGCCTTCTACCTGGACACCGTCAACGGGAGAAACCCGCGTCAACCGGCGTCGAAGTAGGAGGTCTCCAAATAGTCGTGCACCGCCTTGGCGTGCACTCGGAAGGACCGGCCCACCCGCACCGCGGGTAGTTCACCCGAGTGCACCAGACGGTAGACCGTCATTTTCGAAACACGCATCAAGTTGGCCACCTCGGCGACCGTCAGGAACTGCGTGCCGCCACCGAGCAGGGGTTGCCCCGTGCTCGATCTGCTGCTCGAAGGACCTGACGAACCGGGCGACGAGCTCGAGCTGTTCGCAGATATCTTGTTAGACATCATTGCATCACTGACCTCCGGCACGTCCGCGCCACCGGCTTCCCCACCGGCGGAACAGACACGCACGTGCTCCTTGAAGCTTAACGGTGCCAGTGGGATTACTGCGACGGGTGTGAGAAATCAGCGTCACACGCTGGGGGTCCGCAGGACACCAAGTGGACGCGTGGCGTTAATTCGGGACGCTGCCGTCGCCTGATCCCTGCTCGGCCGAGCGATTCTTGGCCGCGTGCAGGGCCTCCAGGAAGGCCGAGCGGACGCCGCCGCGCTCCAGCTCACGCAGGGCGGCGGCGGTGGTACCGGCCGGGGAGGTGACCGCGGCCCGCAGCTCCTCCGCGCTCTGCCCGGATTCGTCGAGCAGCGCGGCCGAACCGATCATGGTCTGCACCACCAGCTGGGTGGCGACCGAGCGGGACAGGCCGAGGCCGACGCCGGCGTCCACCATGGCCTCCACGACCAGGAAGAAGTAGGCCGGGCCGGAACCCGAGACCGCGGTGACCGCGTCCATCTGCGACTCGGTGACGGTGGCGACCTTGCCGACCGAGGCCAGCACGTCGGTCACCAGCTCCAGCTGCTCGGCGCGCGCGTAGCGCCCCGGAGCCAGCACGCTCATGCCCTGGCCGACCAGCATCGGGGTATTGGGCATCACCCGCACCACGGGGAACCCGGCGGGCAGCTTGGCCTCCAGGCGTGCGGTCGGCACGCCCGCCGCCAGCGACACCAGCACCTGGTCGTTGTCGCCGTCGTTGAGATCGGCCTTGCCCAGCTGGGTCAGCACGCTGTCCACGTCACCCGGCTTGACGGCGATCACCAGCAGGTCCGCCCCGACCGCCGCGTCCGCCACCGAGTGCGTGACCCGCACGCCGAACCGGCTCGCGATCAGTTCGGCCCGATCCAGGTGCGTCTCCACGACCACCAGGTCCTTGCCGGCCCGTCCGGACTCGAGCAATCCGGCGATCAACGCCTCCCCGATCCGGCCTCCACCGATCACCGCAATGCGCATAGCCGCCTCTCCGCGTATTCAGTCCCGGGAACGGCTCGGTCAGCCCGTTCCCGTCGAGTTCGTACGGGAGCAGATGTTACGGAGCGCGGCGGCGGCCTGATACCGCGAGGTCGTCCAGCACGGTAGTCAGCGCGGCAGCGGCATCAGGGCGAGCTGGCGGCTCTGCGCGACCACGGCTCCGGTGGCGTCCAGGATCAGCTGATCCTCGTCGAACATGCGGCCGCCCACCTCGTGGCTGGAGGCGATGATGCGCAGCCAGCCGGGCGCAGGGCGGCGGCGCAGGTAGGTGGTCATCTGGACGGTCGGGGCCCAGCCGAAGTGGCCCAGGTTCATCGGCACCGGCGGGCTCATGTCGGCGGCCATCATGGCGAAGTACATCGAGACGTCCGGATCGGCCTGGTCGCCGTCGAACGGGCGCATCCACAGCCGCAGCCGCGGCTCGCCCTTTTCGCCGGCCAGGAAGCGCGCCCACTCGCGGTCGATGAAGACCTCCGCGCCCTGCCCGACGTGCACGATGCTGCCCATCGGGGATTCGGCGTCGTAGCCGATCGCGTCGGCCGGCGGGGCCGCGGGCATGTCGCTGTACTCGTAAGCGTAGAGCGGATCGATGTCGTCGAGGTGGCCGAAGGTGAACGCGGTGCGCACACAAGTGCGCCCGTTCTGGATCAGCTCGGCGTCGGCCAGGCAGATCTGGCGGCCGGTCTTGCGCAGCGACACCCGGTATTCGACCGCGCCCGGTTCCGGGGCGCCGAGGAAGTCCGAGCTGGCCGAGATCGGGGACATCTCGGCCAGGCCCGGGTCGGTGGCGCGCAGGAAACTCGTGGCCGCGGCGGCGCTGCCGGCGACCATGGTGCCGCCGTGCACCTTCTTGCCGATGGTCCAGGTGCGCTCGATGACGCCCGCGTAGTGGCCGGGCGTCTCGAGTTCGGTCAGGGCGCACACCCGGCTGAACGGGGCGTCCACGTCAGCGGTCAGCTCCGGCATCGTCACTCCTGTCGTCCGTCGGCCGCGGCACGAACCACGACCAGGCTTTCGTACAGCGTAGAACGAAGCGTCCCGGCGGCCGCATCCCGGATCGGCATAGGGCCTCAGATCAGGTCGGCGCGCGGTGTGGTGGCGGCGGCGGCCGGAGCCAGGCCGTTCAGGTGGACGCGGGCGAAGGCCAGGGTGCGGCGCAGCATCGCGGCGCGCTCGGCGGTGGTGCGGGCGTTCTGGGTGTTGATCTCGGCGACCGCGTGCCCGGCGAAGCCCGTACGCACCAGCTGCGCGCAGACCTCGGCGCAAGGTTGGGTGCCGTCACCGGGGACCAGGTGCTCGTCGTGCGCAGCGCCGCGGCCGTCGGCCAGGTGCAGATGGGCCAGCCCGGAACCCATCCGGGCGGCCAGCTCGAGCGGGTCGGCGCCCGCGGTGGCGGTGTGCGAGAGATCGAGGGTGTAGTGCCGGAAGCCGGTGTCGGTCGGATCGTAGGACGGGCTGAAAGCCGTTAGGCCCCAGCCGGGTCCGCCGCGGCGCTCCAGCCGCTCGGCGGCCTTCGCGCCCCGGCCGAACAGGGTGTCGGCCCGCATCGGGAACATGTTCTCCACCGCGACGATGACGGGGCTGTGCTCCTCCAGCTCGCCGACCTGCTCGGCGAAACCCTCGGCGTAGCGCCGCTGCCAGCGGAACGGTGGATGCACCACCACGCTGCTCGCACCCAGCGCCTCGGCGGTGTGCACGCTGCGCTCCAGCTTCGCGATCGGGTCCGCACCCCAAACCCGTTGCGAGATCAGCAGACACGGCGCGTGCACCGCCAGCACCGGCATGTCGTACTTGCGCACATAGGACTGCACCGTGGCCAGGCTCTGACTGGCAGGCTCGGCCCAGACCATCAATTCCACACCGTCGTAACCGATTTCGGCGGCGTACCGGAACGCCGCCTCGGTGTTCTGCGGGTACACCGAGGCCGTGGACAGGCCTACCTTGATGCCACGGCCCGGCGGCCCGTGCTCGCCCACCGACCCAGACCCCGACTGCTCGGTCTCGCGCGCGTCGCCCGGCACGTCGCTCGCTCTCGTGTCGTCCGCCTGTCCGATGTGCCCCACAGCGACTCCCTATTACTCAGTTCGTACTGAGGAGAAAGGCTAGCGGTCCCAATGTGACGAAGATGCCCACCACCACGGCGATCACCGTGCTGAGGATGTCGTCGGTCCGGCGCAGAATCCGCACCAGCGCCACCAACCCGAGGATCACGATCATCGCCAGTGCCAGCGCGACCCACGGGAGCATCTCCCACATCCGCTCGAAACCCTTGAACAGCAACATCCCGGCGACTGCCGCGCCGGCGCTCTGACTGCCCAGGATGACCCACTGGCGGCGGTTCGCCTCGTGCTCGGTCCGGCGCGTGGTCCGGGATCCGCGCGTGAGGCGGCCGACCAGCCCGCCGGTGTGCTCCTGCTCCTCGTCATCGTGATCGTCGTCGTCGACGTCGCGTTCGGACCGGCGGGCGAAACGGGCCCGGCCGGCGGCCAGGCGCGCGGCGAAGCCACCGGTGTGCTCCTCGTCGTCCTCGTCCTCGTCGAACGGGTCGTGCACATCGGTGTAGCCGTCGTCCGGATCGATCTCGGCCTTGCGCTTGGCCCGGCCCCGCAGGCCCCGGCCACCGCTCGCCCGCTCGGCGTCCCGGCGTTCGGCGCGTTCGACGCCGTCCCGCAGGAGATCACCGGCCACCGTGGAACCCGAGACCAGCTGCTGGTCCTGGCTGGCCAGGGACCACGCGGAGGTAGGCAGGGCACCCGATTCGGGGGCGTCGTCCGACTGCGGTTTGTGTCTTCGAGCCGACCACGCCGGCAGTCCGTTGTCGCGGCGCGTCGCCCGGCGCTGCTCGGCGGGCGGGCCCAGCGGCAGCGGCGCGGAATCGTCGTCGTGCGGCGACCAACCGCCGGTGTCGACCTCCTCCTCCGGCGACCAGGCTCCGGTGTCGATCTCCTCGGCTTCGGCCTCGGCGCGGCGCCGGGCGGCCCGGCCGTTGCGCGGAAGCGGTTCGAGCCGGGGCGGCGGTTCGGCGGCGGGCCGGCCCAGATCGCGCAGCGGCGGGCCGACATCGGTGGCCTCGTCATCGGGCTCGGCGCGCCGACGGCGGCCGGTCCGGCCGGAACCGGGCGGCGGCAGCGGATCGGCGGCGGGCGCCTCCGGCGGCATGTAGGCGTACGGGTTTGCGGGCTGGGCGTAGGGATCCGCGGGCTGGGCGTACGGGTCCGCGGGGCGGCCGTAGGGAGCGGCGGCGGGGGCGTACGGATCCTGCGCGTAGGAATCCGGGGCGGGGGCGTACCGGTTCTGGCTGTACGGATCGGGCTCGGCGGGCGCGCTGTGCCGCGACGGGGGCGGCATCTCGCGGCCCGGCATGACCAGATTCGAGCGGCCGGGAGCCGGGTAGTCGGGTACCGGCGACTGGTAGTCCTGCTGGTAGCCGGGAGCCTGGTATTCCGCGGCGGGCGGCTGGTATTCGGTGGCCGGATCGCCGTACCCCGAGAGCGGATCGTAGCGCGAGATCGGCCCGGAAATCGGTGAGTAGCTGGGCATTTCCGGCTGCGGCACCGGCGGCGCGTAGGAAACCGGTTCCGGTGCGACGGGATCGAACTGCGGCGCCTCGTAGCCGGCGGGCGCGTAGGGCGCGGGGTCGTAGGCGGATGGCTCGAAGGGCGCCGGGTCGTAAGCCGGGGATTCGTAGGCCGCGGGCTCGTAGGCCGGGGATTCGTAAGCGGCCGGTTCGGCCGCCTCGGGTTCCGGGTCGGGCGCCGCGTGGCTGCCCCGGCCGCCGACGACCGGCAGGTCACCGCTGAGCTCGGCCACCGAGATGCCGCGACCGCTGCGCCGCCGCCGCCCACCGCCGCCGGAACCGGAGCCCTGGCCGTTGCGCGCGAGCAGCTCCGCGACAGATAGCTGTTTGGACTCATCGGTCATGAAGACACCACTTCAGTCGAATCCGGCGCCGCGAGGGTGCCCGACGGGACGACGGCGCCCGCCGAGGGCAGTTGCGTCGCCTTGGGTCCGCCGTTCATATCGGTATCCAGTTTGCGCAGGATCAGTCCTTCTCGCAGCGCCCACGGACAAATCTCCAGGGATTCCAGCGATAGTGCACGCATACTCGCCTCCGCGACCAATGCGCCAGCCACCAATTGCCGTGACCGATCGGAACTTACGCCTTCCAATTCTGCCCGGTCCGCCGCCGTCATCCGCGAGATGAACGCAATCAGTTGGCGCAGACCTGAAGCGGTGAGTGTACGTCGAACCCGCACTCCCGCGGCAGAGGGTGCGGCTCCGGTCAGCCGGGCCAGCGATCGAAAAGTCTTGGACGTGCCCACCGCGAGGTCTGGATGTCCCACCTCGAGCAGCTTTTTCGAGGGCGCGACCAGTTCGGCGTCGAGCCAGTCGCGCAGCACCGCGATGCGGCGTTTCCCGGGCGGGTCCTCGCGCAGCCAATCCCTGGTCAGGCGTCCGGCGCCGAGTTGCAGCGAGAGCGAGACGTCGGGTTCCTCGTCGCCGCCGTTGCTCATCTCGAGCGAGCCGCCGCCGATGTCGAGGTTCAGGATCCGCCCGGCGCTCCAGCCGTACCAGCGGCGCACCGCGAGGAAGGTGTTGCGGGCCTCGTCGACACCGGCCAGGACCTGCAGTTCGACGCCGGTCGCGGCGCGCACCCGGGCCAGCACCTCGTCGGAGTTCTTGGCTTCGCGCAGCGCGGAGGTGGCGAAGGGCATCAGTTCGACACACCCGGATGTCCGGGCGATGCTGGCGAATTCGGCCACCGTGGCGGTCAGGCGCTCAGCCCCCTGGACGGTGATGCAGCCCGCGTCGTCCATGTTCTCCGACAGGCGCAACGTGGCCTTTGTCGAGCTCATGGGCATCGGGTGGCCACCACGGTGCGCGTCCACCACCAGCAGGTGGACGGTATTGGATCCCACGTCGAGCACTCCGAGCCGCACATGAACACGGTACTGGGTCCGCCCGCGCTCCAGCCGGGCATGGGAGCTGTTAGCGTTCCGGAGTGTGACGGAAGGTGCATCGGCAAACGCTGCTACCCGGCCTCGACCAGCGGGAAAAATGGATCCCAGCCCGGAAGTCGATCTCGATTTCCCACGCGAGTGGATCGAGTTCGTCGATCCGGCAAACGATGAGCATCTGATAGCGGCCGACCTCACCTGGCTGCTGTCGAACTGGACGTGCGTCTTCGGCACCCCGGCGTGTCAGGGCATCATCGCCGACCGCCCCGACGACGGCTGCTGCTCGCACGGCGCCTTCCTCTCCGACGAGGAGGACCAGCAGCGCCTGAAGTCGGCTGTGAAAATGCTCACACCCGCGGACTGGCAGCTGATGGGCGAGGCCACCAACGCGAGCGGCAAGGTCACCAAGAAGGGCTACCTGGAGCTCGACGAGCTCGAGGACGAGCCGGCCTTGCGCACCCGCCGCTTCGAGGGCGCCTGCATCTTCCTGAACCGCCCCGGCTTCGAAGGCGGCGTCGGCTGTTCGCTGCACACCATGGCGCTGCGGCGCGGGCTGGAACCGCACACGGTGAAGCCGGACGTCTGCTGGCAGCTGCCGATCCGGCGCACCCAGGAGTGGGTGGACCGCCCCGACGGCGTGCAGGTGCTGCGCACCTCGATCACCGAGTACGACCGCCGCGGCTGGGGTTCCGGCGGCGAGGACCTGGATTGGTACTGCTCGGGGTCGCCGGACGCGCACGTCGGCAGCAAGCCGGTGTGGCAGTCCTACGGGCCGGAATTGAAGGAACTGCTGGGCGAACCGGCCTACGCGGAGCTGGCCCGGCACTGCAAGCGGCGCGCGGGCCTGGGCCTGATCGCGATTCACCCGGCGACGGTGCACGCGCAGCGCAACGCGGAGTAGGCCTGAAGCCGACGAGTCCCGGTGTTCGGGACGATCGCTCCCGGGCACCCTTCGTTTTGCGAAACACGTACATTTCACACATTCGCTGACCTACTGTGCGCAAACGCCCGCTCCCCTGCGGGCAGCACAGGAGAACAGTCATGAATTCCATGCGTCGCTTCGGCGCCGGGCTCACCGGTCTAGCCGTGGCCTCGGCGGTCGTCGTCCTCGCCGCACCCCAGGCGCACGCCGCGGTCGAATCGATCGCGGTGTCCGGGTCCGGCCACGCGATCAACACCACCTACACCCTGAAGGCCACCGTCGGCGGGGCGGGCTTCGGGTTGCTGGTCTATTGGACCGATAACGGCGAGGACCTCAGCGGGCCGAAAGTCCCCTGGCCGGTGGGTGAATCGTCGATCGACTGGACACCCAAGACCAAGGGCCGTCACATCATCACCTGCGCGCAGGGCGGCAGCACGAAGTCGTTGGTCGTGGACGTCATCGATCCCGCGGATCCGGTCGATCCCGGCCCCGGCCCGGGTACACCCGGGACACCGAATACCGGCAGCGCCGGCAAGATCCTCGGGAACGTCAGCTAGTCCGGCATCGGATCTTCGCGGCGGCCACGTCCGGCCGCAATCTGAAACACATTCACTTCACAGAGCGAGGGAACCTCTTGAAGACACGAATCACCCCGCGCCGGGCCGGAACCGGGCTCACGGCATTCGCGGCCGCGGCCGCGGTCACCGCCCTGGCCGCGCCATCGGCCTACGCGGCGCCCACGGCGGTCTCGGTCTCCGACTCGAAACTGGTCGTCGGCGAGAAATACACGATCAGTGCCGACCTCGGCGGCGCCTCGGCGGGCCTGCTGGTCTACTTCAGCGACAACGGTGAATTCATCGGCGCACCGAAAGTGCCGTGGCCGCCGGGACATTCGAGCATCGAATGGCAGCCGGGCAGTGCCGGGCAGCACGTACTGACCGTCGAGCAGGGCGGGCACACCCGGTCGATCGTGGTCGAGGTGGGCAAGAAGCCCAGCACCGGCACCGGCAGTTCCGGCAGCGGCAGCAAGCGCGGCGGCACCGGCAGTTTCGGCACCGGTAGCGCGGGCAGCAGTTAGCACGGCAGGGGTGGCCGGCGATTCGCCGGTCACCCGGGCCGGCCGGGGAATGTTGCACTATCACAGTGGAATTCCGATCACGCTGCCGGAAATCCGCGCCGAATCGGTCAGTTGTCCAGTATTTGTCGAATCGCACACATTCCGAACGCCGACTTGGTTACCGTCGTCCCGTGCCCGCTCGGGCGGGCAGATCCGGAGAAGCAGCATGCAGGCACCCAGAATTCTTTGCGGCCGAGCAGGTTTCGGGCTGATCGCGCTCGCCTCGGCGCTCACGCTCGCGACGGCGCCGGCCGGCGCCGCGGTCGAGGAGCTGACGGTCTCCGGCCCGGCTCAGCACAAATACATCGGCAGCAACTACACCCTGACAGCCACGCTCGGCGGTGAATCCGCCGATCTCCCAGTGCTTTTCACCGCCAACGGGGAGTATCTCGGGGTATCGGCGCCGGACCCGGCGGGCCGCGCCACCGTCAGCTGGAAGCCGGCCTTCGCCATCGACTACACGGTCATCGCGCAGCAGGGCGAGAGCACCTGGTCGATCGTCGTCGAGGTGCGCCGGCCGCAACCCGACAGCCCGGGCAGCGCGGGCGGCTCCAATCGCGGCCGGCCGCCCAGCGGCAGTTCCTCCGGCGGAAGCAGCTCGGGCAGCGGCCGCTGACCCGCGCGGACACCTGCTCGCCATGCACGCTTCACCTGTTTGCGGTTGGATGGCTGATCATGAAGAAAGCCCTTGCCCTCGCCACCCTTGCCCTCGGTACCACCCTCTCGCTGACCGGCGTCGCGCACGCGGAACCCAACGGTGATCCGGCCAAGTACGCCGACTACACCGCGGAGTTCGTGCCCGCCAACACCCCGGAGGCCCTGGAGGCCGCCAAACAGGGCAAGCACCTGATCATGAGCCCCTACGGGACCAGCCGCACGATCGCCTGCCGCGGCAACAACGCCGACGTGGCGATCTACGAATGCATGCAGGAAGACGAGCTGGGCTGGATCAGCCTGCGCCTGATAGACGTCCCCGGTATCGGCCAGACCTGGACGTACCTGCCGTGACCTGTCCCGTCCTCCCGGGCCGCGCCGGGAGGACGGACACGGCTCACGCCTCGAGTTTGTAGCCCAGCCCGCGCACGGTGACCAGGTGCTCCGGCTTGGCCGGGTCCCCCTCGATCTTGGAGCGCAGCCGCTTGACGTGCACGTCGAGGGTCTTGGTGTCGCCGACGTAATCGGCGCCCCAGACCCGGTCGATGAGCTGACCGCGGGTCAGTACCCGGCCGGAATTGCGCAGCAGGTATTCGAGCAGGTCGAACTCCTTGAGCGGCAGGGTCACCGGCTTGCCGTTGACCAGCACCGTGTGCCGATCCACGTCCATCCGGACCGGGCCCGCCTCCAGCACGCCGGTCTCGCTGCCGCTGTCGAGTTCGTCACCCGCGCCGCGGCGCAGCACCGCGCGGATCCGGGCGATCAGTTCGCGCGCCGAGTACGGCTTGGTGACGTAGTCGTCGGCGCCCAGCTCCAGGCCGACCACCTTGTCGATCTCGCTGTCGCGGGCCGTCACCATGATCACCGGCACGCCGCTGCGGGTGCGCAGCTGCTTGCAGACGTCGGTGCCGCTCATGCCGGGCAGCATCAGATCCAGCAGCACGATATCGGCGCCGGACCGGTCGAACTCGGCGAGCGCGGACGGGCCATCGCCGACCACGGTCACCTCGAAGCCCTCCTTGCGCAGCAAGAACGCGAGCGGATCGGCCAGCGACTCCTCATCCTCGACGATCAGAACACTCGTCATCTGCGTGCCTCCACACCATTGGGTCTGCTCGGTCCCATAGGACGCGGGCTGATTTCTCTCGTGCTCGCCTCGGGCTCTTCGTCGCCGTCGGTCTCGAGGTGAGCGGGGATACGCAAGGTGAACGTCGAACCGGTGCCCAGCTTGCTCCACAGGGTGATCTCACCGTTGTGGTTGGCGGCCACGTGCTTGACGATAGCCAGCCCGAGCCCGGTACCGCCGGTGGCGCGCGAGCGCGCCTTGTCCGAACGGAAGAATCGTTCGAACACCCGTTCCTGGTCTTCCTTGGGAATGCCGATACCGCGATCGGTGACCGCCATCGCGACGTGCTCGCCGCGCAGCGATCTGCTCACCGAGACGTGCGAACCGCGCGGTGAGTAGTTGATCGCGTTCTCGACCAGGTTGGACAGGGCCGTGACCAGCAGGGTCTCGTCGCCGAGCACTTCGAGCCCGCTGGGCCGGTCGGTGCTGACTGTGATGCCGGCGGCTTCGGCGGCGGTGCGCGAGCGGTCGACCGCCTGCATCACCACGGTGTCGACGTCGACCACCTCGAGTTCGGGCAGCTTCTCCGCGCCCTGCAGGCGGGACAGCGCGATCAGCTCGGTCACCATCTTGCCGAGGCGGCGGGATTCACCGAGCACGCGTTCGCCGAAGTGGCGCACGGCCTCCGGATCGTCGACCGATTCCAGCAGGGCCTCGGCCAGCAGGCTCATCGCGCCGACCGGGGTCTTGAGCTCGTGGCTGACGTTCGCTACGAAGTCGCGGCGGGTCGCCTCCATGCGCGCCTGCTCGGAATCGTCGTCGGCGAACAGGACCGTGAAGCTGGTCTCCTCGGGCGAGAGCGGACGGGCGACGCCGCGCACGGCGATCCGGCTGCGGCCCGGAATCGGATGCTTGGCGGTCAGATCGAATTCCGCGTCCTCGCCGCTGGCCAGCACCTTCTCCACGGCGGCCCAGGCCCGCTCGTCGAGCAGCCGGTTGCGCACCAGGCCCAGTTCCTCGGCGCGCGGATTCACCAGCACCACATCGCGGTACTCGTCCACGACGGCGATGCCGCTCTCCGAGGCGAGCACGATCAGATCGAGTACCTGCGACATCGTCAGTCCGGATTCGGCTTGGCGGCGCGCGGCCTGGCGGGCGTTCACGTACGGGATCAGTAGCCCGCCGACTGCCAGGCCCACGACAGCCGCGAGGACTGCCAGCAATACGGCCTGCGGAACACTCACCCTTGAATCGTACGGTCGCCGAGCCACTACCCCGAGCGGGGTGCACGAAGTTTCCCGCAGGTCATAGCCTCTTCGAGGGTCGTTTGCTGCCCGTTCACGAGCTGTTTCCCCGGGACGTCGGCGCGGGCCGATCGGCGTGTCCCGGCCCGCCCTGAGACAAGCATCACCTCCGCGGCGTCAGAGCTCGCCGAGATCCGGCCCGGCCAGCGCGCCGCCGACCTCGTGACCGTGTTTGTGCACCCATTCGCCCAGCGCGAGGATCGGGATCAGCAGGTCCCGGCCCGCCTCGGTGAGTTCGTATTCCACTCGGGGCGGGGCCTCGGCGTAGCGGCGGCGCTCGACCAGGGTGAGCTGTTCCATGCGGCGCAGCGTCTGGGTGAGCATTTTCTGGCTGACGCCGCCGATCGCGGTGCGCAAATGGCCGGGCCGCATCGGGCCGTGCCGCAGGGTGTAGGCGATGACCGGTAGCCAGGAGTTGCCGAGGATGTCGACACCGATCCGGACCGGGCAGTCGGAGATGTAGTCCACCGGGCCGAAATCGACCTCTTCGGGGGTGCTCGGCGCAAAGGGCAGAACTGTCACCACTTCAGCTTGCCAGCTTCGTCGCGCACCCGGAGGTGCCTATCGAACTCCCTAGCGTCGGTGTCGGATTCATCCACAACCAGTCACAAGTGGGAGCAAGCAATGCGAATCGGAATCATCGGCGCCGGGAACATGGCGCGGGCGCTCGGCGGCGGGTGGGTCGCGGCCGGGCACGAGGTCTTGGTCGGCGCCCGGAACGGTTCGGCGGCCGGGGAAGTGGCGGCCGCGATCGGCGCGCGCGCCGGAAGCATCGCGGCGGCGGCGGAATTCGGTGAGGTCGTCCTGCTCGGGCTACCGGTCGACGCGCTGGACGAGGTCTTACGCGCCAACGCCGGGGCGTTGAGCGGCCGCGTCCTGATCGACTGCACCAACGCGTTCGCGCCGGACTTCGCGAACCCGCACGGCCCCACCACCTTCCCGCTGTTCGAGGAAGCGGTGGCCGAGCGCGTCGCCGCGACCGTGCCCGGCGCGCACGTGGTCAAGGCCTTCAATCTGCTGGCCGCCGAGGTCTGGGCGGGACCGGAACGTTCCTTCGAGGGCCGGACCCTGACGGTCCCGCTGTGCGGCGACGACCCCGCGGTCCTGGACCGGGTCGCCGGCCTGGTCGAGGACCTGAAACTGCACCCGGTCCGCGCCGGTGGCCTGGGCCGGGCCCGCTACCTGGAGGCCACCTCGGTGTTCATCGTCGGCCTCTGGTTCGGCGGGCACGACGTGCGCGCGATGTTCCCGCCGCTGGAATCGGCCTTCGCGTTGCCGGACTGAACCGAATCAGTAGGCGGCACTCCAGTATTCGCTGATGGTGACACTGCGAGCCCGCAGGTCCGGGCGCTGCGGATCGTCGGTGACGGTGACCATGCCCCGGGCCAGGTCGATCTTCATGCCGTCGGCGACGAACTGCTGGCTGTTGGCGGTGAAGGTGAAGAAGGTGCCCTCGAGCGGGCCCGGGCGCAGGAACGGCGAGGAGGCCCGCATGACCCGCACCTTCGAGACGGCGTTCTCACAGACGACGATGCGCTCGTTCAAGGCGTCCGGCCGGGTCACCGCGCGATCGGAGATGGTGCCGAGCAGCAGGACCAGGCGTTCGCCGTCGACGCAGCGGGCGAAGGTGTTCACCCAGCCCAGGCGGTCGGCGTCGACCGGCAGCGTGCCGTCGGTGCTGACCGGCGCCGGCGTAGTGCTGGTCGGTGCGGCCGAAAAGGCAACCGGTGCGGCGGCATCGGCGGATTCGGCGGCACCGCAGGACACAGCGAACGCGCTCGCGGCCAGCACGATGGCAAGCCGGAACATTCCCCCCATGGATCTCATGCCCGGAGATTAGCAAAGCGAAGGGACAGGGTCGCCCGGGCGCTGCCCACGCCCGGGCGACCGTCTCCCTACCAGCCCGGGTTGCCCTTGACCGGCAGGTTCACATAGCTCGGCGCACCGGGGTCGAGGAGCAGATGTTGTGGGCGCAAGCCGGTTTCGAGCAGCAGGGGCATCGGCGGCAGGCCCTTGGGGAAGTTGCCCGCGTAGACGTCGACGCGCAGGCGGTGGCCCGGCTGCAGGACGGCGTTCACGCCGGGGATCGAAATATCCAGCGGCGTCGGCGCACCGGGGACGGTGGGCTGGCGGCTGTCCAGCGACAGGTACGGCACCGGGTCGGTGTAGTCGCCGTTGGGCAGCCGGGTGCTGCGGGATTCGTCGATGGCGCGCAGCGAGGCGACCAGCTGGCCCGAGGACAGCACCGTGGAACGGCCGTCCGGCGCGACATCGTTCACCGTCGCCACCCAGTAGCCCTCGGTGGCGTCCTGAACGGTGTTGAGCCGCACCGCGATCGCACCGGCGACGGTGACCGCCTCGGCGACCGGCGCGCTGGTGAAGGTGAGTCCGGCGGTCTCCTGGATGCGGGAATCCTCCGCGCACCCGACGATGATCGCGGGGATCCCGACCAGCTGCTGGGTGGCGTCGCGCGAGCACAGCCCGGTCAGGCCGGGCGCCACGGTCACCCGGTCCACGCCCGGGCTCGGCTCGGTGAACAGCGAACCGTCGTGCGCGCTGACCGCGGTGCCGCTGGGCGCCGCCGACAGATACATCCGGCGATAGGTCGAAACCGGCTGCTGGAACGCGCCTTCGGTGACCCAGCCGCCGCCCTCCTGCTTCATCGTCACCGGGCCGTACTTGTCGATGCCGTTGTCGATGCCCTTGAGCCACTTGTCGAACCAGGCCCGCTGCAGCACGTCCATGCGCGGCGGCAGCCCCGGGCGGCCGGATTCGTTGCCGTTGCTGATGTGGTAACCCTCGCCCATGAGCAGCTGTTTCTGCCCGGGCGGCAGCGGGATTCGGTTGTAGACATCGGTCTGGGAGTTGATGAACACGTCGTGCCAGCCGCCGCTGACGAAAGTCGGCACCTGGATGCTCGCGGCGTCGGTCTCCCAGGATCGCCGGGCCGCGCTGTTCTCGTCGAGCAGTTCGGCCACCTTCGGATCGAGGGCATCGATGCGCGGTGCGGTCAGCACGCTGAAGAACGCGTCCAGGAAGGTGAACGGATCCGCCAATCGGTCGGCGAGCCAGCGGGTATCGAACCGGCCCTGCGCGAGCGCGGTCAGATCGGGCACCAGTTTGCCGCCGTTGACCGCGGCCAGCCACATCGGCATGAACGCCACGCCGATCGCGCCGCCGGGCGCCACGAGATCACGGAACGGGTTGCGGCTGGGCACCACCGGGAAGATCGCTTCGAGCGCGGGCGGGCGCTTGGCCGCGACCTGCAGCTGGTTCAGGCCCGAATAGGAGACGCCGTTCATCCCGATCCGGCCGGTGGACCACGCTTGCCGCGACGCCCAGTCGATCACCTCGACGGTGTCCTGCTGTTCCCGCGCGCGCAGGATGTCCCAAATACCCTGGGAGAAGCCGGTTCCGCGGACGTCGACCACGACCTGGGTGTAGCCGCTCTTGATGAGCTGGCGATCGACGGTGAAGTTGCGGATCAGTCCGCCGCCCAGGGCCTTGGTCAGATCGGTGACACCCGAGAAGGCGGTGCCGGACAGGTCGAAGTCGCGGGCGAACTGCAGCACCGCGTCCGAGAGCCCCGGTATCGAGATCAGGCTGTCGGCGACCATGGAGCCCAATTTCGTGTAGGGCGTCATATTCACGATGGTCGGTGTCGGCTCGGCGATGGGTCGCCCGGCGGCGTCGGCGGGGCGGTACACATTGCTCTTGAGCACGGTGCCGTCACTCATCGTGATCGGCACGTCCCACTCGATGGCGACATTCGGATACTGCTGCGGGCCGTCCTCGGCGGCGGTCCAGGCCAGGCCCGCCGCGCCGCCGTCCGGGCCGGTCGGGATCGGTGCGGCCGAAACCTGCGGCGTCAGTATCGGACTCAGAAGTCCGGCGGCGAATAACACCACCGCGGAACGCAATGCGGTACGCATCGTCGGGAGCGCTCACTTTCATAGGGAGTAACCGCTTCCTAAGTTACCGGCCAGTCGGGTCCGCTGTCCGGGGAACGAAAAAACGCCTCCGCCCGAATGATTCGGACGGAGGCGTTCGGTAGCACAGGTCAGCTCACCAGCCGGGCTTACCACGCACCGGAACGTTGACGAAGCTCGGACGATTCGGGTCCAGCTGCACGTGCTGCGGCTTGAACTCGGTGTCCAGCAGCATCGGCAGCACCGGCACGCCCTTCGGGAAGTTGCCCGCGAAGACATCGACGCGCAGCCGGTGGCCCGGCTTCAGGATGGCCTCGGTGGCCGGCAGCGCGATATCCAGCGTCGTCGCCTCCCCCGGCACCGTCGGCTGCCGGCGATCCAGCGAGGTGAACGGCCGCGGATCGGTGTAGTCACCGTTGGCCGACTTCGCGCTGTTCGCGTCGTCGATCTCGCGCATCGAGGCCATCAGCTGCCCCGAGGACAGCACGGTGGACTGGCCGTCGGGCGCCACATCGTTCACCGTGACGACCCAGTAGCCGTCGGTGGCGTCGTGAACGGTGTTGAGCCGCACCGCGATCGGGCCGGAGACGGCGGTCTCCTCGGCGACCGGCGCGCTGGTGAAGGTCAGGCCGTTGAGCTCGGCGACCCGGGAGTCCTTCGCGCAACCGTCGATGACCGAGAGCGCGCCCGCGCTGCCCTGTGCCGCGTCGTTGGAGCACAGCGTGCTGAGACCCGGTGCGACCGAGAGCCGCTGGGTGTCGGCATTGGCCGCGGCCGTGAGCGAACCGTCGTGCAGCGACTGCGCGGTGCCACTGTTGGCGGCGGACAGGTACATCCGGCGATGCGCCGACTCGACCTCGGCCTCCCGGCTGGCGTTCGAACCGAAACCGAAGCCGTTGGTGGTGATCCAGCCGCCGCCCTGCTGGCGCAGCGTCACCGGACCATAGGAGTCGATGCCGTTGTCGATGCCCTTGAGCCACTTGTCGAACCAGGCGCGCTGCAGCACGTCCAGGCGCGGGGGCAGGCCCGGCTTGCCGTACTCGTTGCCCGAGTTGATGTGGTACGTGTTGCCCATCAGCAGCTGCTTCTGGCCGGGCGGCAGCGGGATCTGGTCGTAGATCTTGGATTCGGAGTAGGTGAACAGGTCGTGCCAGCCACCGGTGACGAAGGTCGGGACCTTGATCTTGCCCGGGTCGCTCCACCAATCCTTGCGGCGGCCTTCGGTATCGGTGAGCAGCGCCTTGGCGCGCGGATCCAGATCTTCGATCCGGGTGGTGGTGTAGACGTTGAGCAGCACGTCCATGAAGGTCAGCGGATCGGCGGCGCGATCGGCGAGCCACTTGGTGTCGAACTGGCCGTTCACGATGGAGGCCACGTCCGGCACCCACTTCAGGCCGTTGATCGCGGCCAGCCACAGCGGGATGAAGTTGAAGCCGAAGCCGGTGCCCGGGGCCAGCACGTCCTGGACCAGGTCGCTACCCGGCACCACCGGGAAGATGGCCTTGAGCGCCGGCGGGTTCTGCTGCGCGGCCTGCACCTGGTTGATGCCGGAGTAGGAGATCCCGTTCATGCCGATCTTGCCGTCGGACCACGACTGCTTGGATGCCCAGTCGATGACCTCGAGGGTGTCCTGCTGTTCGCGCTCGCGCAGCATGTCCCAGGTGCCCTGGGAGAAGCCGGTGCCGCGCACGTCGACGACGAGCTGGCTGTAGCCGCTCTTGATGAGCTGGCGGTCCACCGAGAAGTTGCGCAGTTCGCCGCCGCCGAAGGCCTTGGTCAGGTCGGTGACGCCGGACAGCGGGGTGCCCGACATGTCGATCTGGCGGAACAGCGCGATGAGCGCGTCCGAGAGGCCCGGGACCTGCAGCGCGCTGTCACCGAGGTTGGAGACCAGCTTGGTGTAGGGCGTCAGGTTGACCACGGTCGGCGTCTTGGTGTCGATCGGCCGGCCCGCGGCATCCGCCGGGCGGTACAGATTCGCCTTGAGGACGGTGCCGTCGCTCATGGTGATCGGCACATCCCACTGGATGTTGACGTTGGGGTACTGCTGCTGACCGTCTTCGGTGGCGGTCCACGCGGCACCCGCGGCGCCGCCGTCGGGCCCCACGGACGCGGGCGCGGCCTGCGCCACCGCACCGGCGGTGAGGAAAGGAAGGAGCACAGCGGTGGCAACCGACGCCACCGTGGCCCGCAACGCGTACTTCATCGAACGTGATCCACCTCTCGGACTGATCGAACGCGCGAAGCATACCGAACCTACTCGTCGGTAAGAACATCCGGATATCCGAAAAACTGGTGAATGCCAGTTCACATACACGTCAGGACTCGCAATAGCCCCAGCGTATAGCCGTCAATCCCCCACTTCGACTGTCAGAATCTAGGCTTACCGTAAGCGGCGCGCCAAGCCAAGAGTTAATCGCGCTGGTCCCACATTCTGGCGAGAATTCTCACCCGGAAACGGGCGAAGCGCCGCAGTCGGATCGACTGCGGCGCTTCGGGTCGGGACTGCGGGTTACTTGCCGCCCTGGTTGGCCACGGCGGCGGCGCCGGCGGCGGCCGCCTCCGGGTCCAGGTAGACGGCCGGGCGGACCGGGCGCAGGTTCTCGTCGAGCTCGTAGACCAGCGGGATGCCGGTGGGGATGTTGAGGCCGGCGATGTCGTCGTCGGAGATGCCGTCGAGGTGCTTGACCAGGGCGCGCAGCGAGTTGCCGTGCGCGGCGACCAGAACGGTCTTGCCGGTCAGCAGTTCCTTGGAGATGGTGGACTCCCAGTACGGCACCATCCGCTTGACCACGTCGAGCAGGCATTCGGTCTCCGGGACCTCGATGCCGTCGTAGCGCGGGTCGCCGGCCTGGCTGTACTCGTTGTCCGCGCCGATGGCCGGCGGCGGGGTGTCGTAGCTGCGGCGCCACAGCATGAACTGCTCGTCGCCGTACTGCTCCTTGACCTGGGCCTTGTTCTTGCCTTGCAGATCGCCGTAGTGGCGCTCGTTCAGCCGCCAGTCCCGGACCACCGGAATCCAGTGCCGGTCGGCGGCGTCGAGCGCGTTGTTCGCGGTGCTGATCGCGCGGCGCAGCAGCGAGGTGTAGACCAGGTCCGGCAGCACACCCTGCTCGGCCATCAGCTGACCGGCGCGCTTGCCCTCGGCGATGCCCTTGTCGGTCAGGTGCACGTCCACCCAGCCGGTGAACAGGTTCAGGGCGTTCCATTCGCTCTCGCCGTGGCGCAGCAGCACGAGGGTGTACGTCATGGCCTCATTCTGGCAGGCCGAATTCAGTCGGGCGTGGAGAGGGCGGTGAGCAGTCCGGCGCCGATCAGGGTGGCGCGGTCCTGCAGTTCCGAGGGGACGACCTTCAGGTCCTTGAGGAAACCGATCCGGGCGTGCGCGCCGAGCGCTTCCTGCAGCGGCCGCCACAGCGGCTCCCCCGCCTGCGCGAAACCGCCGCCGACCACCACCAGGTCGACGTCGAGCAACGCCGCCGCGGAGGAAATCGCCTGTCCCAGTGCGATACCCGCGCGGCGCAGCGCGGCCTTGGCGATCCGGTCGCCGTGCAGCGCGTCCTCGGCGAGCTCGATGCCGGTGGTCCCGGTCCAGCCGCGGCCCTGGGCCCAGCGCACCGAAGACGGCCCGCTCGCAACGGCTTCCACGCAACCGACGCCGCCGCACGCGCACGGATCCATCGACCCGGGCACCACGATGTGACCGATATGACCCGCGTTGCCGGTGTGCCCGACCGCCACCATGCCGCCCACGATGATGCCGCCGCCGATCCCCGAGGACACCGTCATGGCGAGCGCGTCCGGCGTCTGGCGGGCCGCGCCGAAATGCCGTTCGGCCAGCGCCAGGCACACCCCGTCGATCGCGAAACGCACCGAGGCCTCGGGAAACAACTCCTTCACCGCGGCCACGATCGGGAAGCCCTCGGACCATTCCGGAATGTTGAGCGGGGAGAGCGAACCGGACGGCGCGTCCACCGGGCCGGCCGCGCCGATGCCGATGATCGGCACGTCGTCATCGCCGGCGACGGACAGCAGTAACTCCTGGCACGCCTCCCACACCCCGGTCGGCGGCACCTGGATCCGGCCGACCTCCTTGGTCATACCGTCGGCACCGACCACGCCGACAGCGATCTTCGTCGCCCCGACATCCAGCGCGAGAATGGTCATCAGGCCCCCACTTCCGACAGCAGCATCGAGACCGCCGCGTTCGCGGCGGCCCGATGGATCATATGGGGCGCGGGCCTACTTGTCGGAGGCGTCCACCAGATGTTCGAAGGCGCGCAGGTTCTTCAGGGATTCACCGCGCGAAACGCGCCACTTCCATTCCTTGCGAATGGATTCCGCGAAGCCCAGCTCCAGCAGCGTGTTGAAGTCGGCGTCGACGGCCTCGAGCACCTGACCGAAAACCCGGTCCAGTTCGTCCTCGGTCACCGCGTGCGTGGCCATCCGGCCGACCAGGTAGATGTCGCCGACCCGGTCCAGGGTGTAGGCCATGCCGTAGAGGCGCCGGTTGCGCCGCAGCAGGAATTTGTAGACGCCCTCGAAGTTCTCGTCCGGCTTGCGGCAGACGAACGATTCCAGGCGCACGCCGTGCTTGCCGACCGTGAGCATCAGGCTGGTCTTGAGCTTGCGCTCCCCCGGCAGGATGACAACGAAGACGTCCTCGCCGGTGCGGCTGTATTCGATTTCCCGATCGCGCAGCGTCTGGTCGATCAGCTGCGCGGTGGCTTGCACCGACATCGGCGTCGTACTCCTGTCGTCGTGGTCGGGTTCAGGCTAGTGCGTGTACCGGATACCCGATTCGAGCGCGCGATCACCCGGAACGCCGTAGAGCCCGTTGAGCAGCACGTCATGGCCCTCGCGATGGGCCAGCGCGGCGTGGAAATCGCCGAGCGCGGCGGAGTAGCTGGCCAGCAGGCCGTCGGCGGTGTGCTCCCAGGAGAAGTTCCCCGCGTGCGTGACCGCGCGGGCGCCCATCCGGCGCAGCCGATCCGGGTCGTCGAGCAGCGTGCCGAGCGCGGCCGCCCAGTCCGGGATGTGATGACTCGGCACCAGCAGGCCGGTCTCGCCGTGGCGCACGGCGGTGCTCAGGCCGCCCACGTCGGCCGCGAGCACCGGGGTGCCGCTGGCCTGCGCTTCGATCGCGACCAGGCCGAAGGATTCGTTGTAGCTGGGCACCGCGACCAGGTCGGCGGCCCGGTAGACCTCGACCAGCCGGTCCGGCGGCTGCGGCGGCAGGAAGGTGACGTGCTCGCTGATGCCGAGGTCGGCGGCCAGGCGGATCAGCGAGTCGGGGCGTTCCAGGCCGGTGCCGGAGGGGCCGCCGACGATCAGCACGCGCAGGTTGCGCTGGGGCTCCGCGGCGAGCACCGCGGCGGCGGCGCGGATCAGCACGTCGGGCGCCTTGAGCGGCTGGATCCGCCCGATGAACGCGACGACCTGCTCGTCGGGGCGCAGGCCGAGGGCGGCCCGGGCGCTGCGCTTGTCGCCGGGACGGTATCGGGCCAGGTCGGCGCCGGGCGGCACGATGTCGATGGCCTGGGCGTCGGCGCCGTAGAGCTCGACCAGCTGCCGGGCCTCTTCGGCGGTGTTAGCGACCAGCCGATCGGCCTCGGAGACGATCTGCTTCTCGCCGATCTCGCGGCTCACGGGTTCGGGGCAGTCGCCCTCGGCGAGCGCGAGGTTCTTGACGGCGGCCAGGGTGTGCGCGGTGTGGACCAGCGGCACTCGCCAGCGGTCCCGCGCCAGCCAGCCGACCTGGCCGGACAGCCAGTAGTGCGAGTGCACGAGGTCGTAGTAGCCGGGCAGGTGCCGGGCTTCCTGGCGCAGCACCTCGGCGGTGAACGGGCACAGCTGGGTGGGCAGCTCGTGCTTGTCCAGGCCCTCGAAGGGGCCCGCCACCACATTGCGCACCAGGACGCCGGGCGCGGCCTCCTGCACGGGCGGCATGTTCGAGGAGGTCGCGCGGGTGAAGATCTCGACTTCGATCCCGCGGCGGGCCAGTTGCAGAGCGGTCTGCAGAACGTAGACGTTCATCCCGCCCGCGTCACCGGTGCCCGGTTGGGCAAGTGGTGAGGTGTGCACCGATAGCACGGCGATCCGATTCGGCCGTAGGTCCGGGCGTTGACTCACATAATCCATAGTGCACGGTGGAATACCCGCTGACGCACCCCGGAGCTGGGCAAGTGACTGCGATCACAGCGTTTTTGTGAGCACAGTCACCCCGCTCAGGATGCCGAATTCGAATGTATGTGCTAATCGCCTAGAGGGCGTCGACGAACGCGCTGATCTCGGCGAGGAACCGCGGCCGGTCCTCCAGGAAGAGACCGTGCTGCGCGTCCTCCCAGAACGAGGTGCGCGCCCGCGGCGCGTGCTCGGCGATATAGCGGCCGTTGGCGATCGGCACCACCGGATCGGCGGTGCCGTGCTGCACGAGCACCGGAATATCCAGGGCGCGAAGGGTTTCGGTGTTGTCGACGGTGCGCACGAACAGCGCCTTGCGCACCGCGGGCGGGGTGGCCAGGCTGCCGCCGAACAGGCGCTGGGCGTCCACGCCCTTGTCCGCGCCGGGACCGGTGTTGGCGTTGCCGAAGGCGGCGAACGCGCGGGTGGCGCGGCCGGCGCTCTCCTCGAAGACGCCGGGAATCGCGGCGTTCATGGCGGTGCCGGTCTCCGCGCCGGGCGCGCGGCCGATATTGGCCATCGAGCCCGTGTAGATCACCCCGGCGACCGCGCCCGCGCCGTAGGCGGTGAGGTAGTCGCTGATCACGATGCCGCCGTAGGACCAGCCCAGCAGCACCGCGTCCCGCTCGATGCCCTCGGCGGCCAGGACGGCGGCGATATCGGCGGCCCAGTTCTTCGGGTCGTCGTAGCCGGCGGCCGGGACGTCGGAGTAGCCGTGGCCGCGCAGGTCGACGGCGATCACGCGATAGCGCTCGGCCAGCTCGTCGGCGGCCGCGCCCCAGCACCGCAGGTTCGCCGACCAGCCGTGCACGAGCACCAGGGGGCGCGCGCCCGCGGGGCCGGTGACCCGGTAGACGAGGGTGGTTCCGTCGGCGCTGACCGCTTCCCTTATAGCCATGGCGTTCAGGCTAGAGCGGGCTCCCGCGGGGGCAAACACGGCGTCAAGATCGCGTCTTCGAGCGTCAGGGCGGCGTCAGGGGCCGCGCCACCGGCACGCGGACCGGCGTACTCCTGACCTAGGCCCCGCATACGGAACGGCGGGGACGACATCGGGAGACACCGTGACCCTGCTCGACATGTTTCCTTCCCTGGGCTCGACCATGACGCCGCGCCTGGCGCCCACGGTGTGGCCGGCCGACACCCACTACGACGCCGAGGGCCGGATCACCGTCGCCGGCGTCGCCCTCGCCGACATCGCGGACCAGTACGGCACCGCCACCTACGTGTTGGCCGAGGATGAGGTGCGCGGGCGCTGCCGGACCTATCGCAAGCACTTCCCGGACGCGGAGATCATCTACGCCGGCAAGGCCCTGCTGACCCGCGCGGTCGCCGAATGGGTGACCGCCGAGGGGCTTTCGCTCGACGTCTGCTCGGCGGGCGAGCTGGCGATCGCGCTGGCCGCCGGTGTCGACCCGGAGCGCATCGTGCTGCACGGCAACGGCAAACCGTTCCACGAGTTGCGGGCCGCGATCCGGGCCGGAGTCGGCCGGATCGTCATCGACTCGCTGAACGAGATACCGCTGATCGCGGCGCTGGCCACCACCCCGCAGCGGGTGCTGCTACGTATCTCGCCGGATATCGACATCGACTCACATCCCGCGGTGCGCACCGGCGTCGCGGACCAGAAATTCGGGTTCCCGGTCGGGAGCGCGCTGGCCGCCGAGGCGGTGGAACGCGTACTGCGCCAGCCGAATCTGCGGCTGGTCGGCCTGCACTGCCACCTCGGTTCGCAGATCCACGATGTCTTCCCCTACAGCGAGGCGGTGCGGCGGCTGGTAGGGGCCATGGCCGCGGTGCGCGACGAGCACGGCCACACACTCACCGAGCTGGATCTCGGCGGCGGGCACGCGGTGGCCTACCGGTGTGGCGACCCCGAATTGGATCTGGCCGAACTCGCCGATGTGCTGGACGACTCGCTCGACGCCGCCTGTGCGCGGCACGGTTTCCCGCGCCCGTCGATCGCGCTGGAACCGGGTCGCGCCATCGTCGCGAAGGCGGGCCTGACGCTGTACCGGGTGCTGTCGGTCAAACGCATCGATCGCGGGCGGACCTTCGTCACCGTGGATGGCGGCATGAGCGACAACCCCCGCGTCGCGCTGTACGGCGCGCGCTACGACGCCGTGCTCGCCAGTCGGCACCCGATCGGGCCGGAGCAGACGGTCAGCATCGCGGGACGCTACTGCGAGGCGGGCGACATCCTGGCCGCCGACGTGCGGTTGCCCGCGGACCTGCACCCCGGCGAGGTGCTCGCGATGCCCGTCACCGGCGCCTATCACCACAGCCTGGCCTCGAGCTACAACGGCGTCGGCCGCCCGCCGATCGTCGCGGTCCGGGACGGCCGCTGCCGGGAGCTGCTGCGCCGCGAAACTCCAGCCGACCTGCTCAGCCGGGACCTGGGATAACACCGTGCGACGGTGATCCCGACGACATCGCGGGGCCCGGCAAACAGTTGGCACCTAGGATCGATGGCCATGAGCACTCGCAACGCGGTAGTCACCGGAGCTAGCTCGGGCATCGGCGAGGCCACCGCCCGCGAACTCGCCAAGCAGGGATATCACGTCTATGTCGGCGCCCGCCGGCTCGATCGGTTGCAGCGCGTGGCCGACGAGATCGGCGGTACCGCACTGGAACTCGATGTCACCTCCGAGGAGTCGGTGCGCGCCTTCTGCGCCGCGGTCCCGGAGGTCGCGGTGCTGGTGAACAACGCGGGCGGCGCGAAAGGCCTGGCCACGGTGGCCGAGGCCGATCTGGACGACTGGCGCTGGATGTGGGAGACCAACGTGCTCGGCACGCTGCGGGTCACCAAGGCCCTGCTGCCGAAGCTGATCGATTCCGGTGACGGCCTGATCGTCACCATCACCTCGGTGGCCGCGCTCTCGGTCTACGACAACGGTTCCGGCTACACCTCCGCCAAGCACGCGCAGGGGGTGCTGCATCGGACACTGCGCGGGGAACTCCTCGGAAAGCCGGTGCGGCTCACCGAGATCGCGCCCGGCGCGGTGGAAACCGAGTTCTCGCTGGTGCGCTTCGACGGTGACGAAGAGCGCGCCGCCAAGGTCTACGAGGGCATCGATCCGCTCGTCGCGGCCGACATCGCCGAGATCGTCGGATTCGTGGCCTCGCGGCCCGCGCACGTGAACCTCGATCAGATCATCGTCAAGCCGCGCGATCAGGCCGAAGCCGGCCGGTTCGCCCGCCGCGGCTGAGCGGCAGCGGTTATCGCGGCGCGGCCGGGGCGACCGGAGTAGCCGAGACCTGCGCGGGCTTGCCCTGCACCGCCGACATCGTCTTCCACTGGTCCCACGGAATGGTCCAGTCGTAGACGTCGCCGTCGGCCGCCGAGAGCGGGATCGAGGTGCCGGTGACCTCGACCGGGTCGCCGTAGAGCGCGGTCACGAAGTATTCCTGCGCGTTCGCGGTGGACAGGTTGATGCAGCCGTTGGTGACGTTCGAATTGCCCTGCGCACCCGCCGATTCCGGGTTGGCGTGGATGAATTCGCCGTTGTTGGAGATGCGGACGGCCCAGTGCTCGTCGATGTTGGTGTAGAACGGCGGGTTCGACATCTTCACCAGCTCGTGCTTCTCGCTCACCACGTGGGTGCCCGAGCGGGTCACGTTGCGCGGCTCGTTGCCCTCGCCGTAGCTGGCCGGGAAGTCCATCACGACCTGCCCGTCGCGCACCACCTGCATGCGGTGGCTGGGCGCGTTGGCCTTGACGATCTGGCTGCGGCCGATGGTGAAGTCGGAGGTGAGATCGGAGTCGCCGTAGAGCCCGTCCCCCATCTCGACGCCGTAGAGCTTGGCCGTCACGTTGACGGTGGTGCCGGGCTGCCAGTAGTTCTTCGGCCGCCAGTGCAGGCGGGAGCCGCCGTTGTCGTCCGGGAACCAGGCCCACGCGCCTTCGGTCTGCGGGTTGGTGGTGACGGTGATGGCCTTCTCCACCTCGGCCTTGTTCGAGATGTGGCCGCGGAACTGCAGGATGATCGGCGCGCCGATGCCGACCTCCTGGCCGTCGGCGATCTGGAAGGTGGCGCCCGCGGTGGCCTTCGGGGCCAGCGTGTGGAAGGTGCCCTCGATCGGGACCGGCTGGTTGTCGGTGCCGCGCGCGGTGCCGGTCCAGGTGTAGGCGGCGTCGTAGCCGAGCGCCTCGGTGATCTTGTAAGTGTGCTTGTCCGGGCTGAATTCGCCCTTGACCTGCTTACCGGCGGCATTGCTCAGCGCAACCTGATCGATGACGCCGTTGCTGACCTCGACCGAGATCGGAGCGGTGGGGTTCACGTCGTCCGCGTCGTTGCCGGGGGTGATCGTCACCTCCGCGACCGGGCCGTTGTCCTTGGCCTGGTCGGGCTGGTCGGTGCCGCAGCCGGCCACGAGGGCGACCACGGTTAGCAGAAGCATCGACAAGACGCCGACCGGTCTACGGATCACTGGACGGTTGTTCACCGCTTCGAATTTACGCGCGACCAACAGTTCGGTCGGCTATCGAACGGGTTCGATGCCCGTTATGCCTGGTTAGAGAGTCAAGCCGACGGTCACCGGTTCCGGCTCCAGACCGATACCGAAAACGTCCTCGACACCGGCGCGCACTGTGCGCGCCAAGTCCACCAGATCGGCCGCGGTCGCGGCCCCCCGGTTTGTCAGCGCGAGCGTGTGTTTAGTGGACAGCCGGGCCGGTGCGCCGACGCCCGGGAAACCCTTGCCGAAACCGGCCCGCTCGATCAGCCAGCCCGCGGAGAATTTCACGCCACCGGGCGCGGGATAGGTCGGGATCGTGACATCGCCCACATGGGCGGTGATGAGCGCGCGCACGGCGTCGACGCGCGCCTGCGGTACCACGGGATTGGTGAAGAACGACCCCGCGCTCCAGGTGTCGTGATCGGCCGGATCGAGCACCATGCCCTTGCCCGCGCGCAACCCCAGCACAGCCGCGCGCACCTCGGCGGCGGGACGGGTGCCGCCGTCGGTGACCCGCAGGGTGGTCGCCAGCTCCCCGTAGCGCAGCGGCGCGCTGGTGCCGGACGGATCCAGGGCGAATTCGACGGCGAGCACCACCGCGTCCGCGCTGTGCTTGAGCTTGCTGGTGCGATAGGCCAAACCGAGTTCCGCGGGCTCGGCCCAGCGGATCTCGCCGCTGGCGCGATCCAGCAACTGCACCCTGCGCAGTAGGTGCTCGATCTCCACGCCGTAGGCGCCGACGTTCTGCACCGGGGTCGCGCCCGCGGAACCCGGGATGCCGGAAAGACATTCGAGGCCGCCGAAACCGGCCTCGACCGACGCGGCGACGACAGCGTCCCAGTTCGCGCCCGCGTCGGCGAGCACGTGGTCGGTGCCGAACTCGACCCCGGAGTTCGCGATCTTCACGACCACACCGTCGAACCCGGCGTCGCTGATCAGCAGATTGGAGCCGCCAGCCACCAGCAGCACCGGAACGCCCTTGCCGTCCAGCGCGCGCACCGTGTCCACCAGCGCCTCGGTCGAAGCGCATTCGGCGACCGTGGCCGGACCGCCGACCCGCAGCGTGGTCAGGTCCGCGAGCCGCACCGATTCGCGCAATTCCGCGCCGGTTCCGGCCAGCAGATCACGCAGCTCGTCCGTGGATACCACCCGTGAAGTTCGCACGCCTGAGACGGTATCCGATTGGCGTTGTTCGCTACGCCCTCCGTGGTTACGCTGCGCTACCTCCTCCGGGCGCTGAGCTCACAACGCGGTAGCGTGTTCGTCCATGGCTACACCCTTGGCGTACACGGCTCGCTACACACACCCGGCCGCCGCCGTCCGCGCGGCGATCGCCGATGAGCAGTACTGGAAAGATCGCATCGCCGAGGTCGGCGGGGACAACGCGCGCCTGAACTCCTTCAGCGCCACCGGTGATCAGGTGCGCGTGGACATGGTGCAGGCCATCGCCGCCGATCTGCTGCCGCCCGCGATCACCGCGGTCCGCCCCGGCGATCTGATCATTCCGCGGGTGGAGAGCTGGACCGGCGAGTCGGCGACCTTCGAGGCCACCGTCGAGGGCGCGCCCGCCCAGGTGCGCGGCACCATCACGCTGGCCGACACGGCCACCGGCGCGACCGCGACCGTGGCGGGCGATATCGAGGTGAAGGTCCCGCTCTTCGGCGGCAAGATCGAGAAGGCGATCCAGGAGCACCTCACCGAGCTGCTGCGGTCCGAAGAGGAATTCACCAACACCTGGATCAGCTCGCACAAGGGCTGATCCGGAGCCGTCGTTGTGCGCCCGGCCCAACGGCGGCCGGGCCGGCTTGTGACATGCGCGCCGAGCGACAGCCTGGCAATCGATCCCGGTAACGTGTGCGGGCATGGCACGTCGATTGGACTACTCCGCTCGGTACCCGCTGCACACCACCAAAGAGCTCTACGAGGCGCTGTCGACTCGGGAGTACTGGGAGGCGCGGGTCGCGGAAATGCGGAAGTACACCCCCGGCAACGAGGTCGTCAGCCTCGACGTGAGCGATTCGGGCATCGAGGTCCTGCTGCACCACACGCTGCCGCGGGAGATGCTGCCCGAGATCGCCCAGGCCGTGATGCGCAAGGACATGATCATCACCCGCAAGGAGAGCTGGGGCCCGTTCGACGCCGAGGAAACCGTCGGCAAGTTCTCGGCGTCCATCCCGGCCGGGCCCGGCAGCCTCAGCGGCGCGATTCGCCTGTTCCCCACCGAAACCGGGTGCACCATGCGGTTCTCGCCCGAGGCGAAGGTGTTCATTCCGATGGTCGGTCCGCGGCTGGAGCAGTTGATGCTGGTGAACCTCATCGACCTGTTCCGCGCCGAAGCCGAAGAGACGGTGAAGTGGCTGGAAGCTCGCAACCCCACCAGCTGAACCGGCCGCTCGGCACCATCACCCGGGGCACCACCGGGGTCAATCGGCTGCGACGCAGTGATCGCTGGCTGGTTCACGACGAACTGGTCACCGCGCGGCTGCTGGCCGCCGCGGATCCGCTGGTGGTCGACCTCGGTTACGGCGCGAGCCCGTGGACGACGCTCGAACTCGCCGCCCGGCTGCGGACCGTCCGCCCGGCGGTGCGGGTGGTCGGTCTGGAGATCGATCCGGCCCGTGTCGTCCCCGGCCGCGACGGGGTCAGCTTCGCTCGCGGCGGCTTCGAATTGGCCGGTCTGCGACCGGTTCTGGTGCGCGCGTTCAACGTGCTGCGCCAATACCCGGAGTCCGCGGTGCCGGACGCCTGGGCGCGGATCCTGTCCGGCCTGGCCCCGGACGGCCTGCTCGTCGACGGCACCTGCGACGAACTCGGCCGCCGCTGCGCCTGGATCCTGCTGGACCACTCCGGCCCCCGGTCCCTCACCCTCGCCTGGGACCCGTTCACCGTCGACAAACCCTCCGACATCGCCGAGCGACTCCCGAAAGCCCTGATCCACCACAACATCCCCGGCGAACCCATCCACACCCTGCTCACCGCCGCCGACCGCGCCTGGGCCCGAGCCGCACCCCTGGCCCCCTTCGGCCCCCGCATCCGCTGGCGCCAGGCCGCGAAATACCTCCGCGAGGACGGCTTCCCGGTCCGCGAATACCGCCGCCGCATGCGCGACTGCGTCCTCTCGGTGCCCTGGTCGGCGGTAGCACCGAAAGCGGTTGCGACAGTTTAGGTGCGCTGGAACCTCGACCCGAGGCGGCCGGAGAGGGCGGCCATGGGGAGGATCGAGTGGGGTTCGAAGGGCTGGCGCCAGAGGCCGCTGTGGGCGGCGCCCTGGGCGAAGAGGCCTTCGGGGTTGGCGGTGTCGGTGGCGCTGGGGGCGCAGAGGTCGGCGACGAGTTTGGCGGCGAGCAGGGTGCGGGCGGTGTCGGGGGCGAAGATTTCGATGCCGAAGTGCTGAGCGCCGCGGTAGGCGGCGGCCAGGCGGGGCTGGGCGGTGAGGGCGCGGGTGTGGATCAGGGGGGCGACGGCGCAGGAGACGGTGCGGCCGGCGGCGTGGGCCAGGACGCCGCGCCAGCGCTGGATGCGGTGCGCCAGCACGTGGTTCGGGCCCTGGGCGGGCAGCATGGTGTCGGCGACGCTCCAGAGTTCACCCGCCTCGTCGGTCAGGTGGGTGGCGTAATTCGGTTGGTAGAGCGCGGATCTGGTGAGGACGCGCAGCAGGTCCTGGGCGAAGCGGCGCGCACCGCGCGCGTGCAGGCGCTGATGCGCGTCGGCGACAACGGATTCCGGCACGGCGTAGCAGTCGGTCGCGGACCCGAGCACGGCCAGCGCGGCGTCGGGGCGCTGGGCCAGCACGTCCTCGGCGAGAACATCGATGGCGGCGGCCAGGCGCACCCCGCCGGGCCCGAACCGGTTGGCGTAGCCGCCGAAGACCGGGCGCGGCCCGTCCGCGAGATGCGCACGCAGCCACACCATCAGCGCCGGGAACTGGGTGGTGATGTCGGCCCCGGGTCCGCCGTCGAACGGGCGCGGGCCGGGACTGATCGGATAGCGCAGCACCCCGGCTCCGGCCCGCGCCAGCTCCTCGAGCTCTTTCCAGCGCGCCGGCCCGGGCCGGGCGACGGCCAGCACGTCCGCACCCCAGTGCAGCAGCGGCCGCAGCGGCACCAGCTCCCCCGCCCCCGCGATGACGACGCGAAACCCGGGGAGCGGCAACCATTCCGGATGATCGATAACCCGTTCGACGGCGGCGGCGAAGCCGGGTTCGACGATCCCCCGCTGCCGCCACTCGGTGAGCTGCCTGCGCAGCGCCTCCTCGGCCAGGATCGCGCCGCGATAAGGAATCTCCAGGCGCGCGGGCGGTTTCGCGCTGCCGCCGATGTGGCCGGTGTCGAGCGTCGAGCGCTGCGGCACCGCGCCGGCATCGAAGCTGTCGAGCGGCGCCGCCACGTATTCGGTGACGAACCGCAACAGCCCGCGCGCCGAGGTCAATCCGTCGGCGGCGATACCGGCGGCGTGCGCGGGCGAACACGCGCCGAGCGCGGTCATGGCCCGGAAGCTGGTGCGGTAGCGACGATTCCACTCGCGGCAGGTCTCCACCGATTGCGCCAGGTCGGCGTCTTGACCGCGGACCGCGTCGGCGACCACCGCGGTGGCGAACATGTCACCGACTCGCTCGGGTGCGCCGGACGGGAAGACGAGATCCCACCTACCCTGGCCCATCGTCCCCATGATCAGCCACCCTGCCACGATCGAGCGTCCAGCGCAGGAGGATGGCGGCGGACGGGTTTTCCGTGCGATTTCACAAACGGGTCAGCGCGCGATGGATGCGGCCCGCCGCCCGCGGCGGTAGTCGCACGGCGGCGGAATGGATCTCGTCGCGGCCGCAGCGGCCGATGGCGACGGCGTCACCGATGACCTCGTCCAGCGCGGTCTGACCGATATCGGCCTCGGCCAGGTCCAGCACGGTGCGCACCGGCGTGGTCACCAGGAACGGCCCGGCGGATTCGACGTCGGCGCCGATGAGCGAGCGGCGCAGCACCACGAGCCGGGGTGTCACCGGCGGGCGGCCGGCGCCCACGGACAGGTGCAGGAAGCGCGGGCGCAGACTGCCGAGACCGTGCAGTTCGGCGGCGCTCTGATGGGAGACGGCGGCGGCGCCGTCGAACCAGGCGGCCCACATGGCGTACTCGTCGAGCGGCCCGTCCGGCCACTCGGCCAGTCGCAGCAGGCCGACCCCGGCGCGGACCACCGTGCCGTCGCCGAGCCCGGCGCGTACTCGCGTTTCACATCCGGTGCGCAGGACCTGCCGGGTCGTGAAGAAACCGGCGTGCCGGGCGGCCAACCGCCGTAATACACGCCACCCATGAGCCACGGATTCGGGTGCGCGGCCCGCCGCTTCGCCAGCCATGGCACCCAGGCTACGCTGGAATCTTGTGTCACATATCACAATCGACGGCGCGTTGACCGTCCTGACCGGCGGCGGACGCAGTCAACTCCTCAGCGCGTCCACAGAGCGGACTCAAAAACGTCGGGAAGAATCGGCCGCATGAACACAGCCCAGCCCTCCCCTCGGGTCAGCCGGCGCACCCTGACGATCGCGCTCGCCGTGGTCGTGGCGCTCTTGGTTTCCCTGCTGATCGGCGGCGAAGCCTACGCCCGCCACCGGATCGCCAACTGCGTCTCGGCGCAGTTCGAGCAGGAGATGGGCTCCAAGATCGATGTCGGCTTCGGTGTGAAACCGCTGCTGATCACCTATCTGGACGACAAGATCGGCAAGGTCACCGTCGACAGCGACGACACCAAGTTCGGCCCCGCCGTCGGCATGGTGGTGCACGCCGAGTTCCACGACCTCGAGATGGTCGACGGGGGCCGCGGCGGCGGCACCATCGGCAGCTCCTCGGCCGACGTCACCTGGAGCAACGCCGGCATCGAGGAGACCCTGGCCGGTCTCGTCACCGGTGTGAGCTCGTCGAAGTCCAGCGGCGTGCTGACCCTGAAGGTGCTCGGCGGCCTGGCCGAGCTCGAGGTCAAGCCGGTCGTGAAAAACGGTGTGGTGCAGGTGGAAACACAGTCCGCCGCGCTGCTCGGCATGGGCCTGCCGACCGACCTGGTGCAGGGCATCGTCGACGTGATCTCCAAGAGCCTGCAGAGCTACCCGTTCAACATGACGCCGACCGAGATCAGCGTGACCGACGACGGCATCGCCGTGCGGCTCTCCGGCGGCGCGACGGAACTGCCCGCGGCGCAGGGCGGTAGCGACATCCGCTGCTGACCCAGCGGCCGTCTACTGTCAGGAAACCCCCGGGTAAGATCGTGCGATGCCCGAGTTCACCCCGCGGATCCACCGCGACAGCGGCGATCCCGCACCGGTGCAGCGGGAGGTGATCGGCAACCCGCCCACCGCCGGTGATCTGGAGGCCGCCATCGCGCGCCAGGTGCGCGCGCTGCGGCGGGCCAGCGGGCTCTCGGTCGGCGACATGGCGACCAAGGTGGGCATCTCCAAGGCCATGCTCTCCAAGATCGAGAACGCGCAGACCTCGTGCAGTCTGTCCACGCTCGCCCGGCTGGCCGCGGGCCTGGATGTGCCGGTGACCTCGCTGTTCCGCGGCGCCGACACCGCCCGGGAGGCGGTCTACGTGCCGGCCGGGCACGGCGCGGTGATCGTCGGGCGCGGCACCCGGGTCGGCCATCACTACGAACTGCTGGGTTCGCTGCGGGGGCAGCACAAGCGGCTCGAACCGGTGCTGGTCACGCTGAGCAACGCCAGCGAGGTGTTTCCCCGTTTCCAGCACGCCGGCACCGAGCTGTTGTACATGCTCGAGGGCGTCATGGTCTACGGGCACGGGGACGCGGAATACACACTGCGGCCGGGAGATTCCCTGCTGCTCGACGGCGAGGGCCTGCACGGGCCGCACGAGCTGGTGCGGTTGCCGATCCGGTTCCTGGCGGTCACGGCGTACCCGGACAACCACGAAGAGCACTGAACCGGACCGGCTTCCGCGAGCCCGCCTGTTTCTACTGGGCGCCCGCCTTCGCCGCGCCCGCGGTGTAGGACTCGGCCGCGGCGACCGCCGACCCCGGGGTGGCGCCGGCGCTGACGGGGGCGAGATCCAGCGCGTAGGCCGCCTCCCCGTGCAGGGACACGTCGAGGCCGTCGCGCTCGGCGTCGGCCGGCACCCGCAGGCCCATGGTCAGGTCGATGACCTTGGCGATGATCAGGGTGACCACCAGCGTGTAGCCGAACACGGCCAGTACCGCGACGCTCTGCCGCCACAGCTGATCGACGCCGCCACCGTAGAACAGCCCCGCCACCCCGTTGGGCGCCGCGGGATCGGCGAGGAAGCCGATCAGCACGGTGCCCAGGATGCCGCCGACCAGGTGAATGCCCACCACGTCGAGCGAATCATCGATGCCGAAGCGGTATTTCAGCGACACCGCGAAGGAGCACACCACACCCGAGAGCCCGCCGACAATCAGCGCGCCGAGCGGGGAGACCGCGCCGCAGGCCGGCGTGATGCCGACCAGTGCCGCGACCAAGCCGGAACTGGCGCCCAGGGAGGTGGCCACGCCTTCGCGCAGCCGCTCCACCAGCAGCCAGCCGCAGATGCCCGCGCACGCGGCGGCGGCGGTGTTCAGGATGGCCACCGCGGCGCCGTTGCCGGCCGTGAGCGCGGAGCCGCCGTTGAAGCCGAACCAGCCGAAGAACAGCATGCCCGCGCCGAGGATGGTCAGCGGAAGGCTGTGCGGGCGCGGCACGTTCGGGAACGCGCCGCGCTTGCCGAGCACCAGCGCGAGCGCGAGCGCGGCGATACCGGCGTTGATGTGCACGGCGGTGCCGCCGGCGAAGTCGATGGCCTTCAGCTTGTTCGCGATCCAGCCGCCCAGCACCGAGCCGTCGGCAGTGTCGAAGGCGAACACCCAGTGCGCCACCGGGAAGTACACCAGCACCGCCCAGATTCCCGCGAACAGCAGCCAGGCGCCGAACTTCATCCGGTCGGCGACCGCGCCGCAGATCAGCGCCACCGTGATACACGCGAACAGCATCTGGAATCCGGAGAACACGGCGGGCGGCAGCGCCGGTTCGGCCGGTGCGGTGAGCAGTTTCCCGGAGCCGAAGTACTCCAGCGGATCGCCCAGTAGGCCGAGGCCACCGAGCGAATCGCCGAAGGACGCCGAGTATCCGACCAGGATCCACAGCACCCCGACCACGGCGGCCGCGCCGAGGGTCATCATGGCCATATTGAGCGTGCTCTTGATGCCGACCATGCCGCCGTAGAACATGGCCAGCCCGGGCACCATCAGGCTCACGGCGGCGAAGGCCGCCAACATCCACGCGGTATTCGCCGCGACGATCGCTTCTGTCATAGCTACCTCATCTGAAAGTCCGCCGCCGGGAACCTTTGTCTCTCATTGGTAGACGGCTGGGAGCCAGTAGACGACCGCGAACATTGCCGTCGGCGGACTTCGGGTGACGTTCCGGTTAAGCCGTTGTACCGCCGTCGGCGTGATCGAGCGCTGACCTTGCCGTAACGCCCGCGTCACAGACCGTCTGTTTCATGAGAAAGGACAGTGGATCACCACAGGAAACACGCAGCGAGGACGTCCGTGACCGAAACCCATAACTACGTGATCGTCGGCGGCGGCCTGGAGGGCCTGGCCATCGCCTGGTCGCTGGCCGACCGCGGGGAAACCGGCATCCTCGTCCTGGAGCGCGGCACGCTGTGCTCGGGCATGACCGGCAAGTCCAGCGGTGTGGTGCGCTGCCATTACGGCACGCCATCCCTGGCCGCGATGGCGTGGTACGGGGTCGACGTATTCACCAGGGCCGCCGAGCTGTTCGGCGACGACATGGGTTTCCAGCAGTGCGGCTATGTCGTCGGCGTCGGCACCGGCAATGTCGAACCGCTGCGGGCCAATGTCGCGATGATGCGCGGCCTGGGCATCGACGTCGAGCTCATCGACCACGCCGCCATGGCCGAATTGTGGCCGGGGCTGCGGCTCGACGATTTCGCCGAGTTCGCCTACGAGCCACTGGGCGGGCGGGGTGAGGCCTACTTGGCGGGAATGGCTTTCGCGACCGCCGCGCGCAGACTCGGCGTCCGGATTCGGCAGAGCACGCCGGTGCGCGCGCTCCGGACGAGCGCGACCGGGGCGGTGCACGGCGTGCTACTCGCCGACGGCAGCGAGATCCACTGCGGCACCGTCATACTCGCGACCGGGCCGTGGACGCCCGTACTGGCCGGAACCGCCGGTGTCGAGCTGGATATCAAGGCGCAGCGGGCGCAACTGGTGCTGGTCGATCAGGGAGCGCCGACACCCACCGTGCCGGTCCTTTCCGATCTGGCCGGACTGTCCTACCTGTGCCGGGAGCCCAACGGCGAACTACTGGTGGGCAATTCCGATCACCAGGCGCCGGAGTACCTAGACTCCGACGACTATGTGAACCGCGCCGACGAGTCCACGATCGACACCATCATCGGCAAGCTCGGCCACCGGCTGCCGGACATGCCCGATCCGCGGATCACCGGCTCCTACGTCGGCGCCTACGACGTCACCCCCGACTACAACCCGATCATCGGACCCGCCCCGGTGGCCGGGCTGTTCCTGGCCGCCGGATTCTCCGGGCACGGGTTCAAGATCTCCCCCGCCGTCGGGCGGCTGGTCGCCGACCTGGTCACCGACGGGAATACCGAGCTGCCGAATGTGCGGCCCGCGGACTTCCGCTACTCCCGCTTCGCCGACGGCGAGCCCCTGCTCAGTCCGCACCCCTATCAGGGTGCGGGCGAAATGCGCTGACACCGAATCTTCTTCTCGTCCTTGGAGCCTGGAATGACTGCCGAAACCGCCACCACCGCACCCACACTCACCGAACTCGCGCACGCCAGCGACACCCGCTACATCCTGGCGCTGTTCGTCACCTTGGCGGGTAAACCCTGCGCCAAACTGGTGCCCGTCGAGGCGGTCGACCAATTGGCCACCGAGGGAGCGGGTTTCGCCGGCTACGCGGCGGGCAGCATGGGACAGCAACCGCGGGACCCGGATCTGGTGGCGATACCGGACCCGGCCTCGTTCACCCCGCTGCCGTTCGTACGGCCCGGACTCGCACTGGTGCACTGCGATCCGCATGTCGAGGGCGTGCCGTGGCCGTTCGCGCCACGCGTCATCCTGGCCGGCATGCTGCGCCGAGCCGCCGCGCGCTCGCTGACCGTCAAGGTCGGCGCGGAGATCGAATACTTCCTGGTCAACCGGGATGCAAGCGGAGTGCTTCGCACCGCCGACACCGCCGACACCAGTAGCCAGCCCTGCTATGACGCCCGCGACGTCACCCGGATGTACGACCACCTGACCGAGATCTCGGCGGCCATGAACGCGCTGGGCTGGGGCAACTACGCCAGCGACCACGAGGACGCCAACGGGCAGTTCGAGCAGAACTTCGCCTACGCCGAGGCGATGACCACCGCGGACCGCGTGATCACCGCCCGCTACCTGCTCTCGGTGGTCGCCGAAAAACGGGGCATGCGCGCCACTTTCATGCCGAAGCCGTTCGCCGACCGCACCGGGTCGGGCATGCACCTGCACCTTTCGCTCTGGGACGGCGGCGACCCGCTGTTCCCCGACGCGGCCGACGGACGCGGCCTCGGGCTGTCCCGCACCGCGTACTCGTTCATCGCGGGCATCCTCGAACACGCCCCCGCCCTGCAAGGCGTGCTGGCGCCGACCGTGAACTCCTACAAGCGACTCGGGGCCACCTCCACCAGTAGCGGGGCCACCTGGTCACCGCGCTACCCCACCTACGGCGGCAACGATCGCACCCAGTACCTGCGCGTCCCCGACCAGCACCGGGTGGAACTGCGCGGCGGCGACGGATCGGCCAATCCGTACCTGGCCATGGCCGCCACCGTCGCCGCGGGCCTCGACGGCATCGAACGCGAGCTCGATCCGGGCGCGCCCGGCAGCGGGCGCGGCGACATGCTGCCGATGACCCTGGTGCACGCGATGGACGCGCTGGAGAACGACCCGGTGCTGGCCGGGGCCCTGGACAGCGCGGGACCCGGTGTCGCCGAGTACTTCACGCGGCTCAAGCGCGAAGAGTTCTTCGCCTGGCACAACACGGTGTCCGAGTGGGAGATCGACCGCTACCTGACCGCGTTCTGAATCATCAGGACAGACAAGGAGTTTCACATGTGCGGAATAGTCGGGCTGCACCTGCGCGATCCCGCGCTGCACCCGCGACTCGGCGGCTTGCTGACCGGCATGCTCGACCAATTGTGTGATCGCGGACCGGATTCCGCCGGGTTCGCCGTCTACGGCGACCCGGTGTGGTCGCCGCCGGATGCGTCGACGGTGTCGCTGCTGGACGCCGGCCTCCCGGCGGCCGACCTCGCGGCACTGCTCGGCGACGAACTCGGGGTCGCCGCCGCGGGTATCGATCTGACGCCGACCACGCTGCTGCATGCCCCCAGTGACGCCGAGGTCATGGTCGACGCGCTGCGGCGCATCGTGCCCGCCGCCAAGATCATCGGCTTCGGCGCCGATGTGGCCGTGGTCAAAGGCGTGGGCAACCCGACCGAACTCGCCCATCGCTTCGGCCTGCCGGCCGCCGCCGGCTGGCAGGGCGTGGCACACACTCGGATGGCGACCGAGTCGGCGGTCACCGCCGCCGGTTCACACCCATTCTCGGTGGGGCCCGATCAATGCCTGGTGCACAACGGCTCGTTCGCCAACCACGAGAGCATCAAGCGCGAATTGACGCGCGCCGGTGTGGTTTTCGACAGTGCCAACGACACCGAAGTGGGTGCGCGCTTCGTGGCGCAGCACCTCACACAGGGCGCCGACCTGGCGAAAGCACTGCGGCTGCTGGGCGAACGCTTCGACGGCTTCTACACCCTGCTCGTCGCGAACCGGGACTCCTTCGCGGTGGTGCGTGATCCGATCGCCTGCAAACCCGCCGTCATCGCCGAGACCCCGGACTGGGTAGCGATGGCCTCGGAGTACCGCGCGCTGGCCGGGCTGCCCGGCGTGCGATCCGCCCGCATATTCGAACCGGAACCGGAAGAGGTCTACGTATGGGATCGACAGTGACCGAGGTGGCGACCCGGCAGGCCGACGTCGCGCTCGAAGGCGTGCGGGCCGTCAATCAGCTATTGCACTCCCCCGGCGCGCCGGCCCGGCTGGCCCTGACCAATCCCCGCGGGGCACATGCCCTGGCCTGCGGGATCGACAGTCCGATCGAGGTCACCATCGACGGACACGTCGGCTATTACTGCGCGGGGATGAACCAGCGGGCCCGGGTCACCGTGCGCGGCAACGCGGGTGTCGGCGTCGCGGAGAACATGATGTCGGGGACGGTGCGCGTCACCGGCGACGCGTCGCAGTCGGCCGGCGCCACCGCGCACGGCGGGCTGCTGGTCATCGAGGGCAACGCGGCCGCGCGGTGCGGGATCTCGATGAAGGGCGTCGATATCGTCGTCGGCGGGGACATCGGGCATATGAGCGCGTTCATGGGGCAGGCCGGGCGGCTGGTGGTCTGCGGCGACGCCGGTGCGGCCCTCGGTGATTCGCTGTACGAGGCGCGAATCTATGTGCGCGGCAGCGTGGCATCGCTCGGCGCGGACTGCGTCGCCAAGGAAATGCGCGCCGAGCATCTGGCCGAACTCCGTGAGCTGCTCGACGCGGCCGGATTCGACGCCGACCCCGCCGAATTCACGCGCTACGGCTCGGCGCGCACCCTCTACAACTTCCATGTCGACAATGTCGGCGCCTACTAGGAGGCCCTGGTGAACTCCCCGAATCCCGCGCTCCGCGAATCGGCGACCTTCCCGCGCGGCGTCATCGCCGAGATCCAGCGGGCCGCGGCGACCGGCATCTACGACATCCGCGGCTGGGGCGCGAAACGCCCGCTGCCGCACTTCGACGATCTGCTGTTCCTCGGCGCCTCGGTGTCGCGCTATCCCCTGGAGGGCTATCGCGAACGCTGCGAGACCGACGTCGTACTCGGCGATCGGCACGCGAAGAACCCACTGCACCTGGACATCCCGATCACCATCGCGGGCATGAGCTTCGGCGCGCTGTCCGGGCCGGCCAAGGAGGCGCTCGGGCGCGGCGCCAGCGCGGTGGGCACCTCGACGACCACCGGCGACGGCGGCATGACTCCCGAGGAGCGCGGCCAGTCCAAACATCTCGTGTACCAGTATCTTCCGTCGCGCTACGGCATGAACCCCGATGACCTGCGCAAGGCCGACGCCATCGAGATCGTGCTCGGCCAAGGCGCCAAACCCGGCGGCGGCGGCATGCTGCTCGGGCAGAAGATCACCGAGCGGGTCGCCGGCATGCGCACGCTGCCCCTGGGCGTCGATCAGCGCTCGGCGTGCCGGCACCCCGACTGGACCGGCCCGGACGACCTGGCCATCAAGATCATCGAACTGCGCGAGATCACCGACTGGGCCACCCCGATCTACATCAAGGTCGGCGCGACCCGCACCTATTACGACGTGAAGCTCGCCGTGCAGGCCGGCGCCGACGTGGTGGTGGTCGACGGCATGCAGGGCGGCACCGCCGCGACCCAGGATGTCTTCATCGAACACGTCGGCATCCCGACACTCGCCGCGATACCGCAGGCCGTGCGGGCCCTGCAGGAACTGGGCGTGCATCGCAAGGTGCAGCTGATCGTCTCCGGCGGCATCCGCAGCGGCGCCGATGTCGCCAAGGCCATGGCGCTCGGCGCGGACGCGGTGGCGATCGGCACCGCGGCCCTGATCGCCCTGGGCGACAACAGCCCGCACTACGCCGAGCAGTACGCCGCGCTCGGTTCCGCCGCCGGGTTCTACGACGACTTCCAGGCGGGCCGCGACCCCGCGGGCATCACCACCCAGGACCCCGAGCTCGCCCGCAACCTCGATCCGGTGGCCGCCGGCCGCCGCCTGGCCAACTATCTGCGCGTCCTGACCATGGAAGCCCAGACCCTGGCCCGCGCCTGCGGCAAATCCCACCTGCGCAATCTGGAGCCGGAAGACCTGGTCGCGCTGACGGTGGAAGCGTCGGCCATGGCGCAGGTGCCGCTGGCCGGAACGAATTGGATTCCCGGGCAACTGTGAGCACGCACGAGCAAAAGGACCGGAGCATGACCTTCGACGCACTGTGGGATTCGATCCTGGACGTCGGCCGCGAGCCGTCCACCGGTGGCTATCGCCGATTCGCCTGGAGCGACGCGGATCTGACGCTGCGCGAATGGTTCGCCGGGTGTGCCGAGCAGCGCGGGATGGCGGTCGAGGAGGACCGCAACGGCAATCTGTGGGCGTGGTGGCTGCCCGCGGGATGGCAGGGTGATCCGGTAGACGCGTTCGTCACCGGATCGCATCTGGATTCGGTGCCCGACGGCGGCGCCTACGACGGACCACTGGGCATAGTGTCCGCCTTCGCCGCGATCGATCTGGTCCGCGCCCAGGGCGTCGAGCCGCGGCGGCCGGTGGCCGTCGTCGCGTTCGCCGACGAGGAAGGCGCTCGCTTCGGAGTGGCCTGTGTCGGTTCACAACTCAGCACCGGCGTGCTGAAACCCGAACGGGCACTGACACTGCGAGACGCCGACGGCATCAGCCTGGCCGAGGCGCTGACCCGGGCCGGTCGCGACCCGCGCCACCTGGGCGCCGATCCGACACTGGCCGAGCGGGTCGGCGTCTACGTCGAATTGCACGTCGAACAGGGGCGCGCCCTCGATCTCGTGGATCAGCCGCTCGCCGTCGCCGCCGCCATCTGGCCGCACGGGCGCTGGCTGTTCACCTTCACCGGCGAAGCCAATCACGCCGGCGCCACCCGCCTGGTCGATCGGCGCGACCCGATGCTCGCCTACGCCGCCACGGTGCACACCGCGCGCCAGGCCGCCGAATTACACGCGGCCGTCGCCACTTTCGGCAAACTCCGGGTCCTGCCCAACGGCGCCAACGCGATCCCGTCCGAGATCCTGGCCTGGCTCGACGCCCGCGCCGCGGATGAACCCACACTCACCCGGCTGGTCGAGCAGATCACCGCGGCAGCCCACCGGCACGCCGCGGATGACCGCGTCGAGCTGCGGGTCGACGCCGAATCCATCACGCCCATAGTGGAATTCCCCGCCGCCCCGCGTGACCGGATCAACCGCGCCCTCGGCCACCTCGGCGAGATCCCGGTGCTGCCCACCGCCGCGGGGCACGACGCCGGCATCCTGTCCGCGGTGGTTCCCACCGCGATGCTGTTCGTCCGCAATCCCACCGGCGTCTCGCACTCCCCCGCCGAATACGCCCGCCCGGAAGACTGCCGCACCGGCGCCGCGGCGCTCGCCGCCGTGCTGGCCGACTGGGTGCGCGATTAGGCGGGGAAACCCGCCAGCACCGCCCGGGATTTGGAGAGCCCGAGGCGGGTGGCGCCCGCGGCGATCAATTCGGCCGCGGCCTCGGCGGTGCGGATGCCGCCGCTGGCCTTGATCCCGAGCCGGCCGCCGACGGTGTCGGCCATCAGCCGCACCGCGTGCACGCTGGCGCCACCGGCGGGATGGAACCCGGTGGAGGTCTTCACGAAATCGGCGCCGGCCTGCTCGGCGGCCCGGCAGGCGCCCACGATCGCCGCGTCCGGTAGCGCGGCCGATTCCAGGATCACCTTCAGCACCGCGCGGTCGGCGGTGGCCTCGCGCACCGTGATGATGTCGGCCATCACCGCGTTGAAGTCACCGGCCAGCGCCGCGCCGACATCGATCACCATGTCCACCTCGGCCGCGCCCTGATCGACGGCGAGCCGGGCCTCCGCGCCCTTGATCAGCGAATGATGTTTGCCCGACGGGAAACCCGCGACCGTGGCGATCACGATCCCGGGCGCGCGCACCGGCAGCATCGACGGCGACACGCAGATCGCGTACACCCCGAGCTCCCGCGCCTCCGCCACCAGCGCGGCGACATCGTCGGCCGTCGCCTCCGGCGCGAGCAGGGTGTGATCGATCATGGCGGCCACGTCGGCCCGGGTCAGCGCTGAGGAATCGGCCATGAGGTCAGAGTTTTACATAGTCGCGAATTCCATTGCGGGCCAGCGGTGGCTTACCGCACACTCGTAGGGTCGGCGGAGCACGGGCAGCCGGGTGCCCACCGCCTGTCAATGCGGGTGCGGTTTATCCAACTGTTTCGGAGGACACGTGCTGATCCGTCGCGAGCGCGCCGACGATGTCATTCAGATTGCCGCAGTGCACCGCAGCGCATTCGGACCGCAATACGCCAACGGTGACACCGTGGCGTTCCAGGACGATCCGGAGGCCGGCGGCCGCGCGGGCAACGCGCGGGCCGAACCGCCGGAGGTGGAATTGGTCACCCGGCTGCGCACCGACTCCGGCTGGATACCGACGCTGTCCCTGGTCGTCGTCGAGCACGACACCATCATCGGACATGTCTGCCTCACCCGCGCCACCGTCGGGCCGTACCCGGTGCTGGCGCTCGGCCCGATCGGCGTCCGCGTCGAGCGGCAGGGCGCCGGCGCGGGCGCCGCCCTCATGCACGCCGCCCTCGGCGCCGCCGACGCCCTGGACGAACCGCTCGTCGGCCTGCTCGGAAGCCCCGAGTACTACCCGCAATTCGGGTTCGTTCCGGCCGCCCGGCTCGGCATCACGCCGGACGAGCCCGGCTGGACCGCACATTTCCAGGTGCGCGCGCTCACCGCCTACGAACCGCAGATCAGCGGCGAATTCCGGTACGCGGAACCGTTTTACAAGCTGTAGCCGTACCGGGCGGTCCCTGCTGATCTCCGGTCCGGCTCACCTGGGAGAATGGTGGGATGAGCTCCGCCGACCCCGCCGAGGACCGTCGCTACGTACTGACCCTGGGCTGCCCGGACCGACCGGGCATCATCGCCAGGATCACCTCGTTCATCGCCGAGTTCGGCGGCTCGATCGTGGAGGCCGGCTACCACTCCGACACCGACAGCGGCTGGTTCTTCACCCGCCAGGCCATCAAGGCCGCGACGGTGCCGTTCGACCTCGCCGAACTGCGCGACCGCTTCGCGGGCGTGGCCGCCGAGCTCGGCCCGGACACCGAGTGGGACCTGCTGGATTCGGGGGCGAAGCGCCGCATCGTCCTGCTGGTCAGCAAGGACGGTCACTGCCTGCACGACCTGCTGGGCCGGGCCACCAGCGGCGAGCTACCCGCGACCATCGAGGCCGTCATCGGCAATCACCCCGACCTGGCCGCCATCACCGAGGCGCACGGCATCGAGTTCCACCACGTCGACTTCCCCAAGGACCCCGCCGACCGCGGCCCCGCCTTCGAGACGGTCCGCAAGATCGTCGACGCGCACGACCCGCACGCCGTCGTCCTGGCCCGCTTCATGCAGGTCCTGCCCGCCGAACTGTGCGAGCACTGGGCCGGCCGGGCGATCAACATCCACCACAGCTTCCTGCCCTCCTTCGTCGGCGCCCGCCCGTACCACCAGGCCTTCGCGCGCGGCGTGAAGCTGATCGGCGCCACCTGCCACTACGTCACGGCGGAACTGGACGCGGGCCCGATCATCGAGCAGGACGTCTCCCGCATCGACCACGCCGACGACGTCCGCGACATGGTCCGCCAGGGCCGCGATATCGAGCGCGTGGTGCTCGCCCGCGGCCTGCGCTGGCACCTGGAGGGTCGGGTGCTCGTGCACGGCCGCCGCACCGTCGTCTTCAGCTGACGCCGCTCAATTCGGTGGGCCGACCGTCAGCACCACGCTGAGGGTGCGGTTCCCGTGCGGGCCGGTGACCACCAGCGTCACGGTTTCGTCGGGCCGGTGCATGTTCAGGGCGGCGTGCAGGGATTGGATGGTGGTCACGGCGCGGTCGTTGAGCGCGGTGATCACCTCGCCCTCGAGCAGGCCCGCGGAATGCGCCGGCGACCCGAAGACGGCCGCCTCCACCTTGGCGCCCGCGCCGGTGGGCTGGGCGTTGGAGGCGATCACGCCGAGCGTCGCGGTCGGGCCGATGTGCACGGTCTCGGTGGGCGTGCCCGAGCGGATCTGCCGGACCACGCGCATGGCCCGGTCGATCGGCACCGCGTAGCCGTTGGCGTCGGTGGCGGACTTCTGGTCCGGATCGCCCGAGGCCGCGGTGATGACGCCGATGACGCTGCCGTTGCGGTCGGCCAGGGCGCCACCGGACTGGCCGGAGGAGACCGGGGCGGCGATCTCGAACATGCCGGACAGGGATTTGCGGGACAGGTCGGCCGCGTTCAGGGCGACGATGGTGGAGTCCAGGTTGGTGACCGTGCCGGCGATCGCGGTCGGGGTGCCGCCGACCCCGCCCGCGTTGCCGATCGCGAGCACCTCGTCGCGGATCCGGACCTCGCCGGAGTTGCCGAGGGTGGCCACGGGTAGCCCGGTGGCGCCGGTCAGCGCCAAGAGCGCGATATCCGCGCCGGAGTCGTAGCCCAGCACCGTGGCCTGGTAGACCTCACCGTTGCCGACATCGGTGACGGTCACCGTGTCCGCGCCCTTGACCACGTGATGACTGGTCAGCACCTGGCCGTCCGCGGTGAGCACGATGCCCGAGCCCGCGGCGCCCAGCCCGAACGGCCGGCTGGAGGTGCTGATGTGGACCAGGGCGGGCCGCACGGTGGCGTTGACGGCGGGCGCGTCCAGGGTCGGGGCCGGCGGCATCGAGTAGGGGGCCTCGACGATCTCGGAATTGGCGAACGGCGCCCACTGCGGTAGTTCGGCCCGGAAACCGATGAACATGGTCGCCGCGAGGATGGCCACCACCAGCACGGCAAGCACCCGGCCACCGCCGCCGCCCGGGCCGTCGGAACGCGGCGGCCGGACGTCTTCGCTCAGATAGCGCCACTGATCGTCCATCGCCTCCGCCTCCGCTAGGACACACCCGGTCTCCATTGTGGCGGAACAAACGCCACCACCGAATGGCAATCCTCACCGGGGATGCTTGGCAAACCGAGGCATGCGGCGGTAGGCATGTATCCATGACGAGCGCCGCAGCCTATGCCATCCCCGCGCCGGACGGCGCCTTCGAGAAGGTCACCATCGAACGACGGGAGCTCGGACCGAACGACGTGCTCATCGACGTCAAGTTCGCGGGCATCTGCCATTCCGACATCCACACCGCCCGCGACGAGTGGGGCGGCACCAAATACCCGTGCGTGCCGGGCCACGAGATCGCCGGCCTGGTCGCCGCCGTCGGCAGCGCGGTCTCCAAGCACAAGGTCGGCGACCGCGTCGGCGTCGGCTGCATGGTGAACTCCTGCGGCAAGTGCGGCCCCTGTCTGGCCGACGAGGAGCAGTACTGCGCCAACGGCAGCACCATGACCTACAACACCGAGGTCGACGCCGCGGTGCAACCGGACGGCTACACGATGGGCGGCTACTCGACCCAGGTCGTGGTGACCGAGCACTTCGTGCTGCAGATTCCCGAGGGCATCGGCCTGGACGTGGCGGCCCCGCTGCTGTGCGCGGGCGTGACGCTGTTCTCGCCGCTGCGGCACTGGAACGCGGGTCCGGGCAAGAAGGTCGCGATCATCGGCATGGGCGGCCTCGGGCACGTCGGCGTGAAGATCGCCGCGGCCATGGGCGCGGAGGTCACCGTGCTCAGCCATTCGCTGAGCAAGCAGGAGGACGGCAAGCGCTTCGGCGCGCACCACTACTACGCGACCAGCGACAAGCAGACCTTCAAAGAACTGCGCAATCGCTTCGACCTGATCCTGAACACGGTGTCCGCGGATCTGCCGATCGACAGCTACATGCGGCTGCTGAACCTGGATGGCACCCTGGTCATCCTCGGCCTGCCCGAGAAGCCGTTGGCGATCAAGCCGTTCACCATCGCGGGCTACCGCCGCTCGCTGGCGGGCTCGATGATCGGCGGCATCGCCCAGACCCAGGAGATGCTGAACTTCTGTGCCGAGCACGGCATCGGCGCGGAGATCGAGGTGATCTCCGCCGACGAGATCGACAACGCCTACGACCGGGTGGTGGCCAGCGACGTGCGCTACCGCTTCGTCATCGACACGGCGACCATCTAGGCCGGCCGGGTCGCGCTGACGTACTGCAGCAGCCGGTGCACCTGCTGTTCGACGTCGACCAGGCCGAGTTCGGTGAACAGCTCGGGGAAGGTGGCGCTCGGGAAGACCCGCAACCCCGACCAGCCGCCCACCACCCGGCTGAACCGGCCGAACGCGGAATCGTCGCGGTGGCTGGTGCTGATCGCGATCCGCCCGCCCGGCGCCAGCACCCGCACCATCTCCCGGGCGGCGGTGAGCGGGTCCGGGATCAGGTAGAGCGCGCCGAAGCAGCACACCGCGTCGAAAGTGCCGTCCGCGAACGGTAACCGGGCGGCGTCACCGCGCAGGTAGCCCACCCGCGGGCCCGTGTTGTCCAGGACAGCACGGGCCAGCATCGCCTCGGAGTAGTCCAGCCCGACCGCGAAACCATTGCCGGACAAGGTATTACTGAGAAACCGGGTGAAATTTCCCGGCCCACAGGCGATGTCGAGCACCTTCTTCGACCCGCCCAGGCGCAACTGCCGGACGGCATCGCGCCGATCGGTTTCCATCGTGCGCCCGCTGGCGGCGAAGAACGCCGCGGGCCGCCACGCCCGCTCGTACACGGCGGCCAGCGCCGGGTGATTCATACTGCGGCGCGCCAGATTCATTGGGGCTCCTCGTCGTTGGGGAGTTCCGTCACGGAAAGCGCTCAGGCGCGCTCGACCTCGATGGTCATGCCCGCGCCGCGCAGCCGTTCGGTGAGCGCCTCACCCATGGCCGCGGCCGGGGTCAGGATGCCCGCCAGCTCGGGCTGCTTGCCGGTGTCCAGCGCCAGGCACAGCCCCGCCTCGCCGAGCAGCACCGCGGTCGCCTTGTAGCCGGGATCACCCTGGCCGGCGAAGGTGGCCACGTACTTGGCGCCGGAGGTGGTGTGCGCGTAGGTCTTCATGGTGAACCAGCCGCTGTTGCGCGCCTGCTCGCTCGGCCCGGTGCCCGGCTTGGGCAGCACCCGGTCCAGCAGCTTGCGGCCGACCTGGGCCCGCGACAGCACCGCGCCGACCGCCATACCGGCCATGATGCCGCCGGCCATGCCGGCCGCGACCAGCGGCGCGGCCGCGGACTTGCCCGCGCTCATCACCTCGCGGTAGCGGAAGTTCTTGCCGTAGGGCCAGCCGAGCAGGCCGTTGCTGCGCCGCACGACCTTGGTGTTGTGCGAGGCCATGACGAAGGTCGACACCCAGCCGTCCAGGCTCGGATCGATATTGGCGGCCCGCTCCAGCGCCTGATCGGTCTGGCGGCCCACGTCGGGATCCATCGACTTGTCGGGGCTGAGCGAGTACGGGTGCATGATCACCGAGGCTTTGCTGGAATCCGCGGCGATGGCCTCCATCATGGCCCGCCCGGAGTCGATGGTGCCGCCGCTGACACCGCCCTTCAGCGCCGCGATCAGCGTGGTGTTCGTCAGCTCGCCGGTGTTGTCGGCGACCGTCGCGCGATAGAGCTGGAACACGCTCAGATCGGACGGAATCGAGTCGTAGCCACAGGAATTCACGATCTTCGCGCCGCTGGCGACGGCCTCGTCGTGGTAGGCGTCGATGGCGTCGCGGATGAACAGCGGCTCACCGGTCAGGTCGGCGTAGTGCGTGCCCGCCTTGGCGCAGGCCGCGACCAGCGGCATGCCGTAGCGCAGGTACGGGCCCACCGTGGTGACGACGACCTTGGTCCGGGCGGCCATCGCGTCGAGCGCGTCCTGATCGGTGGAATCGGCCACCACCAGGCCCCAATTCGCCGCGCCCGCACCGAGTTCCGCGCGCACGCCGGTCAGCTTGTCCAGCGAGCGCCCGGCCAGCCCGATGCGCAGCTCCACCGGCGCCGCGTCGCGCAGATACTCGGCGGTGAGTTTGCCGACGAAACCCGTTGCGCCGAAAAGGATCAGATCGAAATCGCGGTTCTCTGCCATGGGGAAAGCCTCTTTCGTTCAGGAGCGGCGGGGGCGCTTGGCGCGCGTCTTCTTCTTCGGGGTTACCGGCGGATGCTCGGCCAACCACTGGGCGTGCGCTTTTCCGAGTTCGGTCACGGCCGGTTCGTCGTAGAGCCATTCGCGGGCCACCCGATGCCAGTTCGCGGTGCAGTCGAGCTGACCGAGCATGCCGAAGGTGAGGAAATCCGCGCGCCGCGAGAACAGGTGCTCCGGCGGCAGATTCTGCTGCTTCATGCCCGCGAACTCGCTGGCCCGCGGGTCGACGGCGAGCAGGAACGCGCCACTGGCCAGATCGGGGGTGATGGTGATCTCCTCGTCGACCAGGCACCATTCCGAGGCGGCCAGCACGTACTCCAGGCACTCCTCCGGGCCGACCTCCTCGGGGGAATCGATCACACCGCGCTGGATCATCAACTGCTGCAGGTCTTCCGCGCGGTCCTCGGCGGCCGCGCGCAGGCAGATCGCCTCGAACTTCACGTAGTCCGGATCCATCCGGTTGAACAACCCGAAATCCAGGAATCCGACCCGGCCGTCGTCGGCCAGCATCACGTTGCCCGGGTGCGGGTCGCCGCAGAACTCGTTGAAGGTGAACAGCGAACCCACGTAGAAGCGGTAGATGATCTCGCCGATCCGGTCGCGCTCCGCGTCGGGCAGCTGCCGGATCTCCTCGAAGCCCCGCCCCGGGAGGTATTCGCTGACCAGCACGCGGGTCGAGCTGAGCTCCGGCATCGAACGCGGCACCACGATGAACGGGTGCCCGGCGTAGAGCTCGGCGATCTCCAGCTGGGTCGAGGCCTCGGCCTCGTAGTCGAGTTCGCCCTCCATGTTCAGGCGCAGCTCGTCCAGCACCGCGGGCGTCACCCAGGGCAGCGCCGACTGCAGCACCTTGCGGAACATGTTGAGGTTCTTCAGATCCGCGCGGACCGCGGCATCGATGCCGGGGTACTGCACCTTCACCGCGACCTCACGGCCGTCGTGCAGCCGGGCCCGGTAGACCTGGCCGATCGAGGCCGCCGCGACCGCCTCGGGGTTGAACTCGCTGAAGACCTCGTCCAGGGTGCGGCCGAAGTCCTCCTCGATGACCTGCTTCATCCCCTCGAAGGACACGTTCGGCGCGGAGTCGCGCAGCACCGCCAGCCGCTTCTGGAAGCGCTCGCGATGCGCCTCGGGCACCAGGTCCAGGTCGAGCACCGACATCATCTGGCCCAGCTTCATCGCGACGCCCTTCATGGTGCCCAGCACCATGACCACCTGCTCGGTGGTGCGGATCATCGACTCCTCGGCCATCTTCGCGCGCACGGCGTCGGAGCGCCCGCGCATGGACAGCCGGGTGCGCTGGGAGCGCAATACCGAACTGGCAGCGACGGCACCCAGTTTCGTGCCACGAGCAAGCCGGGATGTCGGGACTTGCTTCGCCATCGAGGTACCTCCGTTGGTGCCGACCGCGCAGACGGTGCCCCCTGGCGCACCGCATCCGTCTCAGACTAACCAACCGCGCAAGGCGGACGAGTTGCCCGTCACAGACCGACCGGTCAGCCCCCGGTCAGTCCTCGCGCGGCGGCAGTTCGTGTGACATCTGGGCGAACTTCGCGGGCGAGCCGCCGGCCCGCATCATGCCCTCGATCGCACTCCACGCCATCATGGTCAGGTAGTCGATGACCTCGTCGCGCGACATCGTCTTGTCCGTGGTCCACCAGTGCGTGGCCAGCTGGATCCCGCCGACCAGCACGTAGGACCACAGCAGCGCGCCCTCGGTCTCGGCGCCGTGCGCGCGGCCGCGATCGATGATCACCGTGGAGACCACCTCGGCGAACAGCTTCTCGAACTCGGCCAGCGAGGACTGATCCCCCGAGCCGTTGCCCATGATGAACCGGTAGACCTCGGGGTCCTCGTCGACGGTGCCGACGTATTCGGCCAGCGCCGAACGCACCAGGTCGTACTCGGCGGCGTCGAGGTTGATCGCGCCGTACACCCGCGGCATCAGCGTGGTCTCGATGAAACGCTGCATGGTCGCGTGCACGAGATCGTTCTTGTCGGAGAAGTACCGGTAGAGCACTGTTTTGGAGACGCCGATCTCGGCGGCGATCTCGTCCATGCCGGCGTTGCTGCCGCGCTTGCGGATGGCGGCCAGGGTGCCGTCGACCAGCTCTTCGCGCCGGTCGATCTTGTGCTGACGCCACCGGCGCTTGCGGCCGTCCGCTGGGGGTGGTGTGGCGGCGGAGCCGCGGGTAGATGCTGCACCGCCGCGCGCTGCCGGACGCTCGCCGACGTCGACCAGGTCTTCGGTGGACAGCGTTCGCTCCCTCGGTCGGTGGTTCCGGAGAACCAGGGCTTTTGTCCCCAGCTTAGGTCCCGCCCACCCGAGTGCGTCGCGTTTGGGTCCCGGATGCGGGGCATCCCACACATTCCAGGCGCGCGAAGCGGGGCGCCCTCACACAACACAGCAGAATGGACACCATGGAGAACGCGCCAACGACGCTTGCGCCCACCCCGTCCGTGCCCAATGGATTCTTCGTCGACGACGCCGGCAAGCGGCGCGACCTGTTCCGGATGAAAGCGTTCGCGACCGGCCTGCTGGCCTTCGCCAGCCTGGTGTACCTGTTCTGCCGCTGGCTGGAGTCGCGCGGCCAGGGCGGTGACTGGGTGGGCTATCTACGGGCCGCGTCCGAGGCCGGCATGGTCGGCGCGCTGGCCGACTGGTTCGCGGTGACCGCGCTGTTCCGGCATCCGCTCGGCCTGCCGATCCCGCACACCGCGATCATCCGGAAGAAGAAAGACCAGCTCGGCGCGAGCCTCGGCGATTTCGTCGGCGCCAACTTCCTGGCTCCGGAGGTGGTCTCGGCCAAGGTGCAGTCGGCGGAGGTGTCGCTGCGGATCGGGCGCTGGATGGCCGATCCCGGGCACGCGGCCCGGGTCGCGGAGGAGAGTTCGACGATTCTGCGCGCGATCGTCGGGACGCTGCGCGACGAGGACGTGCAGCAGATCATCGACAACACCATCGTCAAACGGATCGCCGAACCGCTGTGGGGCCCGCCGATCGGGCGGGTGCTCGCCGAATTGCTCGCCGACAACCGGCAACTGGCGCTGCTGGACATGCTGGCCGAACGCGCGCACCAGTGGGCGCTGGGCAGCCAGGAGACCATCGACCGGATCGTCATGCGCGACGCACCGTCCTGGGCGCCGAAATTCGCCAATGTCCTGCTGGCCGAGAAGATCTACCGCGAGCTGGTGGAATTCACCTGGAAGGTGCGCTCCGATCCGGAGCACGAGGTGCGGCTGGCGGCGAATCGTTTCCTGGAGGAATTCGCCTACGACCTGCAACACGACGACGCGATGATCAAGAAGGCCGAGCGGATCAAGGCGCAGGTGATGGGCCGGGAGGAAATCACGGGCATGGCCGAGGCCACTTGGCGCGCGGCGAAACGGCTGATCCTGGAGTCGGCCGACGATCCGAACAGCACGCTGCGCCGTAAAGTGGCCGAGAACGTGCAGCAGCTCGGCGAGCGCCTGCGCGACGACGCGGAAGTCCGCGGCAAGGTCGACGGCTGGCTCGACCGCGGTGTGCGCTATCTGGTGCAGAACTACGCCGCCGAGATCACCACCCTGGTCACCGATACCGTGGCCAAGTGGGATGCCGAGGAGGCGAGCAACAAGATCGAATTGCAGGTCGGGCGTGATCTGCAATTCATCCGGATCAACGGCACGGTGGTCGGCGCGCTCGCCGGACTCGCGATCTACACGGTTTCGCAGTTGCTGTTTCACGGCTGACGAGCAGTAAATCGCCCGGTGAATACCGTGGTGAGCATTGCGAACCGACCGCCGCTCGGCATTTGCCGAAACGGTGCTAACAGGGTGCTTGCAAGAGCTAGCACCCTGCCCTAGAATTGAACCCGTACAACCACCAGAAGGTGAGTGATGGCAGACCAGCCCGAGGTTCCCGCCGAGTACACCGACAGACCCGACGAGCAATCCGAAGGTGTCGGCGAAAAGGTGGGGCGTGCAGCGCACGACATCGGAGGTTTCATCAGATCGCAGCGAGAGGCCGCGCAAGTCTCACTGCGTCAGCTCGCCTTACTGGCCGGAGTGAGTAATCCGTATCTGAGTCAGATCGAACGCGGATTGCGAAATCCGTCCGCCGAAGTACTCGCGCAGATCGCCAAGGCGCTGCGGGTGTCCTCGGAGGTGTTGTACGTACGGGCTGGCTATCTGGAACAGCGACCGCACAGTCCGGTCCGGGATGCCCTGCTTGCCGATACGTGGATCAGCGAACGGCAGAAGCAGGTCCTGCTGGATATCTATGAATCGTTCCGCCGGGAAAACGGTGGGGACGAGCAGGGGGGAAATGCATGGGACAGCGCCGTTCCGAGTACGACAAACGAAACTCCGCCACGCCAGGAGAACGAAGAAATATGACCGAAAAGAATGTCACCGCCACCAAGCCGTTCCTCGCCGCCGTCGGCGCGGGCGACGCCGTCTACACCGTGGTCACCGATGTGGTGACCCAGGTGCGTGAGCGCGCCGTCGGCACCGACGTCTCGGGCCGGGTCGAAGAGGCCCGTGAGCGTTTCGCCACCGTGCCCGCCGACGTGCAGGCCCAGTTCGAGACCCTGCGCGGGCGCCTGGCCGGCCTGCCCTCCGAACTGCCGGAGGATCTGGCCGAGCTGCGCGAGAAGTTCACCGCCGACGAGCTGAAGAAGCTGGCCGACGAGTACCGCGCCAAGGTGCTCGACCTCTACGCCGACCTGGCCGTGCGCGGCGAGGAGACCGTCGAGCGGCTGCGCGCCAACCACCTGGTCGAGGATCAGATCGAGCGGGTCGAGGCGCTGTACAAGGACGCCGCTGTGCGCGCCGAGGACGCCCTGGATCGGGTGAACGGCCTGCTGGGCCGTCCGGCCAAGGTCGAGGACGTCGTCGTGGACACCGTCCCGGTCGTCGAGGCCGAGGTCGTCGAGGTCACCACCGAGACCGTCCCGGTGCCCGAGCCGGTCAAGGCCCCCGCCCCGAAGAAGGCGCCGGCCCCCAAGAAGGCTCCGGCCGCCAAGAAGGCCGCGCCTAAGAAGGTGTAAACCTTTGCCGCACAGCGACCCCGCACCACTTCGGTGCGGGGTCGCTTTGCGTTGAAACCCCCGCATCAGGCCGCATTGGGCGGACAATTGTTCGAACGACTCCCCCGCGTGCGCCGTTCCGCTGCGCAGGGATGCGGCGGAGTTGCTCCTAGGATGGTGAGGTGACTGTCTTGCAGGTGAGATTCCTGATTGAGGCCGCGCTCTGGCTGGTGGCGCTGGGCGCGACGATCTTCGCGCTGATCCATGCGATCCGTCAGCGTCCGGACGCCTTCACCGCGGTGGACAAACAAACCAAACAACTCTGGCTGGCGATTCTCGGGGTCTCGCTGTTCCTGCTGGTGATTCCGCTGCTCGCGGGTGGGCTGGGCGGGCTCTCGCTGCTCACCTTCATCGCGATCATCGCCACGGGCGTGTACCTGGCCGACGTGCGCCCGAAAGTGGACGAGGTGCAGCGCGGCCCACGCTGGTGAATCGATGTTTGCTGGGGCGCTACGGCGGTAAGCCTCCCTGTAACAGGTCATAATTTCTCCCTGCTAGCACTAGCAAGCGAACACCCTTTCGCGTTACTGTGTCTTTGAGTAACACAAAGGAGTGTCCGATGCGTGCCCTGCTGACGACGGCGTGGACGGGCCTATCCAGTGCCCTGTTCGACGCCCATCGTGCGAACCTGCGTTCCCGTACCTACGCGACCGCGGCGTTCAATCCGCCCACCGTTCCGCACGAGGTCGTCCCGGTCACCACGCGGGACGGCGCGCGGCTGCGCGTGCACTCCTACGGCCCGAAGGACGCACCGGCCATCGTGCTGGTACACGGCTGGACCTGCGCCATCGAATACTGGAACGCCCAGATCAACGCCTTCGCCGGCGAATACCGCGTGATCGCCTACGACCAGCGCGGCCACGGCGCCAGTGAATTCGGCCACACCGCGCTGAGCATGGAGTTGCTCGCCGACGACCTCGCCGACGTGCTCGCCGCCACCCTGGGCGCCGAGGAGCGCGCGGTACTGGTCGGCCACAGCCTCGGCGGCATGACCATGCAGGCCTGGGCCGGGCGCTACCCCGAACAGGTCGCCGCGCGGGCGAATTCGGTGCTGCTCACCAATACCGCCGCCGCGCACCTGATCTTCCAGACCACCGTGGTGCCGCTGTTCAACCGGCCGGCACGACTGCTGAAACTCAAGGTGCCGCTGCCGTTCCTGCTGGGCCGCGCCGGCCTCGGGCTGCCGATCGTGTTCCCGCCGATCGCCCCCGTGAAGTGGCTGTTCGCCCGGCAGATCATGAGCACCACCGCCACCGGCGACGTGCTGGACTTCAGCATGAACGTCGTCCGGTCCTGCCCGGCGCTGGTGCGCGCCCGGTTCGGCTTCCTGCTCGCCGCGATGGACGTGGGCGAATCGGCCCGCAAACTGGTGGTGCCCACCACGATCATCGCGGGCTCCTTCGACGACATGACCCCCGTCGCGCACGCCGAGCAGATCGCCGGGATGCTGCGCGAGACCGGCAGTTTCGTGCGGATGGCGGTGTTGCCGACCGGCCATCTCGGCAACACCGAAGCCCACGAACAGTTCAACGACGAGCTGGCGCGCGTCGTGCAGGCCGCCTATCACCGCCGCGAGGTCGCGACCGGCTAGATCAGCGACAGCCAGTAGTCCTGGAAGCGCAAGAACACCAGCAGCAGGACGATCGCGAAGTACACCGCGACCACGGTCCAGCGCCATTCGGCGAGCACGCCCAGCGGGCCGCGCGACCCACCCCAGAGGATCTGGGTGAGCGCGGCCAGCAGCGGGGTGATGATCGCCCACACCACCATGCAGTACGGGCACAGCGCGTTGATCCGGTACAGGCTCTGGAAGATCAGCCAGCAGATGAAGCCGACGCCGGCCAGGGTGCCCACCCACAGCCCGCCCCAGATCCAGCGCGGCATCCGCACGCCCGCGACGGCCAGCACGCCGAGCGTGCCGACCACCGCGAAGCCGATCACGCCGAACAGTGGGTTCGGCAGATCGAAGAAGACCGCGGCCTGCGGCTTGGCCATCACCGTCCCGCAGGACAGGATCGGATTGATGCTGCAGGAGGGCTGATACCCGGCGTCGGTGTAGAGCCTGATCCGTTCGACGGTCAGGGTCAGCGAGGCCAGGAAGCCCACCAGTCCGCCCAGCAATACCAGCCAGGCGGACCGGGGTGGCGCGTCGATCACTGCCCTGCCGCTCCCGCGATCGCCTGCGGCAGCTGCGCCGCGTCGACCTGCTTGCCGTCGACGTAGACCGTCGGCGTGGACTGCACGCCCGAATCGAACGCGTCCTGCGTCACCCGCTTGACGTACTTGCTGTACTTCTGGTCGTTGATGCAGCTCGCGACGTCGTCGCTATAGCCGGCCTGCTCGGCGATCGCGATGATCTTGTCGTCGGGCAGGCCGCCCGCGCCCTCCGGCGGCTGCTGGGCGAACATCGCGCCGAGCCAGGCCTGGTACTTGGACGGGTCCTGCTCGGCCACGCAGTAGGAGGCGTTGGCCGCGCGGGTCGAGTACTCGGTGCCCGAGGCCTTGTCCAGGAACGAGATGATGTTGTACTCGACGGCGATCTTGCCGTCGGCGACGCTCTTCTCCAGCAGGTCCTTGTACTGGGCCTCGAAGGCCTGGCAGGCCGGGCACTGCAGGTCGGCGACGATGCGCACGGTGGTCTTGGCCTCCGGCTTCGCGATCCGGATCGAGCCGTTGTCGGTGAGCGAACCGGTGATGCCGTTCGCGGCCGGGGCGGCGGCGATGGTCGGGGTCGGCCCGGGGTCGTCCTTGTCCTTCTTCTTCATCGCGATGCCCACGCCGATAACCGCGATGAGGCCGATGATGACGGCGGCCACACCGGCCTGAATCGCGAGGTTGCGGTTCCGATCGGCCTTCTGGACGTTCGCCAGTGGATTCGGCTTCTTTCGACCACCCGAATTCTTGCTCACCGTGCGTTCACCACGCCTTTCGCTCGCCTTGCCGGTTCTGCGCTGCCGGCCCGATGGTAGTTGCGGGATGCTTCCCGGCCTGGTCGGGCCCGGCCCACATCCTCCTGGGTGAACCTGAGAGTTTCCGAAATTTCGGCTGGGTGAGTCCGGTCACGCCTGCTCGAGGCGGCGCAGCTGTTCGGCGACATCGAAATCGGCCGGTGGCCACTCCAATTTCAGTTTCGTCAGCGCGTCGATGAGCAGTTCGGTCACGGCCAGCCGGGCGAACCATTTCTTGTCCGTCGGCAGCACATACCAGGGCGCGTGCTCGGTGCTGGTGCGGTCCAGCACGGCCTGATAGGCCTGCTGATAGGCGGGCCAGTAGGCGCGCTCGTCGATATCGGCGGGATTGAATTTCCAGTATTTGTCGGGCCGCTCCAGGCGTTCGCGCAGGCGTTGCTTCTGTTCGTCCAGCGAGACGAACATCGCCACCTTCACCAGCGTGGTGCCCTGCTCCACCAATTCCTGCTCGAAGGCGTTGATCTCGTCGTAGCGCGGTTCCCATTCCGAGCGCGGCACCAGATCGTGCACCCGGACCACCAGCACGTCCTCGTAGTGCGAGCGATCGAAGACACCGAGCTGACCGCCGCGCGGCAGGGCGTTGCGGATCCGCCAGAGGTAGTGGTGCTGCTTCTCCTCCTCGGTCGGCACCCCGAACGCGGCGTGGTCGACGCCCTGCGGGTCCACCGAGCCGATCACGTGCCGGACGATGCCGCCCTTGCCCGCGGTATCCATCCCCTGCAGGACCAGCAGCACGCTGCGATGGTCGCCGGTGCGACCGGTGGCGTAGAGCCGCTCCTGCAACTGGGACAGCACTTCGCCGCGCTCGGCGAGCAGCTGCTGGCCGCGCTTCTTGTCACCGGTGAATCCGGGCGTACCGGAGGTGTCGAGGTCTTCGAGCCGCAGGCCGTCGGCCTGCAGCGCCTCGGTCACGGGCATGGTCCACTTCGACATACCCCCAGCCAACCACGCCGCTCAGCGGATTTGGGCCAGGCGCAACAACTGGGCGGCGAAGTCCGCGTCCGAGACCGGGGTGAGGATCAGGTCGTGTGCGGTGGTGAGCAGGTAGCGGCCGTCTCCGGTGACATCGAGCCAGGTCCGGTGCCGGGTCGGCGGGGACATCGGGTTGTCGGGTTCCACGGTGACGGTGAGGAAGCCCCGACCGTCGGTGGGCTGGCGCAGCATCTTGCGGAAGCGGGCCGCGCCGCGATGGCCGTTGGTGTTCGAGTCGCCCTGGTCGAGCACCGCGTCCTGGGGTTCGCGCAGCGGCCCGAGCCGGCCCGGCTGGTTCGGGCCGATGATCTGCACCAGGCGCTCACCGAGGTTGCGGGCGTGGCACATCAGGACGGTCATCTTGTCGGGTGTCCCGACCAGGATGGCCGCGTGATGGTGCACCGCCGCCGCGAAGACCAGGACCCGTTCGGCGCCGCGGTCGCCGGACAGGGTGAGGGTGGTGGCGTCGTTGCGGGCGCACAGCATGAGCGCGGCCGCCAGGTCCGGGTCGGCCTGGCGGGCGAAGCGCTGCGGCAAACGCAGTGCGGCGTACTCGGTTTCGGTGCGCACCAGTGAGGCGGGCATCAGGTTGACCGGGTAGGGCCGCCGGTCCAGGTTGGTTTCGTTCTCCCAGACGTAGGTGAATTCGTCGGGGGTCAGCACCCATCTCACTGTGTGCCGCTCCCGCCTGTGCCGGGCCGCGGTTGCGCGAATCGGGGCACGCTCGCGCCGGTGGCGGGCATGGTCGGGTTGTAGAGGTAGGTCAGCACGTCGCGCGCCTCGGCCTGCGCCGCGGCGGCGGACAGGTCGTGCTCCATGCGTCTTCGGCCGCCGTGCACGGCTTCGGCCACCGGGTCTGTCAGTGCGAGGTACGGCTGCGGCGGCGGGATGGCGCTCCGGATCGTCTGCGCGGCATCGCTGTTCAGCTCCAGCAGGCGCCGGACGGTGTCGCAGACCGCCTGCGCGCCCAGGCCCTCGGCGATGAAATCCTGGGTGGCCCGCAGCGCGCTGTCGGCCGAACGGCCGGTCCAGTCCGCGAAGGCGCGCGTGGTGCCGGCGGCGAAGGTCTCGAACGCGGCGCCGAGCGCGGTGGCGCCGGCCTGCCAGGCGGCGGCCGCGGCGCCGAGCGCGGCCGGGTCGAGCTCCTCGTGCACGCGATCCCAGATCTCCTGGTGGGAATACCCGCCGAACCGTTCGAGCTCGGGCACATACCCGGGATCGGTGCCGGCACCGGCGGTTTCGGCGTCTGCGGCCAGTGCGCGCTGCCGCACCCGGATCTCATCGGCGGCCGCGGCGGCCGTGTCATCGAGCACTCTCACCCCCGTGCGCGACCCGTCAACGCGGATCCAGGTAGTCGGAGATCAATTGCAGCGCGGCCTTGTTGGCGGCGTCGGCCTCGTCCAGCCGCCGCCCGGCCGCCAGGTACGCCGCTTTGAACAGCAGCGCGGTTTCCTGGAACGCCGTCACGGTGTCGTGGAACTCGCGCCCCTTCGCGCCGAATCCCTTGGCCAGCGCCTGCCCGGAGGGTAGCTCCGGGAAGCCCGCGACCGCGGCGCCGAGATCGCCGGTGGCCACGGCCTTTCGCAGATCCTCGATCAGCTTGTCGCACGCGGCGGCCAGATTCTGCGCCACCTCCGGCGCCAGCTCGAAGCGGTCGCCACCGGAACCGGTTGCCGCCGCATACAATTCGCGCGCCCTGTGCTGTCCGATATCCGGTACCGCCATCTGCGCCGCAGCCCCTTCTGCTCGGTCCACCAACGCGCCTGCGCCTCGAGCCCAAGCGAAAACTGACTCTACCGGCCGGTAATACCAGCGCTCCCCACTTGCCGGGGCGGCAACCATGTGATGTAGCGCACCTTAGCCGCAACGGGATTGCTACACTGGCCGGTGGTCTATGGAGGTCACGCCAGCGGAAGGCATTCGGTGCCCGAAATCGAAGAAGTACTCCCGAAGTACCTGCAGATCTCCGGCTACATCCGTGATCAGATCATGAGCGGGGAACTCTCGCCCGGCGCGGAAGTGCCCTCCGAGCGCGAACTGGCCGCCGCCTGGAAGGTGGCCCGCCCGACCGCGTCCAAGGCCCTGAACACGCTGCGGCAGCAGGGATTGGTGATCTCCCAGCGCGGCTCGGGCACCTTCGTCGCCGACAGCCGCATCGCCCCGCAGGCCCGCGAGCGCTACGAACGCGCCCGGCGCTACGGCACCATGTACACCGAGCAGGAGTCGGTGACGATCCTGGCCGCGGAGTTGCTGGAGGGCCCCGCGCACGTCACCTCCGCGCTGCGAATTCCGAAGGGCAGCACCGTCATCGCGCGCCGCCGCCTGGTCACCAACGAGTCCGGGCTGAGCGAGCTGGCCACGTCCTGGTTCGCGGGTGAGCTCGCCGAGACCGCCGCGGGATTGCTGAGCACCGATCGGCTGGCCGCCGGCACCGCTCAGTACGTCGAATCCATGACCGGGCGCAAGGTCACCTACGCCCGCGATCAAGTCAGCGCCCGGCTGGCCACCGCGGCCGAATGCGAACATCTCGGCCTGCCGAATCCGGCTGCGGTGCTGGCCTATCGACTCACCGTGCACGCCCTGGACGGCACCGTCCTGCAATTCGACGAGGCCGTGTACCCGCAGGAGTGGTGGGCTTTCCAGCAGGAGTACTCGATCGGATCGTAGGTCGTCGCGAGACCGGCAGATTGCCATTGACAGCAGCTGGCTATAACTGGCATAGTCCACGACGACAGATTGGCATAGTCCAGAGGGTGGGAGGCGTGATGTTCGGTCAGATGTCCATCGGAACCTGGGTCATCGTCGGAGAGCACTGCTCGGTTCGCCGGGCGCAAGTGCGCGAAGACGACTATCTGACGTATGTATTCGAAAGCGGCGGTTCGGAATTCGAATTCGCCCTCGCTCCGGAGATCCTGCGCAAAATGGTCGAACTCGGCAACTCGCCCCCCGGGGCCGCGGCCCTGACCTGACCACCGCGCCGACGCAGTCGCTCCGCCCGCGGCCCAGCCCGGGCGGGCGGCTGTAAATCCCGACGAGCCTGCGGGCTAACCGTCGCTCCCGTGGGTACGTTGACGATGTGCCCGGGGAAGACGAGTTCACGCCACCCACCGAGTCCGCCGAGATCGCGCTGACCGAAACGAAGGCCGTGCTGACCGCCGATGTCACGGCCGGACCACCGCCCTGGCTGCTGCGTGCGTTCCTGCTGGCGGCCGCCACCATCGGCGGACTCATCTTCGGCTTCTGGGCATTACAGCGCCTGCAGACCCTGCTCACCATCTTGATGGTCTCGCTGTTCCTGGCCTTCGCCATCGAGCCCGCGGTGAACTGGCTGGCCGCCCGCGGCGTGAAGCGCGGCCTGGCCACCGGCGTGGTGTTCCTCGGATTGCTGCTCATCATCGTGGGTTTCGTGTGGACCCTCGGCTCGCTGCTCGTCGACCAGGTCACCACCCTGGTGCAGAATGCGCCGCAGTACGCCGACGAAAGTGTCGCCTGGTTCAATCACACCTTCCACCAGGAGATCTCCGGCACCGACCTGACCAAGTACGCCACCCAGTGGAGCGACAAGCTCCAGGGCCTGCTCACCGGGCTGGCCGGAAACGCCTGGGGCATCGGCACGGCCGCGGTCGGCGTGCTCTTCCAGGCGCTCGGCGTGCTGCTGTTCACCTACTACTTCGCCGCCGACGGCCCCCGCTTCCGCAACGCCGTCTGCTCGCTGCTGCCCCCGAGCAAGCAGCGACATGTGTTGCGGGCCTGGGATATCGCCGTCGACAAGACCGGCGGCTACATCTACTCCCGCGGCCTGCTCGCGCTGTGCTCCACCATCGCGCACTACGTCGCGCTGCGGGTCTTGGACGTGCCCTCCGCGTTCGCGCTGGCGCTCTGGGTGGGCGTGGTCTCCCAGTTCATTCCCACGGTCGGCACCTACCTGGCCGGCGCGCTGCCGATCATCGTGGCGCTCGTGCACAGCCCCGTCACCGCCCTGTGGATCCTCGGCTTCATCCTGCTCTACCAGCAGTTCGAGAACTATGTGCTGCAACCGCGGATCACCGCGTCCACCCTGGACATGCATCCCGCCGTCGCCTTCGGGGCGGTGATCGCGGGCGCCGCGATATTGGGGCCGACCGGGGCTCTGCTCGCCATCCCGGTCACCGCCACGGTCCAGGCCTTCGCCGGCGCCTACATCCGGCGCTACGAGGTCGCCACCGACATCGACGACCTGCCGCCGGAACCGCCGAAGAAGAAGCCGCGCAACTGGACCCGGCAGATGACGATCCGCTTCGTCCAGCGCCGCCCGGGTGCCGGCTAGCCGCGGGCGGGGGCCGCCGCGCGGAGGCGGCCGAGGTTCGCGGTGAACGCCTGCGCGATCCGCGACATCATGGCCCGGCTGTAGAGCGCGGTGTCGTATTCGACCTGAACGGTGAGCCGGTCACCGACGGTGAAGGCGGTCAGCTTGGGCGGCATTCCGGGGCCCATCGCGTACACGTCGTCGCGGACGAAGGTCAGATCGTCCGGCAGCGAATGTGCCGCCAAGCGACCGATATTGGAGATCGCCAGGGTCGGCGGCGCGGACAGGACGGCGGCCGTGATCTCGTCGGCGCGCTGCGCGGCGAGCAGGAACACCGCCGCTTGGCGCTGCTCCGCGGCGACCCGCATGCCCGCCGCGACCACGCGGCCGACGTCGACCGGATCCGCGTCCGGTGCCACCTCGGCCGGGGTGCCCGCGCCGGAGGCGTAATTGACGACGGTGTGCTCGGACAGCGGCGGATCGAACTCGCCCCGCAGGTCGACGGCGTGCCCGCAGAACAGCGGCAGCGGTCCCGCGGCGGGTTCGAGCTCGGTCCGGAACGCGATCAGCGCGGCGCCGGTGAGCAGGCTGTTGACCGAGAGGCCGGCCGCCGAGGCGGCGGCGATCAGCTCGGCGGTCCGGTCCGCGTCCAATTCGACGCGCTGCAAGGCGAATCGGCCGAGCGGATCGCCCGCGGCGCCGTCCCGCGGCAGCAGACGCGGGGCCGCCGCCGGATCGAACTCGGTCGCCATGAGCCGGATCTGTTCCAGCCACTGCGCCACTTCGGCGTCGGCCAGCAAGCCGGCCAGCCGGAGGTCGACCGCCTCGGGCAGGTCCGGCGACTCCGGTTGTGGCAGCGCGGGCCGACCGCCGTTGTGGTAGGCGGTATAGCGCCGCCACAATTCGTCGAGCAACGCGAAAGCCGATCTGCCGTCGGCGATTCCGTGGTGCACGACCAGTACCAGCTGCTGCCGATCGCCTGCCCGCAGCAGGTGCGCGTGGAACAGGCCGTCGCGCCAATCCTGCTGTGCGTTCACCAGTTCCAGGTATTCGGCCGCCCCGCCGTCGGCGATCTCGAGCCGGGGGCGGAAGTCGTCGTCGCGGACGAAGCGGGCCGGGCCGTCGGTGCGCACTCGGCTGCGCAGCAGCGGATGCGCGGCCGCCACGTCGGCCAGGGCGCGACGCAGGGCGCCCGGATCGAGGTCGCCGCGCACGGTGGAGCCGATGAACAGGGGCATCCCGCCGGTCGGGACGCTGCCGAGCTGTCCGCCGGCACCGAAATAGCCGGCTTCGAAGGGAGAAAGGGGTCGCTCTGTAGCCATGCCTCGAACCATACACACGTTTCAAACGCTTGTCAGAAACATTTGTTTGAAACGCATGTCATGAACAGTCGTAAGCACGGCTGTTATCGTGCGCGAGTGGGAACCCGAGAAGACTTGCTCGCCGCGGCCAAGCAGTGCCTGGCCGAGCGCGGCTACGCGCGCACCACGGTGCGTGACATCGTCGCCGCGTCCGGCACCAACCTGGCGGCCATCAACTATCACTTCGGCACCCGCGACAAGCTGCTGAATCAGGCGATGATCGAGTCCAGCGCGACCGCGGTCCAGCAGATCCTGGACTCGCTGCCCACCGGCGAACCGGCCGATCCCACGCGTCTGCGCGCCTTCCTGACCCGGCTGATCGCGTCCTTCACCGACGACACCGCCCTGTGGTCGGCCAATGCCGAGAGCTTCGCCCAAGCCCTGCACTCCCCCGACGTGCGCGCCGAACTGGGCGCGGCGCAGGAGCGCGCCCGCCGCGGGCTGGCCGAACTCTTCGGCCCGTCCACCGCGGACAACGCGGTGGGCGCCGTGCTGCAGACCATGATCGGCGGCCTGCTGATCCAATGGCTGGTCGACCCCGAGCACGCGCCCGGCCCGGACACCATCGTCGCGGGACTGCGCGCGCTCGCGGGTCAGCTGCCGCCGGCCTGAGCGCCGATCAGCCGAACAGGCCGCGCACGAACGGAATCGAATCCACCAGGGACGCGTTCACCGCGCCGCTGTGATCCGCGTTGTAGGTGCGCAGCGTCACCGGCTGGCCGCCGGCCTTCAGCTTCTCGGCGAAGAGCAGCGTGGCGGGGGTGATCACATCGGTGTCGGACAGGCCCTGCCCCAGGAAAAGCGGCTTGTCGTAACCGGTTTCGGGCAGGCCCATGGTGCGGGTGAGCACGCCGGGCAGGTCCGGAATCTGCAGCAGCGGCCGGGAGAACAGCGTGCCGACCACGACGCCCGCGGCGCTGAGCTCCGCGCCGAACGGCTCGATGCACGAGGTGCGCGCGCGGTCCAGCCACTGCCGGCCCGAATCGGTCAGGTAGGACTCGATATTCAGCTCCGGGTAGCTGGTCCGCAGGCCGTTGAGGATGTAGAGCACATAGGCGGTGCTGTGCGCGCCCAGCTTGACCGGCGGCACGCCCGGGCCCAGCGGCAGCAGGATGTCCTCGATATAGGCGGGCACGCCCGTGCCCACCGCACCGCGGTAGTTCAGCTCGGGACCGCCGAACTCGGTCGCGTAGCGCGCGACGAAGACCGCCGCGCCGCCGCCCTGCGACTGGCCGACGACCGCCCAGTCGGTGGACAGCGAGTCGTACTGCCGGGTCGCCGCCTTCACCGCGTCCACGACGTTGTGCGCTTCCACGACCCCGTTCAGGTACGGATGTTCGCCTTCGGCGCCGAGTCCGGCGTAGTCGGCGGCGACCACCGCGTAGCCCTGCTTCAGCCAGGTGCCCAGGTAGGCCCAGTCCCGCTCGACCGCGGAGGGCCCGGCGACGCTGTACGCGCAGTCGTCACCGAGACCGACCGTGCCATGCGCCCAGGCGATCACCGGCCAGCCGCCGGCGGGCGCCGCGCCCGGCGGGAAATAAACCGCGGCACTCGCGGTGACCGGCGCGTCCCCGGCCGTGGTGGTCCGGTAGAGCAGGCGCGCGGCGTTCACCGAGCCGGGCAGCGTGGCGGCCGCGGGCAGCGGCGTCACCGATTCGACGGTGCCGGCCGCTGGGTCCGCCAGGGCCGTGGGCAGGGACAACAGGCTGGCGGCCGCGATCAGCGCGGCGGCGCAGAGCTTGCGCATGGGAGGTCTCCTTCGATCGGACCCGGCATACCGGCATGGCAACTGGACAACTGCTCGAGACTGAGTCGGGCTCAGTGTGCCCGATCTTCGAACGCATCGCGACGCCCAGGGTGGCCGGGCCCACACCCCCGGCAGCCGCCCGCCCCTGTGAATCGACTCACAAGCGTCCGCAGGGCCCGCGCGCGACCCCCGAGGCGGTGAAGATCGCTAACAGTACGAGCGTTACGCTAAAACCGCACGTCAGCGCTACCGGCGGGTAAGTTGGATGCTTGCAATTAGCCCGCAAATTTCGCAAAGTTAGCAAAGACCGTCTGAAACCTAGCTGAGATTCACATTAGCAACAGGTAGACGGCTATTTCCTGATGTGCCATCGTGTGGAAGTACACCCCAAGGGCCTAGCAAGCCTGCAAATTGCTGCTCCAGCAGTTCGAGTTGAATTCGCGGCCGCGGCTTCCGCAGGTCGCTCGAAATAGCAGCTCGATCCATGAGCATCGGACAAACAGAGGAAGTGGAGTCAGAGATGTCGACCACCGGCACCCCGAAGACCGCTGCGGAAATCCAGCAGGATTGGGACACCAATCCCCGTTGGAAGGGCATCACCCGCAACTACACCGCCGAGCAGGTTGTGAAGCTGCAGGGCACCGTCGTCGAGGAGCACACCCTCGCGCGTCGCGGCTCGGAGATCCTGTGGGATCTCGTCAACAACGAGGACTACATCAACTCCCTCGGTGCCCTCACCGGCAACCAGGCCGTGCAGCAGGTGCGCGCCGGCCTGAAGGCCATCTACCTGTCGGGCTGGCAGGTCGCCGGTGATGCGAACCTGTCCGGCCACACCTACCCGGACCAGTCGCTGTACCCGGCGAACTCGGTGCCGTCGGTGGTCCGTCGCATCAACAACGCGCTGCTGCGCGCCGACGAGATCGCCAAGGTCGAGAACGACACCTCGGTCGCCAACTGGCTGGCCCCGATCGTCGCCGACGCCGAGGCCGGCTTCGGTGGCGCCCTGAACGCCTACGAGCTGCAGAAGGCCATGATCGTGGCCGGCGCCGCGGGCGTGCACTGGGAAGACCAGCTCGCCTCGGAGAAGAAGTGTGGCCACCTCGGTGGCAAGGTGCTGATCCCGACCCAGCAGCACATCCGCACCCTGACCTCGGCGCGCCTCGCGTCCGACGTCGCCGGTGTCCCGTCGGTCATCATCGCCCGCACCGACGCCGAGGCCGCCACCCTGATCACCTCCGATGTCGACGAGCGCGACCGTGAGTTCCTGGACGGCACCCGTACCGCCGAGGGCTTCTTCGGTGTGAAGAACGGCATCGAGCCCTGCATCGCGCGTGCCAAGGCCTACGCCCCGTACTCCGACCTCATCTGGATGGAGACCGGCGTGCCGGACCTCGAGGTCGCGCGCAAGTTCGCCGAGGCCGTCCGTGGCGACTTCCCGGACCAGCTGCTGGCCTACAACTGCTCGCCTTCGTTCAACTGGAAGGCGCACCTGGACGACGCGACCATCGCGAAGTTCCAGCGTGAGCTCGGCGCGATGGGCTTCAAGTTCCAGTTCATCACCCTGGCCGGCTTCCACTCGCTCAACTACGGCATGTTCGATCTGGCGCACGGCTACGCCCGCGAGGGCATGACCGCGTTCGTCGACCTGCAGGAGCGCGAGTTCAAGGCTGCCGCCGAGCGTGGCTTCACCGCCGTCAAGCACCAGCGTGAGGTCGGCGCCGGCTACTTCGACACCATCGCCACCACCGTGGACCCGAACACCTCCACCGCGGCCCTGAAGGGCTCGACCGAAGAGGGTCAGTTCCACTGATCTACCGGTTTCCGGGCTCGGGTCTGCTGAGCCCGAAAACTGTTTATCCCCAGTAGGGGTGTACCGCCCTCCCCGCTGAACAGCCCTCGGCGGGGAGGGCGTCCCTATAAGTTCGAGATAGCCACAAGCCACCCCACAGCCAGAACCAAACCCAGCAGGAGCGGGACGTGAGCAGCGAGAAGATTCAGCGCGTCGGCATCATCGGCGCCGGACAGATGGGTGCCGGAATCGCGGAGGTGTGCGCCCGGGCGCATGTCGACGTGCTCGTCTACGAACAGACCCGGGAACTAGCGGCCGCCGGCCGCTCCCGCATCCTGCGGTCCCTGGACCGTGGCGTGAGCAGCGGCAAGATCACCGAGCGCGAGCGCGAGCAGGCCGCCTGGCGGCTGCGCTTCACCTCCGATCTCAGCGACTTCGCCGACCGCCAGCTGGTCGTGGAGGCCGTGCTGGAGAGCGAAGAGGTGAAGACCTCGATCTTCGCCGAGCTCGACAAGGTCGTCACCGACCCGAACGCGGTGCTGGCTTCCAACACCTCCTCGATCCCGATCATGAAGATCGCCGTCGCCACCGCCAATCCCGAGCGCGTGGTCGGCATGCACTTCTTCAACCCGGTGCCGGTGCTGCCGCTGGTCGAGCTGGTCACCACGCTCAAGACCACCGAGGCCGTCTCCCAGCGCGCCGAGCAGTTCGCCGCCGAGGTGCTGGGCAAGCAGGTCGTGCGCTCGGCCGACCGCTCCGGCTTCGTGGTCAACGCGCTGCTGGTCCCCTACCTGCTCTCCGCCATTCGCATGGTCGAGTCCGGCTTCGCCACCAAGGACGACGTCGACAAGGCCATGGTGCTGGGCTGTGCCCACCCGATGGGCCCGCTGGCGCTGACCGACCTGGTGGGTCTGGACACCGTCAAGTCGATCGCCGATTCGATGTACCAGGAATTCAAGGAGCCGCTGTACTCGGCGCCGCCGCTGCTGATGCGTATGGTCGAAGCCGGGTTGCTCGGCAAAAAGACCGGCGCGGGCTTCTACCAGTACAACCGCGCCTGATACTGAACTTCGGCAACCCAAGCGCAACATGTGCGGCGTCCATTCTTCGTAGTGGGCGCCGCATAGGCATCGAAAGGGAGCAGCGCTCATGGTGAACGTGACCGACGGCTACGGATCGAGCATTCTCGGGTACCCGAGAATCGGATCGCACCGAGAACTCAAGCGGGCACTCGAGGCCTATTGGCGCGGTGCGATTCCGCGCGAGGAACTCCTCGAAGTCGGCCGTGAAATCCAGGAGAGCCAGTTCAGCGAGCTGGCCGCCACCGGCCTGACCCAGGTGCCCGGCAACACCTTCTCCTTCTACGACCATGTCCTGGACAACGCGCTGATGTTCGGCGCGGTCCCGGAGCGCTTCGCCGCCTACCAGGACGTGATGGACCCGCTGGACTTCTACTTCCTGATGGCGCGCGGCCGTCCCGATCTGCCGCCGCTGGAACTGGTCCGGTTCTTCAACACCAACTACCACTACCGCCAGCCCGAGCTGGACTCCGACACCGCCTTCTCGCTGCACGCCGAGGCGCTGCTGGACGAGTTCGACCGGGCCAAGGCCAAGGGCATCGAGCTGCGGCCGGTCGTGCTCGGCCCGGTCTCGCTGCTGCTGCTGTCCAAGGCGGGCCCCGTGCCCGGCGAGGCCGAGTTCGACACGCTGAGCCTGCTGGACAAGCTGCTGCCGCAGTACGAAGCGCTGTTCGAGCTGCTCGCCAAGCGCGGCGCCACCTGTGTTCAGCTGGACGAGCCGTCGTTCACCAGCGAGCGCAGCGCCACCGAGCTGGCCGCCTTCGAGCGCGCCTACGAGCGACTATCCAAGGCGCCGCTGCGCCCGCGCATCCTGGTCACCGGCCAGTACGGCGATTTCGGCGAGGCGCTGCGGATCCTGGCGCAGACCCATGTCGAGGCGATCGGCCTGGACCTGTCCAGCTACCGCATCCAGCCCGAGGAACTGGCCGCCATCCCCGGCATCCGCCGCAAGCGGCTCTACGCCGGCGTGATCAGCGGCAAGAACGTGTGGCGGGCCGACCGCCACGTCACCCTGGAGTACCTGAACGCGCTGGCGCAGGTGTGCCCGGATCTGGTGGTCTCCACCGGCACCACGCTGCTGCACGTGCCCTACGACCTGCTCGTGGAATACGAGATCGAGGGTAACGTCGCCGACCGGCTGGCTTTCGCGAAACAAAAAGTGGGCGAGGTGGTTTCGCTCGCCAAGGCGCTGACCGAGGGCCCGTCGGACAAGTGGCGCAAGCGGCCCACCGAGGTGCACTTCAAGCAGAAGCACGCGGTGCGGCAACGGGTTTACGCCGTCACGCCCGCCATGCGCGAGCGCGAGCCGTACGAGGTGCGCCGGGCCGCGCAGCAGGCCAAGCTGAATCTGCCGCCGGTGCCCGCGACCACGCTGGGCTCCTTCCCGCAGACCAACCGGATCCGCCAGGCCCGTTACGAATTGGGTCAGGGCCGGCTGTCCTACGAGGAGTACCGCAAGCGGATCGAGGCCGAGATCGAGGCCACCATCCGGTTGCAGGAGGACATCGGCCTGGACGTGCTGGTGCACGGCGAGCACGAGCGCAACGACATGATCCAGTACTTCGCCGAGCTGCTCGACGGCTTCGCGACCACCCACTTCGGCTGGGTGCAGGTGTACGGATCCCGTTGTGTGCGACCGCCGATCATCTACGGTGACGTCTCGCGGCCGGCCGCGATGTCGGTGGACTGGATCACCTATGCCCAGTCGCTGACCGACAAGCCGGTCAAGGGCATGGTCACCGGCCCGGTCACCATGGTGGCGCGCTCGTTCGTGCGCCAGGATCAGCCGCTGTACGAGACCGCCGACCAGGTCGCGCTCGCCATCCGCGACGAGGTGGTGGATCTGGAGCGCGCCGGCATCTCGATCATCCAGGTCGACGAGCCCGCGCTGCGCGAGCTGCTGCCGTTGCGCCCGGAAGGCCGCGCGGAGTTCCTGCGCTGGGCGGTCGGCGCGTTCCGCCTGGCCACCTCGGGCGTCCGGCCGGAAACCCAGATCCACACGCACATCAGCTATTCCGGCCGCGCCGAGGTGGTCGAGGCGATCGAGGAACTGGACTGCGACGTGACCGCGATCGTCGCGACCCGCTCCATCGAGTGGGTGCTCAAGGCGCTCACCGAGGACTGCGCCTCCGGCCACGGCCTGAGCCACGGCGTCGGCCCGGGCGTGTACGAAAGCCGTTCCGCCCGTATCCCGGACATCGACGAGCTGGACGAGCTGCTCACCGCGGCGGCGAAAGCCGTTACCCCGGAACGGCTCTGGGCCAATCCGGACGGCGGCCTGAAGACCCGGCACTACTGGCAGCTGGAGCCCTCGCTGCGCAATATGGTCGCGGCGGCCCGCCGCGTGCGCCGCCGCGCCCTGGCCGAAGAAAAGTAGGAACCCGAAAACCGAAGGCCGCCCCCCCTTTTCCGGGACGGCGGCCTTCGGTGTTTCGCTAGGCCGGCGGGTGCACCTCACGCCAGTGGTTGGCGATGTCGATGCGGCGGGTGATCCAGACCTTGTCGTGGGACTGGATGTGGTCCAGGAAGCGTTGCAGCGAGGCCAGCCGGGCCGGGCGGCCGACGATGCGGCAGTGCAGGCCGACCGACAGCATCTTCGGGCTGCCCGCTTCACCTTCGCGGTAGAGGACGTCGAAGGCGTCGCGCAGGTGCGCGAAGAACTGTTCGCCCGTGGGGAATCCGGCCGGGGAGGCGAAGCGCATGTCGTTGGTGTCGAGGGTGTACGGGACGACCAGGTGGTCGCGCTCGTGCACCTTGACCCAGTACGGCAGGTCGTCGGCGTAGGAATCGGCGTCGTAGACGAAACCGCCGTGCTCGACGACCAGTTCGCGGGTGCGCGGCGAGTCCCGGCCGGTGTACCAGCCGAGCGGGGCCGCACCGGTCAGCTCGGTGAGGATGCGCACCGCCTCGGCCAGGTGCGCGCGCTCGGTGTCGACGTCGGTCTCCTGGTAGGACTTCCAGCGCAGGCCGTGACTGGCGATCTCGTGGCCGAGTTCCCGGAACGCCGCTACCGCCTCGGGGTTTCGCTGCATGGCCCGGGCCACCGCGAAAATGGTCAGCGGCAGACCACGGCTTTCGAACAGCCGCAGAATGCGCCACAGCCCGGCTCGCGAGCCGTACTCGTAGAGCGATTCCATGCTCATGTGCCGGTTCGGGAAGGCCTGGGCCGGAGTCATTTCCGAGAGGAAGGTCTCCGAGTGCTCGTCGCCCTCGAGGACGTTGTTCTCGCCGCCCTCCTCGTAGTTCAGGACGAATTGCACGGCGATCCGGGCGCCGCCGGGCCACCGCGGATCCGGCGGGTTCTTGCCGTAGCCGATGAAATCGCGGTCCGGCCCATACAAAAGGTCACTCACGCGCCGAGCTCCCCGTAGAGCCGCAGCCGGGCGAGGCCGCCGTCGGGGTAGACGTCGAGGCGGACCTCTTCGACCGAGGCCGCCATCGCGGCGATCGGGAATCGATGCCGGGTGTCGGGCTGTAAGTCCGTGCGCGGCAACAGCTCCACCTCGGTGCCGTCGTTGGTGGTGCCGGTCAGCCTGGCCGCGCCGGGGCTGTTGCCGAGGAAGTAGGAGGTGTCGATCTCGGCCAGCCGGATCAGGCCCGGTCCCGCCAAACGGATGCGCACCCAGTCGTTTCCGTCGTCGCGGCGGCGCGCGGTTTCCCAGCCGTCGCCCATTTCCCGGGCCAGGCCGGGGTAGAGCATCTGATTCGGCGCGCTGTAGAAGCGGTTGGAGCAGTCCAGGACCAGGGCGCCGTTTTCCAGCGCCGCCAGGTCGACCGGGCCCAGGCCCAGCAGCTTCTGGTCCGGGCGGCCCTCGCCGTGCACCCGCAGGCGGGCCACGCCGCCGTCCGGATGCATGGTGAGTTTGACGTGGGTCCACCGGCTTTCGCTGTCGACCCGGAAGGGGTTCTGGCTGTCGCCGGCCACCGGGCCACCGTCGATCAGGGTGACCCAGTCCGTGCGCTCGGCGATCTCCGCGGCCGACGGATAGCCCTCGATCTCCAAGGCGGACACCGAGATCGCGGGCGGGTAGTTGCCCTTGAACCAGGCGGTGTCGACGACGACGCCGCGGATCACACCCGGCACGCCGAGCCGGACGATGGCGCTGTCGTCACCGGGTTTGCCGCGGTGCCTGCGGGTTTCCCAGCCGTCGTATACCTGGCCCTTGTGACCGAAGGTCGAGGGCCGGTAGTCGGCCGGACCCGGGTTGATCAAATTCTCCTTCTCCGCGAAGAATTCGTCGTTCGCCCAGATCACGGAGCCGCCGAGCGGGCGGACCGCGAGATCCGGCAGCAGGGTGAAATCGGATAGTTCGCTCATCGTGCCTTCCGGGTCGTGCTTGTCAGGACAGGGGGCGGCGTTCCACCAGGGCGCGCAGCACCTCGGAGGTCAGCTGCGCGGGCAGTTCCGCGGCGGTGCGTGCCCCACAGCTCAGACCGCGCAGCACGGTGGCGGCCAGGGCTTCGGCCGTCGCCGGCTCGTCCATGACGCCACCGGAACGGCGGTCCAGGTAGGCCTCCAACCGCGGGACGGCCACGTCGATAGCCTTGCGGAAGAAGTCGTAGGTCGCCAGCCAGCGGGTCACCAGGTGCGCCGGGTGCATGTCCCAGCCCTGGTAGTAGCCGCGGGTCAGGGCCCGGCCGACCAGCCGGTGGTGGTTGCGGATGGCGAATTCGGGGTCGCCGTCGGGCACGATCTGGGTGGAGCCGTCGCAGATCCACACGCCGGTCTGCGCGGCGGCCACCTGCATCACCGACTTGGCGAAGTCGGCGGCCGGGTGGTCCAGCGCCTGGTCGGTGGCCGCGACGCCGCAGGCCGCGGTGTAGTCGTAGGTGCCGAAGTGCAGGGCGCTGCACCGGCCACCGGACGCGGCGATCATCTTGGCGATCGGGGCGGTGCCGTCGGCGGCGATGATGGCCTGCGGGCTCTCGATCTGCAGTTCGAACCGCAGTGTGCCCTCGGCCAGGCCGGAGCCGCGCTCGATGCCCTCGCACAGGGCGGCCAGCGCGGCCGCCTGCCCGGTGGAGCGGATCTTGGGCACCGTGAACACGAAGCCCTCGGGCACCCCGCCCATACCCTCCAGCACCAGGTCCAGGGTGCGCAGGGCGCGGCGGCGCTCGTTGCCCGCCAGGCCCTTCATCCGGATGCCGAAGCTGCCGGGTGCGGCGTTCTTGCCCCAGGCCGCCAGCACGGTGCCCGCGTTGGTGGCCGCGGCGTCCTCTTCGGCGTCGCTGCGGAAGCCGTAGCCGTCCTCGAAGTCGATCCGCAGGTCCTGGATCGGCTCCTGCTCCAGCCGGGCCCGCACGGCGGCGAGCGAGCCGGTGGAGTCGAGATCGGCCAGCAGGGCCTGCTGCGCGTCGAGCAACTCGACAGCAGCCGCACCCCACTCCTGCGGCGTCTGGATCGTCGCCCGGTCGGCGCCGATGTAGGCCGTGTGGATCGGCTGGTCACGACCGTCCGGGCCGGGGTAATGGGCGTTCAGTTCGGCGTCGACGGAATCGAGCATCGACTCGATTCTGGCCCGGACATTCTCCGGCAACCGTGTGGACGTCACCCTGGCTCTCCTTCTCGCATGGCGCGCCGGATCCGGGCCGCCGGAATCGGCGACCGGCCCGGCCGTACCCCGCAAGCATTCCGGATGGTCTTCACGGGATCGGGGGCGACCCATCCCCCGGCCCCGGTTCCCGGCCCGGCCGCCCGGTCGACCTGTGCACAGATGTGCACAGGTCCGCGTGCTCAGCACTGCATCAGCACGCTGCCACCGGCACCGGCGAAGGCCAGCGCCGCGGCACCGGCGAGGACGGGCACGGGCCGTCGCAGGACGGCGCGGAGACCCGCACGCGGCGCGCGGACGGCCGAGTCGTCGCCGGCGGGCCGGGTGCGCCGGCGGCGCAGGAAGGCGAGCGTGCTGACGATGATCGTGGCTAGCAACATCTCCGGGTCTCCTACGCGCTCGTCGCGGCGGCCGGGACCGGCGCGGCGGCACCGCGCGGGGCGGCCACGATGCCGTGCTGGATCAGGCTTTCCGCGGTGTCCAGCAGCGACCCGCGGGCCGGGCGCATGGTCCAGCCCAGTTCACGGTGCGCCTTTTCCGAGCTGAGCAGTTCCTCGATGCCGAGGGTGGGCACGGTGAGACGGACGGTCTTGTCGAACAGCGCGATCGCGCGCACCAGCAGGTCCGGCAGGACCCGGGTCGGGACGCGGTAGCCGCGCGGGCCGAATTCGGTGGCGAGGGTGCGGCCCAGGTCGCGCATCCAGAGGTGCGCGCCCGCGGCCACATAGCGATTGCCCGCGGCGGCGGGCGTCTCCATCGCCAGGCGGTGCAGCACCGCGAGGTCACGCACGTCGACCGTGGCCCAGCCGACCCGCGGTGACCCCGGGACGGCGCGGGACAGCAGCATGCGCACCGGTTCGTGCGAGGTGCTGGTGGCCGTCGCGGACTGCACCGGGCCGAGGATCATGCCCGGATTGACCGCGACCAGCTCCAAGCGCTCACCCGCGGGCAGGGCCGCGACGAAATCCCAGGCGGCGCGCTCGGCGAGGGTCTTGCTCTTCTGATACGCCGCGCTCTTCTCCGGCACCGACCAGTCGGCCTCGGTGCGGACCACATCGTGCACGTCGTGACCGTGCGTGATGGCCGCGATCGAGGAGGTGAGCACGACCCGGCGCACGCTGCCGGTCGCGGCGGCCGCGCGCAGCACCCGCAGGGTGCCCTCAACGGCCGGGCCGATCAGATCCTGTTCGTCGGCGGGTGGCGTGGCGGGGAACGGCGAGGCGACGTGCAGCACCGCCGCGCAGCCGGCGACCGCCGCCGCCCAGCCGGCGTCCCGGCCCAGATCCGCCGCGACGAATTCCAGCTCGCCGCCGGTACGTTCGGCCGCCCGCACCAGGTGTGCCCGCTTGTCTGCCGCGTCCAGGTCGCGCACCGTCGCGCGGACCGCGTAGCCGTGTTCGAGTAGCTCGTCGATGACGTGACCGGCGACGAATCCTGTTGCGCCGGTGACCAATACACGTGTGCTCATGATTTCCATCCCGTCCAGCGCGCTGCATCTGAGCGCCGCTTAGATAATTTAAGCACCGTTTAGATTGAGCGTCCAGGGGTCGTCGCCTAGGCTCGGATGGTGACGCGGACCAGCTACCACCACGGCGCCCTGCGGGACGCGCTGATAGCGGCCTGCTTGCGCCTGATCGAAACCGAGGGCATCGGCGCCGTGAGCCTGCGCCGGGTGGCCCGGGAGGCCGGTGTCAGCACGGCCGCGCCCTACCACCACTTCGCTGATCGGGCCGCTTTGCTCGCGGTCCTGTCCGCCAACGGCTTCGAGCGGCTCGGCGCGGACCTCGCCGCGGCGCGCGCGTCCGCCGACTCACCCCTCGCGGCGCTCACCGCGCTCGCCGAGGCCTACGTCCGGTTCTCCCGCGAACAGCCCGCATACTTCCGGCTGATGTTCCGCCCGGAACTGTCCGAGCCCGACAAACACCCGGCGGCCATGGTCGCCGGCGAGGCCGCGTTCGGCGAACTTGCCGCCGCGGTCGCCGACTGCGTGGACGCGGGCCTGATCGAGCCGGAGCGCGCCGACACCGTGTCCGTCGCCTGGTGGGGCATCGCGCACGGCCTGGCCTCGCTCTGGCTGGACGGCCAGCTGGCCAAGCGCGCGGGCATGATGAACACCACCGCGCCGGAGTTGGTGCAGAACATCATTCAGGCCTGCACCGGCCTGGTGCGCGGCGGCGCGAAATAGCTCAGGCCGCCCAGGCCGGCCCCGGGTCGGGCGCGTCCGCGCGGGCCACGGTGGCGTGGATCAGGCCGTAGGGACGATCGTCGGCGTGGTAGACCTCGCCCGCGTTCTCGATGCCGAAACGGCCCAGGTCGAAGTCGAAGTGGTGCTTGTTGGGTGCGGCGAGCCGCACCTCGGCGAGGAACGGATACGCCTCCAGCGCGGCCTTGCCCATCTCGAACAGCGTCTGCTGCAAAGCTTTCGAGTGCTGGGTGGCGAAGACCTCGACCAGCCGCTGCCGGATGCCGGCGTAGGCGGCGTCCCAGTCGATGCCCTCGGCGGCGGCGAAACGCCACTGCGCGACCAGGGAAGTCGCCAGCATGCGGTCCGAAGTCGGCTCCAGGATCGTGAATTCGTCGACCAGGAAGTCCACGAACTCCGAGCCGGTCGACTTCAGGATCACCAGATCCTTGACGCCGCCGATGACCCACGCGCGCTGCTCCGCGCCCCGGCCGGCCACGGTGACCGTCGCGGTCCGCACCTCCGGGCCCAACCGGGTCCAGGTGTGGTCGTGTGGCGTGCCCGCCACCGAAACCCGCTGCCACGCATACTCTTCGACCTCGATCCGGGCGCTGTCCACCGGCCCGGTCTTGTCCACGAGGTGCCGGCCGAGGGCCAGGGCGTAGTCCTCGATCGGTTGCGGCCCGGCGAGTTTCGCGTAGGCGTACGCGGTCTGCTTCTGGGTGTCGGTCGGGAGCACCTTGGACTGATCGCCGGCGGTGTAGGCCTCGGCGAAGTCGCCGCGCAGCACGGTCGAGACGTTGACGTCGCGGATCTCGTGGCGCGAGCTGTCCCGGTAGACGCGCACGATCCGGTTCTCGGCTTTGCCGTATCGATTGTCGGACAGCACGATCGGGCCGGACAGTTCCATGAGGTCAGCTCCCTCGGTAGGTGGAGTAGGCGAACGGCGAGAGCAGCAGCGGGACGTGATAGTGCCGCTCGTCGCCGACCACGAAGGCGATGGCGACTTCGGGGAAGAAGGCTTCGACCTGGTGCGCGGCGAAGTACGCGCCGGTGTCGAAGACCAGTCGGTAGGCGCCCGGCGCCAGCGCCGGGCCGAGCGCGCCGATCCGCCCGTCGGCGTCGGTCACCGCCGTGGCCACGGGCTCGACGCCGGCGTACAGCGTGACCGTGACGCCGGTCGCCGGAACGCCGCGTACGGCGTCGAGCACATGCGTACTCAGGGTGCTCATGCCGGCACCTCGCTGACGCTCGGCGCCGCCATGCGCACAGCGCGCTGGCACATGATTCGCTCGCAAAGCTCGCTCATGCGCTACCACCCAGCAGCCGCGCCAGCCGGATCCGGTTGATCTTCGCCAATTCGGTGCGCATGACCTGCCTTTCGGTCGCCGGATCGTTGCCCAGCCGGGTGGTCAGGATCTCCAGCAGTTCCGCGCCGGACTTGCCGGTCGCGCAGACCAGGTAGATATGGCCGAATTTCGCCTCGTAGGCCTGGTTGCCCTCGGCCAGGGCGGTGCGCACGCCGTCCCCCGCATCGGCCACGCCGGCCTGCTCGCGGGCCGAAATAGCCGATTCGGTGCGCGCGCCGATCCGCGGATGCCCGTCGAGTGCGCGGTCGAGCTCCGATTCGGGCAGCGCGGCCAGCGCGGCGTCGGCGGCCGCGAACAATTCGTCCTCGTTCGCATAGGGCCGGCCCGCGACGATGGCGCGCGCCCACTCCGGCACCGAGCAACAGGCAAGCAACGCCTGCTCCGCCGCCGGCCCGGGCCGGGCGTTCAATCCCGCGAGACCGCTCTCATCTGTCATCGGTCCAGCATCGGATACGAGACCCGCCGCCGCCAGCCGACAGGAGATAGTTCACTTTTCGGCGTGTCGGCCGTTCCCGGCCGCCCCGCGGGGGTTAGCGGACAATTCCCGGGACGCTATTCCGAATTCACACGCTGCGCTTTTCCTTTCGCCATATCGCACCCATGTTTCGGCTAGTAGTAACCCATTGGCAACATGCGGCGGACTACCGTATTGCCATGGTTGCCGCATCCCGCTCACCGGAACGCGCCGGCGCCGCGCCGGTGCCGGGGGCGGGCGGCCGTTGCCGCACCCTTGTGAGTCCGGACACATTGATTCATTCGGCTGTGCTCTTACACAAGCTTTGGACCTCCACATCTTCAGTTGTCGTTAGATATTCCGGGGCACACACCTATTCGGACGCCCGAACAGATATGGTGTGCGTCACGTGCGACGATTTGGCGACGGGGATCGATCGTGTTTTCCCGGCAGCGGACGCATGGGTGGATCGGAGCTAGACAGTGCGCGACATCGTCGATGACCTCTTGCGGGTGTGGCATTCCGGCCGAACCGGGGGCTTGGCCACCATTGTTCGGACCGTGGGGTCCGGGCCGCTGACCGTCGGAACTTCGCTTCTGGTGGATGCCAATGGCGCCGTCTACGGCTCGATGCTCGGCGGCACCGTCGAGCACACCGTGCACCAGGCCGCGGTCGAGGCCGTGCGCACCGGCACCCGCGGGATGCACCGCTTCGGCGTGCCTGCCAGCGAGACCGGCTCCAGCACCGGCGGCATGGTCGATGTCTTCGTGGAACCGTTCTCCCGCCGCGACTTTCCCGAGTTTCCCAAGATCGCGGCCGAGATCGCCGCGCACCGCCGGGTCACCCTGTTCACCGTGGTGTGGAACCCGGACCCGGATCTGATCGGGCAGCATTTGGTCACCGACAAGCGGCACAACACCGAGCTGGTGGCACTGCCGGATTCGGACCTGTTCGTCGTCTCCTTCGCACCGCCGCCGCGGCTGATCGTCTTCGGCGCCAACGCCACCGCCGCCGCGCTCACCACCCAGGCCCGACTACTCGGGTACCGGGTGACCATCTGCGATTCCCGCGAGACCTACGCGACCCCCGAGGCCTTCCCCGGCGCCGAGGTCGTGGTGGACTGGCCACACCGGTACCTGAACACGCTCTCCGCGGCGGGCGAAATCGATTCCAGCACCGCCATAGTCGTCCTCTCGGGCGACCCCAAATTCGAAATCCCCTTGCTGACCGTGGCTTTGCGCCTGCCCGAGCTGGGTTACCTTGCGGCAGCGGGTACTTACGCCGCACACGTGCGCCGCATGGAAGACCTGCGCGCCGGCGGCTTCGACGAGCAGACCCTGGGCACCATGCACTCCCCCGCCGGCCTGGATCTGGGCGCGCGGACCGCCGGGGAGACCGCGCTGTCCATCGCCGCCGAGCTGCTGGCGGCCCGGTCCGGGCGCACCGGGCAGAGCCGCTCACCGCGCACCGCGCCGCCCGCCGACGACCGTGCGTTCGACACCGCGGAACAGGCCTTCATCACCGCCCTGTAGTACCGACGGCAGTGCGGCGCCGAGTAGCTCGGCGCCGCACGCTTTTCGGGCTAGACCAGCCCCGGGTTCTCCGCGTAGACCTCGCGCAGCACCGACAGGTCGAAGAGCTGATCGGCCTTGATGTCGATCTTCGCCGACCGCAGTGCGGCGATATTCTGCTCGACCAGTTGCTCGGTCATGGTCAGCAGTCCGTTGGCCTTGGTATCGGCCGAGACCACCAGATCGTTCTGCGCCGTCGCCTCTTTGGTCTGCTCGGCGATATCGAGTTTCTGATCCTTGCCGTAGATCTCGACCGCCAGCCGCGCCGATTCGGCCGGATCGGCCACCGCGTCCTTCCAGCCCTTGATCTCGGCGGCCAGGAACGCCTTCAGCTTGTCCCGCTCGGAGTCGATCGTGGACTGCTTCACCGTCAGCGTCTCGGCCACCAGCGGCAGGTTGAAATCGGCGAACAGGAAGTTGGCGTTCGCGAATCCCTTGGCGGCCAGGGTGATCGGCTCGTTGGTGACGTAGCTGACCCAGCCGTCCACCTCGCCGTTGGCCAGCGGTGTCGGGTCGAACTGCGCGGGCACGATGGTGACGTCACCGGGCTGCATGCCGTTGGCCGCCAGCAGCGCGCCGAAGATCAGCTGGTTGGTGTCCTGGACGCCGATGCGGCGGCCCTTCATCTCCTGCGGCGAGCGGATCGGCTTGCCCGCGGAGCTGACGATGCAGAACGGGTTCTTCTGGAAGGTGGTGGCGACGATCTTGGCCGGCAGGCCCTCCAGGATCGCGGGTGCGGTGGTCTGCGGCGCGGACAGCCCGAGCCACACCTTGCCGGTGTCCAGGCCCGCCTCCACCGAGGTGCTCGCGGCGCCACCGGCGATCAGGTTCACCGAGCCGAACCCGGCCTCCTTGAAATAGCCACGCTGGTCCGCGAAGTACTCCCCGGCGAACTCGATGTTCTTGATCCAGGACAGCTGCACAGCGACCGACCCGTATTTGGAGCCGTCGTCCGTGGTGCCGCCGGGAGCGTCGGCGGAGTCGTCACCGCAGGCGGCGAGCAAACCGGCGCCGCCGAGCGCGGCACCGGCCAGCGCGGAGTAGCGAAACAAGGAGCGACGATTCAAGGCCGTCCCGAACGAGGAGCGTTGCACGGGGTTCATGTGCTGAATCTAGGGAGACCGCGTTTCCAGCTCTTTACTGCCAGGTTCCAGACGTTCGCTATTCCCTGGCGAAATCTAGCGCCGCCCGGCCTCGGGCCCGAACCGGGCCAGCACCACGTTCTCGATGACGCCCACGATCGCGTACAGCACCACCGACACCACGGTGACGATCACGATCGAGGCCCACAGTTTGTTGTACTGGAAGGTCGGGATGGCGCGGATGATGCCGGCCCCGAGACCGGTTCCGCTGCCGAGCCATTCCCCGATCAGCGCGCCGATCAGGGCGCCGGGCACCGAGATCCGCGCCGCCGCGAACACCGCGGGCAGCGCGGCGGGCAGGGCCACCATGCGCAGCCCGGTCCAGCGCGAACCACCGTATGCGGCAACGACATCCAGCGCCTGCCGGGGTGCGCTGCGCAAACCCGTCATGATGAGCACCAGCGCCGGGAACAGCACCACGATCGCCGCCATCACGGTCACACCGCCCAGGCCGCGGCCGAAGATCAGCACGATGATCGGGGTCAGCGCCACCAGCGGCACCGACCGCAGGATCATCGCCACCGGCAGGAAGGTCTGCTCGACGGACCGGAACGAGACGAACAGCGCCGCGGCCGCCAGTGCCACACCCATGCCGACGGCGAACCCGATGCCCGCGTCCCGCATGGTGATCTGCAACTCGGCACCGAGTACCCGGCGCGCGTTCTCCGCGCCGGGCGCGCTGACCAGATACCGCCAGATGTCACTGGGCGACTTGCCTACTCGCGGCCCGACCTGCGGGAACGCCTCCAGGAACAGGTACCAGACGAGCAACATCAGCACCATCGAGGTGAGCAGCGGGAAGAGGAACCGGCCGATTCGGCGCAGCGCGTTCATCGTGCCTCCTGTGCGGTCCACGGCGCGACCAGGCGAGCCAGCCCGGCGACGAGGGCATACCCGAGCCCGGCCAGCGCGGCCGCCGCCAGCGCCATGCCCCAGGTGCGGGGCACGTTGTAGGCGGTCTGCGCCGCGGTCAGCGCGACACCGATACCGCTGTCGACGCCGCCGAGGTACTCACCGAGGATCGCCCCGAGCACCGCGGACGGCGCGGCGATCTTCAAGGCGGCGAAGGTATTCGGCAGCGCCGAGATCACCTGCACCCGGTAGAGCCGCTGCCAGCGGCCGCCGCCGTAGGCGCGGATCAGGTCCAGGCTGGTGCTGTCGGCCGAGCGCAGGCCCGTCACCGTGCCGACCATCGTGGTGAAGAAGCAGTACATCGCCGCGAGGAACACCGTCGGGGTGCGCCCGCCGAACACCACCAGGATGATCGGGCCGAGCGCGAGCAACGGCGTGCAGTAACTCAGGATCGCCAGCTGCGTGGCCAGCGATTCGATCGGCGGGATCAGCAGCACCAGGATCGCGAGCCCGATGGCCAGCGCGTTCCCCCACACGAAACCTTGCAGCGCGCCCTGCGCGGTAATCGTGAAATTCGGCCCGTACAGGGCCCATCCATCGCTGTACATCGTATGCAGTACCCGCCACGGGCTCGGGATCGTCCCACCTGCCGCACCGAACGCCGCGAGCAGCGCCCACACCCCGATCAGCCCGGCCACGCCGAGCAGACCACCGAGCCGCTTCACGCGACACCGCCGGTACCGAACAGCAATTCGGACAGATAGTCGTGCAGCCGATGGAATTCCGGCGTGCGCATCATTTCCGGTAGTCGGGGGCGCGGCAGGTCGATCTCGACCAATTCCAGCACCTTGCCCGGGCGCGGGCTCATCACGGCGACCACGTCGGAAAGGAACACCGCCTCGGCGATACCGTGCGTGACCATCAGGGTGGTGGCGGGCTTTTCGGTCCAGATCCGCAGCAGTTCGAGATTGAGTTTCTGCCGGGTCATGTCGTCCAGGGCGCCGAACGGTTCGTCGAGCAGCAGCACGGTGGGTTGCACCACCAGGGCGCGGGCGATCGAAACCCGCTGTCGCATACCGCCGGACAATTGCGCCGGTTTCGCCTTCTCGAATCCTTCCAGCCCGACCAGCCGCACGAGTTCGGCGATCTGCTCCCGATCCGGTTTCAATCCCGCGACCTGCAACGGTAATTCGATATTGGATTCCACCGAGCGCCACGGCAGCAGCGCCGAATCCTGGAAGGCGATGCCCAGTTCGTGCCGGGCGATCAGCGCGGCGGGCGAGTGCCCGTCGATCAGCGCCGTGCCCGCGGTGGGCTGCTCCAGACCGGCCAGAATCCGCAGCACCGTGGACTTGCCGCAGCCGGAGGGGCCGAGCAGCGACAGAAACGCGCCCCGATCGGTGTGCAGGTCGACCGCTTCCAGGGCCTGCACGGTTTTGCGGCCGACCCGGAAGGTTTTCGTCAGACCGTTGATCTGAATGCCCGTGCCGCCGGGGACATCGGTCTTCTCCGCGGCGAGGCCGATTTCCGTGCTCATGCCGGTCACGATAGAAGGGGCCCGTTGCACGGATATTGCGTAACGACGGCCGCAGATTTCGCGAGCGTTACGCCCGGGCGCCGCCGGAAGGGTTCGGCCGTGCTGGTAGTTGTACCTCTGGTGAACCCGATATACGCGTTACTCGACGCCAAACTCCATATCGCGGGCTCGGAGATCCTGTGGCGCGAGGTCATCGGCAACGGGTTCGGGCTGGCCTCGGCCGTCGGCGGGATGCGGCGGCGGGTGTGGGCCTGGCCGGTCGGCATCGCGGGCAACGCGCTGCTGTTCACCGTGTTCGTCGGCGGCATCTTCAATACCCCGCAGCAGCTGAACATGGCCGGGCAGGCCGGGCGGCAGCTGATGTTCATCGCGGTCAGCGTGTTCGGCTGGTATTCGTGGTACCGCCATTCCCGCGAGACCGGGCTCGAGCACCGTGGCGTCGAACCGCGCTGGGCGTCGGTACGCGAGCGCTGGTTCCTGGTCGCCGCGCTGCTGGTCGGCACCGCGATCTTCTCCCAGCTGTTCGAGTGGCTCGGCTCCTACGGTCCGTGGGCCGAGGCCTGGATCTTCACCGGCTCGGTGCTGGCCACCTATGGCATGGCGCGCGGGCTGGCCGAATTCTGGTTGATCTGGATCGCGGTCGACATCGTCGGTGTCCCGCTGCTGCTGAAGGCCGGCTACTACCCTTCGGCCGTGCTCTACATCGTCTACGCCGGCTTCGTCGCCTGGGGTTTCGCCGTCTGGGCCCGCTCGCTGCGCGGCACCGAGCCGGTGGCTGCCGAGCCGCGGGGTTAGACCAGGTCCACCCGGACACCGGCGGCGCGGATCTCAGCGACCGCGGCCGGGCTGGCGTCGGTATCGGTGACCAGCACGTCGACCTGCTCGATGCCGCAGATCCGGGCCAGTGCGGTGCGCTCGAGCTTGTCGGCGGTGGCCACCACGGTGACGTGCCGGGAGCGGCGCACCATCTCGGTGGTGACGCCCGCCTCGTCGATGTGGCGGCACTGCGCGCCGCCGTCGGCGGTGATCGCGTTGACGCCGAGAATCAAAGAGTCCAGGCGCAATTCGGCCAGCGCGCGCTCGGCCAGCGGGCCGTGCAGCTCGTAGGATTCGCGCCGCGCCACACCGCCGAGACAGATGGTGCGCAGATGCGGGCGCAGCACCATCTCCCCCGCGATGTTCAGGGCATTGGTGACGATGGTGAGCTGATCGCCGCCCGCCTCGGCAAGATCGGTCCGACCCGCGAGCGCGCGCGCCACCGCGGTGGTCGTGGTGCCGCCGTTGATGCCGACCACCGAGGACGCCTCGACCAGGCCCGCGGCGTGCTCGGCGATGCGCTGCTTGGCCTCGCCGCCGGTCTGGCGGTAGCGGGTGGGCAGGTCGTAGGCGACGGTGGTCGCGACCACACCGCCGTGCGTGCGGGTGGCGAGTTGCTGTTCGGCGAGCGCGGTGAAGTCGCGGCGCACGGTGGCCGGGGACACGCCCAGCCGTTCGGCGGCCTCCTCCACCGACAGCCGCCCGGATTCGGCCAGCAGTTCCAGCAGCCGGTTCCAGCGCTGTGGGCGGTCGATCGGCCCGGTCATCGCCTACCGCCCCGGCGCACTGGCATCTCCTGTTCCACGCCGACAATCTGATCACACCCGGCGGCGGCGACCCCGCCGGGCGAGGAACTCAGTCCAGGCCGAGCCCGCAGTTGACGAAACACGCGATCTCCGAGCAGATCTCGTCGAGCGACACCGTGCCGACCGGCATGGTGGCCTGCACCAGTTCCTGGGCCAGCGCATGCACCGAACCGATCACAGCCAGGGCGAACAGATCGAAGCGCCGGGACTTGATCTCGCCGCGCTCGACCGCGTCCCGGGCCTCCCCGATCAGCAGGCCCGCAAGCACCCGCCGCTGCTCGCGGCGCCACTGCTCGACCACCGGGCTGACGCCGACCACCTCGACATAGAGCACCCGGGCCGAACGATGATCCGCGCAGGTCACCGCCAGGTAGGCCCGGAAGGCATCGATCACCCGGACCGACAGCGAGGCGCCACGATTGCGGGTGAGCGAGGCCATCGCCTCGGCCAGGGCGACCGCGGAGACGCGCTCCACCAGCGCGATCAGCAGCACCTCGCGACTGCCCATGTCCTCGTAGAAACTGCGGGTGGAGACATTCGCGACCGTGCACAGCCGTTCGATCGGCGTGCTGGCATACCCCTGGGTGCCGAACAGCTCCAGCGCGGCATCGATCAGCCTGGTCCGGCGCTGGGCCACCCGCTGTTCCTTGGACAGTCCAGCGTAGTTGCGTCCAGCCCTCGGGTCCCCGGCCACATATCGATGCTACCGCGCGGACCGGGCCTGACAGCGGGGCGGACAACCAGTTGACCGCAACTACTCCGTTGCGCGGCAACATGTCTCGATCACTTCACGCTGCCGGCGGTGAGACCGGCCACGAGGCGCTTCTCGATCAGCGCGAACAGGATGACCACCGGGATGATGCCGACGGTGGAGATGGCGAACACGTAATGCCATGCGGTGTCGTACTGTCCGACGAACTTGGTCAGCGCCACCGACAGCGGCTGGTTCTCCGGCGTGGTCAATACCACCAGGCTGGCGGCGAATTCGTTCCAGCAGGCCACCACGGTGAAGATGGTCGCGGTGACGATGCCCGGCCACACCAGCGGCAGGCTCACCTTGGTCAGGATCTGCCAGCGGCTCAGCCCGTCCAGCTGGGCGGCCTCCTCGATCTCCACCGGGACCGCGGCGAAGAAGCTGTGCAGGATCCAGACCGCGAACGAGAGGTTGAACGCCGCGTTGACCAGGATCATGGCCAGCCAGGTGTCGTTGATGCCGAGCGCGAAGAACTCCCGGATCAGGCCGGTCACCAGCACCGTCGGCTGCATCATCTGGGTGATCAGCACCAGCCCGAGGAAGACCGCGCGGCCCGGGAAACGCCGTCGCGCCGTGTAATACGCGGCGGGAATGGCCACCACCAGCACCAGCACGGTGGCGAACACCGAGATGATCACGGTGCTCGCGAGATTGAACGGCAGCGGGGTCTCCGGGGTGTCCCACATGGTGGCGTAGTTATCCGGATGCCAGGATTCCGGCAGGTACGTCGGCGGGATGCGCAGCATCTCGGCGGCGCTCTTGAGCGAGCCGAGCACCATCACCACGAACGGCAGCAGGAATATCGCCGCGATGACGACGCCGATCGCGGTCAGGCCCCAGCGCCGCCGGGGCGCCTTTTCGACCACCGGCGGGGCGGGCGAATCCAGCTGCGCCACCGGCTTTTCGGTTACCGAGTTCGTCACGCGTCGACCTCTCGCGTCGGCTTGATCACCTTCACGTAGATCGCGATGATCACCATGATCAGCACGAAATTCAGCACGCTCATGGCGGCGGCCGTGTCCAGCTGCTGGTTCTGCTGGATCAGCTTGAAGGTCAGGGTTGTCGTGGTGTCCGCGCCGAAGCCCGCGATGCTGCCGGTGAGCACCTTGAGGATCGGCAGCGAATTGAAGGCGTTGATGATGTTGATGATGGTGGCCACCGCGATGGCCGGACGCAGTTGCGGCAGCAGCAGATACCAGTAGCGCTGCCACGAACTCGCGCCGTCGACCCGGCCGGCCTCCACGATCTCGGCCGGAATCCCTTGCAGCCCGGCCAGAATCGTGTAGGTGGTGAACGGGATGGAGACGAACACGCCGACGACGATGGCGACGATGAACGCCTGCGTCGGCTGCTTGGTGAAACCGTAACCGCGATCCAGCAATCCGATGTCGACCAGGAAGCGGTTCGCGATGCCGACATCCGGATCGAGCATGTAGTAGAAGATCGTCGTGGTCATCACCACCGACGCCGCCCACGGCACCAGGATCGCCATGCGCACCGCGGTGCGGCCGGGGAACTGCTTGTTCAGGAACTGGGCCAGGGCCGCCGACAGCAGCAGGGTGATGCCGACGACCGCCACCACCCACACCACCGTGTGCAGCAGCACCGATCCCAGTTCCTGGATGTCGAACAGGGCGCGGTAGTTGCCCAGCCCGGCCGAGCCCCGGTCCTGGCCGTACTGGCTCAGGTCCCGGGTACTCGTCCACAGCATGTAACCGACGGGGAAGGCGACGATCGCGACTATGAGTACCAGGGTCGGACCGATCCAGGGCAGTGCGCCCAGCGTCTGCCGCGCCCTCGAACTACGTTGACTCACCACCACTTGTCCTCCACACACACCGAGCAACTACCGCCACACACCATGACTACTTCGCGGCGTCCTGAATCTTGGTCAGCACCGCGGCCGGATCGGCGCCCTGCGCGATCGTGCCCATCTGCTGCCGGATCGCACCCTGGGCCGGCCCCCACTTCGGGTTGTTGCTCGGGTAGAACTGCGCCACCGGCAGGGTCGCGCCGAACGCCTTGGTCACCGGATCACTGGCCAGCTTCGCCGCACCGCTGTTGGTGATCGGGATGAAGCCTTCCTTCTGCACGAAACCGGAATACACGTCGGCCGAGTAGAAGAAGTCGACGAACTTCTTGATCGTCTCCGCCTTCTTGCCGTCCTTCTTGAACGCCATCAGGTGATCGGCGACGCCGAGGGTGACCGGCGACCCGGACTTGGTCGGCGAGGGCGCGGTCGAGTACTTCAGGGCCGCGTTCTTGGTCTGGATCTGGCCGATAGTGGGCGGCAGGCCCTCGATCATGCCGATCTTGCCCTGGATGAAGGCGTTGATCACGTCCTTGCGGTCCGTCGCGCCCGGATTCGGCTGCGTCACACCGGCGTCGATGAGCGCGCGCATCGCCTTGACGCCCTCCAGGTTGGCCGGGGTGTCCACGGTGACCTTGTCACCGTCGGCCCACTTGCCGCCCGCGCCGAAGGTCCAGATCGAGGTCTCACCCTGGGCCTCCTCACTGCCCAGGGGTAGGCCGTACCCGGAGATCCCCTCGCCGAGCGCCTGGATCTTCTTGGCCGCCTCGGTCAGCTCGTCCCAGGTCTTGGGCGGGTTCACCACACCGGCGCGCTGGAACAGCTCGGTGTTGTAGAACAGGGTGCGGGTGGAGGCGAACAGCGGCAGCGCGAACTGGGTGCCGTTCAGCGAGGCGTTCTTCGCGAAGCCGGGCTGGATGTCGGACAGCGTTGCGGGCGAGGCGATCTCGGAGGCCGGGAACAGCATGCCGTCACCGGCGAAGCTGGCGTAGGCGTCGACGTTGAGCAGGTCCGGGGTGGTCGACTTGTCCTGCAACTTGGTGCGGATCACGTCGTTGATGGTGTCCCAGGACTCCATCTGCAGATTCACCGTGACGTCGGGGTTCTTCTTCTGGAACTCGGCGATGATGCCGTCCCACAGGGCTTTCGTGCCGTTCGCACCGTCGCTGTAGGTGGGGGCCAGGAAGTTGATGGTGGTATCGGAGTCGGCCTTGTCGTCGCCACCGAACCCGCAGGACGAGACGGCTAGAGCGAGGCCGGTGGACATCGCGATTCCCGCGAGCACTCCGCGGAATGTTCTTTTCACGAGCAGAACCTTTCGAATTTGCACCCGGCACAGGCCGGACCGCCGATGATGGGATGCAACCCACCGTCTTGCGGATAATGTAGCGCCATCGGTGATCGTATGTGACTGATTTGATTGTAAAGTTGACATGAACGATCATCTGGGGTGATTCTGGTGCTGTGCCGACCGCTGACATCTCCCCCGCCACGCACCTCGCCGCCGAGGTCGCCACCCAGCCCGACGACTGGGCGCGCGCCGCCGCGGTCGCCGCCGAATACCGCGCTGTGCTGCCGCAACCCGGCGAACGCGTCGCCGTCGTCGGCTGCGGGACCTCGCTGTTCATGTCCCGCGCCATCGCCGCCCTGCGCGAGGAAGCCGGGCAGGGCCTGACCGACGCCTGGCCCGCCAGCCAGCTGCGCCTCGGCCGCGAATACGACCGCTACCTGTTCATCTGCCGCTCCGGCACCACCACCGAGGTGGTGCGCGCGATGGAACAGGTGCCCGCTCACATTCCGCGCACCGTCGTGTGCTCCAGCCCCGGCACCCCCGTGCTCGGCCTGGGCGACGCCATCCTGATCGACGAGGTCGACGAGAAGTCCGTGGTGCAAACACGATTCGCGACCACCACGCTGGCCATCCTGCGCTGGCACCTCGGCGCGGACCTCGCCCCGGCGATCGCGCAGGCCCGCGCGGTGCTCGCCGAAGACCCGGCGAAGTCACTGGCCGCCGTGCGCCATGCCGAGCAGATCAGCTTCGTCGGCATGGGTTTCGCGGCCTCGATCGCCGACGAGGCGGGCCTGAAACTCCGCGAATCCTGCCAGGCCTGGACCGAGGGCTACCTGGCCACCGAGTACCGGCACGGGCCGATCAGCATCGCCGCCCCCGGCCGCGCGGTCTGGGCCTTCGGGGCCCTGGAACCCGGCTTCGCCGACGACGTCGCCGTCACCGGCGCCCACCTGGAACACCGTGACATCGACCCGATGGCCGACCTGGTCCGCGTGCAGCAACTCTGCCTGCTGCGGGCCGCCGACCTCGGCCTGGACGCCGACCACCCGCGCAACCTGAACCGCTCGATCATCCTCGAGCAGTGAGCGGACCAGCCATGAACTCCGGCAGCGCGGCGGCCGTCGGCCAGAGCCGGCCGCTATGGTCCAGGCCATGCCGATGACAACCGCCACCACGGTCCCCGACGAGGCACTGGTGCTCGCCGTCGACGTCGGTGGCACCACGATGAAAGCCGAGGTCACCGACGTTTCGGGGGCGGTGCTGAGCTCCGGTGTCCGCGAAACACCGCAGGGCGAGGCGGCTTTCGAGACCATGGGCGAGCTCGGTGATCAACTCCTCGCCGAGTTGACTCCGGCGCAGCGTGCCGCGGTGGCGCGCGCGTCGGTGGTGGTGCCCGGCATCATCGATGTCGAACGGTCGATCGCGGTGTTCAGCGCCAATATCGGCTGGCGCGACGTGCACATCGGTGACCGATTCACCGCGCGCTGGCGGATGCCGGTGCTGTTCGAACACGATGTCGCCGTGGCGGGCTGGGCCGAATGGCGCTACGGCGCGGGGCGCGGGCTCGACGACGTGTGCGTGGTCATCCTGGGCACCGGTATCAGCGGAACCCTCTCCGTCGGCGGCAGATTGGTGCGCGGCGGCATCGGCCAGACCGGCGAATACGGCCACATCTCCGTCCGCCACGACAACGGACTCCCCTGCGCCTGCGGCAACATCGGCTGCGTCGAAACAGTCGCCTCGGGCGCGTCCATCGCCCGGGCCTACACCGCCCGGACCGGCCGAACCGCCGGTGCCGCCGAGATTTTCGCGCTGCGCGACACCGACGCCGACGCGAAGGCCGTCCTCGCCGACGCCGTCGACGCCTTGGCCGCCGGTCTGGTCGGCCTCGTCCACGCCACCTGCCCCGAGCTGATCATTCTCGGCGGCGGCCTGGCCGGGGCCGGAGCGGCCCTGACCGACCCTCTGCACCGAGCGCTGACCGAACGCCTCCGCCTGGTCCCCGCACCCCGCGTCGTCCTCGGCGAATTCGGTGCCCGCGCCGGGTTGGCGGGCGCGGCCTGGTTCGCCCGCCAAGGGGAACTCGCGTGAGCGTGTTCGAGGTGCGGGGGCGGGTGGTTTCGGCTTCGCATGTGCTCGACGACGGAGTGGTGACCATTGCCGGGGACCGGATCGCGGGGGTGCAGCCGTTCGCCGAGTGGGTTGCGGCGCAGCCGGATTCGATAGCACCGGAGTTCGCGGGGACGGTGCTGCCGGGGCTGGTGGATATTCACAACCACGGCGGGTTCGGGTATCGGTTCGACACCGTCGACGCGGCCGAGGCCGAGGCGGCGGCGCGGTTCCATCACTCGCGCGGGTCGACCACGGTGGTGGCGAGTGTGGTCACCGGCGCACCCGCGGACATGGTCGCGCAGACCGCGGTGTTGCGGGGCCTGGCCGACGACGGAGTAATCGCCGGGATACATGCCGAGGGGCCCTTTCTCGCGGTGGCGCGCTGCGGGGCGCAAGATCCGCAATTCCTCCGCGCGCCCGACTCCGCGCTGACCGAGCAGTTGCTGGCCGCCGCGGGCGGGCATTTGCGGGCGATGACCATCGCCCCCGAACTTCCCGGTTATCACGCTGTGGCGCAACAGCTCTCCGAACGCGGCGTGATCGTCTCCCTCGGCCACACCGACACCGTCTTCGAGGTATTTCGAGCCGCACTGCGCCCGAACGGGTTCGGCAGCCTCGTCACCCACCTCGCCAACGGGATGCCGCCGCTGCATCACCGCTCCGGCGGCCCGGTGGCCGCCGCGCTGGTGGCCGCCGCCGCCGGCGATGTGGTGGTGGAGCTGATCGGCGACGGCGTTCATGTCGATTCCGGTTTCGCCGCACTGGTTTTCGCGGCTGTTCCGGGCCGTGTGGCTTTGATCACAGACGCGATGCAGGCCGCGGGCATGCCGGACGGCGCGTACCGGCTCGGGCCGCAGTCCGTCCGGGTGGTCGACGGCATCGCCCGGGTGCCGAGCGGATCCATCGCCGGCGGTACATCCACCCTGCTGCGATGCGTGTCGTGGGCGGTCGCCGAATGCGGGGTGCCGCTGCCGGAAGCCGTCCGCGCCGCCAGCTCGGTGCCGGCCGCGGCAGTGGGCTTGACCGATGTCGGTGACCTGCGCACCGGGCAGTTCGCCGATCTGGTGATAGCCGATGCCGATCTGCACTTGCGCCGGGTGCTCAGACGTGGACAGTGGTTGTCGTGATCCTCACCGTGACAATGAATCCCGCCTACGACATGACCTACCGTGTGGAGCGTTTCGAACGCGGCCAAGCACATCGTGTGCGCTCGGTCGAGCAGCGCATCGGCGGCAAGGGCATCAATGTCACCAGGGTGTTGAACCAGCTCGGGAAGTACGCCAGAGCAACGGGTTTCGCGGACCACGCGTTCGCCGCCGCGGCCGAGCTGGAGATGCCCGTGGATTTCGTGCACGCGCTGCCCTGGGTGCGCCGCACGGTGGTGATCAGCGAATCCGACGACGGGACCGCCACCGCCCTCTGGGAACCCGGCGCCCGCGTCTCCAATCCACATGCGGCCGAGCAACTCTCGATCCGGGTCGCGGGCCTGCTGCCCGACATCAACGGCCTGGTCATCTCCGGTTCGCTACCCGGCGGGATCGATCCCGGCCTGCCCGCCGAGATCGCCCGCATCGCCGTCGAAGCCGGCGTCCCGACCATCTGCGATGTCGACGGCGAGGCGCTGCGCCTGGCCGCCGAGGTCCCCGGGGTGGTCCTGATGCCCAACACCGAAGAGCTGGAACGCCTCACCGGCCTGGCCCCGGTCACCCCCGACGAGGTCGTGCACGCCGTCCGCCCGCTGCTCGAGCGCGGCGTCCGCGCCGTCATCGCCACCCGCGGCGCCGAAGGCATGATCGCCATCACCCCCGAGGGCGCCTGGGTCGCCGGACTCCCCGAGGTGCTGGCCGGAAATCCGACCGGCGCGGGTGATTCCGCCGCCGCCGCGGTCATCGCGACGCTGTCCGAGCACGGCGAAGCCGACTGGCCCGCCATCCTGGCCGACGCCGTCGCCACCTCGTCCGCCGCCGTCGTCATCCCCGTGGCCGGCGAGATCGATCGCTGCCTGCGCACCCGTATCGCACCCACCGTCGTCGTCGAGAAACTCAGCACCGCCCAGCCGACCACCGCTTGACCCCAGGAGCCCCACCCATGCCGTTGACGCCCGTTCCCGAGCTGATCGCCGCCGCCCGTCCGGGCGGCCTGGGCGCGTTCAACGTCATCACCCTGGAGCACGCCGAGGCCATCGCCACCGCCGCCGAGGCCGCGGATCGCCCCGCGGTCCTGCAGATCTCGGAGAACACCGTCAAGTATCACGGCAGCCTGGCGCCGTTGGCCCTGGCCTGCCTGCGCATCGCCGCCGACAGCACCGCGCCCCTGGCGGTCCACCTGGATCACGCCACCTCGTTCGAACTCATCACCGCCGCGGCCGAACTCGGGCTCACCTCGGTCATGTACGACGGCTCCACCGCCGACTACGCCACCAACCTCGCCGCCACCGCCGAGATCGCCGCCTGGTGCCATGCCCGCGGCATCTTCGTCGAAGCCGAACTCGGCGAGGTCGGCGGCAAGGACGGCGCCCACGCCCCCGGCGTGCGCACCGACCCCGCCGAGGCCGCCGACTTCGTCGCCGCCACCACCGTCGACGCCCTCGCCGTCGCCGTCGGCACCTCGCACGCCATGCACACCCGCACCGCCGAACTCGACAACGACCTGATCACCCGACTATCGGCGAAAGTGCCCGTCCCCCTGGTTCTGCACGGCTCCTCCGGCGTCCCCGACCCCGCCCTGCGCGCGGCCGTCCAGCACGGCATGACCAAGATCAACCTGGCCACCCGCCTGAACATCGCCGCCACCGATGCCGTCCGCGCCGCCCTCACCCCCACCCTCTCCGACCCCCGCAAATACCTCACCCCGGCCCGCACCGCCATCCACCAGGAGGTCCTGCACCTCCTCCGGCTCTTGGCTTCGTAACTCCGCAGGCGAGAACGCTATTCGGCCCGGACCACCTCGGCGAGCCACTTGCCGGGCTCCTCGGTGGTCCAGGTGACGGTGATGGCGGTGCCGTGGAAGTCGCGGGCGTATTCGGCGAGCATGTCGGTGGCGGCCTGGGTGGCCTGCTCGGGGGCGGCGTCGGCGGCGATGCGATAGAGATGGCCGCAGATCATCGAGTTCTCGGTGAAGATGCTGTGGCGCCAGCCCTCCGGCGTCGCGTAAACGTACATGCCGGTGGGCATTTCGTAGCGGCCTTCATAACGCGGCAATCGATGCACCTCTGTACGACGGTGTTCTCTCCGGCACCCTATTTCAGCACGTATGGCGAAACCGAGCTGCGGTGTTCGGAGATGTCCAGCACCTTACCGAGGGGCGGGAACGCGCGCTGCGGACAGTTGGTGCGCTCGCAGACGCGGCAGCCCGCGCCGATCAGGGTGGGTGTGGCCTCGTCGAGATCGATGCCGTCGGCGTAGACCACGCGGCCGGCGTGCCGCAGTTCGCAGCCCAGGCCGATGGCGAAGGTCTTACCGGGCTGGCCGTACCGGGTGGCGCGACGCTCGACCGTCCTTGCCACCCAGAGGTATTTGCGGCCGTCGGGCATCTGCGCGATCTGGGTCATGATCTTGCCGGGATAGGCGAAGGTCTCGTAGACGTTCCAGAGCGGGCAGGTGCCGCCGCTGGCGGAGAAGTGGAATCCGGTGGCGGACTGCCGTTTCGACATATTGCCCGCTCTGTCGACGCGGACGAAGGAGAAGGGGACACCGCGCAGCTTGGGGCGCTGCAAGGTCGAAAGCCGGTGGCAGATGGTCTCGTAACTCTGGGTGAAGAAGGCCGATAGTCGCTCGATGTCGTAGCGGAAATCCTCGGCTACCTCGTGGAAGTGCGTGTAGGGCAGCACGGTCGCGGCCGCGAAGTAGTTGGCCAACCCGAGCATCGCCAGTTTGCGCGAATCCTCGGTGGCGAAATTGCCCTCCTCGACCAGCTTTTCGAGCAGCTCGCCGCACTCGAAGTAGGCGAGTTCGGCCGCGAGTTTGAAGGTGCGCTGGCCGCCGGACAGGTGCGGCGCGATCTCCAGGACATGGGCGTCCTCGTCGTAGCGGTGCAGCACGCCCTCGCCGAGGTCGATGCGCTCCACGATGCGCACGTCGTGGTCGCGCAGCAGGCGGGCGATCTCCCGGTTCACGTCGCCGCCGTGGAAGCGGATGCGGTCGGTGAGTTTCTCGGCGGCCGTGTCCAATTCGTGGATGTAGTTCTGCCGCTGGTAGAAGAAGTCGCGGACCTCCTCGTGCGGTTTGCTGATGGCGGCGCTGCCGGAGCCGTCGGCGAAGCGGTCCTCGGTGGCGGCGGCCAGCTGCGCGCTGGTGTTGCGGTAGCGGTTGTGCATGTTCACCAGGGCCCGGGCCATGCTGGGGTGCGCGGAGACCATATCGGCGATCTCCTGGGTGTCGGCCTCGATGCCGAGCTCGGCGTCCATCACCACCTCTTGGAGTTCGGCGATGAGCCGGGTGTCGTCCTGGGAGGAGAAGAAGGTGGCGTCCACGCCGAACACTTCGCTGATCCGCAGCAGCACGGGCACCGTCAGCGGGCGCACGTCGTGCTCGATCTGATTGAGGTAGCTCGCCGAGATCTCCAGCTTGGTGGCGAGTGAGACCTGGCTCAGCCCCCGCTCGGTCCGCAGCTGACGCAGCCGCGCCCCGACGTAAGTCTTGGCCATGTGTCCAGTTTAGGCCCGATTTCGCACCCCTGCCAATGTTGGATTAACAGCAGAGCGAAGCAATTGTCCTAGGGGCGCGCTACCGTCAGTGCGTGCTGTTCTCGGATGTCGTCCAGGCTTCGGAGACCGTTCGCGCCACCCGGTCCCGGAAAACGAAGATCGCCACCCTGTCCGCGCTGCTCGCCACCGCCGCGCCGGAGGAGCTGGCGCCGGTCGTGGCGTGGGTGTCGGGCGAGCTCCGGCAGGGCCGTATCGGCACCGGCTGGCGTTCCCTCACCGCGCTCGACAGCGCTCCGGCGCCGGGCGCCACGCTCACCGTTTCGGCGGTAGACCAGGCGTTGACCGACCTGGGCGAGGTCTCCGGCAGCGGTTCCGCCGCCCGGCGTAAAGACCTCTTGACAGCCTTGTGGAGCGTCGCGACGGCCGACGAGCAGGGCTTCCTGCTTCGCCTGCTGACCGGCGAGCTCCGGCAGGGCGCGCTCACGGCGATCGTGAGCGAAGCGGTCGCCGCGGCCGCAGACGTTCCGGTCGATCTCGTACGCCGGGCGTACATGCTCTCGGGGCAGCTGCCCGTCACCGCCGCGGCGGCCCTGACCGGCGGCGCGGCCGCGCTGCGAGAATTCCGGCTGGAAGTGGGCCGCCCGATCCAGCCGATGCTGGCCGCGCCCGGCGCCTCACTCGACGAGGTGCTCGCCGAGTTCGAGGGCGAGGTGTCGGTCGAGCACAAGATGGACGGCGCGCGCATCCAGGTGCATCGCGACGGCGACCGGGTCTGGGTTTTCACCCGGACGCTGCGCGACATCACCGATCGGGTGCCCGAGCTGGTGGAACTGGTCGGCAAGCTGGAATGCACCAGCGTCGTCCTGGACGGCGAGACGCTGGCCCTCACCGATGCCGGCCGTCCGCGCCCGTTCCAGGAAACGATGAGCCGCTTCGCGACCTCGGTGCCCACCCCGCCGCCCGCCGCGCCCGAGCCGGCTCGGCGTTTGCCGATGGCCGACCCGACCGGCGTGGTGCACCCCGATCCGGGCGCGCGGGCCCGCAAGGCCGCACCCGCCGCGGTCAGCCGGGAAACCGGTGTCGCGGCGGAGCCGGCCGCGCCCACCGCGGTCGCCGAATCCGCCGCCGCGACGGCGACCCGGGAACTCCTGCTGCATCCCTATTTCTTCGACTGCCTGCACCTGGACGGCCGCGACCTGCTCGACGCGCCGCTCGTCCGCCGCCGCGCCGCGCTGACCAAAGTCGCGTCCGAGTACAGCATTCCGGCGCTGATCCGCCCCGACGCCGAGGCCGCCGCCGAATACTTCGACGGCGTGCTGGCCTCCGGGCACGAGGGCGTCATGATCAAGTCGCTGAGCGCGCCCTACGCGGCGGGCCGTCGCGGCCGGGCCTGGCAGAAGATCAAACCGACGCACACGCTGGATCTGATCGTGCTCGGCGCGGAGTGGGGCTACGGCCGCCGCACCGGATATCTGTCGAATCTGCACCTGGGTGCGCGCGATCCCGAAACCGGCGACCCGGTCATGGTCGGCAAGACCTTCAAGGGCCTGACCGACGCGTTGCTGGGCTGGCAGACCGCCGAATTCCCGCGCCACGAACGCGCCCGCGACGAGCACACCGTCTACCTCTGGCCGAAGCTGATCGTCGAGATCGCCTTGGACGGCGTCCAGGTGAGCCCGCGCTATCCCGGCGGCGTCGCCCTGCGCTTCGCGCGCGTGGTGCGCTACCGCCCCGACAAGGGCCCCGCCGAGGCCGACACCATCGACACCGTGCGCGCTCTATTGCCCTAGCCAGTGCACATACGCCCCGGTGCGTTTTCCGCGGAATGCCGTGATCGATACGCCAGACTGATCGCCGGTTGAGTCCGGTACGCATTCGGAACGGGGTTTCGGCAGTGCGCTTGTGCTTACGAAAGACGGCCGACAGAGCCGCGGTCCTGCTGGCTGTGCTGTGTGTCGCCGGCGCTTCGGCGGCCCGGGCGACGCCGGTGGACGAGATCGAGAAGCTGGCCAGACCGGTGGTGCGCGATCCGGCGACGGTGATGCCGACACCCATCGCCGACCCGTTCTACGATCCGCCGCCCGGCTTCGAGAACACCGCGCCCGGCACGGTGCTCGCCAGCAGAGACGGCGGGATCGGGCTGACCCTCACGCCGGTCACCTCCACCGAACTGCTGATCCGCTCCACCGACACCAAGGGCAATCCGGTTCCGGCGGTGGCGACGCTGCTGGTGCCGCAGGCGCCGTGGACCGGGCCGGGGTCGCGGCCGGTGGTCGCGTTCAATGTCGCGATCGACTCGCTCGGCCACACCTGCGCCCCGTCCTATCAGCTCCGCAAGGGGCCGTCGCCGGATCTGGTCGCCGCGCAGATTCCGCTGTCCAGAAACTATGCCGTGGTGGTGCCCGACCACGAGGGCCCGAGACAGGCCTACGCCGCCGGCCGGATGGCCGGGCAGGCCGTGCTCGACGCGGTGCGCGCCGCGGTGCACACCCCGGAGCTGGGGCTGCGACCGGATTCGCCCGCCGTGGTCACCGGCTACTCGGGCGGGGCCATCGCCTCCGGCTGGGCGGCGCAGCTGGCCCCCTCCTACGCGCCCGAACTCCATCTCGTCGGGGCCGTATTCGGCGGCGTCCCAGCCGACTTCGAACTCCTGCTGCACACCATGAACGGGGCCAATGCCGCCGCCGGTGTCTTCCTCGCCGCCGCCCTCGGGGTCGCCCGCGAGTACCCGGAGCTGATCTGGATGTTCAACGACAACGGCTGGCGCCTCGCGCAACACTTCAAAGATCTGTGCTTCCCGGGCGAGGCGGTGCTCGGCGCGATCCTGCCGGTGCCCGCGCAGCTGCTGACCGACGCGCCCGAGCCGCTCGCGCATCCGATGGTCCAGCAGGTGCTGGCCGACAACCGGATGGGCGCGGCCGCGCCGCGGGTGCCGGTCTTCATCTATCACGGTGCGCACGAGGTGTGGGTCCCGCTGGCAGGGGCGGAGAATCTGTACGACGACTGGTGCGCGCAGGGGGTGCCGGTGCGGCTCGAGATCTATCCGGGTGAGCACCTCGTCGCCGGCGGGCTGGGCATCGCGGAGGCCAATGCCTGGATAGACCGGATGTTCGCCGGAACCGGACCGGACGGTTGCTCCACGGCGTGGCGGTGAGTGCTTGAAGATCCACGTTAGCCCATCCGGATCGGGCCGCGACATGTGGCAACCGCATGGCAATTCGGACAGACCATGCGGGACACTGGACACGTGACCGCCGAATTACTGGTTCTCGTGATCGTCATCGTCACGGCTCTCGCCTTCGATTTCACCAACGGCTTCCACGACACCGCCAACGCGATGGCCACCTCGATCGCCACCGGGGCGCTGCGCCCGCGAGTGGCGGTGGCCGTGTCCGCGGTCCTGAATCTGATCGGTGCCTTCCTGTCCGTCGCGGTCGCCGCGACCGTGGCCAAGGGCATCGTGCAGTTGGACGCGGTGCACGGGCAGGACCTGTTGCGCATCGTGTTCGCGGGCTTGGTCGGCGGCATCCTGTGGAATCTGCTGACCTGGCTGTTCGGGCTGCCGTCGAGCTCCTCGCACGCGCTGTTCGGCGGCCTGATCGGCGCCACCATCGCGTCGCTGGGCTGGGGCGGCGTGATCTGGTCCGGCGCCTCCCAGGGCGTGCTGACCAAGATCGTGCTGCCCGCGGTGCTCGCGCCGATCGTGGCCGCCCTGGTCTCGGCCATCGGCACCCGGGCGATCTACCGGATCACCCGCGGCTCGAATCAGGAGAAGGTCACCACCGGATTCCGCTGGGGTCAGATCGGTTCGGCCTCGCTGGTCTCGCTGGCGCACGGCACCAACGACGCGCAGAAGACGATGGGCGTCATCTTCCTGGCGCTGGTCGCGCACGGCACCCTGACCCAGGACGCGGAAATGCCGCTGTGGGTGATGGCCGCCTGTGCCGTCGCCATCGCGGCGGGCACCTACCTGGGTGGCTGGCGGATCATCCGCACCCTGGGCAAGGGCCTGGTCGAGATCGACTCCCCGCAGGGCCTGGCCGCCGAATCCAGTTCGGCCGCGATCATCCTGACTTCGGCGCACTTCGGCCTGCCGCTGTCCACCACGCAGACCGCGACCGGCTCCATCCTGGGCAGCGGCCTGGGCAAGGGCGCCGAGGTGCGCTGGGGCGTGATGGGCCGCATGGTGGTGGCCTGGCTGCTGACGCTGCCGCTGGCCGGTGTGGCCGGTGCCATCTGCTGGGCCATCGCGCATTTCATCGGCGGGCTGGCCGGCGTGCTGGTGGTGTTCGCCATCCTGATCGCGCTGTCGACGCTGATGTGGCTGCGCTCGCGGCGCAACCCGGTCGACACGCACAACGTCAACGAATGGCCGAGTTCGACCGAGCCCGTGAACGTCTCCGAGGTCGAGACCACCGTGATCTCGACACCCGACGAGGTGTCCGCGGGTACGCCCTCGGCGAAGAAGTAGGAGCAGGGGATGCACACGCTCACCACCAATTTGAAAGCCCTGTGGGATGTCACCCTCGCGGCGCTGATCCTCGGGGCCGGGCTGCCGATCATCTTCGCGGTCGGGGTGCGGCTGTGGTCGTCCGCGGATACTGTCAGCGCTGGCAGCGCGGCCAAGCGGAACTACCCGGCCCTGGCCGGCGCGTGGGCCTGCTTCGCGATCGTGGTCGCGGCGATCGGCGCCGGCATTCTGTACACCGCGAAGGCCTTCCTCGCCGCCAAGTTCGGCATCCACGTGTTCGGACAGGCCTGAAGGGCGGAGCAATGACGGAACAGCAGACCCCACGGCAGAAACTACTCGGCCGCGTCATCGACTGGTTGCGCGCCGGCTATCCGCAGGGCGTCCCGCAATCCGATTACGTCGCGCTGTTCGCGGTGCTGCACCGCCACCTGACCGACTACGAGGTCGTCGCCATCGCCGAAGAGCTGGTGGCCGACCGCAACCCGAAGTCCGAGATCAGCCACACCGACATCGAGACCGCGATCTCCCGGGTCGCCCTGGAACAGCCGAACCCACAGGATGTCGCGCGGGTCGCCTCCCACCTCGCCGCCGGCGGCTGGCCCCTGGCCACGCCGCTCACCGAGTCGGATTGACATGCCGCCGTTCCTGCACGCCATCATCGACTGGCTGCGCGCCGGCTACCCCGACGGCGTCCCGGAATCGGACTACATCCCGCTGATCGCACTGCTGCGCCGTCGCCTCTCCGACGACGAAGTGCACCTGATCGCCGCCGAACTCGCCAGCACCGGCGACTTCCCCGCCGACACCGTCGACATCCAGGTCATGATCACCAAGGTCACCCACGAACTCCCCGCCGAACCCGACGTCGTCCGCGTCCAATCCCGCCTCGAGGCGCACGGCTGGCCGCCGCCGGAGCAGTAGGGCGCGTCAACCAGCGGCGGGCCGTCCCGAAGTGCTAGAAGGCGGACTCGTCCAGGGTCATGATGTCGTTGTCGAGGGTGGTGAGGATGGCGCTGGTGGCGGTGAGTTCGGGCAGGACGTTCTTGGCAAAGAACGACGCTACGGCCACTTTGCCCTGATAGAAGGGGGTGTCCTTGGGGGTGGGGCCGGCGGCGAGGGCGGCGGCGGCGATTTCGGCCTGGGCAAGCAGACGCCAGCCGATGAGGAGATCGCCGACGGACAGCAGGAAGCGGACCGAGCCGAGGCCGACCTTGTAGAGCTCGGCGGGGTCCTGCTGGGCGGCCATGAGGTAGCCGGTGAGGGTGGCGGCCATGGCGCTCACGTCGGCCTGTGCGGTGGCCAGCAGGGCGCGTTCGGTTTCGAAGCGACCGGTCCGGCCGTCGAGGAAGGCGGTGATCTGGCTGTTGATGTGGGCCAGGGCGGCGCCCTTGTCGCGAATGATCTTGCGGAAGAAGAAATCCTGGGCCTGGATCGCGGTGGTGCCCTCGTACAGCGAGTCGATCTTGGCGTCGCGGATGTACTGCTCGACCGGGTAGTCCTGGAGGTAGCCGGAACCGCCGAAGGTCTGCAGGGATTCGGTGAGGTACTGGTAGGCGCGTTCGGAACCGACGCCCTTCACGATGGGCAGCAGCAGATCGTCGACGCGGTGCGCCAGGTCGGCGTCGGCGCCCGAAACCAGTTGTGCCACATCGGCGTTCTGGTGCGCGGCGGTGTAGAGGTAGACCGCGCGCAGGCCCTCGGCGTAGGCCTTCTGCAGAGCGAGGGAGCGCCGCACGTCGGGGTGGTGGGTGATGGTGACGCGGGGCGCGCCCTTGTCGGCCATCTGGGTGAGATCGGCGCCCTGCACCCGAATCTTGGCGTACTCCAGCGCATTCAGGTATCCAATGGACAGCGTGCCGGTCGATTTGATGCCGACCACCATGCGCGCGTTCTCGATCACCTGGAACATCTGGGCGATGCCGTTGTGCACGTCACCCACCAGCCAGCCCTTGGCGGGCACGGCGCCACCGAAGGTGAGCTCACAGGTCGGCGAGGACTTCAGGCCCATCTTGTGCTCGACGCCGGTGACGTAGACGCCGTTGCGGTCGCCCAGCTCCAGGGTCTCGGCGTCGAACAGGAACTTCGGCACGTAGAACAGCGACAGCCCCTTGGTGCCCGGGCCCGCGCCCTCGGGCCGGGCCAGGACCAGGTGGAAGACGTTCTCGGCGGTCTCGCCCGCGTCGGCGCCGGAGATGAACCGCTTGACGCCCTCGATGTGCCAGGAGCCGTCCTCCTGCTGGATCGCCTTGGTGCGCCCCGCGCCCACGTCGGAACCGGCGTCGGGCTCGGTGAGCACCATGGTGCCCTGCCAGCCGCGCTCGTATCCCTGTGTGGCCCAATGCTTCTGCTCGTCGTTGCCGACGTTGAACAGCACCGAGGACATCACCGGGCCCATGTTGAAGAAGCTGGCCGAGGGGTTGGCGCAGGTGATCATCTCCTGCAGCGCCCACACCACGGCGGCGGGCGCGGCGGTGCCGCCCATGCCCTCGGGCAGGCCCAGCCGGCTCCAGTCCGCCTCGCGCACGGCCGCGACGGTCTTGCGCAGCGGCTCCGGCACGGAGATCGAATACGTAGCCGGGTCGTATGTGATGGGATCGCGGTCGGCGGGGGCGAAGGACTCGGCGATCGGCCCCTCGGCCAGGCGCTTCACCTCGGCCAGGATTTCGCGGACCGTGTCGGAGTCGAGATCGCCGTAGGCGTCGGTGTCGAGCAGCTTGTCCAGTTCGAGCACCTCGAAGAGGTTGAACTCGAGATCGCGCGCGTTCGCCTTGTAGTGACCCACCGTGGTCCTCCCTGACTCACTGCCGTGGCCCCGGCGGCCACCAATTCGGGTTCTGACGTTGTACAAAACGAAGAGTGCCGTACCGCTGTCGAGCTACGCAACCGTAGGCAAAACACTACGAGACCGTAGGTTTACCGCGCCCGGAATCTGGTAGCCGTAAGGTAACTGTGACCTTACACCCACCTTCCCGCAACCTCCGGCAGACGCGCTGGAAACCGTTGCTGTGAGCATTAATTCACCTGCCGGAAACGCACGCAACGGACTCGTCACCGAGAGATATTCCGCCGCAACAACTCCTGGCTACCGTTCGCATCACGAATACAGCCGCTGTATACAGCGCGGTCCACAGGCCGCCGCGGCGAACCCGCGAGCAGCCGATACGGACCGTGCCGGTGCCGCAGGCGGGCGTATTCGGCACGGCGCATCCAGCGCCGCCGTTCCACCTGATGAAGTTAGAAGGGTTCGCCCCATGCCAGAATCCCGTGCCGCCCGCCGGCCGTATGCCCGCCTGACCAAGACGCTGGTCGTACCCACCGCGGTGGCGCTCGCCGGTCTGTTGCTGACCGCCTGTGGCGCCAAAGACGATGCCGAAACCGGCTCGAGCGCCGCCTCCTGCGTCGACACCTCCAAGGACACGATCAAAGTCGGTTCGCTGCACTCGCTTTCGGGCACGATGGCGATCTCCGAGGTCACCGTCGCCAACTCCACCAAGCTGGCCGTCGACCAGATCAACGCCGCGGGCGGCGTGCTCGGCAAGAAGATCCAGCTGGTGCTCGAGGACGGCGCGTCGGACCCGAAGACCTTCGCGGAGAAGGCCGAGAAGCTGATCAGCTCCGACTGTGTCGCGGCGGTTTTCGGCGGCTGGACCTCCTCCAGCCGCAAGGCCATGAAGCCGAAGTTCGAATCCCTGAACTCGCTGCTCTACTACCCGGTGCAGTACGAGGGCCTGGAAGACAGCAAGAACATCTTCTACACCGGCGCCACCACCAACCAGCAGATCATCCCGGCGCTGGACTACCTGAAGCAGAAGGGCGTGACCTCGCTCTACCTGGTCGGCTCGGACTACGTCTTCCCGCAGACCGCCAACCGTGAGATCAAGGCCTACGCCGCCGCGAACGGCATCGAGATCAAGGGCGAGGACTACACCCCGCTCGGCTCCACCGACTTCTCCACCATCGTCAACAAGGTGCGCACCGCCAAGGCCGGCGCGGTCTTCAACACCCTCAACGGTGACTCCAACGTCGCGTTCTTCCGCGAGTACACCAACGCGGGCCTCAAAGCCGCTGAGATGCCGGTGGTTTCGGTGTCCATCGCCGAGGAGGAGGTGGCCGGCATCGGCGCGCAGAACGTCGCCGGCCAGCTCACCGCCTGGAACTACTACCAGACCGTCGACACTCCGGTGAACAAGAAGTTCGTCAGCGACTACAAGGCCGCCTTCGGCGCCGACAAGCCCACCTCGGATCCGATGGAGGCTGCCTACGCCTCGGTCTTCCTGTGGAAGAACACCGTCGAGAAGGCGAAGTCGTTCGCGGTGGCCGACATTCAGGCCGCGGCCGACGGCGTCAGCTTCGAAGCCCCCGAGGGCCTGGTCACCATCGACGGCTCCAACCACCACATCACCAAGACCGCCCGGATCGGCGAGATCCGCCCGGACGGCCTGATCTACACGGTGTGGGACTCGGGCAAGGCCGTGGTGCCGGATCCGTACCTGAAGTCCTACGACTGGGCCAAGGGCCTGAAGTAGTAGAGACCGCGCCGGTGCGGGGTGCCATGGGCGCCCCGCACCGGCCGACACCGTAGGAGAACTTCATGGATGTCGTTGTCGGCCAGCTCTTCACGGGGTTGAGCCTGGGATCGATTCTGCTGCTCGCGGCGCTGGGCCTGTCGCTGACCTTCGGTCAGATGGGCGTGATCAACATGGCGCACGGCGAGTTCATCATGGCCGGCTGCTACACGACCTACGTCGTGCAGAAGGTCATCTCGTCGGCGGGCGTCTCGCTGATCGTGTCCCTGCTGATCGGGTTCCTGGTCGGCGGCGCGCTGGGCGCGGCGCTGGAGATGGGCCTGATCCGCTGGATGTACGACCGGCCGCTGGACACCCTGCTGGTCACCTTCGGTGTCGGCTTGGTGCTGCAGCAGCTGGCCCGCGACATCTTCGGCGCGCCGGCCAAGAACGTGCTGGTGCCGTCCTGGCTGAGCGGCGGCGTCGACATCATGGGCGCGGTCGTGCCCAAGACCCGCATCTTCATTCTGGTGCTGGCCGTGGTCGCGGTCAGCACGCTGGCCGCGGTGCTGAAGACGACGCCGCTGGGCCGGCGCATCCGCGCCGTGGTGCAGAACCGCGGTCTGGCCGAAACCAGCGGTGTCTCTTCTCGTTTCACCGATATCAGCACCTTCTTCATCGGCTCCGGCCTGGCCGGCGTCGCGGGTGTGGCGCTGACGCTGATCGGTTCCACCAGCCCGACGATCGGGCAGAGCTATCTGATCGACGCGTTCCTGGTGGTCGTGATCGGCGGGCTCGGGCAGATCAAGGGCACGGTCATCGCCGCGTTCGCGCTGGGCCTGCTCAATTCGTTCATCGAATACTCGACCACCGCCTCCATCGCGAAGGTCATCGTGTTCGTCGCGATCGTCATCTTCCTGCAGGTCCGTCCGCAGGGGCTCTTCACTGTCCGGACAAGGAGTCTGGCATGACCACACTCACGGCCAAGTTGCGCGCGCATCCCTCGCTGACCGCCCTCGGCGGGTTCGCCTTCGCCGCGATCCTGCTGTTCGCGGTGGCGCCGGCGCTGCTCAGCGATTTCCGCCTGAACCTGCTCGCCAAGTTCCTCTGCTTCGCCATCGTGGCGGCCGGCATCGGCTTGGCCTGGGGCCGTGGCGGCATGCTCACCCTGGGGCAGGGCGTGTTCTTCGGCATCGGCGCCTACGTCATGGCGATGCACCTGCAGATGTCGGATGCCGCACGCCTGGGCAACGACGTGCCGGAGTTCATGGAGATCTCCGGTATCCGCGAATTGCCCTCGTTCTGGCAGCCTTTCGCCTCCGCGCCGGTCGCGATCCTGGGCATCCTGATCCTGCCCGCGCTGGTGGCGGCCGTGCTCGGCTACGGCGTGTTCAAGCGCCGGGTCAAGGGCGCGTACTTCGCCATCCTGAGCCAGGCGCTGGCGGCCGCGCTGGCCATCCTGCTCACCGGCCAGCAGGCCATCGGCGGGTTCACCGGCCTGTCGGACTTCCGGGCGTTCTTCGGCTTCAAGCTCTCGGATCCGGTGAACCGGCAGATGCTGTTCTTCATCGCCGCGGGCACGCTGCTCGTGGTGGTCGCGCTGGTGCGCCAGCTGATGCACAGCCGCTACGGCGAACTGCTGGTGGCGGTGCGCGATCAGGAGGAGCGCGTCCGCTTCCTGGGCTACGACCCCGCCAACGTCAAGATCGTCGCCTATGTCACGGCGGCCTTCTTCGCCGGTATCGCGGGTGCGCTGTTCACCCCGATCGTCGGCATCATCTCCCCCGCCGACATCGGCGTCGTGCCCTCGATCGCCTTCCTGATCGGCGTCGCGATCGGCGGGCGCACCACGCTGCTGGGCCCGGTGCTCGGCGCGATCGGCGTGGCCTGGGCGCAGACCGCGCTCTCCGAGCAGTTCCCCTCGGGCTGGACCTACCTGCAGGGTGTGCTGTTCATCGTGGTGGTCGGGTTCATTCCGGCCGGGCTGGCAGGTGTGTGGCCGATGCTGAAGGGCTTCGTGGACAGCAGGTTCCGCACACCGCGCGAAGCGGTGGTGGTGCACGAGACACCCGAGGCCGAGGCCGTCGAACCGGAGAAGGTGGAATCGCGATGAGAATGGACAACGAGTACCTCGAAATTCGCGGTCTCTCCGTCAGTTTCGACGGTTTCAAGGCCGTCACCGACGTGGATCTGACGGTGCTGCAAGGTGATCTGCGCTTCCTCATCGGCCCGAACGGCGCGGGCAAGACCACGCTGATCGACGCGATCACCGGTCTGGTGCCCGCCACCGGGTCCGCGCAGAAGTCCGGCTCGGAACTGCTCGGCAAGAAGGTGCACCAGATCGCGCGGCTCGGCGTCGGCCGGACCTTCCAGACCGCCAGCGTTTTCGAGCAATTGAGCGTTTTGCAGAACCTGGATATCGCGGCCGGTTCCGGCCGGTCCGCGCTCACCATGCTGCGGCGCCGCAAGTCGGTGCTGCCGAGCATCGAAGAGGCGCTGGAGATCACGGGTCTGGGCGCGCTGCGCGACCAGCCCGCCGGTGTGCTCGCGCACGGGCAGAAGCAGTGGCTCGAGATCGGCATGCTGCTGGTGCAGAACGCCACGGTGCTGCTGCTCGACGAGCCGGTCGCGGGCATGAGCGCCGAGGAGCGCGAGGAGACCGGAAACCTGTTGCGCCGCATCGGCGGTGACCGGGTCGTGGTGGTGGTCGAGCACGACATGGACTTCATGCGCGCCTTCGCCTCCTCGGTCACGGTGCTGGCCGGCGGCAAGGTGCTCAGCGAGGGCACCGTCGAGCAGGTCCAGGCCGATCCGAAGGTGCAGGAGGTCTACCTCGGCACGGCCGCGGCGGTCGGCACCGAACTCGAAACCGCGGCGACCGCGGTAGCTCTGGAGGAGGCGTGATGCTCGAGCTCACCGACATCCACTCCGGCTACGGCCGGACCGAGGTGATCCACGGCGTCTCGGTGACCGTGCCCGACGACAGCGTGGTCGCCATCATGGGCCACAACGGGGCCGGAAAGACCACCCTGCTGCGCACCGCCGTCGGCCTGATCGGCACCAAATCCGGCACCATCCGCTTCGACGGGGAACCCATCACCAAGCTGTCCCCCTCGCGGCGCGTCAAACGCGGCATCGCCTATGTGCCGCAGGGGCAGCAGAGTTTTCCCCAGCTGTCCACAGCGGAGAACTTGCAGGTGGTCGCCGACGGCCGCAAACGCGGCAAGGCCCTGATCGATGAATCCCTCGACCTGTTCCCCGCGCTGCGCGAACTGCTGCCGCGCAAGGCGGGTCTGCTCTCCGGTGGCCAGCGCCAGCAGCTGGCCATCGCGCGGGCCCTGATCACCGAGCCGAAACTGCTCATCCTGGACGAGCCGACCGAGGGCATCCAGCCCTCGGTGGTCGCCGAGATCGAACGCACCATCATCGATCTGACCGGACGCGGCGGGCTCAGCGTGCTGCTGGTCGAGCAGCACATCGGCTTCGCCCTGCAAGCGGCACAGCGGTATTACGTGCTGCAATCGGGGCGGGTGAGCTCCACCGGAGACGGTGGCGCGGGCGCGGAGTCGGCCGTCCGCTCGGCGATGGCGATCTGAGTCGCCTGTGTCCGGCCGGGGGCGGATATCGCTCGGCGAGCGGGTGTACGACGCGATGCGGCGCGATCTGGCCGCGGGCGCGATCGTCCCCACCGAGCGCCTGCGCGAGGAACGGCTGGCCGAAACCTACGGCGTCTCCCGCACTCCGGTGCGCGAGGCGCTGGCCCGGCTGCAGGCCGACGGGCTGGTCGAACGCCAAGCCGACGGCCTGTATCCCTACCGGCCGCGGCTCGGCGAACTCGATCAGCTCTACGAACTGCGGATCCTGCTGGAAGCCAGGGGAATCCAGCGGGCGCTCGGCGGCGGCCCCGCCTCGTTCCCCGGGTGGGCGCCCCGGGATCGGGTGGCCGCGCACGACCTCACCCTGGTCCGCGCGGAATACGACGCCTGGAAACGCCTGCGCGACCACCCGCCCGAACCCGGGCCCGCGCTGGTCGCCGCCGATGAGCAGTTCCACACCACCCTGCTCGCCGCGGCCGGGAACACCGCGCTGAGCGAGGCGCTGACGGCGGTCTACACCCGGGTCCGGCCGGTCCGCACGCTGGATCTCTACACACCGGAGCGCATCGCCGCCATGACCGCCGATCACCTCACCATCGCCGAGCACCTGCTGGCGGGCGACGCGGACACGGCGCTGCGGGCCCTGCTCGCGCACCTGGAGACCTCGCGCACCCACGTGCTGGCACGCGCGCAGCAGGCGCTCGAACTCACGAAACTGGGTCGCGCCATGCGCGATTGACTCAGCAGGTGGTCTGGAAGGGGTAGCAGTTGCGCTGGGTGTAGGTCGGCGGCGAGGGCGTCACCGAGGTCGTCTGCGCCGGCCGCACCCCGGGATCGTCGGACCCGTCGATGAACACCTTGGCGACCACCCAGAAGACGAGCAGCATGCCGATGACGGCGACCACCACCGCGCCCCAGGCGCCGGCCTGCTGGCGTCTGGTCTGGGGACCGGGGGTGTGCGCAGGCCGCGGTGGGCGCACCGGCTTGGCCGCCGGGGTGACCTCCCCGAGCGGCGTCGGCTTCACCTCGTCGAAGCCGTCGGCCAGCAGTTCGGCCCGCGACGGGACCGGATCCAGGCCGAGCACCTGAGCCGCCTGCACCACCCGGTCCACGGTCCAGCTGCGCTGGCCCGCGGAGAAGCCCTCCAGGTAGATGCGCAGTTCGGTGGCGTCGTCGACGTTGGCCACCACCACGTCCAGGCCGGGCCGGATCGAGGTGCGGGCGGGGCGCACCATCGCGCCGCGTTCCGGCACCAGCACGACCACGCCGCAGACGTCGCCGGGATCCTGTAGCGACCGTTCGAGTTTGGCTCGCACCGCGTAGACGCACTGTTCCAGGCGATCGGTGGGGTTGGTGTCGCTGTCGTCGATGTCGGCGGGCGCGTCGCTGACCTTCCAGATCTCGCCGCTGACATTGAGGATGCCGCTCTGCCGCTTGCGGAAGCCGCGGATCTCGGCGACGGCGATGCCGCGCGGGGTCAGCACCACCGCGTCGATCTGGCGGGTGCCGTGCACGCCGACGTGCACGTCCACCGCGGCGAGGGCAGTGCTCGGATAGGACCGCAGGCAGTCGACGAATTCGCGTTCCGCCGCCGAGAGCTGCGCTCCCGACCTGACCTTCACCAGCATCGCTCTGTCCCCTGTTGACCCGTACCGAAGCCCGGCGGCTACCCAGCCTCGCCGACCGCACCGATTCCGATGATGCCCGCCACCGGGAGGGAGTACCACCCGAAGCCCGGAACTGACTGGGGATTAGGGAGTAGCGCGAACTCCGCGCACACTCGATCACCAGGACCAACCCGGGTACGCTCACCAGCGGCCGGCCCGGACGGGCCGCACCCCGGGCGAGAGGCGGACGGCGATGACGGAACCACGGATCGCGCCCGGCCGGGTTCGCGAGCTCGGGCCCATCAATTGGGTTGTCTGGCAGGTGCTTTCCCGCGCCGCCGGAACCAGCGACGCACAGCTGTTCAGCACGCTCGGCCGCACCGGCGGGCTGTTCCGCGGCTGGCTGCACTACTCGGGCAAACTCATGCCCGGCGGGCGGCTGTCCCGGCACGAGGCCGAGCTCGTCATCCTGCGGGTGGCGCATCTACGCCAGTGCGACTACGAGATGGACCACCACATCCGGCTCGGCGAGAAAGCCGGTGTCACCCCGGAGATCCTGGAGCGCCTGCGGGGCGGCCCGACCGCCGCGGGCTGGTCGGACAAGCACCGCGCCCTGCTCGGCGCCGTCGACCAGATCGTGGCGACCCGCGATCTGGACGACGCCGCCTGGGCGGCGCTCGCCGCGCACTACGACGAGCGCCGGCTGATCGAAATCGTGCTGCTCACCAATCAATACGAGGGCCTGGCGTCCTCGATCACCGCGCTGCGCATCCAGCGCGACGGTTTCTGAGCCGCCTCAGCGCTCGATGAGTAGCGTCTCCAAACCGTCGAGCACCAGCGCGAGACCGAACTCCCAGGCGTGCTCGGCGCCGTAGACCGTGTCGTCGGCTTGCTCCGCCGAGGCGCCGACGCGCGCGGCGATCGGAAAGCGCTCGGCGTCGAAGACCTGCTCCAGCAGCGGCGCGGCGGCCCCCTGCGGTTCGGACGGCGCGCTCTCGCCGGCCACCCGCTCGGTGTCGATGGCCACGCGCGCGACCGAGGTGACGAAGCCGAGCAGGTGGGTCAGCGCCTCGTCCATCTCCACGTCGCTGAGCCCGATGCGCTCGAAAGCCCGTAGTTCGTGGTCGTATTTGGCCGCGAGCCCGGGTCCGAGCGGCGGCCGCGTCGTCGGTAGATAGGCCACCCAGGGGTGCCGCCGCAGCAGCGCCCGGTTCTCCTCGGCGATGGCGATGATCCGGCGGCGCCAGGTCAGCTCCGTCAGATCCGCGCGCGGCATGCGCTGGTAGACCGCGTCGAGCATGAGGTCGATCAATTCGGCCTTGCCGGGGACATAGGTGTAGGTCGCCATCGGGGTCAATCCCAGTCTCGCGGCCACCGCCCGCATGGTCACGGCGTCCAACCCGGCTTCGTCCGCGATCTGCACCGCGGCCGCGACCACGGCATCGATGCTGCTGCGCTGTTTCGGGCCGCGCGCGGCCTTTCCCGGGACCCGCCATAGCAATTCGAGCGTGCGCGCCGGGTCACCCGCACTGCTGCGTTCTTTAACCGTCACATCGCCTCCTTCGCTGAGCGTCGATCGTATCGACGTGACTCAGCTCATAGTGCAGACACGCGGTTACCCTTGTACAAAGTACTCCGTACTTCATACGGAGTTAGTTCATCGAGCTAGAGGAGGCCGCATGACCATCACCGCATCCACCATTTCCCTCAACGTCGCCGACCCGACGACCTCCGCGCGGTTCCTGATCGACACGCTCGGGTTCGCGGAGGTGATGTCGGCCGACGGCTTCGTCTCGCTCGCGCACCCCGAAGCCGGTATGACCGTGGTCTATCTGGCGGTCGGGCTGGCGTCGTTCAAGCCCGCGGACAAGGCGGGCGCGGCGGGCGACGGCCTGCTGATCGCCTTCACCGTGGACAACATCGACGCGGAGTACGAGCGCCTGCGCGGCGCCGGGGTCCCGATCGTCACCGAGATCGAGACCGAGCCCTGGGGCGAGCGCTACTTCCAGATGGGCGATCCGAACGGCATCATCATCCAGCTGGTGCAGTGGGTCTGAGCTGATCGGTTGCCGGGGCGAGCGATTCGGCCGCGCTCGCCCCGGGCCGGGTCAGGCCAGGGCCTTGCCGAAGACCTCGGCGGCCGGGGTGGCGGAACGGCCGAGCAGCTTCTGCAGGTCGCCGGAGTCGACATCGAGCACACCCTGGGCGATGCCGGCGTCCGCGTCGGCCACCGCCTGGGCGTACCCGGCGGGCAGGCCCGAGCCCTCCAGGGCCGCGGCGTAGTCGGACTGCGGCAGGTTCTCGTAGCGCACCGGCTTGCCCGCCGCCGCGGAAATCACCTGCGCCAGTTCGGCATAGGTGAGGCGCTCGTCGCCGCCGAGCTCGTAGACACGCCCCGCGTGCCCGTCGGTGGTGAGGACGCGTGCGGCCGCCTCGGCGTAATCGGCCCGGGCCGCCGCGGCTACCCGGCCGTCGCCCGCGGCGCCGTGCAGCACACCGGTTTCCACGGCGTGCCCGAGGCCGCCGAGGTAGTTCTCCCAGTACCAGCCGTTGCGCAGGATGGCGTGCGGGACCGTCGATGCCGCGAGCACGGCCTCGGTGCCGATGTGCTCCTGCGCGAGGATCAGCGGGTTGGCCTCGCCCTTCGGAATGCTGGTGTAGGCGAGCAATTGCACGCCGGCGCGCTCGGCGGCGCGAATCACGTTGGTGTGCTGGTCGACTCGCTTGCCGAACTCGTTACCCGAGATCAGCAGCACCCGGTCGACACCGGCGAGCGCGCGATCCAGCGCGGCCGGATCGTCATAGGAGGCGGTCCGGACCTCCGCGCCCAGCTCTGCCAGGTCGGCCACCTTCTGCGGATCACGGGCGATCGCGACGACGGGAGTGGACCCCGTGCGCAGCAGCGCTTCGACGACGAGACGACCCAGCTGACCACTGGCTCCGGTGACTGCGACGGTCATGACTACCTCCAGGTTCGGTACTGATCTGTAAGCACTAACTATTAGTAAGCACTATCCATTCCGCAGGCGCTCTCGTCAAGTTGAGTACTATCGGAGGCATGAACGCCCAGCGCCCGCCCTCACCCGAGGTCGACGACCCCACGCTGGAAGCCGATGTTTTCGCCAGGAACTGCACGTCACGTCCGGTTTTGCAGAATGTCGCCAGTCGCTGGGGCACCCTCGCCATGGTCGCGCTCCGCGAAGGCCCCTACCGGTTCAGCGCGCTGCGCCGCCGCGTGGAGGGTGTGAGCGAGCGCATGCTGTCGCAGACCCTGCAACATTTGGAACGCGACGGACTGGTGCACCGCGAGGTGCACGAGACCATCCCGCCGCGCGTCGAATACACGCTCACCGACCTCGGCATCCAGGTGGCCGATCAGCTGGAAGCCCTGATCAAGGTGCTGGAGACGAACCTGCCGCGCATCCAGGCGGCCCAGGCGGCCTATCACCGCGAGTGAGCAGGCTCAGCCGATCAGCTTCGAGACGGTGACGAATTCGTAGCCCCGAGCGCGTAATTCGGCGACGATGCGCGGGATCGCGGCGAGTGAGTTGCCGCCGTTCATGACGTGCAGCAGCACGATGGACCCGGGCCGCACCTCCGCCAGCGTTTCGGCGACGATCGCGTCGGTGGTAGCGACCTTGCCCGAGTCGGGCTCGACATCCCACATCACCGTGGCGCGGTCGTGGTCGGCCAGATACTTCGGCAGGCCCCACAGCTTCTTGCCGTACGGCGGGCGGAACGTAATCGGGCCCTGGTAACCGGTTTTCGCGATCTCGTCATCAGTGCGCTCGACCTCCGCACGCACCGTGTCCGGCGCCACCAGCACCATCCGCCGGTGCGAATAGGTGTGATTGCCGATCTCGTGCCCGGCCCGGACGATCGCCCGACCGGCCTCCGGCTGCTGCGCCAGATCCCGGCCGTTCAGGTAGAAGGTCGCTTGGATACCCGCCTCCGCGAGGACTCTCAGCACCTCGGGGGTGCGCGCGGTGGGCCCGTCGTCCAGCGTCAGCGCCACCACCTTCGCCTCGGTGTCCACCCGATGCACCAGGCGTCCGGTCAACTGGAAGGTCCGCGAGTTCATCAGGTAGTAGCCGCCGACCGCGAGCAGCACCAGAACGACCAGGGTCAGAGCGCTACCCACGAGCAACTTGCGACGCATCAACCCGTGTATACCAGAGCGGCGCAGAGATTTTCGCGGCCACAACGGCGAACGACCCGGCGGGCAGACTGCCGCGCCGGGTCGTTCGCCGAGCCGATCAGAAGTTGATCATGTGGCCGGCCAGGCCGTGGAACGCTTCCTGGAGGGCTTCGCTCAACGTCGGGTGGGTGTGGACGTTGCGGGTCAGCTCGTTGATCGTGAGATCCCACTTCTGGGCCAGGGTCAGCTCGGGCAGCAGCTCGGAGACGTCGGGGCCGATCAGGTGGCCGCCGAGGAGCTCGCCGTACTTGTTGTCCGCGATCAGCTTCACGAAGCCGGTCGGATCGCCCAGGCCGTGCGCCTTGCCGTTGGCGGTGAACGGGAAGGTGGCGACCTTCACGTCGTAGCCCTCGTCGCGGGCCTGCTGCTCGGTGAGACCGAAGCTGGCGACCTGCGGCTGGCAGAAGGTGGCGCGCGGCATCATGCGGTAGTCACCGAGGGTGACGGTGTCGGCGCCCGCGATGGTCTCGGCGGCCACCACACCCTGCGCCTCCGCGACGTGGGCGAGCTGCAGCTTCGCGGTGACGTCGCCGATGGCGTAGATGTTCGGCACGTTGGTGCGCATGTAGTCGTCGATGGCGATGGCGCCGCGGTCGGTCAGCTCGACGCCGGTCTTCTCCAGGCCGTAGCCCTCGACCCGGGGCGCGAAGCCGACGGCCTGCAGCACCTTGTCGACGGTGACCGTCTCGACGTTGCCGGACTTGTTGTCCTTGATCTGGACGGTGACCTTGGCGCCGTCGTCGTCGATCGACTGCACGGCCGCACCGGTGGAGATGGTGATGCCGAGCTTCTTGTACGCCTTGGTGATCTCCTTGGAGACATCGGCGTCCTCGTTCGGCAGCGCGCGGTCCAGGAACTCCACGATGCGCACGTCGACGCCGTAGTTCTTCAGGACGTAGCCGAACTCCATGCCGATCGCGCCCGCGCCGACGATGAGGATCGAACCGGGCAGGTCCCGGGTCAGGATCTGCTCCTCGTAGGTGACGACATTGTCGCTGAGCTGGGTGCCCGGCAGCAGCTTGGTGATCGTGCCGGCCGCGATGATGGCGTTGTCGAACGTGATCGTCTCGGTGCCGCCCTTGGACAGCTCGACCGCCAGGGTGTTGGCGTCGACGAAGGTGCCCTTGCCGTCGAACTCGTCGATCTTGTTCTTCTTCATCAGGAAGTGCACGCCCTTGACGCGACCGTCCGCGACCTTACGGCTGCGGTCGAACGCGGCGCCGAAGTCGAACTTCGCCTCCCCGCTGATGCCGAAGGTCTTGGCCTCCTTGGTGAAGATATGGGCCAGCTCGGCGTTGCGCAGCAGTGCCTTGGACGGGATGCAGCCCACGTTCAGGCACACGCCACCCCAGTATTTCTGCTCGACAATCGCTGTTCGCAGGCCGAGTTGAGCGGCGCGAATCGCGGCGACATATCCGCCGGGACCAGCGCCGAGAACGACGACATCGTAGTGGGAAGTCACGCCCCCGAGCCTAACTCCGTCGCGGAAGGTTGGCCTACCCGTCCCCCTGCAAATAATCGCACCAACCCGCGCCGACCTGGCCGCCCGCGCCGCCGAACAGTATGAACAAACGCCGGACCTGCGACGGGCACGCGCGATCGATACTGTGGACGGGTGGCACTCGAGGGACCGGCCGGCGGCAAACGGCTAGCGCTGGACCCGACCGGCAGCACCGCCTCCACCCATCTGATCCGGCTGGTCCGCGATGCCGCGCACGCGGCCGGGGCGGCGCCGGAGCGGCTGGCCGCCATCCACGGCACCGACGACGCGACCCTGGCCGGCGAGCTGAACCGGGTCCCGCTGCACTCGCTGATCCAGCTGTGGGAGGCCCTGGCCACCGCCCGCCCGGGCCCCGGCGCCGGTGCCGCGGTAGCCGCGGCCGCACCGCTCGGAACCTTGACGACCTGGGATTATCTGATCACCAACGGCCCGACGCTGGCCGACTCGCTGCGCGCGGCCCAGCCCTATCACCGGCTGGTGACCGCCGCCGCCGAGGGCTTCGACCTGCACCACGACGGCGAACTGACCATCGGCTACCGGACCAGCGCGGGCGATCCGGCCGTGGTGGCCGCGGTCAACGAGTACGTGCTCGCCTACTACCTGCGCCGGGCCCGCGAGGCCACCGGGCGCGCGGTGCGCCCGGCCCGGGTCACCTTCGGGCACAGCGCGCCGCCGGACCACAGCGCTCTCGTCGACGCGTTCGGCACCACCGCGATCGAATTCGACGCACCGGCCGACGCCATCACCTTCACCGCGGCCGACGCCACCGCCCCGCTCCCCCGCGCCGACCCGATGCTGGCCGACCTGCTGCGCAGTCACGCGGACCTGGTGCTTGCCTCCGCGCGCCCGCTGCCCAGCCCGCTGGAGGCCTTCCGGATCGCCTTGGCCGCGGCGATCTCCGCCGGTGATCCCACGCTGGCCACGGTCGCGCGCCGGCTGGCCATGAGCCCGCGCAGCCTGCAACGTCACCTCGCCGACCACGACACCACCTGGCGGCACGAATACGACTCCGTGCGCTACGAACAGGCGAAATCCCTGCTCGGCGCGGGGCATTTGACGACGGCCGCGATCGCGGACCGCCTCGGTTTCACCGACGACCGGGCGCTGCGCAAGGCCATCCGGCGCTGGTCGGGGACCTCCCCGTCGGAGCTGCGCGCCGCCTCGGCGTGAGCGTGGCGCGTTCGGACCGGTGCGCGTCATCCGCGGACCTCGGAATGGGTCCCGCTGCCTCATAACGTCATTCGTGTCGGATCGAACGGTCCGAACGGATCACGAAGAAGAGGCAGTGCGATGCAGACCAACGCCATCCAGACCGCGACCACCACCCTCCCGACCACCTCCCAGGAAATCCAGCTGGCCGCGCGCCCCACCGGCGCGCCGACCGCCGCGAACTTCGCGCTGGTGCGGCGCGACCTGCCCGAACTCGCCGACGGCCAGATCCTGGTCCGCAACACCTGGATGTCGGTCGACCCGTACATGCGCGGCCGGATGGACGACCGCCCGTCCTACATCCCGCCGTTCCAGCTGGACGCGGCGCTGGAGGGTTCGGCGGTGGGCGAGGTGATCGCCTCCCGCGCGGCCGAGATCCCGGTCGGCGCGACGGTGTCGCACTTCGCCGGCTGGCGCGAGTACGCGGTGCTGGACGCGGCCACGGCCACCCCGGTCGATCCGGAACTCGCCGCGCCGCAGCACTACCTGGGCGCGCTCGGCACCACCGGGCTCACCGCGTACGCGGCGCTCACCGATGTCGCGCCGGTCCGGCCCGGCGACACCGTGTTCATCTCCGCGGCGGCCGGCGCGGTCGGCAGCGTGGCCGGACAGATCGCGAAGGCGCTCGGCGCCGGGCGGGTCATCGGGTCCGCGGGCGGACCGGTGAAAACCGCACTGCTGCTGGAGGAATTCGGCTATGACGCCGCCATCGACTACCGCGCCGGCGATCTCGCCGGACAGCTGGCCGCGGCCGCGCCGGCGGGCATCGACGTCTATCTCGACAGCGTCGGCGGCGAACACCTGCGCGTCGCGGTCGACGCCCTGCGCCAGCACGGCCGGGTCGCCCTGGTCGGCGCGATCAGCGGCTACAACGGGGATGCCGGCACGGCCGGGCCGGACCTGTACCGGGCCGCGACCAAGGAGGCGACCCTGCGCGGGATGCTGGTGAACAGCTACTTCCCGATCTTCGGCGAGTACATCGGCAAGGCCGCGGGCTGGCTGGCCGACGGCACCGTACGCACCAGGGAGACCGTCTACGAGGGCCTGGAGCAGGCGCCCGCGGCGTTCCTGGGCGTGCTGTCCGGCGCGAACACCGGCAAGATGCTGGTCCGCCTGGGCTGACCGGCTCAGTCCCGCCAGACCGCTCCGGCCAGGCGGGAGAAGTTGCCGCCGAACACGGCGGCGCGGTCGGACTCGGAGAAACCCCGGTCGGCGAGCACCTCGTCCAGGCCGGGGACTTCCGCGTTTCCGAGCAGGTCCTCCGGCGGAATCCATTGCAGCGGGCCGTATTTCGTATAGTCGGCGGAGAAATTCTGTGGATTCGCCAGGATCTCGGCATTGAAGTCGGCGTGGTCGAACGAATAATCGGACCCGATCCCGATGTGCTCGATGCCCACCAGTTCGGCGCCGTACTCGATATGCCGTGCCATCGCCGAAACCCGCTCGGCACGTTCGGATTCGGCATTGTGCCCCAGGAAGATTCCGACCCCGTTGAGGCCGATGACACCACCGGTCCCGGCACACGCGAGCGCCTGCTCATCGGTGATATTGCGCGGATGTGCCCACAGGGCGGCGAAATTCGAGTGGCTGTAGATCATCGGCGCCGCGGTCAGCTCGGCCATCTCCAGGCCGCTGCGCCGCGAGCAGTGCGAGCCGTCGACGAACATGCCGACCTCGTTGAGGGTGCGCACCACGTCCCGCCCGTAGCGCGTCAGGCCGGTGTCCTCGGTGTCCAGGCAGCCGCAGCCCGCCGCGTTGGCGTGGTTGTAGGTGGTGGCCATCGAGCGAACGCCCAGCTCGTAGAACATCTCGACATTGCCGAGGTTGCCGCCCAGCGGCCCGGAATCCTCCAGATCGAAGGCCAGCGCGATGGCTTCACCGGCGCAGGCCGCGATATCGCCGTGCCGCTGCACCAGCCGGAACCGGCCGTCGTCCAGGGCGTCCTTGCGGAACAGCTCGGCCATCGCCACCGCGTCCGCGGTCGACTGCGGCGCGTACCCGACGTTCACCGACAGGTAGGACCCGACCGGGTACCGCGCCAGTTCGGTGACGCGCGCCGACGGCAGCAGCGGCAGGCAGCAATGTTGTTCCCACACGAAGGGCGGCACTCGGACTCCTGTTCATCGCGGACTACCGTTCCAACGAATATGCCCCGGCCTGGGGTTCCTGGCCCGATTCGAGACGAACCCGCTACCGTTCCGTGCCTAACGGGCTGTCCGATTCGCCCGATCTATCGGGTACCTGATTACCCTGCGAATTCTGATGAAGGCTGGTGCGGCATGCGTCGCATATTCTCCATTTTCGTCGCGCTGTCCGCGCTCGCCACGATGCTGACCCTGGTGGTCACCACGGCGGCCCCGGCCGGTTCGACGCCCTCCTATTGCGGTCTGGTCTGGGGGTCACTGGACAAGTCGAACCAGTACGGCTCCGCCGCCCCGGTGACGAATATCCGATCCGGCCGCAACGACTGCTTCGACCGCCTGGTGTTCGACCTGGCGGGGCCGGTTTCCGGCTACCACGCCCGCTACGTCGACCGGGTGACCATGGACGGTTCCGGCGCCCCGGTTCCGCTGCGCGGCGGCGCCTTCCTGAGCGTGGCCGTCTATGCCCCGGCCTACGACAGCGCGGGCAACACCACCTACAACCCGGCCAACCGCGCCGAGCTGACCGACGTGACCGGTTACGGCACCTTCCGCCAGGTCGCGTGGGCGGGTTCGTTCGAGGGGCAGACCACGGTCGGCCTCGGTGTGCGCGCCCGGCTCCCGTTCCGGGTATTCACCCTGGACGGGCCCGGCGGCGGCTCGCGCGTGGTGCTGGATGTCGCACACTATTGGTGACCCAGTCGGCCATGACACGACATCCAGGTGACAATGTCTCCTATGAGCGATCCTTACCTCTGGCTAGAAGAGGTGACCGACGAGCGGGCGCTGGACTGGGCCCGTGCCCATAACGACGTGGTCGTGGGGCGGTTCGCCGCCTCCGACCGGTTCAGCGAGCTCGAGCGCCGCATCCTGGACATGCTCGACGACGACACCAAGGTGGCCTATCCGGGCCGCCGGGGCCGGTGGCTGTACAACTTCTGGCGCGACGCCGAGCACCCGCGCGGCCTGTGGCGGCGCACCACCTTCGAGGAGTACGCCAAGGAGTCCCCGGCGTGGGACGTGCTCATCGACGTGGACGCGCTGGCCACCGCCGAGGACGAGAACTGGGTGTGGGCCGGCGCGGGCGTGCTGCGCCCGGAGCAGCGGCGCGCGCTGATCAGCCTGTCCCGCGGTGGCGCGGACGCCAAGGTGGTCCGCGAATTCGATATCGAGACACGGCAATTCATCGACCCGGCGGACGGCGGGTTCTACCTGCCCGAGGCGAAGTCGCGGGTCAGCTGGATCGACCTCGACTCGGTCTATGTCGGCACCGACTTCGGCCCGGGCTCGCTCACCGAGTCCGGTTACCCGCGGATCGCCAAGCGCTGGCACCGCGGCACCGAATTGTCCGCCGCCGAAACAGTTTTCGAAGGCGAACCCGGTGACGTCTCGGTGGGCGCCGGCTACGACCGCACCCCCGGATTCGAGCGGCACTACGTCGCGCGGGCGACGGACTTCTTCAACGAGGACGTCTTCCTGCTCGACAAGGACGGCACGCTGCGCCCGCTGGACGTGCCCACCGACGCCAGCGAGTCCTGGTACAAGGACTGGCTGACCATCCGGCTGAAGTCGGCCTGGGAGGTGGGCGGCGTCACGTACCCGGCGGGCGCGCTGCTGGCCATCGATTTCGAGAAGTTCCTCGCCGGCGCACGGGAATTCGAGGTGCTGTTCACCCCGGACGCGCACACCGCCCTGCACGGCTACGGCTGGACCGAGAACCATCTGATCCTGGTCACCCTCGAGGACGTGCAGACCAAGCTCTACGTCCTGACCCCGCCGGGGCCCGGCGACCGCGCCGTCGACACCTGGGCCCGCCGCCCGCTCGCCGATGCCCCGCCGATGTCGACCACCGGGGTCACGAACCTGGATCCGCTCGAGGGCGGCGACGAGTTCATGCTGATGACAAGCGGTTTCACCACCCCGACGACGCTGCTGGCCAGCTCGGTCGGCGGCGAGACCACGCAGCTGAAGCAGGAAGCCGGCTACTTCGACGCCACGGGCATCGAGACCGAGCAGTTCTTCGCCCGCTCCGACGACGGCACCATGGTCCCCTACTTCGTGCTGCGGCATCGCGACCGCAAGGGCCGTCCCGGCCCCACGGTGATGTCCGGGTACGGCGGCTTCGAGGTCTCGCGGACGCCCGCCTACAGCGGCGTGTCCGGCATGGGCTGGCTGGAGCGCGGCGGCACCTGGGTGATGACCAACATCCGCGGCGGCGGCGAGTACGGCCCCGAGTGGCACACCCAGGTCCAGAAGGCCAACCGGCACAAGGCCTTCGAGGACTTCGCCGCGATCGCCCGGGATCTCGTCGCGCGCGGCATCACCACCCCCGAGCAGCTCGGCGCGGTGGGCGGCAGCAACGGCGGCCTGCTCATGGGCGTGATGCTGACGCGGTACCCGGAGCTGTTCGGCGCCATCGTGTGCCAGGTGCCGCTGCTGGACATGCGGCGCTACCACCTGCTGCTGGCGGGCGCGTCCTGGGTCGCCGAGTACGGCGACCCGGACAAGCCCGAGGAGTGGGAGTACATCAGCAAGTACTCGCCGTACCAGAACGTGCGAGCCGACGCGCAGTACCCGCCGATCCTGCTCACCACCTCCACCCGCGACGACCGCGTGCATCCGGGCCATGCCCGCAAGATGGCGGCGCTGCTGGCCGAGCAGGGCCACACCTTCTGGTACCACGAGAACATCGAGGGCGGCCACGGCGGCGCGGCCGACAACAAGCAGTCGGCCTTCCAGGCCGCGCTGATCTACGAGTTCTTCATCCAGATGTTGTTCGAGGACAACAAGACTCGCTAGACCACCGGACTACCGGTCCCGCAGCCACTTCTCGAGCCGATCGAGAGTGCTTGCGGGATCGGTGATCCAGCCGTTGTGCCCCAGTTTCTCCGGCTGATGCCATTCGGTCACCTCGGCTTTCGGCATCTTCGACAGCAGATGCTCGGCGGAGCCGGGCGGGGTCAGGTCGTCGCCGCCCATGGTGATGGACAAGACCGGCAGCCGCAGCCGCCCGATCCGCTCCTCGTAGTCGATATCGGCGGCGACGGGCCGGAACCGCCCGGTGCGGGCCAGCCGGGCCCAGTCCGCGATCAGCACCTTGGACTGACGGCCGAAGCCGCCCACCGTGATTCGGTCACCGGGCCAGAACCCGGTCAGATTGGCGGTCAGCGTGGCCGCGGCCGTGCCGACGAGCATGCCCGGCCCGAAGGCGCCCGGATAGGCGCGGTGGTACGGCGTCCCGGAGGCGACCAGGATGAGCCCGCCCAGCCGCCCGCGGATGCGCGAGGCGTACAGGACGGCGAACTGGCCGCCCATGCTGTGCCCGAGCAGGTACGGCGTGCTGGAGGGGAATCGGTTCCGCACCACCTCGAGCATGGCGGGAAAATCCACCGAGACGAGTTCGTGGTAGCCGTAGGTGCTCGACGCGCTGGGTTTGGGCCGGCTGTCACCGTTGCCGCGAATCTCGCCGATCGCGACATCGAAGCCGCGATCGGCCAGCCGCTCCGCGAAGTACTCGTAATACCCACCGGGAACACCCAATCCGGGTACGAGCACCACCACCGGCCGCGGTGCGTCCGGTGTCACCGGATGCTTGTGCGCACCGGTGGCGGGGAACAGCCGCACGGGGATCGTGCTGCCGTCCGGAACCTGAATGGGAACCGTCTCCATACCGGGCCACGTTACCGCCCGGTAGCGCCGGCCCGGCGCCGACATTAGGCCCCGACGGCGCCCATGATCACCCGGCTGAGCACCCGGATCACATCGTCGAGCGGCGGCCGCGGGTCGGCTCCGCTCCACGAATCGACCACGTAGTTGACCGCGCCGATGATGGCCAGCACGCGCATTTCGTAGTCGCCCGTCGGGATCTCGCCGTGCATGGCGGCGTCCTCGGCGGCGCTGGCGAGCAGCGAACCCCAGACGCGGCGCAGCTCCAACCGGAACTTCTCCACCTTGGGGCCGGCGCCGACCACCTCGACCAGCGCCACGCGCGCCTTGCGCGGATCGGCGCCGATGGCCTCGACGTAGGCCCGGACGGCCGCGTCGATGATCTCCAGCGCGCTCGACTCGGCCTTCTTGTCCAGCGCGGCGGTGACCGCCTCGCGGGACTCCCGATCGATCTGCTCGTAGAGCTCGAGTAGGAGGGATTCGCGGCCGGTGAACTCCTCGTAGAACTGGCGCGAGGAGAGCCCGGCGTCTTTACAGATAGCGCCCACCGAACTATTGGCGTAGCCGTCGCGTGCGAAGACCGTGAGGCCCGACTCCAGAAAACGCGCACGCCGCTGACGTTGCCGGTCCTCTACGGGTTGCCCGGCATACATTCGTCCCGTATTCGCATCCTGTGACATTGGGGCAGACAATACCGAAGGCCCCGATCCCCTCGTCATGGATCGGGGCCTTCGTTTCAACCTCCGGCTGACCGCGCGTTAGCCGGAAGTTGGCGGGAAAACACCTGCCATACAACGACTCCGATCTTACGGCCGCCACTCCGCTGTCACTGGCTGTTTGCCGAATCGGACGATACCGAGCGGCCGACGGCTCTTGGGCAATTTTGGAGGGAAATCGTAGAACTTTTTTTGGACGGACCGGTTCCCCCGATACGCGAAGTTTGCCGGGCTCATGCCCCGGCCGGAACCTCCGGCTCGCCGAGGCTGAGCATGAGCCGGTTGGCCCAGGAGAACGAGGCGGTCGAGAGCACCAGATCGTGCAGTTCGGTGTCGCTGAAACCGAGCGCCCGCAACCGGTCCAGGTGCGCGGCTTCGGCGCGCGGCGGCTGCGCCGCCAGCGCGGCGGTGAAATCGATGATGGCGTCCCAGCGTTCGTCGATCCGCACGCCCGTGCCCTCGTCCAGCAGCCGCTGCACGTCCGGCTCGCGCTTGGACAGTTGCGAGGTGAAGCGGGAGTGCACCGAGGCGCAGTACTCGCAGCCGTTGTGGCGCGAGGTGACAGTGGCCGCCAATTCCCTTTCGGCCCTGGTCAATCCGTCCCGGCTGTAGAAGATGTCCTGATCGTTGGCGCTGCGGTGCGCCAGGACGGCCGCGTTGCGGGCCAGCAGGCGGAAGTACGGGCTCGCGCCGCGCTGCCCCGCCAGCAGCGGCAGTTGTTCGGCGTCGGCCTCGGCCAACTCGATCGGCTCGACCCACGGCACCCAGTCCAGGTGCTGCTGGGTGAATCCCGTTGGCCGCCGGTCGGCTTCGACGTCGCGCACTTCACTCATGGGTGGCTCCGATCAGGGTCAGGCCGGCCAGCAGCCGGATCTGATAGTTCACGAAACCGGCGAGCTGGGCGACCGTGACGATCTCCAGCTCGGTCAGTCCCGCCGCGTGCAGTTCGGCGATGTGCGCCCGGGCGCTCGTCGCGGGCGCGAGGGTCAGCCGGGTGACGTGGGTCAGCGCGGCGGCGAGTTTCGGGTCCGCGGCGTCGCCCGGCGCGGCCGTAGCGGCATAGTGCGCCGCAAGGGCTTTCGCGCCCGCCAGGTCCGCGATGTGGGCCGCGACCGCGGCCAGCCGTTCCGGGCCGAAGGCGAGGCCGCCAGGGCCCTGGAAGAGCGCGTCGTGCACACCCTGGGTGTGCGCCACGACCGCGGGCCGGCTCTGCCGGACGGCGCGCACGGTCTCGGCGAGTTCGCCGCCGAGCGCGGCATCGATGACGTCTGTCAACGGGGTCACTACCTTTCGCTGGGATGCCACCCGAGGTGCGGCGCGACCTTGGTGGCGATCAGTTCGATGGACCGCAGGGCGGCCCGCTGGTCCGGATCGATCGGATGGATCTGGACGATGAGGTGTTCGGCGGCTCCGGCCGCGGTGTCCGCGGCCAGCGACTCGGCCACGTCGTCAGGGGTGCCGACGTAGGAGTCGCGCAGCACCTCCGGCACCGTGCTCGCGAGCTCGGTCACGCCCGCGCTCCGCAGATGCTCCAGGAACCGCAGTGCGCCGTGCTCGGCCAGCCGGGCCGCGGCGTCCCGGTCGTCGGCCACGAAGACGCTGCGGGAGGCTCCGATTCGCGGCTCCACGTCGCGCGGCAGGGCATCGAGGTAGGCATCGATCAGCGGCCGCTGGATCTCGGCGAGCGTGGCTTCCGGCGCGGCGGGATCCCGAGGTTGGGTGCGCGACAACAGCAATCCCGCACCGGACTGCCCCGCGCGCTCGGCGCCCGCCACGGAAAATGTTGCCTGCCAGGTACGTCGCGCCAGCGCACCGGCGGCCGGATGCAGGCGCCGGCCGGGAACAAGTTCCGAACCACCGAGCGCCGCGGTGATGCGGGCCAGGTTGCGGGCGTAGACGGCCTGCCGCTGTTCACCCGGCACGTCGAACAGTTCGAACGAGCTCTTGGAACCGCCGCTGCCGAAACCCAATTCGAGGCGGCCCCCGGACAGGGTGTCCAGGACCGCGGCGTCCTCGGCCACCCGGATCGGGTCCTCCAGGCCGAGCGTGACGATCGCGGTGCCCAGCCGGATCCGGGTGGCGCGGGCGGCGGCGTGCGCGAGAAACACGAACGGGGACGGCAGTCCGCCCTCCGCCGGATCGACGTGATGCTGTGCCACCCACGCCGTGTCGTAGCCGAGCCGCTCGGCGTGCTCGATCTGCTCGAGCGCGTCGCGGTAGACCTGCGCCGCCGGCTGCCGCTCGTGCGAGCGCACCAGCCGGGTGAACAGGCCGAGCCGTTTGCCGGTCATGCGGTCACCTTTCCCAGGTACGCGTCGCGCACCGCCGGATTGTCGAGTAGTTCCGCGGCCGTGCCGCGCAGCACGATCTCCCCGCCGCGCAGCACATTTCCGCTGTGCGCGATGGACAGCGCCAGCTCGGCCTGCTGCTCCACGATCAGGATCGCGAGCCCCAATTCCTCGTTGAGCCGAGCGATTTCGTCCAGCACCCGGTCGACGAACAGCGGCGAGAGCCCCATCGTCGGCTCGTCCATGCAGATCAGGCGGGGCTTGCTCATCAGCGCCCGCGCGAAGGCGAGCATCTGCTGTTCCCCGCCGGACAGCGTCCCGGCCTGCTGCGCGCGGCGTTCGTACAGGCGTGGAAAGTGCTCGTAGAGTTCGGCCGCCCGTTCGGCCAGGACCGAGCGGCGCTCCTTGCGGATGAAGCCGCCGACGTAGAGGTTCTCCGCCACCGTCATCTCCGGGAACACCCGGCGCGCTTCGGGCACCGAGGCCAGCCCGGCCGAAATGCGCGCGGCGGGCGGTCTATTGGAGACATCGACGCCGTCGATCCGGACGGACCCCGAACTCGGCCGCAGCAGCCCGAGCGCGGTCTTCATGGTGGTCGACTTGCCCGAGGCGTTGCCGCCGAGCAGGGACACGATCTCCCCCGGATGCACCCGCAGCGAGACCCGGTCCAACGCGCGCGACGGGCCGTAGTGCACCGTGACCTCGTCGAATTCCAGGATGGGAGTGTATTTTTCAGACACTGGTCGTTACCTCACGTTCCGGAGCCGCGGTCCGGGCCCGGACCCGCCGCCGGCCCAGGTACGCCTCGATCACCCGCTCGTCGTTCTGCACCTGCTCCGGCGTGCCCTCGGCGATGATCCGGCCCTCGTCCAGCACGATCACCCGATCGGAGAGGGTGTTCACCAGTTCCAGCTTGTGCTCGACCAGCACGATGGTCTGCCCCTGCGCCTTCAGCTCGGCCAATTGCCTGCCGACCTCGGCGGTTTCGGTCTGGTTCATGCCCGCCGCGGGCTCGTCGAGCAGCAGCAGTTTCGGCTGTAGCGCCAGCGCCCGGGCGATCTCGGTGCGCCGCCGGTTGGCGTAGGACAGCGTGTAGGCGTTGTGCTCCGCGCGCGGCACCAGCCGCTCCGGGAACCGCGCCAGTTGCTCGTCGACCAGTTCGACGGTCCGGCGGCGCTCGGCCCGCACCGCCGGAGTGGGCGCCAGCGCCAGCACGAGTTCGGCCAGCAGCGGCACCCAGCGCAGCACCGGAACACGAGCGAGCCGGCGCAGCGGGCGGGCGGCCCGCAGCGTGGTGTGCAGGCCGACCTCCGCGTTCTCCCGGACCGTCAGATTGCCGAAGACCCGGCCGTTCTGGAAGGTCCGGGCGATACCCGCCGCGGCGGCCAGCTCCGGGCTGCCCGGCCGCAGCGGTGCGCCGTGCACCAGCACCTGCCCGCCGTCGGGCCGCAGCAGCCCGGAGATCAGATTCACGGTGGTGGTCTTGCCGGAGCCGTTCGGCCCGATGATGGACACGAATTCGCCCGGCGCGACGATCAGATCCAGACCCGCCACGGCATGCACGCCGCCGAAGGATTTGCGCAGACCGGTCACCGCGAGCACCGCGGGCTCAGACACGGACGACGCTGGGCTTGTCGACGACACGTTCCCTCCTCACCAGAATTCCTTGCGGCCGGAACCGGATGATCAGCAGCAGCGTCACGCCGTACAGCAGGATGCGCGCCTCGGGCGCCAGCCGCAGCGCCTCCGGCACGCCGATCAGCACCACCGCGCCCAGCACCGCGCCATAGGGCGAGCCGGTACCGCCGAGCACCAGGATGGTGACGATCAGGAGCGACATCGGCAGGTTGAACACCGTCGGGTCGATGTAGCTGTACTGGTGCGCCAGCAGCGCACCGGCGATACCGGAGAACACCGCGCTGATCGCGAAAGCCAGTGCCTTGTAGTCGCGCACCGGCACCCCCGAGGAGCGCGCCGCGACCTCGTCGGCGCCGATGGCGCGCAGCGCGGTACCCAGCCGGGAACGCTGGATACCGACGATCACCGCGAGCGCGATGGCCAGGAACACCAGATCCAGCAGGAAAACTTCGGCGGCGTCGGTGAATTCATGCCCGAACAGGGTCGGCACGGGGATACCGAAGATGCCGTAGCTGCCCCGGGTCAGCGATTCCCAGTTGCGGATCACCGCCACCGTCACGATGCCGATGCCGAGCGTGGCGATCGCCACGTAGTGCCCGTTCAGGTTCCACAGCGGCGCGGCGAGCACCGAGGACACCACCGCCGCCACCACGCCCGCGGCCAGTACCGCCGCCAGGAACGGCCAGCCGTGGTTCAACGTCAGGATCGCCGAGGTGTACGCGCCGATCGCGATCGGACCGGCCTGCCCGATCACCAGCTGCCCCGCCGAACCCGCCACCAGCGTCATCGACACCGCGATGATCGCGTAGGCGAGTATCTGGGTGCCGACCACCAGGGCGTAGTTGTTGGCAACCAGCGGCACCGCGATGCCCGCCACCGCGAACGCCGATACCGCGTGCCACCAGCGGATCCGCAGCTGCCGACCGGCGCCGAGGAAGGTGCCGGTGAGCGGTTCGGCGGTGATCGCGGGCACCTTGGCCAGCAGCCCGCCGGGCCGCAGGATCAGGAACCCGACCAGCACGCCGAAGGTGATGAGATCGCGGTAGCCGTCGCCGAAGACGTAGATCCCGAAGGCCTCGACCACACCGAGCGCGAACCCGCCGATCACCGCGCCCGGGATGGACCCGAGCCCGCCGATGGTCGCGGCCACGAAACCGGTGAGCCCGACCAGGCTGCCACTCGTCGGCGAGATGTTCGAGTTGTACAGGCCGACAAAGATTCCGGCCAGACCGCCGAGACCCGAGGCGATCGCGAAGGCCAGCACCTGGATCCGGGCCACCCCGATCCCCATCTGCTCGGCGGCGTCCGGATCCTGGGCGGTCGCGCGGATCGCCAGGCCGTAGCGGCTGAACCGCAGGAAGCCCGCCAGCCCGGCCATCACCGCGAGGGTGATCGCGAACATCACCACGTCCGAGGTGCCGAAGCGGACGCCACCCAGCTGAAAATTGTTGGTGGGCAGCACCTGCGGGAACGGCCGGGTCTCCGGGCCGAAGACGATCTGCACCAGGTTCTCGATGATCAGGCCCGCCGCCACCGTCGCGAGCAACGCCGCGATCGCGGGCGCCTTCCGCAGCGGGTGGACGGCGAGCACGTCGATCGCGATGCCGACCAGGGCGGTCACCCCGACCACCAGGATGATGGTCAGCCACAGCGGCACCCCCTGCTGCGCGATGAGCCACCAGCCCAGGATCGACCCGAACGCGAACACCGCGCCGTGCGCGAAGTTGATCACGTTCGTGACGCCGAAGATCAGGGTGATGCCCACCGCGAGCAGGGCGTACGCGTTACCGTGCACCAGCCCCGCGATAAGGGTGTCGAACATCAGCGATTACCGGTCGGGACGAACTTGCCCTCGCGCAGGATCAGCTCGATCGGCTTCACGTTGAGCGGGCGGCGGGTCTTCTGATCGAAACTGAAGGTGCCCAGGCCGATTCCGGTGAACTGGGTATCGCTCTTCAGCGCCTTCAGCACACCCTCGCGGGTCGCGCCGCCTTCCTTGGCGGCCTTGACCAGCACGTGCAGGGCGTCGTAGGCGTAGACGTTGAAGTCGCCCGGGTCGACGTTGAACTTGGCCTTGAAGGCCTTGACGAAGGCCTGCACCTTCGGATCCGGATCGGCCGGGGTGAAGACGCCGTTGACGATGTCACCCTCGGCGGCGGCACCGGCCAGGGAGATGAACTGCGGGGTGTTCTGGCCGCCGAAGAACTGGCCGGTGAAGCCCACGTCGCGCAGCTGCTTGACCACCAGCGCGCCGTCCGGGCCGTAGCCCAGGTGCACGAACGCCTCCGGGTTGGCCTCGCGGCCCTTGATCAGGATCGGCTTGACATCGGTGGAATCCGGCAGCACCGGGGAGGAATAGGCGATCTCGATGCCCTTCTCCTTGGCGAACTTCTCGAAGAACTGGAAAGCCTGCTTGCCCCAGTCGGTTTCGAGGTAGACCACCGACACCTTCTTGGCGCGCTTGCTGATCCACTCCGCGTTGCGCTCCTGGAAGACGTCCAGGGTGATGGACGGGCTCCACGAGTAGTCGCCGGCCTTGGTGAAGTCCACGGCGGAATTGGTGAAGCCGTACTGCACCAGCTTGCCGCGGTTGTAGATCGGCGAGGCCGCGATCGAGGCGGGCGAGGAGAAGTCGCCCAGTTCCGCGATGATCGACTTGTCGTCGACGAACTTGGTGGCGATCGGGACGGTCTGCTTGGGATCGGACTGCGAGTCCTCCCACTTCAATTCGACCTTGCGGCCGTTGATCCCGCCCGCCGCGTTGATCTCCTCCAGGGCCAGGTCGAAGCCCTGCTGCCAGAGCCGGCCGTACTCGGCCGAGGGGCCGGTCTTCGGGCCGGAGACGCCGAAGTAGACCGGGCCGCTGGTGCCGGCACCCTGATCGTCACCGCACGCCGTCGCCGAACCCAGTGCGGCGGCGGCTATTACGACACCCGCGAAAACGCGACGGCGCGACCCGGACAAGAAACTTCTCATTGGTGTGTATTCCTTACATAGCGAAGCTCACCGCACATTCCCGACGACGCGAGGAATGCACGGTGCAGGGATGCGGGCATGGAAATGCCCGGGAATTGTGGGAGTTCTCCGTTTCAGCGCTTGCGCTATTCGCCGTGAATAGTCGCCTGGTCGTCACCCGGGGCACCCCACCGCTGGTGCGAGGGTTGCCGATCAGCGAGCCGGGGCTCATCACTGCTGATACTCGTGACCGTTGAGCAGATCGTAACCCCGCCTCCGGACGGCTCCATCCGTTTGGCTCAGCTCGAGTAGAAAAGGGGGCCAGCAGTCGCATCGTGCGGCAAATCATTGCCCGCCTGCGGAACTGAGAATTCCTACTGCGAAGGGGATTTCATGGCCACCCGTAGCCGTTTCACCATACCGCCGCCGCCTGATCGGCCGGATCCGCCGCGACACCGGTGGCATCGCCGACCCGGTCACCCAGGTGCAACCAGTCCCCGCCCTGCGCGGCGACCCGCGACAGCACCGGATCGGCGCCACGGTAGGCGCGGTGCGTGACCAGTTCCAGGAACGGCAGATCGCTGGCGTGATTGCCGTAGCCGTAGCTGTCCCGCACCGAAATGCCGGATTCACGCAGGTAGTCCAGGACCGCGGCGCCCTTCGCCGTCCCGACCAGCGGGCGTTCCACCGCCCCGGTGAGCAGGCCGCGCCGATCCACGACCGGCGTGGTGGCGATGATCCGGTCCGCGCCCAGAACCGCGGCCACCGGCGTGATCGCCGGCGCGAACGAACCCGAGAGCAGCACGATGCGATCATCCGAATCCTGATGCGCACGCAGTGCTTCCACCACATCGACGTAGAACGCCGTACCGCCGGCGCTGAATTCGGCGAACCAGCGCTGCCCCGCTTGGTACAGCTCGGCCTGGGTCACGCCGCGGTAGGCGCGGTAGTACTGCCGGTTGATCTCCTCGCGAGCTTCACCCTCCGCCGCCCGCTGTTTGATGTCGCCGGTGATCTCCGCGTATTTCGCTCCGTCGTCGCCATTTTCGGCGAGCCAGAAGCGCAGGAACGAGAACGTGCTCTTCACCGTGATGAGAGTTTCGTCCACATCGAAGAACGCCACCCCCGTCATGCCGCCGCCCCCGGGATGAGCACAGCACGCCGGGTCGCCGGCAGTGCGAACAGAAACTGATACTTCGGTTCGGTGGCTAACGACATGAATCCTCCTGCGTAACGGGAACAGACGCTTATGGCGGCAGGGTTGCCGCCCGGCAAGCCGGGGCTATGTGCTGGAACTCATGACCGTCAAGCGAAAGGTATGTGCCACACCGTTTTTGAACAACGATTTCGACCAGGCTGGACAAAAATATGAATTCGGCCGGGTCGCCGACGCCCTGACTTTCGCCGCCAACTCCGGCGCGTCGCGTGGGGTCGCGGTGGCGGGTCGGGCGCGCGTGACATACGCTTCGCGCGGAAAACCGCCTCGTGGAGGGACTATGGCCACTCCGAACACCCTGGAGCAGGATACGGGCGAGACCGATGACGCGCGCACGGTTCCGCTATCACAACTGATCCACCTGATGTCCGAGTACCAGAAGCTCGGTACCCACCGCCAGACCTATCTGCCCGCACCCGCGAGCGATACGTTCGTGCGCGGTTGCGGCATCGTCATCGGGTGCTGCGTGGTGCTCGGTGTCATCTGTGTGGCCGTCGGCGCACCCGCGGGCGGGGCAGCCGCCGTGCTGTTCGCGCTGGTCCCGGCCATCCCGGCGGCTTGGCGTGCGCGCAGCAATCGGCAGCACCGGTCCTCGCGGCTGGATCTGTTCGACTTCGGCATGACGGTGTACCGGTCCGGTGAGCGCATCGCCGGATTCCGCTGGGATACCGCGCAGGTCAAGCAGCGGGTGATTCCGTTCCAGTCCTCCTCGATGACCGAGTACGCGTTCGAGATGAGCGGGCCCGGTGCGCACGCCACCTTCGACGACACCCTGTTCAGCAACGGCCGGGAGTGGGGCAAGACGATCCAGTCGGCGATCACCGCCACCCAGCTGCCGAACGCGGTCGCCGCCATCGACAACGAAGAGACCATGCAGTTCGGCGATCTCGCGCTGAACCTGGACGCGCTGATCTTCCGCGGCAACAGCTACCCGTGGGAGCGGATCCAGCTGATCGACGCGCGCAGCGGGCTGGTGCGGATCAAGTTCGACGGGCGGTGGATCTCGCTGGTCGCCGTGGCGTCGATCCCGAACTTCTACATCTTCAACGAACTGGCGGAAAGACTCCGGGTGACCGACCCGATCTAGGGCCGGTCCGGGCGGATCGAATCGAATCGGTCCGCGCACCGGGTCAGCAGGTTTTGCAGCTGTGCCAGTTCGGCCGCGCCGAACTCCGCCGCCACCGTGCGCTCCACGTGGATGGCGCGGGAGTCGGCGTCCTTCATGACCGCCGCGCCCTTGTCGGTGAGGCGGGTCTCCAGCACGTTCTTGTGCCAGGCGTGCGGGGTGCGCTCGATCAGGCCGCGCTCCTGCAGATTGCTCAGCACCGTGTTCATCGTGGGCGGGGTGACGCCACACAGCCGCGCCAAGGCAGCGGCCGAGATTCCCGGATTCTCGTCGAGATGCAGTAGCGCGCTGTATTGCGAAACCGTGACGCCCGCCGGCTTCAGCGCGGCCGTCTTCGCCGCGGCCATCGCCTGCTCGGCGCGCTTGAGGTAGGAACCGAGGCGCTCGGCGGCGGGCATCGACGTCATGCACGCATGGTATCCGGCCACCTTCTCATTCGACTCTTGACGATCATTAGACCTCTAATTTATGTTCGAACACGTTATTAAATGTGACTTCGTTCGATAGAGGCTCGATCATGAATCTGCTGCGCCCCGTCGCCGCTACCGCCGTTTTCGCCGCCGCCGCGCTCCTGACCGCCTGTGGCGCCGAGTCGGACACCACCTCCGCACCCCACATCGGCACCGCCTACGAACTGCCCGGCGAGCGCGCCTACCCCGAAGGCATCGCCGTCGACGCGCGCACCGGCGCGACCTACGTCGGCTCCTACAGCACCGGCGCGGTCTATCGCGCCGCCGCGGGCGCCGCGCGAGCCGAGGTCTTCCTGCCCGAAGGCGCCGACGGGCGAAACACCGCCAACGGACTGAAGGTCGACCAGGCCGGCCGGCTCTGGGTCACCGACTCCACCAAGGGAGTTTCGGTGTACGACACCGGGACTCGGGCCCTGCTCGCCACCTTCACCGTGCCCGGCGCCGATCCGCGGTTCGTCAACGACCTGGCGATCACACCCGACGGGTCCGCGTATCTCACCGATTCCGCGCGCGCACTGGTCTATCGTGTGACTCCGGAGCAGGTGGGCCGCGGCGGAACCGCCGAACTGACAACGGCTTTCGACCTGAGCAAGACCATCACACCGCGCGCGGCGGGCGAATTCAGCCTGAACGGTATCGCCGCCGACCCGAGCGGGAAGTATCTGCTGGTCGTCGACATGCCCACCGGTGCGCTGTATCGCATTGCCACCGGGCCGGATTCATCCACAGCCATCCACAAGGTGACCCTCGACGGCGGCGACCTGCAGAACGGCGACGGGCTCGACTTGTCCGGCACGACCCTGCGAGTTGTGCACAACCGCACCAACACCCTGAGTCGCTGGACGATGTCGCAGGACTACGCCACCGGCACCCGCGACGCGGTCGTCACCGACGCGGCGCTGTCGATTCCGACGACCATGGTCTTCGTGGGCGGCAAAGCGCTGGTCGCGGCGTCGCAGTTCGACAAGGGCGGTCCGATGGGCGCGGGTACGCCGGTCGCCCCGTTCAAGGTGCTGGCGGTCGAAGGGTTCTGATTTCCCAAACGAGAGCACTGCTCTTGACAGGAGGAGCTCCGCTGCGCGATCATCATTCGCAACAGAGAGCAGTGCTCTTAGAGGAGAGATGATGATCGACCAGCACACCTACGAAATCGGCACAGCGGCACGGGATTACCAGCGGACGCGGCTCGGTGCCGCGGGTCTCGCGGTCGCGGCGGTGCTGTCCGTCGTCTACGAAACCGCCGCTCCGCGCCTGGACCAGAGCACGCTCGCCGGAGCCGAATCCTGGGCCGGCACCGGCTGGCTCGTGGGGCACATCGCGGCAGTCGGCATGTTCGTGCTCTACACCGTCGGGCTGCTCGGCCTCTACCTCGCGCTGCGGCCCACCCGGTCCGAACGCACCGCGTTGCGCGCCACCGTGCTCGCGTGGATCGGCGTCGGCCTGACACTGCCCTACTACGGTGCCGAGGTATTCGGGCTCCGTGCCATCGGCGCCCACGCCGCGGCCGTGCAGGACCAGTCCCTGGTACCGCTCGGCGAGAACTTCCGCTCCGATCCGACCGCCTCCACCATGTTCGCCCTCGGACTCGGCCTGCTGGGCGTCGCGGCCGTGCTCGCGGCCGTCGCCGTGTGGCGCTCGCAGCTGCTGCCCCGCACCGGCGCGATCCGGCAGGCGGTGGGTTTCGCGCTGTTCATCCCGCAGTTCTTCGCGCCGCAACCGGTGCGGATCGGGCACGCGGTGCTGCTGGCGATCGGGCTGCTGGCCCTGGCGTGGGGCATGGTCCGGGCCAGAACCGCCGCGCCGCAGTCGGTTTCCGCCTGATTCCCGCGCCGACAAGGGCCGGTCCCCGCAGCGGGGACCGGCCCTGCGGCTTCCGGTGCACCGCGGCCCCTAGGGTGAGCCCATGCTGAAAGCGCTGCTCTACGGGCTCGGGACCGCGGTACCGCTGGTGATCGGCGCGGCGATCGGGTTGCGCTGGACGCTGCCGAAGCAGGTGCTCGCGTCGTTGATGGCGTTCGGCGCGGGCACCATGATCGCGGCGGCCTCCTCGGAACTCTTCGAACCAGCTTTCCATCAGGCGGGCGTGTGGATCGCGGCCGCGGCGCTGTTCGCCGGGGCCGGAATCTATGTCGTGGCCAACCATTTCATCGAGGCCAAGCTCGGAGCCGCCGCCATCGGCTGGGCCTTGCTGCTGGGCACGGTCCTCGACGGCGTCCCCGAGAACACCGCACTCGGCGTCTCCCTCACCTCCGGCGGCGGTTTCGTCCTGCTCGTCGCGGTAGCCGTCGGCAACATCCCCGAGGCCATCAGCGGCGCCACCCTGATGCGCGACAAACACAACTTCTCCTCCGCCCGCGCCTTCTGGCTCTGGGCCGCAACAGGTTCGATGCTCGTACTCGTCACCCTCGTCGGATACACCCTCTCCGACAACCTCTCCCCCACCCACATCAGCGCCGTCCAAGCCTTCGCCGGCGGCGCCACCATCGCCGTCCTCGCCGACTCCCTCATGCCCGAGGCCTACCGCGAAGGCGGCTGGTGGGTCGGAATGGCCACCGCCGCAGGCTTTCTCGTTGCCTTCGTGCTGGAGGGTTGAGAAGCGGCTAATCCTCGACTCGGTGGGAGACGGTGCGGATGAATCGGACCAGGTCTTCGGTGTGGTAGCCGAGCAGGTTGGTGCGCTCGACCGACATGAGGGCGAGTTGGCCGAGAACCTTTGCGCCCCAGCCGTTCAGGCCGTCCGAGGACCACTCGTCGACGTTCTCGATGCCGAGGTCGTACATGGGCAGGCCGTAGCGGTCGCGGATGTGGGCGCAGGTGGTGGCGACGGCGTCGAGGAACGTCGGGCCGGGCCGCTCACATTCCAGCGCGAAATATCGGCCCAGCTCGGTGACGGTGCAGCCCTCCGGTGGATCGCCTTTGATCGCCTCGTACCGCGCGTCCTCGAACCTGATGTCCCACTGCCCGAGCGGGCAGTGGAACAGGGTGAACCGGTGCCACCCCGACGGCAGCGAGTGCGGCGGCCAATATTCGAACGATCCCATGAACCCTCCTCCTAACAGCGATGTGGCATCGGACATGCCCTCATCAGGCAGTCCACCGGTAGCCATGCGCTATATGTTCCCCCTCCGAGGGCGCCTCCGGGCTGGAATCGCAATATTGCAAACGCATTTTTGCGTTTCAACGATCGGTGACCTGATCCCGGAGTACCGTCTCGCGACATGGCTGTCACGCCCACGAACCCCCATGACGAATATTTCCGACAGGTGCTCGGCGAACCCGCCAACGCCGCATCGCAGCTACGCACCCTGCTACCAGAAGCGGTTGTCGCACAGCTGGATTGGGACCGCTTAGAGCTGACGACGTCCAGTTTCATCAGTGCGGAGCTGTGCTCGAGCTATAGCGACCTGCTCTTCCGGACCAGTGTCGACGGACACGACGCATTCATCTACATACTGGTCGGGCACCAGAGCTGCTCAGATCGAATGATGCCGCTGCGCATGCTCGGATACGTCGCCCGCATCTGGACCGACCATGTGGGCGAAAACCCCGGCACCCGAAGACTTCCCGTTGTCATCCCAGTGTTGGTGCACAGCAACCACAACAGCGTCGCATGGTCAGCCCCTACGGAACTCGCCGATCTCTACGATGCCGATCCGTCCACGCTCCAGACATTGGGCCCTTACCTGCCCCGTTTCCACTTCTTCCTTGATGACATCGCCGGGAGCGACGCCGAAGCGCTACGAACCCGGCAACTGACTCCACCGGTCCGCTTGATGCTCCATTTACACAAGATAGGCCCGAAGTTCACCGCAATAGACTTCGCCGCCATGGCCGATCGGTCGGCCTCCAAGCCGAGAATGCGCTGATGACGGCAACCTCTTCCAACGCCGAAGGCCGGCCCACCAGTGGTGGGCCGGCCTTCGGTTATGAAACTGGTTGCCTGGGGGCAGGACTCAGAAGTCCATGCCGCCCATGCCGCCGGTCGGGTCGCCGGCGGGAGCGGCGGCCTTCTCCGGCTTGTCGGCGACGACAGCCTCGGTGGTGAGGAAGAGCGCCGCGATGGAGGCGGCGTTCTGCAGGGCGGAACGGGTGACCTTGACCGGGTCGGCAACGCCGGCGGCCAGCAGGTCCTCGTAGACGCCCGAGTCGGCGTTCAGGCCGTGGCCGGCGGGAAGGTTGGAGACCTTCTCGGCGACGACGCCCGGCTCCAGGCCGGCGTTGAAGGCGATCTGCTTCAGCGGGGCCGACAGCGCGACGCGCACGATGTTGGCACCGGTGGCCTCGTCACCCTCGAGCTTCAGCTCGTCCAGGGCCGGAGCCGACTGCAGCAGAGCCACGCCGCCACCGGCGACGATGCCCTCTTCGACGGCAGCCTTGGCGTTGCGCACGGCATCTTCGATGCGGTGCTTGCGCTCCTTGAGCTCGACCTCGGTCGCCGCGCCGGCCTTGATCACCGCAACGCCGCCGGCCAGCTTGGCCAGACGTTCCTGCAGCTTCTCACGGTCGTAGTCGGAGTCCGAGTTCTCGATCTCGGTGCGGATCTGCGCCACGCGGCCCTTGATGGCCTCCGCGTCGCCCGCGCCCTCGACGATGGTGGTCTCGTCCTTGGAGATGACAACCTTGCGCGCCTGGCCGAGCAGCTCGATGCCGGCGGTCTCCAGGGAGAGGCCGACCTCTTCGCTGATGACCTCGCCACCGGTGAGGATGGCGATATCGGCGAGCTGCGCCTTGCGACGGTCACCGAAGCCCGGGGCCTTGACGGCGACGGACTTGAAGGTGCCACGGATCTTGTTGACCACCAGCGTGGACAGGGCTTCGCCCTCGACGTCCTCGGCGATGATCAGCAGCGGCTTGCCGGCCTGGATGACCTTCTCCAGCAGCGGCAGCAGGTCCTTGACGGTCGAGATCTTCGAGCCGACGAGCAGCAGGTACGGATCCTCGAGGACCGCTTCCTGACGCTCGGGATCGGTCACGAAGTAACCGGAGATGTAGCCCTTGTCGAAGCGCATGCCCTCGGTCAGCTCCAGCTGGAGCCCGAAGGTGTTGCTCTCCTCGACGGTGATGACACCTTCCTTGCCGACCTTGTCCATGGCCTCGGCGATGAGCTCACCGATGGACGCGTCGCCGGCGGAGATACCAGCGGTAGCAGCGATCTGCTCCTTGGTGTCGATCTCCTTGGCGGTGTCGAGCAGCTTGGCGGTGACGGCCTCGACGGCCTTCTCGATGCCGCGCTTCAGACCGAGCGGGTTCGCGCCGGCCGCGACGTTGCGCAGGCCTTCACGCACGAGCGCCTGGGCGAGCACGGTGGCGGTGGTGGTGCCGTCGCCCGCGACGTCGTCCGTCTTCTTGGCGACTTCCTTGACCAGCTCGGCGCCGATCTTCTCGTACGGGTCCTCCAGGTCGATCTCCTTGGCGATGGAAACACCATCGTTGGTGATCGTGGGGGCGCCCCACTTCTTTTCCAGAACGACGTTGCGACCCTTCGGGCCGAGCGTCACCTTAACGGCGTCGGCGAGGGCATTCAGACCCCGCTCGAGACCGCGGCGGGCCTCTTCGTCGAACGCAATCATCTTGGCCATTGCGAGTGGATCCTCCCAAGTAATGAGGGTGACACGCAGGACGACCGCTGGTCGGATCGCCCCATTAACGCTGGCCAGGTTCGGTGCCCGCGACGGACGACCGAGGGTGTCGATGGACCCGGTCTCACCGGCCCGACCTGGCACTCACAGCTAGGGAGTGCCAATGCCATTTCTAGCACTCGGCGATGACGAGTGCAAGGTCGCCCCCTCCGGCGGAGCTAGGGGCGGTCGTCGATACGCAGCACCAGCGCGACGAAGGCGTCGGTGCGCCGCTCGTCGGGGGTGCGCGGTTCCTCGTTGTCCACGGTGACCAGCTCGGCGTCGTGCAGCAACAGCTCGGCTTCCACCCGCATGATGGCCCGGATGAAGGGCGGGGCCACCTCGGGCGGCAGATCCCCGTTCACGATGTACTCGCCGTCCGGCCCGTAGTCCGTCGACACATACGACAACGCGGTCAGCAGGTCCGAGCGACGTTCTCCCGCGACTAGGTCGGAATCCGTTTCTTCCGTTTCATCCGCCATCGCTATAGCTTAACTGGCTACCCCCGCCCGGCCGCCAGCCAACCGGCCGACAAATGAACCGGTGATACTTCACACTGTGCGGGGGTTATGCATCCGATCGGCCGGTCCCGCGGGCGCGGACCTACTGTTGAGCGGGTGAGTGGTAGACCCGGATGGGAAGCGATCGAGGGGGCGCTGAGCGAGCTATACGGCGGGGTCGATCCGAGACGGTGGCTGGCCGAGGATCCGTGGTCGGCGGGCGGCGCGGAGCCGCTGGACGGCGTCTACGCCTACGCGTGCACCGAGCCGGTGCCGCACTGGCACTACGTCAGCTTCGGGATGAGCGAACTGTACGAAAAGGAATGGGACAACCCGGCGGAGTCGGGCTGGGGTTTCGAGTTCACCTTCCGGCTGGTGCGCGAGGACGGGGAACTGCGGGCGCCGCAGTGGCCGGTGCGCTTCCTGCAGAACCTGGCCCGCTATGTCTTCCAGTCCGGCAAGCGGTTCGAGCCCGGGCACACCATCAAGTCGAGTGGCCCGATCGCCGATGACCGGCCGGAGTCGCTGATCCACGCGGTGGGCTTCGTGGTGGATCCCGAACTGGGCGTGCTGCAGGCGCCGTTCGGGCGGGTGGAGTTCCGCCAGCTGGTCGGGCTGACGATGACCGAGTACCGGGCCACCCTGGGCGGCAAGCTGAACGCGCTGCTGGGCGGGATGTCCGAACAGTTGCCGATGTATGTCACCGACATGGGACGGCGCTCGCTGATCCCCGAGCCGAAACCGCAGGCGAGCTGGCCGCGCTGGGGCGGCGGACTGCGCGGACGGGCGTAGATTCGGCAGCGAACCATGATCATCTCCGACGGGAGGCGGGCGCATGCGGGTGCCGTTCGAATCGCTGTACCGGCACGGGTTCGCCCGGGTCGCGGTCGCGGTGCCCCGGGTGCGGGTCGCCGACCCGGCCTACAACCTCGAGCAGACCCTGGAGCTGGCCCGGCAGGCCGCCGAGCAGGGCGCGGTGCTGACGGTGTTTCCCGAGCTCGGACTGTCCAGCTACACCGCTGAGGACCTGTTCCATCAGGACGCCCTGGACGACGGCGTGCGGCTGGCGTTGGACCGGCTGCTCGTCGCGAGCCTGGAGATCGACACCGTGCTGGTGGTGGGCGCGCCGGTGCGCAGCCAGGGGCGGCTGTTCAACTGCGCGATCGCGGTGGCACACGGGCGGGTGCTCGGGGCCGCGCCCAAGAGTTATCTGCCGAACTACCGGGAGTTCTACGAGAAGCGCCAATTCGCGGCCGCGCGTGAGTCTTTGCAGGACGACATCGTGATCGCCGGGCAACGAGTCCCGTTCGGATCGAATCTCCTGTTCACCGCGACGAACCTGACCGGCTTCACCTTCCACCTGGAGGTCTGCGAGGACGGCTGGGTTCCGTTGCCGCCCAGCGGTTATGCCGCGCTGGCCGGCGCGAACGTGCTGGTGAATCTGTCGGCGAGCAATATCGTCATCGGGAAGGCCGACTACCGGCGCGCACTGTGCACCTCGCATTCCGCGCGCTATCTGGCCGCGTACCTGTATTCGGCTGCCGGACATGGTGAGTCGACCACCGACCTGGCGTGGGACGGCCAGGCGCTGATCTGCGAGAACGGCGACCTGCTCGCCGAGGGCGCGCGGTTCGCGGAGGAACCGCAACTGGTGCTGGCCGACCTCGACCTGCAACGCCTGGCCGCGGATCGCCTGCGCACCACCAGCTTCGCCGACAATGTGCACGACCACCGCGACCGGCTGATGACGATGCGCTGGATCGAGGTCGACCTGCCGATTCCGGTCGAGGCCGTCCCCTTGCGCCGCGAGATCCCGCGGTTCCCTTATGTTCCCAGCGATCCGGCGGAATTGAACGAGCGCTGCGCCGAGGTGCACCACATCCAGGTCGAGGGCTTGAGCACCCGGATGCGGGCCACCGGCATCGAACGCCTCGTCATCGGCGTCTCCGGCGGCCTGGACTCGACCCAGGCCCTGATCGTGGCGGCCAAGACCATGGACCGGCTCGGCCTGCCGCGCGCGAACGTCCTCGCTTACACGATGCCCGGCTTCGGAACCAGCACCCGAACCCGCACCGACGCACACCGTTTGATGGCGGCCCTGGGTGTGACCGCCGAGGAGATCGACATCAAGCCGTCGGCCACCCAGATGCTGCGCGATCTGAAACACCCGGCCGCCGAGGGTGTTCCGCAGTACGACGTCACCTACGAGAACGTGCAGGCGGGCGAGCGCACCTCGCACCTGTTCCGCCTGGCCAACCAGCACGCGGCCCTGGTCGTCGGCACCGGTGACCTCAGCGAACTCGCCCTGGGCTGGTGCACTTTCGGCGTCGGTGACCACATGGCGCACTACAGCGTCAACGCCTCGGTGCCGAAAACCCTGATCAAATACCTGATCGCCTGGGCCGCCGACACCGATCAGTTCGGCTCGGCGGCCGAGGACGTGCTGAAATCCATTCTGCGGACCGAGATCTCACCCGAGCTCGTCCCGCACGGCGACGACAGCGCACCCGGCCAGAGTTCCGAGGCCACCGTCGGCCCGTACGAACTCCAGGATTTCCACCTCTACCATCTGCTGCGCTTCGGCGATCGCCCCAGCCGCATCGCCTATCTGGCCCAGCACGCCTGGTCCGACCCCGCTCGCGGCGCCTGGCCGGAGCTGATCCCGGTCGATCAGCGCAACGCCTACGACCTGCCGGTGATCAAGCACTGGCTGGCCGAGTTCCTGCGCCGCTTCATCCAGACCAGCCAGTTCAAGCGGTCCACCCTGCCGAACGCCCCGAAGGTCGGCTCCGGCGGATCGCTTTCACCACGCGGGGACTGGCGCGCGCCCAGCGACGCCTCCGCCGCCGCCTGGCTGGACGAGCTCGCCCGCAACGTCCCCGACCGCAGCCCGGAAGACCCAGTGGCGCAGCGAAAGAAATCGCAGTCCACCCACGAGGCCGGAGACCGCTAACACCGCGGCGGCCTCCAGCGGGCCACTCGATCCGGGAGCGGTGACCTCCAGCAGCGCCAGCGTGCCCGCGCTGGCGGCGAGCGCGCCGACGGCGGTGCCGCCACCTTTGAGCTGCGCGCTCACCCAGCCCACCCGGGCGGACCGGAAGGTCAGGCGCCGATGCAGTTCGTTGGCCAGGGCGGTGCTGAGGACCGAGCCCGCGACATTGGCGACCTGGGTGCCGTGGCCGTGCAACGCCAGAAACCCCAGCAGATAGCCGAGATTGGCCAGCCCGCCCACCGAGGCGAAGCGCAGCAGCTGGGCCAGCGCGTGATCGCTGCGGGCGAATCGCATCGGCCCCCTCATGCGTGCGCGGTCTTTCCACCGTCGATGACCAGCTGGGCCCCGGTGAGATACGGATGCTCCGGGGACGCGAGAGTCAGTGCGAACGCGGCGATCTCCTCGGCGGTGGCCAGGCGGCCGAGTCCCGGCACGTTGGATTTCGCCCACTGCTTCATGAACACCTGGTAGACGTCGTCGGGCACCGCCGCCATGCCCGCGGCGCGGCGCACCAGTTCGGTGTCGGTGGTGCCGGGCACCAGGGTGTTGACGCGGATCCCGTCGGCCGCGTAGTCCAGCGCCGCCGACTGCACCAGCCCGACCAGCCCGCGCTTGGCCGCGGTGTAGGCGGCGCGCCCGGCGTCGGTGGCGACGGCATTGCTGGACGAGGTCACCACGATGGTGCCGCCGCCGGCCCGAATCAGGTGGGGCACCTGGTATTTCATCGACAGGAAGACACCGCGCACATTGGTGCCGAGCACCCGATCGAACTCGTCGGCGCTGTACTCGTGCAGCTTCTTCTGAATGGTGATGCCCGCGTTGTTGAACGCGACGTGCAGCCCGCCGTAGCGCCGCACCGCCGATTCCACGAAATCTCGCACCTCGCTTTCGATCAGCACGTCGGCGCGGAAGTAGGTGGCATCGCCCCCGGCGGCGCGGATCTCGCGCTCGACGGCCTGCCCGCGCTCGACGCGTCGGCCGCAGAACGCGACCCGCGCGCCCTCAGCGGCGAACTGCCGGGCCGCGGCCGCCCCGATCCCCGAGGTGCCGCCGGTGACCAGCACCACTTTGCCGTCGAAGCGGCGCAGTCCACCGTGCTGGGCGCGGGGCGGGGTCGCGTCGGCGCCGAGCGCGATCCCCCCGGCCAGACCGGCGGCGGTACCGGCCGCGAGACCGGCGGCGGTCAGGCCGAAAAGCTTGCGCCGGTTCGTTTTCGGCGCGGCCTCGGCGACGGCCGCGGTGTCGAAGGTGTCCTGCTCATCGGTCATACCTCGACTCTGGCCGCCCGGCGCGCCGCGCGAATCCGCCCCCAGGGCTGGAATCGCGGCCCCGGGGTGGAGTCCTCTCCTCCCTTGGTAGGAGCTGCGGGCCACTCCTACCGGGCATCATGGGTACGTGGTGGAGGCGAGTGGCGTGGATCGCGGCGTGGAGTGGCTGCTGGATGCCCGGTCGCTGCCGATCCGCATGGTCGTCCTGTGCGCGGTCGGCGCGGGTTATCAACTGCTGCTCGCCGACGCGCCCACCGGCCTGGACTGGGCCATCGCCGCGCTGTCGCTGCTGGCCGTCGCCGGTGGGGCGCGCTGGCCGCTGGCCACCGCGCTCACCACCACCGCGCTCCTGCTGATCGGCTTCGAGTTCGGGCAGTCCGGACCGGCGGTCTCGAAGGTGGTCGCGGCCGTCGCGCTCACCGAACTCGCGGCCCGCCAGGGTGGTTGGCGACCGCTGCTGGGTGCGGGCGCGCTCGCCGGGGCGTACCTGGCGCATCCGGCTCTCGGCGGGGTCGCCGCCATGGGCTACCGCGCGGTCGTCATGGCCGCCGCGCCGCTGCTGCTCGGTGTGCTGCTGCGGGCCGCGCGGGAGAACGCGGAGCGGTCGCGGCGCGAGGCGCTCGACCTGGAGCGGCGCCGGGCGACCGAGATCGCCGCGGCCCGCGCCGTCGAGCGCACCGCGATCGCCCGCGAACTGCACGATCTGATCGCCCATCACGTCTCCTCCACCGTGCTGCGGGTCGGTGTGGCCCGGCACGCCGTGCCCGACGCGCCGCCCGCCCTGCTGGCAGTGCTCGACGACATCCACGCCAGCGGCAAGGCCACCCTGGTGGACCTGCGCAAACTGGTGACGATCCTGCGCGACCCGCAGGCGAACGGCGAATCCTTCGTCGCCCCGGCCGATCTGCCGGACGCGATCGCCACCGCGGTGGATCGGGCGCAGCGGCTCGGCCTGCGAATCGAGGCCGAGGTGGGCGCCGACATCATCGAGGTGGACGCCACGGTCGGCCTCACCCTGCTGCGGCTGACCCAGGAGGGGCTGGCCAACACCGTCAAGCACGCGGGCACCGGCGCCGATGCCCGCCTGGCCATCTCCCGCGCGGCGGGTGGCGTCGATTTCCTGTTGCGCGACAACGGTTCCGGCGCGCCCGCACCGGCCGGCGACGGCACCCGCGGGGTGGGACTGATCGGCCTGCACGAGCGGGTGGCGCTGCTCGGCGGCACGCTCTCGGCCGGGTCCACCGGCAACGGCTGGCGGCTGGCCGCGCACCTGCCCGCCCCGACGGCGGCCGCGTCGTGACCGTGCGCGTCCTGCTCGTCGACGACCAGCGCCTGGTGCGGGCGGGGTTGCGCATGCTCTGCGAGAGCGCCGGTGACCTGGAGGTGGTCGGCGAGGCCGCGACCGGCGGCGACGCCGTGCGGCTGGCCGAGCAGACACGGCCCGATGTGGTGCTGATGGACCTGCGGATGCCGGGCATGGACGGAATCCGCGCCACCGCGGCCATTCTCGCGGCCCGCCCGTCGACCCGGGTCCTGGCCCTGACCACCTTCGACGACGATGACCACCTCTATCCGGCGCTCACCGCCGGAGCCTGCGGATTCCTGGTCAAGGACGCCGCGCCCGCCGATCTGCTGGACGGCATCCGCCGCGCCGCCGCCGGTGGCCGCCCCTTCTCCCCCGATGTCCTGCAGCGCGTCCTGGATTCGGCGATCGCGGCGCGCACCGGGCAGGTCACCGAAACCGCCGACCCCGCCGCCATTTTCGGGCTGACCCCGCGCGAGGCCGAGGTCTTGGCGCTGGTCGCCGAGGGGCACTCCAACGCGGAGATCGCCGCGGCGCTGCACGTCGGCGTCACCACCGTGAAGACGCACGTCACCAATCTGATGGCGAAAACCGGCGCCACCAACCGGGTACGACTGGCCGCGGTGTCCCGCGCACCCGGCTAGTCCCGGGCCGCCACCACAGCCAAGGTGGTGTAGCGCATCGTGACACCCTCGATCGGATCGATCGCCGCCCCTAGGCTGTCGAGCACCTCGGCCAGCTGATCCGGCGAAAGCTGGGTCAGCGCACCGGTGGTGGGCGCCAGGTCCAGCCATTCCGCGCGGGTGTAGGCCTGCTCCCAGTCGAAGCGCCAGTGCGCCGGTTCGCCGAACCCGCCCGCCCGGCGGATCCCGTCCGCGGCCGTGTCGAACATCGACCGGTAGCCCGCGACGACGGCCTCGGCCGACGGCGCGCTCTCGAAAGCCTTGTGCAACGGCGAATCCGGCGCCACCTCCCGAACGGCGGCCGACAACGCCGCCGCCACCGGTGCCGGCGGCGCGTAGGCGTGACCGAATACGGCCAGCCGGCCGCGCGGGCGCAGCACCCGCGCCGCTTTGGCGGCGCCTGCGACCGGATCCACCCAGTGCCAGGCCTGCGCGGCGGTGACCACGTCGAACTCCCGGCCCGCGGGATCCCAGGACTCGAAGGTGCCGTCCGCCACCTCGACGCCGGTGCCGCGCGCGAATTCCGCCATGCGCGAGTCGGGTTCGACGCCGAGCACGGTCGCGCCGGCGGCCTGGAACTGGCGGGCGGCGATACCGGTGCCGGTACCGACATCGAGTACCTCGCGGCCAGGAGCCTCGGCGAGCACCCGCGCCACCAGAGCATCGGGATAGCGCGGCCGGGCCCGGTCATAGCGCGCGGCGTCGACCCCGAACGACTCGGCCAGCTTCCGGTGCCGATGCGGCGCGGTCATGGCTGCTTCTGACTCAGGTACACCGAAAGCAGTTCTTGCAGATGGGCTTCGGACTTGGCCTTGTCCACGCCCAGGCCGGAGAGCAGGCCCGCGCCGTTCTCCTGTTCGAGCAGGGCGAGCAGCAGGTGCTCGGTGCCGATGTAGTTGTGGCCCAGGCGAAGTGCCTCGCGGAAGGTGAGCTCGAGCGCCTTTCGGGCTTCGGCGTCGAACGGGATCAGCGGCGGGAGTTCGGCGCCGTCGGGTGCGGGCAGTGCGGCCCGGGCCGCGTCGGTGACGGCTTCCAGGGTGACGCCGTTGGCGATGATCTCCTGTGCGCCCAGGCCTTCCGGCTCCGTCAGCAGGGCGAGCACGAGGTGGGCGGTGGTGATCTGGGCGTTGCCCGCGGATCGCGCCGCCTCCTGCGCGGCGACCACGACCTGGCGGGCGCGGGGCGTGAACTTGGCGAAGCCGGCATTCGGGTCCAGCGCGGCGGCGTCACCCGGATGCTTCGGCACGAAACGCTTCTGGGCCGCCTGCTTGGTGACGCCCATGCTGGCGCCGATGTCGGTCCAGGAGGCGCCGGAGTGCCGGGCCTGGTCCACGAAGTGGCCGATCAGGTGGTCGGCGAGTTCGCCGAGGTGATTGGCCGCGACGACCGCGTCGGAGAGCTGGTCCAGGGGGTTGTCGGGGCGGGCCTTCTTGATGCCGGAAATCATGTCGTCGAGACGGATCGGAGGAGTCATGTCGTCAACGATAGGTTGACGATCCGATGCCGTCAACCATGAGTTGACGATTAATTGTTCAGCTGGTCAGACCCGCGAAATAGGCCAGTTTGGCCGGGCTGAGCACGACCCGCACCGCGTGCAGCCCGCCCTCGCCCGCGTCGACATCGAGGACGAGCATCGGCCGCCGCCGCAATCGGGCGACCACCGCGAACGCCCCGTTGATCTCTTCGACGGCGACCTCCAGCCCGTCGGCCGGGGGCGGAATCAACCCCGCCAGATAGCAGGCCGCGGGTTCGGCTCCGGTGATCGGCCGCGCGGCCGCGGGCTCCCGGCCGCCGCTGTCGGCCGTCACCACGACGTCCTCGGCCAGCAGGCGGGCCACCTCGTCGGCGTCGCCGGTGCGCGCGGCCTTCAGCAGCCGCTCGGCCGGCATCCGGCTATCGCCGGGAAAGACGAAGCGCCCCTTGCTCTCTCGCACCCACGCACAGGCCCGGCGATAGGACCGCAGAATATCGGCCTCGGTGAGCGCGAGCATGTCGGCGATCTCGCGGTGCGCGTAGGCGAAACTCTCGCGCAGCACGAAGGCCGCCCGCTCCTCCGGTTCGAGCCGCTCCAGCACGGTCAGCACCGCGAGCGAAACCTGGGCGCGCTCTTCCGCGGACTCCAGCGGGCCGAGCGCACCACCCGCGGTCGGAACCGGCTCCGGCAGCCACGGCCCGGCGTAGGCCGCCCGGTGCGTGCGCGCCGAAACCAGCCGCGCGCGACACAGATTCACCACCGTGGCGGTCAGCCAGACCTCGGCGGCGCGGATCGTGCCGCGGCCGGTGCCGTTCCAGCGCAGCGCGGTCTCGCGCACCGTGTCCTCGGCCTCACGCGCCGAGCCGAGCATGCGATAGGCCAGGGCGAACAAGCGCGGGCGATGCGCCTGGAATTCGTGCAGCCCGTCGGATTCCACCGCCACCCCTCCTGTGCTCGTCGCCGGATGCGGCTCGATCGCCAGGTGTGACAGTACCTTTCGGGGCTTGCGGAAACCTGCGGAGAACCTCGGGCAGGGGCCGAGGTCGTCCGGTTACGGGCGCTTCGCGCCGGGGCGGCGCAGGCGCAGGCGCGCGCTGGAGCCGCGAATCGCGGGACGCCGCAGCGGCAGTCGCCGCCGCTGCGCCCGGCGCTGGGCCCGGCGTTCGGCCGGCTTGTGCTGCCAGGTCTCCGGCCGCGCCGCCACCCAGCGCTGGGAATGCCAGGCGAACGGGATGTGGCACAGGTAGAGCCCCACCAGAATCAGCAGCAGCACAATCGGATACGTCACCAGCAGCGCCGCGGCGACCGCGACCAGCACCAGCAGCCCGGCGGCGGCCTGCGGCGCCACCGACACCGACTTCATGGCCAGCGTCGGAATCGTGCTGACCGCCAACGCGGCCGCAAACACCGTCCAGGCCGCGACCGGCCAGAACCCGATCCACCAGGGATCATCGAACTGCACGAACAACGCGATCGGCACCAGCGCGATCAAGGCGGCGGCGGGCGCGGGCACACCGACGAAGTACTCCCGCGACCACTCCGGGCGGGTGTCGTCGTCGAGCAGGGTGTTGAACCGGGCCAGGCGCAGCACCAGGCTGACCGCGTACAGCAGGGCGACGATCCAGCCGATGCTGCTCTCGTCCAGCAGGGTGATGTAGAGGACCAGGGCCGGCGCCACACCGAAGGAGATGGCGTCGGAGAGCGAATCCAGCTCCGCGCCGATCTTGGTGGTGGCGTCCAGCATCCGGGCCAGCCGTCCGTCCAGGGTGTCCAGCACGGCCGCCGCGCCGATCATGGCCAGCGAGATGTCGAGCCGGCCGTCCAGCGCGAACTTCACCGCCGACAGCCCGGCGCACAGCGCCAGGATCGTGACGACGCTCGGCAGCAGCCGGATGGAGCGCCGGCGCTGCTTGGGCGCCGGCGTGGACCGAGAGGAACTGGACAGGACGGCCTCCATCATGAACCGGCCAGCACGGCCAGGACGGTTTCGCCCCCGATCGTGCGCTGCCCGGGCTGCACGAGCAGCTCGGTGCCGGCCGGGAAGTAGGTGTCGACCCGAGATCCGAAGCGGATCAGGCCGTAGGTGTCACCGATGGTGAGCACATCGCCCTTCTGGGCGTCGCAGATGATGCGGCGCGCGAGCAGACCGGCGATCTGCACCACGACCAGCTGCGCGCCGGACGGCGTGTCCAGCACCAGGCTGTTGCGCTCGTTGACGGCGCTGGCGTCGGCCAGATCGGCCGATTTGAACTGACCGGGCTGGTGCAGGACCTCGCGCACGGTGCCGGAGACCGGTACCCGCTGCACGTGTACATCCAGGACGGACAGGAAGATGCTGACCCGGGGCACCGGCTGATCGCCCAGACCCAGTTCGGCGGGCGGCGCGGCGGTGTCGACCAGGGCGATCTCACCGTCGGCGGGCGCTACGACCACGCCCGGCCGATTCGGCGGCACCCGGTGCGGGTGACGGAAGAATCCGGCGATCGCGGCCGCGCTCAGCAGACCGGTACGGCGGACCCACTTGCGCTTGCCGCCGAGCACCGCGACCGCGAGCGGAACGGCGACGAACGGCAGCCCGGCGGGGTGCAGCGGGGGAATCGCGGACCGAACCAGGTCGACCACATGGCCGACGGCGGTGGTATCGGGCGTGCCGGGCGGGGTAGGACGGCGTGCCACAGGCTCCTCTTTCGTGCTCGGTGCAAAGGTTACAGCCGCCCTCAACGATAGGGCCGACGCAAGCGATCACACCTTACGGGAAGCGGAGCCTGTGGCACGTGCCAACGGTTGTCGCGCCGGTCAGCGCACTGATCGTCGACCGGTCACGAGCTTCACCAGGAACAGCAGGATTGCCGCGCCGGCGAGGCAGGTCAGGAAACTGAAGATGAGGCCGCCGCCTTCGACGTCGACGCCCACCAGCTTGAGGAGGAATCCGCCGAGGAGACCTCCGACGATCCCAACGACGATATTGAGGACGATGCCCTGCTGGGCGTCCGTCCCCATGAACTTGCTCGCGATCCATCCGGCAAGACCGCCGATGATGATCCATCCGATAATCCCAAGACCCAGCATGGAAACCTCGCATCCACTAGTTGGGGTACGCACGTCTGTACCAAATGACGTGCTCAGCTCGGTATACCCGGGGATTGTCGGAATACGCGCTTCCGCCACGCCGAATTCCGGCTAATATGAGGGGGCCTCATGTCTGTGCAGGGGCATTTTGGATGAGGCAGCGCCAGGTACAAGGAGACGCATATGTCTGCTCGATTCGCCCAGACCACTGGAGCAGAGCACACCGCGATTCTCGGGCTCGGCGTATATCGCCCCGCTCGAGTCGTGACCAACGAGGAAGTCGCGGGGCCGATCAATTCCAGCGATGAGTGGATCCGTACCCGATCGGGCATCAAGACCAGGCGCTTCGCCGACGACACCGAGACCATCCAGTCGATGAGCGTCGCCGCCGCGCGCGCGGCCATCGAGGCCGCCGAGATCGAGGTCGACCAGGTCGACTGCGTCATCGTGGCGACCTCCACGCACCTGTTACTCACCCCGGCGGCCGCCCCGCGCATCGCCACCGAGCTCGGCATGAACGGCGCCGCGGCCTTCGATATCTCGGCCGGCTGCGCCGGTTTCTGCCACGCGCTGGCCGTGGCCTCGGATCTGGTGCGCTGCGGCACCGCCAAGAACGTGCTGGTGATCGGCGTCGAAAAGCTGACCGACGCGATCAACCCGGCCGACCGCTCCACCGCCTTCCTGTTCGCCGACGGCGCGGGCGCGGTGGTGGTCGGCCCCGCCGCGGAGCCCGGCATCGGCCCCACGGTGTGGGGTTCGGACGGCACCCAGCATCACGCGATCCGCCAGGACAAGGACTGGGTCGAGTTCTTCACCGAGATCGAGGAGAAGGGCCTGGACGCGGTCCGCCCCTACCTGGCGATGGAGGGCACGGCGGTCTTCCGCTGGGCCGCGCACTCACTGGAGAAGGTGTGCCGCGACGCGATCGATCGCGCGGGGCTGTCCACCGACGACATGGAGGCGATGATCCCGCACCAGGCCAACGGCCGGATCATCGAGATCATGGCGCGGGTGCTCAAGCTGCCGGAGAACTGCGCGCTGGCCAACGACATCGAGGAGACCGGCAATACGTCGGCCGCCTCGATCCCGCTGGCGATGGAGGCGATGCTGCGCAAGGGCGAGGCCAAGCCCGGCGCCACCGCGCTGCTGATCGCGTTCGGCGCGGGGCTGTCCTATGCGGCGCAGGTCGTCACGCTCCCGAACTGGAAATAGCTAGCGGCCGGCTTCGACGGCGGTCTTGATGCCCTGCAACGTGCGGTTCATGCCGTCGACCAGGACACCGTCGAAGCGGTCGTAGCCACCCATCCCGAGCTCGATGGCCTTGCGGGAGAACGTGGTGGTGCCGTTCGGGGAATCCCGGCGCTGGATCAGCCGCGTGCCGGTGCCGGCGGGCTCCAGGGTGAAGCTCCAGACCGCGCGGTTCTCGAGCACCTTGAACGCGAAGGCGGAATTGGGCTCGAAACGCACGACACGGGCGGTGGTGGGCCAGAACAATTTGCCGTCGCGGTTCAGGCTCAGGGCGAAGGTGCCGACCTTGACCTTGCCGAACGGGATCGTGCGCACGGTCTGCGGACTGAACTCCGGAATACGCTTGAGATCGGCGACAACGCGCCAGACCTGCTCGGGGGCAGCGGCGATGTCGATCGACGCTTCGAGATTCTTCGGCAACGTTGCCTCCGTATTGTGAGTGACGAGATGTCACACATAGTAGTGGGAGCCAATTGGAATACAACCGGGTCACATTTTGGCCTTCTGATCACCGTCCGATGTAATCCCGGGCGCAGAATGGCGGATAGACGTAGCACCAACAGACGCACTGCCACCAACTTTCCCATCCAGCGTGAGGTGATCGGCTGTGAAACTGCGCTCGCTCCTACCCCGTCGCCGTACCAACGAACTTCCGCTGCTGCCTTCGATCGAACCGGAGGATGGACGACCGGTGAAGGCACGGCCGACCGAGGAGAAGCTCGAACGCCTGCTGACACCCACCGAACTCGATCTGGTCCTGCACCATCAGCTCTGATCGCACGCCACCGGGCACGACAGCCGGTCGCCAGGCGCGAGATACTGACCAGGTGACTGCTCCAGCTGCTTCGAAGCCGGCCATTCTCAGCGTCGACGACGACCCGGGTGTTTCCCGGGCGGTCGTCCGCGACCTGCGCCGCCGCTACGGCGCCGACTACCGGATCCTGCGCGCCGAGTCCGGCCCCGCCGCGCTGGATGCCCTGCGCGAGATGAAACTGCGCGGCCAGCCCGTCGCGGTGCTGATCGCCGACTTCCGGATGCCCGGCATGGACGGCATCGAATTCCTCGAGCAGGCCATGGACCTGCATCCCTACGCCCGGCGCGTACTGCTGACCGCCTACGCCGACACCTCGGCCGCCATCGACGCGATCAACGTCGTCGACCTGGACCACTATCTGCTCAAGCCCTGGGATCCGCCGGAGGAGAAGCTCTACCCGGTGCTGGACGGCCTGCTGGAAGCCTGGCGCAGCAGCGCGAACCGGCCGGTCACCGAGACCAAGGTGATCGGCAACCGCTGGTCCCCGCGATGTTCGGAGCTGCGCGAGTTCCTGGCCCGCAACCAGCTGCCCTACCGCTGGTACCTGGCCGAGGAGGCCGAGGGCGGGCGCCTGCTGGAAGCCGCGGGTGTCGGGCCCGATCGCTGCCCGGTCGTGATCACCTCCGACGGGCAGGCGCTGATCGAGCCGACCGACAGCGAGCTGGCCGAGCACGTCGGCCTGACGGTCAACCCAGCGGGCGATTTCTACGACCTCATCGTGGTCGGCGGCGGCCCGGCCGGCCTGGGCGCGGCGGTCTACGGCGCGTCCGAGGGCCTGCGCACCGTGCTGGTGGAGCGCACCGCGACCGGCGGGCAGGCCGGGCAGAGCTCCCGGATCGAGAACTACCTGGGCTTTCCGGACGGTGTGTCCGGCGGGCAGCTGGCCGACCGCGCGCGCCGCCAGGCCGCGAAGTTCGGGGCCGAGGTCATCACCACCCGCGAGGTGGTGAGCCTGGAGGTGAACGGGTCGGCGCGCACCGTCACCTTCGCCGACGGCGGGCGGCTGTGCGCGCACACGGTGATCATCGCGACCGGCGTCGACTACCGCCGCCATCCCGCCGCGGGCGTGGACGAATTCACCGGGCGCGGCGTGTATTACGGCTCGGCGATGACCGAGGCCACCGAATGCGCCGACCACGACGTCTACATCGTCGGCGGCGCCAATTCGGCGGGTCAGGCGGCGGTGTTCCTGTCCCGCAACGCCCGCGCGGTGCACCTGGTGGTGCGGGGCGATTCGCTGGACAAGTCGATGTCGCACTATCTGGTCCAGCAGATCGCGCAGATCCCGAATATCGAGGTGCACACCGAGACCGAGGTGGTCGGCGCCGACGGCGAGGACCATCTGCAGTACATCGTGCTGCGCAACAACGCGACCGGCGTCGAGGAGAAGGCCGAGGCCGAGCGGCTGTTCCTGTTCATCGGCGCCGCACCGCAGACCGACTGGCTCGACGGCGTCGTCAAACGCGACCCGGCGGGCTATGTGCTGGCCGGCCCGGATCTGACCGTGGACGGCGCGCGCCCCGGCGGCTGGGAGCTACCCCGCCCGCCCCATCATCTGGAGACCAACGTGCCCGGTGTGTTCGTGGCCGGTGACGTGCACGCCGAATCGGCCAAGCGGGTGGCGTCCGCGGTCGGTGAGGGCGCCATGGCCGTCATGTTCGTGCACCGGTACCTCGCGTAGGAGCAAGGAAAATGACCGAAGAAACCGCGACCCGCACCAGCCACGGCGTCTGTGATCCCGCCGAGCTGCGCACCCTGTTCCTGTTCGAGAGCCTGAACGACGAGCAGCTGGCCTGGCTGTGCGCCGACGGCCGGATCGAATACCTCGACCCCGGCCCGGTTTTCCACGAGGGCGAGCCGGCCACCTGCTTCTACGTGCTGATGGACGGCGAGGTGCGCATCACCAAGATGTCCGGCGGCACCGAACTCGAGGTGAACCGGACCGATCACAAGGGCGTCTACTCCGGCGCCTGGACCGCCTATCTGGGCGACGCGGTCGAGCAGAACTACACCGGCTCGATGTATGTGACCCGCAAGTCCCGGTTCTTCGTGCTGGACGCGGGCACCTTCGCGCGGATGATGCGCGAGTGGTTCCCGATGGCGGTGCATCTGCTGGAGGGCGCGTTCTACGGCAACCGCACCACCAATCAGCGGGTGGCCGAACGGGAACGGCTGCTCGCGCTCGGTTCGCTGTCGGCGGGCCTGACCCACGAGCTGAACAATCCGGCGGCGGCCGCCGTGCGCGCCACCGTCGGGCTGCGCGACCGGGTCGCGGGGATGCGGCACAAGCTGGCGATGCTGGCCCAGGGCAAGTTCTCCCCGGAGGTCCTGCTCACCCTGGTGCGTTTGCAGGAGGAGGCGGCCGACAAGGTGGCCAAGGCCCCGGAGCTGACCACCATGGAGGCCAGCGATCGGGAGGACACGCTCGGCGAGTGGTTCGAGAACCACGACATCTCCGGCGGCTGGGATCTGGCGCCCAACTTCGTGCAGGCCGGTATCGACGAGGACTGGCTGGAGACGGTGCACGGCACCCTGGAGGGCTGCGAGGACAAGGTCTTCGAGGGCGCGATCCGCTGGCTCAACTACACCATCGAGACCGAGCTGCTGATGAACGAGATCGCCGACTCGACCACGCGCATCTCCACGCTCGTCGGTGCGGCCAAACAGTATTCGCAGATGGACCGGGCGCCGTTCCAGGTGGTGGATCTGCACGAGCTGCTGGACAGCACGCTGGTGATGATGGGCCGCAAGATCGGCGACTCGATCAAGGTGGTCAAGGACTACGACCGCACCCTCCCCCAGATCCCCTGCTACGCGGCGGAACTGAACCAGGTGTGGACCAACCTGATCGACAACGCGGTCTACGCCATGGGCGGCGAGGGCACGCTCACCGTGCGCACCTACAAGGAAAGCGACTGCGCCGCAATCGAGATCGGCGACACCGGCCCCGGGGTGCCGGACGAGGTGCTGCGCCGTATCTTCGAACCGTTCTTCACCACCAAGCCGGTGGGTGAAGGCACCGGCCTCGGCCTGGACATCTCGTTCCGGATCGTGGTGAACAAGCACAACGGCGACATCCGCGTCGAATCCGAGCCGGGCAACACCCGATTCATCGTCCGGCTACCGTTGCACAGCGACAATCCAGCACCGGAGGCAACTGATGTCTGAGGCAATCGAAGGTATCGATCCCACCGCCGCGCCGAGTGGTCCCGGCTGCGTGGAATGCGAAGCGGACCAGGGCTGGTGGGTGCATCTGCGGCGCTGCGCGCAGTGCGGGCACATCGGCTGCTGTGATTCCTCGCCCGCCCAGCACGCGTCCAAGCACGCGACCCAGGGCGGTCACCCGTTCATCCAGAGTTACGAGCCGGGCGAGGACTGGTTCTGGAACTACGAGACCGAGGAAATGTACGGTGACGGCCCGGAATTGGCCGCGCCGCACAGTCATCCGGCCGATCAGGGCGTGCCCGGACCGCGCGGTCGGGTACCGGCCGACTGGCAGTCGCACGTGCACTGACAGGCTCTTGATCACACCCGGTACGCTGCACCGAACGCGCCGGAGGTTCCGGCGCCCGGAGCACCGGGGAAAGCAAGGCATGAAGCGAATTTCCGTCATGGTTCTGACCGCCGGCGCGGTGGCACTGACACTGACCGCCTGTGGCGGGTCCGACGATTCCAGCGATGCGAGCGGCCTGCGCAAGGGCGGCTCCGTGACGTCGGCGGCGAGCACCAGCGCGTCGTCCGGCAATGCGAGCGCGCCGACCAGCGCCGCGGCCCCGACCAGCGCGATCGACACCTCCAAGCTGGGTACCGCCTCGCGCACCACCTGCGGCGACTTCAAGCTGCTCGACGCCGAGTCGCAGAAGTCGCTGGTGGAGGAGATCCTGTCGGAGAATCCGGAGAGCAGCTTCGCGGGCAGCCCGAATGTCGCGCTGGGCACCGCGAAGCTGGTGTGCCTGGCGGGCAGCAACGCGAACAAGCCGGTCGCCGTCGCCGCGAACATCGTCACCCAGAAGTAGACGAAGTCAGCGGCAGATAGGCGGCGGCGCGGGCAGAATGGCACGGTGGCCGAACTTCCGCTCACCGCGCGCCTGAATCCGTCCGCCGCCGATGCCCGGCGCGGGGTGGTGCGGCTGCATCCGGAAGCGCTGGCCGCCCTCGGTCTCCGGGAGTGGGACGGCATCGCCCTGTTCGGTTCCCGGCGCACCGCCGCCGTGGCGGGGATCGCGCCGGCCGGCACGCCCGCCGGGGTGGCCCTGCTCGACGATGTCACGCTGTCCAACGCCGGTCTGCGGGAGAGCACCACCGTGGTGGTCTCCCCCGCGACCGTGTATGGCGCCAAGCAGATTTCGGTGAGCGGATCGGTGCACGCCACCCGGACCATTCCGGCGGCGACGCTGCGGCAGGCGCTGCTCGGCAAGGTCGTCACGATCGGCGACACGGTCTCGCTGCTGCCCCGCGACCTCGGCCCCGATCTGCCGTCTTCGGCTGCCAGCCAAGCCCTTTCGCGCACCTTCGGGATCGCCTGGACCACCGAGTTGCTCACCGTGACCGCGACCGATCCCGGGCCCGGCCCGGTGAGCGTGCAGCCGAATACCGCGGTGGTGTGGGGTGCGGGCGCGGTCTCCCGGCTCGATATCGCCGATGTCGGCACGCCGTTGCCCGTCGGCGCCGCACCGGGTTCGGTCGCCACCACGGACGGTGGCCGGCTGGGCCGCAGCGCCGTCGGCGGCTCGGTCCCGGCTGTCCCGGTCGAGGAGCTGGCGGGCGTGCACACCCAGGCGGCCAAACTCGACGAGTGGCTCACCCTGGCGCTGGACGAGCCGGAACTGCTCAAGGTCCTCGGGGCCGCACCGCATCTCGGCGTGCTGATCACCGGCCCCGCCGGTGTCGGCAAGTCCACACTGGCCCGCGCGGTGGCCGCGCCGCGGCGGGTGGTGGAGCTCGACGGCCCGACCGTCGGCGCCGAGGAGGGCGGTAACCGGCTGCGCCACGTCGCGGCCGCGGTCGCGGAGGTGGGCTCGGGGCAAGGCGGGATCCTGCTGATCACCGATATCGACGCGTTGCTGCCGGTGCAGGCCGAGCCGGTCGCCACCCTCATCCTCGATCAGCTGCGGGCCGCGGTGGCCTCGCCGTGTATCGCGTTCCTGGCGACCACCGCGCATCCGAGCCGGGTGGACGCCCGGCTGCGCGCCCCGGATCTGTGCGACCGCGAGCTCGCCGTCGCCCTGCCGACCGCGGCGGTGCGCCGGGCACTGCTGGAGCAGTTGCTGCGCAAGGTGCCCACCGGCGTGCTGAAGCTCGACGAAGTCGCCGCGCGCACACCGGGTTTCGTGGTCGCCGATCTCGCGGCGCTGTGCCGGGAGGCGGCGCTGCGCGCGGCCTCGCGCAGCACCAAGGAGCAGACGCCGCCGCAGTTGTCCCAGGAGGATCTGCTGGGCGCGCTGAAAGTGATCCGGCCGCTGTCCCGTTCGGGCATGGAGGAACTGGCCATCGGCAGCCTCGGCCTCGACGACGTCGGCGATATGGTCGAAACCAAGCAGGCGCTGACCGAATCGGTGCTGTGGCCGCTGCGCCATCCGGATTCCTTCGCCCGCCTGGGCGTCGAGCCGCCGCGCGGTGTGCTGCTCTACGGTCCGCCCGGCTGCGGCAAGACCTTCCTGGTGCGGGCGCTCGCGGGCAGCGGCCAGCTCAGCGTGCACGCGGTGAAGGGCGCCGAGCTGATGGACAAGTGGGTCGGCTCCTCGGAGCGCGCGGTCCGCGAATTGTTCCAGCGCGCCCGGGATTCGGCGCCGTCGCTGATCTTCCTGGACGAGGTGGACGCGCTCGCCCCGCGCCGCGGCCAGAGCAGCGACTCCGGCGTCGGTGACCGGGTGGTGGCGGCGCTGCTCACCGAACTGGACGGCGTCGAGCCGCTGCGCGATGTGGTGGTGCTGGCCGCGACGAACCGGCCGGAGCTGATCGATCCGGCGCTGCTGCGGCCGGGCCGGCTGGAGCGTTCGATCTTCGTGCCGCCGCCGGATGGTGCGGCGCGGCTGGAGATCCTGCGCACGGCCGGTCGCTCGGTGCCGCTGGCCGCCGATGTCGACCTGAGCACGCTGGCCAAGGAACTGGACGGCTACTCCGCGGCCGATTGCGCGGCACTGCTGCGCGAGGCCGCGCTCTCGGCGATGCGCCGGGATGTCGACGCGGCCGATGTCAGCGCCGCGGATGTCGCCGCGGCGCGCGCGGTGGTGCGCCCGTCCCTGGATCCGGTTCAGGTGGAAGCGCTGCGGCGCTACGCCGACACCAGTAGCTAACTAGCAGCAATCAGCTGTAACCAGCACTATCGGGGGTATGTTCGGCTGCGTGCGAAGGCGCGGCGAACTATTGGACGCGACCACGGCCTATGTCGGGGCCGCGGTCGCGGGTGTCACGCTGTTCCTGCCGATCACCTTCTCCTGGACCCTGAACAGCACGCCCTACCGCATCGCCAGCCTGATCAACAGCGTCCCGCGGGGAGCCGCCATCGGCGTGATCGTGGCCGTGGCCGTCGCGGTCTTGATGCGGACCTTCGCCGGACCGGCCGCCGCCTGGTGGTGGGCCTTCGGCGGGGCGATCGCGCTGCTCGTGAACCACTTTGTCGGCCGCCAGGTTTCCGCGCCGGAGTTGCTCACCACCCAGAACTATGTGGACGCGGTGTGCGGCGGCATCCTGCTGGGCGCGCTCGGCGCGGCGGCCCTGCGCTGCTGGCAATCCGGCCGCCAAGGGCCGGGATTCGGTTTCGCGCTAGGTGGTGCGGGCACCTTCGTGATCGGCGACCTCGCCGAGGTCCTCGACATCCGCGACCATGATCCCTACGCGGTGCTGGAAACCCCGCCGCGCACCCTCATCGCCCTCGCGGTCGTACTCCTGTTCTTCAGCGCGTGGCGCCATCGCACCCGGATCGGCAGCACGCCGCCGCCCGGCATCGCGGTGGAACTGCCGATCACCCCGATCCTCGGGGCCACGCTGCTCGCACTGGTCGTGCTCGCCATGACCGAGTGGCTCTCACGGCAGTACACCGACGTCGCGAACGCCGAAGGGCACGGCACCGAGATCGGCATGGCGATCGTCGTGATCGGAGTGGCGGCGACGGCCGCGGCCATGCTGCTGCCCGGCCGGGATGGAGTGGGCGTCTTCCTGGCGGTGGCGCTGGTCGCCGCCGCGGACGCGCTGGGTGCGACGCCGAGACCGGCGTGGCTGGTACTGACCCTGCTCGCGGTGACCGCCGCGGGCATTCTGCTGGGCGCCCGGCTACCGTCGGCCGCGCTGGCCATCCTGGCGATCCTCGGGCTGTCGTTGTTCGGCTTGTTCAGCGCGAACGACGACAGCTCGCTGCTGTATGCGATCGGCAGCGTCGCACTGGGTTTGATCACCGGATACTGCTGCGGCACCGCGCATCCGCACTACCCGCCGAGCGGGGTGCTGGCCGTCGCGGCGCTGTTCCTGCCGTCGCTGATCACCGCGCTGCCGGATCAGGATCCGACCTGGCCGGACCGGCCGGGCCTGCCCGATCCGGCGACTCCCGGGCGGGTCGCGGTCTTCACGGCGATCTGCTGTGCGGGCGGGTTGCTGGTGCTGCACCGCGTGCGCCCGCGGCACAGACACAGACCCGAGCCGGCGGCGGCTTAGCCGACCGCCGGACCGCACCCGTACCGCCCACCGCCTCGCCGACCTTCTGGAGCCCCCGGCTTGCTCGCCATCCTGATCGCACACGCCTTCGCCGCGCTGCTGGCGCCGGCGTGCGTACGCGTCTGGGGGCGCAACGCTTTCCTGGGACTCGCGCTGGTGCCGTTCGGCTCGCTGCTGTGGGTGATCTCGAATTGGGGTGTCACCCAGGAGGTCCGGCTCGCGTGGGCGCCCTCGATCGAGATGAACATCGATCTGCGCCTGGACACCCTGGCGGCGATCATGGCGCTGCTGGTGCTCGGCATCGGCGCGCTGATCCTGGTCTATTGCGCTCGATACTTCGCCGACGACGAACCCCGGCTCGGCGTGTTCGCGGCCCAGCTGGTCGGCTTCGCGGGCGCCATGTTCGGGCTGATCACCAGCGATAACATGCTGCTGCTCTTCGTCTTCTGGGAAACCACGACGGTGCTGTCGTTCCTGCTGGTCGGCCACAACGGGGAGCGCCCCGCGAGCCGGCGCGCCGCGATCCAGGCGCTGCTGGTGACCGCCGCGGGCGGGCTGAGCATGCTGGTCGGGATCATCATCCTGGGGCAACGCACCGGCAGCTATCTGCTCTCGGATCTCTTGGCCGCCGAGCATCCGCCCGAGGGGATCGCGGTGCAGGTGGCGGTGGTGCTGGTGCTGATCGGGGCGCTGAGCAAGTCGGCCATTGTGCCGCTGCACTTCTGGTTGCCCGGCGCGATGGCCGCGCCGACGCCGGTCAGCGCGTATCTGCATGCCGCGGCCATGGTCAAGGCCGGGGTCTATCTCGTGGCGCGGCTGTCGCCGGTGTTCGCGTCGAGTCCGGTGTGGCATCCGCTGGTGCTCACGCTCGGGGTGTTCTCGATGCTGCTGGCCGGCCTGCGCGCGCTGCAGGTGACGGACCTGAAGCTGGTGCTGGCCTTCGGGACGGTGAGCCAGCTGGGCTTCCTGATCGTGCTGGTCGGGCTCGGCTCGCCGGACGCGGCGCTGGCCGGCGTGGCGATGATCATCGCGCACGCGCTGTTCAAGGGGTGCCTGTTCATGGTGGTCGGGATCGTCGACCACTGTTCCGGCACCAGGGATTTGCGCCGGCTGTCCGGCCTGGGCCGCAAGGCGCCGGTGCTGGCCGGCATCGCCGGACTCGCCGCGGCCAGCATGGCGGGGCTGCCGCCGCTGCTCGGGTTCGCGGGCAAGGAGAGCGCGCTGACCGCGATCATGCACGCGGACCTACCCGGGCCGGCGCGCAACGCTCTGCTGGTCGGCGTGGTCGTCGCCTCCGCCCTGACGGTCGCCTACAGTGCCCGGTTCGTCTGGGGCGCGTTCGGCGAAAAACCTTGGCGGCCAACGCAGGAGCCCGTCGCGGATACCGGGCCGGTGCTGTGGCATCCGATCGATGTGTCGCGGCATCTGGACGAACCGCGGGAAAAACCCCGGCGCGTGCGCATTCCCGCGAACGGGGACGATCGGATCGGGGTGCACTGGCACGAGCCCGGCACCCTGTTCGTCGCCGCGCCCGCGATTCTCGCGATCGCCGGTGTGGTGGGCGGGTGCACCACACCGTGGCTGGGGCACGCGATCGAGCCGTACGCGCTGACGCTGCCGGGAGTCCAGTCCACGAGCCTGGCGCTGTGGCACGGCGTGAACATCGAATTGATCCTCACCGCGGGCATTCTGCTCGCGGGCGCGACACTGTTCGCGTTCCGGCACGAGATCGCCGCCGCGGCGCACCACCGCCTCGGCAACGCCGACCGCGCCTACGACGCCACCCTGCGCGCCATGGATCGGCTGTCGCGGCGGATGACAGCGACGGTGCAGCGCGGTTCGCTGCCGCTGAGCCAGGCCACCATTCTCGGCACGCTCATCGTCCTGCCGATCGCGATGCTGGTGCTGGGCGCGCGGCAGGAGGTGCGGCTGCGGATCTGGGACACCCCGCTGCAACTGGCCGTCGGCGCGATCATGGCGGCGATGGCGCTGGGCGCCACCGTATTACGCAATCGCCTGGCCAGCGTGCTGGTCGTCGGCGTCACCGGCTACGGCTGCGGCGTGATCTTCGCGCTGCACGGCGCGCCCGATCTGGCGCTCACCCAATTTCTGGTCGAGACCCTGACCCTGGTCATCTTCGTGCTGGTGCTGCGGGCCTTCCCGGCCGAGATCGAGGACAGCCGGACCGCCGCGTATCGCCCGCACCGCGCGGTGTTCGCGGTCGCCGTCGGCGCGACCGTGGCGGTGCTCGCGGCCTTCGCGACCGCCGCCCGCAGCACCGAGCCGATCTGGCAGCTGATCCCGGAGGCCGCCTACACCTTCGGCGGCGGCAAGAACGCGGTCAACGTGCTGCTGGTGGACATCCGCGCCTGGGACACCCTGGGCGAGATCTCGGTGCTCATCGTCGCCGCCACCGGTGTCGCGTCGCTGGTGTTCCGCACCCGCCGTTTCGGCAGCGCGCCGCGCGCGGTGGACGCGCCGAACTACGACCCGGACGCGGTGAGCTGGCTGCCGGCCGGACGACTGGTGGACCGGCGCGAGCGCTCCATGGTCTTGCAGATCACCACCCGGCTGGTGTTCCCGACCATCATGGTGCTGTCGGTGTACTTCTTCTTCGCCGGTCACAACGCGCCCGGCGGCGGCTTCGCGGGCGGCCTCACCGCGGGGCTCGCGCTGACCCTGCGCTATTTGGCCGGTGGCCCTTACGAACTCGGCGAGGCGCTGCCGGTGGACGCCGGGCACCTGCTGGGCGCGGGGCTCACCCTGGCCGCGGGCACCGCCGTCGGCTCGCTGCTGCTGGGCGCGCCGCCGCTGTCCTCGGCGATCCTCGAGGTGACGCTGCCGGAGCTGGGCCACATCAAGCTGGTCACCGCGATGTTCTTCGACCTCGGCGTCTACCTGATCGTGGTGGGTCTGGTGCTGGACGTGCTGCGCAGTCTCGGTGCGCGCCTGGATAAGGAGCTCGAGGAGGCGTGAGCGAGCGCAGCGAGCGAATCATGTGCCAGCCCGCCGAGGGCATGCCGGAGCCGAGCGCCAGCGAGGCGCAGGCATGACCTCCAATCTGACTCTGCTGGTTCTTATAGGCGTGCTCGTCGCGTGCGGGGTGTATCTGATCCTGGAGCGCGCCGTGTCGAAGATGCTGCTCGGCCTGATCCTGTTCGGCAACGCGGTGAACCTGCTCATCCTCACCGTCGGCGGGCGGGACGGCGCGCCACCGATCCTGGGCGCCAAGGATGTTCAGCATTCGGAGATGGCCGATCCACTCGCGCAGGCGATGGTGCTCACCGCGATCGTGATCACCATGGGGCTGGCCGCTTTCGTGCTCGCGCTCGCCTACCGGTCCTACATCCTGACCACCTCCGAAGAGGTGGAAAACGATCCGGACGACATCCAGGTGGCCACGCGCCGCGAGGTCGAGGAGCCGGAAGAATGAACGATCATCTGTCGCCCGGCCTGCTGCCTGTGCTGATTCCGCTGCCCGTGCTGATCCCCTTGCTGGGCGCGGCCGGGACGCTGATCTTCGGGCAGCATCGCCGGATCCAGGGCTATCTCACGCTGCTCGCGCTGACCTCGGGCGTGGTGATCAGCGCGCTGATGCTGTACCTGACCGACCACCACGGCACCGCGGCGCTGCAGGTCGGCGGTTGGCAGACGCCGATCGGGATCAGCCTGGTGGCGGATCGGCTCTCGGCGGCGATGCTGCTGGTCTCCTACATCGTGCTGCTGTGCGTCTCGGTCTACGGCTCCGGCCAGAACATCCGCGACGGCGGCGACAAGCAGCCGACCTCGATCTTCCGGCCGACGTATCTCGTACTGACGGCCGGGGTTTCGGCGGCGTTCCTGGCCGGTGACCTGTTCAACCTGTTCGTGGGCTTCGAGTTGCTACTGGCCGCGTCGTTCGTGCTGCTCACCATCGGCGCGACCGCGGAGCGCATCCGGGCGGGCGTCTCCTACGTCATGGTGTCGATGCTGTCCTCGCTGATCTTCCTGACCGGCATCGCGCTGGCCTACGCGACTACCGGGACCTTGAATCTCGCGCAGCTGTCCGTGCGGCTCGGTGACGCGCCGGAGGGTGTCCGCACCGCGATCTACGCGGTGCTGCTGGTGGCGTTCGGGATCAAGGCCGCGGTGTTCCCGCTGTCGAACTGGCTGCCCGACTCCTATCCCACCGCACCCGCGCCGGTGACCGCGGTGTTCGCCGGCCTGCTGACGAAAGTCGGTGTGTACGCGATCATCCGGACCCATTCGCTGCTCGCGCCGGACGGCCGGTTCGACACCGTGCTGCTGGTCTGCGGCCTGCTCACCATGCTGATCGGCATCTTCGGTGCAGTCGCGCAGAGCGACCTGCGCCGGTTGCTCTCCTTCACCCTGGTCAGCCACATCGGGTACATGGTGTTCGGCATCGGGCTGGCCAGCGCGGCCGGGCTGGCGGGCGCGGTGTTCTATGTGGCGCACCACATTCTGGTGCAGACCACGCTGTTCCTGGTGGTCGGCATCATCGAACGACAAGCCGGGTCGACCTCGATGCGCCGGCTCGGCGGGCTGGCCGCGGCGAGTCCGCTGCTGGGCGTCCTGTTCCTGATACCGGCCCTGAATCTCGCTGGTATTCCACCGTTCTCGGGGTTCATCGGGAAGGTGGCGCTGCTCCAGGCGGGCGCGATGGACGGCAGCGCGCTGGCCTGGATCCTGGTCGGCGGCGCGGTGCTGACCAGCCTGCTGACGCTGTACGTGGTGGCGATCGTGTGGGCGAAAGCGTTCTGGCGGGACCGATCCGACGCGCCGGAGGGGCATCTGGCCGCCGCGAAGCCGCCGTCGCTGATCGAGGAGGACGACGACGTGCTCTACGACGAGCGCAGCGATCCCGGCCGGATCCCGGTGCTGATGGTCGGCGCGACCGTGGTGCTGGGCGTGGCGGGGCTGGCGCTCACCGTGTTCGCCGGGCCGATCCTGGGCATCGCCGATCGCGCGGCGGCCGATCTGTACGACTCGGCCATCTATGTCGGTGCGGTGCTGGGTGATCCGGCGGCCTTCCGATGAACTCCTGGGCGCTGCGGATCCGCCGGTCCACCACGCTGCGGGGTGCGCTGCTGGTCTGGCTGGCGCTGGTCTACACGGCGCTGTGGGGCGACCTCAGTGTCGCCAATCTGCTTGCGGGACTGGTGATCGGCGCGATCATCATCTTCGCGCTGCCGCTGCCGCGCATCCCGGTCAACGGCCGGCTCTATCTGCCCGCGCTGGCCGAATTGTTCGTGACGAGTGTGTATTACGCGCTGGAGTCGAGTTTCCAGATCGCCTGGTTCGCCGTCCGGCCCGCGCCGCCGCCGGTGTCGGGTGTGCTGCGGGTGAATCTGAGCACCCGCTCGGATCTGGTGCTGGTGCTGTGCACCGATCTGCTGAACCTGATCCCGGGCACCATGGTGCTCGAGATCAATCGACCGCGCTGCGTGGTGTACGTGCACGTCCTGGACGTGAGCAGCGATCGCGCGGTGGAGAAGTTCTACCTGACCACGCGGCGGCTGGAACGGCTGCTGATCTCGGCATTCGAACGGGAGGTGCCACGATGATGGTCGTCTTCGTGATCGCGGGCGTGCTGCTCGTCGCGGCCGCCGGCATCACCAGTTTCCGCATCCTGGCGGGCCCGAGCACGCTGGACCGGGTCGTCGGGATCGACTCGCTCACCGCCATCGCCGCCTCCGGCCTGGCGGTCTGGGCGGCCTACGACCTGGACACCACCGATGTGCCCGCGATCGTCGCGCTGGCGCTGGTCGGCTTCCTCGGGTCGGCGGCCGTGACCCGCTTCCGAGTCCGGGACGACCGATGACCGTTGTCTACGAGGTACTTTCGGCCGTGCTCATCCTCACGGGCGCGCTGCTGGCGTGCACCGCGGCCATCGCCATCGTGCGCTTCCCCGACACCCTGACCCGCATGCACGCCGCCACCAAGCCGCAGGTGATCGGCCTGATCCTGATCCTGACCGGCACCGCCATCGAACTGCGCGACGACGGCCAGGCCTGGATGCTGGCCCTGACCGCGCTGTTCACCATGCTGACCGCGCCGGTGATCGCGCACCTGCTCGGGCGCACCGCCTATCGCGAGCAGAGCACGCGCGACGGCCTGCTCCGCATCGACGAGCTCGGCGACGAAATCGAACACCCCTGAGGGCTTTTCAGGCCTGGCGCAGCGCGCGGTAGACGGCGGCCCCGACGAACGCGCCGAGCGTCTGCGGAGTCCAGGTGCCGTCGTCGGCCAGCTGGGTGCGCACCGCACCCTCACCGGCCGATACCCACAGCTCGACGAGCACCGGCAGTTTGCGCTCGGCGTCCGCGGTGCCCCAGGCCCGCAGCGTCGGCCGCAGCAATTCGGTGCAGCGGGTGACGGCCAGATCGCGGCCGCGCCCGAACGAATCCGCCACGGCCGGATCGGGATTGCCGTACAGCAGCCGCCAGGCGTCCGGCCGGTCGGCGGCGATCTCCAGCAGCGCCTGGAAGCCCTCGACGAAGACGGTCTCCCCGGCGTCGACCGCGCGCCGCGGCGTGGCTTGCAGCAGGCCGCTGATGAGGTGGTCTTCCTCGCGCTGGATGAGTTCGTGGATCAGCTCGACCCGATCGGCGAAGCAGGCGTAGACCACCGGCCGGGTGACCTGCATCCGCTCGGCGACGGCGGCGATGGTCACCGCGGCGATGCCGTGCTCGACGGCGATCCGCAGCGCGGTGTCGAGCACCTGCGGGCGGCGCCGCTGCGGCCCGAGATGCTGCGCCCGCTGCCGCGGCGCCACGGCCTGATCGCTACCCATGCGGACCAACATAGCAGCGTCGTAGCCGGGTTCTCCCAGGTCGTGCCAGGCCTGGTGCGATTTCCTACAGAGGTGAACAATAATGCTACAGTCGCGAATGAAGTCGCTCCCGGAGCGGCTGGACGACGCACCAGGGAGGCCACCGATGACCTTGTTCAACCCCAAGACCTGTGAGTTCGGCGAGTTCGACGCCGAGACCCGCCGCCTGCTGCGCGCCACGGTCGACTGGTTCGAAACCCGCGGCAAGGCGGCGCTCAAGGCCGACGACCGGGACCGCGTCTGGTACTCCGACTTCCTCGATTTCGTGAAGCGCGAGCGGGTGTTCGCCACCTTCCTCACCCCGGCCGCGCAGGCCGCCGGCGATCCGAACAAGCGCTGGGACACCGGCCGGATCGCGATGCTGAGCAAGATCCTCGGCTTCTACGGCATGTCCTACTGGTACGTCTGGCAGGTCACCATCCTGGGCCTCGGCCCGATCTGGCAGAGCGAGAACGCCACCGCCAAGGCCAAGGCCGCGGCCCTGCTCGATTCCGGCGAGATCTTCGCCTTCGGCCTGTCCGAGAAGGAGCACGGCGCCGACGTCTACTCCACCGACATGGTGCTCGAACCCCAGGAGACCGGCGGATACACCGCCACCGGCGCCAAGCACTACATCGGCAACGGCAACCTGGCCGCCATGGTCTCGGTGTTCGGCCGGCGCGCCGACAAGCCGATCATCGACAGCGCGACCGCACTGGACAGCAAGCCGACGCAGGAAGATTACGAGGGGTATCTGTTCTTCGTCGCCGACAGCCGGCACCAGAACTACAAGCTGGGCCGCAACGTCGTGGATGCCCAGATGTATGTCGCCGCTTTCGATCTGGAGCAGTACCCGGTCGCCGAGGACGACATCCTGCACCGCGGCGAGGCCGCGTTCCACGCCGCGATGAACACCGTCAACGTGGGCAAGTTCAACCTCGGCTTCGGCGCGATCGGCGCCTGCGAGCACGCCTTCCACGAGGCCATCAACCACGCCGAGAACCGAGTCCTGTTCGGGCACAAGGTCACCGAGTTCCCGCAGGTGCAGTCGCTGGTCACCGACTCATACGCGCGCCTGATCGCGATGAAGCTCTACAGCGAGCGGGCCATCGACTACCTGCGCACCGCCTCCCCCGAAGACCGGCGCTACCTGCTGTTCAACGCGATCGAGAAGATGAGCGTCACCCGGCAGGGCCAGCGCATCATCGAGGATCTCGCGGACGTGATCGCCGCGCGCGGATTCGAGAACGACATGTACTTCCCGATGGCGATGCTCGGCCTGTTCGGCCTGCCGCGGCTCGAGGGCACGGTGCACGTGAACATGGCGCTGTCGCTGAAGTTCATGGCCAACTACATGTTCCATCCCAGCGACGCCGGCCTGGCCGCGCTGCGCTACCTGCCCGGCGCCGGCGCCGCGCCCAAGGGTGCGGTGCGCGCGGTGTCCGGTGCGCTGAGCTGGTCCAGCCGCAAGCTCACCCCGCGCGCGAGTGCCGCTGTGCCGCAGCTGCGTTCGGAGTTCGCGGGGGCGCGGTACCCGGCCGTGCCGACGCGCCGCGACGCCGCCGACGACGAGTTCCTGTTCCGGCAGGGGCCGAGCAGCGGCCTGGGCCGGATCCGGTTCCAGGACTGGCGGCCGGTTTTCGAGCAGTTCGCGCACGTGCCGAACGTGGCGGTCTTCCTGGAGCAGGCGCAGGCCTTCCAGACGCTGCTGGCCGCCGCGGCCCCGACCGCCGCGCAGCAGCGCGACGTCGACTTCCTGTTCGCGATCGGCGAGCTGTTCACCGCGCTGCCCTACGCGCAGCTGGTGCTCGAGCAGGCCGCGATCGAGCACACCGATATCGCGGTGCTGGATCAGATCTTCGACGGCTTCGTGCGCGAGTTCTCCAAGAACGCGTTGACCTTGCACACCAAGCCCGCCGCCACCAAGGCCCAGCAGACCCGTGCCCTGGACCTGGTGCGCCGCCCCGCGGTCTCGCGGGTCCGCTTCGAGCAGGTGCTCGAGCAGGCCCGGGCGCACGCGGGCGCGTACCAGATGAACCCCTGATTCCCCCGGCTCGGCCGGACCCATCGGTGCAAAGGAGCAGACGATGACGCGTCCACAGTTCGACGCACCCGCCCGGACCATCCGGGAGGTCGACTACGGGTTCTTCGGGCCCGACTCGCCCACCTGGAAGGTCTGGACCGCGCCGACCGCGGTGATCGGTTTCCAGCGGGCCGTGGTGCTCGAGCACTTCGACCCCGACCTGACCGCCGCCGTCGCCGACGTCCAGGGCATCTACAAAGATCCCAAGGGCCGTCTCGATCACACCTTCGCCTACTTCCTGATCGCGGCCGTCGCGGACAGCCGCATGGCGATCGAGGCCTCCGAGCATCTGATGCAGGTGCACGCGCAGGCCACCGGTATCGAGCCGATCAGCGGGAAGCGCTACAGCGCCAACAATCCCGCCTCCCAGCTCTGGATCCACGTCACCGGCTGGCATTCGGTGCTCAAGTGCTACGAGAGGTACGGCCCCGGCCCGCTCAGCCCCGCGGAGGAGCGGCGCTACTGGGCCGAGTGCGTCATCGCGGCCGAATTGCAGACCTGCAAACCAGCCGACGTGCCGTCCTCGCGCGCCGAGGTCCGCGAGTACTTCGCGGCCGTACGCCCGAAGCTGTGCACCTCCGAACGCGCGCACCGGGGCATGCACTACCTTCTGCACACCCCGCGCGACCGGGGCGTCAAACTCTGGGCCGGCAGCCGCCTGGTCGCACCCGCCGCCATCGCCACCCTTCCCCGATGGATGCGCGTCACCGGCGGTTTCGACCACCCGTCCCTCGTCGACACCGCCTACCGCCTCCCCGTCCGCCTGGCAGTCGAATCCCTCACCAACGAGACCGCCAAAACCGCCGTCCTCGGCAACTTCCTGGGCCCCATGACCGCCCGCCTCTACGCCGAGCACATCGCCGCGGGCACCCCCGAGAACCCGATCACCGTCACCCCCGGCGAAGCCCGCGCCCGCTACGGCCGCGCCACCCGCACCGGCTGAGCAACAATTCGGGCACCACAGACCCTCGCCGGGCGTCCGGCGGGGGTCTCGGTCGTACCCTCGAGGTGTCTGTTGATCTCTTTTGCCGACCCGAATCTATTGATACCGTAAGGACATGACTGCTGTGAGTGAGTCGCTCATGACGACTGAGGAGTTCGAGGAACTCGCTCGCGCGGCCGATCGTGTCGGAGAAGGTGTGCGGCTGGAGTTCATCGACGGGCAACTGGGGGCCAAAGCAATGCCGGACGGGGATCATGGCTGCATCATCCAGTGGCTGATTCGCACATTCCTCTTGGTCCGACCGGAGCTGTTTCTAACCCCCGAGCAAGGCTTGAAAGTCGGGCAGTACCGAAAAGGCAGAGCCCGTCCGGACGGCGTACTAGCCGCCGCCACAGCCTTTGCTGGTCATGGCGAATGGGCCGATCCCGGCCTGGTGCTACTCGCAGTCGAAGTGACGTCGAGCGATCAAGACACCGAACGGCGTGACCGCCAAGAGAAGCCCCTTGCCTACGCGGCGACTGGAATACCGATCTACCTTTTGATCGATCGTGAACTCGGGGAGCTTACGGTTTACAGCGAACCGACGCCGAGTCGCTACACCAAGAAACTCACGATCCCGTTCGGCGCAACGGTCACGCTGCCTGCCCCGGTGAATGTCGAGCTGGATACCGAGCCCCTGAAAGACTGGGTGCGTTAGCCGACTCCCGGCCTGACGAACGATGGTTCAGCTCGCGACAGCATCCGTTGTCACTGGGGTCTCGCGGTGGGCGAACCAGGTGGCGTGGAAGGCGGCGGCTATGCCGGCGAGGGCGGCCAGGACGACGGTGCCGGCCAGGACCGGGTACTGGGCCATGGGGACGGCCAGGAAGCGGTAGGACAGGAGCAGGGCGGCGAAGACGGTGGTGCCGGCGGCGACCAGGCGGATGCGGAACCAGGCCCAGCCGCGCTCGGGCTCGCGCAGGGCGGATTCGACAGTCAGGCACAGGACGGCGCCGGCGACCAGATCGACGCCGTAGTGGTAGCCGAAGCCGAGGGTGGCGGCGAGAGTGCCGAACAGCCAGAACGTGCCCATCCAGCGCAACCAGGCGGGTGCCCGCGCGCCGCTGAGATCGCGGCGGGTATGCAGGAAGACCGACAGTGCCCAGGCGGTGTGCATCGACGGCATGCAGTTGCGGGGGGTGTAGTTGTCGAAGGGCAGTGCCGCGGGATTGCGATCGATCGGCGGGAGCACGCCGGGCCAGTAGTTGCCGAGCTGCAAGCCGTGGCCGTCGGCGCCGAACGCGAACATCGGCCCGACCACCGGAAACAGGACGTAGAACAGCGGCCCGACGAGACCGAGCACGAGGAAAGTCCGCACGAGATAGTGCGACGGCCAGCTCCCGCTGCCGGCCACCCGGCGCAACTGCCACACCGCGACCACGATCGCCGCGACCGGCAATTCGATGTAGACCCAGTGCAATACGGCCGAGACGGCGGGCCCGAGCGTGTCCAGCACCCGGCCCATCACCCAGGACGGATCGCCCAGCGCGTGGTCGGCCAGGATGACGTACTCATCCAGCACCGAGGGCTGGGCCATGGTCGTGACGTGCAGCCAGACATCCCCGACCTTGGTGGCGAGAATGAGCAGCGCGCCCAGCGCCGCGGCATGCAGCGCGTTGCGCTTGACCACCCCGTCCCAGCGCCAGAACGCCAGCACCGCGATCGCGGTGAGCACGATCACCGGCCCGTTCCCGATGCCGAACGGCGAACCGGCGAGCAGCCGCACCCCCGCGCATACGGCGTCGATGGCGACGGCGGCGCCGACCGCGATGATCCGGCGGCGCGTCGGCAACCCGACCAGCGCCAGCACCAGACCGGCCCACGGCAGGGTCATCGACTTGGGCGTCCCGGCGTAGTCCTGCCAGATGCTCTGCAACGGCCCCTGGAAACCCTGCCGCGACGCGATCACCTGCAATGTGATCAGCAACACGGGAACGGCGAAAACGCCTGCGGTGACCCAGATCCGGGTCAGCGGCACAGCAGACCGCTGCGCCACACTTCCCGCACCGGAACCTGGATCTTCGACTAGCACGTCGACCATAGTAAACGGCGGATGAACGCCGCCCCCCTGGCCGACTGAACGGGAGGCCCGAGTTAGGTGTCCAGCTCCTTGACGAGCGAGTCGACGACCGCCACCAGATCGCCCTGCGCGGCGGCCGCGACCTTGCGCTGCCGCTGGTAGGACGCCCCGCGTGCGGGGATCTCGGCGACCGAGGCCAGCTCGGCCGAGCAGCCCAGCTGCTTGGCGGTCGGCTCCAGCCGGTTCAGCAGTTCGTTCAGATCGTCGGTGACCAACCGCTCATTGCTGTCCGAGTCCACGATGATGATCGCGTCCAGCCCGTAGCGCGCGGCCCGCCACTTGTTCTCCTGCACATGCCACGGCGGCAGGGTGGGTAGCTCCTCGCCGGCCTCGACGCGCCGGTCCAGGTCGACGATCAGGCAGTGGATCAGCGCGGCCATCGCGGCCAGCTCGGTCTTGGTGGAGATGCCGTCGCAGACCCGGACCTCGATGGTGCCCCACTTGGGCGCGGGCCGGATGTCCCAGTGCATGCCGCCGAGCTGTTCGAACACCCCGGTCTTGAGCTGGTCGGCCACGAAACCCTCGAACTGCGGCCAGTTCTCGAACTGGAACGGCAGCCCGGCGGTGGGCAGCTGCTGGAACATCAGCGTCCGATTACTGGCGTAGCCGGTATCGGAGCCCGCCCACATGGGCGAGGACGCGGACAGCGCGAGCAGATGCGGATACGACAGCAGCAGCGAGTTCAGGATCGGCAGCACCTTGTCCCGGTGCGAGACCCCGACGTGCACGTGCACGCCCCAGATCATCATCTGCCGGCCCCACCACTGGGTGCGCTCGATCAGCTCGTCGTAGTGCTCGGAGCGGGTCAGCTGCTGGGCCGACCACTGCGCGAACGGATGGGTGCCCGCGCAGAACAGATCGACGCCGAGCGGGTCGGCGGCGCGGCGCACGGCATCCATGGTGCCGCGCAGATCGTCCACCGCGCTCGCCACGTTCTCGTGCACACCGGTGACGAGTTCGACGGTGTTGCGCAGCAACTCCTTGGTGATCTGCGGGGTCCCGTCGTGGGCATGCAGTTCACCGACCGCGTCGAACACATCCGCGGCGGTGTTGGAGAGATCGCGCGTCACCTTGTCGACGAGGGCGATCTCCCATTCGATCCCGATCGTCGGCCGGGGTGAACCTTTGAACGGTACGTTCGCGCCCTGTGCCCCGGCCATAGTGCCACCTTCGTTACTGGATCACGCCGCAGGCGACGCGGTCGCCCGCATCGCCGGTGGCGAGCGTGGTCTGGTCCGGTCCAGCGGCGCCGTTGGCCTGGAGATAACGGTTGGGGATGTTCCCGAAGTTGTCGGCGTCGGCGTGGATCATCAGGGCCTTGCCCTTGATGTCTTCCAGCGTGACGGCGTCGGTGGTGGTGACGAGCTTGGCCGAGCCATCCGAGCGCACCTCGAGCGAGGTGAGGTCGCCGCTGGCCGGGTGCGAGTTCGCGCTGCCGACCTGCAGGTGGCCGCCCGCGGACAGGAACGCGCCCGCCGGGCCGCCGGTCGGGGCGACCGAGTTCGGCTCGCACTTGCCGACCGAGTGGATGTGCAGGCCGTGGAAGCCGGGCTTCAGGCCGCGGGCCTCGATGGTGATCTGCAGGTGGTTCCCGTCCTTGGCGATGGACGCGGTGCCGACCGAGGCGCCCGAGGCGTCCTTCAGGTCGATCTTGGAACCCGGGTTCGCGTGCGCGCTACCGGTTTCCTCGCCCGGGTCGCCCTGCGCCGGGGCGTCCGCACCGGTCCACACCGGCGGGGTCGTGCCCTTGACGTCACTCGATTCCTGGCTGTTCGTACAGGCAGCGAGGCCGAAGACCGCGACCGCAAGCACCGGGGTCACAGTCCGCCAGGACGGGCGACGAGTTGTGGACGGGGCCATTGGGGGAACTCCTTTACGAGTACCGAAATTTTACGAGTAAAGCTGGGTGGACACGTTCGTTACCGGACAAGATGATGCCACGCCCGTCGTGTCTTGCCGTGCAGGGGCCGTGTCACCCGCGCTTCGTCTTTGCTGCCTGCTTGTTCAGTTACCCGTCAGGATGACGACCACACCCGCGTCGGAGATTCCCCCCGATTTGGGCTCGGCGCTGACGCCCAGCTCGTTCGCGATCTGCAGGGCGGCTTCTTTCTCGCCGGCCGTATTGCCGTAGTACACGGTGCTTTTGGCGATGGTCCCGCCCGCGTAGTTGGCGGCCGAGACGTTCGTCCACCCGTTGGCGGTGAGCTCCGCGGCGGTCTTGGAGGCCAAGCCCGCGACCATGCTGTTGTTCAGAACTTGCACGGGCACAGCGCGATTCACCGTGGCGGCGGGCGCGGGGGCCGGCGTCTCGGGGGGCGGGGTCGTGCTGGCCGGCGCGCTGCTGGTCGGCACTGTGGTGGAAATCGCACCGGTGGTCGGGACCGGCGGTGCGGACGGCGCGGTCGTGCGCGGCGCCGCCGAGGTGGCGGGCGGCACCGGTTTCGGTGTGCTGGACGGCGTTTCGGCCACGGTGCCGGAGTCGGAATTCGACAGCGACATCGCCCCGAGCCCGGCGAACACGATGGCCAACGCGATCAACACCATCGCCAGCGCGCGCAACGGCGGCCCGCCGGAGGTGGGACTGGGGGAACTCACGCCGCCACCTCGCTGACGCTCGGCGCCGGCGCGCGTTCCGCACACTGGCACACGGTTCGGTCGCTGCGCTCTCTCACGCCACCGACCCTAGCCGCAGTTCACCTTTGACGAACGCAACTGGGAGTGTCATACCTGAAATCCGAGGCGGCGGGCGGCTCTGGCCTTCTGCCGGCTCGCTCGCAAGCGGCGCAGACGCTTCACCAGCATGGGGTCGGCGGCCAGCGCCTCGGGGCGATCCACGACCGCGTTGAGCACCTGGTAGTAGCGGGTCGGCGAGAGCGAGAACAGCTCGCGGATGGCCTCTTCCTTGGCGCCCGCGTACTTCCACCACTGCCGCTCGAAAGCCAGGATGTCCAGCTCACGGCGGCTCAGGCCGCTGCTTTCCTCGGTTACCGTCTCGATATTCCGAGCCGCTGCGCCGTCCATCTTGCTCCCTCGCCGAGTTGTCACCAGACGAAAAATGGTGCCTGTACGTCGCGGATCATTCAACCACGCATGAGTGGGCTGGTTCAGCTCCAGCTCGGCGTGTTTCGGTTACTGCAGATTAGCGGCGTGTCATGGACCGGCCTCCGGACCGGAGTGGGCGCGGCGCACACGTTAGGCTTGTTTCTCATGGCTGTCCTCCCCATCGTGATCGTCGGTGACCCCGTTCTGCACAACCGGACCGAACCGGTAACCCAGACACCGGAGGAACTGGCGCAACTGATCGCGGACATGTACGAGACCCTCGAGGTCTCCAACGGTGTCGGGCTGGCCGCGAACCAGGTCGGCGTGCCGCTGCGGCTGTTCGTCTACGACTGCCCCGACATCGCCCCGGACGGCACCGCCACCCGGCGCAAGGGCGCGGTGCTCAATCCGGTGCTGGAGACCTCCGCGATTCCCGAGACCATGCCGGACCCGGATGACGACGACGAGGGCTGCCTGTCGGTCCCGGGCTACCAGTACCCGACCGGCCGCGCGGAGTGGGCCCGGGTCACCGGCACCGATGAGCACGGCGAGCCCGTCGACATCGAGGGCAAGGATTTCTTCGCCCGCATGCTGCAGCACGAGGTCGGCCACCTCGACGGCTTCCTGTACCTGGATGTGCTGATCGGCCGGCACGCGCGGGCCGCCAAGAAGGCGGTCAAGCGCGAGGGCTGGGGCACTCCGGGCCTCAGCTGGGTCCCCGGCACCGTGCCGGATCCGTTCGGCCACGACGACTGAATATGGGTAGATGACAACTGAACCTTCGATCCCGCTCGGCGCCCGGGTGGTCATGCGCTACCAGCTGCCCGCCGGATCGACGCCGCCACTGACCGACGTGATCGGCGAGCTGGTGTCACTGGCGCCGCCGACCGTGCGGGTCGGCGGCGAACAGCTGGTCTCGGTCGAGGCCGACCAGGTGGTGGCGCTGAAGGCGCTGGGCCCCAGGCCGATTCGCACCCGCGACATCCGCGCGCTGGAGACGGCCGCGGCCGACGGCTGGCCGGGCGTGGAGCAGGCCTGGCTGGACGGCTGGCTGCTGCGAGCCGGGCACGGTTACACCAATCGCGCCAATTCCGCTGTGCCGCTCGGTCGTTCCGGGGAGCCGGCGGTGCTGGCGGCGGAGCCGTTGCAGCGCATCGCCGCCTGGTACGCCGAGCGCGGCCTGCCGTTCCAGCTGCTGCTGCCCGATCGGCTGGCGCCGGTGCCGCAGGGCTGGCGCACCTGGAACGAGACCGTGGTGCTCGGCCTGGATATCGACAATTTCGTCCTCCCCCAGGGCCCGCCGATGGTGCGGACGGCGGCCGAACCGGACGCCGCCTGGCTGCAGTTGCACCGCTATCGCGGCGAGAACCCGGCCTTGCTGGCGGTACCGCAGCCGCCGGTGCCCGGGGTGCTGACCGCCGTGCGGGACGGAAAAGTGGGTTTCGCCTCGCTCGGCGTGCCGGAGCCGATCGCCATCGGCCGTGCCGCCCTGACCACCGCGCCGGATCTGCGCCGCTGGGTCGGGCTGAGCTGCATCGCTGTGCAGGCGGCGCACCGGCGCCACGGGCTCGGCGCGCTCGTCTGCGCGGAGCTGATCCGCTGGGGCCACGCCCGCGGCGCGACCCACGCCTACGTCCAGGTGGAGGCCGCCAACGCCGCGGCGCTGGAGCTGTATCGCGATCTGGGCTTCCTCGACCACCACTCCTACCGCTACGCGGCACCCAGCTGATTCCCGAATCCGATTCCGAAAGAAGGCATTTCGTGCGTCTGGCGACCTGGAACGTCAACTCCATCCGCTCCCGCATCGATCGGGTGGCGCAGTTCCTGGACCGCCAGGACATCGACGTGCTCGCGATGCAGGAAACCAAATGCCGCGATGACCAGTTCCCGTTCGAACGGTTCGACGAACTCGGCTACGAGGTCGCGCACCTGGGCGTGAACCAGTGGAACGGGGTGGCGATCGCCTCCCGGGTCGGGCTCGACGATGTCGAGTCGGCCTTCCCCGGTCAGCCCGGCTTCGACAAGGAGGCGGGCGAGTCGCTGATCAGCGCGCCGGTGGTGGAATCGCGCGCGCTCGGCGCCACCTGCGGCGGCGTGCGGGTGTGGAGCCTCTACGTGCCCAACGGGCGCGCGCTGGCCGATCCGCACTACGTCTACAAGCTGGAATGGCTTGCCGCCCTGCGCACTACCGCCACCGACTGGCTGGCCGCGGATCCACAGGCCAAGGTCGCCCTGGTCGGCGACTGGAATATCGCGCCGCAGGACGAGGACGTCTGGTCGATGGATTTCTTCGCGGGCAAAACCCATGTCTCGCCACCGGAACGCGAGGCCTTCCAGTCCTTCCTGGACGGCGGCTTCGCCGATGTCATGCGACCCTTCGCGCCCGGGCCCGGGGTGTACACCTACTGGGATTACACCCAGTTGCGCTTCCCGCGCCGCGAAGGCATGCGCATCGATTTCATCCTGGCCTCGCAGGCGCTGGCCGCGGCGGCCAAGGACGCGTCCGTCGACCGCGAGGAGCGCAAGGGCAAGGCGCCGAGCGACCACGCGCCGGTCATCGCGGAGTTCACTCTGTAGACAAATTGCTCGGTCATATCGCCGGTCGACCGGCCGATCACCGTGCAGAATGCCTACCATCCGACAGCTTTGCTTCCATTCGCCGCGCTGCGGATTAGCATGCGGACATGGCGTTCTATCGGCAGGTCGGCGCGGTGCCGCCGAAGCGGCACACCCAGCACCGAGATGAGTACGGCGCCCTCTATTACGAGGAGCTGATGGGCGAGGAGGGCTTCTCCGGGGACTCCTCGCTGCTCTATCACCGCGGCCTGCCACCGGCCATCGTCGATTCGACGGTGTGGGAGCTGCCGGACCAGCGCACGACGCCGAATCATCCGCTGCGGCACCGGCATCTGCGCCTGCACGAGCTGTTCCCGGCGGACACCCCCGCCGTGACCGACGCGGTGACCGGGCGGCGGCTCGTCCTCGGCAACGCCGACGTGCGGATCTCCTACGTGGTCGCCGGGCAGCCATCGCCGCTGTACCGCAACGCGATCGGCGACGAGCTGGTCTATGTGGAGTCCGGCGCGGCGGTGGTGGAAACGGTCTTCGGACCGGTGCCGGCCCGGCCGGGTGATCAGGTGCTCATTCCCCGCGCCACCACGCACCGGTGGCGGCCCACCGGGCCGGAACCGTTGCGGGCGTACATGATCGAAGCTTCCGGCCACATCACGCCGCCGAAGCGCTACCTCTCCAAATTCGGTCAGCTGCTGGAACACTCGCCGTACTGCGAGCGAGATCTGCACGGGCCCGGCGAGGTTCTGCTCGAGACCGGCACCGAGGTTGAGGTGCTGGTCAAGCATCGCCCCGGCGGGCAGGTCGCGGGCACCCGGATGGTGTACGCGACCCATCCCTTCGACGTGGTCGGCTGGGACGGGTGCCTGTACCCGCTCACCTTCAACATCGCGGATTTCGAACCGCTCACCGGGCGCGTGCATCAGCCGCCGCCCGCGCACCAGGCTTTCGAGGGAAGCAACTTCGTGATCTGTAACTTCGTGCCGCGCAAGGTGGATTACCACCCGCTGTCCATCCCGGTGCCCTACTACCACTCCAATGTCGACTCCGACGAGATCATGTTCTACTGCGGCGGAAACTACGAGGCGCGCAAGGGATCCGGGATCGGGCAGGGTTCGGTGTCGGTACATCCGGGCGGTTACGCGCACGGTCCGCAGCCGGGCGCCTACGAGCGCAGCATCGGGCTGGAGTACTTCGACGAACTGGCCGTCATGGTCGACACCTTCCGGCCGCTCGAACTCGGGGAGGGCGCGCTGGCCTGCGAAGACCCGGCCTACGCGTGGACCTGGTCGGGCCGGGGCCCCGCATGAGGACGCGGATCGAGGTGGCGCCGGATTCCCTGTTCGGGCCGGACAATCTGCCCTACGGTGTCTTCGCCCCGCAGCGCGGCCCCTATCGCGTCGGCGTGCGGCTCGGCGAGGCCGTCATCGATCTTGCGGTGGCGCTGGACGATCCGATCTTCGCCGCGCCGAGCCTGAATCCGTTCCTGGCGCAGGGCCCGGCCCGCTGGCGCGAAGTGCGCGAACGAGTACGGCAGCTCGCCGACACCGAAATACCGGACGAGGCAGTGCATTCGCTGGCCGAAGTGGACCTGCGGCTGCCGATCGAGGTGGGCGACTACGTCGACTTCTACGCCAGCATCGACCACGCGACGAATCTGGGCCGGCTGTTCCGCCCCGATGCCGAACCGCTGCTGCCGAATTGGCGGCATCTGCCGGTCGGCTACCACGGCCGCGCGGGCACCGTCGTGGTGTCCGGCACCGATATCGTCCGGCCCCGGGGTCAGCGCCGGACCGATTCGGGGGCACCGGATTTCGGTCCGTCCAAGCGCCTGGACATCGAGGCCGAGCTGGGTTTCGTGGTAGGCGTCGGCTCCGATCTCGCGCACCCGATCGAGATCGACGACTTCGCCGAGCACGTCTTCGGCGTCGCCCTGGTCAACGACTGGTCGGCCCGCGACATCCAGGCCTGGGAGTATCAGCCGCTCGGCCCGTTCCTGGGCAAGTCCTTCGCCACCTCGCTGTCGGCGTGGATAACCCCCATGGCCGCACTGGAATCCGCGCGGATCGCGCTGCCCGCCCAGGACCCGGAACCACTCCCCTATCTGCGCGCGGCGGATCCCTGGGGGCTGGATGTCGCCCTGACCGTGCACTGGGACGGCGCGGCGGTCTCCTACCCGCCGTACTCGCGCATGTACTGGTCACCGGCGCAGATGCTGGCCCACCTCACCGCCAACGGCGCCGCCACCCGCACCGGCGATCTCTACGCCTCGGGCACCATCTCCGGCCCCGACCCGGACCAGCGCGGCTCCTTCATCGAACTGTCCTGGGGCGGCAGCGAACCCATCCACGTCAACGGCCAGAAGCGCACCTTCCTGGAAGACGGCGACGAGATCGTCATCACCGCCTCCTCCCCCGGCCGCCCGGACGTGCGGCGTATCGGCCTGGGCGAGGTGCGTGGCCGCGTCTGGCCCGCCCGCGACTGAGCACCCCACGACGCTGCGGGCCCCGTAACCAGGGGCTGTCGCTGATCATTCGCCGGCCGTAGCGTCCCTGGGGCGCGGGGGGCCGATTCAAGGAGAGACCGAATTATGAAACGTCGTATCGCCGCCGCTGCCTTCGCGAGCGCCCTGCTGATCTCGGGCCCGGTGGCCGCTACCGCGAACGCCGCGCCGACGACAGGCTCCTCGGACATCGGCTGCACAAGTACCCCGAACCCCTCCTGCCCGGCGCCGGTGAAGTTGCTCCTGGACCTGCTGACCGCGCTCACCACCGGTTCCGCCGGCGGCGGCAAGCCTGCCGCCTGATCACCCGCCGGTCGCGGTGCGACCGGCTGCCACGACGGCGACGAATCGGATCAGATCCGCGATCAGCAGATCGACCTCATCCGGTTCGTCGCCGTCGTCGTGATGGTGCAGCCAGTCGGCGACCAGTTCGAACATGCCGCCGATGGTGGCCAGCGCGAGGGTCTCGCGGGCGCGGTCGGGGGGTGTCCCCGGCGACCACTGCCGATCCAGGAAGGCGGCGGCCCAGCGGCGGTTGCCGCGCCGCTGTTTCTCCACGGCCGGTGAGATGCCACCGGCCTCACCGAAGGTGACCTTGGCCAGGCGCGGATCGTCGGCGATGGCGTGCACGAATTCGGCCAGCACCGCCGCGATGCGCTCCGGCAGCGGGCGGTCCGCGACCGCGTCGGCCGCGGCGGCGACGCGCTGCTGGATCTGGACGGTGATCTGCTCGAGCAGGGCCGTGTAGCACGCTTCCTTGCTGTCGAAATGATCGTAGAAGCCCTTGGTCCCGACGAACGCGTGCTGGCAGATCTGTTCGATCGAGGTACCGGAAAAGCTCTGGGTCGCAAAGAGTTCGGTGGCGGCGTCGAGTAGTTGACTGCGCCGTTGCGCGCTGCGCTGATCGGCGTCGAGGCCGCGGATCCGGCGCCGCGCCGGGGCGGGGGCCGGGCTGGGGTCGGGCCGCGCGGCGGGTTTGCTGCGGGTCATGGCTTCGAGATTAGCGGGCGCATTTCAACAAGGCATCTTGTTCCTAACTGGCCACCGTGCTGTAATCACTGGCACGTTGATGAGAAGAGGGACAACGTGTCGGTGATCAAGGGAGATCAGGCGCGGCGCGGGCGATCCCGCGTCGTCGCGGCCATGCTGGGGGTGGCCGTGACCGTGGCGGCGACATTGCTCACCGGCGGGATCACCGCCGCGCCCGCCGCGGCGGTGCCGCCGCCGTCGCAGGACGCGTTCTATCAGCCACCGGATGGCTTCGAGGCCAGCGCGCCGGGCACGGTGTTGAAGTCCCGGGAAGTGCGGCTGGCGGTGGTCACCGTGCTGCCGCTGAACGTGCGCTCCTGGCAGCTGATGTACCGCACGACAGACCTTTTCGAGCAGCCGGCGGTCGCGGTCAGCACCGTGGTCCTGCCCGCGGGCGCCGATCCGAACCGGTCCCGGCCCCTGGTCTCGCTCCAGTTCTATTACGACAGCGCCAATCCCGATTGCTCGCCCTCGTTCGTCCTGCGACAGGGGGCGGGGCTGCCCGGCCTCGAGGGCATCCACTCCCAGAGCGAACTGATCGCCCTGGCCGCGCTGATCAGCCAGGGCTGGGCCGTCTCGATCCCGGATTACGAAGGGCTGCAAGGACATCTGGCGGTCGAGAAAGAGCCCGGATATCTGACGCTGGACGGGATCCGGGCCGCCCAGCGGTTCGAGCCGCTCGGCTTGGACGGCGCGAACACGCCGGTCGCGATGTGGGGCTACTCGGGCGGCGGCATGGGCTCGGGCTGGGCCGCCGAGATGCAGCCGTCCTACGCGCCGGAGCTGAACGTCAAGGGCATCGCGCTCGGGGCGCCGACCTCGGATGTGGTCTCGCTGCTGCACGTCAACGGTTCGATGTTCTCCAGCCTGGTCGGCATCGGCATGGCCTCGCTGGCCAAGGCCTACCCGAAATTCAAAGAGGTCACCTACCGGCACCTGACGCCCGAGGGCGAGGCCTACATGGACCGGGTTAATGCCCAGTGCCTGCCGCGCAACGCCCTGACCTCGATGTTCATCGACTATCAGCGGATGCTCGACCTGCCGATCGCGGACTTCCTGGCCCTGCCGGAGATCAAGGAGGTCTTCGACTCCACGGTGCTGGGCCGCCACATCCCCACCGCGCCGATCTTCCTGTACCAGGGCGTCTTCGACGAGGCCGTGCCGGTCTGGAGCAATGACCGGCTGGCCCAGCAGTGGTGCGCCGGCGGCGCCGCGGTGACCTACAAGCGCGATCACCTCAGCGAACACCTGTCGCTGCCCACGCTGGGCATGCCGGACACGGTCAACTGGTTGAAGGCCCGGCTCGCCCCGAACGCGCCCGACCAGGCCGGGTGCCGCACCGAGAACGTGGTGTCCATGCTGGCCGACGTCAACGCGCTGATCACCCAGATCGAGATCAACCTGAACGCCGGTTTCGGCGCGCTCGGCTTCCCGATCGGGCCACGCGAGCGGTAAGCCGATCATTTCCTCCGGGCCGTGCCGTCAGTACCGTTACAGGCACATGCACTCGACCGGGAGGACCCCGTCATGCAGAAAATCGTCACCAATCTCTGGTACGACACCCAGGCCGAAGAGGCCGCCGAGTTCTACTGTTCGCTGTTTCCCGATTCCAAGATCACCGATGTGCAGCGCTACCGCGAGGCCGGGCCCCGCGAGGCCGGCCTCGTCATGACCGTCGACTTCGAACTGGCCGGTCAGCGCTTCACCGCCATCAACGGCGGCGGCGACTACAGCTACACCCACGCCATGTCGCTGCTGATCAACTGCGACAGCCAGGCCGAGGTCGACCGGCTCTGGGCGGCCCTGCTCGCCGACGGCGGCCAAGAGGTCGAATGTGGCTGGCTCAACGACAAATACGGCGTGCCGTGGCAGGTCTGGCCCGCCGAGGCCAACGAGTTGCTGGTCGGCGAGCCGGACGCCGTCAACCGCGCCATGCAGGCCATGCTCGGCATGCGCAAGATCGATGTCGGCGGCATGCGCGACGCCTACGAGAACAAGCCGAGCTGACCCGGTAGCCGAGATGGCGGATCCTCCGAGTGGCCCTCGGGGATCCGCCGGCGTGGTTGTGTGGATCGACCGGAATCCGGCATTCGGTGCCTGCCGGGCGGTAGCGGACAGGTATGGTCGGGCCGAAAACTGCACAGCACACCGAACGGGGGCTCGCACCAGCGGGCTGAGAGGACGGCTAGCCCATTTCCGGGCGTTCAGGGCCGTCGACCGTATGAACCTGACCGGGTAATGCCGGCGTAGGGAGAATCATGGGCACAACCAGGTCCGAAACCGTCGACACCGTCACCACGGGGCCGATCGAAGGCAGCGTCAAGCACTATCTCGAGGTCGATGACCTGCGGGTTCCGGTGCGGCGCATCAACCTCACCAATGGTGAGCACTTCGATGTGTACGACACCTCCGGCCCGTACACCGACGACAACGCCACCATCGATCTGGAGGCGGGACTCGCGAAGCTGCGCGACACCTGGACCAAGCCCGACATCGCGGGACCGCCCACCCAGCTGGCCTGGGCGCGGCAGGGCATCACCACCCCAGAAATGCGTTTTATCGCTGCGCGCGAAGGGGTTTCGGCGGAACTGGTGCGCACGGAAGTCGCCGCCGGCCGCGCGGTCATCCCGGCCAACCACCGCCACCCCGAGCTCGAGCCGACCATCATCGGCAAGAAGTTCCTGGTGAAGATCAACGCCAATATCGGCAACTCGGCGGTGTCCTCCTCGATCGCCGAGGAGGTGGAGAAGATGGTGTGGGCGACCCGCTGGGGCGCGGACACCATCATGGACCTGTCCACCGGCAAGAACATCCACGAAACCCGCGAGTGGATCCTGCGCAACTCCCCGGTGCCGGTCGGCACCGTGCCGATCTATCAGGCGCTGGAGAAGGTGAACGGCGATCCGACCGCGCTCACCTGGGAGATCTACCGCGACACCGTGATCGAGCAGGCCGAGCAGGGTGTGGACTACATGACCGTGCACGCCGGCGTGCTGCTGCGCTACGTGCCGCTCACCGCCAAGCGGGTCACCGGCATCGTCTCGCGCGGCGGCTCCATCATGGCCGCGTGGTGCCTGGCCCATCACCAGGAATCGTTCCTGTACACGCACTTCGAGGAACTCTGCGAGATCCTGGCGCGCTACGACATCACCTTCTCCCTGGGTGACGGCCTGCGCCCCGGCTCCATCGCCGACGCCAACGACGCGGCCCAGTTCGCCGAACTCCGCACCCTCGGCGAGCTCACCAAGATCGCGAAATCCCATGGCGTGCAGGTGATGATCGAGGGCCCCGGCCACGTGCCGATGCACAAGATCGTGGAGAACGTGCGCCTGGAGGAGGAACTCTGCGAGGAGGCCCCGTTCTACACCCTGGGCCCGCTCGCCACCGATATCGCCCCGGCCTACGACCACATCACCTCGGCCATCGGCGCCGCCATCATCGCCCAGGCCGGCACCGCGATGCTCTGCTACGTCACCCCGAAAGAGCATCTGGGACTGCCGAATCGGGACGACGTGAAGGTCGGCGTCATCACCTACAAGATCGCCGCGCACGCCGCCGACCTGGCCAAGGCACACCCGCACGCGCAGGACCGGGACAACGAATTGTCCAAGGCCCGTTTCGAATTCCGCTGGCGCGACCAGTTCGCGCTGTCGCTGGATCCGGACACCGCGCGTGAGTACCACGACGAGACGATGCCCGCCGAACCCGCCAAGACGGCGCACTTCTGCTCCATGTGCGGCCCCAAGTTCTGCTCCATGCGCATCTCCGCGGATGTGCGGGAATACGCTGAGCGGCAGGGGCTTACCGATGTCGAGGCGATCGAGGCGGGGATGGCGGAGAAGTCCGCCGAGTTCGCCGACGCCGGGGCCAAGGTGTATCTGCCGATCGTTTCCTGACCGCGGCGGCGCGCGACACCAGGGGGCGGTGGCGATTCCGAGGGGCGCCGGAATGCGCCACCGCCGTCGGTGACCCGGCGCAGGCTAGCGTGCGCGCCTGCGCCGGTCGTTCTCGTCGATCCAGTAGTCGCCGTCCCAGGGTTCCGGGACGCCGAGCGGGCTGCCCAGCAGTCCGCCCAGCGGCGGCTCGGCCGGGCGGTCGTGGTGGCCGACCATGGGCTCCACCGCCTGTTCCACGACGGGAGCGGCCGGACGCGGCACGGTCTGCTCGAGCGGGTTGCTCCGGGTGGCGCGCCGCACGGCGCGCGGCCGCTCGACCAGCTTGTCGACCACCCAGTCGACATTGCTGGTGACGGTCCGCTCCTTGATCCGCGGCTTGTCCACCAGCTTGTGCACCACGTGCTCGACCGGGCGCGAGATCACCTTCTCCTTGATCCGGGGCTTCTCGACGATCTTGTCGACTTCCCAGTTCACGGACTTGGTGATGGTCTTCTGCACGATCTTCGGCTGCTCGACCACCTTGTCGACGGTCTTGGTGACGACCTTCACGACCGGCTTGATCACGACCTTCTCGTGCACCACCCGGCGCGGCACCTTCACAATCTTGATGACCGGCTTGTCCTCGTAGATCGTGATGACCTTCTCCACCGGCCGCCGCACGACCTTGTAGACGATCTTCTCGACCGGCACCTCGATGATCTTCTCGACGATCTTGATCACCGGTTTCTGCACGACCTTCTCGACCACCTGCTGCACCGGCTTGGTGACCACGCGCTCCCGGATCTGCTGCACCGGCACCTCGACGACCTTGTCGACGATCTTCACCACCGGCTTGTGCGTGCGGCGCTCCACGGTGACGTGCTTGCGAATCACCTTGTCCTGGATCTCCACGACCGGCTTCTCGACCATGCGCTGCACCCGAATCGGCTTGCGCTCGATCCGGTCCACGATCCGGACGACGGGCTGCCGCACCCGCCGGGGGATCTCCACGACCCGCGGTTCGACCTTGTCCACGATTCTGATGTCCGGCTGCGGTGTCACCCGTTCGCGGGTGACCGGCTGCTCCACCACCTCGTCCACGACCTTCAACTTGCGCTGCGCTGTGGTTGTTCTGCGGTGGGACTTTCCGTTCGCACTGCTGGCCATCATGCCTCCAATGGAATTGATCGCTCCCTGTCCCCCATTCGAATTACTGGCTGGAACCCCTGGCCATTCAACCAGGAATAAAATGGCATGCGGAAACAATTCGGCAAATACTCGATAACCGTTGACAATTATTCCGCGCGTTACCGGGGAAATTACACCGGCGAAATTCATCGATTTATCAATGACCGCCGGTGATCCGGAAACCACGCGGCACCAGATAGACCGCGACCACGGCGACCACCGCGACAATCGCCGCGGAGACATAGGAGGTGACGGTGAGCGCGACATCGAAGGCGTGCCCGGCCTCGGTGAGCACCTGGGAGCGCGCCGCCGGGTCCAGCTCGGAGGCCACCTCCACCGCCCCGCCGACCGACCCCCGCGCTTGCTCGAGCAGGTCGCCGCGCAGCGGGATCTCGGTCATGTTCTCGCTGAAGATGCGCGCGTGGATGCTGCCGAGCAGTGCCACACCCAGGCCGATACCCAGCTCGTAGTTGGTCTCCGAGACCGCGCCCGCCTGTCCCGCCCGCTCCGGCGGCACCGCCGAGACCAGCACCGCCGCCGCGGCGGTGACCGCGAGCCCGTCGCCGAGGCCGAAGGTGGCCAGCACCAGCGCCACCACCGGATAGGTGGTGGGTTCCGGGCTCAGCGCCAGAGCGAGAAAACCCAGGGCGAGTGCGCCCAGGCCGATGGCCAGGACCGCGCGCACCCCGAGGCGCTGCATCAGCCAGGGCGTGGACAGCGAGGCGGCGAGCAGGGTGATGGCCGAGGGCATGGTGCGCAGGCCGGCCTCGGACGGCGAATAGCCGTGAATGTATTGCAGCCACAGGGAGATCAGGAACAGCGCGGCGCCGATGGCGAGCATGGCCAGCAGGGTGGCCAGCGCGGCGGCCAGGAACGGGCCGTTGCGGAACAGCCGGACATCCAGCAGCGGGTCGGCCGAGCGCAATTGGCGGCGCGCGAACCAGGCCAGCAGCGCCAGTCCGAGCAAGAAGACGGCCCAATCCAGGGCGCCCGCGGAACCTTTCGCGATGTGCTTGATCCCCCACGCCAGACCGACGATGCCCGCGATGGACAGGGCGGCCGACAGCCAATCCAAGGCCCCGGATTGCGGCGACCGGTATTCGGGCAGCAACCACGCGCCCGCCACGACGGTGATCAGGACGACCGGCACATTCAGCCAGAAGGCCGACGCCCAGCCGAAGGATTCCACCATGATGCCGCCCACGATCGGGCCGATGGTGGCGCCCGCGCCGGCCACCGCCGCCCAGATGCCGATAGCGAGGGTGCGTTCCTTCGGATCGGCGAAGATGTTGCGGATCAGCGAGAGCGTGGAGGGCATCACCATGGCGCCGCCCAGTGCGAGCAGGACTCGCCCCGCGATCAGCTGGCCCGAACTCTGCGCGGTCGCCGCCACCACCGAGGCGATGCCGAAGAGTACGAAACCGCTGAGGAACAGCAGTTTCCGGCCTACTCGGTCGCCGACCGCGCCGGTGGTGATGAGCAGGCCGCCCAGCACCAGGCCGTAGATGTCGATGATCCAGAGTTGTTCGAGCTGGCCGACATGCAGATCGTCGATCAGCGAGGGTAGGGCGACATTGAGAATGGTGGCGTCCATGGCGACCAGGAGCAGGCTCGCGCACAGCACGGCGAGCATCAACCACCGCGTGGCCCCGAAGGTGCGCTCTGGCAGATCCGCAGTCACATCGACCCTTCCCTAGCCCGGTTGCGTCGATGCCAGCATTGACCCAGTCTCAGCAAACGGCAAGTTACCCACGCGCCAGGTCGGCCGCCGCGCGGCCGGGGTCTAGATGTTCTGCGCGATCAGACGCCGCGCCGCCCGGGCGGTGCGGTCGATGTCGCCGGTGATCAGCCGATCCTGGATGATGCCGCGCAGTCCGGAGATCAGCAGTGTCGCAACGGCTTCCGGATCCTCGACGGTGTCGATCCGGCCCAGCGCGGCGGCCAGCGTGCCGACGAAGACCGCGATCGCCTCGTTGGCGTAGCGCGCGTACGGGCCGGCGGGTGCGCAGGCCGCGCCGAGCACCTGCAGCAGCACGCGCACGCTGCGCGAGCCCTCCCGGTCGAGCACATTGGCCTCGAAGAAGGCGGTCAGCCGGGCGCGCAGCGCCGCGGCGTCGGACACGCCGGCGAAGACCGCCGCGATGTCCGGGCGCTGCGTCGCCAGCGCCTGGACCAGCAGCTCCTCCTTGGTCCCGAAATAGTGGATGAGCATCCGGGAGCTGGTGCCGAGCTCGGCGGCGAGCGGGCGCAGCGACAGCTCGGCGAGGCCGTGGTCGGCGATGTAGGCGACGACGCCGGCCAGCAGCTCGGCGCGTTTGTCGTGATCGAGAGGGCGGGCCATGGGGTTGACTGTAGCGAGTGCTACAGGTATCCATGTCCTCGTGACTGTAACAATCGCTTCAGAAACTCGGGATGTCGTCGTCACCGGCTACGCCGCGACCACCGCCCTGGCCGACAATGCCGCGGCGACCTGGGCCGGATTGCTCGCCGGGCGCAGCGGAATCGGCCCGCTGCACGGCGATTTCGTCGCCGAATACGACCTCCCGGTGCGGATCGGCGGCACCCTGACCGCGCATCCCGGCGCGGGGCTGACGCGGATCGAGCAGCGCCGGCTGTCCTACGTCGAACAGCTGGCACTGATGCTCGGCCGCCAGGTGTGGCAGCACGCGGGCACACCCGAACTGGACGGCGAACGGCTCGCGGTGGCTATCGGCACCGGCCTCGGCGGGGCCGACGCGCTGATCACCGCGGTGGACGCGATGCGCGCGGGCGGCTACCGGAAGGTGTCACCGATGGCCGTGCCGATGGTGATGCCGAACGGCCCGGCCGCCACCGTCGGCCTCGAAATCGGCGCCGAGGCCGGGGTTTTCGCGCCGGTGTCGGCGTGCTCGTCGGGTTCGGAGGCGATCGCGCACGCCTGGCGGCTGATCCGCACCGGCGAGGCGGACGTGGTGGTCGCCGGCGGCGTGGAGGGCCACATCGACGCTGTGCCGATCGCGAGTTTCGCCATGATGCGGGCCATGAGCACCCACAACGACGAGCCCGAACGCGCCTCGCGGCCCTTCGATCGGGACCGCGACGGTTTCGTCTTCGGCGAGGCGGGCGCGCTGCTGGTGCTGGAATCCGAGGCACACGCCAAGGCCCGCGGCGCGGCGATCCACGGCCGGGTGCTGGGCGCGGGAATCACCTCGGACGCCTATCACATCGTGGCCTCCGAGCCCGGCGGCCGCGGTGCCGCGCGGGCCATGCGCAAGGCGATACACACGGCGGGACTTCAGATTTCGGAGATCCAGCACGTCAACGCGCACGCCACCTCGACCTCGATCGGCGACGCCTCCGAGGCCGCGGCCATCGCCGCGACCACCCCGCACGCCTCGGTCTACGCACCGAAATCGGCACTGGGGCACTCGATCGGCGCGGTCGGCGCGCTGGAATCGATCCTGACCCTGCTCACGCTGCGCGACCAGATCGTCCCGCCCACACTGAATCTCGACAACCTGGATCCGGCGATCGAGCTCGACATCGTCGCGGGAACAGCCCGCGCCCAGCGCATCGACTACGCGGTGAACAACTCCTTCGGCTTCGGCGGCCACAATGTCGCGCTCGCCTTCGGAAAAGCCTGAATCAGGAGAAGTTCAACCGCCACAGCGGGGACACCGGGCCGTGGCCCGCACCCAGATCGTAGGACGCCTCGAGGCAGCGGCGAGTCCACTCCTTGGCGAACTCGACAGCGTCGGGCACCTCGTAGCCGTTGGCCAGGGCGCAGGCGATGGCCGCGGCCATGGTGTCGCCGCCACCGTGATCGTTGCCGGTCTCGATGCGCGGCGCGGTGAACTCCAGGAACCGCTCGCCGTCGAAGAGCAGGTCGGTGCTCACCCGCGAGGTGCGCAGGTGGCCGCCCTTGACGATGGCCCAGCGCGGGCCGAACGCGTGCAGCGCCTCGGCGGCGCGGCGCGCGGTGGCGTCGTCGACGACCTCGATGCCGGTCAGCAGCCGGACTTCGTCCAAGTTCGGGGTGACCACGGTGGCCAGCGGGAACAGCGTGTGCCGCAACGCGTCCAGAGCCGATTCGTGCAGCAGCGGGTCGCCGTGCATGGAGGCCGCGACCGGGTCCACCACCAGCGGAATGCCGCCGTCACGGCCGATGCCGACCTCGCGGCACACCCCGGCCACCGCCTCGATGATGGCGGTGGAGGCGAGCATGCCGGTCTTGACCGCGCCGACGCCGATATCGCCGGCCACCGAACGCACCTGGTCGGCCACGATATTCGGCGGGATCTCGTGGAAGCCGCTCACACCCACCGAGTTCTGCACCGTCACCGCGGCCACCGCCACCAAGGCGTGCACGCCGCACAGGGCCATGGTCCGGGTGTCGGCCTGGATGCCGGCGCCGCCGCCGGAGTCGGTGCCGGCAATGGTGAGTACTCGAACAGGGGTCTGCCCGTCGGCGGGAATCGGCAGCAATTTCACATATCAGACCCTACGACCAGATGCCGGGGCCGACACCCCCGCGTCCCCCGATTTCCGCCGGTTCCTGGCCGGGTGCGCCGCCTAAATGAAAACGATTATCATTACGGTATGACTGCTTCCCTCGACACCCGCCTGCCCGTCACCGTGCTGTCCGGCTTCCTCGGCGCCGGCAAGACCACGCTGCTCAACCACATCCTGGCCAACCGGGCAGGCCGCCGGGTGGCGGTGATCGTCAACGACATGAGCGAGATCAACATCGATGCCGCGCTGGTCGCCGGACAGGGCCACCTCGATCGGACCGAGGAGAAGCTGGTCGAACTCACCAACGGCTGCATCTGCTGCACGCTGCGCGAGGACCTGATGGAGGCGGTCGCGCGGCTGGCCCGCGCGGGCCGATTCGACCAGCTGGTCATCGAGTCGACCGGGATCTCCGAGCCGATGCCGGTCGCGGCCACCTTCGACTGGGAATTCGAGGACGGGTTCTCCCTCGGCGATATCGCCCGGCTCGACACCATGGTCACCGTGATCGACGCGTCCACCTTCCTGGCCGAGGTGGTGCGGGGCGAGGCGCTGGCCGACCGCGCGCTACAGGCCGGCGCGGGCGACGAGCGCGGCATCGCGGACCTGCTGGTCGATCAGGTCGAATTCGCCGACGTGCTGCTGATCAACAAGACGGACCTGGTGAGCGCGAACGCGGCCGGGACCGTGGAAGCGACAGTGCGGCGGCTCAATCCGCGCGCGCACATACTGCGCACCAGCAAGGGCGCGGTCGATCTGGCCGAGGTCCTCGAGACCGGGCGCTACGACCCCGTGCTGGCGGCGACGGCCGAGGGGTGGGCCGAGGAGCTCGCGGGCGGACATGTTCCCGAGACCGAGGAGTACGGCATCCGCAGCATCGCCTACACCGCGGATCGCCCGTTCCATCCCGAACGGCTCGCCGCGGCGCTGAACGAACTCCGGGGCATGTTGCGCAGCAAAGGTTTCTGCTGGCTCGCCAGCCGGCCTGACCTCGCCGCGGTGTGGTCCCAGGCCGGTCCGAACCTCACCTTCGAGCCCGCCGCCTGGTGGTCCGCACTGGAAGTGCCCGCGGGACAGGAGATCGTCTTCATCGGCGTGCATCTGGACGGCGGCAAGGTCCGCGCACTCCTCGACGACGCCCTGCTCTCCGATCCGGAATTCGCCGCGGGGCCATCGGAATGGACCACCTACCCGGATCCGTTTCCCGCCTGGGCGGCACTGCACGAGCACTGAAAACACCTGTGACCCACACCCTTCCGGGTCGTGGGTCACAGGTGGTCCGTGTGCGGTCACGGCCGTGCCGCTCAGTTCGAGATGCTCACGGCGCGGCGCACGTAGGTCGGGTCGGTCAGCTGCTCGAGGTAGAAGGCCGCGATGTCGGCGCGGGCGATCTTCAACTTCAGGCCCTTCTCGTTCGGCCCGAACCCGCGGCGGTAGGCGCCGGTGCGCGGGCCGTCGGCGAAGGCGCCGGGCCGCACGATGGTCCAGTCGACCGCGCTGGCCTGCACCAGCTCCTCCTGCCGGCCGTGGTCGATGTAGGCCTTGCGCAGCACGATCCCGAACAGGATGTACTTCCACAGGAAGTTCAGATTCGGCCGGCTGTCGCCGACACCCAGGCTGGACTGCACGATCAGGCGCTTGACCCCGGTCCGGTTCATCGCCTCGATGACCGACTTGGTGCCGCCGAACCGGACCTGACCCGTGCGGTCGTCGCCGAGCGCGACGATCACCGCGTCCTGCCCGGCGACCGCCCGCTCGGCCGAGTTCGTGTCGTAGACATCGCCTTCGACGACGCGCAGCCGGTCGTGCTGCTGGGTGACATTCGCCGCGTTCCGGGTGAACGCGGTGACCTCGTGGCCCTGTTCCAGCGCCTGCTCGACGACGACCCGGCCGACGGTTCCGGTGGCTCCGAAGACTGCGATTCGCATTTCGTTTCTCCTTGTGTTGAAAGCTGTTGTGCTGTTGATGAATTAATTACAACAGCGGAGAACGAGACGAACCATGGTCCGGAGTCTCGGCTACATAAGCGACTGTCTACCGGTATTGCCCGAAGAATTCGGTGATCTCGCCGGCCATCAGATCGGGTGCGACGTGGTGCAGGTAGTGGGTGTACACATCGTGGGTCCGCCAGGACACGATGTCGCGGTGATCGCGGTCGGCGAAGCGCCGGATGCCGTGGAAATCGCCGTTCGAACCGGAGAGCCCCAGCGGCACGGTGGTCGGCTCGGCCGGCTGCTCGGCCTGGGCCTTCTCGAAATAGTGCCGGATGGCCGAGCCGGCGGTGCCGGTGAGCCAGTGGATCGCGATATTGGTGAGCACGAAATCGTCGTCCAGGTCCGGGCCGAGCAGCTGACTGTTCCAGCCGAGCAGGCCGGCCGGGGAATCCATCAGCGCGTGCGCCAGGGTCTGCGGCTGCTGGGACTGCAGGATATTGAAGCCCATCTTGTTCTTCACGAACCAGTCCAGCGTGGCCAGTGACTGCTGCTCGTCGGCGGTCAGATCGGCGAATTCGCTCGGATCACCCGAGGGGAACGAGTACACCTGCGAGACCTGCACGGCGACAACGCTGTCCGGTGCGACCCGGCCCAGCTCCGGGGAGATCTGCGCGCCGCCGTCGTTGCCGACCGCGCCGTACTTCGCGTACCCCAGCCGCGCCATCAGCTCGGCCCAGGCCTTGGCGATGCGCTGATCGTTCCAACCGGATTCGGTGGTCACACCGGAGAATCCGTAACCTGGCACGGACGGGATCACCAGGTCGTACCCCGCGGCGGTGAGCGGCTCGATGACGCCGAGGAATTCGACGAAGGTGCCCGGCCAGCCGTGCGTGAGGATCAGCGGGAAGCTGTCCGCCCGTTGCGACTTCACGTGCAGGAAGTGAATGTTCTGCCCGTCGATCTCGGTGGTGAACTGCGGGTAGGCGTTGAGCTGCTCTTCGACCTTGCGCCAGTCGAACCCGTCGCGCCAGTAGTCGGCCAGGTGGCGCACCCGGTCGACGCTCACGCCGTAGGCATCACCCGAACCGGGAATCTGATCGGCCCAGCGGGTGCGAGCCAGGCGGGCTTGCAGGTCGTCGAGGTCGGCCTGGTCGATGGCGATCCGGAAGGGGGTGATGGTGAAGGTCATCGGAGTGCTCCTTTTGAAACGGAATGCTTCGTTCTGTTTTGAACAGTATCAGAACGGATTGTTCCGTTTCAAGTGGTAGCCTGAAGTCATGCCGAACACCACCGACACCCCCGCCCCCAAGGGCCTGCCCGGCCGCAAGGCACAGGCCGCCCGCAACGACGGACTCATCCTGGAGGCCGCCCGCACCGTCTTCCTCGCCGACGCCACCGCCCCGATCGCCGCCGTGGCCACCGCGGCCGGCGTGGGTATCAGCGCCCTCTATCGCCGCTATCCCAGCAAGGACGCACTGCTGCGCAAGCTCTGTCACGACGGGCTGCGCCGCTACAACGCCGAAGCCGATGCCGCGCTGGCGGATTCGGACGGGTGGCGGGCCCTGGTCGGGTTCCTGGAGCGCGTTGTCGAGGCCGACGTGCACTCGCTGACGGTGCATCTGGCGGGCACCTTCACCCCCGACGAGGCGATGCTGCCCGACGTCACCCACTCCGGCGAGGTCACCACCGAACTGGTGCGCCGCGCGCACGAAGCCGGGCGGCTGCGCCCGGAGGTGAATGCACTGGATCTCGGCCTGGTGCTGGAGGCCTGCTCGGCGATCACCATGCCGGATGCCGAGCGCACCGCGCAGTTGCGTCAGCGCACGCTGGCCATGCTCATCGCCGGTATCGCGGTCCCCCGCACCGACAACGAACTTCCCGGCCCGGCACCGCAACCCGGCGAATTCGCCTGGCGCTGGCAGCGCGAGCGCAACGCCCGCGGCCGTATCGTCGAGGCCTGAACCGGAGCTAGCCGGCCGAGAAAGCCTGGTGCAAAGGCAGATCGGCGTTGATGGTGATGCCGTTCAGGCGCGCGTTGGCCTCGGCGAGTGCGGAGATGCTCTCGGCGAGGTAGGCGACGAAGTTCTCGACCGGCATGGATTGTTCCTGGGCGCGGCTCGCGCCGATCCACCAGTCGGTGGCCGAGGCGACCGCCCCGAAGATCGAATAGGTGACCAGTTCGATGCCGGCCACGTCGATCCGGTCGTCGAGCAGGCCCGCGAACAGCTCGGCCGCGCGCCGGGCCGACTGCCGCGCGGATTGCAGCGCCCGCTCGGATTCGTCGGCCTGCTGGGTGAAGTGGCTGTGCAACATGAAGCGGAAGACGTTGGGGTGCTCGGTCACCACCCGCATGTACTCGTCCGCCCCGCGGCGCACCAGCTCGCGCGCCGAATCGTGGGTCAGGTCGATGCCGGCGGTGATCCGCTCCCAGAGCAGGTCGCGCACGCGGTCGACGATCGCGTTGTAGAGATCGGTCTTGTCCTCGAAATGCCGGTACAGCTTGGGTTTCGCCGCACCGGCCTCCTTGGCGATATCGCCCATGCTGACCTCGGGCCCGAACTTGCCGAGCGCGCGGAAGGCCGCGTCCACGAACTCCGCGCGCACCTTCAGCCGGTGCGCGCGCCACCGCTCGGTCCGGGCGTCGACCCGCTTGGGCACCGCACCCGGGGCGGAACCGCTCGCCCGGTCGCTACGCTGCTGCCCGCCGTGTCTCACGAATCCGACCGTACCAAGCAGGAGCCCAGGCTCGGTCGGCTGCGCTCATCACCGCTTCTTCGGTGCGACTTCCAGCACCGGATCGGCCGGCTTGGACCGCTTCTCCGCTCGCTTTTCCTTCAGGGACTTCCCGGATTTCTTGGACATGGCGCTGCGCGGAGATTTATCGGACATACGCGTCCTTTGCTTGGAGACCTGAACGGTCCCGTTGCCACGACCGTACGCTACGGCCGGGGCACAGGGACCCGAACCGGCAGGTCGGGGCCGACCTGCGTTGCTGAAACAGCAAGAAAAGTGGCGCGATCGTGCGGAGTCGGCGCACCATGGCCGGGCACACCGACGATCACCGGTGATAGGAGAACCGCATGACCGACAGCACCGAGCCCCAGTCCGCACAGGACTTCTGGGAGAGCTTCTACCAGGAGCGCGACCAGATCTGGACCGGCGACCCCAATCCCCTGCTGGTCCGTGAGGCCGCGGGCCTGACTCCCGGCACCGCCCTGGACCTGGGCTCCGGCGAGGGCGGCGACGCGATCTGGCTGGCCCAGCAGGGCTGGACCGTCACCGCCGCCGACATTTCCGCGACCGCGCTCGGACGCGCCGCGGGCCACGCCGCGTCCGCCGGTGTCGGCGACCGCATCACCTGGACGAAACACGATCTGTCGCAATCGTTTCCGGACGGCGCCTTCGATCTGGTCTCGGCCCAGTTCCTGCATTCGCCGGTCGAGCTGGAGGGCGAGCGCAACGGCATCCTGCGCCGCGCCGCCGAGGCGGTCGCACCGGGCGGCGTCCTGCTGATCGGCAGCCACGCGGGCTGGGCCTCGAACCAGCATGAGCACCAGCACAAGCACGCCGATGTGCACTTCCCGACGCTGGCGGAGATGCTCGAGGCGATCGCGCCCGCACCCGGTGAATGGCAGGTCGAGACCAAGGACGAGGTCAGCCGGGAGTGGACCGGTCCCGACGGCAGCACCGGCGTCCGCACCGACACCGTGCTGCGGGTGCGCCGCCTGAGCTAGCGGCGTTCCGCTGCCCGGTCGGAAATATTCGAAATCGAAGACTACTCAAACGAATTGGGTAAGGATGGTGCGCGCATCGGAATCTCCGGTGCGCACAACGCTTTCGAATGATCAGGGACCTGCGTGAACACGATCAAGAGATTGGCCTGCACCCTGCTCGGCGCCGTTGTCGCCGTGCTGCTCATCGTCGGGGTCGGGGGCATCGCCGCGGCCGAACCGCTGCCCGCGCCCACCCCGGTGACCGCACCGGCCGCGCCCATCGCGGCCTGCATGGCGCCGGGTGACAGCATCGAACTGCGGACGGGGCTGGGCGTGGTGCTGGGCACGACGCTGGGCGCCATCGCCGGTCTGCCGATCTTCCTGTTCGGCGCGATTCCGGGCGCGGTCATCGGCGGGCTGGTCGGCGCCATGGTCGGGTCGACCTCCTACGGGCTCGACGCCGGCCGGGCGCCGCAGGACTGCTGAGCGGTCAGCGCGCCGCGTGCAACGCGTAATGCAAAGTGGCCGACCACTGTTCGACGATCTGCTTGCGCCGCGCCGAGTCGTCGGTGAGCACGTCGGCCAGGCCGAGGCCGCGGGCCAGGTCGAGCGTGGCCTGAACGAGGTGATGGGTAACGGGATCGGAGTCGTCGACGCCGAGCGCCTCCACGGCGCGGCGATGCGCGATCCGGCCGAACTTGGCCTCCAGCGGCACTATTCGCTCCCGGAGCACCGGATCGGCGGCGGCGTGCGTCCACACCTGTAGCGCCGCCTTGAACAGCACCGTGGTGTAGGAGTCGACCAGGCCCGCCACCACCGCCTGGGTGCGGGTCGCGCCCTCGGCGACCTCGGCCAGCGCGATCGCCTCGGACTTGGACAGCGCCATCCGGGTGTCGAACATGTACTCCAGGGCCGCGGTGATCAGATCTTCCCGGGTCGGAAAGTGATGCTGGGCCGCGCCGCGCGACACCCCGGCCCGTTCGGCGACCACCGACACGGTGGCTGCTGCCCAGCCGCGCTCGGCCAGGCAGTCGATGGTCGCCTCGAGCAGCCGCTGCCGGGTGGCCCGGCTGCGGTCCTGCTTGGGTTCGTGCGGTGTCGCCATAGTCCTTATTGTGCCCAGCTCGGCGGACGGCGCTGCAGGAAGGCCAGCATGCCCTCCTGCACCTCGGGGGTGCCGAAGAAGCTCGCCGAACGCTTGGCCAGTTCCTCGGCCGAGTCGTCGAACGCCGCGAGGATGCCGCCGTTCACCAGGCTCTTGGCCTCGGCCAAGCCCTGCGGCGCGCCCTTGCGGAGCTCGCCGCACAGGCGCGCGACCTCGGCCGCGGGATCCTCGGCGGTGATCGAGACGAGCCCGATCTCCCGTGCGGTGGCCGCGTCGAACTTCTCGCCGGTGAGATAGAACCGGCTGGCCGCGCGCGGATCCAGGCGCGGCAGCAGGGTCAGCGAGATCATGAACGGCGCCAACCCGATGCGCACCTCGGTGAGGGCGAACGAGCTGGCCGGACCCGCGACCACGAGATCGCAGGCGGCGACGATGCCCATGCCGCCGGCCCGGACATTGCCGTCGATCTGCGCGATCACCGGCTTCGGGATCTCCACCAGGCGGCGCAGCACACCGATCATGACGCGGGTGCGCTCGTCGGCGGCCGCGGCCGGGTCGGCGTTGCTGGCCTCGCTGAGGTCGGCGCCCGCGCAGAAGGTGTTGCCGGTGTGGGTCAGGACGATGCCGCGGACCGCGGCATCCTCCCAGGCCCGGTCTAAGCCCTGAAGCAGCTCGGCCACCAAGCGCGCGGACAGGGCGTTGCGGTTGTGCGGCGAGTCCAAGGTGAGGACCGCGAAACCGTCGCGCAGTTCATAGCGCACGTAGGGTGCGGGCGAGGACTCGCTCATCACGCCTCCTTTGTTGCTCTGGGTTGGTCAGTAGGACTTCGGCAGGCCCAGCGAGAACTGGGCGACGAAGTTGAGCACCATCTCCCGGCTGACCGGGGCGATCCGGCCGATGCGCGCGGCGGCGAGCATGGCGGCCAGGCCGACCTCGCGGGTCAGGCCCGCACCACCGTGGGTCTGGATGGCCTGATCGAGCGCCTTGATATTCGCCTCGGCCGCAGCGTATTTCGCCATGTTCGCGGCCTCGGCCGCGCCCATCTCGTCGCCCGCGTCGTAGAGGGTGGCGGCCTTCTGCATCATCAGCCGGGCCAGTTCGGTCTCGATCTTGACCTGGGCCAGCGGATGCGAGAGGCCCTGGTGCGCACCGATCGGCGTCTTCCAGACGGTGCGCTCCTTGGCGTACTCGACCGCGCGATCGATGGCGTAGCGCGCCCCGCCGACGGCCATCGCGGCGCCCATGATGCGCTCGGGGTTCAGACCCGCGAACAACTGCATCAGCGCGGCGTCCTCGGAACCGACCAGGGCGGTCGAGGGCAGCCGGACATCGTCGAGGAACAGCGTGTACTGATGATCCGGCTCGATGATGTCCATTTCCTGGGCGGTCTTCTGGAAGCCCTCGGCATCGGTCGGCACGATGAACAGCGCCGGCTTGAGCTTGCCGGACTTGTGATCCTCGGTCCGGCCGACGATGAGCACCGCCTCGGCCTGATCCACGCCGGAGATGAAGATCTTGCGGCCGTTGAGGATCCAGTCGTCACCGTCGCGGCGCGCGGTGGTGGTGATCTGGTGCGAGTTGGAGCCGGCGTCGGGCTCGGTGATGCCGAAGACCATCTTGCCGGTGCCGTCGGCCAGCTTGGTCAGCCACTCCGACTTCTGCGCGTCGGTGCCGTACTTGGTGATGATGGTGCCGCAGATAGCCGGGGACACCACCATGAGCAGCAGGCCCGCGCCCTGGGCGGAGAGCTCCTCCTGCACCAGCGCGAGCTCGTACATGCCGGCGCCACCGCCGCCGTACTCCTCCGGCAGATTCACCCCGAGGAAGCCGAGTTTGCCCGCCTCGTCCCACAATTCGTCGAGCGGCTCGCCCTTGCGGGCCTTGGGCAGCACATAGTCGCGGTAGTTGTACTTGGCCGCCAGCGCGGCCACCGCCGCGCGCAGTGCCTTCTGCTCTTCGGTTTCGATGAAACTCATGACCTACTCCTGCTCTTCCGCGGGCTCGACCACCGCGAGAACGGTTCCGACGTCGACCTGCTGGCCGACGCTGACGTTGAGGGCGCTCAGCACACCGGCGGCGGGGGCGGCGATGGTGTGCTCCATCTTCATCGCCTCCAGCCACAGGATCGGCTGACCTTGCACGACCTGGCTGCCGACCTCGGCGCCGAGCCGGATCACGCTGCCCGGCATGGGCGCCAGCAGCGAGCCGGTGGCCACCTGGTCGGCCGGGTCGCTGAAGCGCGGCAGTCTGCGCACGGCGACCGGGCCCAGCGGCGAGTCGACGCAGATCAGATCGCCGTAGCGGGCGACGGAGAACTGCCGGCGCACCGGGCCGCGTTCGCCCGGGATCGCCAGCACCACCCGGTCCGGGGTGACCTCGAGGACGCCGAGCCCGTCGTGGCCCTCGACGGTGACGCTGTTGCGCCCGAATCGGTAGGCGACCTCGTGGATTCCGCTGATCCGGCTCTCGTAGGACTTGCGCTGCGACTGCGCGGGCAGATTGCGCCACCCGCTGGGCAGGCCACCGGCGACCTTGGCGGCCTTGCGATTCGCGGCCGCGTCGGCGAGGGCCGCGGCCACGATGGACAGCGCCTCGTCCGCCTCGGACGCCAACGGCGCGGCGAGGGTGTCCAAGCCGTGCGTCGCGAAGAACGCCGTGTCGGTGTCACCGGCCAGGAACGCCGGGTGCCGCAGCACCCGCACCAGCAGATCACGGTTGGTCACCAGGCCGTGGATCTCGGCCCGCTGTAGCGCGGCGGCGAGCAAACGCGCTGCCTCACCGCGGTTTTCGCCGTAGGAGATGACCTTGGCCAGCATCGGGTCGTAGTGCACGCCGACGACCGAACCGTCGACCACGCCGGTGTCCAGCCGTACGCCCGGACGGACCAGCAGGTCGAATTCCGCGGCCACCGAAGGGATGTCGATGCGGTGCACCGGACCGCTCTGCGGCTGCCAGTCCTGCGCCGGATCCTCGGCGTAGAGCCGGACCTCGATCGAATGCCCGTGCATGAGCGGCGGTTCGGCCGCGAGGTGGCCGCCCGCGGCGACATCCAGTTGCAGCCGGACCAGATCCAGGCCGGTGGTCTGCTCGGTGACCGGATGCTCCACCTGCAGACGGGTGTTCATCTCCAGGAAGAAGAACTCGCCGGCCTCGTCGGCCAGGAATTCCACGGTGCCCGCGCCGGTGTAACCGATCGCGCCCGCGGCCAGCCGCGAAGCCTCGAACAGGCGCTTGCGCATGCCCGGAATCCGTTGCACCAGTGGCGAAGGCGCCTCTTCGACGACCTTCTGATGCCGCCGCTGAATCGAGCACTCGCGCTCGCCGACCGCCCAGATGACGCCGTGCTCGTCGGCCATCACCTGCACTTCGATGTGGCGGCCGGTCTCCAGGTAGCGCTCGCAGAACACGGTCGGATCGCCGAAGGCCGACTCGGCCTCGCGCCGCGCCGCCTCGATCTGCGGTTGCAGGTCGGCCAGCTCGCGCACCACCCGCATGCCGCGACCGCCGCCACCGGCGGAGGCCTTGATCAGCACCGGCAGGTGCGCGTCGGTGACCTCGGCCGGGTCCAGCTCGGCCAGCACCGGGACCCCGGCGGCGTCCATCAGCTTCTTGGACGCGACCTTGGAGCCCATCTGCTCGATCGCCTCGACCGGCGGACCGATCCAGACCAGGCCCGCGGCCAGCACGGCCTGGGCGAAATCGGCGTTCTCGGAGAGGAATCCGTAGCCGGGGTGCACGGCGTCGGCACCGGCGGCCAGGGCGGCCTCGATGATCAGCTCGCTGCGCAGGTAGGTCTCGGCGGGCGTATTGCCCGGCAGGCGCACCGCCGCATCGGCCTCGGCCACATGCGGAGCGGCGGCGTCGGCATCGGAGTACACGGCGACCGTGCCCAGGCCCATGCGCCGGCAGGTGGCGAAGACGCGGCGGGCGATCTCGCCACGGTTTGCGACCAGAACATTCGTAACCACGGGCGGCCTCACATCCGGAAGACGCCGAAGCCCTCGGCGCCCTTGATCGGGGCATTGTGGATGGCGGACAACGCCATTCCCAACACCGTGCGGGTATCGCGCGGATCGATCACGCCGTCGTCGTAGAGCCGGCCGGACATGAACATCGGCAGCGACTCGGCCTCGATCTGCGCCTCCACCATGGCGCGCATCCCGGCGTCGGCCTCCTCGTTGAACGGCATGCCCTTGGCCTCGGCCGAGGCCCGCCCCACGATGGAGATGACACCGGCCAGCTGCGCACCGCCCATGACGGCGGATTTCGCACTCGGCCAGGCGAACACGAAGCGCGGATCGTAGGCGCGCCCGCACATGCCGTAGTGCCCGGCACCGTAGGAGGCGCCCATCAGCAGCGAGATATGCGGCACCTTCGAATTGGAGACCGCGTTGATCATCATCGCGCCGTGCTTGATGATGCCCTTCTGCTCGAACTCCTTGCCGACCATGTAGCCGGTGGTGTTGTGCAGGAACAGCAGTGGCGTGTTCTTCTGGTTCGCCAGCTGGATGAACTGGGTCGCCTTCTGCGACTCCTCGGAGAACAGCACGCCGCGCGCGTTGGCGAGGATGCCGACCGGGTAGCCGTGCAGCTCGGCCCAGCCGGTGACCAGGCTGCCGCCGTAGAGCGGCTTGAACTCGTCGAAATCGGAGCCGTCGACCACGCGGGCGATGACCTCGCGCGGATCGAACGGGATCTTCAGATCCGAGGGCACGATGCCGAGTAGTTCCTCGGTGTCGAACAGCGGCTCGATGACCTCCGCACGCGCCCGCGGGCCCTTCTTCTCCCAGTTCAGCCGCTTGATGATGGAGCGGCCGATACGGATCGCGTCCTGCTCGTCGGCGGCCAAGTAGTCGGCCAGGCCCGAGACCCGGGCGTGCATGTCGGCGCCGCCCAGGGATTCGTCGTCGGATTCCTCACCGGTGGCCATCTTCACCAGCGGCGGTCCGCCGAGGAACACCTTGGAGCGCTCCTTGATCATCACCGTGTAGTCGGACATGCCGGGGATGTAGGCGCCGCCCGCGGTGGAGTTACCGAAAACCAGGGCGATGGTGGGGATTCCGGCGGCGGAGAGCCGGGTCAGATCCCGGAACATGCGCCCGCCGGGCACGAAGACTTCCTTCTGCGTGGGCAGATCGGCGCCGCCGGACTCGACCAGGCCGATCACCGGCAGCCGGTTCTCCATCGCGATGTCGTTGATGCGCAGGTTCTTGCGCAGCGTCCACGGGTTGGAGGTACCACCGCGGACCGTGGGATCCGGTGCCACGATGATGCATTCGACGCCCTCGACCACGCCGATCCCGGCGATGACGCTCGCGCCGACGTGGAAGTCGCTGCCCCACGCGGCAAGTGGGCACAGCTCCAGGAACGGCGAGTCCTCGTCGATGAGCAGTTCGATGCGCTCGCGCGCGGTCAACTTGCCGCGCTTGCGATGCCGGGCCAGCTTGTCCGGGCCGCCGCCGTCGATCGCCTTGGCGAACTCGGCTTCGATCTCGGTGAGCTTGCCGCTCATGGCCGCCGCGGCCGCGGCGTACTCCGGCGAACCGCTGTCGAGGGTGCTGCGCAATGTGGTCAAGACTGGTACCCCAATCGTTTCGCCGCCAATCCGGTCAGAATTTCGGTGGTGCCGCCGCCGATGCCGATGATCCGGATGTCGCGGTACTGCCGCTCCACCTCGGATTCGCGCATGTAGCCCAGGCCGCCGAAGAGCTGCACGGCCTGATTGGCCACCCACTCGCCCGCTTCCACGGCGGTGTTCTTGGCGAAACACACCTCCGCGATCAGATCGGGATCGCCGGCGGCCGCGCGCTCCACCACATTCCGGGTGTAGACCCGGGCCACATCGGTGCGGCGGTGCATCTCGGTGACGGTGTTCTGCACGGCTTGGCGGCTGATCAGCGGGCGGCCGAAGGTTTCCCGGTTGCGCACCCACTCCAGGGTGAGATCCAGGCAGCGCTGCGCCTGCGCGTAGGCCTGCACGGCCAGGCCGACGCGCTCGCTGACGAACGCGCCCGCGATCTGGAAGAAGCCCGAGTTCTCCGGCCCCACCAGGTTTTCCACCGGCACCCGGACATCCACATAGGACAGTTCGGCGGTGTCGGAGGCCAGCCAGCCCATCTTCTCCAGCTTGCGGCTGACCGTGAAGCCCGGCGTGCCCTTCTCCACCACCAGCAGCGAAATGCCGCTCGCGCCGGGGCCGCCCGTGCGGACCGCGGTGACCACGAAGTCGGCGCGCACGCCGGAGGTGATGAAGGTCTTCGCGCCGTTGACGATGTAGTGATCGCCGTCGCGGCGGGCGGTCGTGGTCAGGTGGCCGACATCGGAGCCGCCGCCCGGCTCGGTGATCGCCAGCGACCCGATCTTCTCCCCCGCCAGCGTCGGCCGGGCGAAACGCTCGATCAGATCCTCGTTGCCCGAGGCGATGATGTGCGGCACCGCGATACCGCAGGTGAACAGCGAGGCGAACAGGCCACCGGAGGCGCCGGCCTGATGCAGCTCCTCGCAGACGATCATCGCGTCGATGCCGTCACCGCCGGAACCGCCGACGGCCTCGGGGAATTGGATGCCGAGCAGGCCGAGCGCGCCCGCCTTCTTGTGCAGCTCGCGCGGCAGCTCGCCGTCGCGCTCCCAGGCGTCCATATTGGGCAGGATCTCGCGCTCGACGAAACCGCGTACGGTGGCGCGCAATTCGCGCCGCTCGGGTGAATTCCACGGACTCACAGCAACTCCACGGGGATCTCGACGTGACGGGAGCGCAGCCATTCGCCGAGCCCCTTGGCCTGCGGGTCGAAACGGGCCTGATAGGCCACGCCCTTGCCGAGCAGACCGGAAATGATGAAGTTCACGGCGCGCAGGTTCGGCAGCACATGGCGGCTGACCTCGAACGACGCGGTTTCCGGCAGTAGTTCCCGCAACCGGTCGGCGGTCAGCGTGTGCACCAGCCAGCGCCACTGCTCCGCGGTGCGCACCCAGACGCCGATGTTCGCGTCGCCGCCCTTGTCACCGCTGCGCGCCAGCGCGATCGTGCCGAGCGGTGCGGTGCGAGTTGCACCGGCGGGCCACGCTTCCGGCAGTCCCGGCTCCGGAACCTGCGCCAGCGCAAGGGTTTCCGAGGCCGGGTCGACCTCGGTCCGGGTGCCGTCCGGCAGCACCGCGACGTGCGGCACCTCGGCGGCGTCGACGAAACCGGGCGTGTACACGCCGTAGGGCGATCCATTGCCCGGCAGCGTCGTAAAGCTGCAACCCGGGTAGCTGGCCAGCGCCAGCTCGACCGCGACGCTGGAGAACGCGCGCCCGACCTTGTTCGGATCCGGATCCCGCACCACGCAGCGCAGCAGCGCGCTGGCCCGCTCCTCGGTCTCGGCATCCGGCCGGTCCAGGCGGGCCAGGGTCCAGTCCAGCTCGGCGGGCCGCTCCGGCAGCCAGGACTCCAGCTGTCGTTGCGCCAGCGCGGCTTTCGCCTCGATGTCGAGGCCGGTCAGAATGAATTCCATCTCGTTGCGGAACCCGCCGAGGGTGTTCAGCGACACCTTCAACCGCGGCGGCGGCGCCTCACCGGTCACCCCGCTGATCAGCACCCGGTCCGGCGCCTCCTGGCGCAGCACGATGCTGTCGAGCCGGGTCGTGACGTCGGGGCCCGCGTAGCGCGTGCCCTGGATCTCGTACATGAGCTGGGCCTGCACCGTGTCCACGGTGACCGCGCCGCCGGTGCCGTCGTGCTTGGTGATGACGCTGCTGCCGTCGGCCCGGATCTCGGCGATCGGGAAGCCGGGCCGGCCGAGATCGGCGAGTTCGGTGAAGAACGCGAAGTTGCCGCCGGTGGCCTGGGTGCTGCATTCGATGACGTGCCCCGCCGCCACGGCGCCGGCCAGCCGGTCGTAATCGGTACGGGCCCAGCCGAAGTGGGCCGCCGCGGGGCCGACGACCACCGAGGCGTCGGTGACCCGGCCGGTGACCACGATGTCCGCGCCCGCGTTCAGGCACTCCACGATGCCCCAGGCACCGAGGTAGGCGTTGGCGGTCAGCGGCTGACCCAGGCCGAGCTCGCCGGCCCGGCCGAGCAGATCATCGCCCTCGACGTGCGCGATCTTCGCGTCCAAGCCGAGATCGGCGGCGACCTTGCGCAGTTTCGCGGCCAGCCCGGCGGGGTTGAGCCCGCCGGCGTTGGTGACGATCTGCACGTTGCGCTCCAGCGCCAGCCCCAGACACTCCTGCACCTGGCGCACGAAGGTCTTGGCGTAGCCGAGGTCCGGATCCTTCATCCGGTCCCGGCCCAGGATCAGCATGGTCAGCTCGGCGAGATAGTCGCCGGTGAGCACATCGAGCTGCCCGCCCTCGAGCATCTCGCGCATGGCGCCGAGCCGATCACCGTAGAACCCGGAACAGTTGCCGATCCGGATGACCTCCGGACTCGCGGCCAGCATTCCCATCTCCGCAGGAGCCTCCTCGCTCGGCGAACCCCGCCCGGTTCGCTGTCGCAAACCAGCATCACATCCGATCAAGAAAAAAGCAAGCACGCGTGCTTGTTAACGATCTACGCAGGTCGGAGCATGGTTATCCGACCCCTCGCGCGGCCCATTCCGGCGAACCGGGCAGAATCGGAGCAATGTCCACCGACGTCACCGTGATCCTGCTGCTCGCCCTGTCCGGGTTCCTCGCCGGCGGGGCCTACTCGCTCTGGAAGACCACCCGTCCCCTGGCCATCTCGCTGGGCGTGCTGGCCGTGCTGGCGGCGGGCGGCGCGATCGCCTGGGGCCTGGGCTAGCTGCCCGACAACCGATAGATGCGCAGGTCCTCGGGCACGCCGCTGAGCGGCGCCGCGAAGAAACTGCGCCGGTAGGGCTTCACCGCGAAACCCAGCTCGGCCAGCGTCTCCGGGTGCAGCGACTTCAGGGTCGCCTCCGAGAGCATGGTGTTGCCGTTGCCGCCGGCCTCCATCACCCGGGCCGCGATCGTCACATCGACACCGAGCCAGTCGCCGCCGATCTCGCGCGGCGAACCGGTGTGCAGACCGATCCGCATCTGCGGGCGGTAGCCGTGAATGCTGACGTTCTCCAGATTTCGCTTGGCCTGCACCGACGCCCGCAGGGCGCGGTCGGCGGAGGTGAACACGGCCATCACGCCGTCACCCATGCGCTTGACCACCTGACCGCCGCGATCCGCGATCGGCGGCTCGATGGCCTTGGCCACGCCGCGCAGCAGCTCCAGGGTGGCCTCGTCGCCGGCCGAAAGCGACCAGCGCGAGAACGCGACCAGGTCGGTGAACATGACGGTCACCTCGGCGTTGCCCTTGCCGCGCCCGACCCGCTCCAGCATCGCCTGCCAGACCTGCAGGGCGCCGAAGCCGATCTCGCGAGCCGCGCTGGGGGTGTCGCCCACCAGCTTGTCCGCGGCCCGGGCCACCGCGCGCGCACCACCGGGACCCGAAACCGACAGCGGGTCACCGAAAGACGGGTCACCGGGCAGCTGCTCGCGGGCCCGGCGCAGCGCCCCGATGAAATCCGGGCGCTGATTCGCGGCGGTCATCAGCGTGGACAGCTGCGCCTTGCGCACGCCACGGCGCGGGGGGCGCGGCGAACTGGACGGCTCGAGCGGTATGACGACCTCGGGCGGCACGTTCCGCTTGGCTTCCCGCTCCGGCACGGGTTCGCGACCGCCGGAAGGTGTATCCCTCACGCCCCGAGCGTAGCCCAGGAGATCAGGCGTCGGCAGGTCCGGAAAACACCACGACCCGGGGCGGGGAATCCCGCACCGGGTCGTGATAGGCACATCGGCCACCGGGCAGTGGCAGCCGATGTGATCGGAGTTCGCGGACCTCCCGACAAGGTCGCGAACCCCTACCCGAGTGGCGAGGGAAGCTACCCGGGTGGAATCTGGTCAGGCGTCGCGCTTGTTCACCATGAACAGCGCGGCCGCGAACACCACCGCGACGAACGCGGTGAAGTAGATCAGGCTGCCCCACGGGCCCCAGTGGTAGTTGGCGTTGGTCTCCCCCAGCTCGGAGAAGAACCGCTGGCCGTTGCCGAAGGGCAGAAACGGAGCCACGTGCTCCGAGACCCAGGGCAGACTGCCGATCAAGCCCTCGATCAGCAGCGGCCACAGCACCAGCAGCGAGATCGCCGCGGCGGACTGCCGGACCAGCACACCCACCGCGATGGCGAGCACCACACAGAGCAGCGCGTAGATCGGCACGCCGTAGAGCTGGCGCCAGGAATCGGCGTCCGGCATCGAAAGCAGCGGCTTGAGTTCCGGTTTGGCGATCGCCTTCACCAGCACGTAGGCCAGCGCCACCAGCACCGCGGTCAGCACCGCGCCGTACACGCCGAGCAGGCCGGCCTTGGTGAAGATCACCCGGCCCCGATGCGGCGTGGCCTGGAAGGTGGTGCGGATGATGCCGAACCGGTACTCGTTGGTCACCGCGAGCGCCGCCATGATGGTCAGCACCATGACGCCAAGTCCGGCGACACCGCTGGCCGCCAGCGACGGGGACATCCCGGGCGCGCCCTCGTTGCCCTCCTTGCCGTAGGTCGCGTTGGTGATCAGCGTGAACAGCAGGGGCAGGCCCAGGCCGATCGCGACGATGATCACCGTGCACCACCACGGCGAGCGGGTGGAGGTGAGTTTGATGCGTTCCGCTGTCAACACGCCCATCAGAGCGCACCTCCCATCACTTCGTCGAAGCCTTCACCGTGGTACTGCACCGCACCGCCGGTCATCCGCATGAACGCCTCCTCCAGCGAGGCACGCTGCGGCGAGAGCTCGTAGAGCGTGATCTCGTTCGCGGCGGCCAGCTTTCCGACGGCGTCACTGATCACGTCCACCGCGATCAGCGCGTCCGACCCTTCCTCCCGCACGGTCATGCCGTTGGAGGTGAGCAGGCTGCGCAACTGATCCAGCTGCGGGCTGCGCACGCGCACCGTCGATTCCGAGGCCTTCTCGATGAATTCCTTGGTGCTGGAATCCGAGATGAGCTGGCCCCGGCCGATCACCACGAGTTGCTCGGCGGTCTGCGCCATTTCGGAGAGCAGATGGCTCGACACCAGCACGGTGCGGCCCTCGCCGGCCAGCCGCTGCATGAAGCGCCGGATCCACAGGATGCCCTCCGGGTCCAGCCCGTTGACCGGCTCGTCGAACAGCAGCACCTGCGGATCGCCGAGCAGCGCGCCGGCCAGGCCGAGCCGCTGCGACATGCCCAGCGAGAAGCCGCCCGCGGGCTTGCCGGAGACCTCGGCCAGGCCGACCAGCTTGAGCACCTCGTCGACCCGGGACACCGGGATGTTGTTGGTCGCGGCCATCCAGCGCAGATGCGAACGCGCCGAACGATTGGGATGCACCCACTTCGCGTCCAGCAGCGCGCCGACCTCGGTCAGCGGCTTGTCCAGTTCGTGGTACGGCTTGCCGTTGATCAGCGCCGTTCCCGCGGTGGGCGTGTCCAAGCCCAGGATCATCCGCATGGTGGTGGATTTACCAGCGCCGTTCGGTCCGAGGAAGCCGGTCACCTGTCCTGGTTGGACGGTGAACGAGAGATCCTGAACCGCGACGGTCTGGCCATAGTGTTTGGTCAGGCCCCTCAGTTCGATCATGGGCCCAAGTTTTCCGCAAAAAGCCCGCGACCGCGTCAGCAGAAGGTGCCGACTCGTCTCATCCCTGAGGATGAGATAAACCCTGGGTGCGGGCTCAGCGGGCTGGGGAAGAAGCCTGAGCCCAGAAGCGCTTCGGGATGCGGCCCGCGTGCCGGGCCCCGTAACCGGCGCGCACCGCGTCGGCCATGGCGGCCGCCATCAGGGCCGGCTGCTGGGCGCGGGTGACCGCGGTGGCCAGCAGGACCGCCGAGCAGCCGAGCTCCATCGCCAGGGCCGCGTCGCTGGCGGTGCCGATGCCCGCGTCCAGGATGACCGGGACGCCCGCGGCGGCCACGATCATCTCGATATTGTGCGGATTGCCGATGCCGAGACCGGTGCCGATCGGGGCGCCCAGCGGCATGACCGCGACGCAGCCCGCGTCCTCCAGGCGGCGCGCCAGCACCGGATCGTCGTTGGTGTAGGGCAGCACGTGGAAGCCGTCGTCCACCAGTTGCTCGGCGGCGGTGAGCAGTTCGATCGGGTCGGGCAGCAGGGTGCGCTCGTCGAACACCACCTCGAGCTTCACCCAGTTGGTGTCCAGGGCCTCCCGGGCCAGCTGCGCGGTGAGCACCGCCTCGGCGCCGGTGCGGCAGCCCGCGGTGTTCGGCAGCGGCATGATCTTCAGGCGCTCGAGCAGATCCAGCACCCCGGTGCCGCCCGCCGCGTCCACCCGGCGCATCGCGACCGTGGTCAGCTCGGTACCGGAGGCCAGCAGCGCCTCCTCCAGCACCGACAGGCTCTCCGCCCCACCGGTGCCCATGATCAGGCGGGAACCGAACTCGCGGCCGGCAATGCGTAAGGGCTCCATCTCAGCCACCCTGAACCGCCGTGAGCACCTCGATATTCCAGCCGCGCCCGACCGGCTCGTCCCAGCGGGACTTCGGGAACACGGCGCCGTCGACCGCCAGTGCCACGCCCTGACACGGCAACTCCAGCCGGGCCAGCAGCTCGCGCACCGTGAGCGAAGCGGCGAACTCGTGGTCCTGCCCGTTCACGGTGACGCCGATCGGGACCGAGGTCACGCTCATCGAATACCTCCTGGAGATGATGGGACAGCCGGCGCGGCCGGCGTCGAGAAGCGCCGCGGGTCCGCGGATCGCGCGGCCGGCAGCGGGGTTCCGGCCAGCTCGCCCAGCACCGCGTCGACGGTGAGCGGCGTGGTGAGCATGCCGTTGCGGCCGTGGCCGGTGGCGACCACGATCCGGTCGGTGTGCCTGCCGATCAGCGGCAGGTTGTCCGGGGTGCCCGGCCGGGAGCCGGCGCTCGCCTCGGACAGTTCGTATTCGGCGATGCCGGGCAGGATCGCCTCGGCGTCGGCGATCAGGTCGCGCACGCCGCCGACGGTCACGGTGGTGTCGAACCCGGCCTCGTACTGGGTCGCCCCGACCACGAGGCCGTCGCCGCGCGGCACCAGGTAGACGGCCCGGCCGTGCACCCGGGCGCGAATCACCCGGTGCGGCACCGGCGTCGCGCCCGGCCGATGGCGCAGCCGCAGGATCTCACCCTTGACCGGGCGGACCGGAAGCCCCGGCAGCAGGCGCGCGGAGGCGGCGCCCGCGGCCAGCACGATCTGATCGAAGTCGAGGTCGTCGAGGTGCGCGACGGCTTCGGAACGCAGCCGGACCCCGGCCTCGGCACCGGCCTTGCGCAGTCCATCGAGTAGACGGCGGTTGTCGATGGCGGGTTCCGCGGCGGCGAGCAAGCCCGCGCGCACGGTGCGGGCCAGGGCGGGTTCCAGGGCGCGCACTCCGGCCCGGTCCAGCACCCGCAGGTCGTGGTCGACCGCGGTCGCCAGCGCGCGGCCGCCGACCCAGTCGGCGATGGTGCGCAGATCCGCGGCGTCGGCGGCGTCCAGGGCGACGGTCAGCGTCTCGGCGGCGACCAGCACGTCGACACCGGTCGCGGCCTGCAAGCGGGCGGCGAATTCGGGCCAGCGGGCCAGCGCGGCCGCACCGAACTCCAGCACCCGATCCTCACCGGGCCAGCCCTCCGACAGCGGCGCGAGCATCCCACCGGCCACCCAGGAGGCGCCGGAACCGGGAGCGGGATCGAACAGGGTGACCGACCAGCCCGCCTCGGCGGCCCGCCAGGCCACCCCCTGCCCGATGGCGCCGCCACCAACGACGGCCAGCGTGCCCATGCCGTTCACCGCCTCCTGTGCCTTTCCCTGTGCTTTTTCAACCCCCACCATCTCGCATCCCAACGGTAGCGCGGCTACGGTCGGAGGAGTGCAACCCTCCCATCAGAAAAGATCACTTTCCCCTAGAGAAAGGCTGGCGAGCGCGCGGCTGTATCTGTGCACCGACGCCCGCCGGGAGAAAGGGGATCTGGCCAAGTTCGCCGACGCGGCGCTGGCCGGTGGGGTCGACATCATCCAGCTCCGGGACAAAGGCTCACCGGGCGAAGCGAAGTACGGGCCGCTCGAGGCCAAAGCCGAATTGGGTGCGCTGGCCGAGCTGAAGGCCGCGGCCCGCCGGCACGGCGCGCTGTTCGCGGTCAACGACCGCGCCGATATCGCGCTGGCCGCGGGGGCTGACGTCCTGCACCTAGGCCAGGGCGACCTACCGCCCTGGTACGCACGGAGAATTCTCGGCCCCGACGTAGTGATCGGGCGCTCCACCCACAATCGGGCGCAGGCCGGACTGGCCGCGATCGACGAGCACATCGACTACTTCTGCACCGGGCCGGTCTGGGCCACACCGACCAAGCCGGGCCGCACCCCCTCCAGCATCGACCTGATCCGTTCCACCTACGACGCGCATCCGACGCGCCCGTGGTTCGCGATCGGCGGCATCGACGCGCCCCGCATCCCGGAACTGCTCGACGCGGGCGCCGACCGCGTCGTCGTGGTCCGCGCAATCACCGACGCCCGGGATCCCGAGGCCGCGGCCCGCGAACTGAAGGCCGCGCTGCTCGCCAACGTGTGACGCAATCAGTTCAGCAGCTGCCCGCGCGTGAGTGCCAGGACCGCGTCGGCCACTTCGCCGTTCGCATGCTGCTCCGCCGAATTCGTGCCGACGATGCGGGCATGCGTGCCCGGGCCGTCCGGCTCGGTGTGCAACCAGTAGAAGCCCTGGTCGGCCAGGTCGACGGTGCGTGGAAGAGCCGCGGCGACCTGCCGGGCCTCGTCGAGGTCGGGCAGGTCGTCCAGGCTGACCCGCGCCGGGGCGGCCCGCAGCGCGGGCCAGGACAGCGCGAAACCGGGATGCAGGGGACGCGCGTCGACCTCGGCCTCGGGGACCCACGCCAGGGCGGTGCTCTCCCGGTTGAGGCTGGTCGGCAGCGCCATCACGGCGTCGGCGACGACCGTCGTGTAGGTCCAGCCGCCGACAGTCGATGCGGTCACGCGTTCGCTGCGTACTCGCACGTCGGCCGGATTGATGCCGGCCTCCTCCCAGGCCTCGCGTACCGCCGCGTGCACGGGTGTCTCGTGGCTGTCCCGGGCGCCGCCGGGCAGCGCCCAGGTGCCGCCCTGATGACTCCACAGCGCGCGGTGCTGCAGCAGGACCGCCGAGCCGCCGCCGGGCAGCGGGGCGCGCAACAGCAGTCCGGCGGCGCCGAAACGGCCCCAGTGCTTAACGCCGCTGGGGTCTTTGGACCACCCGTCACCGTCACCACGCATCGCCAACCATCCTCGCGCCACCGCCGGTGACCTGCGTCTCCCACTGGTTTTCCAGGGTCGTTTCACATCCATGGCACCGGTACGCCCACAATAAACTGCGAGACAGGCGCACAGGAGGCGCGGACCCGGGGAGGTGAACATGGCTCGGACCGAGCAGTTGTCCGTACGCCGGCAGCTCCGCGGTGTCCCGGTCGCCAAGGTCCGCGAGCAGCTGGACCCGGCGAACGTGCGGTCCTTCGCCGAGTCCTCCCCCGGTCGCCTGATCGCCTTCGGGCTGTTGCTGATCGCGCTGTGCCTGTCGGCCGGGTGGGTCACCGCGAGCGCGGTCGGCGACCGGCAGCACGCCCTGGACGTGCTGCTCGACGACACCGAACCCGACGCGCATTCCGCGCACCGCCTCTACACCTCGCTCTCGATCGCCGACGCCGCCGCGGCCACCGCGTTCATCGCGGGCGGGCTGGAGCCGGAACCGGTGCGCAACCGCTACAACCAGGCAGTGAACGCGGCCGCCGCGGAACTGGTGACCCAGTCGGGGCAGGGCGCGGGGCCCGCCGCTGACGGCGCGCCCGACACCCGGCTGCGCACCGGCATCGCGACCGGGCTGCCGGTCTATACAGGCGTGATCGAGACCGCGCGCACCAACAACCGCATCGGCTATCCGGTCGGCGCGGCGTATCTGAGCGAGGCGTCGCACCAGATGCAGACCTCACTGCTGCCGATGGCCCAGGAATTACAGAGCCATCGCTCCGACGCGGTCGACGCCGCGCAGAGCCGGCACGTGCGGCCGCCGTGGCTGTCCATCGCGCTGCTGCTGGTGACGCTGGGCGTGCTCGGCTGGGTGCAGCGGGATCTGGCGCGGCGCTGGCGGCGCACCCTCAACGCCGGACTGCTGCTGGCCACGGGTTCGGTGCTGATCCTGCTGGCCTGGACGGTGATCGCCGGTTCGATCTCCGCCGCGGCGGTGATCCAGGGTCGCGACGAGGGCGCGGGGCCCGGCTCCCGGCTCACCGAGACCCGCATCCTGGCCCAGCAGGCCCGCTCCGCCGAAACGCTCAAGCTGGTGAACCGCGACGCCACCGGCGACTACGACCGGACCTACAACAACGGCATGACCCGGATGAACGAACTGCTCACCGGCTACCCGAAGGACGCGCCCGCCGCCGACCACCTCGCCGAAGCCCGGTCGGCCCTGGACCGCTGGCGGGTGGCCCATCAGCGGATGAACGAAACCCTGGACCGCGGCGACTTCACCGGGGCCGCCGTGGTGGCCACCGGCGCGGGCGCCGCCGACGTCGCCGCCCAGGTCGATGCCTTGGATCGGGCCCTGGAGCTGAGCCTGAACGAGACCCGGAGCGCGTTGCGCGGCAACATCTCCCAGTCCGCCCGGGTGCTCGACTTCCTGGGGCCCGGCGCGCTGGCATTGAGCATCGCGGCGGCCGGGTATGTGGGACTGGGCATTTGGCCCCGACTACGGGAGTACCGATGAGAACCCGACCGGGCCTGCTGGCGGCCCTGCTCGCGGCCACCACCCTGCTCGGCGGCTGCGTCAGCGACAACGAACCCGCACCGCCCAGCCGCTCCAGCAGCTATGCCGAACCGCCTCTGCCCGCCAAAGCCGTTCCCGTGCACACGGATACGCCGGTCGCCCCCGAACCCGGGCAGAAGTGCGGCGATCCCACCGCGAGCCTGCGCCCCGACGGCGCCCGCGGCGCCACCCTGGACGCGATCCGGGCCCGCGGCCGCCTGGTCGTCGGATTGGACACCGGCAGTAATCTTTTCAGCTTCCGCGACCCGATCACCGGCAGCATCGTCGGCTTCGACGCCGATATCGCCCGCGAGGTCGCCAAGGATCTGCTCGGCAGTCCCGAGCTCGTCGAGTTCCGCAGTCTCAGCTCCGCCGACCGGGAACGGGCGCTGCAGAACCACACCGTCGACCTGGTGGTCAAAACCATGACGATCACCTGCGAGCGCCGCCAGAAGGTCGACTTCTCCACCGTCTACCTGCTGGCCAACCAGCGGGTCCTGACGATGAAGGCCTCCGGCATCACCGGTCTGTCCGATCTGGCGGGCAAGCGGGTGTGCGTGGTCAGCGGCACCACCTCGCTGGATCGCATCCGCCGCGAACAGCCCGCCGCCACCATCCTGTCCGTGCCCACCTGGGCCGACTGCCTGGTGGTGCTGCAGCAGCGGCAGGTGGACGCGGTGAGCACCGACGACTCCATCCTGGCCGGGCTGGCCGCGCAGGACCCCTACACCCAGGTGGTCGGCGAGAGCATCAGCGTCGAGCCCTACGGCATCGGAATCCCCAAGGGCGCCGAGGATCTGGTGCGTTTCGTGAACGGCACCCTGGACCGGATCCGCGGCGACGGCAGCTGGGAGCGGCTGTACCGGCAATGGCTCCCGGGGCTCGGCGCCTCCCCCGGCCCACCGGCCCCGACCTATCAGGACTGAGCCGATGATCGACGACCAGTCCGACCACGAGCGCACCCAGCCGATCTTCGCCCCGCAGACCTTCGAGCCGACGGTCGCGGTGCCGCAGGCGCCACCGCCGCCACCGCCGGAACCGGAGCAGCCGGGAACCATGGCGGCCGCGCGCGCCGACACCGGGCAGCCCGATTCCGGCGTGCAGACCGGCGCGCAGTCCGGCATCGACACCGGCGCGAATTCCGGTGCGGCGCATCGCACCTCGGGGCGCAGCGTGCGAACGGCGCGGTCCCGGCCCGCGGTGCGGCGGCTCGGCGCCGGACTGGTACCGATCCCGAATGTGCCGCCCGCGGATCCGCTCGCGGCCGTCCTGTCCGATCCCGTCGTCGCCGAGGCGAAACGGTTCTGCTGGCGCTGCGGCGACCCGGTCGGCCGGGCCACCGGCGGCCGGGCCGCCTCCACCACCGGGGTCTGCCACACCTGCGAGGCCCCGTACGACTTCCGGCCCTCGCTGCACCCCGGCGACATGGTCTCCAACCAGTACGAGATCCAGGGCTGTCTCGCACACGGCGGCCTCGGCTGGATCTATCTGGCCATCGACCGCAATGTCAGCGACCGCTGGGTGGTGCTCAAGGGCCTGCTGCACTCGGGTGACGCCGAGGCGCAGGCCGTGGCGGTGGCCGAACGCCAATTCCTCGCCGAGGTAGCGCAGCCCAGCATCGTCAAGATCCACAACTTCGTCGAGCATCCGGGCCCGGACGGCGACGCCATCGGCTACATCGTGATGGAGTACGTGGGCGGGCGCTCACTGCGCACCATCCTCGATTCCTACGAGCGACCGCAGCGGATGCCGGTGGCCGAGGCGATCGCCTATGTGCTGGAAGTGCTTCCGGCCCTGGAGTATCTGCATTCGATCGGGCTCACCTACAACGACCTCAAGCCAGACAACGTCATGATCACCGAGGACCAGGTCAAACTGATCGACCTCGGTGCCGTGGCGACCATCGAGGCCTACGGAAATCTATACGGCACCAGGGGTTTCCAGGCGCCCGAGATCGCCAAGACCGGCCCGACCGTGGCCTCGGACATCTACACCGTCGGCCGCACCCTGGCCGTGCTGACCCTGAACATGCGCATGGAGCAGGGCCGCTACGCCGACGGCATCCCGGACCCGGCCGAGCATCCGGTGCTGGCCCGCTACGAGTTCTTCCATCGCCTGCTGCTGTGCGCGACCGAACCCGATCCGGCACAGCGGTTTCCGTCGGCCCGCGCGATGTACGCGCAGCTGGCCGGGGTGCTGCGGGAGATCCTGGCGCTGGACACCGGTGTGGAACATCCCCAGTTGTCCACAGTGTTCAGTCCACAGCGGGCCAGCTTCGGCACCGAGGAACTGCTCAGCCAGACCGACGCCTACGCCGACGGCATCGGCCGCAGCAAACTGCTGCAAGCGCGCGATATCGCGGCGGCGCTGCCGATTCCGGTGATCGACCCCGCGGATCCCTCCGCGCCGATGCTCGCCGCGGCCATGCAACCGGATCCACGCCAGGCGCTGGAGGCCTTGCAGGAGGCGCGGGAGCGGGCCACCAATGATCCCGGCAACGCCCCGGAGACCTTGCCGACGGAGCTGGCGCTGGCCGAAGCCCGGGCCCGGCTCGATCTCGGCGAAACCGCGGCGGCCCGGCACCTGCTGGGCCAGCTGCCCGGCACGGACTGGCGCATCGACTGGTACCTCGGGCGCACCGAGCTGGTGGAGCAGAACTTCGAGCAGGCCTTCGGGCATTTCGACGCCGTGCTGCGGCACCTGCCCGGCGAGATCGCCCCCAAACTGGCCCTCGCCGCGACCGCGGAACTGGTGCTGCACCACTGGGACGCACAGGATCCCGGGCAGTGGCGGTCCTACGCCGAGCGGATGTACGCCACGGTGTGGCGCACCGACCGCGCGGTGGTGAGCGCCGCGTTCGGCCTGGCCCGGCAGCTGGCCGAGGCGGGGCGCGTCGAGGAGGCCGTGCGCGCCCTGGACGAGGTTCCCGCCACCTCGCGCGGATACACCGTGGCCCGGATGACGGCGGTACTCCTGCTGCTCACCGCGGCGCCGGTCGACCGGCTCGACGAGGCGACCCTGCACATCGCCGCCGCCCGGGTGCAGGCCGTGCCCGCGGGCGAGCGCCGGGCGGTGCAGTTGCGCGTCCTGGTACTCGGCTCCGCGCTGGCCTGGCTGCAGGCGGGCAACCGGCCACGACTCTCCGATGCCACCCTGTTCGGCCGGCCGTTCACCGAGCGCGAGCTGCGCGACGGAACCGAGGCGGGCCTGCGCACCCTGGCTCGTTCCGCCCCGGGCCGCGGGCACCGCTACGCGCTGATCGACCTGGCCAACACCATTCGCGCGAAATCCTGGTTCTGACCCCGCAAAAGCAGAGCCCGGCCGGGGAAGGCTCCGGCCGGGCGCGGATCAGGTCACTGGTAATCGGCACCGCCGGACCTCGGCCACGCGGTGCCGCGCCCGGGGGCAGCCGGGAGCGGCGCTTCGGGGTTCGCGGCGAGGGAGGCGGCGACCCGATCGTCAACGTGGTCCGAGTCCGGCGGTGCCGGCTGAAACCTGATCCGCCACACATACTGCCGTGCGAATCATGAGGATTCCGTGAGGTTTCCTTGGAGTCTCCTGGGAATGCGGCGCTAGGCGGCCGATTCCACGACCACCTCGTGTGCCGCGCGGGCGATGGCCAGCTCCTCGTTGGTCGGGACCACCAGCACCGCGACCTCGGCATCATCCGGCGAAATCCGCCGGGCCGCAAGATCTTTCGCGGTATTGCGAGCCGGGTCGACCTGGATGCCGAAGCGCTCCAGACCGGCCAGCGCGTCGGCGCGCACCTGCGGGCTGTTCTCCCCCACACCCGCGGTGAAGGTGATGGCGTCGACCCGGCCGAGTTCGACCAGGTAGGCGCCGAGGTAGCGACGCAGCCGGTGGATGTAGACGTCGTAGGCGAGCTGCGCCGCCGCGTCACCCGCGTCGATGAGGCGCTGCAATTCCCGGAAATCGTTCACCCCGGACAGGCCCTTGATCCCGGAGTTGCGATTGAGCAGCTGGTCGACGCCGTCGACGTCGAGCTGGGCCGAGCGCATCAGATGCAGCAGGATGCCCGGATCGATATCGCCGCCCCGGGTGCCCATGACCAGGCCCTCCAGCGGGGTCAGGCCCATCGTCGTGTCGACCGGCCGGCCGCCACGCACGGCCGAGGCCGAAGCACCGTTGCCCAGGTGGAACACGATCTGGTTCACCTCGGCCGGAGCACGGCCGAGCACCTCGGCGACCCGGGCGGACACGTATTCGTGCGAGGTGCCGTGGAAGCCGTAGCGCCGGATGCCATGCGCCGCCGCCACTTCTGCGTCGATCGCGTAGGTCTTGGCGGCGGCGGGCAGGCCGTGGAAGAACGCGGTATCGAAGACCGCGACCTGCGGCACCCCGGGCAGCAGCTCCCGGGTGCTCTCGATGCCGGTGACGTTCGCCGGATTGTGCAGCGGCGCCAGCTCGGACAGGCTCGCGATGGCCGCGACCACCTCGTCGGTGATCAGCGTCGGCCGGTAGAAGACCTCACCGCCGTGCACCACCCGGTGCCCGACCGCGCGCAGGCCGGCGCCGGCCAGGTCGTAGCCGGTGTCGGCGAACATCTCGAAGACCAGTCGCAGCCCGGCCTTGTGATCGGCGATCGGCCCCTCGTGCTCGACCACCCGATCGCCGGCCTTGTGCTCGATGGCGCCGTTGGCCTCGCCGATCCGCTCCACCAGGCCGGACGCGGCCACCGCGCCCGAATCCGGGTCCACCAGCTGGTATTTGATCGAGGACGACCCCGAATTGAGTACCAGCACCAGCTCGCTCGTCTGGCCGGACATCATGCCTCCTGATCGATTGTCACTGGCCCTGGGCCTGGATCGCGGTGATGGCGACGGTGTTCACGATGTCGGCGACCAGCGCACCGCGCGACAGATCGTTGACCGGCTTGCGCAGACCCTGCAGCACCGGCCCGATCGCGATGGCGCCGGCGCTGCGCTGCACCGCCTTGTAGGTGTTGTTGCCGGTGTTGAGATCCGGGAAGATGAAAACCGTTGCGCGCCCGGCCACCTCGGAATCGGGCAGCTTGGTGTCGGCGACGGTGGGCTCGATCGCCGCGTCGTACTGGATCGGGCCCTCCACCAGCAGCTCCGGCTCGCGGTCGCGCACCAGCCGGGTGGCCACCCGCACCTTGTCCACATCGGCGCCGCTGCCCGACTCCCCTGTGGAGTACGACAGCATGGCGATCCGCGGATCGATGCCGAACTGGGCCGCGGTGCGGGCCGAGGAGATCGCGATATCGGCCAGCTGCTCCGAGCTCGGGTCCGGCACCACCGCGCAGTCGCCGTAGGCCAGCACCCGATCGGACAGGCACATCAGGAACACACTCGACACCGTGGAGACCCCGGGCACGGTCTTGATGATCTCGAAGGACGGGCGGATGGTGTGCGCCGTGGTGTGCGCGGCGCCGGAGACCATGCCGTCGGCGATTCCCTTGTACACCATCATGGTTCCGAAGTAGGAGATGTCGGACATGGTCTCGCGGGCCCGCTCGACGGTCATGCCCTTGTGCTTGCGCAGCTCGGTGTACTCGGCGGCGAAATCGTCGAGGTAGCCGGAGGTGCGCGGATCCAGCACCTGCGCGTCGGTGATGTCGACGCCCAGTTCGGTGGCGCGGGCCCGGATGCTCGTCTCGTCGCCGAGGATGACCAGATCGGCGATCTTGCGCTGCAACACCCGGCCGGCGGCGCGCAGGATGCGGTCGTCGGTGCCCTCGGGCAGCACGATCCGCTTGCGATTGTCGCGCGCCCGCTCGATCAGCTGGTATTCGAACATCTGCGGCGTGATCACCGCGGTGCGCTCGACCTTGATGCGCTGCAACAGTTCCGGAGCGTCCACATGGTCTTCCATGAGCGCGAGCGCGGTGTCGACCTTGCGCGGATTGCCCGCCGACATCCGGCCGCGGGTGTGGTGCACGGCGTTGGCGGTGTCGTAGGTGCCCAGCTCGGTGGCCAGGATCGGCAGCCGCGGCTTCAGGCCCGCCATCAGCCGCGCCACCGCCGGATGCGGCAGCATGCCGCCGTTCATGATGATGCCCGCCAGCGACGGAAAGCCTTCCGCCTCATGCGCGTTCACCAGGCTGAGCAGCACCTCGGACCGGTCGCCCGGCGCGATCACCACGACACCGTCGGACAGGCGCTCCAGGATGTGCTCGGCCGTCATGCCGCCGACCATCACCGACAGCGCCTCGCGCTGCAGCAATTCCGGGTCACCGCTGTACATTTCGCCGTCGATCGAGCCGCACAGCTCGGCCATGGTCGGCGCGATCAGCAGCGGCACCTCCGGCAGCGTCCAGGACGGGACGTGGAAGCCCTTGAGCTCCGCGGCAATATCCGCCAGGCGCGCCGGATCGCAGCGGTTCGCGACGATCGCCGCCAGCTGCGCGTGCTCGGTGGCGAGTTCGCTGGCGCACAGCTCGGCCAGCTGGCGCACCTCGTCGGGGGTGCGCTCGGAGCCGCGGACCACCAGCAGCACCGGCGCGCCCAGATTCACCGCGATGCGCGCGTTGAACCGCAGCTCGCTGGGGCTGGCGACATCGGTGTAGTCGGTACCGACCACGACCACGGCGTCACAGGCCCGCGCGACCTCGTGGAACCGCATCACGATCTCGCTGATCGCGGCGTCCGGATCGGCGTGCACCTGCTCGTAGGTGACGCCGACGGCCTGCTCGTAGTCGATATCGGCGGTGCTGTGCTCGAGCAGCAGCTCCAGGATGTAATCGGGCTCGGCGGTCGACCGGGTGATCGGGCGGAACACCCCGACGCGGGCGGTGGTGGCGCACAGCATCTGCAGTACGCCCAACGCCACCGTCGACTTACCAGTGTCGCCCTCGGGCGAGGCGATGTAGACGGTGCTCGGCGCGGTTTCGACCATGATCAGAGCTTAGTGAATCCGGGGCAATTGCAGCCGTTGGCGAGACAGTCATCACCGAAGGGGGTAACTCGCCCAGGTAGATATAGTCGCCCCTATGGCTGAGCAGTTCCCGGACCGGCAGTGGGGTTCGCGCACGAATGTCCTTTCCCGAGCCGCGAATCGGTTCGCCGCCACCAAACCCGGGTCGTGGTTCATCCGCACGATCACGCCGCTGGACCGCGCCGTCCTGGAGCGCACCGACGCCAAGTACACCGTGCTCGGCCCGATCGGCGCGCCGGTCATCCTGCTGACCACCACGGGGCGCAAGTCCGGTCAGCCGCGCACCCAGCCGCTGCTGTACGTGCACGACGGCGACGTCCTCTACGTGATCGGCAGTAATTTCGGCCAGGCCAAGCATCCGGCGTGGACGGCGAACCTGCTGGCCCAGCCGGCGGCCACGGTCGCCATCGCGGGCGAGCGCCTCCCGGTAACCGCCGCCCCGGTCCCCGACGCCGACAAGGAGCGCGTCTTCGCCCGCTTCGTCGAGGTCACCGGCGCCTACGCCGCCTACCGCGACCGCACCACCCGCGACCTGCGCATCTTCGCCCTGCGGCGGACGTAAAGCCCTAGCTCTCGACGTAGCGGCGGTCGCTGCCGATCCAGGTATTGACAGTATCCTGTCAAATATGACAGGATACTGTCATGACCACGAAGACAGTTCACGCAGCCGTTTACGACACCCTCGCCGACTGGGAGATCGGTGCGGCCACCGCGCACATCAACAATCCGGAATGGCAGCTCGCACCCGGCACGTTCGAGGTCCGCACGGTCGGCCTGACCAAGGATCCGATCGTCACCAAGGGCGGGATGCGGATCGTGCCGGACCTCGCGATCGCGGAGCTCTCCCCCGCCGAGAGCGCGATGCTGATCCTGCCGGGCGCCGATACCTGGATGGGCGATGAACTCGAGCCGTTCGCCCGCAAGGCGAGCGAGTTCGTCGCCGCCGGGGTGCCCGTCGCGGCGATCTGCGGCGCCACCTTCGGGCTGGCCAAGGCGGGTCTGCTCGACGACCGCAAGCACACCAGCAATGTCGCGGAATTCCTTGTCTACAGCGGCTATTCGGGCGCAGACCACTATGTGGAGCAGCCCGCGGTGACCGACGGGCAGGTCGTCACGGCCTCGGGCACCGCGCCGTTCGAGTTCGCACGCGAGGTGCTCGGCGTGCTCGGCGTCTACGAACCGCACATCCTCGACGCCTGGTACCGGCTCTTCGCGTACCGCGAGCCCGCGGCCTACGCCGAACTCGATGCCTACGAGCAGACAAAATCGCAGGCATGACTCCGGAACAGGAACTCTTCAGCACGGCGGCGATCACGTCATTTCGGCTGAACGGCCAATTCCTCGCCATCGCCGAGGAATTGGCCGCACCCGCCGGGCTGACCGCGGCTTGGTGGCAGGTGCTGGGCGCGGTGCTGCGGGAGCCGCTCCCGGTGTCGGGCATCGCGCGCGCGATGGGCATTACTCGCCAGAGTGTGCAGCGCATCGCGGATCTGCTGGTGGACAAGGGGCTTGCCGAATACCGGCCGAACCCGGCGCATCGGCGCGCGAAGCTCGTCGCGGTCACCGCGGCGGGCCGGGCCGCCGTCGAACGGATCGGCCCCCGGCACGAGGTGATCGCGGACCGGCTGATCAGCGAATTGGGTCAGGCGGAGTTCGCCCGCACCGTCGAGGCGCTGACCCGGCTCTCGGCGGTGCTCGACAAACTCGCCGGCGACGCTAGCTGAACGGCTTGTCGGTCCGGCCGACCAGCTCGGCCACCGAATCCAGCACCGCGGTCGGGCGGTACGGGTACTGCTCCACCGACTTGCGGGTGGAGATACCGGTGGTCACCAGGATGGTGCGCATGCCCGCCTCCAGCCCGGCGATCACATCGGTGTCCATCCGATCGCCGATCATCACCGTCGACTGCGAGTGCGCGCCGATCCGGCGCAGCGCCGACCGCATCATCAGCGGATTCGGCTTGCCCACGTAGTACGGCTCCTTGCCGGTGGCCCGCGTGATCAGCGCGGCCACCGACCCGGTGGCGGGCAGCAGGCCGTCGCGGGACGGGCCGGTGGCGTCCGGATTGGTGGCGATGAACCGCGCGCCCTTCTCCACCAGGCGGATCGCGGTGGTGATCGCCTCGAACGAGTAGGTGCGGGTCTCACCGAGCACCACGTAGTCGGGGGCGCTGTCGGTCAGCACGTAGCCGATCTCGTGCAGGGCGGTGGTCAGGCCGGATTCGCCGACCACGTACGCGGTGCCGCCCGGGCGCTGATCGTTGAGGAAGGTGGCGGTGGCCAGGGCGGAGGTCCAGATCGCCTCCTCCGGGATGTCGAGGCCGGTGTGGCGCAGCCGGGCCTGCAGATCGCGCGGGGTGCGGATGGAGTTGTTGGTGAGCACCAGGAACGGCGTGTTGTTGGCGCGCAGCTCCGCGAGGAACTCGTCGGCGCCGGGAATCAACTGATCCTCGTGCACCAGCACCCCGTCCATATCGGTGAGGTAGGAGAGGATCGGCTCGTTGTCTTGGGTCACGGAGCCAATTATCCGCTACCGCTCGCCCGCGCGCGCCGTTGAGACACTTCGCACACGATCCAATCCTCGTGACTATGGTCGGAACAATGGGTGATCTAAAGCTCGGATACAAAGCGTCGGCCGAACAGTTCGGACCGCGCGAACTCGTAGAAATCGCGGTGCTCGCCGAGGAGCACGGTCTCGACAGCGCGACTGTCAGCGACCATTTCCAGCCGTGGCGGCACAAGGGCGGGCACGCGCCGTTCTCGCTGGCCTGGATGGCGGCCGTCGGTGAGCGCACCAAGCGCATCCAGCTCGGCACGTCGGTGCTCACCCCGACCTTCCGGTACAACCCGGCGGTGATCGCGCAGGCGTTCGCCACCATGGGCTGCCTGTACCCCGATCGGATCATGCTCGGCGTCGGCACCGGTGAGGCGCTCAACGAGATCGCCACGGGTTACACCGGCGAGTGGCCCGAGTTCAAGGAGCGCTTCGCCCGGCTCCGCGAATCCGTCGATCTGATGCGCGCGCTGTGGAGCGGTGACCGCACCGACTTCGAGGGCCAGTACTACAAGACCGTCGGCGCCTCCATCTACGACGTGCCCAAGGGCGGCATCCCGATCTACGTCGCCGCCGGCGGGCCGCTGGTCGCGCGGTACGCGGGCCGCGCGGGTGACGGTTTCATCTGCACCTCGGGCAAGGGCATGGAGCTCTACACCGACAAGCTGATGCCCGCCGTCGCCGAGGGCGCCGCCAAGGCCGGCCGCACCGTCGAGGACATCGACCGGATGATCGAGATCAAGATCTCCTACGACACCGATCCCGAACTGGCGCTGGAGAACACGCGCTTCTGGGCACCGCTGTCGCTGACGCCGGAGCAGAAGCACTCCATCACCGATCCGATCGAGATGGAGACCGCCGCCGACGAACTGCCGATCGAGCAGATCGCCAAGCGCTGGATCGTGGCCAGCGACCCGGACCAGGCCGTCGACCTGATCAAGCCGTACCTGGACGCGGGCCTGAACCACCTGGTCTTCCACGCCCCCGGGCACGACCAGCGCCGCTTCCTGGACCTGTTCCAGCGCGACCTGGCCCCGCGCCTGCGCGCCCTCGCCTAGGTCCCCCGGCCAGAAGTTATCCACACCCCCCGACTTATCCACATTCGGAGCCTCGGGGGGTGTTTTCTGTCCTGGGAACGGCCAAGATCGGCGGAGAAGTCAGCGCCTCGGGGCTGTTCCGCTTGTACGATCAGGGAAAGGAATCTCGACATCATGGCCGACCTCGAAGACCGCGTAGCAACCCTGGAGTCGCAAATGGAAATCCAAGGCGCTAGAGATTCCGCGACCCTGACCGTGGTCTCCGGCAAACTGGTGAAGCTGGATCGTCGGCTCGGCCGCGTCCAGGAGGCTGTCACGAATCTCGCGCTGAAGCACGAGGAGTTGGCCGCCACCGTTGAACAACTCGGCACCACCGTCGAGCAACTCGGCACCACCGTCGAGCAAGGCTTCGAACGCGTCGATACCAAACTCGACGAGGTCCTGCGGCGGTTGCCGCCGCCGCAGGAGTAGCCAGCCGGTCAGCTGAGGGCGTGGTCCAAATCGTCGAGGAGGTCTTCGACGTCTTCGAGGCCGATGGAGATGCGGACTACGCCGTCGGTGAGGCCGATGGTGGCGCGGCCTTCGGGGCCCATGGCGCGGTGGGTGGTGGTGGCGGGGTGGGTGATCAGGGTTTTGGCGTCGCCGAGGTTGTTGGAGATGTCGACGATGCGCAGGCGGTTCAGTACTTCGAAGGCGCGCTTCTTGGCTTCGTCGGCGGGTGCGTTCAGTTCGAAGGTGACGACGGTGCCGCCCGCGCTCATCTGGCTCTTGGCCAGGTCGAACTGCGGGTGTGATTCGAGGTACGGGAAGCGCACCCAGTTCACGGACTTGTTGTCCTCCAGGAACTTCGCGACGCGCAGGGCCGAGGCGGCCGAGTGGTTCACTCGCAGCGGCATCGTTTCCAGGCCCTTGAGCAGGGTCCAGGCGTTGAACGGGCTCAGCGCGGGGCCGGTGTGGCGCATCAGGTTCTTCACCGGGCCGTCGATGTAGTCCTGCGGGCCGAGGATGGCGCCGCCGAGCACCCGGCCCTGCCCGTCGATGTGCTTGGTGCCCGAGTAGACGAGCACGTCGGCGCCGAGCTCGAAGCCGCGCTGCAGCAGCGGAGTGGCGAAGACGTTGTCCAGCACCACCTTCGCGCCCGCGGCGTGCGCGAGCTCGGTGACGCGGCGCACGTCGACCAGGGTCTGCATGGGGTTGGCTGGTGTCTCGAAGAACACCGCCTGGGTCGGCACCGACAGCGCCTGCTCCCACTGGTCCAGGTCGTCGCCGTCGACGAAGACGGTCTCCACGCCCCAGCGCGGCAGGATCTCGTTGCACACCACGAAACAGGACCCGAACAGGCTGCGCGCGGCCACCAGTCGATCCCCGGCGCCCAGCAGCGCGCCGAGCGCGGTGAACACCGCGGACATGCCGCTGGCCGTCGCGAAGCAGGCTTCGGCGCCGTCGAGCAGCCGCATCCGCTCCTCGAACATGGCCACCGTCGGGTTGCCGTAGCGGGAGTAGACGAAGTGCTCGATCTCGCCGGTGAAGGAGGCCTCGGCCGCCTCGGCGCTCTCGTAGACGAAGCCGGAGCTCAGGTACAGCGCCTCGGAGGTTTCCTCGAAACCGCTGCGCCGCAGGCCACCGCGCACGCCGAGGGTTGCCGGGCCGACGCCCTCGGGCAGCGGCTTGTCGAACGCGCCACCGGTGATCATGACTGCTCCTTCACAGAAGTCGGGCTCACGACTGCTTCCACGGCAACCCGCGGGCGCGCCAGCCGGAGCCGCCGCGGTGACCGTCCGCGTCGAGCGGGCCTTCGAAGCCCTCGTCCACGTTGTAGGCCGGCGCGATGCCGAGCTGGGTGGCCACCGTCGCGGCGTGCGCGGAGCGCTGACCGGAGCGGCACAGGAACACCACGGGTGCTTCCGGCGCGCGGCCGTCGAGGGCCTTGCTCAGCTGGTCGGCGAAGGCTTGATTGCGCGTGCCGGTGCCGTCGACCCATTCGATGAGCACGGTGGGGCGCTCGATCGCGGTGGTGTCGGGGACGCCGACGAAGCGCCATTCGGCTTCGGTGCGCACGTCGATCAGCACGGCTTCGGGGTTGTCGCGCAACAGGTCCCACGCTTGCTGCGGGGTGATGTCACCGGCGTAAGTCATGTCGATCCTCCTGAGAATCCGCACTTGCCGCATCGGGGTTCGGATGCGTGCCAGGTCGTCACCCGGAGCACCCCACCGCGGAGGAGGGTTGCCGACCAGCGAGCCGGGGCTTGGCGCTGGTGCTCATGACCTGGACTGAGATTGCCTGGACAGGGGCCGGGCTGTCAAACACCGAAATCGGGTCAGTTGCAGACCAGCCATTTGCCGTCGGTCCGGACCAGATTCCAGGTTTCGGTGGTCTCTTTGCCGTCGGCCTCGGTGGTGACGGTGGCCTTGGCGCGGTCCCCGTTCACGGTCTGCCCCTCGATCCTGGCGAGTTCCACCGACTTTCGGCCGCCGGCCCCGAACTGGGCGCCCAGCGGGGTTTTGGCCTCGTCGAATCCGGTGCACGCGGTGCCCGGCGCGGGCACCGCGTCGCTCTGCGCGCGGCCGCCGACGTAATTGCTGACGGCCGCGGAGATCCGGTCGGCTTCTGTGACATTTTTCTCAGCCGGGGACAGCAGCCCGCCCGCGAACACCGCGACCAGCACAATCGCGGCGAAGATCGCCGCGGCGATGAACGGGGTCATCGATCGCTTGTCGGTCTGGTCGACCAGGATCGGCTCGTCCTCTGGCGTGGGCTGCTGCTCGGTCATGGTGTCGATGATTCCTTATGCCTGGTGGACGGCACCCGTGCAGGCGGCCGAGGGCGTCCCGATAGAATCGCGAGACCGTGGTCGGCCGCCATCACCATGTGGCAGTGCGGCACGGAGCGACCTGGGGGCTTTGCAGTTACGAGCCAGCAGCACCAGCCGCATCGTCAGGGGCAACCGCAGCGGCCGCTCGACTTAGCCTAGGCTAAGAAGGACGCCATTATTTTTCGACCGAAGGTGCGCGTAAGAGATGACCGAACAGAGTGCAGCCACTCGCCCGCTCCGCATCGCGATCGTGGGCGCAGGACCGGCCGGTATCTACGCCGCCGACGCGTTGATGAAATCCGACGCCGAGGTGAGCATCGACCTGTATGAGCGCATGCCCGCGCCGTTCGGTCTGATCCGCTACGGCGTCGCGCCGGACCATCCGCGCATCAAGGGCATCATCACCGCCCTGCACAAGGTGCTCGACAAGGAGCAGGTGCGCCTGCTCGGCAATATCGACTACGGCACCGACATCACCCTGGACGACCTGCGGCGCTTCTACGACGCGGTGATCTTCTCCACCGGCGCGAACGCCGACCGCGCGCTCGACATCCCGGGCATCGATCTGGACGGCTCCTACGGCGCCGCCGACTTCGTCTCCTGGTACGACGGCCACCCGGACGTGCCGCGCGAATGGCCGCTGCACGCGGAGAAGGTCGCGGTGCTCGGCGTCGGCAACGTCGCCCTCGATGTCGCGCGCGTGCTCGCCAAGACCGGCGACGAACTGCTGCCGACCGAGATCCCGCCGAACGTCTACAACGGCCTCAAGGAGAACAAGGCCGTCGAGGTGCACGTCTTCGGCCGCCGCGGCCCGGCGCAGGCCAAGTTCACGCCGCTGGAGCTGCGCGAACTGGACCACTCGCCGACCATCGAGGTCATCGTCGACCCCGAGGACATCGACTACGACGCCGGTTCCGAGGCCGCGCGCCGCCACTCCAAGCAGGTCGACATGGTCGCCAACACCTTGGAGCAGTGGGCGATTCGCGATCAGGGCACCCGCCCGCACAAGCTGTTCCTGCACTTCTTCGAGTCGCCGTCCGAGGTGCTCGGCGCGGACGGCAAGGTCGTCGGCCTGCGCACCGAGCGCACCCAGCTCGACGGCACCGGAAACGTCAAGGGCACCGGCACCTTCCGCGAGTGGGACGTGCAGTCGATCTACCGCGCGGTGGGTTACCTCTCGCAGAACATCAACAACCTGCCCTTCGACGAGCAGGCCGGCACCGTGCCGAACGAGGCCGGCCGCGTGCTGGCCGACGAGGACGCCGACGGTCCCGCCCGCTACCTGCCGGCCACCTATGTCACCGGCTGGATCAAGCGCGGCCCGGTCGGCCTGATCGGCCACACCAAGGGCGACGCCAACGAGACCGTGGCCTGCCTGCTCGACGACAGCACGAACTTCACCCCGGCCCCGGAGCCGGAACTGGACGCCGTCACCACCTTCCTGGAGGGCAAGGGCATCCCGTTCACCACCTGGCAGGGCTGGTACCGCCTGGACGCGCACGAGCGCGCCCTGGGCGAGCCGGAGGGCCGCGAGCGGGTCAAGGTTGTCGAGCGCGAGGACATGTTGCGCGCCAGCGAACCCAACAAGGTGTAGTTCTTGGTCCTGCGACGGCAGCGAAAACTCGCTAACTGAGGCATTCTGTACAAGTGTTCGATGCCCATGTCCACATCATCGATCCGCGGTTCCCGCTGATCGAGAACGAGGGCTACCTGCCCGACCCCTACACCATCGCCGATTATCGAAAGCGCATGGCGCGCTTCGATGTCGGCGGTGGCGCGGTGGTCAGCGCGTCCTTCCAGGGCACCGACCAGACCTGGATGAAGGCGGCCCTGGCCGAGCTCGGCCCGGGCTGGGTCGGCGTGACGACGCTGAACCTGGAGACCTCCGACGCCGACATCGTCGAATTGGATCGAATCGGCGTGCGCGCCTTGCGTTTCAATCTCAAGCGCGCCGCCGCCGACATCACCGGCATGACCCTGCAGGCGCTGCGGGCGCACGATCTGGTCGGCTGGCATGTCGAGGTCTATATCGACGGTTCGATGCTGGCCTCGCTGCAACCGGTGATCTCCAAGCTGCCCGCGCTGTCCATCGACCATCTCGGCATGTCCGAGGAGAGCCTGCCGTATCTGCTGGATCTGGTGGATCGCGGCGCCCGGGTCAAGGCCACCGGTTTCGGCCGGGTGTCGATGCACGTCGCCGACACCATCCGCCGCATCCACGCGGTGAACCCGCGCGCCCTGATGTTCGGCTCCGATCTGCCGGGTACCCGCGCCGGTCGCCCCTTCCAGGACCCCGACGTCGACCTGATCTGCGACGTCGTCGGCACCGACATGTTCGCCGTCCTGGAGGACAACGCCCGCGAGTTCTACCGCCTGCCCTCGCACGCCCGCTCGGCCCTGCCGCCGCTCCCCCGCACCGAGCAGCCCACCCTGCCCCTGCACCGCGACCAGCTCCCCCGCCTGGACCCCAACGCCACGCTCCCGCTCCCCATCATCGAGCGCTAGGAATCAGCCCAGATACGGATGTGCACGACCTGCGGCGTGATGCCCTAGGCGTAATCGCACTGTGTCGTGCACGGGCAATTCTTCCAGTTCGTCCAGCTGGATGAACCGGACCTCGGTCGACTCCGAGCTGACCTCTAATTGGCCGGCACAGACCCGGCCATAGAAGGTGATGTTGAATTCCTGACGGACTTCACCGTCGGCGTATTCGATGATGTGCTCCGGATCGGTATAGATGCCGAGCAGCCCGGTGATCTCGATGTCCAGTCCGGTCTCCTCTCTCGTTTCCCGAATCACGCACTCTTCGAGCGTTTCCCCGATCTCCATGACACCGCCCGGGAACGACCAATTGCCCGAGTCGCTGCGGCGCTGCATGAGAACAGCACCCCACTCATCCACGACCAGGGCGGATCCACCCGGAACGAGACTGTTCGCCCTGGGGGCCGTCGGATCTCGGTAGTAGTCACGCCGTTTTCCCATGAGTAACCCCTTGCTGATAGGGAGCCACACTGCCCCAAAGTTGCTCAACCTGGTCTGCGAACGACGAAAAGATGCCGTGCGAGGAAAGTCGCCGTAGATGAAAAGCCGTGTGCTGGTATCCACGGGCGCGAATGAGGTACGGGGTGACGATCATCTGATCGTCGAACCGAAACACCGAGTTGTAGAGGTGAACAGAATGCAATCCGACCTGACAGCCGGAGACGCTGTCCAGCTCACCCAACATGCTGAGAGCGTTCTGGATTCGACCGGCAAGCGTGCCGTTCATCTGCTCCAGGGCATCGCGCTCAGCGACGTGTGCGCTGTCGGGATCGGCAAATGCCAAACGAACTTGGGCACCGTTCCGACATTTTTGAGCGATGATCTCCGCGGCGTCAGGGAGCAGCTCGAAGACGAACGGATATGCATACCCGACGATGTCTATCTTCTCTTTCGCGCCGGCCGCAAGGTCGGGGCGGGTCTGCGGCCACAACGCCTCCTCGGACTCGTTCAATACCCGCGCCACTTCGAGTCTCGTCCGTCGGTGCGGAACGCGCCCAGCACGCCAACGATTCACTGTCTTCACGTCTACGCCGACGGCGGCGGCAAGCATCGCGGAGTCCAGTTGTGCACGCAGCATTGCCGATTCGAGGCGCTGGCTCATACCGCAACACTACGAGACAAACGCGGGACGTTTTGGGGATTCACGGTGTCCGTAGAAACGTCCCCTGCGCAGTTCAAGCGTCCAAAGCTTGGTCATAGCGTCATTGCAGTCCAACAACGAAAGCAGGGAGCGGCAATGGCGATCACCTTTACCCGGGCCAAGGTGCTCGCCGCGCTGGCGGCCCTCGAGCCGACGGAGACCCTCACGGTCGAACAGCTGGGCGCGAAAACAGGTTTCGCCAAAGGAACGATCCGACAGGGCCTGCAAGAGAGTGCGTACGAGGGCTTCGCGGCTCTTGTGCACCAGCACCCGCCGCGCTGGAGATTGACCCGAGAGGGCAGATGCCTAATGCATACGAGCGGGCTCCGGGACTTGATTCCCGCCATACCCGACAGCGGCGCAGTGCTGTGATGGCCCGGGTGACCGCGATCGGGTTTCTGCGCCGGGACATTTCGGGCATCTCACAAGGCTGGGATGAGACTCAGATGCGGAGTCTCGCGAAGCGACTCGGGTATGACCTGGCAAAGATCGTAGTGTTCGGCTCAGCGACGCACGACCCATTGGGGCGGTTACTCGGTGTCATCCACCGAACCGACGCGGTTGCCATATTCGTGCCGAAGGCAACGCATTTCGATGATGCCGACATACCGGCCGCGCTCGTCCGGGTGTGCGACGTGATCACCGTGACACCAGAGGCGACCTACGCTAGGCCGGTGGCGCCACGCACCATCGAGCGTTAGGCGACGAAGGCGCCGATCAGCCAGATGCCGGTGGCGAGCAGGGCGCCGAACAGTTCGATCAGCATGGACAGGCCGACGCCCTTGAGGGCGTGTTTGGTTGTCTGCCAGGCGGGTTCGCCCTGCTTCAGGCGCTGGTACTCCGAAAGGTAGACGCCGAGCACGAAGCCGATGATCAGGCCGACGATCGGGATGATGAAGAAGCCGGCGATGCCCAGGATGGCGCCGATGATCAGGGCGCGGTTGGAGACGCCCGCTTCTTTCATCTTGCGGCCGGGCCAGGTGTATTTGATGACGCCGGACAGGACCAGAAAGACCGTGGCGATCGCGAAGACGATCCAGGCGGTGGCGCCGCCGGTGATGATCGCCCAGGTCAGGATGGCGGCGAAGATCAGGATGACGCCGGGCAGGATCGGGACGATGATCCCGAGTAGGCCGATCAGAATTGCGAGGCCGACGAGAACCTCACCCCACACAGTCACGCAACGGCCCTCCGGCTCTTGTTCAGTTGCTTCGAATTCTCGCCTACTTGCTGGTTACGTGCACAGGGGAGGTTACGAGAACGGCACCGGGAGTTATTGTCGTACTGTCAATACTGCATCAACGAAGAACCGAGGTAGGGCGTGAGCACTCCATCCACCGCCAAGCAGGGTCCGCTCGCGGGCGTCAAGGTTGTCGAGCTGGCCGGTATCGGCCCGGGGCCGCACGCGGCGCTGCTGCTGGCCGACCTCGGCGCCGACGTGGTGCGCGTGCAGCGCCCGAACCTGCTGCCGGGATTCATGGAGCGCCCGCAGTGGCGTGGCCGCACCATTGTCGAGGCGAACCTGAAGGATCCCGCCGACATCGAGAAGGTGCTCGGCCTGATCGAGAAGGCCGACGTGCTGCTCGAGGGCTTCCGGCCGGGCGTCACCGAGCGGATGGGCCTGGGCCCGGACGCCGCGCTGGCGCGTAATCCGCGGCTGGTCTACGGCCGGATGACCGGCTGGGGGCAGGACGGCCCGCTGGCCGAGCGCGCCGGCCACGACATCAACTACATCTCCCTCACCGGCGTGCTGAACGCGATCGGCCGCAAGGGCGAGCGCCCGGTGCCGCCGCTGAACATGGTCGGCGACTTCGGCGGCGGTTCGATGTTCCTGGTGTTCGGCGTGCTCGCCGCGCTGGTGGAGCGGCAGAACTCGGGCAAGGGTCAGGTCATCGACGCGGCCATGGTCGATGGCGCACTGGCGCTCTCGCACATGATCTGGGGCATGCGCGGCGTGGGCCTGTGGTCCGACGAGCGCGGCACCAACCTGCTCGACACCGGCATGGCCTTCTACGACACCTACGAGACCTCCGACGGCAAGTACATGGCGGTCGGCGCGATCGAGCCGCAGTTCTACGCCGAGTTGCTGAAGGGCCTGGAGATCGATCCGGCGGGCCTGCCGATGCAGATCGACCCGAACGGCCAGGACCAGCTGAAGAAGCTGTTCACCGAGAAGTTCAAGTCCAAGACCCGGGACGAGTGGACCGCGATCTTCGACGGCACCGACGCCTGCACCACCCCGGTGCTCACCCTCACCGAGGCCACCGCGAACGAGCACATCGTGGCCCGCACCGGGCTCATCGACATCGACGGCGTCGTCCAGCACGCGCCGGCGCCGCGCTTCTCGCGCACCCCGGCCGGCACCCCGACCCCGCCGCCGAACGAGGCGACCCCGATCGAATCCGTCTGGGCCGACTAGCTTTTCGATGAAAGGCCGTGCCCCGCCGGGCACGGCCTTTCGCGTGTCAGTAGAGGGTGAGCGACTGCAACGGCTCCGCGGCCCGCGGCGTGAGCGCCTCGTAGGTCGCGGCCAGTCCCTTGACCGCCAAGCGCAGGTCCGCCTCCGGATGGGTGAACGGCAGGCGGAGGAAACGCTCGAACGCGCCCTGCACACCGAAACGCGGTCCGGCGGCGAGCAAGACGCCGTGGTTGGGCGCGGTGGCGGCGAGCGCGGTGGAGACCGGGGCCGGCAGCTGCGCCCACAGCGACATCCCGCCCGCACCCGGACTGACCCGCCACTCGGGCAGTTCGTCCGCCAGCGCGGTGATGAGTGTCGCGCGCTGGGAACGCAATTGGTCGCGGCGACGGTCCAGGATGACCCCCGCGTTCTCGAGCAGGTGCACGGTGGCCAGCTGATCCATCACCGGCGTGCCGAGGTCGACGGTGGAGCGGATGCCGAGCAGCTTGGTGATCAGCGCCTGGTTGGTGCGGACCCAGCCGACGCGCAGGCCACCCCAGAACGACTTGGAAGCCGAACCGATGGTGACGATTTCGCTGCCCTTGGCGAAGGCGGCCACCGGCGGCGGCATGGACGCGCCGGTCAGGCTCAGATCGACCATGGATTCGTCCACCACGATGGTCATCCGGGTCTCCCGGGCGATGGCGGCGAGTTCGGCGCGGCCCTCGGCGTCGAGCAGCTGGCCGGTCGGGTTGTTGAAGTCGGGCACCAGGTAGGCCAGGGTGGCCGCGGTTTGCCGTGCGGCACTGCGGATCCCGTCGAGATCCCAGCCGCCGCCCACCGGTTCGGGCAGCAGCGGCACCGGGACCGGGCGCGCGCCGACATCGCGGATCGCCTCGATCGCGTTCGGGTAGGTGGGGTGGTCGATGAGCACCCGGGCGGCGGGCGCGGTGAGCACGTTGAGCAGCAGGCGCAGCCCGTGCTGGGCGCCGAGGGTGATCAGGATCTGGTCCGGATCGGTGGGCAGGCCACGTTCGGTGTACCGGCGGGCCACCGCTTCGCGCAGCGCGAGCACGCCGACCGGATCCATGCCGTGCGTGCCCAGGTAGGGCGCGATCCCTTCCAGCGCGGTCGCATACGCCTCCTGCATCTCCAGCGGGGCGGCCATCGCGGCGTAGGTCATGTCGACGGTGGCCAGTTCCGGCTGCGCCATCATCGCCAGGATGCTGCGGGCCGGCCGGGTGCCGTCGTGCGGCACCGTCGGCGGCAGGGCCACGGTGCTGCGGGAGCCCTGCCGGCTGATCAGGTAGCCGTGCTCGCGCAGCAGCGTGTAGGTGGAGGTGATGGTGGTGCGGCTGACGCCGAGCGTGGTGGCCAGATCGCGTTCACTGGGCAGCGCGACGCCCAGCGGGGCGCGGCCGTCGTGGATGAGCAGGCGGATGCCCTCGGCGAGGGCCAGATACGCCGGGCGGGCCGAGCGGCGGCTGCCCGCCTCCTCGTCCGTGCCCACACTGCGCCAGTTGCCCAGATCCCGGGCCAGGCTGCCCGCGCCGATCACTCTCGTAGCCATACAGGCCAGTATTCCCGAATTGGCTCTTTCTTGGCAAGGCCAGTTGGGCGCACTCTTGGCCTATGACCGCCTTGCTGACCGTCCTCGTCGTCGCCGCCTTCTCGTACTCGATCTACCACTTCGCACCCCAGCGCCGGAAGGACCTGTTCCGGCTCGAACGCTTCACCGGACCCGGGCCGCTCTTCGAATCCACCCTGGTCACCGACTATGAAGCGCAGCGCCAGTATTCGGATCTCGCCGCGATCTACGGCCGCCGCGACGTCCCGGACGCCGACGCGCCGGCCTTGGCCGGAGCGCCGCGGGTGCTGCGCATGACCAACCCGAATCCGAGCTGCGGCACGGTCCAGGCCAGTTTTCGGTGACTGGACTGGTCTGTACTGACTTGTCGCACCCCGGGTGCACACTGAACGCCATGAGTGCGTCCACTCGGCTGCCCGGCGAGGCAGCGCTTTTCGAGACCGCCATCGGCATCTGCGCCATCGCGTGGAGCGGCGGCCGGGTCATCCGGTTCCAACTACCCGAATCGAGCCCGGCCGCCACCCGCGCCCGCATCACGCGTGCCCGCACCGCCGATACCGGTGATCTGCCCGAGTCCGACCCGGCCGACGCCATCGCCGAGGCGGTCGCGGGCATCCGCGCCCACCTGGCCGGCGAGCTGGACGACCTGTGCTGGATCCCGGTGGATCTCGGCGGGCTGCCGGAATTCCACCGGGCCGTCTACGAGGTCACCCGCGCCATCGGCCCCGGCCACACCCTGAGCTACGGCCAGGTCGCCGATCGCATCGGCGCACCGGGCGCCGCCCAGGCCGTCGGGCAGGCGCTGGGCCGCAATCCCATTCCGCTGATCATCCCCTGCCACCGCGTGCTCGCGGCCGACCACGCGCTGCACGGCTTCTCCGCTCCGGGCGGCCTCGTCACCAAGCAGCGACTGCTGGAGATCGAGCGGACCCCCGGCTTCGGTGAGCCCACCCTGTTCTGAGTGCCGCTCAGCTCAGTGGATGCTTGTGGAAGAACTCGCAGGGCTCGCCGGTGATCTGGCCGTCCATGCACGCGAAGTAGGTCTGGATGCAGCTGTTGCTGTCGCAGCCGAGTTCCAGCAGCTGCTTGTGGATCCGGATATTGCGCTCCTGTTCGGGGCTGAGCGTCGCCGTGCGCACCGCGGAGGTCAGCTGCCCGGTGCTCGACTTCTCCGACCCCGGCTCCGACCCGCACCCGGCCAGCATGCCGAGCGCCACCAGCGCCGCACCAACCCGAACCGGCCACCTCAAATCCATCCACAACCTTCCACATCAACAGTTTTCGACGGTATTCGAGCACGTCAACCAGTCCACGAGCACCGGACCAGCGGCGTCATGTCCAGGGTGCACCGACGGTAACGCACGCCGCCGTTTGTTGACGGTCCGACCTGTTGCCCGGTCCAGTCACGACCGCGCCGACCCCCGATTCGGAGCTAGAGCGTGCTGGCGGCGAGACCACCCACGACGGCGCCCGCGGCCGCGGCCGGGATACCGATGACAGCGGCACCGGCGGCGGCACCGATGGCGCCGCCGATCAGCGCGCCGGCGCCCGTGCTGGCGGCCGCGATCGGCCAGCCCGCCACGAAGCCGCCGACGATCGCCGGGATCGCGGCCGCGCCGGCGGTGGGAACGGCGGTAACGCCGGAGATGATCGCGGTCGCCGCGGCGGTGCCCGCGACGCCGACGGCGAAGCCGGCCGCGGCGCCGACGCCCGCACCGAGGAGTCCGCCGCCCACGCCACCGGCCACCGCGCCGGGGACACCGGCCAGGACGGCGCCGCCGAGCGCGCCCGCGGCGATCTTGTCCGAGCGGCTCGGGTTGATGCCGACCGAGCGGCCCTGAGTGGCGAGGAAGGCCTCCGCGTCGGCCGCGAAGGTATTCACACCGTGCAGCACCTCGCGCGGCAGCTCATCGGGGACGGTCGTGCTGAAGTCGCCGACCCGGAGCATGTCCGGCGGCGGCGCGATCGGCGCGACCGGCTCGACCGGAGCGGGCCAGTGCAGTTCGGTGTCGACCGGCGGGGCGGCGGAGGTGTCCGGGGCCGGGCGCCGGCGCTGCATCATCAGGTCGTCGTCGGCCGGCGGGGTGTTCCGGGTGAGGGCGCTCTGGCCCTCGTCGGCGACACCGGGCTGCGCGGGCCGGACGACGCCGGGCTGGACGGGTGCGGCGAAGGCCGGGGCGGCACAGGCCAGCGCGACGGCCAGCGGCAGGAGACCGGCGACCGGGCGGGCCAACCGTCGCGCCGTCGAATTGTTCGTTGCACCGTTTCGACGTGCCACGTCGAACCACCCCCATCAGGAATTGACCACAGCGCGGCACTTCCATCCGTACCGGCGCACGCACAATATCCGTTGCCGAACAGTTGCTGTCAATTCGAGGTGATCATCCATCGATGTAAATCGGTAGCTGAAAGGTCACCAGTGCGGGCTCAGTTCGGGGATTCCCCGCGGATCAGCGCGCCGAGCGATTCGCGATCGGTGACATCCATCTTGCTGCACGCGCGGTACAGGTGGCCCTCGACGGTGCGCACCGAGACGGTGAGGCGATCGGCGATCTGCCGGTTGGACAGCCCTGCCGCGACCAGGTTCGCGATCTCGCGCTCGCGCACGGTGAGCGGCAACGGCTGCGCGGCCTGCCGCAGCGACGGGGTGTTGGCGCCGCCGCAGGCCGCGGCGAGCCGGTTCGCGGTCGCGGCGGATTCGTGCAGGCGCCGGCGATCGCCCGCGCGGTCGTGCGCCAGCGCGGCCTGGGCGGCGGCGTCGGCGGCCGAGAGCAGCGCCCCGATCTGCTCGAATTCGGCTGCGGCGGCGTCCAACCCGGGCCCGTCGTGTGCCGCCAGCGCGACCGCGTGCCGGGACTGGACCTGCACCAGCCGCCCGTCCACCCGGGCCGCGAGATCGGCGAGCCGGCCGGCCACCGACTGCTCGCCGAAGCGGGCGGCGGCGTGCAAGGCCATCGCCTCGATGGCGTGCTGCTGCGAGCGCGCGGCGGCGTCGGCGGCGCCCATGGCCAGCCGGATGGCCGGGGTGACAGCGCCTTCCGCGGCCGCCAGGCAGGCGCGGGCGATCTCCAGCTGGGGGTCGTAGATCGCGCTGTGCCGGCCACCGCGCCGGATGGTCTCGGCGATCGTCTCCGCGGCCTCGGCGGTGCGGCCGAGCGCCGAATAGGCCTCGGCCAGGCGGATTCTCGCCGGGGTCATCCAGGCCGCCGCGCCTTCGGCGGCGAGTGCGGCCAGCGCCTGTTCCAGGTGCTCGATCCCGTCGTGGAAACGGCCCTGCGCGACGTCGACGGTGCCCTGCAGAATCTTCGACATGCCCCAGGCCAGGTACTGGCCGGGCGCGGAATAGCCGAAATACGCTGCGGCGCAGCGCCGCGCGGCGTCGAACTCACCGGTGAAGGTCAGCGCGAGCACTTCCGCGTGCGTCGACATGAACCGGTTCAGCCCGTCGATCTCGCCCTCGACCTGCCGGCCGCGCGCCGCGTACTGCCCGGCGGCCTCGCTCTTGCCCATCAGCGCCAGCGCGAGCCCGCCGCCGAACGCGGCCCACCACACCGCCCACGGCGGCGCGTTCTTGGCCGACATCACGCCGTCGGCGGCGGTGATGGCATCTTCGATCCGGTTCTCGTTGACCGCGACGGCGGAGGACAACCCGGTCAGCGTGGCCGCGCAGGCCGGATGCGACACCTTGCCCTGCACCAGCGCGAGCACCTCGTCGGCACGATCGGCATCGCCGGTGGCCCACAACAGATTCGACACCCGGGTGCTGCCCCAGCGCACCAGCTGCACCTCGTTCAGCTCGTCCGGGTCGAAGCTGGCGAGTGTGCGTTCGGCCTCGATGGGATGGCCCTGCCACAGCAGTGCGCGCGCGAGTAGATCGGCGGCCTCCACGCCGCCGCGGCGTTCCACCGCCGCCCGGGCGAAGCGCTCGCCCAGGGGCAGGTTGGCCAGCGCGATGGCATCGGCCGCGGCCGCCTCGAACAGCTCCAGATCCGCGGATTTGTCGCTGTCCAAAGCCAATTCGGCCAGCCGGATCCGGTCGGCGGCGGACTTGATGGGCCGTTCCTTCAACGCCGAGTAGAGCTTTCCGCGTAATCGGCGCGCCGAGGCGATCCCGAGCCGGCGCCGGATCACCTCACCGAAGAGCGGATGGTTGTAGCGCACGATCAACTGGTGCGCGTTCTCGACAACCCGGATGACGCCCCGGGTTTCGGCCGCCTCCACCGCTTCCTCACCGGTGATCTCGGCGAGCACGTCGAGATCGATCGGCTCGCAGAAGGTGAGCAGCTCCAGGACCCGCAGCACCTCCTCGGGCAGCTGCTCGACCCGATCCTCCAGCAGCGCAGCCAGTTCCGAGGTGACGGCGGCGCGCCCGCGCAGCTGCCAGACCCCGTTCACCTGGCGCAGCGTGCCCGCCTCCAGCGCGCCCTCGACCAAATGCCGTAGGAACAAGGCGTTTCCGCCCGAGGACTCCCACATCAGGTTGGCGGTGAAGCCCTCGAGCTGCCCGCCGAGCATGGATTCGACCAGATCGACGCTCTGGCGCTGGGTGAACGGATTCAGATCGATGCGCAGCAGGTGCCCGTCTTTCCAGAGCGAGGTCACCGCGTCGGGCACCGAGACGCCGCTGCGCACGGTCGCGACGATGTGCGCGGCCTTGTCGATGGCCAGTTGCAGCAGCAGGGTGGCCGAAAGCTGGTCCAGCAGATGGGCGTCGTCGACGCCGATGATGGTGTGCCCGTCGGCGAGCAGGGCTTCGCGCGCCGCCGACATGAACGTCACCGGGTCGTGCGCGGTGTAGACGCCGACCATGTGGGCGAACACCCCCAGCGGGATGCTGCGCGCCGATTCCGTGCCCGCGACCCAGCGAATATTGCCGCCCACCGCCGCCGTCGCCTGGCGGGCCAGCGTCGTCTTGCCCACCCCGGCGTCGCCGGTAAGCACGGTACCGACATATGTGGAGCCAGTGAGCGCGGACCGGATCGCCTCGAACTCGGTCTCGCGCTCGATCATCGGCCAATTCCGAGCCATAGTACTAACTGTAGTTCTTTACAAGAACACGATCGAACCCAACCCGTGAACTGGCATGCGCGCCACTCGGATTGAGAGATTCACACAAATATCGTGGGCACAGCACTGGGCGCGGCGTACCTCGTAGACGGTCGCCGCCGCTGAGGAGAAGCGATAGAGCCGAGTCTACGCGGCTCAGGGTCGCGGTTGGCCGCCGTTGAGCGCCGAGTTCACCGAATCGACGACGTCGGCGGGCACCTCGGTGGGGACCGGGACCGTGACGTCGCCGAACTGCACGGCATGCGGCTTGGGTTCCGGGGCCGGTTCCGGCTTCGGGCTGGTCCGGGGCGCGCGCGGCGGCGGAGCGGCCTGCGGATTGGCCGCCTTCAGATCCGCCGGTTCCTCGACAGCGGGCGGCGCCGGGTCCGCGGGTTCCGCGCGCGGGGTGGGCGAGGTCACGCCGGGTTGCGCGGGCTGCGCCAGCGCCACACCGGCCAGACCGGTCGCGAGTGCGATCGACACCGCGCCGAGCGCGATCCGGAACGTGCTCCGCGACAACCCATTCCGTAATTTCAGGTTTCGAGCCGACACGTCGACAACACCATCCTCATGAAAAACCGCCCACCGCACACCGATTCCGGACATGTGCTCGCCACATGTTATCCGGAACCGGTGCCCAGGCCCAGTGGAAGATGGTGCGAAATGCTCAGCCGAGGACGTCGTGCCGGACAATCGTCTGATCGCGGCCCGGGCCGACGCCGATGCAGGAGATCCGCGCGCCCGAAAGTTCTTCCAGCCGAAGCACATACGCCTGCGCGTTCGCCGGGAGTTCCTCGAAGGTCTTGGCGGCGGAGATGTCCTCCCACCAGCCCGGCATCTCCTCGTAGATGGGCTTGGCGTGATGGAAGTCGGTCTGGGTGGTCGGCATCTGCTCGACCCGCTTGCCGTCGACCTCGTAGGCCACGCAGATCGGCACCGTGTCCAGCCCGGACAGCACGTCCAGCTTGGTGAGGAAGTAGTCGGTGACGCCGTTCACCCGGGTCGCGTAGCGGGCGATGACCGCGTCGAACCAGCCGCAGCGGCGGGCGCGACCGGTGGTGACGCCGACCTCGCCGCCGTTCTTGGCCAGGAACTCACCGAAATTGTCGAACAGCTCGGTCGGGAACGGGCCGGAGCCGACGCGGGTGGTGTAGCACTTGAGGATGCCGAGCACCGTAGCGATCTTGTTCGGGCCGACGCCCGAGCCCACCGCCGCGCCGCCCGAGGTCGGGTTGGACGAGGTGACGTACGGGTAGGTGCCGTGATCGACATCGAGCAGCGTGCCCTGCGAACCCTCGAGCAGCACGGTCTCGCCGCGCTCCAGGGCCTCGTTGAGCTGCAGGCGGGTGTCGGCGATGCGGTGCTTGAAGCCCTCGGCCTTCTCCAGCACCTCGTCCACCACCTGCTGCGGATCCAGCGCGCGGCGGTTGTAGATCTTGACCAGCACCTGGTTCTTGAATTCCAGTGCGGCCTCGACCTTCTGGGTGAGGATCTTCTCGTCCAGCACGTCGGCCACGCGGACGCCGACGCGGGCGACCTTGTCCTGGTAGCAGGGGCCGATACCGCGGCCGGTGGTGCCGATCTTCTTGTTGCCGAGGAAGCGCTCGGTGACCTTATCGATGGCCACGTGGTACGGCATGATCAGGTGCGCGTCGGCGGAGAGCAGCAGGCCGGAGGTGTCCACGCCACGCTCTTCCAGGCCGGCCAGCTCCGCGAGCAGCACACCGGGATCGACGACGACGCCGTTGCCGATGACATTGGTGACGCCCGGGGTGAGGATGCCGGAGGGGATGAGGTGCAAGGCGAACTTGTCGCCGTTGGGCAGCACGACGGTATGACCGGCGTTGTTTCCACCCTGGTAGCGGACCACCCATTGCAACCGGCCACCCAGTAGATCGGTGGCCTTGCCCTTACCTTCGTCGCCCCACTGGGCGCCGATCAGGACGATCGCCGGCATCGTTGTCTCCTACGGTTCGAGGCGCGACACACACGTGTCGCAGCTACCTGCCCGTCTGGAGGAGGTGGCCGGTAACTCATTTTAGCCGACGCCCTATCGCCAGCCTGGTCGCAGGGCAGGACAAACCGGAATCGGCCGGTATGGTTGGGCGGAATGCGGCCACTGTCGTCCACCTGTCCCCCGGGTGTGTCGGCCCGGAACGAGGAGGGGTGTACGGCAGTTTGAGTACCCACGTTCTCCGCTGCGACGGCGCACCGGTTCCCATCGCGCTCGCGGCACTGCCCACTACCCCGACGGCCGCCCTGCCGGCCACCACCGTCATCGACGAACTGCTGCCGGTGCTGGCCGCCGACAGTCTCCCCCGCCTGATCGTGCTCGGTGAGGACGCCGCGCTGGCCGCGGTGCTGACCCACCTGATGAAGACCGAGCGGCTGCACGTCGAGATCGGCTACGTGCCGATCGACAAGACCTACGGTTCCCGCGCTTACCAAACCGGCACCGGCAATGCCGCGGCCAAGCGCGCGATCGAGGGCCGGGCCACCGAAACGCCCCTGATCCGCGACGACACCGGCACCGTGCTGGTCGGCCGCGCGACCATCACCGGCGTGGACGGCGCGAAACTGGAGGGCGAGGCGTACGTGGACGAGAACCAGCTGTTCTCCGGCATCGTCGCCGCCATGCAGATCTCACCCAGCCTGCACCTGCCCGGTGTCCGCGCGACGGTCAAGCGCGGCCGCTTCCGCAGACGGCTCTGGTTGCAGGGGCGGGCCGCACAGCTCGGCACCCCCGGCGCGGTCGTGACGCGGGACGGCATCCGCTCGGAGCGGACCGTGCCGCGTTCGAGTTTCTACCGCCATGCCGACCCGTGGCTGCTGGTCCGATGACGTACTCGTTCCCGCGCAAGCGGACCGGTGCGGTGCGCCCGAGCCCGGTGTTCCTGGGCGTGGTGGCGCTGGCCGTCGCGGGCGGCGTCCTGGCCTGGATCTCGGATTTCGACTCCAATATGGCCAAGCTCGGCGTCTTCGTGCTGGTGGTGGCCGGGTGGGTGGTCACGCTGTGCCTGCACGAGTTCGCGCACGCCTTCACCGCGTGGCGAGCCGGCGACCAAGACGTGGAGATGCGTGGCTACCTGACGCTGAACCCGCTGAAGTACTCCCATCCGCTGCTGTCGATCGTGCTGCCGATGGTGTTCATCGCCCTGGGCGGCATCGGCCTGCCCGGCGGCGCGGTGTACGTGCACAGCCACAACTTCAGCCCGCGGATCCAGCGGCTGATCAGCTTCGCGGGCCCGGCGGTGAACCTGCTCTGCGGCATCGTGCTGCTGCTGGTCATCCGCGTGTTCGCCGATATCGAGGCGCACCCGGCGTTCTGGTTCGGGCTCAGCTTCCTGGCGTTCCTGCAGATCACCGCGTTCCTGCTGAACATCCTGCCGATTCCGGGCCTGGACGGCTACGGGATTCTGGAGCCGTCGCTGAGCTACAAGACCCGCCAGATGCTCGATCAGTTCAAGCCGTTCGGCATGCTGATCCTGTTCGCGCTCATCTTCACCCCGCAGCTGAACCGGGTGTTCTTCGACGCGGTGTACTGGATCTACGAGCTGTCCGGCGTGCCCCAGAGTTGGAGCCAGTGGGGCTCCAGCCTGACTCGCTTCTGGACCTAATCCGCGGGCTTCACATACGGGTGCGGCACCGTCGGCGGTAGCAGCGCCATCGCCGAGATCCGCTGCATGCCGCAGGCCTGCATGAGATCGACCACGATGGAGCGCACCTGCGCGAACACCACGTGCGCGGACAGCCCCGCGCCCTGCACCATTTCCGGTTTCGCGCCCTTGGCCACCACGCGCAGCACCCGGGTCGCCTCGACCTGATCCGGCGGGTCGCCGGGGTCGGCGAGCATCATCTGGCGCACCACCTCGACCGCCTCGGCCAGCTTGCGCACCTCCTCGACCAGGCGCGCGTCCAGGATCTCGTCGTCGCGGACCAGGGTCAGCGAACGGCGCAGCAGGACACGGGTATTGCGGATGGCGTTGTCGAGCGGATCGGCGGTGGCGCGGATGTTCTCCAGCCGGGCCCGCGAGTTCCAGTACAGCGGGGAGATCCGGCTGATCTCGCGGCCGCCCTCCAGCGAGGCCCGCAACCCGTCGATCTGGGCCTGGGTGGCGCGCGCGGAATCGAGCGCGGCCTGGATCTTGTCCTGATCCTGTTCCAGCAGGCCGTCGGCGCAGTCGGCCAGCGATTTACCCATCACCGCAAGCACTTCCGCGGCCTGCTCGCGCGCCCGGCGCACCGGATGCAACGGGATCGCGGCCACGATCACCACCCCGACCAGGCCGCCGACCAGGGCGTCGATCATGCGGGGGAAACCGCTGCCGGTCGAGGGCGGCATCAGGGTCGCGACCAGCACCGCCGAGCCCGCGGCCTGCATGGTGATGATCGAGCCGCCGTCGACGAAGACCGCCAGCGCCATCGCCACCACGACAACGAGCGCGATCTGCCAGATGCCGGTTCCGGCACGGGAAATGAAGAGGTCACCGATGCCGATGCCGACCGCGACGCCGACCACGAGCTCCACCGAACGGCGCAGCCGCGCGCCGAAGGAGACGCCGATGGACACCACCGCGGCCGTCGGCGCGAAGAACGGCTGCGGGTGCCCGATGATGTAGTGCGCCACCGACCAGGCCAGTGCGGCGCCGAGCGCGCACTGCACGATCGGCAACCAGGACAACCGCAACCGCGCCCAGGATTTCCGCAGCCGATCCGCGCTGCTGTCCCGGGCGGTGACGATCCGCGCGCCCGGGTCCAGCATGGTCACCCGGCGCCCGAGGGCCGCGCCGAGAGGTAGCGCGTCGCGACGCCGGATCAATTAAGACCGAGCTCCGCCGCGGCCCGCGGGTCGCAGTCCTCGAGCAGATCCAGGCAGCGGGCGTACTCCTCGGTCTCGCCGATCACCTGGGCCGCACGGGCCAGCGCGCCGACGCAGCGCAGGAAACCCTGGTTCGGCTCGTGGCTCCACGGCACCGGGCCGAAACCCTTCCAGCCGTTGCGGCGCAACAGGTCCAGGCCGCGGTGGTAGCCGGTGCGCGCGAAGGCGTAGGCGGCGACGATGTCGTGACTCACCGCGGCATCGGCGCCGTCGGCGCCGCCGCTGGTCAGCGCGGCCTCGGCGAGGTAGGCCCAGGCGATCGAGGCCGCCGGGTGATCGGCCGCCACCTGCACCGGATCGGCCTTGTTGAGCAGGGCCTCCTCCGCTTCCAAGTTTTCCGGCAGGAGTACCGGCTGCGGTCCGAGCAAGTCACCGAAGGAGGTCATGCGGTTCATTCTGCATGTAGGACCGATATGCCCACTAGGCTGGCCGTCGAGTTCCACATGTTCCGCCTGAGCGAGGGGTATTAGGTGTCCGACCCGAACGACGAGAAGAAGCCGGCCCCGGAATCCGCCGGTCCGCAGGACGCGCGCCCCGACGCCGCCGTGGAACCGGCCGCCGACGCACCCACCGTCAAGCACGCGACCGCCGCGCCGACGGTGCCGATGGCCGCGGCCGAGCCGAAGGACGACCGGCCCGCCGCCGTGAGCTCGCAGGCGCCGACGACCGAGATCGCCACCGGTGGCGCCGAGAGCGCGCCGCCCGCGCCGAAGACGAGCGAGTGGAAGACCGAGGAGCCCGCGGCCGAAAAGCCCAGTGCCCCGGCGATCAGCCGGCCGGGCGCAAAGCCCAGCGCGCCCGCGATCAGTCAGCCGTCCGGCAAGGGCGAGGCGGCGACCCCCGCCGTCAGCCAGGCACCGGGTAAGGGCAACGCGGCCACCTCCGCCGTCAGCCAGGAACCAAGCAAGGACGAGGCGGCGGCCCCGGCCGACAGCCAGGCACCGGGGAAGACCGACGCGGCGACTCCGGCCGCCGCGAAAGCCGACAGGCCTGCCGCGGCAGCCCCCGCCGTCGATCCGGCCTCCGACAAGTCCACTCCGGACCAGGCATCCGGCAAAACCGATCAGCCCGCCACCGCAGCTCCGGCCGTCGATCAGGCACCGGCCGACCAGCCCGGCGCAGCGGCGGACGCCCCCGCACCGGTCGACGCCGAGCCGGGCGCGACCGCCGTCATCCGCCGGGATACGCCCGCCGATCAACCGGTCAAGACCGAAACCGGCGGCGACACAGCGAAATCCGACGATCCGCCCGCCGGCGCGGACGCGCAGACCGTCGTCATGAAGGTGCAGCAACGCCCGAAGCCGACCGGGCAGTCCGACGCCGACGTGGACACCGTCGCGATGCGCAACGACGAACCGGCCGACGTGCCACCGCCGCCGCCCGCGCCGAATGTGGCCGCCGACGACGCCGCGACCGTCGCCATGAAGATCGTGCCGAAACCGCAGGAAGACGACGCGAAGACCGCCGTGTTCCCGGTGCAGCGGCCGGATCCGCAAGCCACCCAGAAGTTCCGGACCGAGGCCCCGAAGCCGGAGGGCGGCGACCGGGTCGCTCCCCCGCGCGCGGCCCCGATGAGCAAGCCGCCGATGACCCCGCGTCCCGCGCCGGGCCCGAAGCAGCCCGGTAAGCAGGGCCCCGCGCCGCAGCAGCAGCAACCGCGCCGGGTGCCGCAGGCGCAGTCCCCGGCCGATGTGCAGATGACGCTGCCGGTGCAGTCGGTGTTCCAGCCCGCGGGCCAGCAGCAGCGGCCGCAGCCGATGGCCGCGCCGCAGCGGGTGGAACCCACCGCACCGGACGCCGCGGCGGACGCGGGCAAGTCCAAGCGCCTGCTGATCGGTGTCGGAGCCGGGGCGGTGCTGCTGCTCGCGCTGGTCGCGGGCGGCATCGCCTTCAGCAATCGCGGGGACAGTTCGCCGCAGGCCCAGGTCCGCTCGGCCATCGGCGATTACACCAGCGCGCTGCGCGACGGTGATCTCGCGGCGCTGCGCGACAGCACCTGCGGCGCGCTGCACGACTACTACGCGGGTATCCCCGAGGCCGACTTCTCGGGTGTGCACAAACTGTCGGTGGATCAGAAGACCATCCCGGTGATCGATGACGTGGACGCCATCCAGATCACCGATGGGACGGCGCTGGCGCAGGCCACCGTCTACACCGCGGCGGACCCGTCGAAGAAGTCGGCGCGCACCTTCGATCTGGAGCGCACCGGCGACGGCTGGAAGGTCTGCGACAAGCCCGCCGGCAGCTGATCAGCGGCGCCGCCGGCCTCCGTCAATCGGGATAAATACCCGGTCGGCGGAGGCCCAGGTCACCCGTAGCCCGCATCACACTCACCTGGTCATCGGTCCGGTCCGCCAGTAGCATGGCCCGGATCATGATGAGGGAACAAACGATGGCGCAGCCGGAAACCGCCGCCGTCGCACAGCAGACCGAGCTGGCCGGACGGCGCTTCCAGGTCCGCGACCACTACGAGGTCGGCCGCGAGAAGGTGCGCGAATTCGCCCGGGCCATCCAGAACGATCATCCCGCGCATCGGCGCGAAACCGAGGCACGCAGGCTCGGCTACGAGGGCCTGATCGCACCGCCGACCTTCTCCTCGGTGATCGGCATGACGAGCACCCAGGCCCTGCTGGATTCGGTACTCACCGACTACGACCTATCCCAGGTGCTGCAGACCGACCAGGTCTTCGAGCTACATCAGCCGATTCTGGCGGGCGACCGGATCCAGACCGAGATCGTCATCGATTCGCTCCGCCAGTTCGGCGACAACGACTTCATCCACATCAAGTTCGTGCTGCGCAACCAGCGCGGCGAGATCGTGCAGATCGGCTCCAGCACCATCGTGGCGCGCCGCGGCGCCGAGGTCGACTCGAACCTGGTGCAGGCGGTGGACAGCATCTTCATGTACGTCCGGCCCGCCGACCTGGACGAGACCTCCGCGCTGATCGAGCTGCCCGCCGACCCGAACGCGCTGACCGTCCCGCCGCGCGAGACCGTCCCGGTGCACACCGTGCTCGACTTCGACGCCCTCACCCCCGGCACCGCGCTCCCCGCCGGCTCGGCCCGGCTGACCCGCGGCGACCTGGCCAACTACGCCGGCGTCTCGGGCGACCCGAACCCGATCCACTTCAGCGACCGCGCCGCCGAGCTGGTCGGCCTGCCGACCGTGGTCGCGCACGGCATGCTCACCATGGGCCTGGCCGCCGAATACCTGACCTCCTGGCTGGGCGATCCGACCGCCATCGAGAAGTTCAGCGTGCGGTTCTCCGGTTTCGTCCCGGTCGCCGCAGATGCCGCGACCACCGTCGAGTTCAGCGGCAAGCTCAAGTCGCTGGATGCCGAAACCCGCACCGGGACAATCATGTTGAGCGGTTCCGCCGAGGGCCGCAAACTGTTCGGCCGGGCGCTGGCCGAGGTCCGCTTCGCCTAATCGCCCAGCGTCGCCCGCATCAGGTAGACGTTGTAGTCGTTCCAGGTGGACAGCGTGAAGTAGAGCTCGCGCCCGCTCGACCAGGGATGGATGAATCCGCCGTAGAGCTCGGCGTGGTCGGCCACCGACACCGTCGGCGTGCCGCCGGACCACACCCCCTGCGGCGAATCCGCTTCGCGCACAACCAGTGCCGCCTGTGCCGTGTCCAGGTAGCTGAGCTGCCAGACCTTGCGCCCGGCGTCGTAGCGCACCGACAGCTCCGCGGCGGGCGCGTCCACGATCGGCGTGGCCTGTGCCGAACCCACCGGGCGCCAGCTGCCCTCACTCCAATACTGGTAGGCGCTGGTGTTGAGCAGCTGATCCGTGGCCACCCGCGCCAACCCCACCGCGCCGAGCCGGGTGTTGGGCGTACCGAACATATAGACGTGCTCACCGTGCGGAACCATCGCCGACACTTGGAAATTCGCGAGCCCGAAGATGTTGTCCCAGCGGGCGTGCGGGTCCTTGGTCCAGGTCTGGCCGTGGTCCTCGGAGTAGGCGATGCCGCCGTAGTTGGTATAGAAGGTGCCGGGCACGCTGTTCCAGGTGCGAATCGACATGTAGCTCATGTACTGCCGGTCGCCGAGCGCGAAACCCGAAGTGGGAATGGTGGTTATCTCGACATTGTCGAGTTTGCGGCTGGAGAGCACCTCCGCGGCGTGGCAGCGATCGTCGGTGACCATGGCGTCGTAGGTGACGCCGTCGGACAGGTCGCGGTCGGTGCTGAAGGCCAGCACATTGCTGCGCCAGTCCCCACCCATGCCGCCCGGCGGATGGAAACCGCGCCCGACCGTGTCACCGAAGGCGGTGATGATCTCCCCCGGCGCGCTCTCCCACATGATGCCGAGGTCGGTGCCGTCGACCTGCCAGCGCTTGTCGGTGCGATTGATCGAGTGCGCACCGGTCAGCTTGGCCACCTCGCGGACCTCGGTGATGCGCGGCGCGGCCCGGCCCGGCGCCTGCGGGGCGCGCTCGGTGGGCGGCTCGACGCGCGGCGGCGGGGGCGGCACCGGTCCGGGATCCGGGCCGGGCCCGGGTACGCCGAAGTGAAAAGGCTGGGGGCTCAACCGGATTTCCGGGACGCCGAGCTGGTTCGCCGCACTCGGCGGCGGCGCCGGAACGTCGGTCAGGTCCGGGCATGGATTCACGCAGGGATCGAGCGGCAACTGCATGCGGGTGCGCACCGGCGCCGGCTCGGCCCGCGGCGGCAGCACGGTGACCACCGGATACGGGATCGGCACCTCGAGGGTCTTCGGGACCAGCCCCTCGTGCACCGGCTCCGGGTCGCTCGGGCACGGGCCGACGCCCGGGAGCACCTGCGCCGGTTCGGGTTTCGGCGCCGCGGCGGCCCCCGGGTGCACAGCGCTGCACAGCACCGCGGCACCCGCCGCGGCCAGCAGTTGCCTGGCCTTGGACACAGCGGTCGACCATACCCGGCAACCCGCGTTTTCCCGGCGCGACTTTCCGATCAAGCCGCTATCAGCGCTGATAGCACCGGATTCGAAGTCGGCGCACGATGGAGACCGTGAACCAGAATGTGCAATCGCCCCGCCTGGCCGCGGCCCTCGGCGCCGCCTGCCTGGTGGCCGGCTTCGGGCTCGCGCCCGCGGCCGCCATCCTCGGGCCGGCGCCCGCCCCGGCACAGGCCGGCGAGCTCCGCGACCAGGATCCGAGACCGACCAGCAACGACAAACCGAAGAAACAGTTCTACCGCAACTGCGCCGAGGCCCGGCGCGACGGCAACTGGCATCCGCAGCGCGGCGAACCCGGCTACTGGTCCTACCTGGATCGCGACGGCGACGGCGTGGCCTGCGAACTCAGCGACGACTAGGCGCGGGCGATCAGTTGATCGCCTGGAACACCAGCGCGGTCGAGCCGATCCGGATGACATCGCCGTCGGCGAGCAGCGCGCCGTTGTCGATCGCCTCCTCGTTGACGTAGACCCCGTTGGCCGAGCCCAGATCCTTGATCAGCAGACCGGCCCGGCTCGGCATGATGTGCGCGTGGTACCGGCTGGCCTTGGGATCGTCGAGGATCAGGTCGTTGTCGGTCATCCGGCCGATCCGCAGACCGGCCGGCGGGATGACCTGCGCCCGGCCGTCGGGCATCCGCAACTGCCCGTTGCGGACCGTGCGCGGCATCTCGGTGACCGTCTCGGTCATGTACTTGTGCAGGTCCTCGACCCGGCGGAACTCATTGGTGCTCAACGACTCCTGGCGCAGCACCCGCTGTTCCAGCTCGACCAGCGCCGGGCCGGGATCGATGCCGAGTTCCTCGGCGAGGACGTCTTTCACCCGCCGGGCGGCCGCGAGCGCGTCGGCTTGGCGGCCGGACAGGTACAGCGCGGTGATCAGCTGACCCCACAGCGGTTCCCGCAGCGGATGCTCGGCCGTCATCGAGCGCAGCTCACCGATCACCGAAGAATGCCGCCCACAGGCGATTTCGGCGTCGATCCGGGCCGCGGCGGCGACCAGGCGCTCCTCGTCCATGGCGGTGGCGAAACCGTCGGCGAAACCCAGGCCCGCCAGATCGGCGAGCGCGCGACCGCTCCACTCCTGCAGCGCGGTGGCGTAGAGCCGCGAGGCGCCTTCGTTGTCGCCGGCGCCGGCGGCTTTGCCCGCGGCTTCCCGGGCCGCCTCGAAACGGCCGATATCGCAGGCTTCCTCGGGAATCTCGAGCCGATACCCCGAGGATTCCGTGCGCAGCACCGCGGCCGGGTCCACGCCCGAATTACGCAGCGCCTTACGGATATTCGAGACGAATACCTGCAGGCTGGCGGCGTAGGAGTCGGGCGGGTCCTCGTTCCAGACCATGTCGGCCAGCACCGCCGAGGACACCGCGCGCCGTCGATTGACGATCAGCGCCGCCAGCAACGCACGCGGCTTGGGCCCGCCGACCGCCACCGGTGTACCACCGACGAACAACCGGACGGGCCCGAGCACGCGCACATCCAAACTCATGAACTTCCCTAATGCTCCCGCATCGGCGGCAAAACCCTTGCCCCCGAGAGGCAGAAGGGTCAGGCGCTGATCGACCGTCCCGCAGACTTCAGATCATTGCACGCCTCGAGAACGCGCGCCGCCATGGCCGCCTCCGCCTTCTTGAGGTAGCTGCGCGGATCGTAGACCTTCTTGTTGCCGACCTCGCCGTCGATCTTGAGCACGCCCTCGTAGTTGGCGAACATGTGACCGGCGACCGGGCGGGTGAAGGCGTACTGGGTGTCGGTGTCGACATTCATCTTCACCACGCCGTACCGCAGCGAATCCTCGATCTCGGACTTCAGCGAGCCCGAACCACCGTGGAAGACGAAATCGAACGGCTGTGCGTCCGTGCCCAGGCCCAGCTTGGCGGCGGCCACGCGCTGACCCTCGGCCAGCACCTCCGGCCGCAGCTTCACATTGCCCGGCTTGTAGACGCCGTGCACGTTGCCGAAGGTGGCGGCCAGCAGGTACTTGCCGTTCTCGCCGTGGCCGAGCGCGTCGATCGTCTTCTGGAAATCCTCGGGCGAGGTGTAGAGCTTGTCGTTGATCTCGGCCTCGACGCCGTCCTCTTCGCCGCCGACGACGCCGATCTCGACCTCGAGGATGATGTTGGCCGCGTGCGTGGCCTTCAACAGCTCCTTCGCGATCTCCAGGTTCTCGTCGATCGGGATCGCGGAACCGTCCCACATGTGCGACTGGAACAGCGGGTTGCGGCCCGCGTTCACCCGCTCCTGGGAGATGGCGATAAGCGGACGCACGAAGCTGTCCAGCTTGTCCTTGGGGCAGTGATCGGTGTGCAGCGCGATCGTCACGTCGTACTTCGCGGCGATGACGTGCGCGAACTCGGCCAGCGCCACGGAACCGGTGACCATATCCTTCACACCCAGGCCGGAACCGAATTCCGCGCCGCCGGTGGAGAACTGGATGATGCCGTCGCTACCGGCGTCCGCGAAGCCCTTGATGGCCGCGTTGATCGTTTCCGACGAGGTGACGTTGATGGCGGGGAAGGCGAAGGAGTTCGCCTTGGCCCGACCCAGCATCTCGGCGTAGACCTCCGGAGTCGCGATGGGCACAGTGACAACCTCCGTGTAGTTCCATGTCTCGGCGTGCGGCAAAAGACAATTCTGTCAGGCACACCCTAAGCCAGAGGCGTTTCGGTCCGTACCCGGGTTGTTGACCGATCGGTAGTTTCCGGCGCGACACGGGCATTTCCGGTCACACCCGGTACTGTGGGCCGGGTAATCGGGCCGGCCCGCACTCGAACGGTGCTCCGCGACGCGCGCCGGCCGTCCCCGAACAGGAGGCCGCGTGAATCTGCTGGCAGCGACCGATCTACTGGCGGTTGCCGATGAATCGGTGTGGAGCAATCTGCTCAAGCCGCTGGATCTGCTGACCAAGACCTGGCTGGCGAATGCGGTGCTGCCCGCGATCCTGATCATCGTCTTCATCGAGACCGGCCTGCTGTTCCCGATTCTGCCCGGCGATTCGCTGCTGTTCACCGGCGGCATGCTCGCGGCCCAATCCGATCCGCCGGTATCGATCTGGGTGCTGCTGCCCGCGGTCATCGCGGTCGCCTTCCTCGGCGACCAGTGCGGCTACTGGATCGGCCGGGCCATCGGCCCGAAGATCTTCCAGAAGGAAGACACCCGCTTCTTCAAGAAGCACTACGTGACCGAAACGCACGAATTCTTCGAGAAGCACGGCCCGAAGACGATCATCCTGGCCCGGTTCGTGCCGATCGTGCGTACCTTCATGCCGGTCCTCGCGGGCGTCTCGCAGATGACCTACCGCAAGTTCGTCGCCTTCGACATCGTCGGCGCGATCCTGTGGGGTGGCGGCGTCACGGTCATCGGCTACTTCCTCGGCAATGTCGCCTTCGTGCGCGACCACATCGAGTCGATCTTCCTGCTGATCGTGTTCGTGTCGATCCTGCCGGCCATCATCACGGTCGCGAAGAAGCTGCGTAGTCGCGGTAATACCCCGGTCAAGGACGTGCTCGAGGCCGAGCTGACCTCGACCTCGCCGAACGAGTCGACCCGCTGAGCCGGTGGCTACGGAGCCTTCTCTTCTAGCGGCCCAGCCCATGGCGGTGGGCTCGTTCGACCCGCTGCTGTCCGCGGGCCCCACGCTCGTCTGGACGGTGGTGCTGACCTTCGTCTTCCTGGAGTGCGCGCTGATCGTCGGCCTGTTCTTGCCCGGCGATTCGATGTTGATCACCGCGGGCATCGTGATGGCCGCGCACGCCTCGGGCGAGGCGCAGGTGTGGGCGCTCTCGGTGGGCGCGATGATCGCCGCGATCGCGGGCAACCAGGTCGGCTATGTGATCGGGCAACGCACCGGTCACCACCTGGTGGCCCGCAAGAACGGGCGCTATATCAACACCCGGAACCTGGCCCGGGTCTCGGAGTTGTTGCAGCGCCACGGTTTTCTCGCGGTGCTGGTGGCGCGCTGGATTCCCTGGGTGCGCACGCTGTGCCCGATGGTCGCGGGCGCGGCCGGGATGGATCACCGCAAATACACCGTGGCCAGCACCATCGGCGCGATCATCTGGGCGCCGGTGCTGCTGCTGATCGGCTACTACGCGGGCGGTTTCCTGCAGCAGGTGCCATGGCTGATGCCGATGGTGATCGGCACGCTGGTCGTCGGGCTGATCGTGGGCACCGTGCTCGGTATCCGGCACTATCGGCAGGAAATGGCCAAGCCCGCCGAGGATTTCGACGTCGATCCGGCCCCGGCCGAACGCTGAGCCCTACATTCCCGCGGCGCTGACCTGGTAGGCCGCTTCCATCAGCAGCCAGCCCGACAGCTGCACCGACAGGTCGCGTTCGGGAATCGCCGACGCGGTCACCGAGCCGCCTGCGGTGAAAAAGCCCGCCCCCGCGCTGCCCCCGGGCACCCGCGCCGGCTTGCACCAATCGGCGCCGAACAGCGGCTCACCCTCGACCTCGAGCCGATTCGACCAGGCCGCGGCCGCCGATTTCCGGACCAGGGTGGCCGCCAGCTGCCGATCCTCGACCTGCTCGCGCTCCTCGCCCGGCAGCATCAGCGCCACCACCGCCAGATATCGGGCCAGAATGCCGTTGAACAGGCCGCCGTCCCCGCCGCCGCCACCGTGGATGACACCACCCGTGGTCAGCTGCGCGTCGACGGCGTGCAGCAGCCGGTGCGCGCGCTGCGCATGCCGCGGTGCGCCGGTGTGCACCGCGAGTTCGGTCTCCAAGCCCAGCACCACGCCCTGGCAGTAGCTGAAGATGGGCCGCTCGATCACGCCGCCCGGCAAGTGGATGCCGTCCAGGATCAGCCCCGTGTCGGCGTCGCGCAGGTTCGCCTCCAGCCAGTCCGCGATCTCCTGCGCCCGGCCGTACCGGCCGAGTCTGGACAGCGCGATCCCGGCCGGGCCGTTGGCGGGCGCGTTGTAGAAGTCCGAACCGAGCCGCCACGGGATACCGCCGCCGGCGGCCGGATTCCAGGCGTCGTAGAGCTTGTTCTCCAGTGCGATCAGCGCGCCGCGCACCTCGGTGACGCCCAGGGTGCGCTCGGCGCGTTCCAGGGCGATGGCCAGCCAGGCCATGTCGTCGTAGTACTTGTTGGTCCAGCCGGTGAGGTTGCGAACCCGGTGCGAGCGCACCAGTTCGCTGACGCGTTTGCGGCGGGCGGCGGTCGGCATCCGGTTGGCGGCGTCCACCGCGCACTCGATCAGATGCGCCTGCCACCAGTAGTGCCAGTTACCGAAGGCGCGTTCCCGTTTGGTCGCGGGCCAGCCGACCACGCCGAGTTCGGTGCCCGGAAACGCCCACAGTGCCCGCAGATGCCGGGAGATGATCGCGGATTCCGCCATATCGGCCCGCTCCGACCACAGTTCGGGCGTCGATGCAGCGTCCTGCCCAGTGTTTGGGCTTCGCGATGTCATATCCCAATGGTGCCAGCTCGGCGGGGTATTACGTGGCCTATTTGTTACACGGCGCAGTTGGCCTGCTCACCAGGACTCGGACAGATCGGCGTGCCGGCGCACCCAGGCGTGCATCGCGATACCCGCGGCGACACCGGCGTTGATGCTGCGAGTCGAGCCGAACTGGGCGATCGAGACGGTCATCGCGGCCGCGACCTTGGCGGACTCGGTGACGCCCGGCCCCTCCTGCCCGAACAGCAGCAGGCAATCGCGCGGCAGCTCGGCGGTTTCCAGCGGTACCGCGCCCGGCACGTTGTCCACGGCGACCACGGTCAGCCCGTTGCGGGTGGCGTAGGCGAGCAGTTCGTCGAGATCGGCGTGATGCTCGAGATGCTGATAGCGGTCGGTCACCATGGCGCCGCGGCGATTCCAGCGGCGGCGGCCGACGATGTGCACCGCGGCGGCGGCGAAGGCATTGGCGGTGCGCACGACCGTGCCGATATTGGCGTCGTGCTCGAAGTTCTCGATGGCGACGTGGAACGGGTGCCGGCGCCGATCGATGTCGGCGACGATGGCCTCGCGCGTCCAGTACCGGTAGGCGTCCACCACGTTGCGGCGGTCGCCGGCCGCGAGCAACTCCGGGTCCAGGCGCGGATCATCGGGCGGCGGGGTGCCGAATTCGTCGGACCACGGCCCGACACCGTGCGGATGCTCGCCCCATTCGGTAGGTCCGGGTACGGGCTCGGCGGTGTCGGGCTGCGGGTGAGTCACTCCGACGATGCTAATTCCAGCCGAATTGTCAGTAGGTGCTGGTGGTGCTGGCGCTGAAGACGCCGAGCGCGATGGCCAGGATCGCGAACACGATGCCGAGCGCGATCAGCGCGGTGCCGATGATGCCCAGGATGAAGCCGGCCTGGGTCTTCCCGCGGCCGCCGATGGCGCCGCCGGAGGCATCGATCTCGTCGAGCGCCTTCTTGCCCATGAACCAGGCGAACGGCGCGCACAGGCCACACAGTGTGACGCCGAGGATGCCCAGGATCAGCACCAGCGTGGACTGGGGATGCTCCTGCTGACCGTAGGGGCTGCCGTAGGGCGCGGCGCCGTAGGGCTGCTGCCCGTACGGCTGCTGGCCGTAGGGCTGCTGACCATAAGGCTGCTGGCCGTAGGGCTGCTGCGGCTGCTGGGCGTAGGGGTCGGACTGCCCGTACGGCTGCTGCGGCGGGGGCTGCTGCGCGTGCGGATCGGATTGGCCGTACGGCTGCTGGCCGTACGGCTGTTGCCCATAGGGCTGGTCCGGCTGGCCGGACTTGTCCATCGACGGCGGAAAACTCATGAGGAGATGTTAGCCGTCAGCGTTCCGCTTCGGTGGTTGTGCGGCAATCAGGCGGTGATCGCCACACCGATGACGATCGAGAGGAACGCCGCCACCCCGAGGCTCAGCAGCACGGTCGCGATGATGCCGCAGATATAGCCCGCTTGCGCGCTCCCCCGCCCGCCCAGCGCACCCGCGGCCTCGTCGATCTCGTCCATGGCGCGCTTGCCCATCACCCAGGCGAACGGGCCGAGCACCACGATGAGCGGGCACATGAAGGTCCCGACCAGGGCGGTGATGCCCAATGCCATGGCGGTGGTCGCCTGTGGATGCTGCGGAGGCGGCGGGGCATAAGGTGGGTAACCGTAATACGGCCCCGGATACGGGTTCACCTCTTCGATCGTACGAGGTGTAGCTGGCACCACCATGGTTTCGGCGGACAGCTCCCTCGATACCCGGGCCCGCACCGACCAGCATGGAAAGCATGATCGAGACACAGGCCGAAGCACTCCTCGCGCCGGCGCCGCAGCCCGCGCAGCCGCTGTGGCACACCCTGCTCAGCGCACCGTTCCAGGCCCGGACCTGGAAGGAATTCGCCTATCTGCTGGCGGTTTTCGTGCTCGGCCTGGTGGCCGTCACCTATCTGTTCTTCGGCGTCGGCGGCGGCCTGTTCGTTTCGCTGACCATCATCGGCATTCCGCTGCTGGCGTTGGTCCTGCTGGGCGGGCGCCCCTGGGCCTGGGTCTACCGGCAGCTGTGCCGGACCCTGCTCGACACCCCCGTGGAATCGCCGCCGCCGTTCGTCCGGCAACCCGGGGCCTTCGGCTTCCTGAAGAGCGCGTTCACCGATCGGCCGAGCTGGCGGGCGATGGCGTTCCTGGTGGTCCAGGTGCCGCTCGGCATCGCGGTCGGTTACCTCGCGCTGGTGGTCGTGGCGATGACCGTGTTCGTCGCGATCTCCCCGATCATCTGGGGCGTGTTCCAGCCCGTGAACGCCGACGAGAACGGCGTCGAGCGCCACTCGATGATGCAGTTCGGCTCGTACTACATCGATACCTGGCCGCGGGTGCTCGGTGTCGGCGCGATCGGCGTGCTGCTGTGCTTCGCGCTGCCGTGGCTGCTGCGCGGGCTCTGCCTGGTGCACCGGGCGCTGACGGTCACCCTGCTCTCGGCCACCATGCGGGACAAGCAGCTGGCGGGGTTGCGGGAGAGCCGCCGGGCCGCGGTCGACGACGCGACCGCCACCCTCGGCCGGGTCGAGCGTGACCTGCACGACGGCACCCAGGCCCGGCTGGTCACCATCGCCATGGCCCTTGGCCGCGCCGAGGAGCGCCTGGCCAACGGCGGCAACCCGGGTGACCTGATCGCCGACGCGCACGCCAGCTCCAAGGAGGCGCTGGTCGAGCTGCGCGAGCTGGTACGCGGAATCCACCCGCCCGCACTGGAATTGGGCTTGGAAGCGGCACTGGAAACGCTGACCTCGCGCTGCGCGGTGCCGGTCGACCTGCGCGTGACGCTGCCGCAGCGCCCCAGCCCGGCCATCGAGGCCATCGCCTACTTCTCGGTCGCCGAACTGCTCACCAATGTCGTCAAGCACGCGGGCGCCAACCGGGCCTGGGTGACGGTGGTCCCGCACGACCGCCGCACCCTCGCGGTCACGGTGCGCGACAACGGTATCGGCGGCGTGCTGCCGCCCGGCACCGCCGGGGGCAGCGGACTCGCCGGACTGGCGGCGCGGGCACGGACGGTCGAGGGCACCCTCACCGTCGACAGCCCGATCGGCGGCCCGACCGTGGTGACCATGCTGCTGCCCAAGGTCGGCCTGTGATGGGCGCGCCGCTGCGCATCGTCATCGCCGAGGACAGCGCCATCCTGCGCGACGGCCTGGCCGGACTGCTCACCGAGCACGGGCACCAGGTGGTCGCGATGGTCGGGGACGCGAGCACGCTCAGTGCCGTTGTCGAGCAGCACAATCCGGACGTCGCCGTGGTCGATGTGCGGATGCCGCCGTCCTTCACCGACGAGGGTCTGCTCGCCGCCATCGAACTGCGCCGCAAGTATCCGATGACCGGCGTGCTGGTGTTCTCGCAATGGATCGAAACCCGCTATGCCACCGAGCTGCTCGCGGGCGGCGCGAGCGGGGTCGGCTACCTGCTCAAGGACCGGGTGGCCGACGTGCGCGAGTTCGTCGACGCGTTGCAGCGGGTCGCCACCGGCGGTACCGCGCTGGATCCGGAAGTGGTGAGTCAGCTGATGGGTGCTTCCCGGCAACAGGATTCGCTGACCCGGCTCACCCCGCGCGAACGCGAAGTCCTCGAACTCATGGCACAGGGCCTGTCCAACAACGCGATCGCCGAGGCGCTCACCGTCACCGAGCGCGCGGTGGAGAAGCACATCGGCAATATCTTCGTGAAACTCGATCTGCCCGTGTCGGATACGCACCACCGGCGGGTGCTGGCGGTGCTGCGGCTCAAGGGCTGAATTCGGTCAAGGCCGGTTCACGGGCCGCCCCGTCGACCTATCCTGGAGGTGCAGGGTTTCCGGGGTGAAGGCTTGGCATGGATCATGCGCGCATTCTCCGTACGGTGCTCGGCGTCGTCGCCGGGTACCTGATCCTGCTCGGCCTCTGGCTGGGCTGGCTGGTCCATCACATGCCGCCCGGCACCGTGCCCTATCAGATCGTCGGCATGGTCGGCCTGTTCGGTTCGGCCGTCGGCCTGGCCATGCTGCTGGCCACCCGCCCGTCCCGCGCCGACCGCCGGCTCTGGCAGCACGGCCTGGAAGGGTGGGCCACCATCCGCGGCCGGCACGCGCTGCACCGGACCGACCGGCACACCGAATTGACCCAGCTGGACCTGGAACTCACCATCCCGGGCGCCGAAACCTACAGCGGCTCGATCACCTTCGACGTGCAACCCGCCGACAGCGCGAAACTCGAGGTCGGGGCGACGGTGTCGATCCGGGTGGACCCGGCCAACCGGGACCGCATCATCCTGGTGCTGTGAATCCGCCTACCGCGGCGGCTTTTTCGCGTGCGCCCGCGGATCGGCGAGCAGGTATTGCGCGGCGGCGTAGGTGCTCAGGATGACGCCCTCGGTCAGGTGCCGGGACCGGGTGCTGCGCGCGAAGAGCCGGCGCAGCACGATCAGCCCGTCGGAGACCGTGAACAGCAGCGCGCCCAGGCCCAGGCGGCTGCGCGGATCGGCATCGGGCAGGTTCAGGCCCGCCACGTTCTTCGCGCCGGGAGCCAGGCCCGGATCCGAGGCCAGCACGGCCGCGGTGCCCAGCGTCAGCCCGTAGACGCTCAAAGGTGTTGCGACCGTGCGGGCTCGGGCCCGCAGCAGCGTGCTCGCGCCGAGCCAGGCCGCCACCCGCGGCACCGCGATCGCGGGCAGCGGCCGGGCGCCCTTGCGCAGCCACAGCGCCGCGTACCCGGTCTGCATCAGCGCGAACGAGGACGCGCCCGCGATCAGCCGGCGATCGTTGTCCGGGTCGATCAGCAGGATGTCACCGACCGTGGCCGCGCCGAGCGCGGCGAGCAGCACCTTGCGATCGGCGGGATCGAGCTCCGCCGGGCTGGTCGCGACGTCCGCCGCCAGCAGCGGCATCAGCAATGGCTTGGCGACCCACTGCAGGGTGTCGCGGCCGGTGACCGCCCCGACGACGGTGACCGCGGCGGCCGCGAGATAGCCGGCCCGAAAAGCACGCATCGAAACCTCAGAAACTCGGGTCCGCCGGGGCGGGCGGCAGGGTGACGACCTGGCCCGCGTAGCTCAGGCCCGCGCCGAAGCCGAGCAGCAGCGCCGTCTGCCCGCCCTTGGCCTTCCCGCTGACCAGCATCTCCTCCATCGCCAGCGGAATGGAGGCGGCGGAGGTGTTGCCGGTGTTCTCGATGTCGTTGGCCATCGGGATGTCCTCGGCCAGGCCCAGGTTCTTGCGCATCAGCTCGTTGATCCGGGCATTGGCCTGGTGCGGGATGAAGACCTCGATGTCCTCCTTGGCGACGCCGGACATCTCCAGCGCCGAGGCCAGCGCGCGCGGCAGGGTGACCGCGGCCCAGCGGAAGACGCTCGGCCCCTGCATGCGCAGCGACATCCGGCCGATCGCCTCGACCTCGGGGTCGATGCCCTGCATGGCCTGGGCCTTGTTCATGTACGCCAGGAAGTCGACGTCCTGGGCGATGGCTTCGGCGTGCTCGCCGTCGCTGCCCCAGACCGTCGGGGAAATGCCGTTCTCCTCGGCCGGGCCGACCACGACCGCGCCCGCGCCGTCACCGAAGATCATCGCGGTGCCGCGGTCGGTCGGATCGAGCCCGACGGTCATCGTTTCCGCGCCGATCACCAGCACGTATTCGGCGGAACCCGCGCGGATCAGGTCGGCCGCAACGCCGAGGCCGTACCCGAAACCGCCACAACCGGAGGTCAGGTCGAACGCGGGAACACCGTTGATGCCCAGGTCGTGGGCGATGGTGGGGGCGCCGTGCGGAGTGAGCTTGAGCCAGCTCGAGGTACACAGGATCACCGCGCTGATCTTCCACCGGTCCAGACCGGTGTTGCTCAGCGCGCGCTCACCGGCCGCGGCGGCCATCGAACGCAGCGTCTCGTCGCCGCTGATCCAGCGGCGATTGCGGATACCGGTGCGCTCGAAGATCCACTCGGGAGTGGAATCCAGGACCGCACACACCTCGTCGTTGCTGACGATGCGCTGCGGACGGTAGGCCCCGATTCCGAGCATCGCAACATTCTCGCGATTTTTGTTGACAGCAATGCTCACCATGGGTGACTCACACGACCCTTCACCGGACAACCCTACAAAACGAGGCCCAGGCTAACCCAGGGCAAGGTCTTTGAGACCGAGGATGGATCGATATTCCAGACCCTCGGCCGCGATCACCTGATCGGCTCCGGTCTCCCGGTCCACGACGGTGGCCACACCGACGACGGTAGCGCCCGCGTCCCGCAGCGCACGCACCGCGGTCAGTGGGGAGTTGCCGGTGGTGGTGGTGTCCTCGACCACGAGCACGCGCTTGCCGACGATGTCGGGGCCCTCGATCTGGCGCTGCATGCCGTGGGTCTTGGCGGCCTTGCGCACCACGAAGGCGTCGATCGGGCGGCCCGGCGCGTGCATGACCGCCAGCGCCACCGGGTCGGCGCCCATGGTCAGGCCGCCGACGGAGTCGAAGTCCCAGTCCGCGACCAGCTCGCGCAGCAATCTTCCGATCAGGGGGCCGGCCGCGTGGTGCAGCGTGGCGCGGCGCAGGTCGACGTAGTAATCGGCCTCGTTGCCCGAGGACAACGTGACCTTGCCGTGCACTACCGCCAGCTCGCGCACCAGCGCCGCCAGTTTGTCGCGATCGAGCAGCGAATGGTGCTGCCCGAGCTCATCGTCGAGGGGTGACGCCTCGCTCATGTCTTGTTATGTCCTTCCGCGTGAATTGAACAGGCCGCGACTCATGCGCACCTGCAGGGCTCGCGGAATCATGCCAGCCGCCGTGGTGAGCACCTTGTACTGCACTCCGGGCACGCACACCACCCGGTTCTTCTCCAGATCACTCAGCGAACCGCCGACCACCTGATCGACCGTCAGCCACATCGCGCGCGGCGTCGAGGACATCTCGATACCGGCGCGCGCATGGAACTCGGTACGCACGAATCCGGGGCACAGCGCCTGGATCCGGACGCCGGTGCCGGCGAGACCGCCCGCCAAGCCCTCGGTGAAGGATACGACGTAGGCCTTGGACGCCGAATAGGTCGAGCCCCGTCCGGGTACCAGGCCCGCCACGCTGGCCACATTCACGATGGATCCCTTGGCCGCGGCGATCATCGCCGGCAGGGCGGCGTGGGTCAGCTGCAGCACCGCGGTGACGTTCACGTCGAGCTGAGCTTGCAGCTGCGGGTAGGGCAGCGTCCAGAATTCGCCGCTGTGCGCGAATCCGGCGTTGTTGACCAGGAATTCGATGCCTTCGGCGACGCGGGCCGCGACCCGCTCGCGGTCTTCGGCCACGGCCAGGTCGGCGGTGAGCACCTCCGAGCGGGTACCGAATTCACGTTCCAGTTCGCCCGATAGCGCGGTCAGCTTTTCGGTGTCGCGGGCCACCAGGACCAGGTCGTAGCCGAGTGCCGCGAGCCGGATGGCGTAGCCGTGGCCGATGCCGGAGGTCGGCCCGGTGACCAGCGCGACCGGACGGGTGGCGCCGGGCAGGCGCGCGGAAGCAGCACTTTCGGTCATGGCGACCACATTCCAATCAGCGAATTATTTCGGGACCGGGCCCTGGTAGGGACGGAAACCGGGGTGGAACGGTCCGCCGGGCTGGGGCGCCTCGTCGCGCCCGTGCGGTTCATCGTCTTCCTCGGCGCGCTCCGGGCGCGGCCGGGAGCGCGCGTCCGGGACCACGGCCAGCGACGGCCGGCGCGGCGGTTCCGGGGAACGTGTTTCGGGTTCGTCGTCGTCGAGGTCGCCGAATTCCTCGTCGCCCCGGCGATCCCGCTCGTCGTAGTCCCAATCGTCCTCGCGCGCACGCGCGTCCGCCGGGCGTGACCGCGCGGGACCCTCGAACTCCGGATCCTCGTCCTCGTTCGGGCGGGGCCGCGGGCGCGGCTGCTCATGGCCGGTCGCGCCGGCGCGCGGATCGGCGACCGGGGGCAGCACGTGCAGCAGACCCGAGAGCCGCAGCACGGCATCGATCGCGGTCTCCCAGTCCTTGGCGGAGGTGCCGACCGACAGCATGCCGAGCGTCCAATTGCCTTCGGACCACAGCATTTGCACCGTATCCGGCAGACTCTCGATGAACGCGACCATGCGCTGATCGACTGCGTGCCGGGCGATTTCGGGGTTGGTCGCGAACACCACGCGGTCACCGATGGCGCCGAGCAGCTCCAGATCGGCGTCCTTCGGCGGCGAGGCCGTCTTCAGGCGCATGTCGACATCGATGTCGGAACCGATCTGGCGGCGCACCGCGACCAGGGTGGCCGCGTCCTCCAGATCGAACAGAACGAACTTCTCGCCCTTGCGAATTCCGGACACCACGTCCACGGCGGAGAGGTAGCCGAGCTTGGCCAGCGCCCCGCGCCGCCAGGTGGAGGGCAGCGCCGGTTCCACCGATACATACGTGTAGCCCTGGGCTTTCGCCCAGACCTGACGTGCGTGACCGGTCCGCTGCCGCTGGACCCGATCGAAATACAGCAGCACGACCGCACCTATCAGTGCGATCGCCGCCAACCCGAACCACAATGCCGTCATCGCCGTCTACCTTAATGGGCGCAGCCCGGCAGAGTTCGTCATTGTGGGCGCGCCGAGCCGAACTGACCCTTATCGAGGCCCGCCTGGCAGCGCGGTACTGATGATGAACTTGGCCAAGATGGACCCGTCCGGATTCTTGTCACCCTGCACCATCACTATGTCACCGACGGGCAGGTCCGACACCTTCGCGCCGGACAGTGAAATGACCTGTGTCATGTCATTGGTGAGCACGGTGACGCTACCGCCGGAGGCGGAATCGAGGGTGAGCGTGCCCGCGTTGTTGGCGTTGATGGTGCCCATGGTCGCCCCGAGGTTCTCGAAACCGGGCACGCCGGGGAACTCGGGCGGGCTGCTCTGACCCGATTGCGGCGGCAGCACCGGCGCGGTGCGCACCGACGACGTGGTCGAGCGCGCGGCGCTGTCCGAGCCGGAATCCCGGCCGCCGAGCAGCGCGCCCGCGATCACACCGACCAGGGCGATCAGCGCGACAACACCCAATGACAGCGCGATCCAGAGCCCGGTGTTGCGCTTCGGCTTCTGCGGCGGGCCCGGCGGGGGCATTCCCCCCGGCGGTACGCCGCCCGGCGGCATCGCACCGGGCGGGACCGGCTGCTGCGCGGTCGGCGGCGGGTACTGATTGCCGTAGCCGCTTTCGTACGCGCCCCACTGATTTTCGGCCCGGGGCAGCTGCTGGGTCGGATTCGGCGGCGGGGGCGTCCACGCGTCGTACTGCTCGGTCGACGGATAGACCGACGGACCCTGGCCGTACTCGGGCGGTGTGCCTGACGGACCGAGGTGTTCGGTCGGTGCATCCTCCGGACGTTGCCCCCAGGGATCCTTCGGGTTCGTCATGTCTCCAGGGTAGGCGCGTGTGGTCGGTCCGGCCGTGAGGACGGACCGACCAGTTGCTTACTTGCCCACGATCAGGGTGTCGCGGTTCTGGTCCAGGTCGACCTTGACCGTGTCACCGTCCTGCACCTCACCGCCCAGCAGCTCCTTGGCGAGGGTGTCGCCGATGGCCTGCTGGATCAGCCGGCGCAGCGGCCGCGCACCGTAGACCGGGTCGTAACCGCGCATCGCCAGCCAGAGCTGGGCCGCCTCGCTGACCTCGAGCGTCAACCGGCGCTGGGCCAGCCGCTTCTGCAGCTGTTGCAGCTGGATGTCGACGATCGACCGCAGCTGATCCTCGTCCAGGTGGTGGAACATCACCACGTCGTCGAGGCGGTTCAGGAACTCCGGCTTGAAGGCGGCGCGCACCGCGTTCATGACCAGCTCCGGATCCGCGCCCGCACCGAGGTTCGAGGTGAGGATCAGGATGGTGTTCCGGAAATCGACCGTGCGGCCCTGTCCGTCGGTGAGCCGGCCCTCGTCGAGCACCTGCAACAGGATGTCGAAGACATCCGGATGCGCCTTCTCGATCTCGTCGAACAGGATCACCGAGTAGGGGCGGCGGCGCACCGACTCGGTCAGCTGACCGCCCTGGTCGTAGCCGACATAGCCGGGCGGCGCGCCGACCAGGCGAGCCACCGCGTGCTTCTCGCTGTACTCGCTCATGTCGATCCGGATCATGGCGCGCTCGTCATCGAACAGGAAGTCCGCCAGGGCCTTGGCCAGCTCGGTCTTGCCGACGCCGGTGGGGCCGACGAACAGGAACGAGCCGGTGGGCCGGTTCGGGTCGGCGACGCCGGCCCGGGCGCGGCGCACCGCGTCCGAGACCGCCTGCACGGCCTCGGCCTGGCCGACCACGCGGCGGCCCAGCTCGTCCTCCATGCGCAGCAGCTTCTGCGTCTCGCCCTCGAGCAGACGGCCGGTGGGCACGCCCGTCCACGCCGACACCACATCGGCGATGTCGTCGGGGCCGACCTCTTCCTTGAGCATGATCTCGCCGTCCGCGGCGGTGGCGGAGGCCTTTTCGGCCGCGGCGAACTTCTTCTCCAACTCCGGGATCTTGCCGTAGCGCAGCTCGGCGGCCTTGCCCAGATCGCCGTCGCGCTCGGCCCGCTCGGACTCGCCGCGCAGCGTCTCCAGCTCCTCCTTGAGCGTGCGCACCTGATCCAGCGCGCCCTTCTCGTTCTGCCAGCGGGTCATCAGCTGGTTCAGCTTCTCCTTGCCGTCGGCCAGCTCGGCGCGCAGCTTCTCCAGGCGGATCTTGGAGGCCTCGTCGGTCTCCTTGCTCAGCGCCATCTCCTCGATCTCCAACCGGCGCACCGAGCGCTCGATCTCGTCGATTTCGACCGGGCGCGAATCCATTTCCATGCGCAGCCGGGAGGCGGCCTCGTCGACCAGGTCGATCGCCTTGTCCGGCAGGAAGCGGGCGGTGATGTAGCGATCGGACAGGGTGGCCGCCGCGACCAGCGCCGAGTCGGTGATGCGCACGCCGTGGTGCACCTCGTAGCGCTCCTTGATGCCGCGCAGGATGCCGACGGTGTCCTCCACCGAGGGCTCACCCACCAGCACCTGCTGGAAGCGGCGCTCCAGGGCGGCGTCCTTCTCGATGTGCTGGCGGTACTCCTCCAGCGTGGTGGCGCCGACCAGGCGTAGCTCACCGCGGGCGAGCATCGGCTTGATCATGTTGCCGGCGTCCATCGCGGATTCGCCGGTGGCGCCCGCGCCGACGATGGTGTGCAGCTCGTCGATGAACGTGATGACCTGTCCGGCACTGTTCTTGATGTCCTCGAGCACGGCCTTGAGCCGCTCCTCGAATTCACCGCGGTACTTCGCGCCGGCCACCATCGCGCCCAGGTCGAGCGAGACGACGTTCTTGCCGCGCAACGACTCCGGGACGTCACCGGCCACGATGCGCTGCGCCAGGCCCTCGACGATGGCGGTCTTGCCGACGCCGGGCTCGCCGATCAGCACCGGGTTGTTCTTGGTGCGGCGGCTCAAAACCTGGATGACCCGGCGGATCTCGGAGTCGCGCCCGATGACCGGATCGAGTTTGCCCTCGCGGGCCAGGTCGGTCAGGTCGGTGGAGTACTTCTCCAGCGCCTGGTAACTGCCCTCGGGATCGGCGGTGGTGACTTTCGCGCTGCCGCGCACGGCGGTGAACGCCTCGCGCAGCGCCTCGGCGGTGGCGCCGTACTTCTTCAGCAGCATGGTGACATCGGAGTCGCCCGCGGCCAGGCCGACCATGACGTGCTCGGTGGAGACGTATTCGTCGCCCATCTCGGTGGCCAGGTGCTGGGCCGCGGTGATGGCGGCCAGGCTTTCCCGGCCGAGCTGCGGTTGGGTGGTCGCGCCGGACGCGCGCGGCAACCGGTCCACAATGTCCTGGGCCTCACGCCGGACCGTGCCCGGATCCACTCCGATTGCCTTGAGCAAGGGCGCGGCGATGCCGTCGGTTTGATCCAGCAACGCCACCAGCAAGTGCGCCGGACGAATCTCCGGGTTGCCCGCGGCGGAGGCCGCCTGCAGGGCTGCGGTCAGGGCCGCCTGGGTCTTGGTGGTGGGATTGAACGAGTCCACGGTCACCTTCCTACGAGTCGAATTGGTTACACCGTTCAACGCCGGCAAGGTTGAGTCTGTTCCGCTCAAGTTTGCAAATTTCCGGCTAACCAGCGAAGAGCCGACTGACCAGCACCAATCGTCCACGCTACGCCGCACCAGGGTCGAATGCGATGAATCGCCCCGCCGGTGGTGTAGGGATTCATAGGACGGATATCGATGTTGGTTGATAGGTCATATTCAGCTCGGAATCGAGGAGCGGAACGATGCGCGCGATCGTGGTACGAGAGTTCGGAGCAAATCCCGAAGCAGCCGATATGCCGATACCCGAACCAGGCCCGCGCGCGGTCCGCGTGCAGCTCGAGGCGGCCGGGGTCAACCCGTTCGACAGAAAGGTCGCCGAGGGCATCCTCGACGGCAAACTGCCGCACGACTTCCCGCTGATCCTCGGCGTGGACGGCGCGGGCACCATCGTCGAGACCGGCACCGAGGTCACCCGCTTCGCGGTCGGCGACCGGGTGGTCGGAAAATTCCTGGCCGGGCGCGCGGGCCACGGCTCGTTCGCCGAATACGGCGTGCTCCCCGAAGACGCCACCCTGGTCCGGATCCCCGAGGGCGTCCCGACCATGGCCACCGCCGCCGTGCCGACCGCGGGCGTCACCGCGCAGGATCTGGTGGACGCCGCCAAGATCGAACCCGATCAGACCGTGCTCATCGTCGGGGCCACCGGCGGCGTCGGCGTCTTCCTGGTGCAGCTGGCCAATCTGGCCGGCGCGCACGTCATCGCCACCGCCCGGGGCGCGGCGGCGGACCAGATGCAGCGGCTCGGCGCCGCCGAGACCATCGACTACACCCGGGGTTCGGTGGCCGAGCAGGTCGCCGCGCGGCATCCCGGCGGGGTGGACGTGCTGTTCGATCTGGTCAGCGCGCCCGAGGAGCTATCCGAGCTGACCGCGGTCGTCCGCGACGGCGGCAGCGCCTACTCCACCATCTTCGCCGCGAACACCGAGGCGCTGCGGGACCGCGGCATCGAGGGCGGTAACTTCGAATCGCACGGTGCCGCACCGGAACTGGCCCGCCTGCTGCGGCGGGTGGCCGAGGGTGACGTGGTGATACCGATCGAGGAAACGGTCGCGCTGGCCCAGGCCGCCACGGTGTTGGACAAGCCGGGCGCTCGAGGTAAAACGGTGCTGACCATCTGATCAGTAACTCGAGCGTTCACTTTCCTTGCGGACCCGCGTACGGCCCGGTTTGCCGACACATTACGGTTGGCCGCGGTCCTACTCGGTCATACTCTGACGACCTCCGGTTTTTACTGGATACTGATACCGACCAGCCGTAGTGACTGCTTGCAGGTCACTCGAAACGGTCGGCCGACGGGTATGTCCCTGGGCAAGACGAGGGAAAGGAAGCTCCACGTCGTGGATGCGCGTTCAGCAGCGCTGGTCCGCGCCAACTTCCGTTCGGTGACCGACGCACCGAACGGACCCGAGCGGTTGACCAGCACGTTCTACGGCTTTTTGTTCGCCGAGAACCCACAGCTCCGTGAGCTGTTCCCACCCGCGATGGAAATGCAGGCCAAGCGGGTGGTCACCGCGATCCAGTTCGTGATCGACCATCTCGAAGACTGGGAGCGAGCCCAGAAGTTCCTCGAGCAGCTCGCCCGCGACCATCGCAAATACGGCGTCTCGGCCACCCATTACGACATGGCCGGGCACGCGTTGCTGCAGGCGTTCCGGTCCTACAACGGGCCGGGCTGGAATCGGGAGTTGCACGAGGGCTGGCGCGACGTCACCATTCTGATCTCGGCCTCCATGGCCATCGGCGCGAACGCGGACAAGTCGCAACCGGTGTGGGAGGCGACCGTGGTCGGGCACCGGCGCGTGCTGGAGGATCTGGCGATCGTCCGGCTGCAATCCGACACCCCGGTCCCCTACCAGGCGGGCCAGTACGTGCCGATCACGGTGCCGCAGCGCCCGAAGATGTGGCGCTACCTCTCCCCCGCGATTCCGGCGAATCCGTACGGGGAGATCGAGTTCCACGTCCGCAAGATCCGCGGCGGGTGGGTCAGCCCGGCCATCGTCAACGAGACCCGGGTCGGGGACCGCTGGCAGATCGCGGCGCCGCTGGGCGGCCTGCACGTGGATCGTGACAGCGGCCGCGACGTGTTGCTGATCGGCGCCGGAACCGGCATCGCCCCGCTGCGCGCCCAGCTGATCGAGATGGGCCAGCGCGGGGTGAATCCGCGCGTGCACTTCTTCATCGGCGGCCGCTACCCCTGCGACCTGTACGACGTGGAGAACATGTGGCAGCTCTCGCAGAGCAACCCGTGGCTCACTATCGTCCCGGTCTGCGAGGAGAAGACCAATCCGTGGTGGTTCCCGGATCCGCCCGCCGAGGAGCCCTACGGCATGCACCGCCGGCTCACCGGCAATCTCGGCGCGGTGGTCGCGAGCTTCGGCGCCTGGGCGGATCGGCAGATCCAGATCGCCGGCTCGGCGCGCATGATCGCCGACACCCGGCGCGCCCTGATTTCCGTCGGCACCCCCGAGCACATCATCACCTCCGATCCTGTGTAAGCGAGACGACCTTGGCGATCGATCCCAGCCTCAGCGCGCCGCCGGAGTGGACGGCCACCGTTGTGGGGCATCACCGTCTGCGCCACGACTTGGCGGTCATCCGGCTGATCGGCGAGTTCGTGCCGTTCGCCGCGGGCCAGTCGGTGGAGGTGCGGGTGCCGCAGCAGCCCCAGGTGCGGCGGCGGCTCTCCCCCGCGCTGCCGCCCTCGCTGGACGGCAAGCTGGAATTCCACGTGCGCACGGTGCCGGGCGGCTGGCTCAGCGGCGCCCTCGTCGCGGAGACCAAGCTCGGCGACGAGTGGCGAATCACCGCGCCCGCGGGGCTGTTTCAGGTCGACCCGGACGGTGACGAGGTCGTGATGATCGCCGGCGGGACCGGGCTGGCCCCGATGCGCGCGCAGATCCTGGAGCTGTCCCGGCATGCCGAGCCGCCGCCCACCTACCTGTTCTTCGGCGGCCACAGCCCGCGCGATCTCTACGCCGCCGACATGCTCGCCCTGCTCGCGCAGGAACTGCCCTGGCTGACCGTGGTACCCGTGGTCGAGAGCCTGGCGGATCCGGGCTGGACCGACGACTGGTACGAGCACACCCGGGTCGATATCGGCTTCGGTCCCGAGGACCTGCTGCAGGGCACGCTGGCCGAGGTGATCGGGACGCACGGCGCGTTCGCCGCCCATCAGGTGCTGGTGTGCGGCTCGCCGGCGATGGTGCACGCGACCGTGAACACGCTGCTGGAAACGGGCACCCCGCCGGAGCGGATCCAGTTCGAGGGCCTGCAGTAAACAGGACCATTTGGTCTTTTCTATTACGAACCGGCCACATCGTGGCCGCGCCTCGCCGCGCTGACGACAATGGCGGAGGGCGTCTGACGCGATCCGGGAATAGTTCGCGCAGGCCGCCGGTTGAGCAGATCTAGATGTTGAGCGTGTGCGACTCAAGTCTCAGTTGACTCCCGGCCGAGCCGAGGGCAGTATTGAGCCGACCACGCTCAGCATTGCTGGGACCGTGCTCCGCGATAGGTGTCTGGAGCCGCCACACAGGCGCCCGGCACCCCCAAGAAATACGTCAACTAGGAGGAACCACCATGGCTCGTGCGGTCGGAATCGACCTCGGGACCACGAACTCGGTCGTCGCCGTTCTCGAAGGCGGCGAACCGGTTGTCGTCGCGAACTCCGAAGGATCGCGCACCACCCCGTCGGTCGTCGCATTCGCGAAGAACGGTGAGGTTCTGGTCGGTCAGCCCGCCAAGAACCAGGCGGTCACCAACGTCGACCGCACCATCCGCTCGGTCAAGCGCCACATCGGCACCGACTGGACCACCGAGATCGACGGCAAGAAGTACACGCCGCAGGAAATCTCCGCGCGCACGCTGATGAAGCTGAAGCGCGACGCCGAGGCCTACCTCGGTGAGGAGATCACCGACGCGGTCATCACCGTCCCCGCCTACTTCGAGGACGCGCAGCGCCAGGCCACCAAGGAAGCCGGCCAGATCGCCGGCCTGAACGTGCTCCGCATCGTCAACGAGCCGACCGCGGCCGCGCTGGCCTACGGCCTGGACAAGGGCGACAAGGAACAGACCATCCTGGTCTTCGACCTCGGTGGCGGCACCTTCGACGTCTCGCTGCTGGAAATCGGCGAGGGCGTCGTCGAGGTCCGCGCCACCTCCGGTGACAACCACCTCGGTGGCGACGACTGGGACGAGCGCGTCGTGACCTGGCTGGTCGACAAGTTCAAGGCCTCGGCCGGTATCGACCTGACCAAGGACAAGATGGCCCTGCAGCGCCTGCGTGAGGCTGCGGAGAAGGCCAAGATCGAACTGTCGTCCTCGCAGTCGACCTCGATCAACCTGCCCTACATCACCGTCGACGCGGACAAGAACCCGCTCTTCCTCGACGAGCAGCTGACTCGCGCCGAGTTCCAGAAGATCACCTCCGATCTGCTGGATCGCACCCGCGCGCCGTTCCAGTCCGTCATCAAGGACGCGGGCGTCAGCGTCGCCGACATCGACCATGTCGTGCTCGTCGGTGGCTCCACCCGTATGCCCGCCGTCTCCGAGCTGGTCAAGGAACTGACCGGCGGCCGCGAGCCGAACAAGGGCGTGAACCCGGACGAGGTCGTCGCCGTCGGCGCCGCGCTGCAGGCCGGTGTGCTCAAGGGTGAGGTCAAGGACGTCCTGCTGCTCGATGTCACCCCGCTGTCGCTGGGCATCGAGACCAAGGGCGGCGTGATGACCAAGCTCATCGAGCGCAACACCACCATCCCGACCAAGCGCTCGGAGACCTTCACCACGGCCGATGACAATCAGCCCTCGGTGCAGATCCAGGTGTTCCAGGGTGAGCGCGAGATCGCCTCGCACAACAAGCTGCTCGGCTCGTTCGAGCTGACCGGCCTGCCGCCGGCCCCGCGTGGCGTGCCGCAGATCGAGGTCACCTTCGACATCGACGCCAACGGCATCGTGCACGTGACCGCCAAGGACAAGGGCACCGGCAAGGAAAACAAGATCAAGATCCAGGACGGCTCCGGCCTGTCCAAGGAGGAGATCGACCGGATGGTCAAGGACGCCGAGGCGCATGCCGCCGAGGACAAGTCCCGCCGCGAAGAGGCCGAGACCCGCAATCAGGCCGAGGGCCTGGTGCACCAGACCGAGAAGTTCATCAAGGACAACGAGGACAAGGTCCCGGCCGACGTCAAGTCCAAGGTGGAGGCGGCCATCGCCGAGGCGAACGAGGCGCTCAAGGGCACCGACATCGCCGCGGTGAAGACCGCGGTGGAGAAGCTGGCGACCGAGTCGCAGGCGCTGGGTCAGGCGATCTACGAATCGCAGGCCGCCGACGCCGCCGCCTCGGGCAACGGTTCCTCGGCCCAGGCCGATGACGACCAGGTCGTCGACGCCGAGGTCGTGGACGATCCGATCGACACGGAGAAGAAGTGAGCCAGGGTAACTCGGAGCAGGAGCCGGTCACCTTCGTGGACAAGCGCAAGATCGATCCGGAGACGGGTGACGTACGGGAACCGACCGCGGTGGAGGACATCGTGGTCGGGAACGGTGCCGAAGCCCCCGCCGCCGATCCGCTGGCCGACACGATCAGCGTGGAGCTCGCCGAGCGCACCGCCGATCTGCAGCGCCTGACCGCGGAGTACGCCAACTACCGGCGCCGCGTCGACCGCGACCGCAAGACCGCGATCGACGGCGCCAAGGCGTCCGTGGTCACCGAGTTGCTCGGTGTGCTCGACGATCTGGACCGGGCCCGCGCGCACGGCGATCTGGAGGGGCCGCTCAAGGCGGTCGCCGACAAGCTCGCCGGCGCCTTGCACAAGCAGGGCCTCGAGGAGTTCGGCGCGGAGGGTGAGCCCTTCGACCCGACCTTGCACGAGGCCGTGCAGCACGAGGGTTCCGGCCACGATCCGGTGATCGGGCTCGTCATGCGCAAGGGCTACCGCTTCGGCGACCGGGTGCTTCGGCACGCGCTGGTCGGGGTAACCGATCCGGTGACCGAGGCGGCCGAACCGGCAGCAGAGACAGAGGCATCGGATGCTGATGCCGAAACCAGTAACGACTAGTGCGAAAGGAGGAGATGCGCGGTGAGCCAACGGGAGTGGATCGAGAAGGACTTCTACAAGGAGCTGGGCGTCTCCTCCAACGCCACGCAGGACGAGATCAAGAAGGCTTATCGCAAGCTGGCTCGTGACCTGCACCCGGATGCCAACCCCGGCGACACCAAGGCCGAGGAGCGGTTCAAGACCGTCAGCGAGGCGCACGCCGTGCTGTCGGATCCGGCCAAGCGCAAGGAATACGACGAGACCCGCCGGCTGTTCGCGGGCGGCGGTTACGGTCGGGGCGGCGGGTTCAACCCCAATGCGGCGGGCGGCTTTTCGCAGGATTTCAACATCGGGGACATCTTCGGCGGCGCCGGTGGCGCCACGGCCGACAGCGGCCTCGGTGACCTGTTCGGCGGCCTGTTCAATCGGGGCGGCCAGCGCACCACCAGCCGGCCGCGCCGCGGGTCCGACGTGGAGACCGAGACGACCCTGGGTTTCCGCGAGGCGGCCCAGGGCGTCACCGTCCCGCTGCGGATGACCAGTCCGTCGCCGTGCACCACCTGCCACGGCAGTGGCGCGAAGCCGGGGACCAGTCCCCGGGTCTGCCCGAACTGCAACGGGACCGGCATCATCAGCCGCAACCAGGGCGCGTTCGGGTTCAGCGAGCCGTGCGACGACTGCCGGGGTTCCGGTTCGATCATCGACGACCCGTGCGTCGACTGCCACGGCAGCGGCATCCAGAATCGCACCCGCACCATCACCGTCCGGATTCCGCCGGGCGTCAGTGACGGGCAGAAGATTCGGCTGGCGGGCCAGGGCGAGGCGGGCCTGCGTGGCGCGCCCTCGGGTGATCTGTATGTGACGGTGCACGTCAGCCAGGACAAGGTCTTCGGCCGCAACGGCGACGACCTGACCCTGGTCCTGCCGGTCAGTTACAGTGAATTGGTGCTGGGCACAACGGTTTCCGTGCCCACGCTGGAGGGTCGCGTCGGCGTGAAGGTGCCGCCGGGCACCGTCGACGGGCGCATCCTGCGGGTGCGTGGCCGCGGTGTGCCCAAGCGCGGCGGCGCCGGGGCCGGCGCGGGTGATCTGCTGGTCACCGTCAAGGTCGCGGTGCCGCAGAAGCTGGACGACGAGGCCACCGAGGCGCTCAAGCGCTACCAGGAGGCCGAGAAGACCAGCGGTTTCGATCCCCGGGCAGGATGGGCAGGTTCGTAGCGATGTCCCACGATCCGAAGAACGCGCCGGGCTCGGGTTCCGGGGCGACGTCACGGACCGAGTTCTTCATGATCTCGGTGGCGGCCCAGCTGGCGGGCATGCACGCGCAGACACTGCGCACGTATGACCGCCTCGGGCTGGTGACGCCGCAACGCACTTCGGGCGGCGGCCGGCGCTATTCCTCCCGCGATGTCGAGCTGCTGCGCGAAGTGCAGCGGCTGTCTCAGGACGAGGGCGTCAACCTGGCCGGGATCAAGCGGATCATCGAATTGACCAACCAGGTCGAGGAGCTGCAGCAGCGGCTGGCCGAGCTGGCGGCCGAGCTGGAGCGGGTGCGCGCGGGGTATCGCCCCGATTTCGCGCCGCCGCAACGCAGTACGGCGCTGGTGGTCTGGAAACCACGGCATCAGCGCTAGCACCTGATCAGCAACCTTGCGGGCCTCGGGCCCGGTTCGCCCTGCGGCGGTCCGGAACCGGGGCCCGTTTTGGTTTGCCCGCAACCATTAGCCGACCGGACGCCAGGTTTGCTGGCGACCATGGAAGTTTGCTGGCGAATTCGGCTCGTCGGATCGTCCGGTGAATTCTCCCGCCGCCCAGGTCACTGGATGCGGATCGGTTGCCAGACAAGGTAACTGACCATCCGGTCACTGTTGCTACATGATCGCTCTCGGGCAGCGGTCCAGTCGAAACTCGCAAATCGAGTCACGCGAAATCGAGGAAAAACCGGCCGATTTGGGCCTGAAACGCTGAATACCAGTTGGTTTCCAAGGGTTTTCACAATGTGTACATTCGTTTTAGCGGAATTACACGCATGATGTTTAAACGAACGATTCCGTTGCTGGCAAACCTCCCCTACACTCCAATCATCGGCTGCTGTCGAGTGACCCGGAGGACTTTCACTCGCTGGCGCGAGCTGTGTTCGAGCGCGGAATGGGGTTGTGACGCATATGGATTCGCGGACTGTCGCTTTGATAAGAACCACGTTCAAGGCGGTTGCTGCCGAGGATTCCGGGCCGGAAAAACTAGCCCGGTCGTTCTATTCGATCTTGTTCACCGAGTATCCCCAAACTCGGGATTTCTTTCCCGCCGCAATGGATTCCCAGCGCGATCGCCTGGTCCGGGCAATCTCCTACACCCTGGACCGGCTCGAGGAACCGAACAAACTCCTGCCCTTCCTGGCCCAACTCGGGCGCGACCACCGCAAATACGGCGTGCAGGCCGAGCACTACCAGGCCGTGGCGCACTCGCTGAAAACGGCGATCAGCCGTTTCGCCGGCAACGAGATGTGGACCGACGAGGTGGACCGGGCCTGGGAAGAGGGCCTGACCCTGATCTGCGACACCATGATCGGCGCCGCCGAGAAGGAGACCAGCCCGCCGGTCTGGACCGGCACCGTGCTCGAACGCCGCATGGTGCTGCACAATCTGGCTGTGGTCCGGCTGCGCCTGGACCAGCCGATCCGATACGCCGCCGGGCAGTACATCAGTGTGCAGATCCCGGCGCGGCCGCGGATGTGGCGCTACCTCTCACCCGCGGTCCCCGCGAATGCCGCCGGTGAGATCGAGTTCCACATCCGCGGCGTCCTCGGCGGGTGGGTGAGCCCGGCCATGGTCAACCAGACGAACGTCGGTGATCAGTGGCTCCTCGGCTCGCCTCTCGGCGGGCTCGGCGTACCGCGAAACACCAAGCGCAAGATGCTGATGATCGGCTGCGGTACCGGCATCGCACCGCTGCGCGCCCAGCTGTTACAGATGGCGCAGCGCCGCACCAACCCGAAGGTGCACCTGTTCGTCGGCGGGCATCACCCCTGCGATCTCTACGACCTGGAGATGCTGAGCAAGCTCGCCACCGCGCACAAGTGGCTCACCGTCACCCCGGTCGCGGAGTACGAGGACAACCCGTGGTGGCACATCGATTCCGGCGAGCCGGCGCCCCAGCTACCCGGCCTCGAACCGCGCATGACCGGGCAGATCGGCAAGGTGGTCGCCAGCTTCGGTCCGTGGGCGGACCGCGATGTGCAGATCGTCGGCTCTCCGTCGATGGTGCAGACCACCAAGTTCCGCCTGATGGCGGCGGGTACGCAGACCAAGAACATCCGGCACGACCCACTGTTCTGAACAGCATCTTCTTCGCCCCGGACGGTGTCTCGCCGTCCCGGCGAAGGTCGGGATCCACGCGGGTGACGACTATCCGCAGGTTGGCGACTGGATCCCGGCCTTCGCCGGGTCTACGAAACACGGGCGGCTCGAATCGAGTTCACATTCCCGACCCCCGGTGTAATCATGTGGGCCTGAGACTGCACAGAAAAAAGGCCGGGCGGTCGGAATGTTTACTGATTTCACCCAGCGCCGCGTCGAAACATCGGGGACAATTGAATCGGCGTTTCGCGGTAACGGCGGTTTGCCAGCAACCGACACAGTGGGTGGGTCTTTCCGGCCCCGAATTCCGCGGCAGCGGATTGTCAAGACCAGCATTGCCGGGGCATCCGGTTTCGAACGAGGTTCACCAATGACACAGCGTCTGACGTCCGGCGGCACTGCCGCAGCGTCGAATTCGGTCGCTTCGGCGACGTGGGGGATTATCGGCGATACCGGGGCACGGTACTGCCCGGCGGCTCCGCCGCCGGGCGCCCCGGATCTGTTGCGCCACTGGGCAACCGGTGACAGAGTCGATTACGGGCCAGCAAGCAACGTGCTGGCAAACATGATCGGAGCTGCCCGTGCCTGACATCGCCTTCGACACGATGCCCTGCGCGCGAGATATCTTCCGGGAGCTGGATTCGGCTGCGGCACGCCGCAACACGCACGCTCCCGGCGTCTTTCTCATCCGCGGACGCTCCGGCACCGGAAAATCCACCCTGCTCGCGGCGGTCCGCACGCGACTGCGGGAACAGGGAATTCCGCTGTGCGACACCGTCGGCCATCCCTGCCCCGAGCCCGATCCGGCCGGCCCGAGCACCGCGCTGCTCATCGACAACGCGCACACGCTGAGCCCCGACGATCTCCAAACCCTGTGCGGAATAATCGAATCCGGGCGCGGCACCATCGTCGTGGCGGCGCAGCCGCGCCCGCACGACCCGCACCTGCGCGCCCTGACCGACGCGGTCGCGCGCCGCGGCCGGGTCCTGGACCTGCGCCCGCTCGGCGTCGCCGACATCGGCCCGTTCGCCCGCGAACTGGGTATGACGGTGCCGCGCCACGTCGCCCAGCACATCCATCAGCAGACCGGCGGTATCCGCGGCGGTGTGGTCACCGCGCTGGCCGCGGCCTGCTCGGCCCGGCTGGACGCCGCGATCCCGGTGGTCGATGTGGCGGTCACCGATTGGGCCCGCACCCTGCTCGACGATCTGGCGCCCGACCTGCTGGAAACCCTGTCCGTCGCCACCACCGGCACCGGCCTGGATTCCAGCGAGCTCACCGCGGTGCTCGGCGTCGGCACCGCCGCCGCACAGGGACTCATCGATCGGGCCCGGGCCACCGCCCTGGTCACCGACGCCGACCTGCTGCTGGCCCCGGCGATCGCGCCGCTACGCACGCTGCTCGGCGACCATCGCTATCTCGCCGTGCAGCGCCGGTTGTTCGGCGCGCGCCTGGCGGCCGGGCTACTACGCGACCACACCGCGCTGCTGTTAGCCGAGTCCGGTGTCCGAGATCCCCAGCTCGCCGAATTCCTCTGCACCGCAGCCGAACACGCGGGCCGCGAGGCGGTGCGCTACTACGCGGCGGCCGCGGCGGCGGGCGCCGATCCCGATCACATGGCGCTGCGCTGGGCCGAGGCGGCCGCGCAGACCGGCGACGGCGAGACCGCGATGCGCCTGGCCGAGCCGATGCTGGCGCGCTCCGGCATCACCGGCACCGACCTGGCCGACGCCGTGCGGATCTGCGCCGCCGTCCTGACTCGCCGCGGCCTGACCGGTCGCGCCGCCCAGCTCTACAGCTGGCTCGGCCCGGCCCGCACCGGCGCCGACTGGGCGGTCGGCGCGACCGTGCACTACCTGGCCGGCAATACCGCGACCGCGACCCGGCTGGCGGAATCGGCGCCGCAGTGGCCGCCGACCGAGGCCAGCACCCAGGCCCGGCTGATCGCCGTCGCCCTGGCCGGCACCCTCGCCGAGACCGACACCGAAACCCGGACCGCCGCGGCGATTTCCGCGCTCGCCCAGGCCGCCGACAGCGGGCCGGGCGCCGATGTCTTCCTGCCGTGCACCGCCGTCTCCATCGCGGCCCTGCTCTGCCTGAGCACCGGCGCGCCGCAGCGCGCGGCCGATGCCCTGCAACGCGCCACCGCGGGCGGCCTGCGCTGCCATCAACTCCAGGTGCTCTCGGCCTGGGCCGCTCTGCTGGACGGCGACGAGCAGGGCGCGGCCGCCATCGCCGGTGCCCTGAACTGGGAGCAGCTCGACATCCGGGACCGGCTGCTCGCGCACGGCGTCGTGGTCGGCCTGGCTCGCCGCGCCGGTGACCATCACGCCCTCACCCGGGCCTGGCACGCGGCCTATCCGCTGTTCGACGCGGTCGACGCCGACCTGCTCACGCTGCTGCCGATCGGTGAGCTCTGGACCGCGGGCGTGCTGCTGCACGAGGAGCGCCGCATCGCGCCGCTGGTGGAGGCCGCGCACGTGCTGCTGCGCCGGCTGCACCAGCCGCCCGGGTGGGCCAATATCTTCCACTGGTACGCGGTGCAGGCCGCGATCGCCGCGCACAACCCGGAGCGGCTGCTCGCGGCGACCCGCCCGCTGGATACCGCCGCCACCGCGGGTGACGCGCACGCGGGCGCGCTGGCACTGGCGGCGCGCGCCTGGATCTCGGTGCTGCGCAAGCAGATCGTGGCCACCCGGGTGGAGGCCGCGGTCGCCGGCCTGCGCGGGCTCGGCCTGGCCCGGGAGGCCGCGCAACTGGCCGCCGCCTCCGCCACGGCGGCCGCGGCGGATGCCGTCACCGCGGCCGCGCTCGGCGAACTCGCCCGCGCCGCCCGCTCGGCGCTGCGTCCACAACAGCTGCCGGTGCCCGCGCCGGTGGCCACCACCGGCACCGAGCTCGTGCCCGCCGCCGAGGCGGAGGCCGTGCTCAGCGAACGCGAACGGGAGGTCGCCGAGCTGGTCCTGCTGGGTCTGACCTACCGGGAGATCGGGGCACGGCTATACATTTCCGCGAAAACCGTGGAGCATCATGTCGCCCGGATCCGACGCCGGATCGGTGCTACGTCACGCTCGGAGTTATTGTCGATGCTTCGCGCCATGGGGTGTGCGGCTCACCAGCAGGGCTCGCTACCCGCGTAGTTCCGGCGCGGGTCGTCTAGATCGAAGCGAGGACATTGGAATGGCCACTGGGGTGGGCCTGCGGATCGCCGAGGACGAGAGTACGGCCGCGATAGTCACCGATACCGGTGAGCTGCGGTACATCGTCCGCGAGTCGATCCTGCATATGGCCGAGGACGGTGACACCGTGCTGGGTGGTCCGCCGCCCGCCGGGAACTCGCACTCCATCGCCGGTTTCATCGCCTCGGTCGGTGACCCGGCCGGGCTCCCGGTCGACGACGGCGAGGCCTACCGCGCCGAGGATCTGGTCGCCACCGCGCTGTTCTGCCTGATCAACCTGACCGCCGAACACCTGGCCGGCTCGGCCGAGTTCTACGCCACCCATCCCGCGCACTGGCTCACCCAGGACGTGCAGGCGCTGCGTGAAGCGCTGGATTACCTGGGCCTACGTTCGGTGGTGCTGGTCAGCGAGGCGGACCTGCCCGCGGTCGACACCGCCGAGCCGAACAAGTCCTTCGCCTACGACGCGGCCCGGGCCGCCCTGGCCGCGGTGCTCGCGACACCGGCGGGCGCGACGCCCCCGGATCCGCACAACGCCGAGAACTCGACCGTGGTCACCGATGTGATCCCGCAGGTGCCCGCGCCCGGCGCGACGGCACAGGCCTATTCGGCGGCGCTGCCCGTCGCCACCGTGCTGCCCGCTCCGACCCCGACCGAGGCGCTGCCCAATCCCGCGCCGGTCGCGCCCGCGCCACCCGAGCGGCGCGAGCGCCGCATCCCGCTGCTGATCGCGGGCGCCGCGCTGATCGGGTTGATCCTGGGCGGCATCGGGGTCGCGGTGCTGTTCCGCGGCGACGACACTCCCGAGGTGCCGCAGGTGCGCGACGCCAAATCCGATCAGGCCACGGTGACGCCGACGACCGCGCCGCCGCCCCAGCTCATCGCGCCGCCGACCACCGAGCCGCCGATCACGGTCACCACGACCGAGGAGCCGGCGCCTACCACCACGCCGCCGCCGACCACCACGGCCGAGCCGACCACCACCGAACCGCCGACCACCACGCCCACGACACCCCGGCGGACCACGACCACGCGACCCGGCTTCGGCAGCCCCCCGGCCTGGGAGCCACCCGAAAATGATTGGACGCCACCGACGATCATCATCCCGGTCCCGAACTGATCATTCGATTCACTAGAGACCAACCCGGGTTTGTGCCTTAAAGTGATCCGCTGACCGGTGTTGCCGGAAAAATAGCGGAACCTCGGTCCGTTGCTCGACAGCCTGCGCGCCAACGGATCTGGCGCACGGACGTAGCTGGCACAGCTGTGCCTACGAAGGGACTTCATGCGCAAGTTGGTGGCGCGTCGCGCCGCGGTCAAGGCAGCCTCGATCGGCGTCGCCGCGACCGTTCTCCTCGCTCCCGTCCTCGCCACCAACCCCGCTTCGGCGGAACCGGCGGAACCCGCGCAGTTGACCGCCGAGAACCTGCCGGCCGAACTCGTGCAGGCCATCGAGCGCGATCTGAAGATCTCCCCGGCGCAGTACCTGGAGCGCGCGGCCAAGGCACAGCAGCTCAGTGCCTACGCCCGCGATTTCCGGGCCGCCCAGCCCGACACCTACGCCGGCGCGTGGATCGGGCCCGACGGGAAACCCGTTGTCGCCGTGACCTCCCCCGACGCCGCGAAGATCGCCGCGAACGCCGGCTATCAGACGCACCTGGCGCCGGTCTCGGCCGCCAAGCTGGAAACCTCGCTGACCCAGGTCAACCAGTGGATCGGCACCCTGCCGGTGAGCCTGTCCGACGCGATCAACTCCGTCGCCATCGACTTCCTGAACAGCCAGCTGGTGCTCAGCGTCGCCAACACCACCGTCGGGCACGCGCTGAACCTGCCGACGCTGATCGCCAACGTGAAGGTCATCCTCTCCCCCGGCGGCGGCGGCCCGGTCGAGCGCCGGCCGATGGGCGGCGACACCTACATCAGCGCGCCGAAGGCGCTCTCCGACACCTCCCTCGAGGGCGTCGACGTCTGCTCGTTCGGCTTCAACAGCATCGACGCCGCCGGCAACGCGCTGAACATCAGTGCGGGCCACTGCGATCCGAACCTGGGCAAGCCCGACCAGACGGCCACCGTGTACTACCCGAACATCAAGGACATCACCAACAGCCCCGAACTGGGCACCTTCGTCGCGGCCAAGGTCGGCGGCGACAGCGGCCTGGACTACTCGGTGATCAAGCTGACCGAGCGCGCCGTGCGCTCGGGCATGGATCAGCCCTCGGTGCGCGGCGCCAACGGCACCACGCTGAGCATCACCGGCACCGCCGAGCCGATCACCGGCGCGCCGATCTGCAAGTCCGGCCAGTCCTCCACGTTCACCTGTGGCTTCGTCGTGGCCGACCGGGTGGAGACCCAGCTCTACACCGCCGACGGCGTGAGCCGGATCGTGCGCGGCTTCGCCGCCTCGGCCTGCACCCTGGGCGGTGACAGCGGCGGCGCGATCGTCTCCGGCACGCTGGCGCTGGGCATCACCAGCGGCTCCAACGCCGCCGACGCCCCGAACTGCACCGAGGCCAATACCGCCCTCGCGCCCTACGGCGGCACCGCCACGCTGGGCATTCCGATCCGCCCGATCCTGTCCGATATCGACGCCTCCGCGGGTGGCGGGCTCGGCAGCGGTATCACGGTGCGGACCCGACCGAACGCCGGATAACGGGCCGGGATCGGTAGTTCGGCGAAACAGCGTCTTTGGAGTAGTGATACCGGACGGGAGCCCATATAGTTTCGGCATGCGTCTGCCAAGCCTGGGATTGTTCCGTTCGAAATCCGCGATCGCCGCCTCGGCGGCGATTCTGCTGTTCGCGCCGACCGCAGCGACAGTGGCGAACGCCGAACCCGCACCGGCCCCGGCGCCCGCCCTGCCCGCGGACCTGGTCGCCGCGGTCACCCGTGATCTGAAGATCTCCCCCGAGGAGTACCTGCGCCGCGCCGATCTGTCGCAGCAGGTCGCCTCCTTCGCGACTGCCGCGCAGCGGCAGTACCCCTCCGCCTTCGGCGGCGCCTGGCTGAACGATGTCGGCCAGGCCGTCGTCGCCCTGGCCCAGGGCCCCGGCATCGACGAGGCCCGCAAGGCCGCGCAGGACGCCGGTTTCGAGGTCCGCAACGTCGCCAAGAGCGAGGTCGCGCTACGCGGCGAGAAGTCGGCGTTCGAGCGCTGGCTGGACGAGCAGCCCGAGCCGGTCGCCAAGCTGATCCGCGGCGTCGCGATCGACACCATGAACAACAGCATCGCGGTCCGCGTCGATCAGGCCGGCCTGCCGATGCCGAGCTTCGTCGACCCGTCCCGGGTGCTGGTGACGGCCCCGCCGATCGCCGCCGAGCAGCTGCCCGAGGCCGCCCCCATCGCGGGCGAGATCAACCGCGGCTCGCTGACCGGTGGCGACGGCTTCGCCTCGGTCGCCGGCCGCTCCTCGCTGCGCTGCTCCTTCGGGTTCAACGGCACCGATCGCTCGGGCAACACCGTCAACATCACCGCCGGCCACTGCAACCCGGCCCTGGATCAGCCCACCGCCGTGCACGAGCTGATCGGCGGCGACAAGCTGGGCAACCAGCTCGGCAGCTTCCAGAAGTCGGTGCTGGGCAGCCAGGATTACTCCATCGTGCGGATCGACAACCAGCACAAGGGCCGCTTCGACAACAGCGGCGTCCGCTCGCCCGGTGCGCCGATCGTGCTCACCGGTGTCGCGGTTCCCGTGGTCGGCGCCCCGGTCTGCAAGTCCGGTTCGCGGACCGGCTTCAGCTGCGGCGTGGTCAACGCCGTCGACCAGACCGTGCAGGTCGGCGAGCGGGAGCTCACCCAGAGCTTCTCGGCCAACATCTGCGCGCTGCCCGGCGACAGCGGCGGCCCGATCGTGACCGGCACCCAGGCCCTCGGCATCTCCAGCGCCTCGTCGGTCGCCGACTACCCGGTGTGTGAGATCCCGAACCTGATCGGCCTGCTCACCGGCAGCACCCCGCAGCTGTTCGCGCAGCCGCTGAACGTGGTGCTCTCCGACAACCCGGGTCTGCGGGTCAACACCAACTAATTGATCTGTGAAAAGGCCGACAGCCCTGGGCTGTCGGCCTTTTCTCTTTTGTGGGGCACGCTGAAGGTATGTGTTTGGTATTGCTCGGCTGGCGCGCGCATCCGGAGTACCGGCTGATCGTCGCGGCGAACCGGGACGAGTTCTATACCCGGCCCACCGAACCGATGCGCTGGTGGCCGGAGGCGCCCGGCGTGCTGGCCGGACGCGATCTCGGCGCGCGCGGCGCCGTCGGCACCTGGCTCGGGCTGGCCGCGGACGCGGGGCGCTTCGCGGCGGTGACGAATGTCCGCAATCCGCGCGACGAACGCCCGGACGCGCGCTCCCGGGGCGCCCTGCTGCTGGACTACCTCCGCGACCAAGATCGTGGCGCCCCCGGAAAGTACCTCCAGGACGTCGCTGCCGCACCGGACGACTACAACGGGTACCACGTGGTGGCCTCGGATCTGCGATCGCTCTGGTGGCATTCCAACCGCAGTGCCGCGCCGCCGCGCGAATTGGCGCCCGGCTTCCACGGCCTGTCCAATGGGCGCTACCTGGCCTCGGCCGAATCGAGCGCCCCGGAACCGATCTGGCCGAAGGTGCGCGACGGCGTCGACGGCTTGCGCAAAGTCGTCGAAACCGAGCCCGGCGCGGTGGACCGCTATTTCGAGGTGCTCGCCGACCGCACCGAGGCCCCGGACGACGAACTGCCCGACACCGGGATCGAGCCGGCCTTCGAGCGGGCGGTCTCGGCGCGGTTCGTCGCGCACCTGGTGCACGGGACCCGGGCGAGCACGGTGCTGCTGGTCCGCGAGGACGGCACGTTCGAGATGGCCGAGCGCTCGTTCGGCCGGTGCGGGCGGCGCACGGGCGCGGTGGCGTTCCGCGGCACCATCGACCTGCCGCACTGAATTTGCCTGCCGCGCACAGTCGCCCGCGACGCAAACTTGCCCGCAACGCACAAGTGGCCCGCCCCCATCGAGGGGCGGGCCACTTGTGTTCGGTGCGTGCTTACTTCGGCTTGTTGCCGTTCATGTTCTGATCGCTCCACTTGCTGGTGCCGGGCTCGGCCTGCATCGTGTTGAGCAGATCCATGCCGGCCAGGCCGAGCGCCGGGGCGCCGAAGGCGATGGTGCCCAGGACGCCGCCGATGCCGGCGAGCGCCGCGAAGGTCGGGATCGCCGCGATGCACAGCACGACGGTGGCGCACTGGATCGCACCGATCGCGATGCCGATGCCGCCGCCGATGATCGCGCCGACCGCGGTGCCGACGAAGCCGCCGACCGCCGTGGCCAGACCGAACTGGGTGGTGAATTCGTTCATCGCGCGCTGGTTCTCGATGGGCGAGGCCACCGGCTTGAGCGCGACCGAGTTGATCGGCTGGGCCTCGGGCAGGTTCGCCGGACGCTCCGGGACCAGCTCGAGGGTGGTGCCGTCTTCCTTCACGACCGGCTTGACCGGGATGTCGATACCCGCGACCGAGAACTTCATCGGCATCGTCATGACGACATTGCCGGCGCGGTCCTTGATGGTGGCGACCTCGGTGGTCGTGGGTTCTACAGCGCCGTCAGCGATTTCCTCCACCTTCGACAGGTCGAAGGTGCCGTTGAGGAGCTTGGTGACGACGGTGGTCTTGTCGACCATCTTCACCGAGTACTTGATGTCCTCGGCAGGGGCCGCCGCGGCCGGTTCGGCGTTAGTGGTTCCAGCCGCAATGGTCATCGCGCCGATGACCAACGCGGCTGCCGCGGTGGTTCTGCGGAAGTTCATTCAGTTTCCAATCCTTCATCAGGGTCGTTCGCGAGCCATGCCTTCATCACGCGAGATCGCTCTTCAATCCGAAAGGTGGTTGGGCCCTACCGGATTCTCCCCGAGCAGTGTGAAGACAGGCGCATGCAACAAGAACGGTCCGAGCGTAATCCAATCGAAGCAAAGATGCGAGATCCATTACGCGATCAGCACGTTTCAGCTACGAGTCGATACAACACCGAGTACTAAGCCTGGCCTTACCGCCAGGAGCGCGAGTGTCGACGTTTACGGTGGTGTTTCGCCCGGACTCACGAGGGATGGGTATCGGTCGAGTGAATTTGCTCACAAGCAATTTGCAGGTCAAGCCCCAGGAAGAGGGGGCTCTCCGCAACGGCCGATCCTACAATGAGTCGAGTAAGTTACCGGTGGGTAACTTACTGGCGGTTACGATACGAGCCAACCGGTGGTCGGTAGGTCACCACAACAGCTCGTGTTGCCTCTAGAGAAAGGTCGCGACATGAATGCCCTGACAGTGACGCTGGGCGTGATTGGGGCGGCGCTCACCCTCGTGTGCTGGGCGTCGTTCATCGGCGGCGTCCGCAAGATCGCTCGCACAGTCATGCTCGGGCAGAGTGCACCGGATCGGTGGCGGCCGTTCATTCCGCGCTTCAAGCAGATGATGGTGGAGTTCCTCGCGCATACGCGCATGAACAAATTCCGCACCGTCGGCTGGGCGCACTGGCTGGTCATGATCGGCTTTCTCGCCGGCTTCATCCTCTGGTTCGAGGCATACGGGCAGGTCGTCGACCCGCACTTCCACTGGCCGATCATCGGCAGCTGGGGCATCTACCACCTGGTGGACGAGATCCTCGGCATCGGAACGGTCGTCGGCATCGTCACGCTGATCATCATTCGCCAGCTGAACCATCCGCGCGTGCCCGAACGGCTGTCCCGCTTCAGCGGCTCCAAGTTCGGCCCCGCGTACGTGATCGAGTCCATCGTCCTCGTCGAGGGCCTGGGCATGATCTTCGTGAAGGCCGGCAAGATCGCGACCTACGGCGAATCCCACACCTGGTCCGACTTCTTCACCGAGCAGGTCGCCAAGCTGCTGCCCGCCAGCCCGGTCATGGTGTCGATCTTCGCGCTGATCAAGCTGCTCTCCGGCGCGCTGTTCCTGTTCCTGGTGGGCCGCAACATCACCTGGGGCGTGGCCTGGCACCGCTTCTCGGCCTTCCCCAACATCTACTTCAAGCGCGAGGACGACGGCGGCGTCGCGCTGGGCGCCGTCAAGCCGCTGACGATCGAGGGCAAGCCGGTCGACCTGGAAGCCGTCGAGGATCTCGGCGAGGACGCGGTCTTCGGCGCCGGCAAGTTCGAGGATTTCACCTGGAAGGGCATTCTCGACTTCACCACTTGTACCGAGTGTGGTCGCTGCCAGTCCCAGTGCCCCGCCTGGAACACCGGTAAGCCGCTCTCCCCCAAGCTGCTGATCATGTCGCTGCGCGACCACGGCTACGCCAAGGCCCCGTACCTGCTGGCCGGTGGCCGCAAGGACGCGGGCGGCGACGAGGTCGGCCTGGTCGACGCCGAGGGCAAGCCGGACGAGGCGAAGCTGGCCAAGATCTCGGCGGCCGCCAAGGCCGAGGCCGAGCGTCCGCTGGTCGGCGGCGAGGATGTGCACGGCATCATCGATCCCGAGGTGCTGTGGTCCTGCACCACCTGTGGCGCGTGCGTGGAGCAGTGCCCGGTCGATATCGAGCACGTCGATCACATCATCGATATGCGCCGCTACCAGGTGCTGATCGAGTCGGAGTTCCCCTCCGAGCTGGCGGGTCTGTTCAAGAACCTGGAGAACAAGGGCAACCCGTGGGGCCAGAACGCCAAGGACCGGCTCAACTGGATCAACGAGATGGACTTCCAGATCCCGGTCTACGGGCGTGACGCCGATTCCTTCGACGGGTACGAGTACCTGTTCTGGGTCGGTTGCGCCGGCGCGTATGAGGATCGGGCGAAGAAGACCACCAAGGCGGTCGCCGAGCTGCTGGCCACCTCGGGCACCAAGTTCATGGTGCTCGGCCAGGGTGAGACCTGCACCGGTGACTCGGCGCGGCGTGCGGGCAACGAGTTCTTGTTCCAGCAGTTGGCCCAGCAGAACATCGAGACCATCAACGAGGTCTTCGACGGTGTGGAGCAGGCCAAGAAGAAGATCGTGGTCACCTGCGCGCACTGCTTCAACGCGTTGAACAACGAGTACCCGCAGATCGGTGGCACCTACGAGGTGGTGCACCACACCCAGCTGCTCAATCGCCTGGTGCGGCAGAAGAAGCTGGTGCCGGTGGCCTCGGTGACCCAGAACGTCACCTATCACGATCCGTGCTACCTGGGCCGGCACAACAAGGTCTACAACGCGCCGCGTGAGCTGATGGAGGCCTCGGGCTCGACGTTGATCGAGATGCCGCGCCACGGGGAACGTTCCATGTGCTGTGGCGCCGGTGGCGCGCGGATGTGGATGGAAGAGCAGCTCGGTAAGCGGATCAACGTCGACCGGGTCGACGAGGCGCTGGCGACGATCGATTCCTCGCCGGGTGCGGGGACGAAGATCGCGACGGGTTGCCCGTTCTGCCGGGTCATGCTCTCCGATGGCGTGACCGCGCGTCAGGACGATATCGACGCGGCCGATCGGGTCGAGGTCGTCGATGTTTCGCAGTTGATGCTGGATGCGATCACCCGCGTGGATGCCAAGCAGCTGGGTGAGAACCTGGTGGTCATTCAGGAGCCCAAGCAGGTCGAGGCCGAACCCGAGCCGGAGCCGGAACCGGTTGTGGCCGAGGCGGAGGCTCCGGCCCCGGCGGCGGCCAAGCCGGCCGGTGGTGGCTTGGCGATGAAGGGCGGCAAGGCGCCCGGTGGCGGATTGGCCATGAAGGGTGCGAAAGCTCCCGGTGGCGGTCTGGGTATGAAGGGTGCCGCCAAGGCGCCCGGCGCCAAGGCCGAGGAACCCGCTGCCGACGAGAAGCCCGCGGCTCCGGTCAAGGGTCTCGCGATGAAGGGTCCGGCGAAAGCGCCGGGCGGTGGGCTCGGGATGAAGGGTGCCGCCAAGGCGCCCGGTGCGAAGGCTGCCGAACCGGCCGCCGACGAGAAGCCCGCGGCTCCGGTCAAGGGTCTGGCCATGAAGGGCCCGGCCAAGGCGCCCGGCAAGGGTCTGGCGATGAAGGGTGCGGCGAAAGCGCCCGGCGCCAAGGAGGAATCGGCGCCTGCCGAGGCTCCGGCCACGGAGGCTCCGGCCGCCGAGGCTCCGGCCGCTCCCCCGGTCAAGGGGCTCGGTATGAAGGGCAAGGCGAAGGCGCCCGGCGCGAAGGCTCCGGGGGCGAAGGCTCCGGCCGCCGCGCCGGCTGCTCCGGCGGAAACGCCCGCGGAAGCCCCTGTCGCCGAGGCGGTGCCGGCCCAGGCCGAAGAGATCAAGCCGACGGTCGCGGCCAAGGGCCTCGCCATGAAGTCCGGGTTCAAGCGACCCGGGCCGAAGGCTCCAGGCGCTGCGGCTCCCGCCGAAGCGGCTCCGGCAGCAACGGAGTCGGCAGAAGCGGAGTCGGCAGAGGCGGCTCCGGTCGGAACGGCCCCGGCGGACTCGGCTCCGGTCGAAGCGACTCCGGTCGAGGCAGCTTCAGCCGAAACGGCCCCGGCTGACTCGGCTCCCGCCGAAACGGCTCCGGCGGAGCCCACCCCGGCCGAGGAAGCACCGGCTACCGCTCCCGAGGAGCCGGCCGCCGAGGCGGATCAGCCGGCCAACGGCAACGGCAGCACCTCCGTGGCGCCGCCGACCGCCAAGCCCGGCGGCCTCGGATTCAAGTCCGGCGCCAAGGCGCCGGGCAGCCGCAAGAACTAGCGCAGAACAGTTCGGCCCCGGATCCCTTCCAGGATCCGGGGCCGAACTGTTTGCTGAGCCGGCAGTACTAAGAGGCCTTCGTCAACGCCGCGTACCGCGCGAGGTGCGCGTCACTGCTACCGAATTCGGATTCGATCGCCGTCAGCCGCTTGAAGTAGTGGCCGATCGCCAATTCCTCGGTCATGCCCATCGCACCGTGCAACTGCACCGCGTTCTGGCCGATGAACCGCGCGGCGCGGGCGATGGTGACCTTGGCCGCCGAGGTGGCCCGTCCGCGGGCCGCCGCGCTCCCACCGAGTGAGTAGATCGCCAGATAGGTGGCGGCGATGGCCTGTTCGAGCTCCATATACATATCGACCATGCGGTGCTGCAGCGCCTGGAAGCTGCTGATCGGCACGCCGAACTGCTGCCGCTGCTTGGCGTATTCGACGGTGTCGGCGAGCACCTTGCTCATCGCGCCGACGGCTTCGGCGCAGATCGCGGCGATGGCCTCGTCCACGGTCGCCTCGATCGCCGGCCACGCCGCACCCTCGGCGCCGAGCAGGGCCGTGGCGGGCAGCCGGAGCTCGGTGAACTCCAGGTCCGCGGCCAAGCGGTCGTCGATGGTCCGGTACGCGTGCACCGTGACACCCGCGGGCGGGGCGGCGGCGTCGAATTCGGCGAGGAACAGCGAGATTCCGTCCTTGTCCCGCCGTGCGCCGGCGGTGCGGGCCGCGACGATCAGGTGGGTGGACAGCGGCGCGCTGGTCACCACGACCTTGGTGCCGTCGAGCACCCACTCGTCACCGTCCCAGCGGGCGGTGGCCGAGACGTCGTGCAGGGTACTGCCGGAGGTCGGCTCCAACGCGCCGAACGCGATCCGGGCCTCCCCTGCGACGATCTGCCGCAGGACGTCTTCCGCCGCTTTGCCGCCGCCGCGGCGCAGCAGTCCCGCACCGATCACCACGGTGTCGACGAACGGTTCGACGACCAGCGCGCGTCCGAGTTCCTCGGCGATGACCATCAATTCGACCGGCCCGCCGCCCATCCCGTCCACGTCCTCGGGCAGTGTGGCGCCGAGAATGCCGAGCTCGTCGGCGAATCCGCGCCATACCTCGGGCTGCCAGCCCGCGCCGGTCTTCACCGCGGCGCGGCTGCGTTCCAAGTCGTAACGGGCGCTGAGGAATCCGGCGAGTGCCTGGCGCAGGAGTTCCTGCTCCTTACTGAGTGAGAAGTCCATCAGAGCCCCAATGCTGCTTTGGCGAGGATGTTTCGCTGAATTTCGTTGCTGCCCGCGTAGATCGAGCCCGCGCGGTCGTTGAAGTAGTGCAGCGGCGCGACCGCCTGCCAGTCCGCGCCGCTGACGTAACCGTCTGCGGGCGGGGTGTATTCGGCTACGGGCCCGCCCGGCTTGGTGGCGTGCGGCTGGTAGACCCGCCCGCGCGGACCCGCGGCTTCCAGCTTCAATTCGGTGAGCTGCTGGCTCAATTCGGTGCCGAGCACCTTGAGCATGGAGGACGCCGGGCCGGGATTCTTGCCCTGCGCCATCGCCGACAGCGTGCGGTACTCCAGGATCTCCAGCACTTCGGTGCGGATCCGGGCTTCGGCCAGCTTGCGCGCGAACGCCGGATCATCGATCAGCGCATTGCCGTCCGGGCCGGTCTGTTCCGCGGCGGCGGTCGCCACATCCTCGGCCAGGACCTGCAGCAGTGGCGAGAGCGCGCCGCCCCGCTCGTGGATGAGCAGGTATTTGGCGACGGTCCAGCCCTCGTCGATCCGGCCGAGCACGTTGGCCTTCGGGACCCGCACGTTGTCGAAGAAGACCTGGTTCTGCACCTCTTCGCCGGAAGACATGACCAGCGGGCGGATTTCGATGCCGGGTGTGGTCATGTCGATGAGCAGGAAGGTGATGCCCTGCTGCTTCTTGCCCGCGCGCGAGGTGCGCACCAGGCAGAAGATCCAGTTCGCCTCGGTCGCGTGCGTGGTCCAGATCTTGCTGCCGGTGCAGATCAGATCCTCGCCGTCTTCGACCGCGGCCATGCTCAGCGAGGCGAGGTCGGAGCCGGACTCCGGTTCCGAATAGCCTTGGCAGAAGAACACTTCCCCGGTCAGGATGCGCGGCAGGTAGTAGGCCTTCTGCTCCGCGGTCCCGAACGCGATGATCGCGTGCGCCACCATCCGGATGCCCATGGGCGAGAGCAGCGGGGCGCCGGCCAGTGTCAGTTCCCGCCCGAAGATGTAGTGCTGGGTCAGGCTCCAGGGCTGGCCGCCGAATTCGACCGGCCACGCGGGGGCGGCCCAGCCGCGCTCGTGCAGGATCTGCTGCCACCGCATGCTGTCCTCGTGGTCCGGGTACACGCTCGTCGCCAGCCGCCCGGCGCGGCGCAATTCCGGCGTCAGCCGCGCCTCGAGGAACGCCCGCACCTCATCCCGGAAGGCCAGATCATCCGCTGACCAGTCGTATTCCATCTGCTCTCCCAGAGGGGTTGCCACACTGCATTACCGCAGGCCAGAACCGGCCCACCTGTCGCCAATGTAAGCCCGCTCACCTCGGAAATCAAACTGATGCCACCCGCCCGCAGTTGACCAGGCGTTCTGGGTCCGCGCAGTTCAGCAGTCCTCGAGGGCGGCCTTCAGGTAGCCCGCGGATTGGTAGAGGTAGTCGTAGGCCCAGCGGACTACCGACAGGTGCGGGCGGGGGTCGACGAACAGCATGTCGCCGGCCCAGCATTTTCCGAGGATGTAGCGGGCGCGCGAGATGTGCGGAGTGAAGGTGACCACGATGACGCGCTGCCAGTCGTTGGCGCGGGCCAGACGGGCCAATTCCCGGCCTTCCCCGCGCGTGGTGCGGGGCGACGGATCGAAGCAGGAGACCCGGAAGCTGTAGCCGCCGTGGCAGATCCGATTGATCATCGCACTGTTGGTGTACGGATCGGAGAACACGACCCAGGGCGCGTAGCCTTCCCGCGCCAGGCGCAACCCGAGCTGTTCGCGACCGTCGTGCGCCCCACCCAGCACCAGGATCGCGTCGGCGGTCGCGGGCGGATCGGTGCGCGGACGCACATAGACCGGCCACAGCGCGGTCACCCCGATCGCCAGCGTGACGACGAAGCCGAGCAGGAGCACAGTCGTTCGTTTCCGGCGCACCGCCACGATGCTAGAGCCCATCCCGCCCCGCGGCGATCAAGCATCAGCGCAGGTCACCGCCCGCGCGGCACCTTGCACTCAGCTACACGAGTTCGGCTCGCCGATTTTGACCACCGACAGCACCGCGTCACCTTCGCCGATGAGCACCCCGGGTGCCGGCGCCTGCGAGACCACGATCCAGTTGCGGTCGGAAATCTGCATCCGGCCCTTGCCGGTGGCGTCGGTCGACCGGGAGTACCACACACCCGCGGCCTGAATAGCGTTCTGAGCGGCCTGCAAGTTCATGCAGACAACGCTCGGCATTGCCACCTGCGCCGCGGCCGGCGCGGCCGGCGCCACCGAAGTCGTCGAACGCGGGGCGACCGTGGGTACAACCGGTGGCGTGGCCGAGGTGATGGGCGCGACCAGGGCCGCACTCGGAGCCGCGGAGGCAGCCGCGGTAATCGGCGTCGCGTCTTTCTTACCGCCACCGACAGCGTTGCCGATGGTGCCGAGGACGAACAGCACACCGAACACAGCGACCACCCACACCCAGACAGGGGTGCGCTTTTTGGGCGGTTGTTGCGGAAAATTCATATCCCATACTCCTGGAACAATTGGCGATCGGGCCGCACCGTGAGCTCCCCCGACAGGAGTTGACGCGGTGCCAAGATGCTCCTCCGAAACGCTCAATAGTGTTGCGTTTCAACAATTCTCGAGAGCACTTCCCTAATCGCCCATAGGGGACAATCCGACTTCCGGTTTGCTCTGCGGGCCGCGGGAGCGCGCGTCATAGCCGTCGCGCACCGCCTGTACATCTGATGTTGCCGCGAGCCTTGCCTCGAGGTCGGGGGGTGGCCACTGTGGCGGATTACCAATCGATCATGCGCTGCACAGTCTTCGGAACCGGATACCTCGGGGCTACGCACGCGGCGTGCCTGGCCGAGCTCGGGCACGACGTGATCGGGGTGGATGTCGACCCGGGCAAGGTGGCGAAGCTGTCCGATGGGGTGGTGCCGTTCTACGAGCCGGGCTTGGAGGAGGTGTTGCGGCGCAACCTCGATGCGGGGCGGTTGCGGTTCACCACCTCCTATCCGGAGGCGGCCGCGCACGCGGAGGTGCATTTCCTGGGGGTCGGCACGCCGCAGAAGAAGGGTGAGTACGCGGCGGATCTGAAATATGTGCATGCCGTGGTGGATACGCTCGCGCCGCTGTTGGAGCGTCCGTCGGTGATCGTCGGGAAATCGACGGTGCCGGTGGGAACCGCTGCCGCGCTGGGCAATCGGGCTCGGGCGCTGACCACGACCGATGTCGAGGTGGCCTGGAATCCGGAGTTTCTGCGCGAGGGTTTCGCGGTCCAGGACACCTTGCGCCCGGACCGACTGGTGCTCGGCGTGGACCGCGAGCGCGAGAACTCCTCCTGGGTCGAGAAGCTCGTGCGCGAGGCCTACGCCGACCTGATCGAGCACGAGGTGCCCTTTCTGCTCACCGACCTGGCCACCGCCGAACTGGTCAAGGCCTCGGCCAATGCCTTTCTGGCGACGAAGATCTCGTTCATCAACGCGGTCTCGGAGGTGTGCGAGGCGACCGGGGCCGACGTCACCATGCTGGCCGACGCGCTCGGCTACGACGCCCGCATCGGCCGCCGATTCCTCAACGCGGGCCTGGGTTTCGGCGGCGGCTGCCTGCCCAAGGACATCCGCTCCTTCATGGCCCGCTCCGGTGAACTCGGCGCCGATCACGCCGTCGCGTTCCTGCGCGAGGTCGACAACATCAATATGCGCCGCCGCACCAAGGTGGTCGACATGGCGGCGCGCGCCTGTGGCGGCTCGCTGCTGGGCGCGAACGTGGCCGTGCTCGGCGCCGCGTTCAAACCCGAATCCGATGACGTGCGCGACTCCCCCGCGCTGAACGTGGCGGGCATGATCCAGTTGCACGGCGCGGTCGTCACCGTGTACGACCCGAAGGCCGTGGAGAATTCGCGCCGCGTCTTCCCGACCCTGAACTACGCCACCTCGGTGGCCGAGGCCTGCGATCGCGCCGACGTGGTGCTGGTGCTCACCGAGTGGGACGAATTCACCGCGCTGCGCCCCGCGGAACTGGACCGGGTGGTGCGGGCGCGGTCCATCATCGACGGTCGGAACTGTCTCAATCGTGCCACCTGGAGAGCAGCCGGATGGGTGTACGCGGGTCTCGGCACACCGTAAAGTTGCACCGATCGCTACGTGAATGAGGGCACGGGGCGCTTGAGCGGGATTGATCATCGCCGGTAAGGTCCCGTGCAGTCGCTGTTGGCTCACGCCGCGGTGACGCAGGCTCGCATGTCGGGAAGCGTGAAACAAGATGGGCAACTGATGAGTTCGGTACTGGGAGTCTCGGTGGGGGCCGGCGCTGTTCGGTTGGCGCGCCCACACGCCGCGAATCCCCACCAGCCCATCCATCCCCAGGGCTTCGACCTGCACACCATTGCGGTGCGCGATCATCGCGGCGAGGAGTTGGCCGCCGAGGCGGTCGGCGTCACCCTGGAGACCACCCCCGATATCCGTGCCACCGCCATCGCCTACCGCGGTGAGCAGCAGGCCCGCGCGGTCCGCGCCGCGATGGCCCGCCAGCAGCTCACCGACTACGAGCTGGTCCCGGAGCTGTTCGCGACCCTCGAATACGCCATGGCGGCAGGCGAAATCCGCGGCATCAACTGCCTGGTCGTCTACGATCTCGGCAGTTCCGGCCTGACGGTCAGCGTGGTCGACACCCACACCCGTGAGGTTCGTTACACCGAGCGCACCAGCGAGATCAGCGGCGATTACCTGGATTCGCTGATCCGGGAGCAGCAGATCGCCTCGGGCCGCATCGCGCATCCGCAGCATCCGGTCGGCCTGGCCGCGCTGGACGCGCTGTGCCGCGAAGCCAAGGAACAGCTTTCGTCCAACACCGCGGTCGCGCTGCCGAGCGAACAGGGCTTGGTCCTGCTCGCCCAGGAGAATTTCGAAGCGCTGATCGTGACGGCGGTCGAGTCGTCGGCCCGGATGACCCGTGATGTCGTCGCCCGCGCCCAACGCCCGGTGCAGGGCGTGCTCGCGATCGGCGGCTGCGCCCGGATCCCCTTGGTCGCCAAGGTGCTCGAGCATTGGATCGGCGTGCCGGTCATCGTCCCGGAGAATCCCGAGACGGTCACGGTCCGCGGCGCCGCACTTCTGGCCCGCCCGATCGCCCGCCCCGCCGTCGCGCCGGCGGCCGCACCGGCCCCCACACAGCAGCAGCCCTTCGACGACGAAGAACTCTCGCCCGCGTGGCTGTCCGCGCCACCGAAGAAGAGCAGGCGCAAGCGCAAGAACGATCTCGCCGACGACGATTGGCTGGGGAGCGACGAGCAGGGCGAGGATTGGGGTGCGGCCCCTGCGCCCCAGGCGCGCAGGCAGAACTACGACGATCTCCCGGACGCCCTGGCCGGCCGGCCGCGCCGCAAGCGCGAACTCAACGGCGCCGTACTCACGGTGACCGCCCTGGTGGTGATCGCCGCGATCGGCATCGGCCTCGGCTACGGCCAGCAGGTGCTGACCCGCGATTCGAACAGCAGCGAGGGCACCACGCCCGCGTCCACCTCCAGCGTGCCGCGCACCACCACCCTGGAACCGCAGATCGCGGTCGCGCCCGCGACCACCACCACCGAGACGGAGTCGGCGGTCGCGCCGCCCCCGCGTCGCACCACCACGACACCGCCGCCGCCCACGCCGGGCCCCAATACCTTTACGGTGCCGTTCCTTCCGCCCATCGTGGTGCCGACTATCCCGCCGGAGTTGTTCCCCGGTCCCCCGCCGGCGGGCTGAGACCGGACGGATCGATGACAAGCGCCCCTCCTGCCGAAGCAAGAGGGGCGCTGTGCTGTTCGCTCAGGTCCGGGCGTGCCGTGCGCGCCGCGGCGGTGCGGGCGCCGCGGGCCCGCGCCCGAACGGCCGCGCCAGCATCACGGCGATGGCCGTGGTCAAGGGCACCGACAGGGCGAGCGCGATACCGCCGACCGAGGAGCGCGCGATCTCGATGGCCACCGCGTCGCCGGTGAGCACGTCCCGGATGGAGCGACCCGCCACGCTGAACAGCAGCAGCAACGGCAGCGCGCCACCGGCGTAGGCGAGCACCAGGGTGTAGACGGTGCTGGCGATGTGGTCGCGCCCGACCCGCATGGCGGCGGCGAAGATCTCCCGGCGGCTGGCGCCCTGGTCCAGCGACGCCAGCTCGAACGCGGCCGAGGCCTGGGTGATGGTGACGTCGTTGAGCACTCCGAGCGAGCCGATGATGAATCCGGCCAGCAGCAGCCCGGTGATGCTGACGTGCCCGATGTAGGTGGCCACGTTGGTGTTCTGCTCTTCGGACAGGCCGGTCAGGTGCGTCATCTCGATCGCCACCCAGGACAGCACCGCCGCCAGCAGCATCGAGGCCAGCGTCCCGAGCAGCGCGGAGCTGGTGCGCAGCGAAACCCCGTGCGCCAGATAGAGGACCGCATACAAGATCGCCGCCCCCGCGACCAGCGCGACCGGAATCGCGGGCTTCCCGTCCAGGATCGCGGGCAGCATGAATCCGACCAGTACCGCGAAGGCGATCACCAGGCCGAGCAGCGCCCGGAAGCCGCGCCAGCGCGCCACCACGATGACCACCACCACGAAGATCAGGAAGATCAGCAGCAGCGGCAGCCCGCGCGAATAGTCCTCGAAGGAGTAGAGCGGGGTCCCGTTCGGATCGGCCTGCCGCACCAGCCGGATCTCGTCGCCGGCTTTCAGCTCGGGTTGGCCTGGCCCGGGCGCGATTTCGAGCAGTGTCTTGCTGCCCTCGTGCGGCCCGGAATCGATGCTGATGAGGCTGCGGCGGCAGTCGTAACCGGCACTGCGCGGCGCGTCGGGCTTGTCGGCGAACACCTTGCCGATCGAGGGACTGCCGCAGGCGCCGATGTCCTGGGCCAGCACGGTGCCCGCTTCGGTCTGCACCGCGCCGCCGCCCGCGTTCTGCATGGGCAGCGGAATGTCGATGTGCTGCTTGCTCGGCCAGAGCAGGAACGCGCCGGCTACGACAGCGATGCCGATGACGGTGAGTAGCCCGATGACCACCCGCGCCGCGGTGTCGCCGATCGCGATGGGTCCGGAATGGTCGTGGTGGTGATGATGGTGCTCCGTCACCAGCCGAGCTTAAAGGATTTCATTTTCAAACTCGCACCGGACGCTGCGCTGAACTGCGCGAAGAGGTTTCGGGAGGGGGCGGCGGAGAGCAGGGGGATGTCTCCGCCGCCCGCAGGCCGGCGCCCAGGGGGGTAGGCGGCCGAACCCGAGGGCCAGGTTGTCCAGGGGGGGTAGACAACCCGACCGGGCACTTGACGTGCCGAGAGCCACTGTACACAAAACTCGGACTTTTGCGCTAGTGAGTATTCAAAAGTGGCAGTTATCCATACTGGCGGTCTGTTTCGACCCGGATGTACGGGGCTACTGCCGGTAGCTGGCGAGGAAGTTGCCGAATCGTTCGATGGCCACCGCGAGGTCGCGGGCCCAGGGCAGCGTGACGATCCGCAGATGATCGTGATCGGGCCAATTGAAGCCCGTGCCCTGCACCATCAGGATTTTCTCCTGCAGGAGCAGATCCAGGATCAGCTTCGAATCGTCCCGGATCTCATGCACATTCGGGTCCAGCCGGGGGAAGGCGTAGAGCGCGCCCTTCGGCTTCACGCACGAGACGCCCGGGATCATATTGAGCTTCTCCCAGGCCACATCGCGCTGCTCCAATAGTCGGCCGCCGGGCAGGATCAGATCCTCGATGCTCTGGTGCCCGCCGAGCGCCACCTGAATGGCGTGCTGCGCGGGCACATTCGGGCACAGGCGGGTGGAGGCGAGCAGCGAGAGGCCCTCCAGGAAACCGGCGGCGTGATCCTTCGGGCCGGTGATGACCACCCAGCCGGAGCGGTAGCCCGCCACCCGGTAGGCCTTGGACAGGCCGTTGAAGGTCAGGCACAGCAGGTCGGGCGCGAGCGAGGCCAGCGAGATGTGCTTGGCGTCGTCGTAGAGGATCTTGTCGTAGATCTCATCGGCCAGCAGCAGCAGCTGATGCTTGCGCGCGATATCCACCAGCTGCTGCAGCACCTCGGCGGAGTACACCGCGCCGGTCGGATTGTTCGGGTTGATCACCAGCAGCGCTTTGGTCTTGTCGGTGATCTTGGACTCGATATCGGCGATATCGGGCTGCCAGCCGTTGGCCTCGTCACTGAGGTAGTGCACGGGGGTGCCGCCGGCCAGGCTGGTCATGGCCGTCCACAGCGGGTAGTCGGGCGCCGGGATCAGCACCTCGTCGCCGTTGTCCAGCAGCGCCTGCATGGTCATGGTGATCAGCTCGGAGACGCCGTTGCCCAGGTAGACGTCGTCGACGTCGAACTCCGGGAAGCCCGGGACCAGCTCGTAGCGGGTGACGATGGCGCGGCGGGCGGACAGGATGCCCTTGGACTCGGAGTAGCCCTGCGCGTAGGGCAGCGCGGCGATGATGTCGCGCATGATCACGTCGGGCGCCTCGAAACCGAACGGCGCCGGGTTGCCGATATTGAGCTTGAGGATCCGATGACCCTCGGCCTCCAACCGTGCCGCATGCGCGTGTACCGGCCCACGAATCTCGTAGAGAACGTTCTGCAGCTTCGTGGACTGCTCCAAAGCACGCGGCGGCTGATGCGGTAGATGACTCGGGCTCACCCGATCCATGGTGCCATCCTCGGCAAGGGATTAATCGATGGCCCGCATGCCTAATTACCTGGCGGTATGCCTTTCGCCGCCGTGACGCCGCAGAATTCCTCGATTCGCTCGTCCAGGAACCGCGCCTCGGACGCGTTGCGGAAGGTCGGCGCCGCCATCCGGCGCCGCACCCCGGTGAGCCGGGCCTCCAACTGCACGATCCGCTTGTCCTCGGCGAGCCCCAGCACCGGGTGCAGGGCCTCGGCCGCGCCGTCCAGGCTGCCGTTGATCAGGTGCGCGGCCGCGTTGTCCACCCGGGCCAGTGACTCGGCGCCGTAGGAGCGCTTCTCCGAGGGACCGGTCGCGTAGATCTCGATCGCGCGCCGGGTGGCGGCCAGGGCCGGCTCGGCCTCGCCGAGATGGATGTAGGTGGCGCCGGCGTAGTACTGCGCTTTCGCGTCCGGGAAGCCGAAGACCCCGCCGACCTCGTCGTGCAGATCGTCGGTGGCCGCCAGTTCGCGGGCGTCGTCGGCGGCGCGGATACAGCGGTCGGTATCGGACGGGCTGCCGATCTTCGACCAGATCCGGGCCTCGATGTTGAGCAGCCGCACCTTCGCCGTCGCCGAGTCGGCGAACTCGTGCCCGCTCTGCGCCAGCAGCACGCCGCGGCGCGGCCGCTCCGACCAGTACTCGATGAGCGCGTGCATGCCGCGCGTCCAGGCCCGCAAGCCGTTGTGCCCGCACAGTTCCGCGTACGCCCAGGACGCGCGGATCTGCTCGCCCGCGGCGTCGTAGTACCCCAAATCCGTACTGGCATTTGCCAGCAACCCCGACAGGGTGCCGGCCAGCAGGTAGAGATGCGAGGTGTCGGCAGGGCGCTGATGCCCTTCCAGCAACCGGTACACCCGGCGCCGCACCCGCAACATCTCGACCATCATCGGCACCGGTGGAATGTGCACATAGTCGTTCGCGATGCGCGTGACATCGGCGTCGAGCTGTTCCAAGGTGCTCGTACCCACGTTGGTGCTCTCGGCCTGGCCGGCGTGTTCGCTGGCCTCATGGGCAGCAGCCATGATCAGATCCCTCTCCGAAATCGCTGCTAACGCATCGCCTCTCATCGCACCGGCATCTATGAGAGCCAAAAGGTCCGCGTCGCTCGAATACGTCACGCCGGCCGGACCGGCCGCCGTCTGGAAACCGGGCGCGGCAGATCGATCGGCATCGGGCCCGGGAGTACCCGGATGCTCCATCAATTCCGCGAACCGGGCCCGCACCACATCATCGGACCGTGCCAGGGATGTATCGAGTGCGGCTTGATTGATAGGACGTGGGTGTACCCGGGCCGCGCCCGCTTCCCACTTGGACACCAGACGTTCGTGCACACCCAGGTGGGCGGCGAACTCCCGGATACTCATCCGCTTGGCATCGCGAAGGGCACGGGTCTCTCTTCCTGACCACTGCCTGACCACGATGTCATCCCTTCGACCGAACTCTTTCCCAGGGTACGAGTGCTTTGTGTCTACGGCCACAAACAATTCGATGTCGCTATGAATAGTCGGCGTGGCAACACCCGAGCCGACGAGCAGGGGCAGCGGAAGGGCAGCGGAATGCGGGCAGCAGGGCGTTACCGCAGCCACGTTCCGCAGGCGACCCTTGATGCAGGAGGCAAGGAGTTGGCCGTGAATGTGGACAAACTCAGGACAGTCGACGATTGGGTGGCCTTCTACCGGGACGAGTACGGGTTACCCGTGATCGAACGCGGTGGATTCGCGATGCTGCCCATCAGCGGCCGGGTCTGTGTCGTGCACTTACCCACGGCCCGCGCCGAAAAGGTCAGGGCGGCACTGGAACAGCAAGGGACGAGGGGTCCGATGCTGGCCCGTCAGATCCGCTGGAGCTTCCTCGCCGCGCCGGACAGCCGGCCGGGAACGCAGGTATTGGAGGTACTGAACCGACTCGATATCGGGATACCCGCGATCGGCAGTGCCGTGATGTTGCCGACCGGCCTCGGCCGGTGGACCCGGGAAGGGTGCTTCTGGGTCGGACCGCCGAGGCGCGGCGACACGCTTCCACCGCTGTCCGTCGTCATCACGACGGCCCTGGCGGTGGGAGCGGGCGGCGGGGATTGAAAATTGCGTCGTCGATCCCCGCCGCCGCCCCCGGGCTCCCCGCCTGCCCCGGGGGCGTTGCTATCCGGGCCGGGTCCGCCTCATTTCCACAGTCGACGAGGCGGACTCGGCCGCGGTAGCGCGATGTCCAGGTGTCAGCGGGTCGCTTCGACCGAACTGACCACGTCGGCCGACAGCGGGAAATTCAGGTAGGAGCGCGAAGGGGTGGGCCCGCGCTGGCCCTGGTACTTGGATCCGGCCTGGGCACTGCCGTAAGGGTGCTCGGCCGGGCTGCTCAGCCGGATCAGGCACAGCTGCCCGATTTTCATGCCCGGCCACAGCGTGATCGGCAGGTTCGCCACGTTCGACAGTTCCAGGGTGATGTGCCCGCTGAAACCCGGGTCGATGAAGCCTGCGGTCGAATGGGTCAGCAGACCCAGCCGGCCCAGGCTCGACTTGCCCTCCAGCCGCCCGGCCAGATCGTCGGGCAGCGTACAGATCTCGAGCGTGGACCCGAGCACGAACTCACCCGGGTGCAGCACGAACGGCTCCCCCTCGGCGGGTTCCACCAGGCTGGTCAGCTCATCTTGGCGCTGCGCCGGATCGATATGGGTGTAGCGGGAATTGTCGAAGACGCGGAACAGCCGGTCCAGCCGGACATCGATGCTCGACGGCTGGATCAGGTTCTCCAGCAACGGTTCGACGCCGAGCCGTCCAGCGGCGATCTCCGCCCGGATGTCACGATCGGAAAGCAGCACGCCCAGCAGCGTAGTGCCTGCTAGTTGGCGTGCGTGCCGGACCCCGGGTTCGGGAACCCGCCGTCGCCCGACGCGCCCGAATCGTCGGCACTGAACACCGGACGGTGATGCGGGCCGTTGTCCTCGGCGGCGGGGAACGCCGTCAACGGCGCGGTTTCATGACTGAACAATCCGGGCACATGCCCATCTTCCTGACTCATCAGTCGAGCCTCCTCCGATAGTGACCGAATAGCCAATCGACGGGCCCATCCACCCGAATCAGTTCGATGTTAGCCCTGTCACCGATCAGCCGGGCAGCGCCCGGGGTTTGACCTGCATAAGAGTGAAATCCATTGGCAAGGGGTGGGTTTCGAGCAGGTCGAGACCGGCGCCGGCGCACAGTTCGGCGTAGTGCGCGCGGGTGCGCTCCCGGCCGCCGACGTTGCAGAGCATGTGCACGTCCCAGGCCGGGGCCAGCGAGGGCGTGTTGTCGTCGGGCAGCAGCCGCTCGACGATGTAGAGGCGGCCGTGCGGGGGCAGCGCGGCGGCGCAGGTGGCCAGGATCTGCCGGCACCGGTCGTCGTCCCAGTCGTGCAGGACCCGGGAGAGCAGGTAGACGTCGCCGCCGCCGGGCACCGCGCGGGTGAAATCGCCGGGCACCAGCTCACAGCGGGACAGGCAACCCGCGCGCTCGAGCGCGATCCGCGCGGTCACCAGCGTGGGCGCGCGTTCGAACAGCACGCCGCGCAGGTGCGGCGCGGCGGTGAGCAGGCGGGCGAGCAGGGCGCCGTTGCCACCGGCCACGTCGACGACGGTGTGTGCCGCGTCCAGGTCGATCAGATCGGTCACGTGCCCGAAGATGCCGGCGCTGGCGGCCATCGCGGAGTCGAACAGCTCCGCGCCCTCCGGTGCGGCGGTGAAGTACTCGAAGTGGTGACTGCCGAAGTGGTGGTCGAAGCCGGGGCGGCCGGTGCGGACGGAGTGCTCGAGGTGCGCGAAGGACTGATAGAACGCGCCGCCGTAGAGCAGGGCCAGGGGATGCAGGGACTGCTCGGCCGTAGCGGCGAGCAGCGTTCCGGCCGCGGTGAGCGCGTACCCCGCGCCGCTGGGGCGCACGATGTCCAGATCGGCGAGGTATCGCAGCAATCGGCGCAGGCTGTCCGCGTCGGCGCCGGTGGCCGCCGCGAGTTCGGGCACCGGGCAGCCCGGTGCCGTGGCCAGCCGATCCGCGATCCCGAGGGTCGCGGTGACCGCGAGCGCCTGGGTGGCCCACGCGCCGGTGAGCAGGCGCAGCAGGCCGGTCTTCGGGTCGTCGAGGGCGGCCAGATGCGCCGCGAGCACCCCGGGATGATCGCCGGCGATGTGCAGTTCCAGCCGGTGGTAGGGCAGGCCGTCGGCGTCGGCGCGGAAATACAGCACCGTCAGGTTCTCGTGACCGTTGTAACCGCCACCGTCGCCGCGCATTCCGGCCCGCTGCGTCAGCAGCGCGCACAGCCCGGCGATCTCCACCTCGTCGCCGGTGCTGACGGCCAGGCCGAGGTGCTGTTCGTGCTCGGCGGCCCGCTCGGCGGCGGCGATCGCCCCGGCTTCGGTCTCGCCGGTGGGCAGGACCGCGAAAAGCTCGATGTCGCAGTGCTTCCCGTCGCGGCTGGGCAGCGCCGCGCGCACGATCCGCACGTCCAGCCGGCTCGCCGGTTGCCGGTGCCGCGCGGCGAGCCGGCGGCGGACGACCACGCTCGGCGTCGGCTCGCCCGCGGTCAGACCGCGCTCGCCCAGCGCCGCGGCCAGTTCGGCGAGGTCGCGCGGGAACACCAGTGCCGCCGTGTGGGAGAACTGACATCGCCCGGCGACCGCGGCCCGCTCCCCCGCGGTGAGCGTGGGTAACACAGCGGCCAGGACGGTGGCGGTATCGTGCGCGCGCACGAATTCCGCCGCCGCGTCGATCCGGGCCAGATCGGTCGCATCCATCCCGACCGGTGCTGCCAGAGCGCGAGTCACGCTTTCTCCCTTGTTGTTTCAGATACCGACGTAGTTGTCCGCGAAATAGTGCCGATGACTGGCGGAGGTGCTCAGGCTGTCCAACCGCGCCCGGCGCAGCACGCGCTGGTAGGCGGCTTCGGGGTCGTCCCCGGCCGGGGGATGCAGCAGATCGATCATCCAGTGCGAGAACTCCTGTGCCTGCCGGATCAACGGCAGGCAGCGCTCCGAATAGCTCCGCAGCCCGGCCTCGTCCCCGGTGCGCACGGCCGCGCCGAGCGCGTCCGCCAGGATCGCGGCCTCGGCGATGGCCAGGTTCGCGCCCTTGGCGGCCGAGGGGCTGATCGAGGTGGCGGCGTCGCCGGCCAGGAACAGCCGGCCGTGCTGGATCGGGTCCAGGATCTCCGAGCGCAGCCGCACCAGGCTGCGTTCGATGATCGGACCGCGGGCGGGCGCGCCGAATTGCCCGGCCAGCAGCCGTTCGTCGAGCGCGTTCCAGATCCGGTCCTCGTCCCACTCCTCCACGTCGGTCCCGGGATCGCACTGCAGGTAGTAGCGGGTGATGTCCGGGCTGCGCGGCATCTGCCCGGCGAACCCGGCACCGTGTACGCCGTAGACGACGCTGTCGGAGCAGGCGGGCGCCCGGGCCAGCAGGGCGAGCCAGGTGATGCCGTGATCGCGCACCGCGGGGACCACCGGCACGGCTGTGCGCGCGACGCCGCGCGCGCCGTCGCAGCCGGCGATATAGCGTGCCGCATAACGCTGTTCGCGCAGCACCGCGTCCTCGGCACGCACCCACGGGCGCGCGCTGTCCAGACCGCCGAGCGAGCGCACCGCGGTGTCGAACCGAATCTCCCCACCGCGGCGGCCCAGTTCGGCGATCAGATCGGTCACCAGCAGCTGCTGCGGATACACCGTGTGCGTCTTCCGGCTGCCGAGCTCGCTGTAGCGCAGTTCCAATCGACCTGCCGCGCTGCGGAACTCACACCGGTCGTGCCGCTTGCCCAGGCGGCTGAGCCCCTGGTCGAGACCGTGCTCACGCAGCAGGGCGACACTGCGCGGGCTCAGGAATCCGGCCCGGGCCCGCTGCTCGACATGGGCCCGGCTCCGGCGTTCCAGGACCACGCATTCGACGCCGGCGGCGCACAGCAGGTTGGCCAGCACCAGGCCGGCCGGACCCGCTCCGAGCACGAGAACCGCGGTGTCGGAAATAGTTGCTGGCTCAGGCACCGGCTCAACCTAGAGCACCCGACACCTACTCGGCCGCAACGAAATACCGCGTGTTTCCCGCGCCCTGAGCGCTATACGGTGCAGCGCCCGGACATTTGCCAGAAGATTGCCATCCGTCAGCCCGGGTGCATGGCGCGGATCAGACTATTCGGGCGCATATCGGTCCAGTTGCGTTCCACGTAGGTGAGACAGTCCTGACGCTCGCCCGCGTAGACGCCCTGCCAGCCATCGGGCACCTCCACGAAATCCGGCCACAGCGAATGCTGGCCCTCGGCGTTGACCAGAACCATGAACCGGCCGGCCTCGTTGTCGAACGGATTGGTCTCACTCATTGCCTATTCCTTTCTGCTCGGATACCAGCCGGGAGGACCTGCCCGCGGAAACGGCGGACTCGTCCAGGTGTTCGCGCAGGATCGGGCCGATGGCGTCCAGACCCTTGGGCGCACCCATGTCGACGTGGGTGCAGGCGATGGCGAAATCGCGCACCTTGCCCTGCACGAACAGCCGCCACGGATCCGCGCCGCTGATCGACAGCTCCGGATCGTTGTCCGCCGGATAGTCGTCCGCCGCCGTGAAATACAGCATGTCGCCCTGGTAGGCGGCGGGCCGGAAGCGATAGCCCATGGTGGTGCCGGCCAGGTAGCCCGCGTACAGCCGTTCCACGTGCGCGGCCTCCAGGGCGCCGAACGGCCCCTGCCGCTCGTGCAGCAGCTCCGCCGCGCGCTCGGCCGAGATGTCCTGCCCGGCCAGGCTGGCGTCACCGAGCAGCGCCGCCAGCAGTTCCCCGGCGCTGACGTCGGGTGACTCCGGTTCGTCGGCGAGGATCCGGCTGTCCAGCAGCGCCAGCAGATTCACCTGCTCACCGGCCGCCTCAAGCCGGGTCGCGATCTCGTAGGCGATCAAACCGCCCAGCGACCAGCCCAGCACGTGGTACGGGCCCTCGGGCTGGACCGCGCGCATCTCACCGATATAGCGCTGCGCGAGGTCCTCGATGGAATCGAGCCCGCACTCGTCCTCGGTCAGGTGCGGCAATTGCAGGCCGTAGACCGGCCGGTCCGGGCCGAGATGCGGCAGCAGCCCGGTGTAGCTCCAGGCCACGCCACTCACCGAGTGCACGCAGAACAGCGGCGCCAGCGTGCCGGCCGGCCGGATCGGCAGCAGCGGATCCAGCGCGGCGGCAATGGTATTCGCCGCCGTCTCGCCCGGAGCCGCGGCCCGGAAGGCGATACCGGCCGGGGTCGGATCCAGGAACAGCGCCTGCATCGGCACCTCCACGCCGTGCTGATCCCGCAGCGCCGCGACCAATTGGGTGGCCAGCAGGGAGTTTCCGCCGAGCTCGAAGAAATTGTCGTCCGCGCCCACCGATTCCAGGCCGAGCACCTCGGCGAAGGCCTGGCAGACCAGCGTCTCCAGGGCCGTGGCCGGGGCACGGTAGGCCGCGGCCGCCATCAGCACCGGTTCGGGCAGGGCGGACCGGTCCAGCTTGCCGGCCGGCGTCAGCGGCAACACGTCCAGGATCGTGATGGCCTGCGGCACCATGTAGACCGGTACCCGCGCCGCGACGTGCGCCCGCAGATCGGCCGCACTCGGCGCGGCGCCCGGTGCACAGCGCACGTAGGACGCCAGAATCGTGGCGCCGCTGGAGGTCTCGTGCCCGATGGTCGTCGACGCGACGACCTCCGGGTGCGCGACCAGCGCGGCGTCGATCTCACCGAACTCGATGCGGAAGCCGCGGACCTTCACCTGATCGTCGGAACGACCGAGGTATTCCAGTTCCAGCGGCTCCCCGCGCGCGGCCCAGCGGACCAGGTCACCGGTGCGGTACATGCGCTCGCCGGGTCCCCCGAACGGGTTGGCCACGAAGCGTTCCGCCGTGAGCCCGGGCTTGCGGTGGTACCCGCGCGCCAGCGCGGGCCCGGCCAGATACAGCTCACCGGGCACGCCCGCCGGTACCGGCCGCAGGCGGGAGTCGAGCACCGTGAGCTCGAACCCGCGCAGCGGGCCGCCGATCGTCACCGGCACGCCGACGCGCAGCGGCGAGCTGATCGAGGCCGCCACCGTGGCCTCGGAGGGGCCGTAGGCATTGAGCATCGTGCGCCGGGGCGCGCCCGCGGTCCAGCGCTGCACCAGCTCCGGCCCGGTGCGATCGCCGCCGACCATGATCATTTCCAGGTCCTCGAGCCCGTCCGGCTCGACGGTGGCCAGCGCCGCCGGGGTGATGAACGCGTGCGTGATCCGCTCCGCGCGCAACAACTCCCGCAGTTCGGCCCCGCCGTAGATCAGCGGGTCGGCCAGCACCAGCGTCACCGCCGAGCCGAGGGCCAGCAGCAACTCGAGAATGGCGGCGTCGAAACTCGGCGACGCGAAGTGCAGCACCCGCGACTGCGGCGCCACCCCACCGCGGCCGGCCAGTTCCGCGGCGAAGTCCGCGAGACCCGCGTGCGTGACGACCACGCCCTTGGGCAGACCGGTGGAGCCCGAGGTGTAGATCAGGTAGGCCGGATTGGCCAGCAGCGGGCCACCGCGTTCGAGAGCGGACAGCGGCGCGGCGGACTGCGCCCGCACCTCCGCGGCGAACTGCGGATCGTCCAGGACCAGCCAGGGCTGGCCGTCGGGCAGATCGCGGCGGCAGCGCGCGACCGTCAGGCCGAGCCGCGCACCCGAATCGGTGAGCATGTGCTGCTTGCGCGGCCCGGGATAGGCCGGGTCGACCGGCACGAACGCGGCGCCCGTCTTGATCACCGCGAGCATCGCCCGCACCGAGGCCACCGAACGCGGAATACCCAGCGCCACATAGGACTCCGGGCCGATACCGCGCGCGATAAGGGCCCGGGCCAGCCGGTTGGTGGCGCCGTCCAGCTGCGCGTAGCTCATCTGGACCTCGGTGTCGCACACCGCGACCGTGCCCGGCGCGGCCGCGACGGCCCGCGCGAACAGTTCCGGGAAGGTGCACGCGCCCACCGACTCCGCGCCGCGCGCCGGTGCGAGGCTGCGCGCCTCGGCCGGTTCGAGCAGCTCGAAATCGCCGACCGCCGTATCGGGTTCGCTGATCACCGCGGTCAGCACCCGGACGAACCGGCGCGCCAGCAGCTCGGCGCTCGCGGCGTCGAGCAGATCGGTCGCATAGGTCAGATCCAGCCGCATGCCGGCCGGAACTCCGTGTGCCGTATGGGATTCGGCCAGGGTGAACTGCAGGTCGAACTTGGCCACCTCGAAGCCCGGATCCTCGGCGAGCACCGTCACACCCGGCAGCGGCGGCAGCTCCGGGATCGAATTGTGCACCGACAGCATCACCTGGAACAGCGGGTGATGCGCGGCCGAGCGCACCGGCGCCAGCGCCTCCACCAGCCGCTCGAACGGAATGTCGGCGTGCGCGAAGGCATCCAGATCGGTCTCGCGCACGGTGTCGAGGAACTCGGTGAAGGTCCGGTCCCCGCGCACCGGCGTGCGCAGCACCAGCGTGCCGACGAACATACCGATCAGCGCGTCCAGCTGCGGGTCGACCCGGCCGCCGATCGGCGTGCCCACCACGACATCCCCGGTACCGCCCAGGCGGCCGAGCAGCACCGCGAGCGCGGCGTGCAGCACCATGAACAGGCTGACCCCGCGCCGGCGCGCCAGCTCGGTGAGCTCGTCGTGCAGCTCCGCGCTGATCGGCGCGCCGACCGTCGCCCCGAGCCGGGACGGCACCGCCGGGCGCGGCCGGTCATAGGGCAGGGTCAGGCAGTCCGGCGCGCCGGTCAGCTTGCCGGTCCAGTAGGCCAGCTGCCGGGCGGCCGGGCTGTCCGGATCCTGGTCCGCGCCCAGCGTCTCGTGCTGCCACAGGCTGAAATCGGCGTACTGCACCGGCAGCGCCGCCCACCGCGGCGCCGTGCCCGCGCACCGGGCCGCGTAGGCCGCGGCCAGGTCGCCGCCCAGCGGCGCGGCGGACCCGCCGTCGGCGGCGATGTGGTGCATCACCAGCACCAGCACATGCTCGGACGGATCCAGGCGCAACAGCCGCGCCCGCACCGGAATCTGCTGCGTCACATCGAAGCCCGCGCCGGTGAAGGACCGGATGAACGCCGGAACGCCGGCGGCCTCGATATCGAGCAGCGGCACCGGCAGCGCCGGATCGGCGAGCGGGACCACCACCTGGTGCGGCCCGTCCGCGTCCGCCGGGAACACGCTGTGCAGCACCTCGTGCCGGGTCACCACGTCGGCGACCGCCAGGCGCAGCGCGGCCGCGTCCAGCGCGCCGCGCAGGCGCAGCACGACCGGGATGTTGTAGCCGCCGGAGTCCGTATCGAACCGGTTGAGCAGCCACAACCGCTGCTGCGCGGGCGAGAGCGGCACCCGGTCCGGGCGCGGGCGGGCGGCCAGCGCGGTGCGATCGGCGTGTCCCGCGCGTACGGCGCGGTCGAGCACCGCGCCCAGCGCCTGCGGCGTCGGATGCTCGAACACGGCGCGCACCTCGAGCCGGCAGCCGGACGCCGCGGCGATCCGCGCGACCAGCTGGGTCGCCGACAGCGAGGTGCCGCCCAGCTCGAAGAAGCTGTGGTCGGCGCGAATTCCTTCCCGGCCCACCACCTCGGCCATCGCCGTGGCGACCAGGATCTCGCTGGGCGTGGCCGGTTCCCGGCCGCCGTCGGACAGCTCCCAGCTCGGTTCCGGCAGCGCGCGCCGATCCAGTTTGCCGTTGGGCGACAACGGAATCGAGTCCAGCACCAGGAACGCCGCGGGCACCATGTGCCCGGGGAGCAGCTGCGCGGCAGCCTTCGCGAGCTCCTGCGGTTGCAGCGTCCGCCCCTCGGCGGCCACGACGTAGCAGACGATCTGCGCCCGGCCGCTGTCGTCGTCGCGAACCTCGGTGTGCGCGAAGCGGACTCCGTCGTCGGCCGCCACCACCGCCGAGATCTCGCCCAGCTCGACGCGGAAGCCGCGCACCTTCACCTGGTCGTCGGCCCGGCCGACGAAGACCAGCTCGCCCTCGGCGTTCCAGCGCACCAGGTCACCGGTGCGGTAGACGCGCGACGCGCCGCCGTCGAACGGATTGGCCACGAAACGCAGCGCGGTCAGGGCCGGGCGGCGGTGATAGCCGCGCGCGACACCGATACCGCCGACGTACAACTCACCGACGACACCGGGCGGGACCGGTCGCAGCCGCGCGTCCAGCACCACCGTGGTCACACCGCGCATCGGGCGGCCGAGCGCGATGGCCCGATCCGGGTGCAGGGCCTCGGAGAAGGTGGTGGTGATGCTCGCCTCGGAGGGCCCGTAACCGTTGATCATGGCGCGGCTACGGCCCCACTGCTCGACCAGTTCCCGATCGAACGCCTCGCCGCCGACGATCAGCGCCCGCACCAGCGGCAGCGGGTGCCGATCGGCGTCGATGCTGGCCAGCGCGGCCGGGGTGATCACCATGTGGGTGACGCCCCGCGACTCGACCAGCTCGGCCAGCGGATCGCCGCCGTAGACATCGGTCGGGACGATCACCATCGTCGCGCCCGTGCCCCAGGCCAGCAGCAGTTCGAGCACCGCCACGTCGAAGCTCGGCGAGGCCAGATGCAGCGTGCGCGCCGCCCGGTCCACGCCGAAGCGAATCCGTTGCACCTCGGAGCAATTGAACAGGCCCCGGTGCGGGACGGCCACGCCCTTGGGCAGGCCGGTGGACCCGGAGGTGTAGATCACGTACGCGACGTCCTCGGCCCGGATCGGGCGCAGCGGCTCCACCCGCCCGGCGGGCCAATCCGCGGCGGCATCGATCGGCATCCACTCGACGCCGATATCGCCGGGCAGCGCGTCCGGACCGGCCACGCCGGTGAGTCCGAACCGCACCGCGGAATCGGTCAGCATGTGCCGGATGCGGTCCACGGGATGCCGCAGGTCGACCGCCAGGAAGGCCGCACCGGTCTTGGTGATCGCCAGCGAACCGGCGACCGACTCGACCGAGCGTGCCGAGCCGAGCGCGACCACGTCGCCGGGGCCGACACCGCGCGCGATGAGCTTGCGCGCCAACCGGTTCGTCCACTCGTCGAGCTCGTCGTAGGTGACCGTGCGGTCGCCGGCGACGATCGCCGGATGCCCGGCCTGCACCGCCCGGCCGAACATCGCCGGCAGCGTGATCGGCGCGGCGGCCCGCGCGCCGCGCGCGGGCACGAACACCGAGCGCTCCCACGCGCTGAGCAGGTCGACATCGCCGACCGCGGCCCCCGGTTCGGCCAGCACCGCCGCCAGCAGCCGGACGAACCGGCGGCTCATCCGGTCCGCGGTGGCGCTGTCGAACAGGTCCGTGGCGTAGGCCAGGGACAGCTCGACCCCGTCCGGATCGCCCGCGGCGGTGTGGGTTTCGTTGAAGGTGAACTGCAGATCGCACTTGGCGAAGCCCGGATCGACCGGCAGGCCCTCCACCGCCAGGTCGCGCAGCCGCACCGTGGGCACACCCATGTTGGTGAGCGACAGGCTGACCTGGAACAGCGGGTGGTGCGCGGTCGAGCGGACCGGGTTGAGCACCTCGACGAGCCGCTCGAACGGCAGCTCGGCGTGGGCGAAGGCGTCCAGATCGGTGTCGCGCACCGCCTCGAGCACCGTCGCGAACGAGGCGGTCGGCTCGACCCGGGTCCGCAGCACCAGGGTGCCGACGAACATGCCGATCAGGTGGTCGAGCGCGGCCTCACCGCGACCGGCGACCGCGGTGCCGATCGCGATGTCCTCGGTGCCGCTGGTGCGCGCGATCAGGACGGCCAGCGCGGCGTGCAGCACCATGAAGACGCTGACGTCGCTGGCCCGCGCCGCGTCCAGCAGGCGGGTGTGGGTCTGGGCATCGATGCGGGCCGCGACCGACGCGCCGCGGTGCGAGGCCACCGGCGGCCGGGGCCGGTCGGTGGGCAGCTCCAGGCACTCGGGCAGCCCGGCCAGGCGCTCGGTCCAGTACGCCAGCTGGCGCGCGGCCTCGCTGCCGGACTCGGTTTCCTCACCGAGCAGATCTCGTTGCCACACACTGAAATCCGCGTACTGCACCGGCAACGGCGCCCAGGCGGGCGTGGCGCCACCGCAGCGCGCCTCGTAGGCGGTGACCAGGTCGGTCGCCAGCGGAGTCAACGACCAGCCGTCCGCGGCGATGTGGTGGATCACCACGATCAGCACGTGCTCGTCCAGGCCGACCCGCAGCAGCGCCGCGCGGATCGGGAGCTCGACGGCGAGGTCGAACCCGGTGCGCGACAGGTCCATCGCGTCGGTGAGCAGGGCGTGCGCACTGGAGACGATGCGGCTGAACGGCACCGCCGCCTCAGCCGCCGGCACGACGACCTGATGCGGGCCCTGCGCGTCCTCGGGGAACATCGTCCGCAGGACCTCGTGCCGATCGACCACGTCCAGCAGCGCCTGCCGCAACGCCTCCACGTCCAGCGGGCCGGTCAGGCGCAGCGCGAGCGGGATGTTGTAGAGCGCCGAGCCCGGGTCGAAACGGTTCAGGAACCACAGGCGCTGCTGCGCCGCGGACAGCGGGACCCGCGCGGGCCGCTGTCCGGCCCGCAGCAGCGGCCGGGCCGGATGCTGCGCGCCCGCCGCATCGAGCAGCGCCGCGAGACCCTCGGGTGTCGGATGGTCGAAGATCGCGCGCACCGCGAGCTGCTGCCCGGACACCGCCGCGATCCGCGCGACCAGCTGCGTCGCCGAGAGCGAATTACCGCCCAGCTCGAAGAAGCCCTGATCGGCGCCGACCTCCTCGATGCCGAGCACCTCGGCCAGCACCCCGGCGACCAATCGCTCGTTCGGAGTACTCGGCGCCCGCCCGGTGGCGGCGGCGGCCCAGGTGGGCTGTGGCAGCGCCCGGCGATCGATCTTCCCGTTGGGCGACAACGGCATCGCGTCCAGCACCACGAAGGCCGAGGGCACCATGTGCACCGGCAGGCGTTCGGCGGTCGCGGTGTTCAGGACAGCGGGATCGACCGTCGCCCCCGCGTGCGGCACCACGTAGCAGACCACCGCCGGCCGGCCCGCGCCGTCCGCGCGGACCTCGGTGTGCGCGAGCCGGACGCCGTCGAGATCCGCGACGACCGCGGTGATCTCACCGAGTTCGATGCGGAAGCCGCGCAGCTTGACCTGATCGTCGCTGCGGCCGACGAACACCAATTCGTCGGCGGCGTTCCAGCGCACCACGTCGCCGGTCCGGTACATCCGCTCGCCCGGGTTCGTGGCGAACGGATTGGCCACGAACCGGTGTGCGGTCAGCCCGGGACGCAGATGGTAGCCGCGCGCCAAACCCGCACCCGCGATGTACAAGTCGCCGGACACCCCGGTCGGGACCGGTTGCAGCCGCTCGTCGAGCACCGAGACCGCGGTGCCGCGAATCGGGCGGCCGAGGATCACCGGCGTGGTCGCCGTGATCGGGTCCGAGATCGCGCTCATGATGGTCGTCTCGGTCGGGCCGTAACCGATGTAGAGGGCGCGGTCCGGCGCCCAGCGCGCCACCAGCTCCGTGCCCACCGCCTCGCCGCCGACCGCGAGGTGGCGCAGTGCCGGCAGCGGCCAGCGCTCCACATCGATGGTGGCCAGCGCGGCGGGGGTGATGAAGGCATGGCTCACCCGTTCCCGGGTCATCAGCTCGCCCAGTTCGTCGCCGCCGTACACCTCGGGCGCGGCGACGACGAGAGTGCCACCGCCACACCACGCCAGCAGCAATTCGAGCACCGCGGCGTCGAAGCTCGGCGACGCGAAATGCAGGGCCCGGCAACTGGAATCGATCTGATAGCGCACCCGCTGCTCGACCGCGAAGGGGGTCAGGCCGCGATGGGTGACGGCGACGCCCTTGGGGGTTCCGGTCGAGCCGGAGGTGTAGATGACATAGGCGATGTCGTCGATGACCGGTGTGCGCGGCCGCCCCGAGTCCGTGGCGGGCAGCGCGGCGCCGTTGCGCTCCAGGTCGGCCAGCGTCAGCCGGCCCATTTCCGGCGGCAGCGCGTCGGTCAGCCCGAGCGTGATCGCCACGCTGGCACCGGAATCGGTAACCATGTGCCGGATACGGTCGGCCGGATAGCGCAGATCGATCGGCACGAAGGCGGCGCCGGTCTTCACGACGGCCACGGTGGCCAGCACCGATTCCAGCGAGCGCGGCAAAGCCAGCGCGACGAAATCGCCGGGGCCAAGGCCCCGGGCGATCAGGGCGCGCGCCACCCGGTTCGAGCGCTCGTCGAGTTCGCCGTAGGTCAGGGTGCCGGTCGGCGCGACCACCGCGCGGCGGTCCCGCTCGGCCGCGGCGGCGGTGAACAATTCCGGCAGCGTCGCCGGAACCGGGCCGTCCACGCCGCGGGCCGGGGCCAGCGCGGCGCGTTCGCGCACCGAAAGCAGGTCGATATCGCCGATCGGCGCGTGCGGCCGGCTGCTCGCCGCGGCGAGCAACCGCACGAACCGGGCGCAGAGCCGCTCGGCGGTGCCGTGGTCGAACAGATCGGTCGCGTAGGTCAGGCAGATCTCGACGCCATCCGGATCACCCTGCGCGGTCTGGGATTCGGTGAAGGTGAACTGGAGATCGAACTTCGCCACGATCGTGGCGATCTCCTCGATGGTGACCTGGACGTCGTCCAGGCGCGGCGGCGCCGGCACGGTGTCGTGCACCGACAGCATCACCTGGAACAGCGGGTGGTGCGCGGTCGAGCGCGCCGGATCCAGCGCATCCACCAGGCGCTCGAATGGCAGGTCCGCGTGCGCGAAGGCGTCCAGGTCGTGCTCGCGCACCGCGGCAAGCAGATCGGTGAAGGAGTGGCCCCGGTCCAGCTGTGTGCGCAGCACCAGGGTGCCCGCGAACATGCCGATCAGCGGATGCAGCCGGGCGTCGGCCCGGCCCGAGATCGGCGTGCCGACCGCGATGTCGCCGGTACCGGTCACCCGGCCCAGCAGGGCGGCGAGCACGGCGTGCAACACCATGAACAGGCTCGCGTTGTGCTCGCGGGCGAGCCGGGTGAGCGCCACGTGCGAGCTGGCGTCCAGCCGGGCCGTCACCGCCGCGCCGCGCTGCGACGGCACCGCCGGGCGCGGGCGATCGGCGGGCAACTCCAAGCACTGCGGCAGATTCGCCAGGCGCGCGGTCCAGTACTGCAACTGCCGCGCGGCCAGGCTGCCCGGATCGGCCTCCTCGCCCAGCAGCTCCCGCTGCCAGACGCTGAAATCGGCGTACTGCACCGGCAATTCGGACCAGCGCGGCTCGTCGCCGTGCCGGCGCGCGGCGTAGGCCGCGGCCAGATCCGCGGCCAGCGGCGCGATGGACGCGCCGTCGGCGGCGATGTGGTGCAGCACCACGACCAGCACGTGCTGGTCCTCGGCGGTCCGCAGCAACTCCGCGCGCAGCGGCAGCGCCGTCGTCAGGTCGAACCCCGACGAGGCGAGCGTCCCTAGCCGAACGCTCGCCTCGTCCTCGGTCAGGTCGGTGACGGGCAGGGTGAACCGGGCCGACTCGCTCGGCAGCACGACCTGATGCGGTCCGGTGGCATCCTGCGGGAACAGCGTGCGCAGCACCTCGTGCCGCGCGACCACGTCGTGCAGCGCGGCGGTGAGCGCCGCGACGTCGAGGCCACCGGTCAGGCGCAGCGCGATCGGGATGTTGTACGCGCCGGAATCGGTGTCGAAGCGGTTGAGGAACCACAGCCGCTGCTGGGCCGGCGCGAGGGCGACCCGCTCCGGGCGGCGGCCCGCGGTCAACTCCGGACGGCCCGAATCCGCCTCCGCCAGCGCGGCATCCACGACCCGGGCCAGTTCTTCCGGCGTCGGGTGCTCGAAGACCGCGCGCACGGCGAGATAGCGGCCGGTCTGCGCGGCGAGTTCGGCCACCAGCCGGGTCGCCGAGAGCGAGGTGCCGCCGAGCTCGAAGAAGTCGTGATCGGCCGCGACCTGCTCGCGCCCCACGATGCCGGCCATGACGGTGGCGACCAGGATCTCGCTGGGCGTCTGCGGGGCGCGACCGGTGCGGGCGATGTCCCAGTCCGGCTCCGGCAGTGCCCGCCGGTCCAGCTTGCCGCTGGGCGTGAGCGGGATCTCGGCCACGACCACGACCGCCGAGGGCACCATGTAGCCCGGCAGCCGCGTGGCCAGCCGGGTCCGCACTTCATGCCGGTCCAGTTCCGCGGCGGGGCCGGTGGGAACCACGTAGCCGACGATGCGCGGTGTTCCGGCCTCGTCGCACCGGATCTCGGTGTGCGCGAATCGGATTCCATCCAGGTCCGCCGTGGCCGCGCTGATCTCGCCCAGCTCGATCCGGAAACCGCGAATCTTCACCTGGTCATCGCTGCGGCCGACGAACACCAGTTCGCCCGCGGCGTTCCACCGCACCACGTCACCGGTCCGGTACATCCGCTCCCCCGGCGTCGCGGCGAACGGATTCGCCACGAAACGCTCGGCGGTGAGCGCCATCCGATCGACGTAGCCGCGGGCCAGACCCGCGCCGGCCACATACAGCTCGCCCGCGACACCCACCGGAACCGGCCGCAGCCGGGCATCCAGCACGGTCACGGCGACCCCGCGGATCGGACCGCCGAGCACCACCGGGTGGTCCACCACCAGTGGATCCGAAAGCACCGGCGCCACAGTCGCTTCCGACGGACCGTAGGCGTTGTACATGGTGCGGCTCACGGCCCAGCGCGCCACCAGATCCGCACCGACCGCGTCACCGCCCACCACCAGGCGGCGCAGCGCCGGCAGCGGCCAGCGGTCGGCATCGATGCTGGCCAGCGCCGCCGGGGTGATGAAGGCGTGCGTCACCTCGGCGCGTTCCAGCAGCGCGGCCAGGTCGTCCCCGCCGTAGATATCCGGCGCGGCCACGACCATGGTCGCGCCCGCGGACCAGGCCAGCAGCAGTTCCAGCACCGACGCGTCGAAGCTGGGCGAAGCGAAATGCAGTGTGCGCGAACTGGAATCGATCTGATACTGGTCGCGCATCGCGAAGCCGAAGCCGGCCAGGCCGCGATGCGGCACCGCGACGCCCTTGGGCCGGCCGGTGGAGCCGGAGGTGTAGATCACGTAGGCGATGTCGTCGACGCGCAGCGGCCGCAGCCGCACGGCGTCGGTGATCGGCGCGGCGGACTCGGTCGCGGCGATCTCCTCGGTCAGGCACCACCGCACCTCGGTATCGGCCGGCAGCCCGGTCCGGTCCGCGGCGCTGGTCACACCCAGCGCCGCACCGGAATCGGTGAGCGTGTACCGGATCCGGTCGATCGGGTGCCGCACGTCGATCGGCAGGTAGGCGGCGCCGGTCTTGGCGACGGCCAGCGTGGCCACCACCGACTCCAGCGACCGCGCCAGCCCGAGCGCGACCACCACGCCGGGTCCGGCGCCGCGCGCGATCAGGGTGCGCGCCAGGCGATTCGACCATTCGTCCAGCTCGCGATAGCTGATGGCACGCGAATCCGCCACCACCGCGGTGCGATCCGGGTCCGACAGCGCGGCGGCGAAGATCTCCGGCAGCGTCAGCACGAGCTGGGAGCTCGGTCCGCGCACCGGCGTCAGGGCCCGGGCTTCCTCCGGGGCGAGCAGGTCGAGATCGCCCACCGCGCGCTCCGGCTGGGCGACCGCGGCGGAGAGCACCCGCAGGAATCGCCGCCCGAGATCGGCCGCGGTGCCGATATCGAACAGATCGGTGGCGTAGGTCAGGCACAGATCCAGACCGCCGCTGCCGGCCTCGGCCGGCGCGGTGAAGGCGAACTGCAGATCGAACTTCGCCGCCGCCGGATCGATCCGGTCGACGGTCACGTCCAGACCGGGCAGCCGCACCGAGGTCGCGGCGAAGTTGTCCAGCGACAGGCTCACCTGGAACAGCGGGTGATGGGCGGTGGAGCGCGCCGGATTCAGCGCCTCCACCAGCCGCTCGAAGGACAGGTCGGCGTGGCCGAAGGCGTCCAGATCGGTGTCCCGCACGACGGCGAGCAGCTCGGCGAAGGATCGCCCGCCCGCGACCGCGGTGCGCAGCACGACCGTCTCGACGAACGCGCCGATCGAGGCGTCCAGCTCGGTTTCGGAGCGGCCCGCCACCGCGGTGCCGATCACGACGTCGGCGGTATCGCCGAGCCGGGACAGCAGCACCGCGAGCACCGCGTGCAGCACCATGAACTCGCTGACATCGTGGCGGCGCGCCAAAGCCGTGATTCCCGCGTGCAATTCGGCGTTCACCCGGGTGCGCACCGAGGCGCCGCGCTGGGAGGCCACCGCCGGGCGCGGGCGATCGGCGGGCAGTTCCAGGCAGTCCGGCACGCCCGCCAGCTGGGTGCGCCAGTACCGCAGCTGACGCGCGGCCAGGCTGTCCGGATCGGCGGCGCTGCCGAGCAACTCCTCGTGCCACACCGCGAAGTCCGCGTACTGCACCGCGGGCGCGGGCCAGTCCGGGGCCTGCCCGGCCAGCCGGGCCGCGTAGGCCGTGGTGAGGTCCGAGGCCAGCGGGGCCAGGGAGCCGCCGTCCATGGCGATGTGGTGCACGACGAGTATCAGCGTGTACTCGTCGTTCCCGCCGCACAGCAGTTCGGCGCGCAGCGGCAGCTCGGTGGTCAGGTCGAAACCCGCCGCCGCGGCGCGGTGCTGGTCGGACGCGCGCGGCGCGGCCTCGATCCTGGTCAGCGGCGGCGCCGTGACCGGCGCGACCACCTGGTGTGGCCCCTGCGCGTCCTGCGGGTAGCGGGTGCGCAGGATCTCGTGGCGCTCGACGAGGTCGGTGAGCGCGGCTTGCAGGGCGGCCTCGTCCAGGGCGCCACGCAACCGCACCGACACCGGGATGTTGTAGGCGCCGGAGCTGGTGTCGAGCTGATTCAGGAACCACAGCCGACGCTGCGCGGAGGACAGCGGCACGCGCTCCGGGCGCGGGCGCGCGGTCAGGCGCGGACGGCTCGAATCCCGCTCGCCCGCTGCCTGATCCACCAGGCGGGCCAGCTCCGCGGCCGTCGGGTGCTCGAACACCTCGCGCACCGCGAGCCGATGTCCGCACGCCGCCGCGATCCGCGACACCAGCTGGGTCGCGGACAGCGAGTTGCCGCCCAGCTCGAAGAAGCTCTGGTCGGCGTAGACGCTGGGCTGCCCGAGGATGCGGGCCATCTGCGCGGCCACCATCGTCTCGGACGGCGTCGCCGGCGCCCGGCCCTCGGTCGCCACGTCCCACTCCGGCTCCGGCAGCGCCCGGCGATCCAGTTTTCCGCTCGGCGACAACGGGATCGACGCCAAGGCGACCACCGCCGACGGCACCATGTAGCCGGGCAGCCGCGCGGCGACGTGGTCGCGAATCGTGCTCGCGTCCACGGCATCCGGCGTGCCGGCGCGGATGTAGCTCACGATCCGCGCGCGTCCGGCACTGTCCGGCCGCACCTCGGTGTGCGCGAAATCCACACCCGCGCAGGTCGAGACCACTGCGGTGATCTCGCCGAGTTCGATGCGGAAACCCCGCACCTTCACCTGGTCGTCACCGCGCCCGACGAAGACCAGCTCGCCGCCGCGGGTCCAGCGCACCAGGTCGCCCGTGCGGTACATGCGCTCGCCCGCCGCGCCGTGCGGATCGGCGACGAAGCGCCCCGCGGTCAGGCCGGAGCGGCCCAGATAGCCACGCGCGACACCGGTTCCGCTGAGGTACAGCTCGCCCACCACCCCGACCGGGACGGCGCGCAGGCGGCGGTCGAGCACCGCCAGACCCGCGCCCCGCACGGGCCCGCCGAGCACTACCGGCTGCTGCGGCGCGAGCGTGTGGGAGACCGCCGCGGCGATGGTCGCCTCGGACGGCCCGTAGGCGTTGAAGAAGGTGCGGCCCGGCGCCCAGCGCGCGAGCAACTCCGAACCGACCGCGTCACCGCCGACGATCAGGGCACGCAACCGCCGCAGCGGCCAGCGGTCCGCGTCCAGGCTGGCCAGGGCGGCCGGGGTCAGGAACGCGTGGCTGACGGCCTCCTGATCGATCAGCTCGGCGAGTTCCTCGCCGCCGTAGATCTGCGGCCCGGCGATCACCATGGTCGCGCCGGCGCACCAGGTCAGCAACAGTTCCAGCACCGAGGCATCGAAGCTCGGCGAAGCGAAATGCAGGGTGCGCGAAGTGTTTTCGACGCCGAAGCGCTCGCCCATGGTGCGGGCGAAGTTGACGATGCCCGCGTGCGTGACCGCCACGCCCTTCGGCGTGCCGGTCGAGCCGGAGGTGTAGATCAGGTAGGCGGTCTGCGAGATCCGCTGCGGGGACAGCCGCTCCGCGTCGATGACCGGTCCGTCGGGCAGGCTCGCCAGCTGGGTGGCGAGGTCCGGGTCGTCGAGCACCAGCCACCGCACGCCGTCGGCGGGCAGGTCGGGGTGGACGGCGGCGACGGTGAGCCCCAGGCGCGTGCCGGAGTCGGCGAGCATGTGCTGCTTGCGCTGCGCCGGGTAGGCGGGGTCGACGGGCAGGAAGGCCGCGCCCGTCTTCGCCACCGCGGCGACGCCGCACACCGACTCGATAGAACGCGGGATACCCAGGGCCACGACGGTTTCCGGCCCGGCGCCGTGTGCGATGAGCAGGCGCGCCAGCCGGTTGGACATGGCGTCCAGCTCGCGGTAGCTCAGCTCGCGGTGACCGGAGCGCACCGCGCCGTTGCCCGGATCGATCGCGGCGGCGCCGGTGAACAGATCCGCCAGGGTCAGGGCCGGCACGGAATCCGCGCCGCGGGCCGGCGTCAGCGCGTTCATCTCACCGGCGCGCAGCAGGGGCAGATCCCCCACCGGCACGGCCGGGTCGGCGGCCGCCGCGGCGAGCACGCGGGCGAAGCGCTCGGCGAAGGACTGCGCGGTATCGGGTTCGAACAGATCGGTGGCATAGGTCAGGGCCAGCTCGATGCCCGCCGGATCGCCCTGCGCCGTGTGCCTTTCGATCAGCGTGAACTGCAGGTCCCAGCGCGCGGCGCCGGTATCCACGGCGCGGGCCTCGGACCGCAGTCCCGGCAGTTGCACCGCGTCCGGCACCGAGCTGTGCACCGACAGCATCACCTGGAACAGCGGGTGATGCGCCGCGGAGCGCACCGGTTCGAGCACCTCGACCAGCCGCTCGAACGGCAGCTCGGCATGGGCGAAGGCATCCAGATCGGCGTCGCGCACCGAACGGAGCAGCTCAGCGAAGGGCACGGCCGGATCGATGCCCGTGCGCAGCACCAGGGTGCCCACGAACATGCCGATGAGGTCGTCCAGGCGCGGGTCGGCGCGACCGGCGACCGGGGTGCCGATGGTCACGTCGTCGGTGGCGGCGAGCCGGGCCAGCACGGTCGCCAGGGCGGCGTGCAGCACCATGAACACGCTGACCCCGTGCTGCTGTGCCAGCTCGGTCAGGGCGGCGTGCAGGGTCGCGTCGAGATCGGAGCGCAGCGTCGCGCCCTGCTGGGACGCCACCGCCGGGCGCGGCCGATCGGTGGGCAGCGCCAGGCACTCCGGCAGATCCGCGAGGCGGTCCCGCCAGTACGCCAGCTGCCGGGCGGCGGCGCTGCCGGGATCCGCCACGCTGCCGAGCAACTCCTGCTGCCACACCGTGAAATCCGCGTACTGCACCGGCAGCGCGGTCCACCGCGGCGGGTGCCCGCCGGTGCGCGCCGCGTAGGCGGCGATCAGATCGGCGGCCAGCGGCGTCATCGACCAGCCGTCCGCGGCGATGTGATGGATGACCACGACCAGCACCCACTCGTCGGCGCCGTTGGCCACGAGCGCGGCGCGGATCGGCGGCTGCGCCGTGAGATCGAAACCGGCGGCGGCGAAGTCGAGGACATCGGCGTCCACGCTGCCGGGCCGGGCGACGATGCGCGCGAACGGCACCGCGGGCTCGGGCCGCACCACCTGGTGCGGGCCCTGCTCGTCCTCGGGGAACAGGGTGCGCAGAATCTCGTGCCGCGCGGCGACATCCGAGAGCGCCCGCTCCAGCGCCGCCTCGTCCAGCCGCCCGGTCAGGCGCAGGGCGACCGCGATGTTGTAGGCCCCGGAATCCACGTCGAAGCGGTTGAGGAACCACAGCCGACCCTGCGCCGCGGACAGCGGCACGCGCGCGGGTCGCGCACCCGCCGCCAGCGCGGGACGGCCACCCGTACCCGCCGCCTGCTCGAGCCGGGCGGCCAGCGCCGCCACCGTGGGCGCGTCGAACAGCGCGCGCACCTCCACCGCGGTGTCCAGCACCACGCCGAGCCGGCCCGCGACCCGGGTCGCGAGCAGCGAATTGCCGCCGCGCGCGAAGAAGTCGTCGTCGAGCCCGATCCGGCCGCCGCCGAGAATCTCCGAGAAGACCTCCGCCACCGCGCATTCCACGCGGGTGACCGGCGCCCGGTAGCGCGCCGCCTGGAAGACCGGTTCGGGCAGCGCCCGGCGATCCACCTTGCCGGTCGCGGTCATCGGCAGGGCCGCCAGCACCATGAACGCGGCGGGCACCATGTAGACGGGCAGCATGGCCGTCAGCCGGGCGCGCACGGCGTCCGGCTCGAGGGCCCGCCCGGCCATGGGCACCACGTAGGCCACCAGCTGATCGCCGCCCTGGGCGTCGGCGTGCGCCACGACCACCGCCGTGTCGACATCGTCGTGCGCGAGCAGCGCCGCCTCGATATCGCCGAGCTCGATCCGGAAGCCCCGGATCTTGACCTGGAAGTCGGTGCGACCGTGGTACTCCAGCTCGCCGTGTGCGGACCAGGCCGCGAGGTCGCCGGTGCGGTACATCCGCTCGCCCGCGCCCGCCCCGAAGGGCTCGGGCACGAAGCGCTCGGCCGTCAGCACGCTACGGCCGAAGTAGCCGTGCGCCAGCTGATCTCCGGCCAGGTACAGCTCGCCGACCACCCCGGGGGCGACCGGGCGCAGCCGCGCGTCCAGGACGTAGACCCGGGTGTTCCAGGCCGGGCGCCCGATCGGCACGGCGACGGTGTCGGCGTCGCCGACCTCGTGCGCGGTCACCGAGACCGCGGCCTCGGTGGGGCCGTACAGGTTCCACAGCTGCGTGTGCGGATTGGCCCGGCGGAAGCGCTGGGCCACGGCGGCGGGCAGCGCCTCGCCGATGGCCAGCACCAGCCGCACCGAGGCGGGCAGCTCCGGCTGCGCGCCCGCGGTCAGCGCGGTGAGCATGGACGGAACCAGATGCAGCACCGACACGCGGCTGTTCTCGATGAGCGTGCGCAGGTAGGCCGGGTCGCGATGCCCGTCGGGCGCGGCGACCACGGTGCGCCCGCCGGCCAAGACGGCGGAGTAGAACTCCCATACCGACAGGTCGAAGGTGGCGGCCGTCTTCAGCAGTACGCTGTCGTCGCCGTCGATCCCGAAATGCTGCTGTTTCCACAGCAATTGGTTCACCACCGCCTGATGCGGCACGGCCACGCCCTTGGGCTGTCCGGTCGAGCCCGAGGTGAAGATGATGTAGGCGGTGTTGCGCGGGTCCAGCGGGGACAGGCGCTCGCCGTCGAGCACCGGATAGGACGGCAGTGCGGACAGATCCAGCGCGTCGAGCTCGAGCACCGGGGCGTCGGTGGCCGGCAGACCGGTGGCGTCGGCGCGGGTGGTCAGGACACAGCGCGGCGTGGCGGTCTCGAGAATGTATTCCAGGCGACCGGCCGGCTGGCCGGGGTCGAGCGGCACGTAGGCGCCGCCCGCCACCGTCACCGCGTACATGCCGACCAGCAACTCCGCCGAGCGGCGCAGGGCCAGCACGACGCGGGTTTCCGGCCCGACGCCGAGCCCGATCAACCGGCGGGCCAGGCGGTTGACCTGGTCGGAGAACTCGCGATAGGTCAGCGTCACCGGCTCCCCGGCTTCGGCGTCGACGATCAGGGCCGCGGCCTCGGGCGTGCGCGCGGCCTGCGCGGCGAAGAGCGAGGCCAGCGTCCGGCGCGACTCGATCGGTCGCCGAGTGTCGTTCCAGCCGTGCAGAATCCGGGTGCGCTCGGCGGGATCGAGCACATCGAGATCACCGATCGGCAGCTGCGGGCGCGCGGCGGCGTCGGCGAGCAGCCACAGCAGACGATCGGCGAAGCCGGACACCGTGGCCGCGTCGAAAAGATCCGTGGCATAGACGAAGTGGCCGGTGATGCCGTTGGGGATGCCGCTCTCGTCGTAATGGTCGGTGAGCACGAGTTGCAGATCGAACTGCGCCACGCCGGTCTCGATCTCGCTGCCCGACACCGTGAGCCCGGGCAGTTCGACGCCGACCCGGCCCAGATTCTGGAACGAGAACCCGACCTGGACCAGCGGATGCCGGGCCGTCGAGCGCACGGGGTTGAGCTCGTCCACCAGCCGTTCGAACGGCACCTGCGCGTGCGCGAACGCCGCCAGATCGGTGACCCGCTGCCGGGACAGCAGCACCTGGAAGGGCTCGGCGAGGTCCAGCCGGGCGCGGAACACGACGGTGTTGACGAACATGCCGATGAGCGCGTCCAATTCGCGCTCACCGCGGCCCGCCACCGGCGTGCCGACCGCGATGTCGGCGCCGCCGGACAGGCGCGCCAGCAGCACGGCGAACGCGGAATGCACCGCCATGAACAGGGTGGCGTCGGAGTCGCGCGCGAGCCGCAGCAGGCCGGCGTGCACGGTGGCGCCGATGGCCACGTCCACCTTGGCGCCGCGGAAGGACTGCACCGCCGGGCGCGGCCGGTCGTAGGGCAGGGAGAGCTCGTCGGGCAGCTCGGCCAGCTGGGTGCGCCAGTAGTCCACCTGCACGGCGGCCTGGCTGCCGGGATCCGCTGCGTCACCGAGCAATTCGTCCAGCCACAGGCTGTAGTCGGCGTACTGCACCGGCAGTGGGGCCCACTGCGGGGCCCGGTGCGCCACGCGCGCGCTGTAGGCCTGGGACAGGTCGGCGAACAGCGGCGCCAGCGACCAGCCGTCGGCCGCGATGTGGTGGATCACCACCGCCAGCACGTGTTCGCGCGCACCGGTGCGCAGCAGTTCCATGCGCAGCGCGGTCTCGCCGGTCAGCTCGAAGCCGCGCGCGGCGATGGCCCGCAGCCGATTGTCGAGCTCGGACGGTGACACCTCGTGCAACGGCAGCGGCACGGTCGGCGTCGCGGGCCGGATGACCTGATGCGGCCCCTCCGGGCCGTCGGGGTACACGGTGCGCAGCGGCTCGTGCCGCGCGATCAGGTCGGCGACGGCGGCCCGCAGCGCGTCGACGTCGAGATCGCCGCGCATGTGAACCGCGAACGGGATGTTGTAGGTGTAGGCCTCGCGGTCGAACCGGTTGATGAACCACAGCCGCTGCTGGGCGGGCGAGAGCGGGATGTGCGCCGGCCGCTGCCGGGCCCGCAGCGCGTTGTGCCCGGTATCGGGCAGCAGCGCGGATACGCGCGCGGCCAGTCCGACGACGGTCGTCTCCTCCAGCACCAGCCGGACCGGCACGGTGACACCGAGTTCCGCGCCCACCCGGGCCGCCACCCGGGTCGCGCTGAGCGAATTGCCGCCGAGCGCGAAGAAGCCGTCGTCCAGGCCGACCTGGTCCACGTCGAGCAGCTCGGCCAGCACCGCGGCCACCGCGCGCTCGGCGGCGGTGACCGGTGCCCGGTAGACCACCGTCGCCACGACCGGCTCCGGCAGCGCCCGACGATCCAGTTTTCCGTTGGCGGTCAACGGAATCGCGTCGATCGCCATCAGTGCCGCGGGCACCATGTAGTCCGGCAGTTGCTGGGCCAAGGCCGCACGCAGGGCCGGAATATCCACCACCGCACCGTGTTCGGGTACGACGTAGGCGGCCAGGCTGGATTCGCCGGACTCGTCCTGGCGTACCACGACCGCGGCCTGGCGCACCTGCTCGTGGGCCAGCACCCGGGCTTCGATCTCGCCCAGCTCGATGCGGAAACCACGCACCTTCACCTGATCGTCGGCCCGGCCCAGGTATTCGAGCTCACCCGCCGCGGTCCAGCGCGCGAGATCGCCGGAGCGGTAGAGCCGGGTACCGGGCGCACCGAACGGGTCGGCCACGAAACGGGCCGAGCTCAGGGCGGGCTGCCCGAGGTAGCCGCGCGCGAGCTGCTCGCCGCAGACGTACAGCTCCGCGGCGACGCCGACCGGCGCGGGCCGCAAACGGCTGTCCAGCAGGAAGATTCCCAGACCCGGCAGCGCCCGGCCGATACCGCCGCCGCCGGTCGCCGCCGCGGTGCGCTCGAGCGCGCGGTAGGTGACGTGCACCGTGGTCTCGGTGATGCCGTACATGTTGATCAGGCGCGGCGCGGTATCCGCGTGCCGCCGGTACCACGGCGCCAGCCGGCGCGGATCCAGCGCTTCGCCGCCGAAGACGATGTAGCGCAACGCGAGTGGCGTCGTCTCGGCGCTCTGCTCGGACGCCGAGCGTTCGGCGTCGACGAGCTGGTAGAAGGCCGAGGGGGTCTGGTTAAGCACCGTCACCCGCTCTCGGCGCAGCAGTGCCAGCAGCAGCTCCGGCGAGCGTGAGGTCTCGTAGTCGACCACGACCAGGGTGCCGCCGTAGAGCAGCGGGCCCCACAGCTCCCAGACCGAGAAGTCGAAGGCGTAGGAGTGGAACAGCGTCCACACGTCGTGGTGGTCGAAGCCGAAGGCGGCGTGGGTATTCGCGAACAGCGTGGCGACATTCGCGTGCGGGATCTGCACGCCCTTGGGGCGGCCGGTGGATCCCGAGGTGTAGATGACGTAGGCGATGGTGTCGGGCGTCAGCGTGCCCAGACGCTCGGCCGCGGCGAGGGGTGCGCCGTTTCCGGAGTCGAGATCGTGCGCGTCCAGATCGATGACGGGCAGCTCGGCCGGCAGCGCGAGCCCGAGCGCCGTCGCGGTGATCGCGCAGGCCGGGGCGGCGTCGGCGAGCATGTAGGCGATGCGATCGGCGGGATAGTCCGGGTCGACGGGCAGGTAACCACCGCCCGCCTTGATCACCGCGAGCAGCGCGACCACGAGGTCCAGCGAACGCGGCAGGGCGATCGCGACCAGCGTCTCCGGGCCGACGCCGCGCAGGATCAGCTCGCGGGCCAGGCGATTCGCGCGGGCGTCGAGGTCGCTGTAGGTGAGCGTCGCGCCGTTGCAGGAGACGGCGGTCGCCGCGCCGTGTGCCGCTACCGCCCGGTCGAACAGCTCGGCCAGGGTGGTGGCGGGCGCGGAACTGACGGCCGGGGTCAGGGCCCACTGCCGCAGCACCAGGTCGCGTTCGGCCGCATCCAGCACACTCAGCGCGTCGATCTCGGAATCGGCTGCGGCGCGCAGGAACTCGGAAAGGTAGTCGAGGAAGCGGCGGTGGTGGGCGTGCAGCTCGTCGGCGGTGTAGCGGGCCGGATTGCCGATGAAGTCGACATGCAGCTCGCCGCTGCCGGAGCCGTTGTAGATGTTGATCGACAGGTCTTCGACCGGCCCCGTGGAGAGCAGGTGCATCGTCGCCTCGGCCCGGCCGAAGCGAATACCGTTGTGGAACAGCATGATATTGACCACCGGGCCGAAGAAGTCCCGGTGCTCGCCGGCCGCGCCGCGATCGCGCCCCATGTCCTCGTGCCGGTAGCGCTGGTGCCGCAGCGCACCCCGGATGCTCGGATCGACCCGCTCGACCAGCTCGGCGACCTTCGTCCCGCGACCGATATCGATATGCAGCGGAACGACATTCGAGACGTAGCCGGCCGACAGCTGCAGCTCCGGCGTGGTACGCGCGGTGACCGGCAGGCTCAGCGTGACCTCGTCGCGCCCGGTGACCGCGCCGAGATAGGCCGCGATACCGGCGGTCAGCAGCGCCGGGCGCGAGGCGGTGAAGCGTTCGCGCACCGAGGCGAGCCGGTCGGCGATGTCCGGGGCCAGCACGCCGCTCTCGATCCAGCGCTGCACTCCGGCCGGACCGGAGCGGTCGCTGAGGGTGAACGTCGAGTCGATGGTGTCGAGCTGGCGGCGCCAGTACTCCCGGTCCTCGCCGAACGCGGCCGAATTCCGGTAGGCGGACTCGGATTCGTAGATCGAGCGCAGATCCCGCGCCGCCGACGGGCTCGGCTCGCGCCCCTCGACGATGGCGGTGTAGTGCTCGGCGATGCGCGCGACGAGCAGCATCGCGCCGTAGCCGTCGATGGCGACGTGATGCATCTTGGCGTACCAGAGGTATTGCTCGTCGCCGATGCGCAGGACCGCCGCGGTGAACAGGCGGTCCCCCGTAATGGGTATGGGCACTTCGACATCGCGGCGCATCCACGTGATCGCGGCGTCCCGTGGTGAGTCGCAGGCTCGGAAATCATGCCGGTCGATGTCAACTGGCCTATCCGAATCAACCAATTGGTATGGGACACCGCCCACTTCCACGATCCGGAGCCCCAGACTCTGCAAATCTCCAGCGCACAGGCGCATTGCGTGACTCAGAATGGATGCGTCGAACTCGCCATGGATTTCGACGTACTGCGCGACGGTCAACGGCACGTCGGGAGCAATGTGCTGCGCGTTCCAGATGCCAACCTGGGCTTCTGACAGGGGAAAAGGGGAAGCCGTGTTCGATGCGTCAGGACCTGCGGGCTCCGAGGCCAAGGCCGTCATCAAAACACTCCAATCGCCGGGGGAAGACTCTGGACATCATTCGGACATGCAGCAACTGTCCTGCAATCGTCTAGATGGGCTTCGTTCAGACCGGTCGGGCGGATTGGTGTATCGGCGAAATACTTTTACCAACGCGACATTTCGGGCGCGAAGAACGCGCACACCGAATTACTTTCGAAGAATGCTCAGCGCCCGTCCGCGCCCAGCGCGAGGCCGGCGATCGGAGTCGTGGTGGGCGCCGGCGAACCCCCGGCCGGTTCGACGGTCACGGCGAGGGTGTCCAGGGTGGCGAAAGCGATAACCACCGGCGTCGACGGCAGCGCGTCGAGCACCGCGGCCGAGCGGGGCGCACCGCCCGGCTGCGACAACCAGATCTGATAGGCATGGCCGGGCGGCGGCGGGGCGGCCGCGAGGAAATCCACCGCGGCGGCGCGCAGCGATTCCGAGCTGCGAATACTCAGCTCGCCCCCGGCGGTGACCGGCACCGTTCGGGCGCGCGCATCGGAACGGATCTCGATTTCCGCCACCGAGACGATCCCCGGCAGCGGTTCCCCATTCGCTCGGTACACCAGGAATCCGACACCGGCGGCGAAGGCGAGCACGAGCACGGCGGCCGCGACCAGCCGATCGAGGCGAAAGACCGAGCGGCAGCGGCCACTGTCGGTGCGAACGAGCTCGTCGAGCGCCGCTTTTAGTCGCACTTCCAATTCCGCGGGGGGCGGGCAGGAATCGAAGACGGTGAGTTCGGCCAGCGTTTCCCCGACCGCGGCGACCGCGGCGTCGAAACGCACCGCCGTGCGGTGGTCGGCGCGTTCCCGGCGGCGATCGATCGCGCGCCGCTCCGATTCGGAGACCGCGTCCAGCGCATAGGGATACGCGAGTTCGAGCAGGTCAGAGCGCTCGCAGCCGCCGATCATAGGTCGCCTCCGGTCAGACAGGTGGCCAGACGCTTCAGGCCGTCTCGAATTCGGGTCTTCACGGTGGACACGGGCGTACCGAGCCGCGCCGCGACCTCGCTGTAGGTGTGCCCCCCGTAGTAGGCCAGGGCGATGGTGTCGCGTTGCAGCACCGTCAGGGTGTCCAGGCAGCGCAGGACCGCCGCCTCCTCGATACTCTGCTCGACTCCCTCGACGACAACGTCGTAGTCGCGGCCCAGATGCAAGCGGCTGTAAGTGTTCTCCCGGCTCGCAGCGGACCGCTCCCCTCTGATTCTGTCCACGGTTCTGCGGTGCGTCAGCATCAGCAGCCACCCCATCGGGCTCGATTGCGTCTTGTCGTAGCGGTCGGCCAGCATCCACACCTGCAGATACACCTCCTGGGTGATCTCCTCGGCGGTCGCGCGGTTGCCCAGCATCCGCAGGGCCAGCCCGTAGACGCGGTGGCTGGTGAGCCGGTAGAGGTCGGTGAAGGCGGCGCGATCGCCCTCGCCCACCGCGACCAGCACGGTGACCAGGCGACGGGTCAGCTCGTCGTCCGGTTCCGGGCGCGGCGGACAGGTCGGGCCGGCGGCGACCTGCACCAGGCCGGGCAGCGCCGGGAAGCCCTCGGGGTCGGTCACGCGGCCACCCGAGGTGCCCCTCCAAACGTGGTAGCCGAGAACGGAACTCGTGGCGTCGGCATTATCCCCTCGCCTCCTGACGGCGTCCGGTGCGTAAATGACCATGGTGTTATATGTCCGTTTTTTCGATGCCGCGGGCGATACGTATAGAAGGATTTCGCCCCCCTGCCCCGTTTGGATGGGTCCGGCGCGATGAATTCTCGGCACGCAGGTACCGGATGAGCACCGAGAGCGTCTCGCTCAGACCCGGCATCCGGCCGGTTCGCGCGCTGTGTGTACCGCCCCAGATCACGGCCTTCGCGTCGAACCCGCCCGTCAGGCCCGCCGCCGCCGTGAGCACGACCACGACGACCGCGGCCACGACGGCCAGCGCCGCCACGAAGGCGTGCCGCGTCGACTTCATCGTCGGTTCGTCTCCTGTCGCCTTTCCCATCCGGTCACCGGCCGAGGTCGGGTGCTAGCCGGCCGGTGACCTTCAGGCGGGCATGACGCCCGAAAAGAGGTTCGGTCAGAATCGACCGGAGGTTTGGTCCGAGGGAAACGAAGTTGACCGGCGTAGTGCCTGGTCTGATAGAGTCGCGAGCGCACAAGACGCACTGCCGATGTAGTTCAATGGTAGAACTTCTGCTTCCCAAGCAGACAGCGCGGGTTCGATTCCCGTCATCGGCTCCACCGAGAATCATTCTCCACCAATCTCGGACGACATATTTGTTTCGAGTTCGAGGAGTCCGGCAGTTCGTGATCGTCGCCTCGAAACAACCCTTTCCACTATCGCGCCCCAGCTCTACCAGCGACGCCGAAGTGATCCGGTCCAACGATTGGTCGGCCTTTCAGGCCCTGACCACTATCGAAGATCATTGGGCGCCCGGGTCGCCGGAGCCGGACGGCTACTACTGGCAGCTGAAGATGTCCGATCCCCCGCTGGTCGACCTGGCGTCGCGCTGTCAGCGCGATCTCGCCAATGACGTGCTGGACCCGGCCCCGCTGGCGGGGCTGCATCTGCCCGTACTGCATGTCGGCCGGGCCGACGAGGTGAGCGACGAGCAGGTCACGGCCATCGCCGAGGCCGGCCGCCGAGCCGCGGCCGCGGTGCGGCCGTTCCGGCTCAGCGTCGGCCCGTTGACCGGTTCGCGCAGCGCGCTGCGGCTCTCGGTCACACCCTGGGATCCGCTGCTCGACCTGCATCAGCGGTTGCGGGCCGCCACCGCGCCGCACCAGCCGGCCGAGCCGGCCGAAACCGCCGACTTCCGGCCGCATCTCGGGGTCGGCTACTTCAACCGGCAGCTGGACCCGCAGGGGTTGCTCGCCGCGGTGGGCCCGCTGCGCGCGCTGCCTCCCGTGACGGTCCGGGTGCAGCAGATCCAGCTCGTCGAACTGCGCCGGGTCGGGCGCGAATACCAGTGGCGTGATCGCGCGGTCGTCCCGCTCGGCTGATCGCCGCCTACTTCTGCACCCGCGCCACATCACTGAAACCGTCGATGCCCAGTTCCGCGCCGATCGCGGCGACGGCGTCGACGAGGGTGCGGTCGCCCAGCTGCGGCCAGCCCTTCAACGGGATCGGGCCGCCGACCTGCTCGCGCAGTTCGCAGACGTATTCGTCGATGTAGCGGATGGCGGTGCCGAGGGTGACGGTGTCGCCGCGAAAGTTGACGAAGGTTTCCTCGAGCGCCATGGTTGTGCCTCCTGGGTTGCGGTTGATGAGCGCTTGCACATCGAGACGGAAGGCGGGCATATCGATGCCGGCCGGGTCGATCTTGCCCTCGCTGCTGTACTCGCGATGGGCGACGCAGTCACCGGCATCGCGGCCGAGATGCCGCAGGATCGCGGCGCAGCCGCGCTTGTAGGCGTCGAGTTGCACTGGGGTCCAGTCGGATCCGTCGCCGCGCGAGACCGCCTCGATGCCGATCACGTGATAGTTGGCGTTGTCGGTGGGCCAGCCGGGCCACGAGCCGCGGCCCGCGTGCCAGCACACACCCGCGGCGATCACCCGATAGGTCCCGTCCCGCTCGAGCACCAGTTGCGCCAGCGGGCCCGGCAGGTCGGGGCGCCCGTATTGGACGATGCGCCAGTCATTTTCGCCACCGCCCGCGGTGTGATGGCACAGCACGCCGCGGATGTCGGCGAAGTCGCCGTGGCCGCGGTCGCGCCAGCCGTCGTGTTCGAGCACGCGCAGGCCTTCGGCGCGTAGGACATCGGCCAACCAGAGCGGGTCACTCATGCGCTTGCCTCCTCGATCGGTTCGTCGTACCGAGATCGGCCAGCACGCTACCCCGCGGAGCTATGAATCCCGCTGCATTGCAGTGGCTTCCGTGTTTCTATTCGCTCTGCGCCCAGGCGGCCACCGGCAGCACCAGGTAGATGCCGAATTCGCCGAGGCCGGTGGCCGATTCGAGCGCCTCGTGCAGGGCGTCGACACGGTCCTGGCGATCGGCCGCGCGGCTCTCGAAGAACTTGGAGCGGATCTCGATGACGGCGTCCAGGCCGCTGCGGTCGAACGGGCCGAGCGGGCGGAAGCGGATTTCCACGTCACCGGGCTGGAGATCACCGTCGTAGGGTTCCTCGGGGCAGGCGACGGCGAGCGAGACCAGGTGCGGCAGTTGGTCGGCCAGCTTGCGCAGGGTGGCTTCGGGGACATGGGGCGCGTAGGTCACCTCGACTAGGGGCACCATCCCCAGCGTAGTGAGCGGGGCCGGTTGTCGGTGCCCGCGGTTACAGTCCTGATGTGGCATCGCATTATTCGTTCGCAGCCGAGGTGTGGGAACACCCGAGCATGGGAGCCTGGCATTTCGTCTCCCTGCCCGAGGCCATCGCCGACGAGATCGAGGATCTGCACGCGCACCGGGCCAACGGGTTCGGCGCGGTGCGCGTCGATGTGACGATCGGCGCTACCCGCTGGTCGACCTCCGTGTTCCCGGACAAGACCCGCGGCACGTATGTCCTGCCCGTGAAGAAGCCGGTGCGCACCGCGGAGAAGCTGGCGGCCGGGTCGCTGGCGCAGGTCGAATTCGTCGTCGCGGTCTAGCGGTTCACAGATCCATCGCCGCGCGCAGCGCGGTGTCGACGCGGTCGAGCACGTCGGCGGGCAGCTCATCGACGCGCTCGGCGAGCCAGTCGCGGTAGATGCGGCCGATATTGCCCGCGTGCACCCAGCCGTGGCCGGGGAGCGTCACCGCGAGGATGTCGCGCGGATCCTCCTCGAGCACCTCGGCGGCGATCAGCCAGCGCCGCGGCGAATCATGAATGCCGTCGCTGCTGATCAGGACGATGGTGCGGCGCCGGGTGGAGCCGTGCGGGTGATAGGTCCACAGTTCACCCCTGCGCACGCATCGCCTTTTCAGCGGCGGCCAGTTCCGCTTCGTCGGCCGCGGCTTCGGCGCGCACGTCCGGCAGCGGGCCGACGCCGGTGCGCACCGCTTCGCGCCGGGCGGCCTTCGAGATCCAGGCCGAGGGGGACATGCCGGCGCGGGCCGCGGCCTGTTCGGCGTAGGACCAGGCCGCCTCGTCGAGGGAGAGCGTGACCTTACGTGTTGCCATACCTTTTATCGTACCGACGAACAGCGTTCCTGCCATACGATATTGTTGGCCTACTGCCAGTAAGGGAAGTGCGGGGTCGTGAGCATGACGTTGAATCATCACCGGGTCGGCGCGGGCGAACCACTGGTGCTGGTGCACGGGGTCGGCAGCCGCTGGCAGGTGTGGGAGCCGATCATCGGCACGCTCGCCGAGTCCTTCGAGGTGATCGCGGTCGACCTGCCCGGCTTCGGCGGCTCCGCACCGCTCCCCCGCACCACGGTCGACACCCTGACCGACGCGCTCGCGGATTTTCTTGCCGCCCAGGGCATCCAGCGCCCGCACCTGGCCGGTAACTCGATGGGCGGCCTGATCACACTGAACCTCGCGGCCCGCGGGCCGGCCCGGTCGGTGACCGCGTTTTCGCCGATCGGGTTCTGGGACAAGGCCGGTCGGATCTGGTGCCAGCAGTCGCTCGGCCGATCACGCGGCCTACTCGGGCCGCTGGGGCCCGTGATGCCGAAAATCCTCGGCACGGCCGCCGGGCGCACGGTGTTCCTGACCCTGGTCTTCGGCAAGGCCTGGGCGGTCGACCCGCAGATCGCGATCGACACCGCCAACGGCGCGCAAGTGCCCGGCTTCCAGCCCGCCCTGGACTCTTTCGCCGACGCACGGTTGCCCGATCTCGCCGCACTGGCGGACCTGCCCGTCACCATCGCCTGGGGCAACCGCGACATCCTGCTCACCTACCTCACCCAGAGCCGGCGCGCGAAAGCCGCGCTGCCCGGCGCGACTCACGTCACCCTGCGCGGTAGTGGCCACACCCCGTTCTACGACGATCCGGCCGCCTGCGCACAGGCCATTCTCGACACCGCCGGGTAGCTCACAGGTCGCGCGCGATGGTGAGGGTCGCGGGGTCGGCGGTGCCGAGCAGGATGCGGACCGCGGTCGTCCAGCGCTGCCGCAGGATTCGGTTCTCCGCCACCGCGCCGGTGAGCAGGGCGCGCATCGCCAGGCCGGTCATGATCTCGATGGTGAACTGAGTGATCGTCGGCACGCGCGGGTCATCCGGGAATTCGGCGCGGAAGATGTCGCGAATGCTGGTGTGCATCAACTCGAACAGGCGGTACTCCAGCGGCAGGAAGGCGGCCAGCAACTCCGGATCGGTGCGCGCGCCCACCCAGATCTCCAGGGCGGCAAGGAAGGACGGACCGCTGAGCATGCCCATGGTCAGCTCCACGGCGACATCCAGCCGGTCGGCGGCGGCCGGGATCGCCTCGAATTCCCGGGTCAGCTGGTCCAGGCGACGGGCCGCCAGGTGCTCGACGGCGCCCGCGAGCAGGTCGGCCTTGGTCGGGAAGTGATGCTGCAGGGTGCCGCGGGGCACGCCCGCGCGCTTCTGCACCGCCAAAGTGGTTGTGCCCGAATAGCCGTCGTCGACCAGACTCTGCACGGCCGCGTCCAGGAGCCGGGTGCGCATGCGCGCCGTGCGCTGCGCCTGCGTCTCCCGGACGCGCGTCGTCATCGGATCAGCGCCCCTGCCACTGCGGTTCGCGCTTCTGCGCGAAGGCCAGCGCGCCCTCGGCCGCGTCCTTGGAAAACAGTGCGGGCAGCGCGATTTCACCCTGCTTGGCGAACGCCTCCGCCGAATCCCAGTCCGGCGACTCGTCGATGATGCGCTTGCTCGCGGCCACCGCCAGCGGTGCGGCGGCGGCGATCTCGGCGGCCATCGCCAGCGCGCCCGCGAGCGCACCGCCCGGCTCGGTGAGCCGGTTGATCAGCCCCAGCCGGTAGAGCCGTCCGGCGCCGATTCGCCCGCCGGTCAGGGCCAACTCGGCGGCCATGCTGCGCGGCAGCCGCTGGGTCAGGCGCAGCACGCCGCCGCCGACCGCGACCAGGCCGCGCTTCACCTCGGGAATGCCGAACTGCGCGTTCTCGGCGGCGACGATCAGGTCACCGGCGAGCGCCAGCTCGAATCCGCCGGCCAGCGCGAAGCCTTCGATCGCCGAGATCATCGGCTTGGCCGGTGGCTTCGCGGTGATGCCGAGCGGGCCGCGCTTCTGGGTCATCGGCATCTCGCCCTTGGACGCGGCGACGAGATCCATTCCGGCGCTGAACGTCTCACCGGCGCCGGTCAGCACCAGCACCCGGGCGGCGTCGTCGGCCTCGAACTCGTCGATCGCGGTCTCGATGGCCTGCGCGGTGGCCAGGTTGATGGCGTTGCGGGCCTCGGGGCGGTTGATGGTCAGCACGGTGATCGCGTCGCGCCGTTCGACCAATACCAAGTCGGACATGGGTTTCCTCTCAGATCAGGGTGAGCTTGTCGGCGGCGGCGATCTCGGCGCGCGCACCGATCGGATCGCCGTCGGTGAACGCGGTGACGGTGCCCGCATCCGAGGCCCGCACCAGTATGCGGGCGCCCGCGGGGTTCAGGGCGCTGATCACGACAGCTTCCGGTTCGTCCCCGCCGTCCCAGCTCTTGCGGTAGGCGACGGTGTAGGCCTCGACCGTGGCGGGGCCGGTGTATCCGGGCGCAACTTCGCGCCGCGCCGTAGGCACCTCGGCCTCGATCGAACGGAACAGGCGCGCAGGCGGTTTCGCCGAGTAGACGCCGACCCCGTGCTTGGTGATGTACCAGCCGAGCGCGGTGGTGAGCCCGTGATCGGTGGGATGCTCGCGAAGCCGCCCGACCATGGTCGCGATGGAGTGCGTCGTGTAGTTGTTGCCCGCGCCGCCCGCGAAGGTGAGCCCGCCGGTGACCGAGAGCGGCCGGGCCGGATCGTCGATCGGCAGACCCAGCGCCTCGGCCGCGACCTGCACCGCGATCGGGAAGCAGGAGTACAGGTCGATATGGGCCACGTCGTCGATCCCGAGGCCCGCGTGGCCCAGCGCCGCCTGCCCGGCCGCGGCGATCGCCGGCGACGCGCTCAGGTCCGCGCGCTCGGTGACGAACCATTCGTCGGTCGCGGTCGCGCCGCCGTGCGGGAAGATCCAGCGGTCCCGCGGCACGCCGGCCGCGTCGGCGGCGGCGGCGCTGCACACGATCAGTCCCGCGCCCAGGTCGACGGTGAGGTTCGCGATCAGCAGCTTCGGATAGGGCGTGGACACCATCCGGTTCGCCGCCGAGGGCGTGGTCAGATCCGCGGCCGTACGCGCGGCGGGCTGCCACGCGTACGGATTGCCGACCGCGACCTCCGAGAGCCGCGACCACAGCCCGCCGATCCGGGCGCGATGCTCGGCCACGCCGAGCCCGAGCCGGGCCCGCAGCGCGGACTCCATCAGCGCGTAGAAGTAGACCGGCCCCCACAACCCGGCCGCGGTCTCCATCTCGGTGTTGGGCCCGCGCTCGGAACCGATGATCTCGCAGCCGGTTTCGTCCTGCTCGGGCCAATCCACCGGCGTGCCCGCCCGTTTCGCGGCGTTCCAGGAGGCGACGGCCTCGGCGCCGGTGATCAGGGCGACCTCGGACCGACCGTCGGCGATGGCCTGGGCGACGGTGTTGAGCAGGCGCTGCGGTGCGTCACCGCCGAAACGGGCGGACTGCACGGTGCGCTTGGGCGCGGCCCCGAGTTCCGCGGCGACCAGCGCGCCGAGATCGGGGTAGGGCTTGCTGACCGAGGCGGTGGCGGCGATCAGATCGGCCGAGCGGAGCAGCCGGTCACCGGCGCCGCTGTCGGCTCCGGCCCGGCGCAACGCCTCGGCGGCGAGTTCGACCGGACCCGGTAATCCCGGCTCCCCGGATCGGTGCACGACCTGGCCCGCACCGACGAGAACCGGTGTGCGCGGGTCCATTCCGGCTGGCAGCATTGTTCCTCCGCTCCATTTCCCGTCAGCACTGACGGGAACTGACCTCGATTAGAACAGAGTCCGGTCCGGCCTGGCAATGGTCCGGACGCCGGAACTGACCGCTGGGTAAGATCCGGGCATGAGCTCCAATATCGCGCTGCGGTTCGACGGCGACCGGGCCTATGTCGCCCTCGACCGGCCCGGCAAGCACAACGGCCTGACCCTCGAGATGCTCAGCGGATTGATCGACGCCGCACATGACATCGCCGCGAACAAGGACGTCCGCGCGGTCATCCTGACCGGAAACGGACCCAGTTTCAGCAGCGGACTGGACGTCGCCAAGGCCACCAGCGATCTGCTGGCGATCGTGCGCGCCTTCGTGCCGCTGCCCTGGCGCGGCACCAACACCTTCCAGGAGGCCTGCTGGGCCTGGCGGCGCCTGCGGGTGCCGGTGATCGCGGCCGTGCACGGCCGCTGCTTCGGCGGCGGCTTGCAGATCGCGCTGGCCGCCGATGTCCGCTTCGCCGCCCCGGACGCGGAGTTCTCGATCATGGAGGCCAAGCACGGCCTAGTGCCCGACATGACCGGCGCCGCCTCACTGTCCCAGCTCATCGGCATCGACAAGGCCCTGCTGCTGACCATGACCGCCGACGTGGTGGACGCCGACTACGCCGCGCGCATCGGATTGGTCACCGAGGTCACCGCCGACCCGCTCGCGGCCGCGGAGCAACTGGCCGACCGCATCGCGGCCCGCTCCCCGCACGCGGTGGCCGGGGCCAAGCGCCTGTTCGACCGCTCCTGGGCGGCCTCGGCGCGACGAACCTTCGCCGTGGAGCGCGCCACCCAGCTGCCGCTCATCCTGCGCCTGGCCCGGGGTGCGAGCAAACAATAGGCACACATATTCATACCAATTTCGCATGATGGTGATGCCCGCCACAATTCACTGAAGCGCGACTGTTAGCATTCCGGTCGATTTGCCAGCCAGTCGAAATGTGCGCGAGACACATAGCGAGGTCTGTGTCGGCGTGCCCGCTTCGGCGTGATCCGGAGGGCTTCACCGACTTGCACAGGACCGCTTCGATACTGCTGTCGACAGTCGCGGGTGCCACGGCCTTGCTCCTAACGGTCACTGCCCCGGCCGCGGCAAACCCCAACGCCATCAATCCGATTCCGGTGCTGAACGGCACCAACGGCCTGCCGCAACTGCCCGGGCGGACCAAGGCCGTCTTCCAGGTGACGGGCATGGCCAGCCCCAACAGCACCCACAACTACAACGTGCTCGGCACCGACCTGGGCATCATGTGGGACAACGGCCGCGGCGAAATGCTGACCGCCTTCGGCGATACCGCGGGCATCGGTTTCCCCAATCTGCTGGCCGGCAGCACCTGGGCGTGGCGCAGCAATATTCTGGTGCGCAGCCATACCCAGAACCCGGTCAACGGGATCTATTTCGACAGCGTGGTCCGGGACGTGTTCGGGCAGGCGCGCGATCTGGTCGCCAGCCCGAAGATCCCGTTCCTGGAGATCAGCCGCATTCCGACCGCGGGTATCGCGGCGGGCGGCGCCCAGTACATGAGCCTGATGTCGGTGGCCAGCTGGGACGACGTCGGCCAGTGGACCACCAATTACTCCGGGCTCGCCGTCTCCGGCGACAACGGGGAGACCTGGCTCGAGTTGCCCGGCACCCGCCGGCCCAACGAGGGCGGCCACGCCAACTTCCAGATGAACGCCTTCCTGAAGAGCGGCGGCTTCGTCTACGAATACGGCACCCCGGACGGGCGCGACAACCCGGCCTTCGTCGCCCGGGTGACCGAGGACGCGATCGGCGACCTCGGCGCCTACGAGTACTGGGACGGCGAGCACTGGAAGCGCGGTGACGTCAACGCGGCGGCGCCGATCATGGGCAACGTCGGCGAACTGTCGGTGATGTGGAACGACTATCTCGGGCAGTTCATTTCGCTGACCACCGACCCGTTCAACTCGGTCGTCATGCGCCGTGCGCCCGCGCCGGAAGGTCCGTGGAGTGGACCCGAGGTGCTCATCGACACCCGCGAACTGCCCACCGCCTACGCGCCGTCGATCTTCCCGTACCAGACCGGGCGGGACCTGTACTTCATGACGACGGTGCACACCCAGTACAACGTGCTGCTGATGCGCACCACGCTCTGAGACACACGCACAACGGCGGCCGCCTCCACTTGGAGGCGGCCGCCGTTGTATTTCCACCGAGGTCAGGCCGGGCAGGAGCCGGACTCGGGCAGCCGGAGATCGAGGAAGTACTGATCGGCGGCGTTTCTCGTGCAGGCGGTGCGGTCGTAGATGCCGTGGCCCCAGCCGTCATAGCTGAGCAGGGTGGCGCGCGGGGTCTGGGCCGCGACCTGGACCGCCCATTCGTGCGGCGTGGCGGGGTCGTGGCGGGAGTTGAGAATCAGTGTCGGCGAGCCGTTTTCGATGCGCGGCAGATGCGGCGGGTTCTTCGGGGCCACCGGCCAGCCGGAGCACAGGCTCGCCGCGCCCCAGGCGAAGTGGGCGCGCAGCGTGGGCGCATTGCTCTGCTGTCCGCGCCAAAGCTGCTGCCACTGGTCCTGATTCGCGATATCGAACTGCCAGTCGGAGCAGAAGATGATCGGCGGCAGGGCCGCGGGTTCCCCGGTACGCCGCGGAATCGCCGGCAAGGTGGCGGGTCCGCGGGTGGTGGCGGCCAGCGCCTGGAGGTCCTTGGCCAGGTCGTCCCACTGCGGGCCGTACAGCCGCTGGGTCACCTTCGCGCTCAGGTCCAGCGGCGCGAGGGGCGCGCCGGTGACATCACGGAGTTCACCGCGAGCGGCGGCGGTGAACAGCTCGCCGTAGGTCGCGGCCACATCGGTCCCGTGCAGGACACAGCGTTCTTCGCGCGCGCACCAGGAGCGGAATTCGGCGAACGTGTCTTCGCCCGCACGGGCTTCGCTAGCCAGGAAGTCCGCGCCACCGAGGCTGTGATCGTCCACGCTGTCGAGCACCGAACCGCGCAGGTGCTGGGGGAACAGTTCGGCGTATCGCTGCGCGGGCATGGTTCCGTACGACCGGCTGTAGAGATTGATCTGCTGCTCCCCCAGCGCGACTCGCAGCGCCTCGATATCGCGCGCCACACTCTCGGCGTCGAGATGGTCCAGCAGCGGCCCGGTGTACTCCCGGCAGCTGGCCGCGAGATCCCGTGCGTAGGCGTGCACCTCTTCGAGGCGGCCGCCGCCGTCGGGCACCAGGTTCGGCCGCCCCAGGGCCAGTCCCTTGTCGCAGCGCACCGGATGACTGCGCTTCACCCCGCGCGGATCGATGCTGACGATGTCGAACCGCTGCCGCAGCTCCGCGCTGAATCCCGGTGTGTTCTGCAGGATTTGGTCGACTCCGGACCCGCCCGGCCCACCGGGCAGCGAGATCAGGGTCCCGGCCCGGTCCGCGCCGTCGGCCCGGTCCCGGATCACCGCCACCTCGATGGCGCCGGCATCCGGCGCCGACCAGTCGATCGGCACCGGCAGCTTCGCGCACTCGAAATCGGCGTTCTCGGCACAGGGTTGCCAGGCCACGGACGGTTCCGGGACCGCGGCGGCGCTGCACGCGGTGAGCACCCCGGCACTCAGGGCGAGCGCGGCGGCTAGGAGCTTGCGGGATAACGACATTCACCAATGATCGAGTCGCTGGACGCCGAGCGGCATCACGCCTGCGAGGGAGCCGGGGTCACTCCGCAGTACTGGACCTCGCGCGCCGAGAGCTGGACGAATCGGCTGTCTCCGGACTTCGCCGCTCGAGCTGTCTGCGCGCGACCCATAGACTTCCTGGCATGGAAGCGGCCGATTGGGACGCGCGGTACGCGCAGAGTGAGCTGGTCTGGGGTGCGCCGCCGAACAGCACCGTCGTCGAGCACGTGTACGGGATGGAGCGCGGCATCACCCTGCGGCCCGACACACCCGGCGGCGAACTGCCCGAACATCCCCGTGCGCTGGACCTGGCCTGTGGCGAGGGCCGCAACACGCTGTGGCTGGCGACACACGGCTGGCAGGTGGACGCGGTCGACTACTCCCAGGTGGGCATAGACAAGGGGCGCACGGTCGCGACGCGGCTGTCGCGCTCGGTGCGGAGCCGGATCGGCTGGCACTGCGCCGACGTCACCGACCTCGCGGCCGCGGGCATCACCGGCCCCTACGAGCTGGTGCTGATGGTGTTTCTGCACCTGCCCGCGGAGCAGCGGCGCACGGTCCTGCGCTATGTCGCCGACCTGCTCGCACCCGAGGGCACGCTGCTCATCCTCGGGCACGACAGCATAAATCTCACCGAGGGCTACGGCGGCCCGCAGGATCCGTCCATCCTCTTCACCCCGGGCGACATCGCCGCGGATCTGGGGCCGGCGGCCGACCGCATCCGGATCCGCCACGCCGACCGCGTCCACCGGCCGACCGAGGGGCGCGACGCCATCGACGCCCTGGTCCTGGCCACCCGGCCCGCTCCCGAATCGGCCGTCGAACCGGCGTAGGCGGCTACTTCGACCAGCGGCGCAGCCACGGTTCGACAGTGGCCTGGATGGTCTCGAACCCGGTGCGGAACGAGTGCGGCTGACCGGGGATCACCCGGACTTCGGCGGCGTCGGCCGGGTCCGGTATCCCGAACGGGTCGCTGCCGCCGCTGACGACCACCACCGGAATCTTTCCCGCCGCCAGCAGCTCGTCCCGCCGCGATTTCTCCGGCTTACCGGGCGGATGCAGCGGAAATGAGAGCGCGATCACCCCGCTGGCGCGCACCTCGAGCGCCGTCCGGCAGGCCACCCGGGCCCCGTTGCTGCGGCCACCCTGGATCAGCGGCGGGGTTTTGACCTTCTTACGCAGTGCGGCGACGATCTCCAGCCAAGCCTCGTCCTGCTTGATCGCCGAGCCGGGTGCCCGGCGTCCGGCGAGCCGGTAGGGCTGGGTCACCAGCGCCACCGCCCCGCCCAGGCCGAGAGCCGTATCCCGCACGGCCACAATGTCTTTCGCGTCGACTCCGCCGCCGGAGCCGTGCGTCAGCAGCAGCAGGAAGGCCGGGGAACGCGGCTTGTCGAGCTCGATCTCGGCCGGTCCCGCGCTCGTCTCGATATGCACAGCTCACCGTAACCGTTCAGCACTACTCGTTCCTTCAACCAGGGGCAATGCGCCGCAGTGTCTTTCACGTCACATTGCCCGCTCGAGCCTTTGCCGTGCTGATTACTCACCGGTAATATGGTCCGTAAGTTACCCGCGAGTAGCAAGCCGCACAACGGGCGGGAACGGCTGACACCGACCGCACCCCGACTCAATGGAGAGTGAGACAGACATGGGTCACTACAAGAGCAACGTCCGCGACCTCGAATTCAACCTCTTCGAGCTGCTCGAGCTGGGTTCGCTCCTGGACAGCGGCGCCTACGGCGACCTGGACAGCGACACCGTCAAGGAGATGCTGAACGAGGTGCGTCGCCTGGCCGAGGGCCCGCTCGCCGATTCCTTCGTCGACGGTGACCGCAACCCGCCGGTCTTCGACCCGAACACCCACACCGTCACCCTCCCCGAGTCCTTCAAGAAGTCCTACAAGGCGCTCGAGGATGCCGGCTGGGCCAAGGTTCCGGTCCGCGAGGAGCTCGGCGGCCTGGGCGCCCCGAGCGTCGTCGGCTGGGCCCTGGGCGAGATGATCCTGGGCGCCAACCCGCCCGCGCAGATGTACGCCGCCGGCTCCGGGTTCACCGAGGTCTTCTACAACAACGGCACCGAAGAGCAGAAGAAGTGGTCGCAGATCATCGCCGACCGCAACTGGGGCGCCACCATGGTGCTGACCGAGCCGGATGCCGGCTCCGACGTCGGCGCCGGCCGCACCAAGGCGATCAAGCAGGAAGACGGCTCCTGGCACATCGAGGGCGTCAAACGCTTCATCACCTCGGGTGACTCCGACGATCTGTTCGAGAACATCATGCACCTGGTGCTGGCCCGCCCCGAGGGCGCCGGCCCCGGCACCAAGGGCCTGTCGCTGTTCTACGTGCCGAAGTGGCACTTCGACTTCGACACCCAGACCAAGGGCGACCGCAACGGCGTCTTCGTCACCAATGTCGAGCACAAGATGGGCATCAAGGTCTCGGCCACCTGTGAGGTCACCTTCGGCGGCCACGGTGTGCCCGCCAAGGGCTGGCTGGTCGGCGAGGTGCACAACGGCATCGCGCAGATGTTCGACGTCATCGAGAACGCGCGCATGATGGTCGGCACCAAGGCCATCGCGACCCTGTCCACCGGTTACCTGAACGCGCTGGATTACGCCAAGCAGCGCGTCCAGGGTGCGGATCTGACCCAGATGACCGACAAGGCCGCCCCGCGCGTCACCATCACCCACCACCCGGACGTGCGTCGTTCGCTGGCCCTGCAGAAGGCCTACGCCGAGGGCCTGCGCTCGATCTACCTCTACACCGCCGCGCACCAGAACGACGACATCGCCCAGCTGGTGTCCGGTGCCGACAAGGACCTGGCCTTCCGGGTCAACGATCTGCTGCTGCCGATCGTCAAGGGTGTCGGCTCCGAGCGCGCCTACCAGTACCTGACCGAATCGCTGCAGACCTTCGGTGGCTCCGGCTTCCTGCAGGACTACCCGATCGAGCAGTACATCCGCGACGCCAAGATCGACTCGCTGTACGAGGGCACCACCGCCATCCAGGCGCAGGACTTCTTCTTCCGCAAGATCGCCCGTGACCGCGGCGTCGCGCTGGCCCACGTGGCCGGCCAGGTGCAGAAGTTCATCGAGTCGGAGGCCGGCAACGGTCGCCTGAAGGCCGAGCGCAAGCTGCTGGCCACCGCGCTCGAGGATGTCCAGGCCATGGCCGCCACCCTGACCGGGCACCTGATGGGCGCCCAGCAGGATTCGGCCGAGCTCTACAAGGTCGGCCTGGGTTCGGTGCGCTTCCTGATGTCGGTCGGTGACCTGCTCATCGGCTGGCAGCTGCTGCGCGGCGCCGAGGTCGCCATCAAGGCCCTGGACAACGGCTCGGACGAGGCGTTCTACCACGGCAAGGTCGCCACCGCGCAGTTCTTCGCGCGCAACGTCCTGCCGGAGCTCACCTCCACCCGCGCCATCCTGGCGAACCTGGACAACGACATCATGGAGCTGGACGAAGCCGCTTTCTGAGGCTTGTGAACACAACCGAATAGTCGACAGCGCGGCCTGGGATTCGTCCCGGGCCGCTCTGCGTTCCCCGGATTCGAGGGTCGCAGCAGGCAGAATGATCCTGCTGACCGTGCGCGCCATCAGAAGGGGAGTCGTCCGGATGAACCGATCGCTGTCTGCACTGGCCAAAACCGGTGCCTGTGTTGCCGCTCTAGCCCTCGTGATCACCAGCCCCGCGACCGCCGATCCCAACAACATCAACCCGATCCCGGTGCTCAACGGCTGGCAGGGGCTCCCGAAGCTGCCCGGCCCGACCCAGGCCGTCTTCCAGATGACCGGCATGGACAGCCCGAACCGGACGCAGAACGTCAACATGATCGGCACCGACCTCGGCATCATGTGGGACGACGGCGGCGGCCGCATGATCACCGCGTTCGGCGACAGCGCGGGTCTGGGTATGCCCAATCTGCTGGCGGGCAGCTGGTGGGCGTGGAGCTCGAACACGCTGTTCCGCAGCAGCACTCAGGATCCGTCCAACGGCATCTACTTCGACAGCGTGGTGCCCAATCCGTTGCCGAGCCCCAAGATTCCCGGCATCGAGATCAGCCTCATTCCGACCGCGGGCATCTCGGTGGGCGGGGTGCAATACATGAGCATGATGTCGGTGCGGGAATGGCTCGACCATGGCAAGTGGGCCACCAATTTCTCCACCCTCGCCGTCTCCGGTGACGGCGGGCAGAGCTGGGCGCAATTGCCGACCACTCGGCGCGGGAATGTCGACGGCTTCGAGAATTTCCAGCAGAACGCCTTCCTCAAGCACGGCGGCTACGTCTACCGGTACGGCACGCCCGGCGGCCGCGACAATCCCGGATTCGTCTCGCGCGCACACGAACCCGATATCGCCAATCTCGACGCCTACGAGTATTGGGACGGCGGGGCGTGGAAGCCCGATGTGAAAGCCTCGGCTCCTATCGTGGGCGGCGTGGCCGAACAGTCGGTGATGTGGAACCAGCATCTCGGCCAGTTCGTCATGACGACCACGGACCCGGCCAATTCTGTGGTGCTGCGCACCGCACCCGCGCCGGAAGGCCCGTGGAGCGAACCGCGGGTGCTCATCGCGGCCGGTGAACTGCCCACCGCCTACGCCCCGATGATCTTCCCGTATCAGACCGGCAGTGATTTGTACTTCATGCTCACCGTGCACAGCCAGTACAACGTGATACTCATGCGCACCCCCCTGTGAACACCTGGGGATGAACAGAAGCGGCCCGGATTACTCCGGGCCGCTTCTGTTTACGCGCGCTGAATTACTTCGGCAGCGGGGTCGGGTTGCCCGAGCCGGTCGAGAGCAGCTTGCCCAGCAGGGTGCCGAAGTTGGCGGAACCGGTGGCCGAGCCCGAGGTGGTCTCGATCGGGCTGGTGGTGCTGCTCTTGGGCAGCGGGGTCGGGTTGCCCGAGCCGGTCGAGAGGAGCTTGCCCAGCAGGGTGCTGAAGTTCGCGAGGCCGGCCGCCGAACCCGTGGGGGCGGGGGCGGGGGTGGTATCGGCCGAGGCCATACCGGCACCGGCGAAAAGGAAACCGGCGGTCGCGACGGCGACACCCAGTGCACGGAACTTGCTCATGGATTAACTCTTCTTCCCTCATCGAACAATCCAGCCGCGGCTTGCGGCGGAGACTCGCTCTTTGTATCACCCGAATTGGTCGGCACCCCACGCCTCGGTGAACTCCATGCAAACGATCGGTGCCGGTTTGTTCACCGGCAAACCGGTATGACCTGGGCGAAAGCCGCGCGATGAAAAATATGAATCCAAGAGAACAAAATGCCCCACTCCTAAATCGGAGTGGGGCATCGGACCGTGCGGCGAATTACGCGCCGGTACCGGTTCCGTCGCCGGCGCCGCCGTCACCGGTGCCGCCGCCGGTGCCCGGATCGGCCTTGCCCGAGGAGCCGCTGATCAGCTTCTGCAGGAGGTTGATGACCTGCGTCGCGGAGCCGGTGTCGGTCGGGGTGGGAGTCGGGGTGGTTTCCTCGGCTCCGGCCACACCGGCGCCGCCGAGCAGGATGGCGGCAGCAGCGGCACCGGTGATCACGAACGCACTGATCTTCTTCATGAAAAGCGTTTCCCCTCAGAGAGTTTCACATGTTGCCGACAATGCGGCCGACGACTCCGTCAGTCCTATCACGACTCCTGTCGCGCAATGGAATACGAACTCGATGAGTGAGAAACAGGCCAATAGCTCAGCATTAACGAGTCCTTCAATTCGAAACCTCGAGGCTTTTGCCTCGCGCCCGAGGACGGGGCTCCGCCGGGACACCACTTTCCGCCAGCCCCCAACTCCGGTGTCAGCGTCACCATCGGCAGCAATCGACAAGTTACGGTGAGACATCTTTCACAGCAATGAACCTGTAACATTCATCAGCAGTTCACGATTGGGCCTTACCGTGGCTTTCTGCGCTTCATGTAGCGGGCCAGCTCGTCGTACGTACCGTCGCCATTGGCGAATTCCACGACATTGCGCGCGGATTCGAACCAGGCCCCCGCACTGGGCCGAATCCGGGATAACGCCTGCTCCATATCGGCCATCCGGACCGGGCGAACAGTTCCACTGCGAATCGCGTCGGCCATCGCCAGCTGCGTGGCCGACGTGCAGACATGCGCCAAATCCGCGCCGGAGAAGCCCTCCGTGCGCTTCGCGATCGCGCCCAGATCGATTCCCTCGACCGGACGCTCTTTCAAGTGGTGGCGCAGAATACGCACGCGTGCTTCCGGATCCGGCAGTGTCACCAGGATCATCCGGTCGAAACGACCGGGGCGGCGCAGCGCCACATCGATATCCCACGGGTGATTGGTCGCACCCAGAACGTAGACGCCCTCGTTGCCGCCGGTGACCGAATCCATCTCGGTCAGCAGCTGATTCACTACGGTTCGCATGGTCGACGAGCCCGACAGCTGACTGCGTTTATGCCCGAGCGCGTCGACCTCGTCGAGAAAGAGCACGCACGGTGCGTTGCGCCGCGCCACCTCGAAGATCTCGTGCAGATTCCGTTCGCTGGCACCGGTGTAGATATCGAGAATGTCGGTGATCTCGATCGGATAGAAATTCGCGCCGAGCTCACCGGCGACGGCGGAGGCGAGGAACGTCTTACCGACGCCGGGCGGCCCGTACAGCAGCAGGCCGCCCCGAGCACTGGTCCCGAAGGCTTTGGCCAGCTCGGGATTCCGGAGCGGGCCCAGCAGCGACAGCTCCAACTGCCGCTTCACCTCCTCCATCCCGCCGACGTCGGCGAGAGTGATCTTCGGCTGCCCGAACCGTCCGACATCCCCCACCGCGACCGCCACCGGCTCCCCGTCGTCGACGAAGGCCGGGGCGATGATGTCCGCGACCTCGCGCTCCGCGGCCGTCCAATCGAACCCGCCGGTCGTCGCCGGCGGCGCGGCGGCCAGACCCGCGGTGCACAGCCGCAACAGCTCCAGCACCTGCTCGTTGCCCGGCTCCTGCCCGAGCGCGGTGGCACAGTGTGACAACGCCTCCGTGTATCGCCCACCCGCGGCCAGCAATTCGATGACCCGCACCCGCAGCGGCAGCACCTCGGGGCTGCGCTCGAGCACCGCCAGCAGTTCGGTGAGTACCGGATCCTCGTGCACAACGCCCCCAGAAATTCGCTCGGCAAACAGAAAAAGAGCCCGGACCCCGCGGGGTCCGGGCTCTGAAACGCAGACTACTGCTGCGGATCGATCCGATCGGCGATCTTGTTCAGCTCCAGCTGGTAGTACAGGATGCCGAGGCCGAAGACGAGGTTCAGCAAGAACCCGAACACCGGCTTGCAGGTACCCTCCAGACCTGCGGACTCCTGCGCCTCACTGATCCGGGAACCGGTGCGCCAGAAACTGATCAGCGCGCCGATCCCCGTCCACCCGAGGAAAATCATCACCAGCAGCGGCCCCGAAACCGGAGCATTCGCATCCCGCTTGAGGTCCGCCATCTCGCGATGAATCTTGTAGTACCAGACAAAGAAGTAGATCCCCAGCGTGATCAGCGGGAACACCAGCCACGTCAACAGCGGACTACGGCGCTGAATCGGCGAGATGGTTTGCGTGGTGGTCATTTCGATCCTGTCATCGTTCAGACAAAGCACGGTTCAGCCCGCATGAACGGCACCTCCCCGGGAGGGAAGGTACCGCACTGCGCAGCGATATGCGTTGCCTGACAATAAGTCTCGATGGTCCATGCAAAACGAATCTTGCAAATTCGAACCACCGAATTCGATCGATTACCCGGTAATTCAGCGGGCGCGTAGACCCGCGACGAACGCGGCCACCTTGCCGAGGTCGTCATCGGACAGGCCGGACAGATCGACGGCCGTGCCCAGGCGACGACCTGGCGCCGCACTGGCGGTCGGCGTCTCGAATCCGGTCTTACGCAGCAGCGGGCTCGGATCGATACCCACTGCCATCGCCATGGCCTGCAATGTTCTCGCGGTGGTACGGACGACGACCTTCCTCTCCCCCTTGTACTGCGTGCCAAGCTCAACCTGGGTCCACAAGCTGACGCTGATGCCGGCCTCCCTCGCCGCGGCGTCACGAGACAGGCCTTTGACCTGCCGAGCTTCCCGGATCGCCGCGCTGATCTCCCTTGGCACCGGGGCGCTTTGACGACTGCTCATGCAGACATAGTAGGTCATTACCTGCATTTACACATATTTCTGTATGTACTGCCACTTGGGGTTTAGCTGCCCTGCCGCATGGGTATCTACCTGCGCTTCAGCGTTTTACCGCCGTTTCCGATCGAATCCGACACACCGAGGACTCCAGTCTTCACTTGCAGATTGCATGCACTGTATCTAGCATCGTTGCAAGGGGGCGCCGCCTCTGCGGCTGTCACGCCGCACTGTTTGTGCTGGTCGCGGTCATTTCTGGACCGCTTGTTCGTTTCGAAGGGTTGCCATGTCCGTCTTCTACACCGAGTTGCCTGCGCCGCAGACTCGGGCGCGCGAACGCGCCAACCGAGAGTTCGCGGCCGAGCTACGCCGCAATCCCGGACAGTGGGCCGTGTACCCCTGGCACACCAGGTCACCGCACTCCACCAAGCATCGGCTGCGGAACGGGATGTCTGCGGCATTCGGCGCCGGTTTCGAGTCCGAGGTGCGGGGTGGCACCGTGTACGTCCGGTACAACCCGGCGGTTCCGCTGGATCTGATCGCCTAGGTCGATCTCAGCGGTAGGCGATGATGTCGGGTATCGCGGTCCGAAGCGCTTCGGCGAACTTCCGGTGCACCGGAACAGGTTCCGCATTGGTCCAGATACAACTGAGCGGCATCGGATCCGCACCCGCATCCGCCCAATTGAGCCGATTGACATTATCGGCGGGAATCTCGCGGCGCTCGATCCGCGAAAGTGAACGCAAACGATAGCGGACAGTATCGGGGTTGACCTGCAGCCATTCCGCGGCTTCCTCTATGCCACGGTATCGCGACAACGCCACCTTGAGTTCTTCGACCGGTATCAGATTGCGGCACGCGGCTTCGTAAACACGCAGTTCAGTACTGAGGCGAGATTCCCGCCCCATTCGGGCTTTTCGAACTGTTTCGGTATGCTCCAATTGCGCGTGTGCCATAGCATGCGCCAAACCTTCGCGGCGATCCAACGCGGACAACTCCGCGGTAATCATGATCGCGCGATGCTCCGGATCCCAAATAACAATCTCTGAATCAAATGCGAGATCAGCGATTGTGATGTCGAGTTTTGCGGCGTGTGTGCGGGCATCGTACCTGGCCTTGGCCCTGCGACCGGGCATGATGCTGACACCTCTTCAACACTCGATTTCTGTGGAACCTCGTATGCCGCTATCCAGTTCGGCCCGCTACTCGGAGCTGTTACCGAAGTGTGGCAAGGAACTCATCGATGAGACATTTGTCGTGCTGGTTCAGGTCCGAAAGGTCGCCCGCCCGCGCCTGCACAGGCTTTTCCTCGAGGCTCGCCTGCTCGGCATCCCACGGCGCGGTAAGACCGCCATCGGAGTCCTCAGGCGAGTGCGGACCGAGCTCGAACGTCATAGGAACAAGCATACTGCCCATTCTCGAACGGCTCTTATCGCAGGGGGGACCGGCATTCCCGGTGCTGCGGCCACTCTTTGTGACATGCACGTACTTCAGAACTTCTACCCTGAAATATCCGGCGTTACAAGGTCTTTCGCCCTCGACCGGGCGAGATACTACCGTGACCGGGGCCCGGGGAATGCGCATGTCATTCCCCGGGAATCATCCGTTCCGGCGGCTACTCACACTTCACGACCGGGATGGGGTCGTACTTGACGGTGCGGGTGTGGCGGGAGACTTCCTTGCCGGATTTGCGGTCCTTGATGACGCGGGTGTCGGAGATGGTGAAGCCGGGGGCGCCTTCGGAGGCGATGCAGTCCTTGCCCTTGGGCAGGGTGACGGTGTTCGGCTCGGTGGGCTTGGATTTCTCGCCGGTGATGGATTCGACCTCGACGGTCTTGGTGCCCCAGATGCGGACCGTGATGTCGGAGCCGGTGGCGGTGGTTTCGATGTAGAGGCCGTTGGGGGTGTTGTTGCGGAATTGGAGGTCGATGGCGCCGTCGAAGACGGTGGCCTCGCGGGCCGCGGGGTACCGGGAGATGTAGTAGCTGTGCTCGGTGTGCCCGGCGTCTTCCAGGCCGGCGAAATAGGCGGCGTTGTACAGCGTGGTGGCGAACTGGCTGATGCCGCCGCCGACGGCGGTGCTGGGGCGGCCGTGGTCGATGATGCCGGACTCGACATAACCCTCGGCGACGCCGCGCGGGCCGGTGAATTCGTTGAGGGAGAAGACATCTCCGGGCTTGACGACCGCGCCGTTGACCTTCGCCGCGACGGTGCGGATATTGACGCCGGAGGGGCCGCTGAAGCCGCCGGTGGTGAACGAGCCCATCGGCTCGACGATCTTCAGGGCCGCCGCGGCGTCGGTGGTGAGCTTGGGCTCGACCTTCTCGTAGACCGCGGGCGTGCTGCGCTGAGTCGTCGAAACCAGCAGGGCCGGAAGCTTTTCCAGCGTTTTCTCCCAGTTCACCTTGTTGCCGACGACGGCGGGCACGACGCGGGCCGCGCCGCCGGTGAAGGCGAAGGTGGCGTCCTTCGGCTCGATCTCCGAGGGGGCGAGCTGCGGCGCCAGCAGGCCGGTGGCGGCCGCCTGGTCGTACTTCGGCGCGAGGCCGCCCTGGCCGTCGGGAATGAAAGTCAGCACGGTCGCGATCTGGGCCGGGTCGAGTTTGGCGCTCGCCTCCTTGCCGGTGGCGTCCTTGCCGGTGAAGACCACATCGGCGGAGACGGCGGGGATGGCGATCTCGTTCAGCGCGCGAGTGAGGGCTTCCGGCTGGACGGTGACGGGAGCCGGGTGGACCGGGAGTTCGAGCGCCGCGCCGAGCACCCAGTTGTCGATCAGGATGGTGCGCGCGGCGGGAGCGTCGAGTTCGCGGCCGGGCACCGGCGGCACGGCCACCGGTTTGGTGCCCTGGAATTCGATGGTGCCCTCGACGGTGGGGCGGTCGTGCACGCGCAACGCGGTGAACTGCTGATCCAGGGCGCCCTCGTCGACGCGGCTGGCCACCGGGACGGTGCGCATGGTGAACATCGACGCGAACCGGGTGAACGGATTGAGGGGCTGGCCACCGATGTTGTCCCAGGTGGCGTCCCAGTCGAAGTCCAGGCCCGCGGCGCTGGGGACGATCTTGGTCTGCACGTCGCCGATTCGGATCGGGAGTTCCTGGCCGGATCGACCGGCCAGGGCGGCCCGCAGTTTGGCGTCCGCGGCGGCGGTATCCATGCCGCCGATGTCGACTCCGGCGACGACGGTGCCGCGCGGCACCTCACCGGAGGAGCGCACCAGATCGGTGGCGTAGCCGATGACGCCGACGGCGAGCAGGGCGCCGGCGGCGATGCCGACGCGGCGGGCGGCCGGGGATTTCCACCAGCTCTGCCCGGCCGGCTCGGGCGTGCGACGCACGGGACGCAGGACCTCGGTCGGCGGATCCTCGATCCGGCGCTGATCGGAAAACGCGCGCTGCTCCGAAGACTGCCACTGCTCTGAGGTCGGGCGCTGCTCTGAGGTCGGGCGCTGCTCTGAAGTAGGCCACTGCTCCGAAGCCGGGCGCTGTTCCGAAGTGGGCCACTGCTCTGAAGCCGGGCGCTGCTCCGTGGACGGCCACGGCTCCGAATGTGGACGCTGCTCGGCAGACGAACGCTCCTCGGAGTAGGCGCGCTGATCGCTGGACGGACGCTGCTCCGGAGCCGGGCGCTGGCCGGTGCGCGACACCTGCTGCAACGGCACCGTCTGGGAATCGCCCTGTGATGCAGCCGACTGTGCGGCCGCGGCTGTGCGATTCGCCTCGAGCAGCCGGCGCAGTGAGACTTCGCCGCCGCCCTGCCCTCGACCGCGGTCGTGGCGTCCGGAACTCGACTCGTTCGTCACGAACCGTCCTCCCCGTGAGTCAGGTGAAAGGCACTCGCCCGGTGCGAGTCTCCGCCCACGATAGTGGTCCATGCCGACACCGTCCGCACTGCACGGACGAGCAGCTATCGGCCCGCAAAACATACGGAAAGGCTCCGCGCAGTTGCCGGGTCGGGGGTCTGGCAACTACGCGGAGCCGATCTGTTTATCGGCGACCCGCTACGCGTGTTACATCCCGCCTCACCGGGTTTCCGGCCCACCGCGCGGGACAATCGGAAATGGACCGGATCACACCACCGCCGTGTAAGAGGAGAGGGATGGCATGCAGCTGGGAATGATCGGCCTAGGCCGGATGGGCGCCAACATCGTGCGCCGCATCGCCAGGGACGGGCACACCGCCGTTGGCCTCGATCGACACCCCGAGAACATCGAGACGCTGCGGGGCGAACTGGGCGAGAAGTTCGACGGAACCACCGAGTTGGCGGAGTTCGTGGCGAAGCTGGAGACGCCGCGGGTGGTGTGGGTGATGATTCCGGCGGGGGCGACCGGTGCGATGGTCGAGCAGCTGGCCGGGCTCCTGGAACCCGGCGACATCGTCATCGACGGCGGCAACAGCCGCTACCACGAGGACATCGCCCGCGCGAAGGAGCTGAAGCCCAAGGGCATTCACTACCTCGACATCGGAACCTCCGGCGGCGTCTTCGGTTTGGAACGCGGGTTCTGCCTGATGATCGGCGGCGAGTCCGAGCAGGTGAAATACCTCGACCCGCTGCTGAAGTCGATCGCGCCGGGCGTCGAGGCGGCGGAGCGGACGCCGGGCCGCACGGGCGAGCCGTCGGCCGCCGAGCAGGGCTATCTGCACTGCGGGCCCGCCGGGGCGGGACATTTCGTGAAGATGGTGCACAACGGCATCGAGTACGGCGCCATGGCCGCCTACGCCGAGGGCCTGAACATCCTGCACAAGGCCAATATCGGCGCCGAGCACACCGGTCAGTACTCCGCCGAGGAGACACCGCTGGACCACCCCGAGCACTACATGTACGACATCGACATTCCCGAGGTCACCGAGGTGTGGCGCCGGGGTTCCGTGGTCGCCTCCTGGTTGCTGGATCTCACCGCGGGCGCGCTGTACGCGGATCCGACGCTGGAAACCTTCAGCGGCCGCGTCTCGGATTCCGGTGAGGGCCGCTGGACGCTGGACGCCGCGATCGATACCGGGGTGCCGGCGCCGGTGCTCTCGGCGGCGCTGTTCCAGCGGTTCACCTCGCGGGGGGAGGCCCTCTACGCCGACAAGGCGCTCTCGGCGATGCGCAAGGCCTTCGGCGGCCACAACGAGCTGCCCGGCAAGTAGCGCCGCCAATCCCGCAGCAGGGCTCGGTATTTCGGCGGACCGGGCCCTGCTCGACGATGCGGTGGCGCGAGGACGCCGAGGCTGTGGGCTTTCGGGCCGGTCGCGTCTGGGACAGAATGGTGCGGGAGGACCAACGGCGGTCCGGATATGGGGTGAGTCCATGGTCGTCAAACACCTGGTGCGCAACGGTGACGTCGACATCGCGGTGTACGAGCAGGGCACGCCGGACGGGCCGACACTGCTGCTGCTGCACGGCTGGCCCGATACCCATCACCTCTGGGACAACGTGGCGCCGGAGTTCCTCGATCGCTTCCGGGTGCTGAGCGTGGACAATCGCGGCCACGGCGCATCCACCAATCCGCCCGGCTCCCTGGATATCTCGGTGGATCTGCTGGCCCAGGACTACGTCGCGGTGATCGAGGAGCTGAGCCCGGACGAACCCGTGCACGTCCTCGCGCACGACTGGGGCAGCATCGCGATGTGGGAGGTGGTGTGCCGCCCCGACGCGCGCCGGCTGGTCGCGTCCTTCACCTCGGTGTCGGGCCCCAGCCTGGCGCACACCGCGCAGTGGGCACGCAGCCGGCTCGCGCGCCCGACCCCGCGCAATATCGCGCTGCCGCTGGCGCAGCTCGGCTCCTTCGCCTACTCGACCTTCCTCGCCCTGCCGGCGCTGCCGCACGCGGCGATTCGGTTCGGCATGAGCGAAGAACGCTGGCGCGCCATGCTTTCCAACAGCGAAGGCGCGCGGCCCGACAAGATCCACCTCGCGCCGACCTTCAAGCAGGACATGGCGAGTGGGTTGCGCATCTACCGCACAACGTGGTTCGCGAATCCGCTGCGCGCCCGCGACGCGCGCACCGAGGTGCCGGTGCAGATCATCATCGGCACCCGCGATCCCGCGGTGCGCCAATCCGCGTACTCCGACGAGGACCAGTGGGCCGAGGAGGTGTGGCTGCGCGTGGTGCGGGGCGGGCACTGGCTGCCCTTCTCGCATCCGGAACTGCTCGCCTCGGCCACCATGGAGCTGATCGACGCGACCGCGGGCGCGCCACCGGCCCGGAGCTTGCGCCGGGCGCGCATGGGCGCGCACCGTCGGCCGTTCGAGGATCAGCTGATCGTGATCACGGGCGGCGGCAGTGGGATCGGTCGCGAAACCGCGCTGGCCTTCGCGCGCGACGGCGCGGAAATCGTTGTCTCCGATATCGATATCGCGGCCGCCGGGGAAACGGTGGCGTTGCTCGCCAAGGAAGGCGGCGTGGGGCACGCCTATCAACTGGACGTCTCCGACGAGCAGGCGGTGCACGCGCACGCCGAGGCGGTGCTGCTGGAGCACGGCGTCCCCGACGTCCTGGTCAACAACGCGGGCATCGGTCAGGCGGGGCGCTTCCTCGAGACCTCCGCCGCGGACTTCCAGCGCGTCCTGGATGTGAACCTCAGCGGCGTCGTGAACGGCTGTCGCGCCTTCGCCGGCGCCATGGCCGATCGCGGCCTCGGCGGTCACATCGTCAACCTGTCCAGCATGGCCGCCTACGCGCCGCAGCAGGGCTTCACCGCCTACTCCACCAGCAAGGCAGCGGTTTTCATGTTCTCGGACTGCCTGCGCACCGAATTGACCAGCAGCGGCATCGGCGTCAGCACCATCTGCCCCGGCATCGTCCACACCAATATCGTGCGCACCACCCGCATGTCCGGCGTCACCCCCGAGACCGAGGCCCGCATGCAGGAACGCTACGACCGCCTCTACCGCCTGCGCGGCTACACCCCGGACCGGGTCGCCAAACAGATCGTCCGGGCCGTCCAGAAGAACAAGAAGATCGTCCCCGTCACCCCCGAATCCCGCGCCCAGTACTACCTTTGGCGCTTCGCCCCCGCCCTGGTCCGTTTCACCACCGAACGCACCACGCTGATCCGCTGAAACGACACCGCGCCCCGGAACCTGAGTTCCGGGGCGCGGCAGTCCTATTCAGCGGGTCAGCGCTCCAGGATGGCTACGACACCCTGGCCACCGGCGGCGCAGATGGAGATCAGCGCGCGGCCGGAGCCCTTCTCCGCCAGCATCTTCGCGGTCTGGGCCACGATCCGGCCGCCGGTCGCGGCGAACGGGTGACCGGCCGCGAGCGAGGAGCCGTTGACGTTGAGCTTGGAGCGGTCGATGGAGCCGAGGGCGGCGTCCAGGCCGAGGCGCTCCTTGCAGTACTGGTCGGATTCCCAGGCCTGCAGGGTGGCCAGCACGACCGAGGCGAAGGCCTCGTGGATCTCGTAGTAGTCGAAATCCTGCAGGGTCAGACCGTTGCGGGCCAGCATCCGCGGCACCGCGTAGGTGGGCGCCATCAGCAGGCCGTCGGGGCCGTGGATGTAATCGACGGCGGCGACCTCGGAGTCGACCAGGTAGGCCAGGGTCGGCAGGTTGCGCTCGGCGGCCCACTCGTCGGTGGACAGCAGCACCGCGGAGGCGCCGTCGGTGAGCGGGGTCGAGTTGCCGGCGGTCATGGTGGCTTCGCCGGCCTTGACGCCGAAGACCGGCTTCAGGGTGGACAGCTTCTCGATGGTGGAGCCCGGACGCAGGTTGTCGTCCCGGGTCAGCCCGAGGAACGGGGTGATCAGGTCGTCGAAGAAGCCACGGTCGTAGGCGGCGGCCATGTTCTTGTGCGACAGGTAGGCCAGCTCGTCCTGGGCCTCGCGGGCGACGCCGAACTCCTTGGCGGTGATGGCGGCGTGCTCACCCATCGACAGGCCGGTGCGCGGCTCGGCGTTGCGCGGGATCTCGATGCCGACCATGGACGGGCGCAGCTGGCCGACCAGCTTGAGCCGGTCCTTGTTGGACTTGGCGCGGTTCGCGTCCAGCATCCACTCGCGCATGGTGTCGCTGACGCCGATCGGGGCATCCGAGGTGGTGTCGGTGCCGCCGCCGACGCCCGCGTCGATGCGGCCCGCGGCGATCGCGTCACCGACGGTGACGATCGCCTGCAGGCCGGTGCCGCAGGCCAGCTGCAGATCGTGGGCCGGGGTGTAGGGGCTGAGCTTGGAGCCGAGCACGCTCTCGCGGATCATCCCGTGCTCGCCGACGCGCTTGAGCACGGCGCCACCGGCGACCATGCCCAGCCGCTCGCCCTGCAGGTTGAACCGGCTCACCAGACCATCGAGCGCGGCAGTGAACATGTCCTGGTTGGACGCGTGCGCGTAGGCCTTGTCGCTGCGCGCGAACGGAATCCGGTTACCGCCAACGATGGCAACGGGCTTCGGCTGCTTCGCGGGCTTCTTCGCCGAACGGGCTTTGCTAGTCACTCGAGTCTCCACGGTCTCGTCGGATGTCGGGGGTAAAGCGCCCCGCCGGTGTTGGTTTACTTTAAACTTACTCTGGAGTAAGTTCATTGTCGACACCGTACCCCGTGACGTGCGCAATCGCCCCTGGGGCCACGGCAGTGAACGAGACAAAAACACGACAGAAAAGGTAGGAACAGTGGCCAAGAGTAAGGGTGCTCCCAACCTCTACGGATCGTTCGTACACTCCGCGCCCGGGCAGTTCCTGGCCAGCAAGTTCGGGCTGCCGCAGCCGGAGAACCTGCGCCGCTACAAAGCGGGCGAGGCGCCGCTGAGCGGGCCGGTGCTGATCGGCGGCAAGGGCCGCGTCGCGGAGCCGGTGCGGAACCTGTTGTCCGACTACACCTTCGCCGACGCGCTGAGCCAGGGCACCAAGTACGGCGCGCTGGTCTTCGACGCGACCGGCATCGGGTCCATCGAGGACCTCTCCCAGCTCTACGAATTCTTCCAGCCGGCCATGCGCAGCCTCGGCGCGTCCGGCCGCATCGTGGTCGTCGGCACCACCCCCGAGCTCACCGGCAGCGTCGACGAGCAGATCGCGCAGCGCGCGCTCGAGGGCTTCACCCGCTCGGTCGCCAAGGAACTGCTGCGCGGCTCCACCGCCCAGCTGGTGTACCTCTCCCCCGAGGCCTCGGCCGCGGCCTCCGGCCTGGAATCGACACTGCGCTTCCTGCTCTCGGCCAAGTCGGCGTTCGTCGACGGCCAGGTCTTCCGGGTCGGCGCCGCCGATTCCGTGGCACCGGCCAGCTGGGACAAGCCGCTGGCCGGCAAGGTCGCCGTGGTCACCGGCGCCGCCCGCGGCATCGGCGCGACCATCGCCGAGGTGTTCGCACGTGACGGCGCGACCGTGATCGTGGCCGACATCCCGGCCGCCGGCGAGGCGCTCTCCGCGACCGCCAACAAGGTCGGCGGCACCGCGCTCGCGCTCGACGTCACCGCGGCCGACGCCGCGGAGAAGCTGGCCGAATTCGCCACCGAGCGTTTCGGCGGCATCGACATCGTCGTGCACAACGCCGGCATCACCCGCGACAAGCTGCTCGCCAACATGGACGAGGGCCGCTGGAACTCGGTCCTGAACGTGAACCTGGCGGCGCCGCACCGGATCACCGAGGGCCTGGTGGCGCGCGGCGCGCTCAAGGAAGGCGGCCGCGTCATCGACGTGTCCTCCATCGCGGGCATCGCGGGCAACCGCGGCCAGACCAACTACGGCGCCTCCAAGGCCGGCGTCATCGGCATGGTCAACGCCGAAGCGCCGAAGCTGGCCGAGAAGGGCATCACCATCAACGCGGTGGCGCCGGGCTTCATCGAGACCGCGATGACCGCCGCCATCCCGCTCGGCACCCGCGAGGCCGGCCGGCTGATGAGCTCGCTGCTGCAGGGCGGCCAGACCGTCGACGTGGCCGAGACCATCGCCTACTTCGCCAGCCCGGCGTCGAACGCGGTGAGCGGCAACGTGGTTCGGGTCTGCGGTCAGTCCCTGATCGGAGCATGATGACGCAGATGATCACGCTCACCGAACCACCCAAGAACAGCGGCCTTTTCGTCAAGGCCGCACTGGGCGCCGTTCCGGTGCCGCTGCTTTCGGCCCGCCCGAACAAGCTGCCCGACCGCGTGGTGCGGCTGGAAGGCTTCCGGGTCGATCCCGATCACCTGGCCGCCTACTGCCGGGCCACCGGCCTGCGCTTCGGTGACGCCCTGCCCCTGACCTACCCGTTCGTGCTCAGCTTCCCGCTGGCCATGCAACTGGTGGTGGCCCGCGACTTCCCGTTCGTCGCGGTCGGCGCGGTGCACGCGGAGAACCGGATCGAGCGCACCCGCGAGATCTCGGTGGCCGAGCCGCTGGATTTCGAAACCCACATCGAGAACCTGCGCGAGCACCCCAAGGGGCTGCTGGTCGACGCCATCACCGAGATCAAGGTCGGCCGCGAACTGGTGTGGCGGCAGGTCACCACGTTCCTGCACCAGCAGCGCACCTCGCTGTCGGGTGGACCCAAGCCCGAGCCCAAGCCGGACGAGGTGCCCCCGCCGCCGATGCGGACCTTCCGGGTCGACCAGAAGACCATCAGCCGGTACGCGGCCGCCTCCGGCGACCACAACCCGATCCACACCTCCGGGTTGGGCGCCAAGGCTTTCGGCTTCCCGAAGCCGATCGCGCACGGCATGTGGTCGGCGGCCAACATCCTGGCCAACATCGAAGGCCGGGTGCCCGACCAGGCGACCTACGCGGTGAAGTTCGGTAAGCCGATCTTCCTGCCGTCCACGGTCAACGTGTACGCCGATCAGGTCGACGGCGGCTGGGATCTGGCGCTGCGGAACCCGAAGAAGGGGTTCCCGCATCTGACGGCCACCCTGCGCTGAGCTGGTTTCACGGACCGCGCCCCGAGTCGAGGACTCGGGGCGCGGTGTCGTTTGCTCAGCAGTCGCAGCCGCAACAGCAGCCGTCGCAACCGCAACCGTCGCAGCAGCCGCCTTCCCCACCGCAGCTACAGCATTCGAAACAAGAGGAGCAGCCGTCCGCGCAGCCACAGGGGTCGTTTTTCCACCATGCCGGCTTCTGCTCGCCGGTGCAGGGACTGCGGTGGTCGGCGCAGCAGGCGTAGCCGGTGCAGTAGACGCCAAGCCCCAGCGCGAGCGATTCGCCGATGCCGGGACGGCGGGGGCCACCGCGGCGCGACGGCCGGTTGGGCGGCAGATGGATCGGGCCGCCTGGGTGGTTGTTCTGTACGGAATGCTCGTGCGAGGTCTTGCAGACGTGGGCGACCGACTCACCGACGCCGGTGCCGAGGCGGCGCAGCAGCGAGGTCAACGGGTCGAGCAGGATCCAGCGGACGGTGGGCACGTCGGCCAGATCCGTCGTGGCGATAGCCCGGCGCAGCTCGGTGTCCGATCGGCGGAGCAGGTCGTAGGCCTCGGGCAGCGCGGTACCGGTCGCGGTGAGCGGGTTGAACCGGCCGTTGGCCAGATCGTCGTCGAGATCTTCGACGGCATCGGCGAGATGGGCGATGCGGCCGAAGTGCCTACCCGCCTCGCGCATCGAATCGACGTTGCCCGGCCGGCCGGCGAGCACCGCGGAGTGCGCGAAGAATTCGGCGGCGCAGATCTGCGTGGGGCCGGTCAGCTCGTCCAGTGAGGCGGTGCCGCGCTGTTCCACCTCGGTTTGCGAGTTGATCGCGGCGACAAGCGGTTCGACATCGAGCCCGATCCGCCCGGCCTGGATTCGGGCCCCGTTGGCCCAGCGCGTGGACATCATCGCCATCGGACGGCGGGCGAGCGCCGCACCGTCCCGGTCCTCGACATGATCGCGAATCTTGGCCGAGCCCAGCAGCAACGACGCCGTCGAAGCCAGCAGCACACCGGGTGAATCCGCGGCCGCGACCTCGGCCCGCTGCATACCGCGCAGGGCGCACCGACCGGCGGTGGTGCGGCGCATCGGCGCGTCCAACTGCGCCTCGGTGAGCACGCTCAGCACGATCGCGTCGGTATTGGTCGCGGTGCGGGCCAATTGCCCCTGCCCCTCGCGCAAGCCCAGGCACAGCCCGCACATGTGAGCCCGCCACTGCGCCGGATCGATCCCATACTTCGCGGCGCCGTGCGAACACGGCTTCAACATCCCGAACAATTCCGCCCCGTTATCCCCCGGCCTCCGCGACCGGTCCGTGCCAGTTGATCTCACGCACCATCGCAGGGCGGCAACGACATTGCAATCGGAAACCGGCGGACCCGCCCTATTCGGCCTTCTTGCGACCCTTCAGACCGCTCCAGGCGAGATCATCGAGCAGATTCACGGCCTCTTCGACTTCGATGCGGCCGCTGGCTACCCGGTCGGCGATGGCCTCGCCGGCGCCGATCACCGCCACCGCGACCACGTCGAAATTGGTGCCCGGCTCGGCGTGCTTGGCGCTGGACTCCAGGAGTTTGGCGGTGAGCTCGATGACGCGCTCGCGGGCGTTCTCGATCTCCGAGGCGAACGCTTGCTGGCCGATCGCCTGCCGGTAGAGCACCTGCCAGGAGCGGCGGTTGGCGTCGACGAAACCGAGGAAACCCTCCAGCGCCGTGCGCACCTGCTCGTGCGGGGACAGCAGCGGGTTGCCCGCGGGGACGACCGATTCGATGAAGCGCAGGCCCTCGCGCTGGATGCAGGCGCGGAACAGTTCGTCCTTGGAGCCGTAGTACAGGTACAGCATCGGCTTGGAGATCTTCGCCTCGGCGGCGATCGCGTCCATCGAGGTGTCGTGGAAGCCTTTGCGCGAGAACACCTCGACGGCGGCGTCGAGCATCTGCTGCTCACGAACCGCCCGGGGAAGTCGCTTCGTTCCGCCCGCCATCCACTGTCTCCTACCGCAAGGTGAAACCCCTATATTACTCCAAGGTAAGTTCGCCGGGCGCGATTTGCTCACCGATCGCCTGACTTAACACTGCGTTGAGATGCCCTTGTACTTCGCCATCCGCAGCACCGACGCGTCGACCTGCGCGCTGGACAGCTTCCCACTGGCCACGGCCTGCTCCAACTGATCGAGCACCTCGGTCACCGCACTGGTATTGATCCAGAGTGCGTTGTCCGCGCCGGCCGTCAACGAGGCTTGCACCGCGTCCGCGATATCCATCCGGGCGGTGATGGCCTTCATGCCGCTCAGGTCGTCGGTGAAGATCACGCCGCCGAACGGTGCCGCACCGTAGCCGGAGCCGTTGCGCAGCAACGCCATCACCTCCGGGCTGATGCTGGCCGGGACGTCCGGGGTGGTCAGTCCGGGCACATCCAGGTGGCCCACCATGACCGCCGCACCGGAACCGATGAGATCGCGGTAGGGCAGCAGATCGGAGTTGATCAGCTCGGCCAGCGGCGGGGTGCGGACCGCACCCTGGTGCGAGTCGCCGGACGCGCTGCCGTGGCCCGGGAAATGCTTCATCACGGTGCCGAGACCGACCTCGGTCATCGCGCGGATGTAGGCGTCGGCGTACTTGGTGACGACCGCGGGATCGTCGGAGAAGGAGCGGTCGCCGATGACGTCGTCGTCCGGCTCGCTGCTCACATCGACATCGGGGGCGAAATCGACGGTGATGCCCAGGTCCTTGAGCTTGCGGCCGCGGACCAGGGTGGCCTCGTAGAACTGCTCCGGAGTCATGGTGGCGGCGGTGACGCGGGCCGACGGTGCGGTGCCGATCAGGTCCTTGACCCGGGAGACGCGCCCGCCCTCCTCGTCGATGGTCACCATCAGCGGGACCTTGGCGGCGGCCTTGACCCCGGCGAGCTGACCACCCGCCAGCATCGCCTTGTCGGTGAAGCTGCCGACGAAGATGCCACCGATCTGCTCGGTACCGACCACCTCGGTCGCGTCGGCGGCGCTGCTGACGCCGACGGTCAGCAGCTGCGCCAGCTTCTGCCGGGGCGTGAACTGGGCCAGGAACTCGGCGTTGCAGTCGCGTTGCACGGGGGTCGCGGACGGGGCCGGACGAGTCGTCGCGGACTCCGCCGACCGGGGGGTGGCGGTGTTGTCACCGGAGCAACCGGTGACCACCGAGGCCAGGACCGCGAGCAGGACGAGAGGCGTCTTCCGCATGGGGATTCACGCTAGTGCGCACCGCGCGACCGGGCTTCCCCGGGTCGGGCGCGGGCCGCGCGCCGGTGCCGCGGGCGGGGGTGCCGGGAGTAATCTGAGTGGATAGCCGAACCCCGCACCGGGAGGTCGCCGTGCCCTGCGATCTGATGCTCATCGCGTACGACGGATCCGAGAACGCCAAGCGCGCCATCGAATACGCCGGCCGGTTTCTCTCGGCGAATCGCGCCGTAGTCCTCACCGCCTGGGAGCCGATGGTGCGCCAGGCCGCGAAGCTCTCGGGCCTGTCCGGGGTGATGCAGCCGGAGTGGATGCCCGACGAGGAAATCGAGGACATCGCCTACGTCGACGCCCGCACCATCAATACCGAGGGCGTGCGGCTGGCCAAGCTCGCCGGGCTCAACGCCGAGGCGCGGACGGCGGAATGCAGCACCACCATCTGGAACACCATCGTCGAGTGCGCCGACGAGCTCGATGTCGACATCATCGTGGCCGGCACCCGCGGCGCCACCGGGGTGCGCGCCCTACTGCACAGCAGCGTCGCGGACGCGGTCCTCAAGCACTGCCACCGGCCGGTGCTGATGGTGCCGCCCGGCAAAGAACCCGCCAGGTAGGGCTCAGCCGAACAGCGCGTGCAGGCCGCTGATCGCCTCGGGGCCGTAGGAGACCGTGCCGACGGGAACCGCCGAGTCGATCGCCGCGAGCACCGCGGCCGTGTCCGCCGCCCCGAAACCGCCGCACAACTCGAGCAGTTGCGCACCGTCGGCCACCAGCCGCCTGGCCACCGCGGGCGCCTGCTCGTGCGCGCCGACGCCGACCAGCACGGTGCGGGACTTGCCGGTGTCGACGATCGAGATGTCGCGGTCCGGATCGCAGCCGTCGGCCACGTAGATGAATGCCCAGTGTTCGAGTGCCATGGTGGCCTCCTTCGAGTCGCGTAGCTCCGAGGAAACGCGACACCGCGTTACGCGTCCACGAGGCAGATCCGCACGGGTCTGCGGTTATGCCTCAGCGGCCAGGTGAGCGGCCAGTTCTGCCAGCCGGGCCGCATTCGGGTGGGCGGCATCCCACACCAGGGCGTGGCGCAGGCGGGGCGGGTCCGGGAGTGCACGCCAGACCACACCGTCGAGCGACTCGTCCCAACGCGGACGGATCGCGATCACCTGCGGCTGTGCCAGTTCGGCGCGGAACAGCGCGCGCCGCGGCGGGCCGACCCGGATCCGGCGCGGGCGCCAGCCCGCTCGGGCAAGCGCGTCGAGGGTGGCGTCGTAGTAGCCGGGGGCCAGGTCGCGGTCGAACCACAGGAGGTCTTGGCCCGCCAGGTCGGCCCATTCGATCGCCCTGTCGGCCAGCGGATGCGCGGTCGACACGAGAACGCCCAACGGCCGGTCGCTGACGACGTGGACCTCGAGTTCGTCGGTGGCGGCAGGCAGGACGATCAATGCCGCGTCGAGGTCCGCGCGACGCAGGGCCGACAGTTGGGCGCTTACCGGCAGATCATGTGCGTCGAGTTCGCCGACCGCGGTGTGGGGGTCAGCGGCGGCGGCGTGCAGGGCGGCGAGGGTCTCCGGGGGTGCGCCGGGGGTGACGCCGATCCGCCACGGCTGGTTCGTGCCGGCGCTCGCGGCCGCCCGCGCGCCCGCGGCGGCGGCGTTCAGAGCTCGGTGCGCGTATGGCAGCAGTGCGTGCGCGGCAGCAGTCGGTGCCATGCCGCGCGGAGTGCGGTCGAATAGTGCTGTCCCGAGCTCTTTTTCGAGTGCGAGGAGCTGCTGGCTCAGGGACGTCGCGCGGATGCCGAGTTCCTCCGCCGCGCGGGTGAGGTGCCGGGTCTCGGCCACCACGCTGAAGTACCGCAGTTGACGCAGTTCCACCGGTCCACACTCCTCGATCCGGCGCGCACGCTACCGGCACTGAGACGTGCGTCGCTGGAGCGGGATCGATACCGGGTCCGGAGTTAGGGTCGAAGGACCATGGACGGATTCCTGCTTGCCCAGCCCGGCGGTGTGATGCGCTGCTCGGGAAGCCGCAGCACCTTCGACGAGGTGGGAGCGGCGGTGGCGGCGTTGCGCGGCGGCGCGACGGAGTTGATCGTCGGTGCGCTGCCGTTCGATCCGGGTCGTCCGGCGGCGCTCACCGCGCCCGCGCGGGCCCGGCATACGGCGGGGCCGTGGCGGCCCGCGGCGCTGCCGGAACTGCCCGCGGTGCGGGTGGTCACCGAGCTGCCGAGCCCGGCCGAGCACATCGCGCGGGTCGCGAAGCTGGTCGAGCAGTTGAACGATCCCGGGCAGCCGCTGCGCAAGGTGGTCGCGGCGAGATCGGTGCTGGCCGAGGCGGATCAGCCGCTGGCGCCGGAGACGGTGGCCGCGCACCTGCTGACCAGGCACCCGATCGCCAACGTGTTCGCCGTCGATCTCTCCCCCGCCGGCCGGCCCGGCGCGACGCTGATCGGCGCCACCCCCGAAGTGCTGGTCGCCCGGCACGGCAGCACCGTCACACTGCGCCCGCTGGCCGGCACCATCCCGCGCTCGGCCGACCCCGACGAGGACGCCGCGCGCGCCCAGGAACTGTTGTCCAGTACGAAGAACCGGGCCGAGCACGCCTTCGTCATCGACTGGATCCGCGAACTCCTCGCCCCCGTCTGCACCGAACTCGACATCCCCGACGGCCCGGAACTGCTGCGCACGCACGAGGTCTGGCACCTGGCCACCCCGATCACCGCGACCGTGCGCGACCCGGCCTTGACCGCACTCGACCTGGCGGTCCTGCTGCACCCGACCCCGGCCGTGTGCGGCACGCCGACCGACCTCGCCCTGGAAACGATCACCGGCACCGAGGAAGACCGCGGCTTCTACGGCGGCGCTGTGGGCTGGTGCGACGCCACCGGCGACGGCGAGTGGGTCGTCGCGATTCGCAGCGCCGAACTGTCCGCCGACGGCCGTTCGGTCCGCGCCTTCGCCGGCGGCGGCATCGTCGCGGCCTCGGACCCGCGCGCCGAACTCGATGAGACGACGGCCAAGTTGCGCACGTTCCTCGGCGGGCTGCGCTGCGAACTGCCGCCGCAGCGGTAGACCCGACCGGAAGTTGCGCCCGATTCCGGGCGTTGTCCCCGGTCGAACCGCGAATCGACGGGCTGAGGGTACGAAGTGATCTGGACTACTGCTAAGTTCCTCGGGAATGTGCCTGCATCAATGTATTGGAGTGCCGCGATGAAGTTTGCTGTTCCTGGGGTTGCGAGTGCGGTCGCCGGCGCCGTGTTGGGCGTCCTGGCTGTGTTCGCGATCACCGCGGCCGTGCAGCAGAACACCCGGCCCGAGCTGGACAAGGGTGACCCGGACTCCTCGCTGCTCAACAACGTTGAGTACGGCGCGCGCTGACCCCGTCCCCGTTCCGGCATGCTCGCGGGCACTGCCCTGCCCGCGCATGTCAGTAGCTGACCCGGCAGGCCCGGGGCTCCGCGTGCGCATCGCGCACCGCCGCCCCGGGCCTGACCTCGTATGCCAGTGACTTCCGCCGCACCCGTCGATGCCCCGCGCACCGAACGCGCGCCGACGGCCGTGCCCGACGTCGCGCCGCTGGGCAAGCGCTGGCTGGCCGGCACTGTGCTCGCGGCGTTCCTGCTCACCTTCTTGCAGGCGCCCGGCAACACGGTCGCCGACACCAAGTACGACCTCGCGCAGAACCCGTTCGGTTTCCTGGAGCGCGCCGCCCATCTGTGGAGCAGTCAGGCTCCGATGGGCCAGGTGCAGAACCAGGCCTACGGCTACTTCTTCCCGCACGGCGCGTTCTTCTCCGCCGGGCACGCGCTCGGCCTGCCCGCCTGGGCGACGCAGCGGATCTGGTGGGCGCTGCTGCTGCTCGCCGGGTTCTGGGGCATCGTCCGGCTCTGCGAGACACTCGGCATCGGCAGCCGCGGCTCCCGGGTCATCGCGGCGATCGCGTTCGCGCTCTCGCCGCGCGTGCTGACCACGCTCGGCTCGATCTCCTCCGAGACGCTGCCGATGGTGCTCGCGCCCTGGGTGCTGCTCGCACCCGCCGCGCTCGGCACCGCCTATCGCAAGCGGGCGCTCGGCGGCACCCGCGGCCCGGCGGGCAGCGCGCTGGCGCTGGCGCTGATGGGTTCGGTGAACGCCGTCGCCACGGTGGCCGCGTTCCTGCCCGCCCTGCTGTGGTGGGGTTCCTACCGACCGAACCGGCGCTGGTGGCGGTTCACGCTGGCCTGGGTGCCGCTGCTGGTGCTCGCGGTGTTCTGGTGGGCGGTGCCGTTGCTGCTGCTCGGCAAGGTCTCGCCGCCGTTCCTGGACTACATCGAGTCCTCCGGGGTGACGACGCAATGGGCGTCGCTGGGTGAGGTACTGCGCGGCACCGACAGCTGGACGCCGTTCGTCTCGCCCGAGCGCATCGCGGGCGCGGTGCTGGTCACCCAGCCCGCCGCCGTGCTGGCCACCGGGCTGCTCGCCGCCGCGGGCATGGCCGGGCTGGCGCTGCGGACCATGCCGTACCGCGGCCGGTTGACGCTGATCCTGCTGGTCGGGCTGGCGGGGATCTGCGCCGGTTATGTCGGGGAGCTGAGCGGTCCGTTCGCGGAATCGGTGCGCGTCTTCCTGGACTCCGGCGGCGCGCCGCTGCGCAACGTGCACAAGCTGGAGCCGCTGATCCGCTTGCCGCTGGTGCTGGGCCTGGCGCATCTGCTGGCCCGGATCCCGCTGCCCGCCTCGGTGCCGCTGCCGGTGTGGCGGCACGCGTTCGCCCATCCCGAGCGGGACCGCCGAGTGGCTGTCGCCGCGCTCATCCTGACCGCGCTGGCGTTGTCGACCTCGCTGGCCTGGACCGGCAAGCTGGCCCCGCGCGGCGCCTACGACGAGGTCCCGGCCTACTGGCAGCAGACCTCGGACTGGCTCGCGCGCAACGCCTCCGACACCCGCGCGCTGGTGGTGCCGGGCGCGCCGTTCGGCAGCCAGGTGTGGGGCCTGACCCGTGACGAACCGATGCAGGCGCTGGCGAGTACGCCGTGGGCGATCCGGGATTCGGTGCCGTTGAATCCGCCGGGCACGATCCGCGCGATGGATTCGGTGCAGCGGCTGATCGCCGACGGCCGCCCCTCGACCGGACTCGCGGCGACGCTGGCCGATCAGGGCATCGGCGTGCTGGTGCTGCGTAACGACCTCGACCCGGAGACCTCGCGCTCGACCCGGCCGATGCTGGCACACCGGGCGATCGAGGGTTCGCCGGGATTGACCAGGGTGGCCGAGTTCGGCTCACCCATCGAGGCTTCCGTGATCGCCGAGGGGCTGGTGGCGGATGGAGATCTGCGGCCCGCCTATCCGGCGGTCGAGATCTACCGGGTCGAGGTGCCGCCGCCGGGCACGCCGATCCAGGTGCGCAGCGGCACGGGCGCGCCGTCCTCGTTCCCCGGGGCCTACACCGTCGGCCTGGCTGACGTGCCGACCGTCCAGGGCGGGCCCGAAGTGCTCGAACGCCTGCGCCGCTCGGGAAACACCGGGTCGCCCAGCCTGCTCGCCGCCGACGCGGCCCGCGCCGGCCTGCCGCCCGGACCCGTGACCATCACCGACACCCCGATGGACCGCGAGACCGACTTCGGCAAGGTCGACAACCACAACTCGGCATTGCGCGCCCCCGACGACCCGCGCCGCACCCACAACCTGGTGCCCGACTATCCGGTCCCGGGCGCGGGCCTGGTGCGCGGCGAATGGTCCGGCGCCACCCTGACCGCGTCCAGCTCGGCCGCCGACGCCACCCAGCTCGGCGGTGCGGCGCCCGGCAGCTCGACCGCCGCCGTGGTCGACGGTGACCTCGCCACCTCCTGGATCAGCAGCGGCATCGACAGCGCGGTCGGGCAGTGGCTGCGCCTGGATCTGGACAAGCCGATCAAGTCCGCCGGTCTGCTCACCCTCACCACCAGCCCGGCCGCTATCGGCGCCCCGGTGAAGTGGATCGAGGTGCGCACCGACAACGGCAGCGTGTCCACCCGGATCAGCGAACCCGGCGAGCCGGTCTCGGTCTCGCTGCCCGTCGGCCGCACCACCTGGCTCACCATCACCGCGATCCGCACCGAGAACAACACCGGCGGCGGCCAATTCGGCCTCAGCGAACTCGCGCTCGAGGATTACAGCGTGCGCGAGGCGCCGCTGCCGGTCGACATCCGGCATCGCACCGTGCTGCCGCCCGTCGCGGCCGGCACCCCGGTGCGCGGCTGGGACCTGGGCCAGGAATTCCCCGGCCGCGCCGCGTGCTTCGACTCCCCCGATCGGGTGCGGTGCAGCAAGAGCCTGGCGCTGGCCGCCGAGGAGCCGGGCACTTTCGAACGCACGCTGCAGGTTCCGGGGCCGATGACCGTCACGCCGGAGCTGACCGTGCGCACCCGGCAGGGTCCGGCGCTGGAGGCGCTGCTCACCGATCGCGCGCGGCCGATCGCGCGCGGCCAGGCCGATGTCGGCGACCTGCGCGGCGCGGCCTTCGCCGCCACCGACGGTGACGTGCGCACCAGCTGGACCGCGCCGGAGGATTCGATCCGCGACTTCACCGGCCCCAAGCCGACACTCACCATCGAACTGCCCGAACCCGCGCTGGTCACCGGGCTGGATCTGACGACGTCGCTGGGCGGGCTGCCCGCCACACCGCTCGCGGTGGCGGTCAACCTGGGCGACGGACCGCAGGTGCGCGAGCTGGATCCGAACGCCGCATCCGGCACCGCCTCCCGGATCGACCTGCACCCGGCGGTCACGGACCGGATCGAGATCACCATCCAGGACTGGCAGCCGGTGCTGGACAAGACCGCACTCGGTTTCGCCATCACGCAGCCGCCCGGCCTGGCCGAGGTCGACGTGCTCGGCCCCGACTATCCGGCGGCCGCGCCCGCGGACCGGCAGCTCACCGTGCCGTGCGCGCTCGGACCGACGATCAATATCGACGGCCGCCTCGTGCGCACCACGGTCACCGCGACGGCGGCCGAGCTGCTGTCGGGCGCGCCGGTGCCCGCGCAGGTCTGCGGCGATGCCGAATCATCCGGGGAACTTCCCCTGTCGACCGGGCGCGCCGATGTGAGTGTCGGGCCCACCGAACTGTTCTCGGTGGACCGGCTGCGCTTGAACCGCACCGGTTTCGACCCCGCGCCGCCCGCGACCCGGGACCGGTTGCTCGTTCTGCCGCTGAGCACGAACGTCGGCTGGCAGGCGACCACCGCCACCGGTCAGCGGCTCACCCCGATCGTGGTCGACGGCTGGCAGCAAGGCTGGATCCTGCCGCCGGACGCGGGCGAGATCACCGTCTCCTTCCCGGACGACCGGTGGTATCGCCTCGGCATCTTCGGCGGGCTACTCCTGCTGATTCCGCTTGCCCTGCTCGCGATTCCGCGTCGTCGGCGCCTGGCCGAGCTCTTCGGCCGCCGACCGCAGTCCGCGGAGCCGGTGGCCCCGGCTGCGTCCAGCGCCTCGGAAGCCCCTGATACCTGGGGCAATCGGGTCGTCGGCGCGCTCGGTCTCGGCGCGGTGGCGACCGTGATCGCCGGACCGGTCGGCGCGGTTCTCACCGCCGCGGGCGTGGCGGCGGCCCGGTTCGCACCGGTCACCGCGAAGTATCTGCCGGTGGTCGCTGGACTCGGGACCGCGCTGTCGGCCGCCGCGCTGTCCACCGGACCGTGGCGCGCACAGGGCGGCTACCTGGGCGGTTCGCTCTGGGTGCAGGTTCCCGCGGTGGTCGCGGTCGTCGCGGTCGGCATCGCCGCACTGCTGCCGCGCCGGAAGTAACCCGGCCGGTACTACCTCGACTCGGCGTGCGCGCGATCGCGACTTTGGGCGAAGCGGCGGGCGGGATCCTCGATCAGCGCGTAACTCGCGGCGGCGACCGGCAGGGTGATGGCGATGGTCAAGAACAGCACCCAGGCGAAATTGCCGCGGAACGGCAGGATGCCGAAGACCGGGAACACGATCGAGAGCACCGCGAGGTGCCACAGGAAGATGCCGTAGGACCAGCGGCCGAAGGTGGCGGCCACCCGGGATTCCAGCCAGCGGTGCCGCGCGTCGCCGAGCACCAGCGGGGCGATCAGGCCGAATCCGATGATCATGCCGAGCGTCATCTTCACTACGTACTGCCAGGGCTCGGCGTGCGTAAGTCCGGCCGGGCCACCGAGATCGGTGGTCGAGAACAAGAAGGCCACGAGCGCGACGGCCCACATCAGCGGCTGACTGCCGAGCACCCGCACCCAGCGCGTGGGAACGGCCGGTCGGATGTCGACGAGTTCGGCGAGCACCATCCCCGCGGCGAACCACGGCAGATAGGCGGGCAACCAGTTGTCGGCGTGGATCGCGTCCGGGGTCGGCACCGGAATGAAGTTCCAGCCCAGGCAGATCAGCGCGCTGCCGGCCAGCACCGGCACCCGCCACCGGGCCGCGTCGCCGCGCAACCGCACCAGCGCGAACGCGAGCAGCGGCAGTACTGCATAGAAGGCCACCTCTACCGACAGACTCCACATCTGAGTGAGGCCGTCGGTCAGGGTCAGCGGGATGAACACTTGCAGCAGAGCCAGATTGGAGAACCACACCCGCCACCCCGCGGAGTCGGCCGCGCTCGGCAGGAGAAGCAGCACCGCGAACACCACGGCCCAATAGGCGGGCAGGATGCGGGTGGCGCGGTGCCGGAAGTAGTAGCCCGTCGAGGGCGCGGCACCCAGGCCGCGGGCCGCCGCCGCGTGCGGGCGCCACAGCAGGAAACCCGACAGCGCGAAGAACACCGCGACGGCCATGTCGAAGCGCTCCCACACCTTGCCGACGACCGGCATCGAACTCGCTCCGGTCTGGAATGCCACGTGCGTGACGATCACGCCGAGGGCGGCCATGCCGCGCATCCCCTCGAGGGCGGGAACGAAGCCGCGCGATCGGGCGGGGGCGGCCGGGGTGGCGGCGGACACAGGGGCGGTGGCGGTCATCGCGCTCCAGTCTGCACTATCGATTTCCCAGGTGAGAACACTTCGTTTCACTTTTCGCGCTACACTCAGCGCGATTTTGGTCGGAAACCGGACTCGGCAGGGCATGTTACTACTCGGTCCTGTTAGTGTCGGGGCTCACGAGTGCCGCGGGCTGCCCGCAGTACGCGGAACGACCTGTGTGTTCTAAGACGAGGAGTGTTTGCATGGCACTGAGTGCCGGAACCAGAAGGACGGTGGCCTGCCTGCTCGTGGGTCTCGGCGCGTTATTGATCGTGATGGCGCTGATGATCCCGGCCTACACCGTCGGCAAACTGGCGAAGACTCCTCTCGACCTCGAGATCACGACCATCGCCAAGAATGCCCCCGGCTCCGAAAGCCAGGTGCTCGACGCCAAGTCGCTCACCTCGCCCGAGGGTTCGGCCAAGGTCGACAGCAACGTGCCCCTGGTGTCCCAGCGGTTCCTGACTGTCGAAGAGCCGTCCGACGCCAACGAGCTGACCGTTCAGGCCGGTCAGACGCTGCGCCGCATCGACAAGCAGGGCGACACCGGCCTGCTGACCGCGTCGGTCGACCGCGTCACCATCGACCGCAAGACCGGTGAGCCGGTCGCCACGCAGCCCAACGGCTCCATCGCCGTCGGTGTCGACAAGGAAATGAAGAGCGTCGCCGAGCCGGTGCAGCACGTCGGCCTGCAGTACCGCTTCCCGCTCGGCACCGAGCAGAAGACCTACCCGTACTTCGATCTCAACGCCCGCAAGACCTTCGACATCAACTTCGTCGAAGAGACCGAGATCAACAGCATGAAGGTCTACCACTTCTCGCAGACCATCCCGGCCACCAGCATGTGGGACGTCGTCAAGGCGCCGACCAACAAGCTGGAACTGCCGGCCGCGAAGTGGGGCGTCGAGGGTGACGGCCCGGTCACCATGACCCGGTACTACACCAACACCCGCGACCTGTGGGTCGAGCCCGAGACCGGCACCGTCATCAAGGGCGGCGAGCAGATCCACATGTACTACGCTCGCACCGCCGACAAGCCCGAGGTCACCGCGCTCAAGGGCAACATCGTCTTCGACGAGAACACCATCGAGTCGCAGATCGCGGTCGCCAAGGAGAACATCGACAAGCTGTCGCTGTACGGCCGGATCATGCCGATCGTGCTCGGCGTGCTCGGCGCGATCCTGCTGATCGTCGGCGTGCTCATCGGCATCCGCGGCGGCTCGGCTCCGGCCGGCCGTAGCAACAACCGCCTCGCCGGCGGCGGCCCGGTGCGCGGCGACGATTCGCCGACCCAGGTGATCGACACTCGCAACCTCTGACCTCGTCAGGTTCTCGAATTCGGCCCCCCGGCTTTTGCCGGGGGGCCGAATTCTTTTTGCGCACATGGCTTCTCGCGCGTTGTTAGGGTGCCGGTATGAGTGACGCGGATGTGGTCGTGCTGGGTGGCGGGGTCGCCGGACTGACCACGGCGATCGTCCTCGCCGAGCGGGGCGCGCGGGTCCGGATCTGGGCGAAAGAGCTGGCCGCCTGGACGACCTCGGCGGTGGCGGGCGCGCTCATCTGGCCGTATCACATCGAGCCCGCGGAGCTGGTCGCCGTGTGGGCAGTGCGGTCGCTGCGGGAGTATCGGGAGCTGGCCGGCGATCCCGCCTCCGGCGTCCGGTTGGTGACCGGAGTGCAGGCCGAGACGCCGCTGGATTTCATGCCGGTGTGGACCGACGCGCTCGACGGCGTCCGAGAGGCAACCGCCGCCGAACTACCCGTGGGCTGCGGCCAGGGGCTGCGGGCCACGGTGCCGCTGCTGGATATGCGCGTGCACCTCGAGTATCTGGCGCGGCGGCTCGCGGCCGCGGGCGGGATGATCGAGGAGCGCGCGGTCGCCGGGTTCGGTGCGGCGGCGCGAGTAGCGCCGGTGGTGGTCAACTGCACCGGTCTCGGCGCCCGGACGCTGGTGCCCGACACCTCCGTGCGGCCGGTGCGCGGGCAACTCGTGATCGTCGAAAACCCCGGTCTCACCGAGTGGTTCGCGCACGCCGGCGCCGAGCTGACCTATCTACTGCCGCGACCGGGGTACGTCATCCTCGGCGGCACTTCACAACCCGGCTCCTGGGACCTGACCCCGAATCCGGCGACCGCCCGCGGGATCGTGGACCGCTGTGCGCGCATCCATCCCGAACTCGCCCACGCCCGCGTTCTGGAACACCGGGTCGGGCTGCGACCGGCCCGGCCCAGCGTGCGGGTCGAACGGGAAGAGCTCGACGGTGCGCTGCTCGTGCACAACTACGGTCACGGTGGTGCGGGCGTCACCGTGGCCTGGGGCTGCGCGGAGGCCGCGGCCGCGCTGATCTGATTACTCGCGCGCGGTGCCGGCGGTACGCAGCACGGTCGCGGCGACCACCGCGGTCGTGGTCGCGGCGACGCAGACGCACAGGGTGATGAGCGTGGAAATCGAATGGGCGAACAGCAGGGTCAGCGTGACCTCCACCGCAAGACCGACCCAGGCCAAGGTGGCCAGGGCGGTGCGGTCCAGGGCGATGGCCGAGAGCACCGCGCCCTGCAGCACCGCGAGGATCGCGCCGTGCAGGGCGAACAGCCAGAGCAGGCCTTGGATCGGGGCGTAGTCCGAGCCCGCGAACAGCGGGGCCAGCGGGGCCGCGACGGCCGCGCCGAGCACCGCGACGACACCGATGCCCGAGAGCACCGCCAGCGCGTCCCGGATGGCCCGGGCAGACTGGGTCGGCTGCGCCATCCGCGGATAGAGGACCACTCCGACGGCCTGCGGCAACCAGAAAGCTATCTTCGCGGCGACCGTGCCGAGCGCGTAGCGGCTGGCGTCGTCGGTGTCGCCGAGCACCATGCGGACCACGATCAGGTCGGCCGAGGACAACGCCATCAGCGCCGCCTGCACCTGGGCCGCCCGGATCACCGGCAGCACGCCCACCGTGTGCTCGGTCAGCACGGCCCGGACCTGCGGCGCACCGGCCACGAAACGCGCGAAGGCCGCCGCGGCGGTCAAGCCGAGCGCGGCCGCGGCCAGCGCGGCCGCCGTGCCGCCACCGAGCACCAGCACCGCCAGCGCGGGCACGACCCGGGCGATCCCCGCGACACCGAGCACCACCGCCAAGCGGCGGAAACGATTGCTGCCCTGCAAGATTCCCTGCTCACCGGAGAGCAGGACCAGCGCGGGCGCCGCGCCGAGGGCAGCGGCGCACGCGAGCACGTTCACGTCCAAAGCCAGCGTCACCAGCGGTACCAGCACCGCCGCGAGCGCGGCCACGATCACCGCGCACCGCCACTGCAAGCCCCGCAGCGCGGACACGCTCGCACCGCGCACCAGCTCGCGCGCCACCACGTTCTGCAACGCCAGCGCCGGCACCGCGCACAGCAGCTGCACCGCCAGCAAACTCGCGAATTCACTGAACCCGGCGACACCCAGCCACCGGCTGGCAAGCACCTGGAGCAGATACCCCGCCACATTCGCCGTCATCGCCCCCGCCGTCACCAACGTCAGATCCGCGACGGCGGGCAGGCGACGAACTTCGGGCACACCCCATCGTCGCACCTCACCACCCCGGCACCGCAGCCCAGCCCACCGTGCGGTCGCTTCCGGGCGCGCAGCTGCCTAGGGTCGGACAATGGCCGTCGTACACAACACCACGATGAAACCCACCAAGTGGGAACTGCTGACCGCGTGGCTGCCGCGCCAGGACTGGTTCCGGGGCGGCGCACCGGTGGTGCGCAAGGCGGGTGGATTCCGCCTCGACGATCCCGCGGGCGCGGTCGGTCTCGAATTCATGATCGTGCTCGACGAGTCGGTCACGCCGCCGGTCGCCTATCACGTCCCGATGACCTACCGCGACGCTCCGGTGGCCGGGAACGAGGCCGCGTTGATCGGCATCTCCGAACACGGTGTCCTCGGCACCCGGTGGCTCTACGACGGCGCGGCCGACGACGTGCTGGTGGCGCAGGCCTCGGCGCTGCTCACCGGGCAGGCGCGGGCGCAGGCGCAGAACACGAGTGACGCTCTCGATCCCACCGTCGAGGTCACGGCGGCGGCCGCCGCGACCGCGGTGCGGATCGTCCGGACACCCGGCGACCACCCGCTCTCCCCCGACGCCGTCGGGCACGTGACCGGAGCATGGCAGTCGCCGGACGGCACGCCGCGCGGGATCCTCCTCGAGGCGGTGGGCTGAAAAACGATCGCCCGGGCCCCCGCCGCGCGGGAATAATGCTGCGGTGAGCAAGCATCGGATCGCCGTGGTCGGCACGTCGGGGTCGGGCAAGAGCACGCTGGCCCGCCGGATCTCCCGGCGGCTCGGGATCCCGCACATCGAACTCGACGCCATCCACCACCAGCCCGGCTGGACGCCGATGCCCACCGCGGAATTCCGCGCCGCGGTCACCGAGCGCCTCACCCCGGAGAGCTGGGTGGTAGACGGCAACTACCACGGCAAACTCGGCGACCTCGTCTGGCGGCACGCCGACACGGTGATCTGGTTCGACCTCCCCCGGCCCCTGGTCACCTTCCAGATCGTCAAACGCACCCTGGGCCGCGCCCTGACCCACCGCGAACTCTGGAACGGCAACCGGGAGCGCCCCCGCAACTTGCTGTCCCTCGACCCGGAGCGCTCGGTGATCATGTGGTCCTGGACCACACACGCCAAAAACCGCGCCCGCTACACCGCCGCCCAAACCAACCCCGCCTACCAGCACCTCACCTTCATCCGCCTGCGCTCCCACCGCGAGGCCGACGCCTTCCTCGCCGCCCTCGGCAGCGCCGCCGTCGACCGCCAAGGCTGAGCAGTCCGCAGAGCAGCGGACCGATATCGCTGGGAGATCAGCGGCAGCGTCGGCCAGCGGTTGTGTTGGGACACCTGTCGAGCAATGCGCTGTCGTGTCGGTTGGCTGCTGTGTCGGCAGGCCGGTCGTGTCAGCTGGCTGCTGTGTCGGCAGGCCGGTCGTGTCAGCTGGCTGCTGTGTCGGCAGGCCGGTCGTGTCAGCTGGCTGCTGTGTCGGCAGGCTGGTCGTGTCAGCTGGCTGCTGTGTCGGCAGGCTGGTCGTGTCGGCAGGCTGGTCGTGTCGGCAGGCTGCTGTGTCGCCGGGCTGCTGTGTCGGCAGGCTGCTGTGTCGGGAGACCTGTCGAACAAGCACAGCCGCAGCGGCACGCTGTTGCGCGACGCGAAATCGAGGGCACCGGTCGGGGTGGGGCCGGATTTGTCGGCTCGGGGAGTTCAGCGGGCGGTTCGGGCACGTAGGGTGGCGAGCCGTGGGTGACAGGAGCGGGTGGCGGAGGTTGGTGCCGGCCGGGTACAGCGCGGTGCTGGCCCTGCTCATTGCCGGGCCGCTGCTCGGGCCCGGATATCTGCTGCTGCGGGACGCGGTCAGTACGCCGCGGTCCTACCTGACCGATTCGGCCCTGGGGCTCGGCGACGCCGCGCCGCGGGCGGTGCCGCAGGACGCGATGCTCGCCGTCCTATCCCCGATCATCGACGGCGGACTACTCGTCAAGGCGATCCTGGTGATCGCGCTGTGGGCAGCCGGCTACGGAGCCGCGGTCCTCGCGCGGGAACTGCTGCGCGCCGGACTCGGACCACAATTGGTCGCAACCACAGTCGCCCTCTGGAACCCCTACATCGCCGAACGTCTCCTCCAAGGACATTGGAGCCTGCTCGCCGGTTACGCCGCGCTCCCATGGACCGCGCTCGCCGCCTACCGCCTGCGCTCAGCGCGTGCGCCCCGCACTGACGCCGGGATTTCCTGGCGCGCACGGAATTCCCTCGGCACACAGATTCCCACCGGCGCACAAGGCTTTCCCGGTGCCCAGGATTCCCTCGGCGCACCGGATGCCCCCAGCGCTACAGATTCCCCCCGCGCTACAGATTCCCTCGGCGCCTCAGATTCCGTTGGCGCTACGGATTCGCCCGCGGCTACAGATTCCGTCGCCGCTACGGATTCGTCCGCGGCTACAGATCCCGTTGGCGCTACGGATTCGCCCGCGGCTGCAGATTCCGTCGACGCTGCAGATTCCCCTGGGGCTACAGATTCTGTCGACGCCACCAATACGCCCGGGGCTACAGATTCCGTCGGCGCACGAAACTCCCTCGGCGCGTGGGGCGCACTGGCGGCATGCTTCGCCGCCGCCGGTCTCACTCCGACCGGCGCACTGCTGGCCGGGTTGACGGCACTGATCCTGGTCCGCGGGCGCCAAATCCCCGGCACGCTGATACTGCTGGCGTTGGCCAGCGCGCCGTGGCTGACCGCGACAGCGCTCTCTGGAGCGGGGGCCGAGCCCTCCGACCCGGTAGGTATCGCCGCCTTCGCCGCCCGCGCCGAACCCGGCCTCGGCACCCTGGGCAGCCTCGCCGGGCTCGGCGGCATCTGGAACGCCGACGCCGTACCCGGTTCCCGCACAACCCTTCTGGCCCTGTTCGGAACGGCGATCCTCCTGGCACTCGTGGCGACCGGCCTCCGCGCGTTAGCCAACCCCCGGGTAGGCGACGCTCCCTCCGATTCGACCCGAGCGGGTTTACGCCGCGCAGCGAGTGCCCGCGTGGCAACGAACCACCGCACCAGCGCCTCCCCGCAAACAGGCGACACCGCCTCCGCGGCAGATCCGACCCGACCCGCATCGAGCGGCCCTACCGCAACAGACCACCCCGCCGGAATCTCTCCACGGATGAACGGCGCTTCCGCCGTGGCGAATTCGGGCCGAGCCGTGTCCGAGCCGGACAACAGCGCGCGACCAGACGACGAATCCTCCTTCATTGCTGATCCGGCGCGGATACGGACTCGGCGGGCGCTGCTGGTGCTGGCTGTGGCGGCGGTCGTGGTGCCCGCGCTGGCCGCTACCGGGTTGGGGCGCGAGGTTATGGAATGGCTTGTTGTGCAGGTGCCGGGGGCGGGGCTGCTGCGCGATACGCAGAAGTATGTCGCGTTGGCGGTGCCGGGATATGCGCTGTGCGCGGCTGCCGGTTGCCAGGTGCTCGCGAATCGATTCGGGCGGTCGAGCGGTCGCGAAGAGTTCGAAGGTGCGGATTCCGTTGCTGAAGTGAGCTATCGGGAGGGGCGCGCGGCGGAGCCGACTGCGACGGATTCCCCAGTCGACGGCAACGAAGTTCCGCGCGAATCGGCCGGTGGTGAATTGTCCACAGCTGTCCCCAGGCGCGGTGTGGATGGAACCGCCGGCGCGCGTACGCCGGGCACCACCTTGATCGCGGCCGCGTTCATAGCGCTGCTGATTCTGCCGCTGCTCGACCTGGCGTGGGGGGTCGGGGGCGCGGTGCGGCCGGTGCGGTATCCGGGTGGGTGGGAGCAGGTGGCCGCGCGGATCGAGGGGCCCGGGGATGTGGCGGTGCTGCCGGGCGGAATGTTCCGGAGGTTCCCGTACAGCGGGAAGGCGCCGGTGCTGGATCCGGCGCCGCGAATGCTGCCCAATGACGTGTTGCAGACCGGGCAGCTGCCGGTGCGCGGGGCGGTGGTGGCCGGTGAGGGTCGACGCGCGCAGCAGGTGGAAGAACTACTGCTACACGGCAGTTCGGCAGGGCAACTAGCGGGGCTGGGGGTCGGGTGGGTGCTCGTCGAGCGGACGACACCCGGGCCGCTGGGCAGGTCGGAGCAGGCGCTCGCCGAACTCGAGCCGGTGTACTCCGACGATCAGCTCGCGCTGTATCGGGTGCCGGGCGTCCAGGTCACCGAATCGCAAGCGGCACACCGGTTCATCACGGGTGGCGCGCACATCCTGTGGGCGGCAGTGCTTTTCGGCGGCCTGCTGGCGGCAGGGCGCGGCCGGACCAGGACCGAAGTCAGTCCTTGACTTCGGTGTGCTTGTCCCGCATCTCGGCCAGCGCCGCCGCCCGGCGGGCCGCGCGCCGTTCCTGCGAGGCGCTGCTGCGGCGGGACTCGGACGCGGAAGGTTCGTCGTCGTAGTCGAATTGGGGCCGTCCGACGTCGGAGATGTCGATGGCGCGCAGTCCGTCGATCAGGAGCAGGACCGGCGCGATGAGCACGACCCAGAAGATGCTGAAGGTCTCCGTGTCGGTGAATGCCGCGAGATAGATCAGATATCCGGCGTAGCCGAGACATCCGAGGCCCGTCACGGTTTCGATCGTCTGGCGAACGATTCCCAGTTCACGCAGTGACAGCGCGAGCCCGATCAACACCACTCCGGCGATCACGAGCAGCACGACGTAGGTGCCGAACACCAAGCCCCCAGAACATCAACAGCCTTGCGGCACCCGACAAATCAGACATAACGCTAACATCGACCGCCGGGTCTCCGGCTCAGAGGCGCGGTTCGGGCCCGGCGACCAGACCGGACACGTGCTCGCCGCGGGCCACCGCCGCCAGCACCTGATAAACCCCGTTTCCGGTTTGCTCCCAAGAGAATTCGCGGGCGCGGGCCCGGGCCTTCTCCCCCATCACCGTGCGGCCTTCGGCATCCTCGAGCAGGTCGCCGACGGCGGCGGTGAGGTCGGTGACGTCGTCGACGAGCAGGCCGGTGACGCCGTCGACGATGGAGTCGGTGAGGCCGCGCGAGCTGCGGTAACCGACGGTGGGCACACCGTGCTGGGCGGCTTCGATGACGGCCAGGCCCCAGCCTTCCTTGCGCGAGGGCAGCACGTGCACCCAGGCGTGGGCGAGCAGTTCGTGCTTCCGGCGTTCGTCGACGTGACCGTGGAAGGTGACGGCGTCGGCGATGCCGAGCGCGGCGGCGTCGGCCTGGAGGTTCTCGGCCCACCAGCCGCCGCCGATGACGTCGAGGCGCAGGCCGGGGACCCGGCCGCGCAAGCGGGCGACGGCTTGCAGCGCGTCCTCGATCTGCTTGTGCGGCACCAGCCGGGACAGCACCACGATGCGCGGTTCGGGTGTGCGGGTCTGCACGGCGCCGGTGGGCGCGCCGGCGGGCACCGGTTCGGCGCCGTTGCGGACGACCGCGATGCGTTCCCGTTCGACGCCGAGGGTGGCGAGTTCTTCGGCGGAGGGCAGCGAGACGGTGAGGTACTGGTTGGCGCGGTGCACGCGCGGGGACAGCCGGGATTCGATCCACCAGCCGATGCGGCCGACCAGGCGACCGGCCACCGGCCACTGTTCGCGATGTCCGTGGTGCACGAGCACGACGGAGGGCGCGTCGGCGGCCGTGGCGGCGAAGAAGGGGATGCCGTTCTGGGTGTCGATCACCGCGTCGGGGCGCAGGCCGCGCAGCGGGCCGATCCCGATCCGGCCGAGGGCGATGGCGGCGAGCGCGCGGGGGTAGACGGTGTAGCGGCCGCCGGCGCGACTGATGTCGATGCCGTCGAGGTGTTCGCGCTTGGCCGCGCCCGGATAGCGCGCGGTGCGCAGGGTGACCTTGACGCCGCGCGCCGCGAGCTGGGCGCCGACCTGCTCCAGGTAGCGCTCGCTGCCGCCGCCCTGCGGGTGCCCCGTGTCACGCCAGCAGAGCAGGAGAACTTCGCGCACGGTGGAGCTTCTCTCGGTCGTCATGATCACGGCAACGCGCTCCACAATAACCTGCCGCATCCCCGTGGCAACCCTCCCACCTGCTCAGTCGCCGGGAACGATGGCGCGAATGCGTCATGGTGAATTTATTGAAACGCCGACATTTCACAGCGAGTTCTCGATAACGTCCCTGCACCCGCCGAACCCGGCGGGCGTGGTCGGGTACCGCACTCGGCATTGATGAGGAGGACACATGAAAGCAGTACGGACTAGAACTGGCGGCAACACCGGCACCGGAAGCGGCGCGGGCGGGGACCTGGATGGCCTCCTCGGCGTAATCCTCGCCCTCATCACCTCGTCGACCTCCACCGGCAGCGGCGCCTCCAGCGGCGTCGGCTGACCCAGCGCGGGCCCGGTCGCGCGCGGCGACCGGGCCTGCCCCGCCGGAGATACCGGAGCGGCGGACAGTCCTCGACGCCGGTTATGCGACACTCGCCGTCGTGCCGAGAGCTGACATCACGCCCGCCGAAGTGACGGGACCGCTGCCCGGGTGGCGACCGTCGTCGCGGTTCGCGCGGCGAGCGAGCTTGCGCCGATCCTGGCGGCTGCTCAGTAGCTTCCGGTTCGAGCAGAGCGATCCGGCGCTGTTCTACGGCGGGATCGCCGCGGACAGCGCGGCGATGATCGCCGATTTCTACCGCGATGTCACCGGCCACGATTTGCGCGACGCGATCGTGCTGGACGTCGGGGGCGGCCCCGGATATTTCGCCGACGAGTTCGCCGGCACCGGAGCCCGGTACATCCCCGTCGAGCCGGACCCGTCGGAAATGCACGCCGCCGGCCTCTCGGTGGCGGGCGCGGTGCGCGGTTCCGGAATGGCGCTGCCTTTCCGCGACGACGCGGTCGATATCTGCTTTTCCTCGAATGTCGCCGAGCACGTGCCGGATCCGTGGCTGATGGCCGACGAGATGGTGCGCGTGACCAAGCCCGGCGGCTTGATCGTGTTGTCCTACACCGTGTGGCACGGGCCCTTCGGCGGCCACGAGACCGGACCCTGGCATTACCTCGGCGGCGAGTACGCCGCCCGGAGGTATCGCCGTAAGCACGGACGCGAACCGAAGAACCGTTTCGGCCGGTCCCTGTTCGCGGTCCGCGCCGCGGACGGATTGTGCTGGGCCGCAGGCACTTCCGCCGACGTGCGCGCCCTGTTCCCGCGGTATCACCCCCGGTGGGCCTGGTGGCTGGTCCGGGTACCGCTGATCCGGGAGTTACTGGTGAGCAACCTCGTCGTGGTGGCGACGAAGTAGCGCTATTTCTCCAGCCAGCCCCGGCGCCAGCTGCGTCTGGCGCAGGTGTTGCCGGGAATCATCTCGCTCCAGGGCGATTCCTGGATCGCGAGGCCCACCGTCTCCAGCGTGGTGAGCCCGACCTGATCAGCCAGCAGCTTGAGATAGGCGATCGCCTCCGCGGCTTGCATTGCGGCCGTGGCCTGTTCGATTGTTAACGTGCGCCCGGGCAGGAATGACACCACCCAGCCCCCGCTGCCTACGCTTCTGGCCTGATGTTCGGTTTGGTCGCTGGTCATTACCGAACGTCCGACAACTTGCACCGCCATGACCCGTCTCCCCTGCATTGGTTCCGAGAATCGAGCGAGCTGATCAGTAGCTATCAGCATCCTCGCTTCAGCAACAGAACGCAATAGTGCGTTCTCCGAGAAGCGAACCGACAGGTTGGAATTCGTGCAGTTCAACGCGGCGGCACGGAAGAAAACTGAAACATGTTACAGACAAGCGGGCAGCAAAACTGTAACGTGTTCCCATGCATTACGACAGCTTGTTCATCGGCGGCAAATGGACCGCGCCAGCCAGTTCCGAGCGCCTCCAGGTCATCTCCCCGGTCACGGTGGAACCGGTGGGCAGCGTCCCGGTCGTCGAACGCGCCGACGTCGACGCCGCGGTCGCCGCCGCCCGGCAGGCCTTCGACTCCGGGCCCTGGCCGCAAACCCCACCGGAGGAACGCGCCCAGGTGCTCACCCGCGCCGCGCGCCTGATCGAGGAGCGCTCCGCCGAACTGGTGGCCGCGCTCAGCGCCGAGATGGGCGCACCGCAGATGTTCGCCATGATGCTCAACCAGATTCCCGCGACCGCCGCCCTGGACACCTACGCCGGACTGGCGAAGTCGTTCCCCTGGAACGAGACTCGCACCGGCATGTTCGGCACCACCCGGGTCACCCGCGAGCCGCGCGGCGTCGTCGCGGCGGTCACCGCCTGGAACGTCCCGCTCTTCCTCGCCGTCAACAAGCTCGCCCCCGCCCTGCTGGCCGGCTGCACCGTGGTGCTCAAGCCCGCGCCGCTGACGCCGATCACCGCCAACATGGTGGCCGACATCTTCACCGACGCCGGCCTGCCCGAGGGCGTCCTGTCGGTCCTGCCCGCCGAGGCGGAGGTGGCCGAGTACCTGGTCTCGCACCCGGACGTGGACAAGGTGACCTTCACCGGCAGCACCGCGGTCGGCCGCAAAATCGGAGCTATCGCCACCGGGCAACTCAAGACGGTGTCGCTCGAGCTCGGCGGCAAGTCCGCAGCCATCATCCTGGAGGACGCGGATCTCGCGGCCGCCATCCCGCAGCTGGCCTTCTCCGGCCTGATGAACTCCGGCCAGGGCTGCGTCGCGCAGACCCGCATTCTGGCCCCGCGCAGCCGCTACGACGAGATCATCGACGCGCTGGTCGCCCACGTGAAGACGATGAAGGCCGGTGACCCCACCGACCCCAGCGTGCAACTGGGCCCGCTGATCTCCGAGGCCCAGCGCGACCGCGTCGAGGGCTACATCGCCAAGGGCAAGGCCGAGGGTGCGCGCCTGGTGCTCGGCGGCGGCCGTCCCGAGGGCGTGGACCGCGGCTGGTTCGTCGAGCCGACGATCTTCGTCGACGTGGACAACAAGTCCACCATCGCACAGGAGGAGATCTTCGGACCGGTGCTGGCGGTGATTCCGTACGAGACCGAGGAAGAGGCCATCGCGATCGCCAACGATTCGGAGTACGGCCTGGCCGGCTCGGTGTGGACCACCGATATCGAGCACGGCGCCGAGATCGCGGCCAAGGTGCGCACCGGTACCTACGCGATCAACTGGTACGCCTTCGATCCGGGCGCACCGTTCGGCGGCTACAAGAACTCCGGCCTGGGCCGGGAGAACGGCCCGGAGGGCATCGACGCGTTCTGCGAGCAGAAGTCGCTGCTGATGCCGCTCGGCTGGACCGGCTAGTCCGGCATCACCACACGCAAGGCGGGCTGACCGTCCGGAATGTGCGCGCCGACGACCTCGACGCGCCAGCCGGGCGGTAGCACGGCCTCCAGCCGTCCCGCGGCGCGCCGCAGCGGGGTGCTCGCGCGGACGAGTTCCAGGCCCGTGACCATCGGGATCCTGGGCCCGCCGAATTCGAGATCGGTCATGCGCAAACCACCTCTCGACTGGAAGCAGTTCAGAGCGGATAGCTAATTTTCAGCATCCGGACTGGTCAGCCGTCATCGGCTGGTCGGCGCAAGCATAAGACACCCTCTAGCAAACCCTGGGCAGTGGTCCGGCCGCACGGTCACCGGCCCGAAAACGCCGGTAGAACCCGTTGGCCGCCAATAAGAACCGCCCGCACCGTTCGGAAACGGTGCGGGCGGTCGGCGTTTCAAGCGGCGGGGATCAGCCCAGGCGCTGCTTCAGCGCCTCGAACTCGTCGCGCACACCGGAGGGCAGCTTGTCGCCGACGAACTCGAACCACTCCTCGATCATCGGGATTTCCTTGCGCCACTCCTCGACGTTCACCGCGAGCGCCTCGTCGACATCGGCCGGATCGACATCCAGGCCCTCCAGGTCGAGGTTGGTGGCGTGCGGCACGGTGCCGATGGCCGTGGCCTCACCCTCGGCCGAACCGTCGATACGACCGACGATCCACTCCAGCACGCGGGAGTTCTCGCCGAATCCGGGCCACAGGAAGCGGCCGTCGGCGCCGCGCCGGAACCAGTTGACGTAGAAGATCTTCGGCAGCTTGTCCGCGTCCGCGTTCTTGCCGAGCGAGATCCAGTGGTTCATGTAATCGCCGACGTGGTAGCCGAGGAACGGCAGCATGGCCATCGGGTCGCGGCGCACGGTGCCGACCTTGCCCTCGGCCGCGGCGGTCTGCTCCGAGGACATGGTGGCGCCCATGAACACGCCGTGCTGCCAGTCGAAGGACTCGGTCACCAGCGGGATGGTGGTCTTGCGGCGGCCACCGAACAGGATCGCGGAGATCGGCACGCCCTGCGGGTCGTCCCACTCCGGCGCCAGCGTCGGGCACTGCGACATCGGGGTGCAGTAGCGCGAGTTCGGGTGCGCGGCCAGCGTCTCGGTCTCCCGCAGGTACCAGTCGTTGCCCTTCCAGTCGATCAGGTGATCGGGCTCGCCCTCCAGGCCCTCCCACCAGACGTCGCCGTTGTCGGTCAGCGCGACATTGGTGTAGACGGTGTTGCCCGCGTCGATGGTGGCCATCGCGTTCGGGTTGGAGGAGTGGTTGGTGCCGGGCGCGACACCGAAGAAGCCGAACTCCGGGTTGACCGCGTACAGCTGGCCGTCCGCGCCGAACCGCATCCAGGCGATGTCGTCGCCCAGGGTCTCCGCGCGCCAGCCGGGAACCGTCGGCTGCAGCATCGCCAGGTTGGTCTTACCGCAGGCCGACGGGAACGCCGCGGCGATGTAGTAGGCCTTGTTCTCCGGGGAGATCAGCTTGAGGATGAGCATGTGCTCGGCCAGCCAGCCCTCGTCGTGCGCCATCGCCGAGGCGATCCGCAGCGAGTAGCACTTCTTGCCGAGCAGCGCGTTGCCGCCGTAGCCGGAGCCGTAGGACCAGATCTCGCGGTCCTCGGGGAAGTGGGTGATGTACTTGGTGTCGTTGCAGGGCCAGGGCACGTCGGCCTGGCCCTCGGCTAACGGCGCGCCGACCGAATGCAGCGCCTTCACGAACGGGCGATCGGTGCCGAGCTTGGCCAGCGCCTCGGCGCCCATGCGAGTCATCACGCGCATCGAGACCACGACGTACTCGGAGTCGGTCAGCTCGACGCCCAGCTTCGGATCGTCGGCACCGAGCGGGCCCATGCAGAACGGCACCACGTACATGGTGCGGCCCTTCATCGAGCCGCGGTACAGCTCGGTCATGGTGGCGCGCATCTCGGCGGGATCGACCCAGTTGTTGGTCGGGCCGGCGTCGGCTTCGGTCTTGGAACAGATGTAGGTGCGGGATTCGACACGCGCCACATCGGAGGGGTCCGAGAGCGCCAGGAACGAGTTCGGCTTCTTCTTCTCGTCGAGCTTCTTGAAGGTGCCCGCTTCGACGAGCTGAGCTGTTAGTCGATCCCACTCCGCGTCGGAACCGTCCGCCCAGACCACCCGCTCCGGCTGGGTGAGCTCTGCGACTTCCTGTACCCAGGCGAGCAGTTCGCGGTGCGCGGTGGGCGCGTTGCCGTCGGACAGACCAGGAATGGTCGCTGAGGTCATGAAAACTCTCCTGAGACGGGCGGCTCGAGGTGCTGACGCCCGCCTGGCCGACCATTTCGAGCGACCTGCAAGCAGTCACTACGATAGGCCACTTGACCAGCGCGAACTCACCAAGCGCCACCATTGGCGGTGAAGGCTCCCGCTACGACCAGTCGATAAGCGCGCCCCGGCTGAGCGGCGTACAAGGACGAAGCGGACGCCCAGGTTCCTGCTTAGAGGTTAACGCGGTATGACGACCAGTACGGAATCGGGTGCTCTTCTATTACCCACTCTCAGTCCGGATCAACAGGGCGAAGCTGCTGATCCAGCGTGTCGACGTCGCGTTTGCACGCGGCGAGTTGCCCCGGCTGCTCCGACCCCGCGCGGCGGATCCGGGACTCCAATTCCGCCACCCGACGGTCGGTTTCGAGGATCCGGGCGGCACTGGCGCGCACCACCTGCGCGGCCAGTTCGGTCTCCGACTCCACCAGCCCCGTGGCAACCCGCTGTTCGAGTTGAGCTTTGACGTTGACCAGCGCGTCGGCGACCCACTGCCGCACATGCGCCCGGTCGGCAACCTGACGGCGCGCCCGCACGACCCACCACGCGACCAGGGCGCCGAGCAGCAGAGTTACCGGAATACTGGCGAAATCCAAGGCCGGAACCAGGGCCAGCGGAGCCACCAGCAGGCGGCCCAAACCGACGCCGGCCGAGGCGCCGAGCGCGACCATCAAGTGATCTTCGACACCCCGATGCCGCGGTTCGGGTTCCGGGCCGACGCGCGGGGCCGGATCGTGGCGCAATTGCGGCAGGCCGGTGGCGCCGTCGAGCCGGTCCACCAGCACGGCCAGGCGGCGATCGATCTTCTGGTCCACGGCCCCGGTCAGCTCGGTGACGGAATGCTGCAAATGCTCCGGATAGTCGCCGAGCGCCTTCGGGCGCAGCCGGTCCAATTCGGCGCGGGCGGTCACGTGCAGCGACCGGACCTGCGAGCCGACCTCGGTCATCAGATCGACCCGGGCCAGGTGCAGCTGGCCGCGCAGCGCCGCCATCACCGAGGCGCGCCCGCCGTCGCGCCCGGCGAGCAGGGTCGCGCGTTCCTCGCGCCAGCGGTCCACCTCGGTGGCGGAGCGCAGCTTCTCGACCTGGCCGATGATGCGGCGGCGGGTGTCGGTGAGCACGCGGGCGGTGACGGCGGCGAACCGGCCGTCGCCCGGGGTGCCGGTGGCGGCGGAGGTCAGTGCGGCGTGCAGCGCGGTGAGACCGGAGCGGTCGAGCAGGCTGGCGTCGTCGGTGACGCGGGCGGCGGCGGCGAGTTTCGCCGAGACCGGCAGGATCTCGAGGTCGTCGTAGCCGTGCGCGGTGAGCAGTTCCTGATTGTGCCGGTGCACCGAGCGCCAGTCGCCGTAGGCGTGAATGGCGTTCATGGCGAGCAGGATCCGGATGTCCTCGGCCCGCAGGCGGCGGAGCAGATCCAGGGTGCCGGTGCCCAGGGTGTTGCCCGCGTCGAGCAGGACCAGGGCGATCGTGTGCGGGACCGAGCCCACCGGCGAGGTCTGCTCCACCGCCGCGCCCCGGTCCGGCATGGGGTCGCTGAGATCGATGTGCGGCTCGAAGCGCGCCAGCTCGGTGCGCAGCAGCGTGGTGTTGGCGTCGTCCGGACCGATCAGGGACACGGTCGCCGCGCCCCCGCCGGCCCGCATCGCCGCCAGCAGCGCGGCGCCCTGCGGATTCCAGCGCGCCACCACCTTCTCGACCTCGGGCGGCAAGCTCGGTGCAGCGGCGGCGGGCCGCGTCGCCCGCCGCTCAGAGTCCGGCACTGCTCATTCGCTCCCATAGCCGGACGTACCCGTTGTGCACGCGCAGGGCGGCACGCCGGGCCGCCGGGGACATGTCGCTGGAGACCACCGCGCGCCAGCGGGCGGCCCGGTGCAGCGCGTCGTCGGCGTCGGCGGGCGCGGGTGAGGAGTATCCGGCGGCGAGATGAGCGACCGACGGATGGGCCACGCCCGCGCACAGTGCGGTCCACATCGCGTCGTCGCTGTCCAGATAGCCCTCGATCAAGTCCCGGGCCCGGCCGTGCACGCCCGGCACGGCGCGCGCCGCCAGCCGCGCGAGTTCGTCGAGCATCTCGCCGCCACGCAGCGCGGTGACCTGCTCGTAGCGGCGGTGCAGCAGCCGATGCAGCGGATCGACACCGCTGACCGCGTGCAGCAGTTGCAGGACCTGGTGGCCGTTCAGGCCGGGATCGCGGCGCAGCGCGCCCAGCGCGCAGGTGATGCCGTAGAAGTCCCAGCGCTCCAGGAGTTGTTCGCGCTCGGCCACATCCGGGCCGAGCGAGGGCGAGGTGAACAGGTCCGAGGACAGCGTCAGCGACGGGTCACCGGATTCGGCGAGCCGGCGCAGCGTGTCCAGCTCCGGGTCGGACACCGCCCCGGCCCGGGTGCGCACGGCCAGCGAGGCGACCACCGGCAGCACCACGATGCCGAGCTCGCGGCTGTACTGGTCGGCGGCGAACACGGCGTCGGCCCAGCGGGTGCCGATGGCGTCGGCCTTGTTCAGCACCACCACGGTGCGCTCGGGCGGCAGTGCGTCCAGGATCCGGCGATCGGCCGGCAGCGGCGAGCCGGAGAGCACGTAGACGACCAGATCGGCGTCGATCTCCGGATCCGGCTGCCCCGGCTCGTCCACCGGGCCGGTCTCCGCCGCGGACATCAGCGCCAGCGCGTGCAGCACGGTGGTGCGGCCACTGTGCGCCCGCCCCGTGACCTGGATGCGCGGCGGGCGGCGCCAGGAATTCGCCGCGACGCCGGCGTGATATCCGATCTGGGGATCCGCCCCGGACGCTTGTAACTGGACGAGCAGCTGATCCAGCTGATCCTGTTCCCGTGTCGGCACTCCGCGCTCCCGCGGCTGGCCAGTGAATTCGGTCGCTGTCGGCAAGGCTCTATACCCCCTTCTCGCTGCGCAATTCTGTCAGACGCAGCGCCGGCGCACGCGCCGACCGCATCCTTCGCTCAGCGTTTGGCCAGGTATTTGTTGACCGTTCGGGTGGCCCATCCCGGCGAGTACTTGCCGGCGGCGGCCAGCAGTTTGGCCTGCACGCCGATCTCGTAGTGCACCTTGGGCAGCCGGGGGCGCTTGCCGACGGCGGACCAGATGCCGGTGGCCACGTCCGCGGCGGTGAGGTGCACGCCGAGGGATTGCGTGGTGCCGGTGTGCACGCCATCGACCATGGCGGTGGCGACGAACATCGGCCAGATCGCGATGACCCGGATGTCGTGGCGTTCCCACTCCAGATCCAGGGCCTCGGTCAGGCTCTTGACCGCGGACTTGGAGGCGCCGTAACTGGACAGTTCGGCCTGGCCGTAGATGGCCGAGGCCGAGCACAGGTTCACGACCTGGGCGCCCGGGGTGTCGCGCAGGTAGGGGAAGGCGGTGTGCGTGCCCGTCAGGACGCCGACGACGTTGACCTCGATGATGGCGCGGTGCGCGGCGATCTCGATGTCCTCGAAGGCGCCCGAGCGCAGGATGCCCGCGTTGTTGATCAGGACGTCGAGCCGGCCCGTCGCGGCGTGGAATTCGGCCAGGCGTTCGGACCACTGCGTGGCGTTCGTCACATCCAGGACGCCGGTCTGCACCGTGCCACCGGCCTCGGTGACCTCCGCGGCCAGCCGCGTGAGCCCGACCTCGTCGATGTCGTAGGCGCCGACCCGATAGCCCTGCGCAGCGAAAAGCAGGGCCGTGGCCCGGCCGATACCCGCGGCCGCACCGGTGATGAACACCGTCGGTGAGTTCATGGACGCAGTCTAGTGCCGCCCGCCAGTCCTATAACCAGGGTTCACAGACACCCCGCACGCCCCTTACCCTCCAAAGAGGAACAGCATGAGTAACGGTGCGTACCAGTCGTTTTCGAACGATATGCACAATTCCTGCCGATCTGCGGAACAGACATCGAGGCTGGACCGATAAATAGAGAAGTCCGCCCACCGGGGCGGGCGGGGAGGGTTGTGATGAGCAGCGACGCCATTACCGACACCGCACCGAAGCGCATGCGCCAGGGCCGGATCGACGCGATGCCGGCCGCGAGCGGTCCCGTGCGCGGCAGCGCCGCCCAGGTGCTGCGCAACTCCGTGCAGATCCTGCTGAATTCCGCCCAGATCCTCGCGGATTCGGCCCAGTTGCTCTCCAACCGGTCCACCCCGCTGCCCAGCGCGGACCCGTTCCACCGCCCGCCCAAGGGCTTCGCGAACCGCCCGGCCGGCACCGTGCTGCGCAGCCGCAAGATCGAGCTGGCGCTGTTCGGCCTGGTGCCGCAGCAGGTTTCGGCCTGGCAGCTGCTGTATCGCAGCGCCGATCTGCACGGCACCCCCGAGGTCGCGATCACCACGGTGCTGCTGCCCGAGGGCGCGGACCCGGCCGAGGACCGCCCGCTGCTCGCCTTCCAGACCGCGATGGACGCGGTCACCGAGAAGTGCTCCCCCTCTTATGCTTTGCGCCGCGGCGCGCGGGCGATCGGCGCGGTCACCCAGTTCGAATGGCTGCTCGTGGCCAACGCGCTGCGCCGGGGCTGGGCGGTCTCCATCGCCGATCACGAAGGGCCGCACGGGAATTTCGGCGCGCCCCGCGAACCCGGGTACCGCGCGCTCGACGGTGTCCGCGCCGCACTGAGTTTCGCGCCGCTCGGCCTGCATCCCCGCACCCAGATCGCGGCCTGGGGGTACTCCGGCGGCGGCATGGCCAGCTCCTGGCTGGTCGAGATGGCGCCCACCTACGCCCCCGAACTCAATCTCGTCGGCGCGGTGCTCGGCGCACCCGTCGGCGATCCGGGCCAGGTCTTCCTGCGACTCAACGGAACCGCCTACGCCGGGCTGCCCGCGGTCGTCATCGCCGCGTTGCACCGGCTCTACCCGGTGCTCGGCGCGGTGGTCCGCGAGGGCCTCACCGCCGACGGGCAGAAGTTCGTCGCGCACGCGCAGAACTCCACGCCGGTCGGCTCGATCGTCGGGCTGGCCAATCAGAAGCTCGGCGACTTCCTCACCGGCGAGCCGCTGGAGCAGATGCTCGACACCCCGGAGTTCCAGGCCATGTTCGACGACCTGCGCCTGGGCAACTCCACCCCGGACTGTCCGCTGCTGGTGGTGCAGCCGGTGCACGACCAGGTCATCCACATGGACGGGGTGGACGGGCAGGTGGCGCGCTACCGCGCGGGCGGCGCGAACGTCACCTACGTGCGCGATCGGCTCAGCGAGCACTTCTCGATGCTGGTGCTCGGCGCCCCGATCAGCCTGGCCTGGCTGGCCGATCGGCTCGCCGGTCATCCCGCGACCGCCAACGCCGATGCCACCGTCTGGTCGGTGATCGCCTCGCCCGCCGGTCTGCGCGGGCTGCTGGAGATGGCCTCGACGACCGCACGCGTGGTGCTCGGTCAGCCGCTGCGCCCGGAAACCGCACCGGCTCCACAGCTACGCAGCGAGCGGGCCGCTTGAGTCCGGCCTGAATATTCGGGGAGGCGAGCAGGCAGGCACAATGGACGCGTGAACGACGCCGCCAACCACACTGATGAGTCGGTTCCGGGGCCGTCCGCTGTCCCGCTCGATGCCGGACGCCGATCCCTGACCGGGTCCCGGCTGTACCCCCGGGTCACCAGCTTCCGCTCCCGGCGGGGTGCGCTGACCCCGAACCAGCAGGAGTCCTGGGACCGTACCTGGCCGGTCATCGGCCGTCCGGTCGGTGACGAGCAGCTGGACGCCGACGCCTGGTTCGGGCGTTCCGCGCCGCTGGTCGTCGAGATCGGCTGTGGCACCGGCACCGCGACCGCCGAGATGGCGCAGGCCGAGCCGCACCTGAACCTGATCGGCATCGAGGTCTACACCCCGGGCCTGGCGCAACTGGTACAGCGCGTCGAACGCGACGACATCAGCAACATCCGCCTGCTGCGCGGCGACGCCGTCGACGTCCTGGAGAACATGATTGCGGAAAATTCGCTTACCGGCGTCCGCGTGTTCTTCCCGGACCCGTGGCCCAAGGCCCGCCACCACAAGCGCCGGCTGCTGCAGCCCGCGACCCTTGCCCTGATCGCCAGCCGCCTGCGGCCCGGCGGTGTGTTGCACGTCGCTACCGACCATGCCGACTACGCCGAGTGGATCGCCGCGGTCGGCGCCGGAGAATCCCAGTTCATCGGCCTGAACGAGACCACCGGCGGCGTCAGCGCCGAGCATCGCGACACCGCGCCGATCGGGTTCGACCGCCCCGTCACCAAATTCGAAGGCAAGGCGCATCGCGCCGGAAGCGCCATCACCGAGTTCATATGGGGCAAGATCGAATGATGATCGCCAGTGAGATGGCCGCCGAGGTCGCCGATGTTGCCGGGGAGGTGCAGGGCCCCGAAAGTCTGAGTGTCTCGACGCCGGACGTCCGCCGGGTACTGCTTGTCTGGGACGCGCCGAATCTCGATATGGGCCTCGGCGCCATCCTCGGCGGCAGACCGACCGCCGCCTACCGCCCGCGCTTCGACGCCCTCGGCCGCTGGCTGCTCGCGCGCACCGCCGAGCTCTCCGTCGGCAGCCGTGCCCGGGTCGAGCCCGAAGCCACCGTCTTCACCAATATCGCGCCCGGCACCGCCGATGTGGTGCGGCCGTGGGTGGAGGCCCTGCGCAACGTCGGCTACGCGGTCTTCGCCAAGCCCAAGGTCGACGAGGATTCCGATGTCGACGCCGACATGCTGGCCCACATCGAACTCCGCAGCCGGGGCGCCGGCCTGGCCGGCATCATGGTCGCCTCGGCCGATGGCCAGGCCTTCCGCGAGCCGCTGGAAAAACTTGCCGCGCACGGGATCCCCGTACAAGTATTAGGCTTCCGCGAGCACGCGAGTTGGGCTGTCACATCGGATACCCTCGAGTTCATCGATCTCGAGGACATCCCGGGTGTGTTCCGTGAACCACTGCCCCGGGTCAGCCTCGACTCGCTGCCCGACGAGGGTGCTTGGCTGCAGCCGTTCCGGCCGCTGTCTGCACTGCTCACCTCTCGCCCCGCCCAAGGAGTCGCTTAGTGTTCACACGCTGGGGCGATCTGGTCCATCGGCTGCGCTTCGCCGTCATCGGCGTGATCGCGGCCGCTCTACTCGCGCTGGGCTATTACGGCCTCGGCGTCAACGACCATCTCAGCTCCAGCGGTTGGGACGATCCGACGTCCCAGTCCACGCAGGCAGCGATCATCGCCGACGGCTCCTACGGACGTGACCACAACAGCGACGTGCTGGTGCTCTACTCCGCGCCCGAGGGCAAGACGATCGATGATCCGCAGTTCAAGGCGCAGGTGCTGGAGAGCCTGAACCGGCTCCCCGAGCAGTACCCGAACCAGATCGCGAAGATCAACGGCGCCTACTGGCAGACCAAGACCGGCGCGGCACAGCCGTCGCTGTTCGGGTCCAAGGACAAGAAGCACACCTTCGCCTCCATCGCGATCCGCGGCGACAACGACACCGTCATGCTGCGCAATTTCCGGGACGTGAAGAACGTCTTCGGGATTCCGGGCGTCGAGACGCAGGTCGCCGGTCTGCAGCCGGTCGCGGGCACGTTGAACGACACCATCGCGCACGACTCCAAGCGCATGGAGGTCATCGCCTTCCCTGCGGTCGCGCTGCTGCTGTTCTTCATCTTCGGCGGCGTCGTCGCGGCTGCGTTGCCGCTGATCGTCGGCGGTCTGACGATCATCGGCGCCAACGGCATCGTGATGTTCCTGACGAAGTTCACCCTGGTGAACAGCTTCGTCGGCAATATCGTCTCGATGATCGGCCTGGGTCTGGCAATCGACTACGGCCTGTTCATCGTCAGCCGGTTCCGTGAGGAACTCGCCGAGGGCTACGACACCAAGGCCGCCGTGCGGCGCACGGTCATGACCGCGGGCCGCACCGTCGTCTTCTCCGCGACCATGATCGTGGCCAGTCTCGCGGGGCTGCTGCTGTTCCCGCAGGGCTTCCTGAAGTCGATCGCCTACGGCGCCATCGCGACGGTGACGCTGGCCGCGCTGACCTCGATCACCATCCTGCCCGCGATGCTCGCCATCCTGGGCAAGCGCGTCGACTGGCTCGGGCTCAAGTTCTTCCGCAAGTCCAAGACCGCCGAAGAGGTGGAGAGCGGATTCTGGGGCCGGTCCACCCGCTGGGTGATGCAGCATCCGCTCAAGATCGCGGTGCCGATCACCATCATCCTGCTGCTGCTCATCATCCCGGTGAAGAACCTGGCGTTCGGCGGTATCAACGAACGCTATCTGCCGCCGGACAATTCGACCCGGCTCGCCCAGCAGCACTTCGACGAGATCTTCCCGCTGCGCAAGACCGACCCGATCATGCTCGTGTTCGTCTCACCGAACAGCAGCAATGTCGGCAAGGTGTGGAAGGAAGCGAACGCGGCACCCGGCCTGGCCGGCCCGTTCGAGGTGCCGTCGCGCTCGCAGCAGGACACGAACGTCTACCGAACCACCGCGACGCTGGCGGACTCGCAGAACGCGGACGCGACCATCGACTATCTGCGGGATCTGTCCGTGCCCGACGACGTGGAGATGTACGTCGGCGGCACGCCCGCGACCACCAAAGACAGTATCGACGCGCTGATCAACCGCATGCCGATGATGATCGCGCTGGTGCTGGCGGTCACCATGCTGCTGATGTTCCTGACCTTCGGATCACTGGTGCTGCCGATCAAGGCCGCGCTGATGAGCGCGCTCGGGCTCGGCTCCACCCTCGGCATCCTGACCTGGGTCTTCATCGACGGTCACGGCGCCGGACTGCTGAACTTCACGCCGCAGCCGATCATGTCACCGATCCTGGTGCTGATCATCGCGGTGGTCTACGGCTTGTCGGTCGACTACGAGGTCTTCCTGCTCTCCCGCATGGTGGAAGCGCGCGCACAGGGCGCCTCCACCACCGAGGCGGTGCGGATCGGCACCGCGCAGACCGGCCGCATCATCACCGCCGCCGCGCTCATCCTGCTCGTGGTCGTCGGCGCGTTCGCGTTCTCCGACCTGGTGATGATGAAGTACCTGGCCTACGGCATGGTCGCCGCGCTGCTCATCGACGCCACCATCCTGCGCATGCTGCTCGTGCCCGCCACCATGAAGCTGCTCGGCGACGACTGCTGGTGGGCGCCGAAGTGGATGAAGCGGGTACAGCAGAAGATCGGGCTCGGCGAGCCCATCCTCGATGACGAGCGGCCCGGCGGTGGTCAGCTCGTCGACCTGGTGAAGACCACCCCCGTCACCGACCCGGTCACGATGGTGATCCCGATCGTCGAGGACGGCACGCGCCCGCCGCGTTCCCCCCGGCGGCCGCGAACCGTCGCGGAGATCGAGGCGGAAGCGCCCACGCAGCGGTTGGACAAGGTGCCGCCGGTGAGTCCGGCGACTCCCCCGGCAAGCCCGGCGGTCTCTCCGGGCAGCCCGGCGGTTTCCCCGGCGACGCCGCCGCGCAATCCGCGGATTCTGCCGCCGAAGTCGAAGCAGTCTGCCGAGTCGGTGCAGCCGGCTGAATCTGCCCGGTCGACAGACTCGGCGCGGGCCACGGATTCGGCAGGGCCTGCGGAATCGGCCAGGCCGACAGACTCGGTGCGGGCCACAGACTCCGCGCGGCCTACGGACTCGGCACGGGCTACGGAATCAGCCAGGCCGACGGGCTCGGCATGGCCTACTGAATCGGCGCGGCCCACAGACTCGGCACGACCTACCGAATCGGCGCGGCCGGGATCCTCGCGGCTCGCGCCGCCGGAACCTGCTCCGCCCACGCCGATGCCCGCCGCACCGGATCCGACGCGTCCGCGGGTCGCCCCGCCGGTGCCGTCTCCCGAGGTGTCGCGTTCGGTGCCGCCGGCCCCGGAACCGGAGCCGATCAACACAGAACCGTTCACCCCGGGTGTGGAGGACGACCGTCCTACGCACCACGCCGCCCCGGAACCCGAGGCTGAGGCGCCTGCGGGTGACGACAGTCGGAGCACCATCGAGAACTGGATGGCCGAGCTGCGTTCCTCCCGCCGCCGGATCGCCGGGACCGAACCGCCCGGGCGGCACGCCGGCGGCGACAGCCGCACGGTCAGCGTCAACGAACTGTTGCGCCGCCGCGACCAGGAGTAAGCCGAAGGGCCCGTCCAGTGGACGGGCCCTTCGCTTTGCCGCTCAGCGGGATTCGGTGTCCCGATCGCCCGCCTCGGCGAAGGCGCGGGCGTAGCGGGTGCCCGCCAGCAAGAGCAGGACGCCGACGATCAGGAAGGCCGCGACCCGGACGAGTCCGTCGAGAGTGGCCAGATCGAACAGGAAGAGCTTGGCCAGTGCGGCGGCGGTGACGAGCAGACCCGAGCCCAAGGCGACCTTCGCGACCGCGGCCGAGCCGGCCAGGTTGCGCAGCCCGTACAGCAGGGCGGCGGTGGCCGCGCCCATCCAGAGAATGGTGGCGGCGCTGTGGCCGATGAGGAAGCCGTCGGTCGCGCCGGTGGCGACACCGAGGGAGACCGCGGCGGCCGTAACCGCGTAGAGGGCACCGGCACTCGCGAAGATCCACAGCATCGACTGGCCGGTCTCGTCCTTGGTCAGGGCCGGGGTGCGGCGCAGGCCCCACACCGCGACCGCGAGCACCGCCACGGCGAGCAGTGCGGCCAGCAGGGTCGGCAGGTCCAGGTACTGCTCCGCGAGCCGTTGCGTCGCCAGCGTTTCCGGGTCGACCCGGGCGACGAAGGTGAGCGCGCCGAGCAGCCCGAAGACACCGCCGATAGCCGCGGCGACGCGATTGCGTTGCCCGCCTGCCACACCCAGATAGCCGAGGGCCACCAGGAACAGGGCGATCGGCGCGGTCTGCACCCGGGTCGCCTGAACACAGACTTCGAGCAGGGCGAACGCCCCGGTGACCGCGGCGGCGACGCCGGTGTGCGCCGGAATTCTGCTCACCGTACGGAGTTTCGGCAGCATCGCCGCGACGGCGACGGCGGTCAGGACCACGGCGGCGGCACCCGCGATGATCATGCTCGGCGCGCGGTCGAACAGGCCCGCCACGGCCAGCAGCGGAATCGTCGACACCGCGAACGCCAGCGTGGCGACGAGATCGCGCGGGCGTTTACGCACCACGAGCAGCGTGCTCACCAGGCCGATCGACGCCACCACGACCGCGGCGGCCAGCACCCAGTGCACGCGGTCACGCTGCGCGGAATCGAAGGCGGCGATCGCGATGTAGAGCAGTGTCGCCAGCACGGCAGGTAGTGTCCGCACCACGTGCAGCAAGGGCCAGTCCCGAACCAATTGCACAGGCGCACAGGTCAATTGCAGCACGATGAGGAAACCGAGCAGCACCAGTTCCGAGGTCACCACGGGCGCGAGCAACGCCGCCCCCGTCACCACCAGCACCGCCAGCGCCTGCGCGTTCCACCGCATCGCCAACGCGACCCCGCCCGCGGCAATCGCAAGCGCCAAAGCCAAACCCCCGACTCGGGGCAGCCACTCGTAAATCGAGGTCGCCGCGATCACATCGAGATACGCCCCGGCAAAACCGGTGGCCGCCAACGCGATTCCACCGACCCGTCCACCGGCCCGCCCGAACACCCGCATACCGGCGACCACCAAAACCCCCGAGAAAACCGCTCCCGCGAGAACTCTCGGCACCGGCCCGAATACTCCGGCCTGAGCGGCCAGCACCAACAGCATCACAACACCGACCAGCGTGACGCCGACCCCGGCCACCGCCAACAGGCGACTGATCACACCCTCGCGCTGCCACCACGGCGTCCCGGACGGTTTACGAACCGGCGGCCGCATCCCGGGCGGCATCTGCGGCGGCACCGGCCCCCGCATCCCGGGCTGGGGAGCACCCCACCCGTACGGCGCAGGATTCTGCTGACGCGGCGACCCATAGGGCACCGCAGGGGTTTCCGCACCGCGAAAACCGCCGGCCTGGTGCGCCCAGTGCTGCCCAGCGGGCGACTGCGGATACCCGGCTGATGGCACTTGCGACTCCGTCGAGCGACCTGCCAGGTGCGTCGCGCCGGGCTGCGGCGCCGAAAGTGGAATCCCCGCCTGCGCGACAGCTTCCGGCGTCTGCGCACCGGGGTCCGTTGCCGGATGCGCCGTCGGTTGGTGCGCTGCTGCGCGCTCCCCCGGCTGGGCAGCCTGCGTGCGCTCTCCTGAAGCGGCCGGATCAGGTCCGGTCGCTGGAGGACGCGTTGCGGCTCCCGGCGCAGCCGATCCGGACTGTGCCTGGGAGGCCGCCTCGGCGGTGACCGCCACGACCTGGGTACGCAGGGCCTCGAGATCTCGCCCGAGTTCCCCCATCTGCGTACCCAGGGTGGTGAACTCCCCCGACAGCCGCGTGAGCAGCGCCGGATCGATTGCTGTAGTCATGCTTCAATGCTCGGACCCGGGCCCGCGCGAAACATGAGTAGAAACCCCCGGCGGCGGCTCGATATCTACCCGACCGCACGGGTTCGCCGGTCAGGGGGCCGGGGCGTGTAACTCGATCACTCGGTGGACGGCTTCGATGACGGCCGAGCGGGGTGGTAAACGCAGGACCCCCGGGGCGGGTTCGGCGGCCCAGTGCCAGCCGAGCAGGGAGTCGGTGGTGGGCAGGAGGATGAAGCGGCCGCTCGGGACGACGGTGACCTGGTGGGCGGCCAAGTGCTGGCGGACGCCGATGTCCACCATTTTGACGGGACTGGGCGGGGTGACCAGAAAGGTCCAGGTGCGGTTGCCGGGGTCGGCGACCACGGGTGCCCGCAGGTCGGAATCCATCGCACCGAGCACTTCACAGCCCAGGTGCGGCGGCATGACCAGGGCGCCGAGGATGGAGCCCGTAGTGATGATGGGACGGCCCGCGAGCAGCTGGACCGGCAGGCCGAAGCGGCGGCGCAGCAGATGCGCGACCTCGTGCGGAGAGTGACAGCTTTCGAACATGTCGCTCACCCCTGCCCGAATCCGGCGCCGGAACCTTCCGGTAATGCGGGTCTGGCGGATAAGCGCTGGGTATCGCGCGTGAGATGGGCACCGATCGCGCGGTCGGCGCGAGAAATGGTGTTCGGCATGGTTGTCATTGCCGCCGCCTTTTGCTTTCTCAAAGTTGCAGAAACACAACGGTATTCCGAAAGTCCGGGAACAAGTCGTACGCAATGTCCCACTTTCACCAAGTCGCAACCGCCTAGCGTCGTACTCTGAAATGTGGATGTAACAAAGGAATTGGGTAGATGGACGATTCGTCGATCGGCGTGCGGATCCGGCGCTTCCGCGGCAAGGCGCTCACGCAACGTCAGCTCGCCGACCAGGCCGGAGTCAGTGTCGACCTGGTGCGCAAACTCGAGCAGGGTGGCCGCCAGACCGCCTCGATCGCCAGCCTGCAAAAGCTGGCGCGCGCACTGGATGTCGATATCGCCGACCTGATCGGGAAACGCCACGGCGTGCCCTCGGGCAATCCCGACGCCGGCATCGTGGCGATCCGCCGCGCCCTGACGCCGGTGGACGATCTACTCGGCGAGCCGCCCGAGGACCGGGCCATCAGCCTCGAAGAGGCCGCTCGCGCGGTCGATTACGCCTGGGGCGCGTACTGGGTGGGCCGCTACGAACTGCTCACCACTGTGCTGCCGCCCGGCCTCACCCAGCTCCGCGCCACCGTGCACGCCGCGCGCAACGGCGCCGTCGAACCCGCGAACGAACTGCTGGCGCGGATGTACTGGGTCACCGGCTGCACGCTGGTGCATCTCGGGCAGACCGATCCCGCGTTCCTGGCCATCCGGCAGGCCCTGACCGCCGCCGAGCGCGGCGCGGATCCGTTGCTGCTGGCCACGATTCGCGGTTCGGTGGCCTGGCAGCTGCTGGTGCAGGGCCGCTACGAGGAGTCGCGCCGGGTCGCGCTGCGGGCCGCCGCCGAACTCGAACCCACCGGCGAGGCCACCTCGGCCCATCTCTCGTCCTACGGCTCGCTCGTGCTCCAGGGTGCGACGGCGGCCGGGCGGGCCCAGAACATCGGCGAGGCGATGACCCTGCTCGATGCCGCGGGCGAGGTGGCGCTGCGTCTCGGCGCCGATCGCCGCGATTACGAAACCTATTTCGGCCCTTCCCAAGTCGTCATGCAGACGGTGGACGTGAACGTCTCCTCCGAGCGCTACACCGAAGCCCTGACCGCGGCCGGCAAGATGCCGGACACCGTCGGCCTGCCCCAGGCTTCCCGGGCGCGCCATCTCGCCGATACCGCCGTGGCCTGGACCCGCACGGGCCACCACCAGCGCGCCCTGGATGCCCTGCTGCATGCCGAACGCGTCGGCGGGCCGGACTGGATCAAATACCAATCCCTGCCCCGGCACATCGTTTCCGAACTCCTCGACCACGACCGCCGCACGCCGCTGCGCGCCTTCGCCAGCCGCCTGGGCGTGCACACCTGACGGTCTAGCGGCCCATCAGTTTGCGCCAGTGCGCGATGAACGGGTGCTTGGCGGTGACCGAGCCGAAGCGCAGCTGGCCGCGGATGACGAGGTGCAGGGGGCCGAAGGGCGGGCCGGTGCGGACCTTGTTGTTGATGCTGGACCCGATGAGGTCCAGGCCGTTGAGGTCGACGGTGGCCTCGGCGGGGACGACCAGGTTCAGTGAACCGAAGTAGTCGTCGACGTGGATCTCGACGACCTGGGTGGACATGATCGCCTCGGTGAAATCGAGCGTGACGCCGGAGAACCAGTTGTTCATGCGCAGGGTGGGCGGCACCTGCCAGGGGCCTTTACGCGTCACCCCGGACATGCGGCTGCGGATCACCGAGCCGGAGTTCTGCACGGGATGGTGGGCGGCCTTGGGAAACCCCGGCGCGGCATTGACGAACCTGGTCGGCGGCGCGGCGGGCTGACCGATCAACCGCACGCCGGGCAGATCGATCAGGACGGCGTTGAGCTCGCCGCGGGTCTTGGCGGCCAGCGCGGTGTCCATCCGCTCGGTGAACTCACCGAGCGAGAGCATGCCCAGGCCGACGGCCCGTTGCAGCAACTGACCGACGTGTTCGCGCTCGGCGTCGGAGACGCGCAACTCGCGGTCGCCGATCGTGCCGCCCGCACCATTGACTACTTCCGGGCCACCCATGTCATCGAGGGTAGCGAGCGCGGGCGCGCTCGACATCCGGGTAAACCCGGATTACTCCAGCCCCTGCTCGATCGCGTACCGGGTGAGCTCGACCCGATTCGCCAGCTGGAGTTTGCGCAGCGTCGCCTGCACGTGGTTCTCCACGGTCCGGTGGCTGAGCCCGAGCCGGGACGCGATCTGCTTGGCCGAGAGCCCCTTCGCCACCATGCGCAGCACCTCGGTCTCCCGGTCGGTGAGCGCGGGCCGGTGCGGTTCGTCGGGTTCGGCGGGCGTGGTGGCCATCCGGCGATATTCGCCGAGCACCAGCCCGGCCAGGCCCGGGGTGAACACCGGCTGCCCGGCCGCGGTCGCGCGCACCGCCTCGATCAGCTCGGTCGCCGAGGCGCTCTTGACCAGGTATCCCGAGGCTCCGGCCTTGATCGCGTCGAGCACGTCGTCGCGTTCGGCCGAGGCCGAGAGCACCAGCACCCGGCTCTGCGGCGACACCCGCAGCACCTCGGCGGTGGCCTGCGCGCCGTTGCCGTCGGCCAGCTGCATGTCCATCAGCACGACCGCGGGCTGCACCGCCGTCGCCCGCCGGGTCGCGGACCCGACCCCGTCGGCGGTGGCCGCGACGTGGAAGCCGGCCTCGGTCAGGTCGCGCGAGACGCCGTCGCGCCACATCGGATGGTCGTCCACCACCATCACCGTGATCGCCGCACCGTCGGTCATGACTTCTCCTTGCGTGGGATCCGGAATTCCCATTCTGCGCCGTCGTCGGCGGTCAGTAGTTCCGCGGTGCCGTCCAGGGTGGCGATCCGCCCGACCATGGAGCGGGAGACGCCCATCCGCCCTTCGGCCTCCGCCTCGGCGAGCCGGCCCGGCGCGATGCCGACCCCGTCGTCGCGCACGCTGACGATCACCTCGTCGCCGGTGTCCTCCAGCAGCACATAGGCTTTCGCGCCCGGACCGGCGTGCAGTTCGACGTTGGACAGCGCGTTGGCCACCACGGCGGCGATCTCGGCGGCCGCCCAGCGGCCCACCGGCACCGGCTCACCGGGCGTGGAAACGAACACCGTGGGCGTGGCGTGCACGGTCAACAGCGACCGCAGGTCCACCTCGGCCCCGCCCCGGTCCACCGGGGCGCCCTGCTCGGAGATGAGCACCCGCAGCGCGACCTCCTGCTCGCCGGCCCGCAGCGCCAATTCCTCGGTGGCGCCGCCGATCTGGGTGCCACGCCGCTTGATGTAGCTGAGCACCTGGAGCACGCCGTCGTGCACCTCGCGGGCCAGCCGCTCGCGCTCCTCGGCGGCGGCGGTCAGCCGCACCGCCTGCTGCAACTGCTCCTGCGCCCGGCTCGCGGTATTGGCCGCCAGCCCGAGCGCCAGCCCGACCGAGACCAGCACCGGCAGCGTCGCGTCGGTCCACACGTCCTGGCCCCACTGGTCGCGCACGGTGATGATCACCATGGAGATCAGGATGCCGGAGGCGATGCCGAGCACCGGCCCGCGCAGCAGCGCCGCCGAGATCACCGCGTTCGCGGCCCACAGCGTGGTCGGCAGCGTCTGATGACCGTGGTACCAGTCGTAGTCGGCGACCAGCCGGGTCGAGGCGATCAGCAGGATGACCACGATGTGGTCGCCGAGCACCACCCACAGCCGCACCCGCGCGACCGTCGCCACCCACCAGTGCGACAGCAGGAACGCCGAGGCGCCCGACCACACCGCCATCAGCGCGATGAACACCCAGCTCAACCGCTGATTGTCGTAGTACTGGACGGACGCGACCTGCTGCCCGATCGCGTAGATCAGCGTCACCAGCCGGAATGCCTGCACGGCCCGCCACAGCGGCGCGGTCGCCGCCTCGGCCGGGTTCAGCTCCCCGGCGGTCTGCTCAGCGGTCGCGTTCCACGTCATCGGTGTCCCCCGAGCGCGGCGGGGTCTCGGCCCGCTCTTCCTCCCGGGCCAGGGTCGCGGTCACGTCGAATCGGTCCGGATCGGGCCGGTCGGGCGCGGCCGAATACAACCGGTTGGCGTCCGGCCGTAGATCTTGGAACGCCTCCTCCGGGCTGCCCGCCAGCAGCGAGCGGATCGCCGTGTTCATCACCGCCACGAACGGCACGGCCAGCAGACCACCCGCGATACCGCCGAGCACCACGCCGGCCGTGATCGCCAGCACCACCGCCAGCGGGTGGATGCTCACCGCCCGGCCCAGCAGCAGTGGTTGCAGCACATGGCCTTCCAGCTGCATCACCGCGATGATGATGCCGAGCACGATCAGCGCCGTCACCAGGCCCTTGGTCATCAGGGCGATGAACACCGCGACGAACCCGGCCAGGAACGCGCCGATGATCGGGACGAACGCGCTGATGAACACCAGCGAGGCCAGCGGCAGCGCCAGCGGCACGCCGAGGATCGCCAGGCCCGCGCCGATGCCGATGGCGTCCACCCCGGCCACCACCACGGTGGCGCGCACGAAACCGACCAGCGTGCCGAAGCCGAGCTGCCCGGCGACCCGGACCCGCTCCCGGTGCGTGCGCGGCACGATCCGGGTGACGAAATTCCAGATCTGATCGCCGCCGTAGAGGAAGAAGATCAGGATGAACAGCGTCAGGAAGGTGCCGGTCAGAATGTGCCCGATCACCGTCGCGGTGGTCAGCGCCCCGCTGGTGAGACTGTCCTGATTAAACTGGATCGTCTTGACGATGGTGTCGCCGACGTTGCGGATCTGCTCGTTGCTCAGGTGCGGCGGCCCGTTGGTCAGCCAGTCCTGCACCTTCTTGATGCTCTCGGTGAACTCGTTCGTCAGCTTCGGCAGGCCGGCGACGAACTGCTCGACGACGAAGGTCATGATCCCGGCGACCACGCCGATCGACCCGATCAGCGCGACGAACACGCCCAGCGAGCGCGGCACGCCCAGCCGCTGCAGCCAATCCACCAGGGGCGCCAGCAAACCGGCCGCGAGCAACGCGATGGCCAGCGGAATCACCACCGTCGCCAGCCGTTGCACGATCATCGACAGCACCCACAGCGCCGCGGTGATCACCAGCAACCGCCAGGCCCACTCCGCCGACTGCCGGACCAGCGGATGCACCGCGTCGGCCGTGTTCGCGCGCGCCGGCGCGACCGGTCTTTGCTTCTGGTCGGTCACGCACTCGAGCCTAGTGCGCGCGGGAGGCTCCAGCGGGTGTCCGCATGATCGAAACGATAGATTGGTGTGCGTGCCGGCGCCTCCTGCGCCGCGAGCTCAGCGCCTGGAGGAGGTAGCGCAACGTGACCATGGAAGGCGTCGCGAGCGGCGCGAATCCCGCACTGCAGGCGGTCAAGCAGACCATGCGCACGCGCTGGCCGCTGTACCTGACCTCGATGCTGCTCGCCAATGCCTTCGGCGCGGTCCTGGTCTGGGCCTTCATCGAGTACGGCCTGCCCGTCCCCGAGGGCGAGCCGACCGGCGCCCGGCGCACCGGCCTGCTGGTGCCCGGCGTGGTGTTCATCACCGGCGGGCTGCTCAGCCTGGCCGCGTCGGCGCTGATGCTGCGGCCGGTGATGCGCTGGCAGGTGCGCGGCGGGCCGCCGAGCCGCCAGGAACAGATGGCCGCGTTGCACGCGCCGCTGCGGCAGTCGATCGTGCACCTGGCGCTGTGGCTGATCGGCGGCGCGGTGCTGGCCACCCTGATCATCTCCCGGACACCCGAGCTGGCGGGCGCGGTGATCGTCACCGAATGCATGGCCGCCACCATCGTGTTCGGCTTCACCTACATGCTCGGCGAGCGCATCCTGCGCCCGGTCGCGGCCCAAGCGCTGACCGAGGGCACCTTCGATCACACCCTGACCCCGGGCGTCGGCACCCGGATGGCGATGACCTGGGGCATGGGCACTTTCGCCCCGACCATCGCGATCGTGCTGCTCTGCGTCACCCAGATCACCTCGGATGTGAAGTTCTCGGCGCAGTCGCTGGCGATCTCCATCCTGCTGCTCTCCGGTGTGGTGATCATGCAGGCGCTGGCGCTGTCCATGCTGACCGGTTCCAGCATCACCGACCCGGTGCGCCAGCTGTCCCAAGCCATCAACCGGGTGCAGGAGGGCGCGCGCGACGTTCAGGTCGAGGTGTTCGACGGCTCCGAGATCGGGCTGCTGCAGGTCGGTTTCAACCGGATGATGGAGGAGGCGGCCAAGCGCCGCCAGCTGCAGGAGCTGTTCGGTCAGCACGTCGGCGAGGAAGTGGCCCAGCGCGCCCTGGACTACGGCACCGAGCTGGGTGGCGAGACCAGGTTCGTGGCGGTGCTTTTCGTCGACATGGTCGGCTCCACCGCGGCCGCCGCCGAGCGCCCGCCGACCGAGGTGGTCAGCCTGCTCAACGAGTTCTTCCGGATCGTCGTCGACGTGATCGACCGGCACCACGGTTTCGTCAACAAGTTCGTCGGCGACGCCGCGCTCGCCATCTTCGGCGCGCCCCTGGACCGGCCCGACGCCCCGACCGCGGCCCTGGCCGCGGCCCGCGAACTGCGCGAAGCGCTGCGGGAGGTCCCCGGGCTCGATATCGGCATCGGCGTGTCGGCCGGGCTCGCGGTGGCCGGCAATATCGGCGCCGCGAACCGCTTCGAGTACACCGTGATCGGCGACCCGGTCAACGAGGCCTCCCGGCTGACCGAGCTGGCCAAGGATCAGCCGGGCCGGGTGCTCACCTCCGGCAGCGCGCTGTATTTCGCCGACGAAAGTGAACAGGACTTCTGGGTCTCCGGCGACGAGGTGCAGTTGCGCGGACGGCGCCGGAAAACGCGTCTCGCCTGGCCGGAGGAGCCCGACCTGCCGCACGCCGATGCAGACAGTGAAAAGGCTCGTTCGTTAGGCTGACCGCGTGACGGCCAACGGTGAACTAGCGGGCGGGCCCGCACCCGGGCCGCCGGTGATGTCGCCCAGACGAAGCAGATTCCGGTGGCTCAAAGGGGTGCTCGGGCTCGCGCTGGTCGCGCTGCTGCTCGCCGAGGGCATCTATCTATGGCCCAGATTGCACGAGTCCTGGCAGAGTCTCAGCGAAATCCATTGGGGTTGGCTCGTCCTCTGTATCGCATTGCAAGCAGTTTCCATGAGCGGTTTCGGCCGGGTGCAGAAGCAATTGCTGCGCGCCGGCGGGGTGGAAGTATCCCAGCGCCGCTCGGTGGCCGTTGTCTACGGCGCCACCGCCATGTCGGTGACATTGCCCGCTGGCCAAGTCTTTTCCACCGCCTTCACCTACCGCCAGACGCGCCGCTGGGGCGCCAGCCCACTGGTCGCCTCCTGGCAGCTGGTCATCTCCGGGGTTGTCGCGGCCGCGGGCCTGGCCCTGCTCGGCGTCGGCGGGGCGCTGCTGGTCGGTAGTTCCATCGGGCCCTTCAAACTGATCCTCTCGCTGGCCGGTGTGGTGGCGCTGGTCTGGGCCGCCAACTACGTCGCGAAACATCCCGGCGGCCTGGAGGCCGTGCTGCGCCGGCTGCTCGGATTCGTCAACCGGCTGCGCAAGCGTCCGGTGGAGCAGGGCGTGGACAAGGTCAGCGAGGTGCTGGGGCAGCTGGACTCGGTGGACCTGCGCAAGCGCGACGGCGTCATGGTCACGGTGTGGGCGCTGATGCACCGCATCGCCGACGTGGCCTGTCTCGGCGCGGCCTGCTACGCCGTCGGCGCCGACCCCCGCTGGGCCGGTCTGCTGCTCGCCTTCACCGCCGGAAAAGCGGTGGGCTCCATCCCGTTCGCGCCCGGCGGCATCGTCTACGTCGACGCCACCCTGATCTACAGCCTCACCGTCGGGGCCGGTCTGCCCGCGGTGCAGGCGGTCGCCGCCGCGTTCGTCTACCGGCTGGTCAGCTTCATCCTGGTCGCGATCGCCGGCTGGATCGTGTTCGCGTTCCTGTTCCGCACCCCGCAGGCCGACGACGCCGAGTTCGAGAAGGAATTCGAGCAGCAGCGCCGATTCTGAGAGGTGCCAGCGGGCCCGGGTCCGCACCGCACTACCCTGACCCGGGTGAAGAAACTGATGCCATTGGTGGTTGATCTACTGCTGGTGATCCTCTTCTGCGTCATCGGGCGGCGCAGCCACGACGAGGCGGTGCTGACCGGGCTGCTGAAAACGCTGTGGCCGTTCGCCATCGGGCTCGCGATCGGCTGGGCGGTGGCCTACCTGGTCGCCGGCCGGATTCTGGACGGCGCTCGCTTCGACGGAACCGCGCTGTGGCCCACCGGCATCCTGGTGTGGCTGGGCACGCTGGGCGGCGGCATGCTGCTGCGGGTGGTCGGCGGCCAGGGCACGGCGCTGAGTTTCGTCATCGTCGCGGCCACCGTGCTCGCGCTGTTCCTGCTCGGCTGGCGCGCCGCCGTCAAGGCGCTGAACTGACTCAGGTCTCGGGCGAGGCCAGCGATTGCAGCATGCGCGCGGCCACCTTGGCCGCCATGTCGCCGCTGTCCGCGTTGTCGACGTGGACGGCGAAGGCCAGATCGCCCACGGTGGCGATGACCCAGCCGTCCTCACCGGCTCGCACCGCGTAACCCGCGAGATCCGGGAAGGCGCGCAGGCTCGCCATTTCGGGCCGGCCGACCCCCTCGCGCAGCATCGCGCGCAACCGGTCGACGACGGGGCCGTGCAGCGGTTCGAGTTTGGCGTCGGTGCTACTGGGCTTGCCGGCCTCGATCATCGGCGCGGGCACCTCGCCGCGCGCGATCGCGGCGGCCGCGATCGCCATGCCGAACGGGCTCGCGAGCACCGCGTCGGCGCCGCCGCCCTGCTTGACCTGCTCGGCGCTGCGGCCCGCGATGGCCAGCCGGCCGGTGACCTCGTCCAGGCCGGGCACCTGATAGTCGATGCCGATGCCGAGCCGGCTCGCGGCCTCGGCCGCCTCGGGCACCGTGATGTCCTGCGGCGGTTTGTTCTTGCTCACCGCGGCGATGGCGCGGAACAGTTCGATATTGCCGCCCGCCGGGTAGAGGCCGGTGAACGCGACCGGCCCGTGCTCGCTGGCCTGGCTGTTCTGCGCGACCGCGACCACCGCGCCGCTGGAGGGCTGGATCGCCACGACCGAGGTGGGTGAGGCGACGCTGACCACGGCGTCCTCGGCGGCGCGCTGCAAACGCTGGTCCATGGTGGCCCCGACGTCCGGGCCGGGCGGGCCCTGCACGCCGGCCACCTGGGTCACGAATCTGCCGTCCGGTTCGAAAATGTGCACGCCCCAGCCGGAATGCTGTTCCTGGCTGTCCTGCTGCACCTTGCGCAACGCGTCCAGCATGGGCGACCAGACCCGGCGGTCGGAGGAGATCAGGCGCTGCTGCTTCTCCATCACCACCCCGGGGATCGGCGCCATGCGCGGTTCCAGGATCTCGAAGTCGGGTTCGCGCAGGTTCACCGCGACGACGGGCTTGCCCTGCGAGGTCGAGAGCTGCTGCAGCAGGGCATCACCGGTGATCAGCGGCGCGACCGGCTCGATGACCGCGGCCAGCGCGTTCGCCGAGGCGCCCGGGTCGCCCATCTTCGACGGGTCGAGCTTGATGACGTTGATCGGCTGCTCGTGCATCAGCGGCGCGCCGACCAGGTCGACGACCTTCGGCGCGGGTGTCGGGGTGGTGCGCACCAGTTTCACGGTGCGGTTGTTCTCCAGCTGCGGCATGACCAGGTTGGGTTCCCAGGAAATGCGCCAGCCGATGGCGAGCTTGCGCACCGTGCCCTGCAGGCTGTATTTCCAGTCCTTCTTGTCACCGAAGTTCCAATTGGCGTCCAGGCTGAAAATGCCCTCGTTGGCGCCCAGGTTGATGAACTGGGATTTCTCGTAGTCGGCGGTGCCCGGATCCAGCCCCTCGAACATTTGCTTCAAGGTTGCCGTGGCCGCCGTCGGGTACGACGTAAGTTGCGCCGCCTTGGTGTAATCGCGGTCGTCGAGCAGATCGGTGAAGCGGTCGACGACGGCCTCGGGCTCGTTGGGCGCCTTTTCCTCGGCGCACGAGACCGTGCCCATCAGTACAGCCGCCACCCCCGCGAGTGCTACTGCGCTCCGGACGCGAAAGCGGCGGGATCCCCACTCATCCATTCGCCCACTCTTCACTCTTGTCACTCCAGTAACAAGATCACCGTACCTGACAGGACCATTACCGCGCCGCCCCGCGGACTGCCGGACGTTACACACGCTCAGCATCCAATTGTGCCCGATAGCCGGGTCCCGATGTGCCGATCATGAACGGTGTCCAGTCACAAGGCGATAACTGGCGCTGCCACCGTACCGGCTCGCCAGCCTGCCGTGGGCGACCTGCCCCCTTGAATACCCCCGCCCAAACCTGTTCACGCAAAGCGGAACTCAGGTATTCGATTGCGACGTAATGTTGTAATCAATGAAACACAGCAGCGCTGAAGGCCTTCCGGCAGCGCCCAGCGAGAAGAAGGTGACTCCCCATGCGGCACGAACACCGGGGACGTGGTTTCGGTAGACCCGGCGGTTGGCAACAGGCCGACCTCCCCGATCCGGCGGATGTCCCGGATTGGTTCGCGGGTCGTTTGCCCAGCGAGTGGTTCAGCGGGCCGCCGGTCATCGAGATCGATCGCGACGAAATCGTGGTGATCGGCGAACTGCCGATGCCGAAGGTGGAGAAGACCGAGGTGATCACCGACGCGGCGTCGGACGCGCCGACCGAGGAGGTGCCCCAGGCCACCAAGGAGGGAGCCATCTCGCGGTTCCGGGAATCGACCCGCCCGGCTCGGATGCAGATCGCCGGCGAGGCCCAGCACCGCTACGGGCGCAATGTCGCGTGGGGCGTCTCGGTCGACGGCGAACGCTTCGTCTTCACCAATATGTCGGTGCCCGTGATGACGCGGCTGCGTCAGCCCGAGCGCAAGGTGCTCGACACCCTGGTCGACTCGGGCGTGGCCCGGTCCCGGTCGGACGCGCTGGCCTGGACGGTGAAGCTGGCCGGCAAGCACGCCGAGGAGTGGCTCGGGGAGCTGCGTTCGGCCATGCGCAAGGTCGACGACCTGCGCGCCGAGGGGCCGCAGGGTCTCTGAACTAGGGTGACCGTATGGCTTCCGACGGTCCGATCCTGGTGCTCAACGGCCCGAACCTGAACATGCTCGGCACCCGCCAGCCCGACGTGTACGGCGCGGCCACGCTCGACGACGTGGTCGCCCTGTGCGAGCGGACGGCGGCCCGGTTCGGGCGCGAGATCCGGGCGTTCCAGTCGAATTCCGAAGGTGTCCTGATCGATCGGATCCACGCGGCGCGGGGCGCCGAGGCCGCGATCGTGATCAATCCCGGCGGTCTCACCCACACCTCGGTCGCGCTGCGGGACGCGCTGGTGATTCCGGAGGTGCCGATCGTGGAGGTGCACATCAGCAATGTGCACGCCCGCGAGGAGTTCCGGCACCACTCCTTCGTCTCCCCGATCGCGACCGCGGTGATCGCGGGTATGGGCATCCGGGGGTACGCGGCGGCCGTCGAATTCCTGGCCACCCGGGTCAGCTGACCCGGAAGACCGGGAATCCCGGTGCGATCGCGGCCAGTTCGGCATCGGTCGCGTCCTTGGTGATGCCCTCGAAGAACTTGCCGACCTCCCAGCCCCACTTCTTCAGGTACAGGCGCAGCAGCGGGACCTTGTCGGCGTCGGCCACCTCGGTCGCGGTGAACTCCTCGGTCTTGCGGCCCAGGCGCAGTTCGCCGCCGCCGAGCACCCGCAGGTTCTTCACCCACTGGGTCTGCCCGCGCGGCGCGACCAGGTAGCGCGCGCCGTCGGTGTCCACCATCAGGTTCACCATGGTGGTCCGCCATTCCCCGCTCTTGCGACCGCGCACCGCGAGCAGGCGCGAATTCATCACGCTGATGCCGTACTTGGGCAGCAGGTTGGCGATCCGGTTCATGATCGGCTCGAAGCCGGTGGGGGCGATGTAGCGGCTGCTGGCGTTCATGACGACTCCTATTTGTGAGCACTGCTCTCTGTTGTGAACAGCCTCGCACGGCAGGCGTCAGCAAGTCAAGAGCACTGCTCTCTTTTATCCGGAGTGACGTTGACCGCAGCGCAGTAGCGCGATGAAATGTAGTAGCTATGCTACGAACGTGACGACTGAGGTCATCTACAACCGGATCGCGATGTTGCGTGCCGAACGCGGCATCTCCCGCCGCGAACTCGCCGACGCGCTCGGCGTGCACTACCAGACGGTCGGCTACCTGGAGCGCGGCGAGTACAGCCCCAGCCTGCACTTGGCCCTGCGCATCGCCACCTATTTCGACGTGGCGGTGGAGGTCATCTTCTCCACCGCCCCCTTCGCCCGCCTCGGCTCGGCCACCGAATCCGCCTGAGTCATCGGGGATCGCGCAGGAGTTCGTAGGTGGGGACGGGCCGTCCCGCGATCTCACTGGCCGCGACCGCCCGCCGCCAGAAAGCGTGCGCCGCTTCGGTGAGCGAGGTGTCGACGCCGACCCCGCTGCCGGTCGCGATGACATGCTCGGCCCCGGCCGCCATCATCCGCAGGTTGCCCAGGTCACCCCAGCCACCGGCCTGCGCGGCCGCGGCCATCCCGGCGTAGAAATCGTCCGCGCCGTCCAGCGCCCGCTGCGCGTAGGGCAGGAAGTGGGCGATGTCCTGGCCGGCCCGGTCGATGGTGGCCAGCGCCTGTTCGAAACCGAGCAGCCAGGGCAGGAAGACCGTCAGCACCGCCTGGTAGTACAGCTGGGCCAGACCGTCGTCGGCACCCAGGTACTCCGGCACGCCGAGCGGGCGCAGCACCGCACGGTGCTGCTCGAAGACCGCGCGCGGTCCGCTGTAGAAGAGATAGGACGACGGCAGCGTGAGGCCGTCACTCTGCGCCATCACACCACCGCACAGGAATTCGCCGCCGTGACCGCGGACCCAGGCCGCACCCGCCCGGGTGGCCGTTGGGGAATCCGAGGACACATTGACGATCACCTTGCCCGGCAGGTGCTTTGCGGCCGGCGTCAGTACGTCGTACATGGCGGCGTAGTGAGTCAGGCTCAGGACCGTGACCTCGGACGCGGCCAGCGCCGCTGCGACCGTCTCGGCCCGGCGGGCGCCGATTGCGGCCATGGCGTCGGCCTTGGCGGCCGTGCGATTCCAGACGGTCACCTCGACGCCGGCCGCGAGCAGGACCCGGACCATGGCCTGGCCCATCGGGCCCAGGCCGATCACGGTGGCCCTCATGCCTCGGCGCCCAGCAGCTGATAGATCGAAACCGGCCGGCCGGAGGTTTCCGACTCGGCGACCGCCTTGCGCCACAGCGCTTGCGCGGCATGGGAGAAGACCGCGTCGACGCCGACTTCCTCGCTGGCGTCGATGATGTGCTGCGCGCCGGCGTCCATCATCTTGAACGAGGCCAGGTCACCCCAGCCGCCGGCCTTGGCCGCCTGCACCGACACCGCCATGAAGTGCGGATACGCCGCGCTGGAGCGCTGGGCGTAGGGCAGGAACTGCTCGACGTCGTGGCCGGAGTTGGCGATGGTGGCCAGGGCCTGGTCGAAGGCGATCAGCCAGGGGTGGAAGGTGATCAGCAGGGCCTGGTAGAAGATCTGGGCCAGGCCGTCGTCGGCGCCGAGGTATTCCGCGGGGCTCAGCGGGCGCAGCAGATCGGCGTGCGCGTCGAAGACCGCCCGCGGTCCGCTGTAGAAGATGTAGGACGCGGGGTGGTCGATCACGTCGCCCGCGGACATCACGCCGCCGGACAGGAATTCCGCGCCGTGCGACCGGACCCAGGTCGCCCCGGCGCGCGCTTTGTCCGGCGAGTCCGACGAGAGGTTCGCGATGACCTTGCCCGGCAGATGGTCCACCGCCGGGCCGAGGACGTCGTACATGGCGGCGTAGTGCGTGAGGCTGAGGACGGTCACCTCGTTCGCGTCCAGCGCCTCGGCGACGGTGGCCGCGCGCACGGCGCCCAATTCGACCATGGCCTCGGCCTTGTCGGCGCTGCGGTTCCACACGGTCACCTCGACCCCGGCCCGCAGGAAGGCCCGGACCATGGCCTGGCCCATCGGGCCCAATCCGATCACGGAAACGGAGCGGATCGCGGACTGCTCGGACATTGTGTGCCCCTTCGGTTCTGGTTCGCTGCTGGTGGAACCGATACTCATCCGCGCAGGTAGAGTCGACAAGACCGCACGTGGAGGTGGGGCTACTAACCTCTACGTAGGGAATCTGGTCAGGAGGACGCGATGACGGCGAACAGTGACGTGGATCACGACGTATGCGGCATGACCGTCGCGATCGACGTGGTCGGCGGCAAGTGGAAACTGCACATGATGTGGGTGCTGGGCGACGGGCCGAAGCGCTTCGGCGAGATCCGCCGCCTCCTCGACGGCGTCAGCGAGAAGGTGCTCGCCGAGAACCTGCGCCAGCTTGAGTCCTACGGCGTCCTGCACCGCGAGGTCTTCCCCGAGGTCCCGCCGCGCGTCGAATACTCCCTCACCCCGCTCGGCGAAACCCTCCGCGTCGCGCTGCTCCCCCTGGAAACCTGGGGCGACCAGAACCGCCGCGAACTGCTCGGCACCCTCGCTTCCGCGAGTTAGTAACGTCGGCTCATGGCTTGTCGCATGAGTGAACTGGTTCTGGACTGTCACGATCCCGAGACGCTGGCGCGGTTTTGGTGCGCGGTACTCGACTATCGGGTGCTCGAACGGGATACGGACGGCAGCATCGAGATCGGGCCCGAAGCGGGGTTCGGAGGCCTGCAGCCGACGATCCTGCTGAGCCCGATCACCGAGCCGAAGGTCGGCAAGCTGCGGCTGCACTGGGATGTCAACCCGACCGACGTCGACCAAGCGGTGGAATTGCAGCGCCTGCTCGCGCTCGGCGCCCGCCCGGTCGACATCGGCCAGTCCGGCGCAGAGTCCTGGCATGTGCTCGCCGACCCGGAGGGCAACGAGTTCTGCCTGCTGCGCTCCCGGCTGGATCCCTAGTCCGCCAGGTGTTCGGTCGCGATCCGCTCCCCGACCGTGTGCAGTAGTTCCGCGGCCGCGGCCATCGAGCGGGCCGTATCCGGTTCCAGCTCGGACAGCGGATAGCAGGCGGTGAAGCCCGCGTCCTGGATCGCCGCGGGGTCCAAGGTGGTACGCCCCGCGGCGGCCACGACCGGGACACCGGCGGCCCGGGCTACCGCGCAGACGCCGATGGGCGCCTTGCCGTGCAGGCTCTGCTCGTCCAGCGACCCTTCGCCGGTGATCGCCAGCGCCGCACCCTTGACCTGGGCCGGGAAGTCCAAGAGCTCGAGGATGACCTCGATGCCGCTGCGCATGCGCGCCCCGAGGACGGCCAGGGCGCCGAAGCCGGTGCCGCCCGCCGCGCCCGCACCCGGCAGCTCGGCGTAGCCGGGCCCGGCCAGGCGCGACCAGTTCTCCAGAGCCGCTTCGAGGATCGTGTGATCGGAGGCCGTCACACCCTTCTGCGGGCCGTAGACCGCCGTGGCGCCGGTCGGCCCGAGCAGCGGGTTGTCCACATCGCAGGCCAGGGTGAAACGCGCGGCGGCGACGCGGGAATCGAGTCCGGTGCGGTCGAATCGGACGGCCTGGGCCAGCGCCGCGCCACCGAGCGGCAGGTCGCGGCCTTCGGCGTCGAGCACCCGGGCGCCGAGCGCCTGCAACATGCCCGCGCCGCCGTCCGTGGACGCGCTGCCGCCCAGACCGATGATGATCTCGGTGGCGCCGCGGGCCAGGGCGTGCGCGATGACGACGCCGAGCCCGTAGGTGCTCGCCCCGAGCGGATCGGGTTCATCCGCGGGCAGTTTCACCAGCCCGACGACCGCGGCGAGTTCCACCACGGCGGTCTGCTCCCGCATCGCGTAGGCGGCCGGGCCGGGCTCGCCGGTCGGTCCGGGCGCGGTCAGGTCGACCCGCTCCCAGCCGGCCGCCACGAACGCGTCGACGGTGCCGTCCCCGCCGTCGGCGACCGGCACCTGGACCACGTCGGCTTCGGGCCGGACGCGGCGGATGCCCTCGGCCAGCGCCGCCGCCACTTCCTGGGCGGTCAGCGACCCCTTGAACTTGTCCGGGGCCACTACAACTCGGGGAGAGGATTCACGCGCCATGACCACATTCTGGACGCCGGGGCCGCGATTCCGACCACCCGCGAGCGCAGAAATCGGCACTTCTTTCCCGGGCGGCAAGCGTTCAGGGTTTCGGCAAAGGCGCCTGGTCGGCGGCGGTAATAGCGACCTGGCCGGTGCGCAGATAGGTCATGACGGCGTCGTCGAGCACGGTGTTGCCGCGGCCGAAGGTGCCGTGGTCGCCGCCTTCGACGGTGATCAGCGCACCGCTCAGCGCCCGCGCGAGGGCCGGGCCGCCCTCGTATTTCGTGAGCGCGTCGTGGCGGCTCTGCAGCAGCAGCGGTTTGGTGCGCAGGTCGGCGCCGGTCAGCGCGACCGGCTTGGTCACGGGCTCCCAGGAGCCGCAGGCCGCGCCGGAGCGCACCAGGTCGGCGCGCGCGTCCATGGCGTTGCCGCCGGTGGCGATGGTGCCCGCCGCGGCGGCGAGCAGTTCGGGCTTGCCGGGGATGCCGTTCTCGTTGCAGGTGATGGCGGCGAAGACGAACCGGCCGGTGGGGTCGGTGGCGGTGACGCCCTCCAGGGCCAGCAGCCGAGCGATGTTCGCCGGATCGGCGTGCGCCTCGGACATGGCGCGCGCGAAGGTGGGCCAGAAGCTGCGGGTATAGGTGGCGACGGCGGTGGCGCCGACCATCGGCGTCTGCGCCGAGGCGCCGCCGGAGAGCAGCGTGCGCACCAGGTTCTGCACCTTGCCCGCCTGCTCCATGGTCAGGTTGACTCCGTCGCGGGCGAGTTCGGCGAGCGGCGTGGGCAACTCGCCCGGCAGATCGGCCACGCTCGCGGGTGGCGGGGTGAGGTTGGCGTACCAGCCGCCGCCCTGCGCCGAGACCAGCCGCACCCAGTTCTCGTAGACCTGGAAAGGCGTGTCACCCAGGCGGTATTCGGCGTTGTGCTCGGCGATCCAGGCGAACAGATCGTCCAGGCGCTGCTTGCCGGCCACCTGCTGCTGGGCGAATTCCTCGGTCCACACCCAATCCGGGTTCACGTTGGAATCCAGGATCATCCGGTCGACGCGCTGCGGGAACAGCGAGGCGTAGACCGCGCCGAGGTAGGTGCCGTAGGAGACGCCGAGGTAGGCGATCTTCTCGACTCCCAGTGCGGCGCGTACGGATTCGAGGTCACGCGCGGTGTTCTCGGTGGTGATGGTGTCGAGGTAGCCGGGCTGCGCGGCGTCGCAGGCCTGCTTGACTTCCTCGCGGCCGCCGCTGATCTCCCCGGCGGTCTGGCAGGTCAGCGGTGTCGCCCAGCGCAATCCGCGCGGCTGCACCGCGATCCGGTCGTAGTCGGTGGCCAGCGCGGCGGGCAGCGCCTCGGTGCGCTTGGCCCAGTAATCCAGGGCGTCGGCGCCGGGGCCGCCCGGGTTGGCGAAGATGACGCCGCGGCGGGTACCGGTGGCCGCGATCCGGCTGACGGTGAGTTCGATCCGCGGGCTGTCCGGGTTCGCGTAATCCATCGGGACGCTGATCACCGCGCACTGCACACCGCGGTCGTCGGTCACCGCACCCGCTGGGCAGGAACCGAATTCGAGACCGGGCGCGGCCTGGGCCGCACCGGCGACGAGTGATCCGCCCAGGAGCCCCGCGGCGGCCACCAGAACCACCGCTCGCATCGCTGAATTACGCATATTGTCGTACCTCCGCCGGCCTGCCGCCGTTGCTCGAGCGTGCGGCGCGACCAAGAGCATTCTGCGCACCCGAGGCGCCGGTAGACAAGTCGGAACAGATCATTTCACATATGCGCCACCGATCCGCGGTGCGAGGCATCGTGATGCGGCGGCGCGGAGTAACGTCGAACCATGTCGACTGAGGTGCGCAACAACACCCAACTGGACCGCTTCGAGATCTCGGTCGACGGCGCTCTCGCCGGCTGGGCCGAATATCAGGACACCGCGTCCGAGCGCGCGTTCGTGCACACCGAAATCCAGGTCGGCTACCAGGGACACGACTACGCGGGTGTGCTGCTGGCGGCGGCCCTGCACACCAGCCGCGCAGAAGGTTTCGGCATTCTGCCGATGTGCCCGACGGTGTGCCGCTATGTCGAAACCCATCCCGAGTACGTCGCCTCGGTGCCCGCGTGGGCGCGCCCCAGAATGGGGCTTCCTCAGTAATTCGCTACCGCGCCGTCCAGCGCTTTCTGCAGGTCGATGCGGACCAGGCGCGCGATTTCCGCGGGTTTGGCGGGCAGGTCGAAGATCGGATTCCCGAAATAGAAGCTGGCCGACTTCGCCTCCTCCTTGGTCGGTTCGATCGCCGGATCCGGGCGCGGCCCGTAGCTGAGCCCGAGACTGAGCAGCGCCGGCTGCACACCGAGTTTCTGCGCCCGGAAAGCGATGTGCCCCACGCCGCTTCCGACCGCCTGCACCTGAGTCGGGTCGACCCCGTTGCAGGTGCCCTCGGGGAAAATGGCCAGATGTTCCGAGCGCGCCAGCCGCTGCGCGCAGATGTCCATCATGCGTTGCCCGGCCGCGTTGACCGCGCGCAAACCGTGGTCCCGCCCGCGAAATACCGGGATTCCGCCCATCATGTCGACTTTGCGCCGCTGCTCGGGATCGAGGAACAGTTCGTCCTTGGCCAGCACCCGCACGCTGCCGATGGTGGGGCGCAACGGACTGCGCCAGGCGGCCGCGGCCACCGTGTACGGATCGTTCTGCGAGAGATGGTTGATCGCGATGAGCAGCGGGCGGCCGGACTGCACCAGCGCGCGCACCTGCTCGCGGGCCTGCGGCGCGTAGCTGATCCGCGGGTGGTACCGCCGGCCGAGGAGCGCGTACGAGGCCTTGGCTTTCAGCCGGTTCTGCCGATGCTGCAGATAGAAGTCATAAACAGCGTCGCTATTTTCGAGAATGACCTCGGGGGATGGTAGCCGGCGCAGCCGGCGGGGCGGGTTATCGCCGCGCAGTTCCATGGGCCGACTCTACTTCGCAATTCCACACCGAAACGCCGGGGATCCAGACCAGTGCGGATCGAGGTGACAGCTGCGAGAATGTGCGGGTGGCACGCGGAGACGACCCGGACGAGCGGAGAACGCACGGCGGACACGGTGACCGCCGTCGGCGCGATTTCCGACATAGCGAGCAGTTGGTTCGTGCGGGCACCTTGCTGGTGTCCGCGACGGATCTGGTCGAGCCCACCTTCCGGCGCACCGTCGTCTACATCATCGAGCACAACGATGGCGGCAGCCTGGGCGTGGTGCTGAATCGGCCGAGCGAGACCGCGGTACGCGATGTGCTGCCGCACTGGGACGTGGCCACCGCCGCGCCGCACCGATTATTCGTCGGCGGGCCGGTGAAACGTGATGCCGCACTGTGTCTGGGCACGCTCAGAGTCGGCGCGTCCATCGCCGGGGTGTCTGGCCTGCGCCGGGTCGACGGCCGGGTGGTGCTCGTCGATCTCGATTCCGATCCCCGGCTGGTCGCGCCGCTGCTCGAAGGCGCGCGCATCTTCGCCGGCTACGCGGGCTGGACCTTCGGGCAGTTGGAGGGGGAATTGCAGAACAACGACTGGATCGTGTTGTCCGCCTTGCCCTCCGACCCGATCTGCGTCGGGCGCCCGGACCTGTGGGCGCATGTCCTGCGCCGGCAACCGCTGCCGCTGGCGCTGCTGGCCACCCACCCGATCGAGCTGGAACGCAACTGAACGATCCCGCCGGTCCGAGACCGGCGGGATCGTCGCGTGTTCGAGGTCAGCGGCTCTGCTTGCGGAACAGCGACTTCGACCACAGGAAGCCGCCGAGCGCGATCACGGCACACCAGCCCACCGAGATGACACCGCTGGCGCCGATCTCACTGCCCATCAGCAGTCCGCGCATCGTCTCGGTGAACGGGGTGAAGGGCTGGTACTCGGCGAACTGACGCAGGCCCATCGGCATGGTGTCGGTGGGCACCAAACCGCTGCCGAGGAAAGGCAGCATGATGATCGGGAAGGGCAGGTTGCTCGCGCCCTCGGGATTCGGCGCGAGCAGGCCGAACGCCACCGACAGCCAGCCGAGCGCGAACACGATCATGGCGATCAGGCCGATCGCGGCCAGCCATTCCAGCGGGTTGGCGTCGGGGCGGAACCCGATCAGGAAGGCCGTGCCGACCATGGCCGCGAGTCCGAGCACCGCCTGGATCATCGAGCCCAGCACGTGGCCCGTCAGCACCGACGAGTGCGAAATCGCCATGGTGCGGAAGCGATTCACGATGCCCTTGGTGGTGTCGGTGTTGACCGACACCGCGATCGAGGCGGTGAGATACGCCGGCAACAGCAGCAGCATGCCCGGGGTCAGGTAGTCGATGTACTCGCCACCGCCGGTGCCGGCCTCCAGCGCGCCGCCGAAGACGAAGTTGAAGATCAGCAGCAGCACCACCGGCATGATCACGATGCTGAACGTCATGGACGGATAGCGCTTGGCGTGCAGCAGGTTTCGCCGCAGCATGGTGAAGGTGTCGGCGAACGGGGCGGGCCCCGCGGTGCGGGGTGCGGTGATCGTGGTCATCGCACGGTCTCCTTCTCAGCGGTGGAATGTCCGGTCAGGGTGAGGAATACGTCGTCGAGGGTGGGCGTCTGCACGGACAGGCCCGCGACCTCGATCTGCTCGTAGTCGAGGCGATCGAGGACGGCGCGCAGTGACTGCACGCCGCCGTCGCTGGGCACGGCCAGGGTCAGGTCGTCGTCGGCGCCGGGCACCGCGGTGCCGGTCCCGAGCGCGGCGGCCGCGGCGGCCAGCGCGTTCCGGTCGGCGAACTCCAGGCGGATGTGCCCGCCGGGGATGAGGCGCTTCAGTTCGGCCGCGGTGCCTTCCGCGACGATGCGCCCCTGGTCGAGCACCGCGATGCGGTCCGCGAGCTGGTCGGCCTCCTCCAGATACTGGGTGGTGAGGAAGACCGTGACGCTGTAGTCGTCGACCAGGCCGCGGATGATCTCCCACATGGAGCGGCGGCTGCGCGGGTCCAGGCCGGTGGTCGGTTCGTCGAGGAAGATGATGCGCGGATCGCCGACCAGGGTCATCGCCAGATCCAGGCGCCGGGTCATGCCGCCGGAGTAGGTGGAGGCGGGCTTGTCGGCGGCGTCCACCAGATCGAAGCGCGCGAGCAGCTCCGCTGCCAGTTTGCGGCCGACCTTGCGCGGCAGATGGTGCAGATCCGCCATCAGCAGCAGGTTTTCGCGGCCGGTGAGCAGTTCGTCGACGGCCGCGAACTGGCCGGTGACGCCGATCGCCAGGCGTACCGCGTTGGCCTCGGTGACCAGGTCGTGCCCCGCGACCCGGGCTTCGCCGCCGTCGCGGCCGATCAGAGTGCTCAGGATCTGCACGGTCGTGGTCTTGCCGGCGCCGTTCGGGCCGAGCAGCGAGTAGATGGTGCCCTCGGGGACCGCGATGTCGATGCCGTCGAGCACCACTTTGTCGCCGTATGACTTTCGCAGCCCCTGCGCAAAAATCGCGTTCGTCATGGGGGTGTTCCTTCCAGGAAATTCATTAGAAGATGCGAATGTACGCATGCTTCAGCCGCACCGCTCCCGTCCTGCGGTGCGGCGTTGTGTTTTTCGGGGAGGCCGGAGCCTTAGATGTCGAGTTCCTCGATCGGCGGACGCTCCGCGATGTCGGCGACCCGGGTGTAGAGCTTGTCCGGGAGGTGGTCCTTCAATTCCTCGATCGAATCGACGATCACCAGGACGAAGTCGCCCCAGTCCGGATCGCCGACGCCGAGCATGCGCCGCCAGTTCGTCAGGTCCTTGATCCAGTTACCGGATTGCCCGGTCGGATAATCGGTCCAGTCGGCCAGCAGCGCGTGCATCACGTATTTGCCTTTACGGCTGCGATACACCCGATAGCGCGCCATGCGATGCTCGTCGTCGTCCTGCAATTCACCGATCAGCGCACCGGAGAATCGCACCTGCCGGACGCCGTTGTGGCCGACCTTGAGCACCACTTCCTCATAGCCCTCTTCGCGCCCCTCCTCCAGTTCGATGAACCGGCGCAGCGCCGTGGTCACGGCGCCGGAGAGGTTGCCGCCGACCAGTTCCTGCGCCCGCTGGAACAGGGGCAGGTCATCGTCGGAAACGTAGATGGTCTTATTGGGCATGACACGACTATACGTAGATGTATACGTACACGCAAGACCTGACTTCAGCTGCCTCCGCCGCAACCACCGCCGCCGCCCCCGCAGCTACTGCCACCGCCACAGCTACTCCCGCCGCCGCAGCCACTACCGCCACCATCTCCGCCGCCGAAAAAGCCGCCGCCGCCGGCACTCCAGGAACCGGACCGCCGCCGCCCGCGACCACGACCGCCGCCACTGTCATCTCGCGACATGATCGCGATGAACACCATGGCGACCGTTATGGCGACGAACATCGCGCCGGCGAACAACTCCCCCGCGATGAAGTTGACGACCGCTCCGATAACGCAGAACACGCCGATGATCAGGATGAATGCCATTGGTTCCTCCCCCGAGGAGAAGGCCTCCCCCACGAAGGCCACTACCGCCAGGCTACGGAAGCCCAGGCCGGCGCGCACTATCTTTTAGTCGGCGATGCCAAAAGTTCAGCTGCCGCCACCGCAACCACCTCCGCCGCCGCAACCGCTACTCCCGCCACCGCAGCTACTACCACCACCGCAACCGCTACCGCCCCCGGAGTCGCTACCGCCGCCGAAAAAGAAGGCGCCGCCGCTGCTACCGCCGGCACCCCAGGACGCGGATCGCCCACGGCGGTTGCCGCTACGACCGCGCGACCTGCTCGCTTGCGACAGCAGCAGAACAGCGAGGATCGCGCAGGTCACGCCAACGAACAGCTCTCCGCTCACAAAGCCGATTAAGGCCACGAAGCCGAGCAGAATCCCGAAGATGACGAGTGTCATAGTTCCTCCCCGAGAGGGATCCGGGCCTCCCCCACGAAGGCCGTTGCCGTCAGGCTACGGGAGAACGTGACACCTGGGCACTACCTTTTGGTCAGCGATGCCAAAAGTTCACGTAAGGCGGTCAGTTCGACGGCGCGCAGGTGTCGCGCAGCGAGCACGAACCGCAGGAGGAACCACACCCGGACTGGGCCGGAACCAGGCTCGCGATCGCCTTGTCGGCCGCGACGGCGCCACCGCCCAGGGTGAACAGGGCCACGGCCGCGCTGACCACGGCCACGATCAGCCCGGCGACGACACCGGCCTGCGAGGCGATGAGACCACCGGCGAACAGCAGCGCGCCGGCACCGATCGAGGTGGGCGCGGCGACCCGGTTCGCGATGCGGAAGGTCTCCTCGGTGCTGAGGGCGGACTCGGTGTGCACGCCGACGAAGCGGTTGCGGGGCAGCCGGCCGGTGAGCCCGAGCATGCCGGTTGCGATGGCGACGAGGGCCAGCACGAACAGGGCGAGAGCTACGAAGAACACCCGGCCAGGGTATCGCACCGGGTCTTTTCGGTGTCACAGGCCCGACGCTCTACCCTGATACACATTTACTTTTGTCGGTGATCGGCGAGGACAAGAAGGCAGGACCGTGCAGGACAACCGTGGCAATGAGAGCGATGTACCCGAGCACCGGTACAGCGCCGACCTCGCGGGCCGCATCGAACGCCGGTGGCAGGAGAACTGGGTAGCACGCGGCACCTTCTACGCGCCGAACCCGACCGGCCCGCTGTCCGGGGCGACTCCCGCCGACAAGCTGTTCGTCCAGGACATGTTCCCCTACCCCTCGGGCGCGGGCCTGCACGTCGGGCACCCGCTGGGCTACATCGCCACCGACGTGTTCGCGCGCTACCACCGCATGCAGGGCCGCAACGTGCTGCACGCGCTGGGCTACGACGCCTTCGGCCTGCCCGCCGAGCAGTACGCCGTGCAGACCGGTGCGCACCCGCGCGACACCACCATGTCCAACATCGCGACCATGCAGCGCCAGCTGGACCGGCTGGGCCTGGGCCACGACCGCCGCCGCACCTTCGCCACCACCGATCCCGAGTACTACCGCTGGACGCAGTGGATCTTCCTGCGCATCTACAACGCCTGGTACGACCAGGAAGTCGGCCGGGCGCGCCCGATCGCGGAGCTGGAGGCCCAGTTCGAGAGCGGCGCCCGCCGCGCCCCCGAGGGCCAGGACTGGGCGAGCCTGTCACCCGCCGAGCGGGCCGCGCTGATCGACTCCTATCGCCTGGTCTACCAGACCGATTCGGTGGTGAACTGGTGCCCCGGCCTGGGCACGGTGCTGTCCAACGAAGAGGTCACCGCCGACGGCCGCAGCGAGCGCGGCAACTTCCCGGTGTTCCGTAAGCGCCTGTGGCAGTGGATGATGCGGATCACCGCCTACTCCGACCGCCTGGTCGACGACCTGGACCTGCTGGACTGGCCGGACAACGTGAAGTCCATGCAGCGCAACTGGATCGGGCGTTCGCGCGGCGCGCAGGTGAGGTTCGACTCGCCCGCCGGGCCGATCGAGGTCTTCACCACCCGGCCCGACACCCTGTTCGGCGCCACCTACCTGGTGCTGGCGCCCGAGCACGAGCTGGTCGACCGGCTGGTCACCGCCGTCTACCCCGAGGGCACCGACGCGCGCTGGACCAACGCCGGCGGCACGCCCGCCGAAGCGGTTGCGGCATACCGGAAGTCGATCGCCGCCAAGTCGGATCTGGAGCGTCAGGAGAACAAGGAGAAGACCGGCGTCTTCTTGGGCGCCTACGCGGTGAACCCCGCCAACGGCGCGCCGGTCCCGGTGTTCATCGCCGACTATGTGCTGAGCGGCTACGGCACCGGCGCCATCATGGCGGTGCCCGGCCACGACCAGCGCGACTGGGATTTCGCGGACGCCTTCGGCCTGCCGATCGTGGAGGTCATCGCCGGCGGCGACGTGTGCGCCGCCGCGTACTCCGGCGACGGCAAACTGGTCAATTCCGAATACCTGGACGGGCTTTCGGTCGAGGAGGCCAAGGCCACGATCGTCGGCAAGCTGGAAGAGCAGGGCAACGGCGCGGGCACCGTGCAGTACAAGCTGCGCGACTGGCTGTTCGCGCGCCAGCGCTACTGGGGCGAGCCCTTCCCGATCGTCTACGACGAGACCGGCGCCGCGCACGCGCTGCCGGAATCGATGCTGCCCGTGCAACTTCCGGAGATGGCGGATTTCGCGCCGGTCACCTTCGACCCGGACGACGCGAACTCCGAGCCGTCCCCGCCGCTGGCCAAGGCCACCGACTGGGTCAACGTCGAACTGGATCTGGGCGACGGCCCGAAGCGGTACCGGCGCGACACCAACGTCATGCCGAACTGGGCGGGCAGCTCCTGGTATCAGCTGCGCTACACCGACCCGACCAACTCGGAAGTGTTCTGCGCCAAGGAGAACGAGAGCTACTGGGTGGGCCCGCGCCCGGCCGAGCACGGCCCGAACGACCCGGGTGGCGTCGATCTGTACGTCGGCGGCGTCGAGCACGCGGTGCTGCACCTGCTGTACGCGCGGTTCTGGCAGAAGGTGCTCTTCGATCTGGGTGACGTGAGCGGCCGCGAGCCGTACCGGCGCCTGTTCAACCAGGGCTACATCCAGGCCTTCGCCTACACCGACGCGCGCGGCGCCTACGTGCCCGCCGCCGAGGTGGTCGAGCGTGACGGCAAGTTCTTCTGGACCGACACCGCGGGCGTCGAGGCCGAGGTCTTCCAGGAGTACGGCAAGATCGGCAAGTCGCTGAAGAACGCCATCTCCCCCGACGAGATGTGCGATCTGTACGGCGCCGACACCTTCCGCTTCTACGAGATGTCGATGGGTCCGCTGGATACCTCGCGCCCGTGGGCCACCAAGGACGTCGTCGGCGCGCACCGCTTCCTGCAGCGGGTCTGGCGGCTGGTGGTGGACGAGGAGACCGGCGGGGTCCGGGTCACCGAGGGCGATCCGTCCGCCGAGACGGCTCGCCTGCTGCACAAGACCATCGCCGGTGTGGACGAGGATTACGCCGCGCTGCGCGACAACACCGCCGGCGCCAAGCTGATCGAGCTGACCAATCACCTCACCAAGAACTACCCGCAGGGTGCGCCCCGCCACGTGGTGGAGTCGCTGGTCCTGATGCTGGCGCCGCTGTCCCCGCACATCGCCGAGGAACTGTGGGAACGCCTGGGCCACCCCGAATCCCTGGCGCACGGCCCCTTCCCGGTCGCCGACCCGGCCCTGCTGGTCGACGAGACGGTGGAGTACCCGATCCAGGTCAACGGCAAGGTCCGCAGCCGGATCCAGGTCCCCGCCGACGCCGACACCGCGACCATCGAAGCGGCCGCCCTGGCCGACGAGAAGATCGCGGCCCTGCTGAACGGCGCCGCCCCGCGCAAGCTGATCGTCGTCCCGGGCCGCCTGATCAACATCGTCGCGTAGCCGTTCCGGAAAGCGCCCACGTCGAAAACGGCGTGGGCGCTTTACTTTTCAGGCCGGCGCGAGGACGTCGTTCAGGGTGACCATCGACAGGTTGCGTTCCCGGATGATGTCGACCAGTTGCCCATAGCAGTGGGTGACGGCCGGGGCGTTGGCGTGGCCGATGATGATGGTCTGCGGGTTGAAATACTTGTGCGCGCATTCGATCAGGTACTGCTCGGTGATGACGCCCGAGTCGGACAGCGAGCCGTACCACATGGTGGGGACGGTGTAGCCGAGGTCGGCGGCGATGCGGTCGACGGTGCCGTTGTGGCGGCCGAACGGCGGGCGGTAGTACGGGGTGCCGTCGACGCCGAAGGTGTTGTGCAGGAATGTTTTCGCGCCCTCGAGCTGAGCGGCGACGGCCGCGCCGGAGATCGCGGTGAGATCGGCGTGGCTCCAGGTGTGGTTGGCGAGCTGGATCTGGCCGGAATCCACCAAGGGGCGCAACGCGTCTCGGTGAATCGACCACGAGTCGTACTGCGCGGTCACGAAAAAGGTGAACCGGGCGCCGGTGTCCCTGGCGAACTGGATGTAGGCGCCGACCACCTCGGGGCTGGCCCCGTCGTCGACGGTGAGCGCCATGCTCGAGCCCGGCCCGGGCAGCGCGGTGATGGTCTGCGCCGGGATCGGGACCTTCGGCCCGCCGGGCGGTGGCGCCAGCCGGGGCGGCGCGGGCAGCGGCTTCGGTAGCTCCGCCACCAGCGCCGCCGAAGGTTTGCCCGCGGGCTCGCCCTCGGCACCGGCGCATCCGCTCAGCGCGGCCGCCGTGCCCGCGGCCAGCATTGTCAGCAAGCCTCGTCTGTCCACGTCCCTGCCCTCGATGGTGTCCGGAATGTATAATTTCCGGCACTCTAACCAGCGAAGATGGCCTTGGGCCCAACCCGCGCGGGCGTGTTCGCGAACCGAGATCGACGAGTGCGGCGCTCAGCCGAAGGGGCGCAGCACGATCTCGGTCGGGTGCGCGTCGCGCGGGGTGTCCAGGGCGTTGCGCACCGTCCAGGCGACGGTCTGCGGGGTGAGGAATTCCTCGGGCTGGTACTCGCGGCCCTCGCCCGCGATGATCTCGCGCTGCATGTCGGTGTCGATGCGCCCCGGGTGAATCGAGGTCACCCGCAGCTGCGGCTCCTCGAGGCGCAGCGCGTCGCCGAAGGCCTTGAGCGCGAATTTGCTCGCCGCGTAGGAAGCCCAGCCCGCGTTCGCGCGCAGCCCGGCGCCCGAATTGATCAGCACCACGTGCCCGCCCGAGCGGCGCAGCGCGGGCAGCAGCAGCCGGGTCAGCTCGGCAACGGCAATCACGTTGGCCTCCAACGTATTCCGCCACTGCTCCACCGACGACTCGGCGATCGTCCCGAGGTCGGCGATGCCGGCGTTGTGAACAAGCACATCCAGGCGCTCGATCTCCGGCACTGCCGCGGCCACGGCCGCGTAGTCGGTCAGCGGCACGGGCCAGCCGGTGGCGCCGGGCAATTCGGCCAGGATCGGCCCCAGCGCGTCGGCGGAGCGGGCGCCGAGCAGCAGTTCGTAGCTCGGCGCGAGTTCCCTGGCGATGGCGGCGCCGAGCCCGCGGCTGGCGCCGGTGATCAGTGCGGTCGGCTTCGGGAGGCTGGTCACGGCAGTGGTCATGGGGCCCCACCGTAGTGGCTTGGCACAAACCCGGGGGTAACCCGTAGCGCCGGGGGCCGGGCCGCCGATGCACGCATGTGAGATCTGCCGCACACTTGCCGACCGGCCGGGGGTCCCAGTTCGCCTCCGGCCGGGCATACCTGCGCGTCGCACCGCAGAATAGGGGGATGGCGCACCCGGGATTCACCCCCACTCAGCTCGCGGCTCGCGCCGCCTATCTGCTGCGGGGCAACGATCTGGGCACCATGACCAGTGCCGCGCCCCGCCTGTACCCGCACATGTGGAGTTGGGACGCCGCGTTCGTCGCGGTCGGTCTCGCACCGCTGAGCGTGGAACGCGCGGTTGTCGAGCTGGACACCCTGCTCTCGGCGCAGTGGAAGAACGGGATGATCCCGCACATCGTCTTCGCCAACGGCGTCGACGGCTACTTCCCCGGCCCGGCCCGCTGGGAATGCCGCAAGCTGGCCGCGAACGCGCCCGACGGCCCCGACACCTCGGGCATCACCCAGCCGCCGGTGCACGCCATCGCGGTGCAGCGCATCCTGGATCATTCGCGGCGGCACGGCCGCAGCACCCGCGCGGTGGCCGAGGAGTTCTTGAACCGGCGCTGGCCGGATCTGGTGCGCTGGCACCGCTGGCTGGCGCACGCCCGGGATCCGAAGGAGAGCGGCCGGATCACCCTGTACCACGGCTGGGAATCGGGCATGGACAACTCGCCGCGCTGGGACCGCGCCTACGAGAACGTGATTCCCGGCGTGCTGCCGCCCTATCAGCGCGCCGACACCGCGATCGTCTCCGACCCCACCCAGCGCCCGAGCGATCGCGAATACGACCGCTACCTGTGGCTGGTCGAGCAGATGCGGCGGTCGGGCTACGACGATTACCAGCTCGCCTCGACCATGAGTTTCGCTGTGGAGGACGTGTTCGTCACCGCGATCTTCGCGCTGGCGTGTGAGGTGCTGGCCAATATCGGCGAGGAGTACAAGCAGCCCAACGCCGACGTGCGCGAGCTGCACACCTGGGCCGCGCGGTTCCGCAAGGGCGTCGTCGAGACCGCCGACGCCCGGTCCGGCGCCGCCCACGATTACGATCTGCGCCTGCGCCGCCCGATCACCACCGAGACGCTCGCGGTGTTCGCGCCGCTGATCTCCGGTGGCCTGCCGCGCGATACCGAACGCGCCCTGCTGCGCCTGTTCGAGGGGCCGAGCTACTGCGGCCACCCGGATCTGCGCTACGCGCTGCCGCCCTCGACCTCGCCGGTGTCGAAGGACTTCCGCTCGCGCGAATACTGGCGCGGCCCGGTCTGGCCGGTGATGAGCTGGCTGTTCTCCTGGGTGTTCGCCCGCCGCGGCTGGGCCGAGCGCTCGTTCATGCTGCGCGCCGAAGGCCTGCGCCAGGCCAGCGACGGCACCTTCGCCGAGTACTACGAGCCGTTCACCGGGGAGCCGCTGGGCAGCATGCAGCAGTCCTGGACCGCGGCCTCGGTGCTGGACTGGCTGGGGTAACGCGCGCGTCCCCGGCGACCGGACATTTCGGTCATACACTGCCGCTATGGACAAGCGGCCGAGACGTCTCATCCTGACCGTGCCCCTGGCGGCGGTCCTCGGTGCCGGGCTGCTGCAGATCCCGTCCGCGACGGCGAAACCCCAGGCCGCCGAGGTCTACAGCGGCTACTCGGTCACCGCGCCGGTGCAGTCCGTCTCGGCCCGCTGGACCCAGCCGACCATCTCCTGCAACGCTTTCGCCGGCCTCACCGGCGGCCTGGAGAACATCATCGGCACCGGCTCCTCGTTGATCAAGACGCCCGGCATGCTGGCCAATCCGCTGGGCCTGGTGGTCACCCAGTTCGTGCCGCACATGAGCTACTGGGTCGGGCTGGTCGGCGGCGACGGCCACGACATGACGCTGATCCAGACCGGCACCTCCACCGTGTGCGCGCTGGGCGCGGTCGAGTACGGCGCCTTCTTCGAGGCGCCCTCGCTGCGTGATCAGAAAGCGCCGGAGGCCTGGACCGAGCCGGCGGTGGCGCCGGGCGATGTCATGCGGGCCACGGTGACCTGGGACGGCGCCGACACCTATCGCCTGGTCCTGGCGAACACCACCGCCGACTGGACCAAGGAGCAGAGCCTGCGGCTGCCCGGCATCGCCCCGAAACTCGCGCTCGCCGTCGGCGAGACCATCCCCTGCAACGCACCGGATTTCACCCCGGTCGAATTCACCGAGGTCACCGCCGACGGAAAACCGTTCGGCGACTACGAGGTGCGCACCTGGAGCGTGCATCCCTGCGGCGCGATCGCTCCCGGCCCGTTGCGGGGCGATTCCTTCACGATCACCCAGCCCGCGGGTGTGGTGAGCGACACCCGGACGCGGGACAATTAGAGCATTTCGCTATCGTCGGCTGTCATGGATACCAGGCGCTCCAGCTGGATGGCAGTCTCGATCGTGACCGCGGGCATCCTCACCGCACCGCAGGCGGCGGCCGCACCCGAGGGCCCCGACGTTTCGTCCTGGCAGCATCCGGACAAGATGCTGATCGACTGGTTCGCCGTACGCCACGCGGGCTACGAATTCGCGATGGTCAAGGCGACCGAGGGCCTGAACTACGTGAATCCGCACTTCGTCAGCGACAGCCTGATCATGCGGGCGGCCGGCGTCGCCCGCGGCACCTACCACTACGCGCACCCCGAGTTGCCGCCGGAAGCGCAGGCCGCGCTGTACGCGACCGCGGTCCTCGGCCAGAACGGCGCACTGGACCTGCCGCCGGTGCTCGACCTCGAGACCACCGGCGGCCTGCCCCCCGCCGCGCTGATCGACTGGACCCAGCGCTACTTGACCACGGTGCAGTCGCTGACCGGGCGGATGCCGATCGTCTACACCTATCCGAACTTCTGGAAGACGGCCATGGCGAACACCGATCAGTTCACCCGGTATCCGCTGTGGATCGCCGACTACCGCGGCAACCCCGAACCCGAGGTGCCCGGCGGGTGGCCTACCTGGACCTTCTGGCAGACCACCGACAGCGGCACCATCCCGGGCATCCCGGCCCGGGTCGACCTCAACGTCTACAGCGGCGCCCAGGGCGATTTCGCCCGCTTCGCCAATATGTAGCCGCTAGACGCCGATGCGGGCGCCGCCCTTCTTCCACACCGCGACCACCGACGGCCGCGGCTGGGCGGTGCCGCCGTCGGGCCAGTGCGACAGCGGGTTGTCCGGGGTGGCGTCGTCGGCCTCGCCCGGATGCTGCACGCACACCATGACGCGCTGCTCGGTGACGATCGGGCCGCAGGTCTCGCCGCCGCGCGGCACCGTCAGGAACTGTTTGGTCTCACCGCGATTCGGGCCGTCGAGGATCACCGAGAACAGGCCGTCGTTGGACTTGAGGGCGTTGCCGTCGGTGGAGATCCACAGGTTGCCGTACGGGTCGAAGGCCAGGTTGTCCGGGCAGGAGATCGGGCTGACCTTGGTCTTGTCGAAACCGGCGTAGTAGGTGTCGGCGGCGGCCGGGTCACCGCAGACCAGCAGCAGCGACCAGGTGAACTCGGTCCCGGTGTGCTTGTCGTCGATCTCGAGGATCTGGCCGTTCTTGTTCAGCTTGCGCGGATTCGCCTCGTCCACACCGGCTTTGCCCTCGGCGCCGCGGTTGTCGTTGTTGGTCAGCGCGACGTAGACCTTGCCGGTGTAGGGGTTGGCCTCGAAGTCCTCGGGGCGGTCCATCTTGGTGGCGCCGACCTTGTCCGCGGCCAGCCGGGTGAACACCGCGACCTCGGCCGCCGACATGCCCTCGACCAGCGACTTGCCCTTGCCGTCCGCGGTGGACTCCAGCAGCGGAATCCAGGTGCCCTTGCCGGTGAAGCCCTGCGCCGAGGGGACCGCCCCGGTGCCGTCGACCTTGTCGGCGTGATCGCCGCTCAGCTTCGCGACGTAGAGCGTGCCCTCGGTCAGGATCTTCATGTTCTCGCGGCGGGCCGACGCGCTGGTGCCGGACTGGATCTTGCGCTTGGAGATGAACTTGTACATGTAGTCGAACTTCTCGTCGTCGCCGGTGTAGGAGACGACGTCACCGCCGGGGGTGACGTAGATGGTCGCGCCCTCGTGCTTGAGGCGGCCCAGCGCGGAGTGCTTGACCGGCACCGAGTTCGGGTCCCACGGGTCCACCTCGATCACGTATCCGAAGCGGTTCGCCTCGAACGGCTCCTTCTCCAGGTCGAAGCGCTTGTCGGCGGTCTCCCAGCCGTTGGCGGTCTTGCCCGCGGCGAAGCCGTAGCGCTTGGTCCGGGTGTTGCCGATCTTGTCGCCGTTGGCGAAGTAGCCGTTGAAGTTCTCTTCGCCGGAAAGAATGGTGCCCCAAGGTGTTACGCCGCCCGCGCAGTTGGCGAAGGTGCCCAGGATCTTGGTGCCGGTGGGATCGGCGGAGGTGGTGACGAAGGCGCTGCCCGCGGCCGGGCCGGTCAGCGTGAACTCGGTGGTCGCGGTGATGCGGCGGTTGTACTTGCCGAACACCGGGGTCAGCTTGCCGGAGCCGGAATCGCCCTTGACCTCGACGACCGACAGGCCGTGCGCCGCCAGCGTGATGGCGATCTGCTCGGGGGTCGGGGCGTCCTTGTTGTAGCCGCGGAACATGTGCGGCCCGGTGGTGTACTCGTGGTTGACCACCAGCAGATAGGAATTGGCCTGGCCCTCGATCGGCAGCAGGGCGGCGAAGTCGTTGTTGTAGCCGAACTGCTTGGCCTGCGCCGCGGCGGTCTGCTTGTCGAAGTCGAACGCGGGCGCGTCGGCGAAGATCGGGTCGCCCCAGCGGATTACGACGCCCTGCTCGTAGCCCTCGGGGATGACGACCGCGTCTTCCTTGTTCGGGGCGACGGCGGTGTAGGCGGTGCCGGTGCCGGGTGTGCCCGCGGCCTTGGCCACCGGGGTGGGCGCGTCGGTCGGCGCGTCGTCGCTACAGGCCACCAGGGCGCTGCCCGCGCCGACCGCGAGGACGGCGGCCGCGCCGCCCTTGATCAGGCCACGCCGGTTCAGGCCGGCGACGATGTCGCCGAAGTACGCGCCGCCGGAGGTATTGGGCGGCTCGTGGAAGCAGGCATTGCCGCACTTGTATTCACAGGTCACGGCGGCGCGCGCGGACTGGCCGTCGTGCTTGACGAAAAGGGCGAGCGGTTTCACGGGTTACTCCTGAACTCGGGCTGTCGGGCGGACGGTAAACCGCGGAAACCAGCCCCGGGAAACGAGAAGGTGAACGCGCGACCAATTAGGTAACCCTCAGTTTGCTGTCAGCAAACGACGAATCCCGGCGCACACCAGTCGCACTGGCGAACACCGGGATTATGGGACTTCGGAGCGGTTTTCGTGGCGGTTCACGCGTTGACCGGCAGTGACAGCACCACCTCCCGCTCGTCGCCGGGCAGGTAGTGCACCTGCACGATCCGGCCGACCTGCACATTGCCGACCATGGCGGGCGGCAGGAACTTCTCCGTGTGGGTAGCGAAGGCGCTGCCGTCGGGGCGGGTGACGACCAGTCCGAGGTCGATGCGGGAGTGCCCGTCGCGGATCTCGCCCGGTACCGACAGCGACTGCACCACCGCCTGGGCCCGCACGCCGCGCGCCGCGATGTCCAGCTTCGCCGGCGTGGTGAAGCCCTTGCGGATCATCGACTGGTTCATGGCGCGCTGCGCCTCGGCGGCGTTGCCGGACATGTCGACCTCGACCTTGTCGGTGCGCTCGGGCAGGTACCGCACCGGCAGCACCACACCCGGGCGCAGCAGGGCGAGTTCGGTCAGCGGCACCACCATGCGGGCGGTCGAGTGGAACACCTTGCCGTCCGCGCCCTCCACGCTGAAGTCGATCCGGACCTGCGGCTGGTCGTTGAGGGTGACACCGGTGTGGTGGAACGACTTGACGGTGCCGATGCCCATCAGGCCGCCCCGGAACTCGGAGCTGTTGTTGCCGGTCAGGGCCTGCAGGATGCCTTCGCCGGTGAAGGCGAACACGATCGGGACGATGGTCAGGGCGATGATCGGCAAGGCCATCTGCGGGCCGATCCAGGGCATGGCGAACGGGTCGGAGGTATCGGCGGTCAGGCCGTGGAAGAGATAGAAGCCGATGGCGAAGAGGCCGAAGACGAGGGCCGCGGTGCGGGCGGTAGTACGCATGGTGTGCTCCTGGCGGGCAGTGCCCCGCGCTCCCACAGGCGGTGCGGGAGCGCGGGATTCGGTGGGTGGTGGGGTGGTTCAGGCGCCGACGATGGTCGTGCAGGCGAAGGTGATGTCGAACTTCGCGGCCGGCGCTCCGGCCATCGGGTTGGTCATGTCCGGGGTGCCGACGCCCTCGCCGGTGACCTTGTAGGTGTTGCCGTCCTTGACGAGCTTGGCCGAGCCGCCGACCTGGCCGTTGCCGTAGCCGACCGCGTAGGGCAGGCCGTTGGCGCCGCCCTTGCTGCCCGCGATGCCGACCGCCTGCACGGTGTCGCCGCTGATGGTGGCGCTGACGGTGAGCTGGCCGTGCGCGGCGTTGTTGTTGTCGGTCAGCGCGAGGGCCAGGATGCCGCCCTGCTTGGCGCAGGTGGTGTCGAAGGCGGCGGTCAGCGCCTTGCCGTCGACGGTGGCGGCGGACTTGCCGGCCGGGGCCTGGGCCGCGGAGGTGGCGGGCTTGTCGGCCGGGGTGGGGTTGCTGCTCTTGGCGTCGTCGCCACAGGCGGTCAGGCCGAGGGCGAGGGCGGAGGTGGCGGCGAGGACGGCGGCGGTGGTCTTGATGTTCATGATGTCTTCCTTTGTCTTTCGTGTGGTCCGGCCCTTGTCGGTGCCGTTGAGAAAAATGTAGAAACGATCCGCGGCCTACCGATCCCAGGTTTGCCCAGACCGAATTCCCGAAAAGTCCGTTAACCTGGTCGAATGCGACGACCGCGCGCCATGGTGCTGGACGAGGTGTGGCGTGAGCTCGACGAGGTCGAAGCGCTCAGCGGGCCACAGGGTGGCCCTTTGCGGCGCACCGTGAAGCTGCTGCTGGACCCGCTGGTGATCCGCCCGGTGCAGTACCCGAGCTGCGCGGGCCCGCTGGTAACCGCCGACGGCGCAACGCTGCTCGCGGCCCGGGTGCACGCCAGCGCGGATGTGCTGCGGGCGACGGCGGCCTGGTTCACGGTGCTCAAGCAGGTGCGCCGGACGCTGCGGATCACCGAGGGGCATCCCCAAGATCTGTATTTCCAGCGGTGTTTCGAGCTCGCGACCACCTCGGGGCTGCCGAATCCGCTGCGGGACCGCGCCATCGCCGAGGCCGCCCTGCGCGAGATCCACGAATTCACGGCCGGGCGGACGACCCAGGCCTTGAAAGCGCACCTGGGTGATGCCGGGCGGGCGGCCGATCTCGCTCAGCTCGTCGAGGTCGCGTGGCGGCGCCGGCCCTCCAGTGCCGCGCCCGCCGTGGACCATTCGCGCTCCCTCGACGCGCTGCTCGAGGAAGCCGCCGGCGCCCGGGTCGGCTCGGGTCAGGGCAAGGGGCAGTACCTGTTCGACAGCTTGATCGCCGCGCACGCGGGCGCGCACTCGGGAATCACCCTGTGGCACCGGGAGACTCGCGCGCAGCGCTTCGGTCTCACCACGCACGCGCTGCCGCAGGCACCCGGCATCGGTTCCTCGGCGTCGACCTCCGGGCTCGGCCTGCCGTTGGACCGCACCCTCTACGAGCGGGTCTTCACCGTGTTGCAGGCCTCCACCGAGCGCGCCGAACTTCCCGAGATCCCCGAACTGGTGACCTCCGAGGTCGCGCGCAGCTGCGCGCCGTGGGCGCTGCTCGACGAATCGCTGCGGGTCACGGCCGCGGCCGGCGCCACGCTCGCCCAGGGTTTCGCGCCGATCAACACCCCGGCCGGGTCCCGGCTGCGCCGGCTTGGCACCGATCCCGAGACGGCGGAATCGACGCCGCTGCGGTTGATCAACGGGCGCTGGCGGCGCGAAGCCTATGTGCTGCAAGCCCGTCGGCTCGCCGTCGATCCCGCCGCCGAGGTGCCCTCGGCGAATCCGCTGGCCGCGATAGCCGCCGAATTGCGCACGCCCTGGCAGCCGTATCTGCGCCGGCTCTGGGTGCGGTTGCACGGGCGCGACGTGCGCGAGTTCCCGGTGTTCGATCCGGATGAGCTGTGGGATCTGCTCGACGGGGTGGCGCGCTCGGTGATGCTGGACCATCGGGCCCGGGTGAAGAAGGTGCTGAGCGCCGGTTCCTTTGCCGCCGAGCTCGATTCGCTGGAATCGAGGGTGAGCTGATGACCGAGGTCACGCTGTTCCGGAGCGAGGATGTGCTGAGTATCGCGCCGCCGGGAGCGCCCACCGTGCTCGACGACGCGCCGGACAACGACGTGATGGTGCTCGAGGTGTCCGGCGGATACCTGAGCTGGAGTGTGCTGTCCGGGCAGGCCATTCCGGCCGCGGTCATCGACGATCCGGACGCCGCCCAGGAGTGGCTCTGGGCGATCTACGGCGAGCCCGTCGCCTTGGCGGCGGCCGAGTACACCGGCGGCCGGCCCACCCTGCCCGCGCGCCCCGAGCTGCCGCGGCTGATCGCGCACGCCTGGCGGCTCGGTTACGCGCACTGGGCGGCGCGCTGGTGGCCCGCGTCGACACTCGACGGGATCGCGGCGCTGGATGCCGCGGGGCTGGCCGCGGAGATCGCCGAGTACACCGAGCAGTGCGAGATGCTCGTCGACGGCGCCGACTCGGACACGCCCTTCGAAGCGCCGGTGAAAGCCGCTGTCCGCCAATCCGATTACGCACTCGCCGCGGGCGGCGGCAACCGCGGCAACGTCCTGACCCTGGACCGGGGCGTCGGCGGCTGGGACTGGCGCGGGTGCCCGCCCGGCTTGCTCGACGCCTCCGAGCAGGCGGTGACCTGGGAGCTCGCCCGCGACTCCGGGCTCACCATCGCCCGGGTCAGCGTGCTCGCCGCGCCGGGTCTCACCGGCCCGATCCCGCCGCACCTGCGGCCGCGGGCGCGGATCGCCGAAGCGGCGGAGATCGAACTCGAGCTCGCCGGGGACACCTGGGTCGGGCAGACCCCCGTCGCCGGGGAGGATGCCGTGACGGTGGAGGTCTACGTTCCGGCCATCGGCCTGCCCGACTTCGAAGGCCGGGGCGGGACCGAAACCCGCAGGCGGATACGCGAATTCGCGACGGCTCGGTTGCGGCGGGCGGCGGGGCCGGTCACCGACGCCTTCGACGCACCCTTGCGGGCCGAAATCGACGCGGCGGCCGGGGATTCGGACTTCTGATGCGCGGCGCCACCGACCCGACCGACGAGTTACCGGAGTTGTGATGGATCAGGAAACCCCGCCGGACGACGGGCGGGCAGTGCTGCTCGCCGGCGCCGAGGCCTATCAGCGCGGCGACGTCGCCGGCGCCCTGCGCATCTTCTCCGAGGCGGCGGCGAGCAGCACCGGGGGACTGCGGGTCAGCGCGCTGATCAATGCCGCGAGCATGGCCGACGAACTCGGCGACCACGCCACCGCGCTCACCTGGTACCGCGAGGCGCTGACCGAGATCCCGGCCGACGCCGTCGAAAAGCGTTGCAGCGCACTGGTGAACTACTCACAGGCCTTGCAGCACCTCGGCGAGCTGGATGCGGCGCAGGCCGCCCTGGAGGAAGCCCGCGCCTTGCTCGCCGACAGCGGCGAGGAACTCGGCATGCTGCGCGTCGCCTGCCTGCTGTCACTGGGCGCGGTCGCCTTCCACCGCGGCCAATGGACCCGCACCATCGAGATCGCCACCGAATCCCTGGACACCGCCGTACGTTTCGCGCCACAGCTGGCGGGTCACCCGCTGATGAACCTGGCGGGCGCCTACTTCGAGAGCGGCCGGCACGACCTGGCGCTCGACTTCGCGCAGCAGGCACTGGCGGCCTTCGAGGCGGCGGGCGATGTCAACGCCGTCGCCGAAACCCGGCAGAACCTCGCCACCATGCACATCCGCCGGAACCGGCACGACGAGGCCGAACCGCTGCTGCGCGCCAGCCAGGACTACTTCGAGCAGGCGGGGCTGGGACATCGCGCCGGGATCGGCCTGAAAACCCTCGGCTTCCTCGCCGAAGGACGCGACGACCTGACCCAGGCGGCCGAGCTCTACACCCGGGCCTACACCTACTTCCGCGATTCCGGCGCGGTGCTGGACGCCGCCGACGTCCAGGTTCGCTTGGCCACCGTCGCCTACGCGGGCGGCCAGGTCGACGAAGGCGAAACTCTGCTCGCCGCGGCCTACACCGCCTACGCCGATCGCGGCCTCGGATTGCACTGCGCCCAAATCGATTTCTGGCATGCCCTGCTGCTGGAATCGGTCCTCGATCACGTCACCGACCCCAGCCCCGTCGTCGCGGCCGCCACCGACCTCGCCCTCACCTCCGCCCTCGCCATCGACGCCGTCCGCCACACCTTCCCCAACGGCAGCCAGCGCCACCAATGGACCACCCAAATCGCCGACCCCGCCATGCGCCTCGCCTTCCGCTTCGCCTACCTCAGCGCCGACGCCCAACTTCTGTTCGACCTCATCGAAACCCAATGCGCAGGCGCCACTCTCCAACCCGCCGCTACCGAACCTCCTGGCACCAAACAGTTCCCGATCGAAATGCTCGACCCGCCACAAGCCCCGCCCGCTACCGATCCGGACTCCCCCGGCACGCTGCTGGCCGGCACGCAGGCGGCGACCGCCACGGTGGAATCCGTCCACACCCGCGAGCGGGAACTACAGCCTCGAGACGCGCAGCCGCACCTCCGGGACACGCAGGTCGCCACGAGCCCCACGGTCCAGGCAGGCCCCCTGCCATCGGATGCGCCGAGCCCCCCGCCGGCCACGCTGCGCTTGGCAGCCGCCCTGGCCGATGTCGCTGCTGGTGCGGGCCTCCCGGTCGCGCTTCCGCCCCGCCTGATCGTGGAGCCCGATGGGCACATCGCGCTCGCGACCTACATCGCGGCGGCGGAGCAACGCTACGGACGACCGGTCCGCGACCAGCGGGAGGTGACCGCATGACGCGCACGACGGAGCAGCCGATCGTGCTGGTGCGGATGGCCGACGCGGGTGATCTGTACATGTCGTGGCGCTGGGTCGGAGAGGTCGCGCCGGGTGGGGTGAGCATGCTGCCCGGGGACGCGATCGATGCGGCGGTGGCGCAGCTGGCGGCGGCGTTGCCGGTGCCGGGTGCCTCCGATGGCCTCGAACAGGCGCTGACCAGTGCTGCGTTCGCGAAACCGGATTCGGAATACCTGCTGGCGCGGGACCTTTCGCGAGCGCTACTGCCCTCCGGCTTGGCCGAGCAACTGGCGCACCTGCATGCACAGGGGATCCGTCCCCTGATCCGATTGCAACCGTCGCCACGAGTCGCTCAGGTTCCGTGGGAGATTCTTGCCCCAGCCCCCGAACTGCGGCTACTCGACCTCGCGGATATCGCACTGCTGGCACCCGCCGGCATCCTGGCGGGACGGGTCGCGCGCAACTGGGCCGACCAGCGGCACCTCCCGGTGATCGGGATCCTCGATCCACGGATTCCGGGCTTCCGGGCCGACTCCGCGCTCGGGTCGGTCCTCGGCCGCATGGACGCGCCGTCGACACTGACCGAGCGAATCACCGAGTACCTCGCACAGCAGCGGTTTGCGCCCGAGATCGACAACGCCTTCGACGCGTTCCGCCGCACCGACCTGGATCGCGACTGGCTCAGCACCGCACTGCGCAAGGGCGCGAGCCGACTGCTCTACGTCGGCCACGTGACCGCGGCGGTCCCGGAATCCGGCCAGAGCGAGAACGCCGAACTCCACCTCACCTGCGGCGCCGAGACCACCGGTTTCGCACCCGCCACCCGCACCCATCGCCCGCTGTCCGCCAAGGACTTCCTGCTGGGCACCCACACTCTCGAATCCGAACCCGTTGCGGGAAACGAACTCTGGCCGATCCCGAGCCGGGTCGCCCTGATCGCCTGCGAAAGCGGCGGCGACCTGCGCTTCACCGAAGCGCTCGGCCTGACCGCCGCCATGCTCGCCGGCGGCGCGGAACTCGTCACCGCCACCCGCTGGCCTCTACCGACCGATCTCGCCTTCCAGCGTTTCGCGGGCACCAGCGCGCGCCCACTACTGGACACCATCTGCGCCGTGGACGAGGCACACGATTCCGCGGAACCCGTTGCCACTCTCGTCGATTGGCAACGCGATCGCCTGCATTCCTGGCGCACCGACGGTGGCATCGAACACTCCCCGATCCTCTGGAGCGCTCTCGCCACCATCAGCACCTAATACCCGCCGGCTCAGCTCCCGGAGCCGACGATGGCGGTAACCCGGATCTCCACGCGCATGGCGGCGAGCCCGAGCACCGTGACGCCGGTCTCGGTCCAGATCGGCGCCCGGCCGCCCAGTCGACGGCGGAACTGCTCGGCCATGACCGAGTTGTGGTCGTCGCCGATGGCGTCGTCCCCCGGTGCGACCTTGTGATACGAGTTGACGTGGATGACGTCCTTCCAGGTCGCTCCCACCGTGGCGAGCGTGCGCTCCACATTGTCGAAGGCCCGAATGATCTCCTCCTCCAACGAGTCCGGGATGACCAGATCGTCATCGACCCCGCCCTGGCCGGAGGTCTCGACCCGGTCCCCGACACGAACGGCCCCGCTGTAGCCGTAGGCCTCGTGCAGCTTCTCCCCGAAGCCCGGAGTGACGCCGAAGCTGATGGTGCTCATGATGTTCCCTCTTCCTGTCTTCGACTGCATGACTTCATACGTGAACTCATGGCGTCCAGCATTTATTTCAAGCGTAAAGTGATCGCAGACTTCACAGGAGGGTGGAAAGGTCCATGAGCAGCGCGGATGAGCACAACGATGAACTGCGATGGCTCAATGAGCAGGAGAAGGCGGCTTGGACCGGCCTGATCTCCCTCGTTCTGCTGCTACCCGCCAAGCTGGAATCACCACTGCGGCAGGAACACGGTCTCACCCTGTTCGAGTACCTCGTGCTCAGCCATCTCTCCGAGGCCCCCGAGCGCACCTTGCGCATGGGCGAGCTCGCCTTCCTCGCGAGCGGATCGCAGTCCCGGCTGTCCAACGTTGTCAAACGCTGTGAACAGCGCGGCTGGGTCGTGCGGGCGCCCGACCCGGCCGACGGCCGCTACACCCTCGCCGAACTCACCGATACCGGCTTCGACCTCGTGCACGCGGCCGCGCCCACCCACCTGCGCGCTGTGCGCGGCCTCGTCCTCGATTCCCTCGACACGACCGATCAGAAGGCCCTCGCCCGCATCGCGCACAAGCTCCGCATCGTCCCGGACGACCTCGGCTGACAGCCCTACCTAAGTACCTACGTCGAAAAGTACTTATAGGCGACTGATTCGGCGACCCCTCCCTGCGCCATAACGTAGTTCTCGTCAGCAAGACAGACCGAGAAATACCAGCTCAAAGCCTTGGAGGAAGATCATGAACGAGCTCGTCGCGCAGTACCTGGAAGCCTGGAACACCACCGACGCCGAGGCCCGCAAGGCCGCTGTCGCCCGGGTCTTCACCACGGACGCGACCTACGTCGATCCGATGGTCGACGTCGCCGGCCACGCCGGCCTGGAGGCGGTCATCGCCGGGGTGCAGGCGCAGTTCCCCGGCTGGACCTTCCGCCTCGGCGGCCCGGTCGACGCCCACCACGATCAGGTCCGCTTCACCTGGGATCTGGGCCCGGCCGACGGCCCGGCCGTGGTGATCGGCTTCGACGTCGCCGTCGTCACCGACGGCAAGATCGCCCAGGTCTTCGGCTTCCTGGACAAGGTCCCCGCCGCCGCCTGACCCAGGCGAATCACCTTCCCCCCATTGATTTTACGAGAAAGAGCCCCGCCATGAGCACCACCGCCCCCACCATGATGTCCGACCTGATGGCCCCCGGCCCGAAACTGCTGCGCCTGTCCCTGCGCGCCGACGCCCTGATCACCGGCGTGAACGGCCTTGCCTACCTGGCCCTTTCGGGCCCGCTGGAATCCCTGCTCGGCCTGGACCGCGAGCTCGGCATCCCGATCGGCATCTTCCTCACCCTCTACGGCATCGCCGTCGCCGTCATCGGCGCCCCCGCCGACCCCAGCACCGCCGCCGCCCGGGCCGCGGTCCTCGTCAACGCCGCCTGGGTCGTGCTGAGCCTCGCCGCCCTGGTCACCGGCACCCTGGACCTGAACCTCGCCGGTTCCATCTGGGCGGTAATGCAAGCGGGCACGGTCGGCGCCTTCGCCGCCCTCCAGTACCTGGGAATCCGCAAAGCCTCCTGACCCCAACGATTCTCGCGCCCGACGCGGCACCGCCCAGGTGCCGCGTCAAGCGCGTTTCCGCGCCCTCGTCAGAACCCGAACTTCGGCCGCTCGGCCGGGCGCAGGCGGCCCTCCCGCACGAGCACCGTCTTGGCGTACAGCTTGACCGGGCAGGCGGTGATCGGGCAGTCGATATGGGTTCGCATGATCGCGCCCGCGGCTTCGGCGTCGAGACCTTCCGGCGGAACGCTGTGGTCCGACAGCGGGAGACCGTGTTCGGGAAACATGTGCGGAACCTCCGATACGCGGATAGTCCTCGGATTCTGCGCCGGGCACCGGTCCGATCGCGTCGCCGCTGATGGCTCATATCGCGCAATTCGTATCTTCCGTGTCTATTCCTCGAGCTACTCTCGCGACACCAGTCGATGGGAGCCGGCGATGGGGACTGTTCTCAAAGCGCTACTGCAGCAACGACATCTGCAGACCGTTTCGTCGTTCAATCGGCACTACGATCAGCTGGCCCGAAAGATCGAACCGGAGCTGGTGGGCGCCGGTCCGAAAAAGGCGCAGTTCTATCGATGGTTGTCCGGTGACATGACCGGGCTGCCCTATCCCCATCACTGCCGGATTCTGCGGGCCATGTTTCCGGACTGGTCGGTCAGTGATCTTTTTCGCGAATACGTGGAAACGGAATTCGCCGCGACTTCCGCCGGTACCGACCGGCAGTCCAGAACGGCCGACGTCGAGGCGATCTTTCCCACCCGCACGGATTTCGTGCAGTCGATGCCGCCGAATCAGTTCCTCCGGGCCACCCGGCACATCGACGCGATGGGGTTGTCGCTGAACCTGCTGTGCCAGCAGGTACACGACTCGACCATCCTCGGGCTGGTCGAATCCGGAACCGCCATCCGCTGCCTCTTCCTCAATCCACACGGCGTCCATGTGCGCAGTCGCGAGGTGGAGGAAGGACACGAGACGGGAATCCTGTCCAGCCTGACCGAGCTGAATATTCGTTCGCTGCAACGCATTCGCCGCCGAGCGACGCCGGACGCGGCCGGCCGCATCGAGCTGCGAACCTACGATCAACCGGTGCGCTTCAATATCACCATCGTCGATGCGGAGATGTGCATCGTGCAGCCCTATCTGCCGAACTGCCGGGGCGTGGAATCTCCGACCTTCGTTTGCCGGAAATCATTGGGGCCCGGCTTGTTCGACAGCTTCGCCGGGGTATTCGCCGCCATGTGGGGCCAGGCCGATCCGGTGGACGCGCAGTGACCGACGAACTACTAGCCATCGCGCGCGCGGCGGTCGCGGAGGGCGCGAAGATGCTCGGCACCGCCGAGCGCGGAACGGTACGCGCCAAAGGAGATCGGGATTTCGTCACCGACCTGGATCATCGGATTCAGGACGCGTTACGGGAGCGACTCGCGATCTGCACCCCCGGTTTCGGCTTCATCGGTGAGGAATCGGCCCCGGCGGACGCCGATCTCGACGCGGAGTACGCGTGGGCACTGGACCCGATCGACGGCACCTCCAACTTCATCCACGGCCTGCCACTATGCGCGGTATCGCTGGCCCTGGTGCACCGCGGGCAGCCGCTGATCGGCGTGATCGAAGCGCCCTTTCTGAACCTGGCGTACTACGGAGCCGCCGACCGCGGCGCCTACGTCAACGATCGTCCGATCGGGGTGAGCGCTACTCGCACACTCGACAGCGCCATCGTCTCCCTCGGCGACTACGCGGTCGGGCCCGACGCGCGAACGAAGAACGAACGCCGCCTGGCGGTCACCGCCGCACTCGCGGACACCGTCGAACGGGTCCGGATGTTCGGCTCCGCGGCCCTGGATCTGGTCTGGGTGGCCGAAGGGCGCACCGACGCCTGCGTGATCCTGTCCAATCAGCCCTGGGATACCGCGGCCGGAGTCCTCATCGCTCGCGAAAGCGGCGCGCTGATCAGTGATTCCACCGGCGCACCGCACAGTTTCGACTCGGCGGACACGATCGCCGCTACCCCCGCGATCGCCGCGCGGTTACAAGCCCTGCTGTTACCCGGCGCCCGCGGTTCTGGTCGTGACCCACGACCAGAACCGACCGGGTGAGGACTCAGTGGTCGTCGTAGTGATCCCCGTGGACGGCGTGGCGGTGGCCGTCGTGCAGGTAGTCGACGTGATCGCCGTGCTGGACCGAGTCGTGGCCGCAGTCGGGGCCGTGGATGTGGTCGTGGTTGTCGCAGGGCTGGTGGCCGCCGGGCTCGCACTCGTCATAGTGGCCGTCGTGGGCGCGGTGCAGGTGGCCGTCGTGGGCGTAGTCGGTGTGGTCGCCGTGCGGGACGGCGGTGTGGCCGCAGTCGGGGCCGTGGGCATGGTCGTGCGCGGTGTGCTCGAGGTGTGCGGTGGTCATCAGAATCTCCCTCTTCTCGCTGAGTGAATCGGTGTGTTCTGCTACCGCCGACACATTAGTGAGTGCGCATCAATGCACGTTGCTCAGGATGTGCTAACCAATCGCGATCAGGACCGCCGATAGGCGTTGCCTTTTCGGGTGTTTCGCCCGTTTCAGCGCCCCTCGGTGACGGTGGCGGTCTCCAGGGAATCGAGGGGGCGACCGACCTTGGGGCGCGCCTGGCGCATCCGGCGGTCGAAGTAGTTGACCAGGTGGGTCAGCGGGATCGTCAACAGCAGATAGACCAGGCCGGCGGCCACCAGCGGGGAGAGATTTCCGGTCTGCGCGTTGAGATCCCGGCCCACGGCGAACAGTTCGCGCTGGGTGGCGAGCAGGCCGAGGAAGTAGATCAGCGAGGAGTCCTTGATCAGCGCGATGAATTGGTTCATCAACGCGGGCAGCACCTTGCGCACACCCTGCGGAATGACGATCAGCCGCATTGCCTGCCGGTAGCTGAGCCCTACCGCCGCGGCGGCTTCCCGCTGTCCGACATCCACCGATTGGATACCCGAGCGGAAGATCTCGCCGATGTAGGCCGAGGCGAGCAGGGCCAGCGCGAGCGCACCGAGCCAGTACGGGTTGTTGCCGGTGAGATTGCGGGAGACCGGCCCCAGGCCGAGCCCGATCAGCAGGATGATGACCACGGCGGGCAACCCGCGGAACACGTCGGTATAGATCCGGGCGGGCCAGCGCAGCCAGCGGGTGCGGGAGATGCCCGCCACCGCGAGCAGCATGCCGAGGATGGTGCCCAGCACTCCCGAAACCACGGCCAGGATAATGGTATTCGGCAGACCGGTCTTGATCAGATCGGGAAAAGCCTTGCGGTACAACGACCAGTCGAAGAAGGTCTCGCGCAGCTGCTGCAGCGTCGACTTCGGCGCGACCTGCTCGGCCGGCTTGTCCCCGGCGTGCTCGGCGGCGACGGCCGCGAAGTCCGGCACCTGCGGCGCGGGCGCCGCCTTGGAGCCCGGCTTCCAGCCGGGCGGGAACTGGCGCGGCACCCAATCGGTGTACAGCTTGGCGTAGGTGCCGTCCGCGATCACCGCGTCCAGCCCGCTGTTGAGCGCGTCGATCAACGGCTGATTGCTCTTACCGACCGCCCACGCGGCGAAATTGTCCAGGCTGTAGGCGTTTTGGACGACCGAGGTGCCGTCACCCGGCTTGATCGCGCCATCGGCCTGCGCGGACGGCGCCACCCAGGCGTCCACCTGGCCGGACTTCAGATTCGCGTAGGCGGTGTTGTAGTCGGGGAACTTCACCGGGTCCAGACGCAGCGTGTTGACCACGTAGTCGTCCTGCACGGTGCCCTGCACGACGGCGATCCGCTTGCCCGCGTTCAGGTCCGCGAACGTGTCGATACCGCTGCCGTCGCGGACGACCAGCGCGAAGTAGCCGAAGTCGTAGCCGTTGGTGAACCCGACCAGCTCGCGCCGCGCCGCGGTGGTGGTGATGTTCGAGGAGCCGACGTCGAAGCGCTTACCCGCCACCTGCGCCAGCAGCCCGGCGAACTCGGTGCCCGAGAACTCCACGCGCAGGCCAATTTTCGCCGCGACGGCTTCCAGCAGCAGGTTATCGAACCCGGTGAACTGCCCCTCGGAGTTGACGCAGATGCTGGGCGGCGCGTCCGAGAGGGTGCCGACGCTCAGCACGCCGGGGGTGATCAGCCCCAGCTTGCCGGCATCGATCGAGTCCACCGGCCGGGTCGATTCGGTCGTGTACCGGTCCGGTCCGGCGGCCTCGGAGGAGGCCAGGTTCTGTGGCGCCGCCGAGGCGGCGTCCAGCCCCGGCGGGGCACACAGGTCCCGGGTGGAGTCGCTGCCGGACGCACACCCCGTCGCCACGACACCGACAGCGAGCAACATCACGGCGATCAACGCACGGAACCGCACGACACGCAGGCTGGCCATGACCGACAACCTTATCGGTGCGATCCGCGAATACCCGGTTATCCGAGTGAGGGTTGCGCCACCCGGCTCGGGTCAGGCCAGGCCGCCGACCGATTCCGGATTGACCTCGTCGCGCCAGCGCACGGCCTGCTCGACGTCGGACAGGTCGTAATCGGGCCCGTTCACCGCCACGGTGAACAGCGAGACCCCGGCGGCGCGCAAACCGGGCGCGTCGGCCACGCCCTGCCACTGCACGGAGCGTTCGATCTCGGCCTGCTCCCGCCCGACGACACCGCAGTGCTCGGCCAGGATGGTGTTCTTGCGGGCCAGCACCTCCACGTCGGCGAAGCTGTGCCAGATATCGGCGTACTCGGCGACCAGGCGCAGCGTCTTCTTCTCGCCGCCGCCACCGATGAGGATCGGGATGTCCCGGACCGGGGCCGGATTCAGCTGCTTCAGCCGGGCATCGATCCGCGCCATCGATTCCTTCAGCAGCGCCAAACGACTTCCGGCGGTGCCGAACTCGTAGCCGTACTGCTGATAGTCCTTCTCGAACCAGCCCGCGCCGATGCCGAGGATCAACCGGCCGTCACTGAGGTGATCGACCGTGCGCGCCATATCGGCCAGCAGATCCGGATTGCGGTAGCCGCCGCCGGAGACCAGCGCGCCGATCTCCACCCGCTCGGTCTGCTCGGCCCAGGCGCCCAGCATCGTCCAGCACTCGAAGTGCGCGCCGTCCGGATCACCGGACAGCGGATAGAAGTGGTCCCAGTTGAAGACGATGTCGACGCCCAGATCCTCCGCGCGCAGCACCGCGTCGCGGATCAGGCCGTACTTGGGGGAATGCTGCGGTTGCAGCTGGACTCCGATACGCACCGGCTTGCTCATGCTGAAGAGGCTACCGATCTCGCGGACACCTTGTAGAGTCCAGCCAACCCTGTACTCGGATCGTCCGGCACGTTCCTGCCGGTGAATGGGATGGATTTGGCATGGCTACAGTGACCTTCGACAGTGCGACCCGGCTCTACCCGGGCTCGACCAAACCGGCCGTCGACCAGTTGAACCTGGAGATCGCCGACGGCGAATTCCTGGTCCTGGTCGGACCCTCCGGTTGCGGCAAATCCACCTCGCTGCGCATGCTGGCCGGCCTGGAGGAAGTCAACGGCGGGCGCATCCTGATCGGCGACAACGACGTCACGCACGCCGAGCCCAAGGAACGCGATATCGCGATGGTGTTCCAGAACTACGCGCTCTACCCGCACATGTCGGTGGCGGAGAACATGGGCTTCGCGCTCAAGCTCGCCAAGGTCGCCAAGGCGGAGAAGGATCGCCGGGTGCTCGAGGCCGCGAAGCTGCTGGACCTGGAGCCCTACCTGGATCGCAAGCCCAAGGCCCTCTCCGGCGGCCAGCGCCAGCGCGTGGCGATGGGCCGGGCGATCGTGCGCTCCCCGCAGGTCTTCCTGATGGACGAGCCGCTGTCCAACCTGGACGCGAAGCTGCGCGTGCAGACCCGCACCCAGATCGCGCAGTTGCAGCGCCGCCTCGGCACCACCACCGTCTACGTCACCCACGACCAGGTCGAGGCCATGACCATGGGCGACCGCGTCGCCGTGCTCAAGGACGGCCTGCTGCAGCAGTGCGCGACCCCGCGCGACCTGTACCGCGACCCGGCCAACGCCTTCGTCGCCGGCTTCATGGGCTCGCCGGCCATGAACATGTTCACGCTGCCGGTGCAGAACGGCACGATCGCGCTGGGCGGGCACGCGCTCCCGGTGCCGCGCTCGGTGGTCGACGCGGCCGAGGGTTCGGTGATCGTCGGCATCCGCCCCGAGCACCTGGAGATCGGCGGCGGCCTGGACAAGGGCATCGAGATGGAGGTGGACGTGGTCGAGGAGCTCGGCTCCGACGCCTACATCTACGGCCGCACGCTCGACGACAGCGCGGGCGAAACGATTGTGGCGCGGGCGGATTGGCGTAACCCGCCGGCCAAGGGCACCCGCCTGAAGCTGGCCACCACGGCCGATCACACCTACTTCTTCGCCAACGACGGCCGCCGCCTGAACTGAGCAGTCCCCGAACTCGAGCCGTTCCGCCTGGCGCGGAACGGCTTGTTCGCGTTCACACCGCGATGAACATCGAGATCGAGGCCAGCACCAGCAGAACCGAGGCGCCCGCCCAGACCAGGCTGGAGCCGCCGCGCTCGCGAGCGCGCCGGCCCACGAACCGGGGCACGCCCAGGATCAATCCCATGACGACCCAGCAGACCGCCAGCGCGGCAAGCACTTCGGTGACCGCGACGCCACCCTGGAAAAAGGTGACGACCAGCGCGAAGGTGGCGTAGAGCACGGCGGCGCCGCCGAGGATCGCCGCGACCGTGAAGAGCAGTTTGCTCACGCTCGCGTCCCATGTTTTCGGCTGTCGCACTTCCTGATACCGGTAGGGCATGCCCCCCATCATGGCAATGCGCTACCGATCCCGGCACGGGGAAATTACTCAGGTGCGCAAGCTCACGTGCGCGTGGCCACCCAGTCCCGGTTGACGCGCACGCCCAATTCCTCCAGCGCGATCTCCTTGCCTGCGGCGCTGCGGATCTCGACGCGCACCGGAGTGCCGGTGCCGGCCTCGACCAATTGCAGGGGCGCCGGGCCCGGTTGCAGATAGTCATCGCCCCACTGCATCAGTGCCAGCACGGCGGGCAGCAGGCCGCGGCCCATCTCGGTGAGCACGTACTCGTGCCGGGTGCGCTTGCCTTCCTCCTGGTAGGGGCGCTTCTCCAGGAGGCCCGCGGCGGTGAGTTTGCGCAGTTGCGCGGCGGCCGCCGCGTCGGTGACGCCGATGCGGGCGGCGAAGCCGTCGAAGCGGCGGGTGCCGTAGTAGGCCTCGCGCAGGATCAGGACCGCCGAGCGGGTGCCGACGATGTCGAGCGCTTTGGCGATCGAGCATTCGCTGGGCTGCCACGAGCTCAGATCTGCCAAGGGTCCTTCCATTACCGCTGCCATGACGTACATCATAGCCACGCTGACTTGTGCCGACTATTGCCAGGGGTAATCTGGCTATTGGAAGATAGAGTCAGCTTCGGAAGGACAGGGCCATGAGAGACGCGGTGATCGTCGAGGCGGTACGCACTCCGATCGGCAAGGGCAAGCCGAACGGCGCGCTGCACGACGTGCACGCGGTCGACCTGCTCGCGCACAGCCTGCGCGCGGTGGTGGACCGCAGCGGTATCGATCCCGCGCTGATCGACGACGTGATCGGCGGCATCGTCACCCAGGTCGGGGAGCAGGGCTCGAACATGGCCCGGCGCGCGGCGCTGGCGGCGGGCTACCCCGAATCCGTGCCCGCCACCACGGTGGACCGGCAGTGCGGCAGCAGCCAGCAGGCCATCCACTTCGCCGCCCAGGGCGTCATCTCCGGAGCCTACGACATCGCGGTCGCCGCGGGCGTGGAGTCGATGGGCCGAATCCCGATGGGCGCCAACATGGTCGGCTTCGGCGACCCGTCCGGCGTCGGCTTCACCGAGCGCTATCCGGAAGGCCTGGTGTCCCAGGGCATCAGCGCCGAACTGATCGCCGCGCGCTGGGGCCTGACCCGGTCCCAGCTGGACGAATTCGCCCTCGGCAGCCACGAAAAGGCCGCGCTGGCAACGAAGAACGGTTCATTCACGGCCCAGCTGGCGCCGTTGAACGGCCTGGAGACCGACGAGGGCATCCGCGTCGGCAGCACCCTGGAAACCCTGGGCAAGCTGCGCCCCGCCTACTACGACGAGGCCATGGCCGCCCGCTTCCCGGAGATCGGCTGGCAGATCACCGCCGCGTCGGCCAGCCAGGTCAGCGACGGCAGCGCCGCGGTCCTGATCATGACCAGCGAACGCGCCCGCGAACTGGGCCTGACGCCGCTGGCCCGGGTGCACAGCTTCGCCGTCGCCGGCGACGACCCGCTGCTCATGCTCACCGCCGTCATCCCGGCCACCCAGAAGGTGCTGCACCGTGCGGGCCTGCGACTCTCCGATATCGACCTGGTCGAGATCAACGAGGCCTTCTCCCCTGTCGTTCTGTCCTGGGCGAAGGACACCGGAGCCGACCTGTCCCGGGTGAACGTCAACGGCGGCGCCATCGCCCTGGGCCACCCGCTCGGCGCCTCCGGCGCCCGCCTGGCCACCACCCTGGTGCACGCCATGCGGGAACGCGGCGCCCGCTACGGCCTGCAAACCATGTGTGAGGCCGGCGGCCTGGCCAACGCCACCATCTACGAACGGCTCTGAGCGCCGCGCCGGTACCCGACCCGTCGGGTACCGGCGACAGTCGTAGGGTGGCGAACGTGACTGCCGAGGCCGAACCCGTGGTGTACGCGATTCCGATGCGGACCCGCTTCCGCGGGATCACCGTGCGGGAAGGGATGTTGATTCCCGGGCCGCTCGGCTGGGGCGAGTTCTGCCCGTTTCCCGAGTACGACGATCGAGAGGCGGCCGGGTGGCTGGCGACGGCGGTCGAGCAGAGCACGGTGGGGTGGCCGGAGCCGGTGCGGGATCGGATACCGATCAATTGCACTGTGCCCGCGGTGGATCCGGAGCGAGCGCATCGGATCGTCGCGGAGTCCGGGTGCCGCACCGCGAAGGTGAAAGTCGCCGATCATCCGGATTCGCTGGGCGAGGATCTCGCTCGGGTCGAGGCGGTGCGGGACGCGCTCGGGAGCGCGGGCGCGATCCGGGTGGACGCCAACGCGGTCTGGGATGTCGATACCGCGATCGCGAACATCGTCGAGATCGATCGGGCCGCAGGCGGTTTGGAGTACGTCGAACAGCCCTGCCGCACCATCGAGGAACTGGCGGCGGTGCGCCGCAAGGTGAACGTGCGGATCGCCGCGGACGAATCCATTCGCCGCGCCGAAGATCCGCTGCGGGTCGCGGTGGCGGGCGCCGCCGACATCGCGGTCCTCAAATGCACGCCGCTGGGCGGTGTGCGCCGCGCGCTGCGAGTGGCCGAGGCGGCGGGGCTGCCCTGCGTGGTGTCCTCCGCGCTGGAAACCAGCGTGGGTCTCGCGGCCCAGCTGGCCCTGGCCGGCGCGCTCCCCGAACTCGATTTCGCCTGCGGCCTGGGCACGACCGCCCTCTTCGAAGGCGACGTCGTCACCGATTCACTGCGTCCGGTCGACGGCTACCTCACCGTCCCCCGCACGCCACCGGTCCCCGACCCGGATCTGCTGCTGCGCTACCGGCACCCCGATCCGGAACGAACCACCTGGTGGCACCACCGTTTCCAGCGGGTCCAGCAGCTACTGAACGCCTAGTTGAAGCGGACGCCACAGTTCAGCAGGGTGGCACGCAGCAGCAGCGCCGCCTCCGGCCCGATGATCCCGTCGACCAATTCCAGGTAGCAGGAACAGAATTCGGGCCCGTGCGGGGCGATGTCGCGACTCGGCCCGAGGTGGTGGGCGATTTCGTGCAGCACCACCAGTTCCCGGAGAGCCCACGCGGTCCCGCCGGTGTGCAGAGGCACCGCCAGGACCGCGTCGGCCGCCTCGTAGTGGGCAGCGGTCGCTCCGGCACGCGACCGGACCCGCACCGGGATCGAGGCCCTATCCCATTGCGCCCGAACCCAATTGAGCGCGAGCACCTTGTCAGCATAGGCCTGTACCGAGGTCACCGAAGCGAAACGGCGCTCGATCGGCAGGGTGATCTGTGACCCGTACAAATCGACGGTGCGGCTGCCGAACCGATCGGCCCGATCGAAGACTCCGCGCACCAGCTGTTCGGCGTCGTAGACCTTGGCCCGCTGGCTGTCACGCACGCTCATCGCACCGAATCCCGCCCTCCACCCGGCCGCGGCAGCACTGCCCGGACACCGACCGGTCCGTCAATTGTCCACAACCCGGCCCGTTTTCGCGCGGTGGGAAATCCATACACAATCATCCACAGGACTCATCCCGGATCGCGCCGCGTCAACTGCCCACGGGCCGCGCCCAACTCGGGCGAGGTACCCAGCCGGGCCGCCTTGCCCGCACGGTCGCCGGCACGCCGGGCCGCGGCGGAATGCCCGGCCGAGGCCTGCGGGCCGCGCCAGGTGCCGCGCGCCTCGGACGTCTGCCGATAGAAGTCGACGAGCTCGATTTCCTTGTCGCGCAGGGCCAGCGCGGTACCGGAGGCCGATTCCGACGGCGCCACCGCCTCGGTCTCGACCTCCTGCTTCACCGCCGCCAGCCGCTTGCCGACCCGGGCCGCGAACGCCATCTGAAAGTTCAGCCGCGCCGTCACCGGCGCGACCGGCGCTTGCACGCGCCGCTGCACCGTTCGCCCCCAACGTTTTTCGGCCACCACCTTCTCTACGGTCGCGGTTTTGTACGCGCCCGACTTGATGTAGTGATCCGAAGCCCGCACCATCTGGATCAGCAGACTTGTATAGAGCGCTTCACAGGTATCGATATCGGAGTCGAAGCCGTAGGCGTAGACCTGTGTCGACGTACGGGCAACATCGCAGCGCACGTCATTGGCGTGCGCGATCGCGACGAACAGCTGCACATAGGTGCGCAGCCCCTTCTTCCCCGCCTCGCCGATCGGAATCGCGCGCTGCACCGGGGTCGGCCTGCGCTCGCGCCCGTGCACATGAGCCCGGGCCACCGCCAGGTCGATGGCGGAGCGGGTCGCCAGCCGCTGGGCCGCGGCCAGGAAGGCCTCGGCCTCGTGCTCGTTGTCGGTGGACTCGGCCTGCCGCAGCAATCCCCCGATGCGGGTCAGCATCCGGTCGGGAACTCCATTCGGCACAGTCATCGCCCGCCATCGTAAAAGAGGCCCGCGCCACGCGATCCGGTGCGTACGAAAGCGGCACAATCGGGACGGCCTCCGCGCACACCATGTATCTTGCCTTGTGCAAGCGGCAGTCTGTGCCGCCGCTCACGATCTGAACCTGGAGTGAACGCGATGGCTATAAAGAAGGTGTCGGCCCTACGTTCGTCGCTCGTGCCGCGGGCCGCCCTGGCGGCCACCGCGTGTGCGCTGCTGGCCGCGACGTTCACCAGCGGCTGTTCCAGTGACAGCGGCACCAACCCGACCGGGCAGAACCTGACCGGCCGCGGCCCCATCACCTACGTCGAGGGCAAGGACACCACCGACACCGGTGTGGTCAAGCAGCTCATCGAGCGCTGGAACGCCGCGCACCCCGCCGAGCAGGTGACGTTCAAGGAGCAGTCCAACGACGCCTCGCAGCAGTACGACGACCTGGTCGAGCACATGCGCTCCAAGTCGGCCGACTACGACGTGGTCGCCCTGGACGTGCCGTGGACCGCGGAGTTCGCCGCGAAGGGCTACCTGCAGCCGCTGAAGGACACCTTCACCATCGACACCTCGACGCTGCTGTCGCCGCCGGTGGCCAGCGCGACCTACAACAACACGCTCTACGCGGCGCCGCGAAACACCAACGGCGGCCTGCTGTTCTACCGCACCGACCTGGTCCCGACCCCGCCGAAGACCTGGACCGAGCTGCTCAGCCAGTGCCCGGTCGCCAAGGCGCAGAACATCGGCTGCTACGCCGGTCAGTTCGCGACCTACGAGGGCCTGACCGTGAACACCTCCGAGGTGATCAACGGCTTCGGCGGCACCTTCGTCGGCCCCGACGGCAAGACCCCCACGGTGAACAGCCCGCAGGCCCGCAAGGGTCTGACCACGCTGGTGGACGCCTACAAGAACGGTGACATCCCCAAGGAAGCCATCACCTTCAAGGAGCCCGAGTCGGCCAACGCCTTCCAGTCCGGCAAGCTGATGTTCCTGCGCGGCTGGCCGTCCACCTTCGGCGATCTGGGCTCGGAGGGCTCCGCGGTGAAGGACAAGTTCGCCGTCGCGCCGCTGCCCGGTGAGAACGGCGTCGGCGCCTCCACCCTCGGCGGCTACAACGCCGCGATCAGCGCGTTCTCCAAGAACAAGGCCACCTCGGTGGACTTCCTGCGCTACCTGATCAGCGAAGAGGCCCAGCAGTTGGTGGCGGCGAGCTCGCTGCCCTCGGTGCGCGCCTCGATGTACGACGACCCGGCCCTGATCGCGAAGATGCCGTACCTGCCCGCCCTCAAGGACTCGATCGCCAGCGCGGTGCCGCGCCCGGTCACCCCGTTCTACCCGGCGGTCTCCAAGGCCATCCAGGACAACGCCGCCGCCGCGCTGCGCGGCGAGAAGTCCGTGGACGACGCGATTGTCGGAATGCAGAAGGGCATCGAGTCGGCAGGCTCGTAGTAGACCCGACCCAACCGTAGGAGAGAGATAACGGTGTCGGATCCTTCTGGAACGGCTACATCCAAACGCTTCAACTTCCGCGACAGCGGTAAGCCGTGGCTGTTCGTCGCGCCGGTGCTCCTCGCACTGGCGGTGGTCATCGGATATCCGGTGTTCCGCGCGATCTACATGTCGTTCCAGAAGGACGCGGGTCTGGACCCGGCGACCGGCATGTTCGTCGAGGGCGGCAATGCCGGGTTCGCCAACTACACGCACTGGCTGCTGCAGCAGTGCACGCTGCCCACCGGGGACACGGTGGCCTGCCCGACGGGCAACCTCGGGTCGCAGTTCTGGCTGGCCATCGGCGTCACCCTGTTCTTCACCGTCGTCACCGTCGCGCTGGAGGCCACCATCGGCCTCGGCATGGCGATGATCATGGGCAAGAGCTTCGCCGGCCGGGCGCTGCTGCGCGCGGCGGTGCTGATCCCCTGGGCCATCCCGACCGCGGTCACCGCGCGGCTGTGGGAGTACATGTTCCAGTACGACGGCGTGGTGAACCGGGTGTTCGGCACGAACATCCTGTGGACCACCGATCCGTGGTTCTCGCGGTTCGCGGTGATCGCGGCCGACGTGTGGAAGACGACGCCGTTCATGGCGTTGCTGCTGCTGGCCGGTCTGCAGGTGATCCCCGGTGATGTGTACGAGGCCGCGAAGGTCGACGGCGCGGCGGCCTGGCAGCGGTTCACCCAGATCACGCTGCCGCTGCTCAAGCCCGCGCTGCTGGTGGCGGTGCTGTTCCGCACCATGGACGCGCTGCGCATGTTCGACCTGCCCGCGATCATGACCCAGGGCAACCCGAGCACCCGGACCGCCTCGATCCTGGTGGTCGACCAGTTCCGGCAGGGTCCCAACAGCGCCGCGGCGCTGTCCACCCTCACCTTCCTGCTCATCTTCGCGATCGCGTTCCTGCTCGTGAAGGTGCTGGGCGCCAATGCCGTTCGCACTCAGGAAGCCCAGCGAGAAGGGGCGGTGCGCTGATGGCGGTCGCGACGAAAACCCCGGCCGTGCAATCGGTGCCGTGGACCAAGCGGCTCACCTCGGTGCGGCTGTACCTGGGCGTGCTGATCATTCTGGTGTGGGGCCTCGGCCCGTTCTACTGGATGGCGGTCACCGCGTTCCGCGATCCGGACTACACCTTCGAGAACACGCCGTGGCCGACCCATCTGACGATGGAGAACTTCCGCAACGCCTTCGACACCAGCCGCGGCAACGACTTCGGCAAGGCGCTGATCAACAGCCTGATCATCGGCACGGTCACCACCGTGCTCGCGCTGGTCATCGGCATCTTCGCCGCCTACGCGCTGGCCCGGCTGACCTTCCGCGGCAAGTACCTGGTGTCCGGGCTGATCCTGTCGGCCTCGATGTTCCCGGTGGTCGTGCTGGTGACCCCGCTGTTCCAGCTGTTCACCAATATCGGCTGGATCGGCGAATACCAGGCGATGATCATCCCGAACATCTCCTTCGTGCTGCCGATGACGGTGTACATCCTGGCCTCGTTCTTCACCGAACTGCCCTGGGAGCTCGAGGAGGCCGCGCGCATCGACGGCGCCAGCAAGATGCAGGCCTTCCGCCTCGTCATGCTGCCGCTGGCGGCGCCCGCGGTGTTCACCACCGCGATCCTGGCGTTCATCGCCGCGGTCAACGAGTATCTGCTGGCGCGCCTGCTCTCCAGCGGCACCACCGAGCCGGTCACGGTCGCGATCGCGCGGTTCTCCGGCAACAACCCGCTGGTTCCGCCGTACGCGGCGATCATGGCCGCGGGCACCATCGTCACCATTCCGCTGGTGATCATGGTGCTGATCTTCCAGCGTCGCATCATCTCCGGCCTGACCGCGGGCGGCGTGAAGAGTTAGGGCCCTCGTGTCGGGGTGCGATAGCATCCCGGCACATCCCGGGCGCGATAGTCTCGAAGCGTCAGGTGTGCTTTACCGATGGCTGTTTCGGCACAGGTGAGTTCGACCGACGCTCCGGGAGGAGATGATCGTGCGTTCGGTTTTCGGCAAGCGAAGAGGGCAGAAGAAAGCGCCGCCGTCGTCCTATGCCTCACTCGCCGGCTGGGATGAGCCGACGCTGCCGGCCACGCCGGCGGTGCAGCCCACGCGCCCGCCCCGGCCCAGGCCCCGCCCGGCCGCTCGCGAACGCCCCGCCCCGAATCCCGATCGGCCCCGGCGCAGTCGCGCCGAACGTGCCCGCAGACTCGTGCTCGCGCTGTTCATCCTCTTCGTCGGCGTGCCCGCCCTGCTCTCGGGTCTGGCCTACTGGGGCGCCGAGATCCCCGATCCGGCCGCCGTGCAGACCAATCAGATCGCCACCATCCTGGCCGCCGACAGCACCACCGTCATCTCCAAAGTGGTTCCGCCGGACGGCAACCGGACCCCGGTCCCGCTCTCCGAGGTACCCCAGCACGTGCGCGACGCCGTGCTCGCGGCCGAGGACCGCACCTTCTACACCAACGCCGGCTACTCCACCTCCGGCTTCCTGCGCGCCAGCCGCGACAACCTGCTCGGCCGGGAGAACGCCGGCGGCGGTTCCACCATCACCCAGCAGTACGTGAAGAACGCCTTCCTCGGTTCCGAACGCACCGTGAGCCGCAAGATGCGCGAGCTGATCATCGCCGCGAAGATGTCGCGGCAGTGGAGCAAGGACGACATCCTCTCCGCCTACCTCAACACCGTCTACTACGGCCGTGGCGCCTACGGCATCGCCGCCGCGTCCCGCGCCTACTTCGGCAAGGATCCGATACACCTCTCGCGCGCCGAGGGCGCGGTGCTGGCCGCGGTGCTGCGCACCCCCTCGCTGCTGGATCCGGAAACCCATCTGCCGGACCTGAAAGCGCGCTGGCAGTACGTGCTCGACGGCATGGTCGAGATGGGCGTGCTGGCGCCCGGCGATCACGGCGTCACCCGCTTCCCCGACATCCTCCCGATCACCGAGATGCCGCTGGCGAACGAGGCCCGCGGCCCGGAGGGCCTGATCCGCACCCAGGTGCTGCGCGAGCTGCGCGCCTCGGGCATCAGCGAAAGCGATCTGAACACCGGCGCCCTGCAGATCACCACCACCATCGACGCGCGGGCACAGCAGGCCGCGCTGGGCGCGATCACCGATCGGCTCGGCCCGCAGCCGCCCGAGCTGCGCGGCGCGGTGGTGTCGATCGATCCGCGCTCGGGCGCGGTGCGCGCCTACTACGGCGGCACCGACGGCATCGGCTACGACTTCGCCCAGGCGCCGCTGCAAACCGGTTCGGCGTTCAAGGTTTTCGCGGCGATCGCCGCCCAGCAGCAGAGCATTCCGCTGCACCGGGTGATGGACAGCTCCCCGGTGACCGACCGCGGCACCAAGATCAGCAATGTGGACGGCGAGAGCTGCGGCAAGTGCAGCATCGCCGAGGCGCTCAAGCGCTCGCTGAACACCACCTTCTACCGGCTGACCATGACCATGTTCAACGGCCCCGGCGCGATCGCCGACGCCGCGCATCAGGCCGGCATTCCGGAAGAGATCCCCGGCGTCGCGGGCAAGACGCTCACCGAGGACGGCGGCCGCCCGCTCAACGGCATCGTGCTGGGCCAGTACCTGGTCCGGCCGATCGACATGGCCTCGGCCTACGCCACCATCGCCAATTCCGGTGTCTACCACCAGCCGTACTTCGTGCAGCGCGTGGTGACCGGCGACGGCCGCGTGCTGCTCGACCGCGGCGCGCCCGAAACCCGGGTCGGACAGCAACTCCCGGACGGCGAGCAGCGCATCCCGCGCCACATCGCCGAGAACACCGTCGCGGCCATGGCGCCCATCGCGGCCTACTCCAACGGCCACGCCCTGGCCGAGGGCCGCCCGACCGGCGCCAAGACCGGCACCACCCAGCTCGGCGAGAGCGATTGGAACAAGGACGCGTGGATGATCGGCTTCACGCCCTCGCTGTCCACCGCGGTCTGGGTCGGCAGCGAGCAGTCCCAGCCGATCCGCACCGCGCGCGGCGCCGACATCTACGGCTCGGGCCTGCCGGCCGATATCTGGAAGCAGGTGATGGACGGCACACTGTCGGGCACACCGGTGGAACCGCTGCCGGAACCGGCCGCTCCGGCCGCCAGTCAGGGCCTGATTCCGGGTACTCCGTCCGGGGGTCCTTACGACATTCTCAACCCGCAGAACCAGGCCCCGCAGCCGGAGCGGGAGCCGGCGATCGTCTTCCCGCCCGGCCCCGGCCCGGGCGAGGTGGAGATTTTCCCCGGTTTCAGCTTCCCGGTGCCCAGGTGACAGCCGTTTCACAGCCAGTCTTGTCGATCTTGTGACCTACCACGCCCCACAGGAACACATGACGTGGCAGCATCGTTTGCCAGAGTGAGAGCGAAGCCTGGGTGAAAACTGCGAATCCGGATCCGGGTCGGCACTGACGCCGAGGCGAGGATGCGGAAGGATAGCGCTCGAGCGACGAACAGCGGCGCGAACGACGAGCCAGGAAGGCCCGGGAGCACGAGGCTCCCGGAGCGCCGCCAAGCGAAACAGACTAGACATAGGGGCAACGCCGGTGGATTTCAATGTCGTTGACCGTCCCGAGACGCTGGTGGCGGGCACTGTACTGCGCAGCCCGGCGCTCGCGGTCGAAGGGCCGCGCCGCGTCAAGGTGGAAGAAGCGTGGAAACGCACCATGACGCGCGAACTGCCCGGCCCACCGACGACCGCGTACGTCGACCACGCGCCGGAGATCAACTCGTATCTGACCCATATCGTCGGCTACCGCTGCAAGAGTCTGGACGATCTGCAGGCCGGCGACGTGCTCGCCCGGGTGCCGGCGGGCCGGTTCGCCCGGTTCACCGCCAGCGGCGACAACCTCGGCGACACCATAGTCAGCATCTGGCGGGCGGTGTGGGACGCCGAGGCGGCAGGCAAGTTCGTGCGCTCCTACACCGGAGACTTGGAGCACTATCCGGATTCGCGCACGGCCGAGGTGTTCGTGGCGCTGGCGGACGACCAGGGCGAGGGGTAAGAACTGTGGACTTCGAGATTGTCACCTTGGGCGAGAGCATGGTCGCGGGCCTGACCATCCCGTTGACCGGCCGCGAGGTGACCGCACGCGATCTGGACCTGGTGAACTTCACCTGGGACCGCTACCTGGCCCGGGAGAAGACGGTGCCGCGCGTGGCGGCCTACATCGGCCAGAACGATCACGCCGTCGCCGTGCTCGGCTACGAGGTCGGCGGCCTGGGCGACGTGGACGAGGGCGACGTGCTGACCCGCATCCCCACCGGCCGCTACGCGAAATTCGTTGTCTCCGACAAGCCTTACGACCTGCTGCGCACCGCGTGGGCGCAGGTCGCCAAAGCCGAAGCGGCAGGCAAGATCACGCGCTCGCACCGGGCCGAGGTGGAGCGCTACACCGGCCCGACCTCGGTCGAGGTCTACGTCTCCCTGGACTGAACCCGACCAGAACGAAACCGGCCGAAGGCATTTCGCCTCCGGCCGGTTCTGCTTGTGCGAGGTATTACTCGGCGTCGATGATGAACGCCTCGAGCTGTGCGCGCGCGACATCGTCGGCGAGCTGCTTGGGCGGGGACTTCATCAGGTAGGCCGAGGCCGGGATGACCGGTCCGCCGATGCCGCGGTCCTTGGCGATCTTCGCGGCGCGCACGGCGTCGATGATGATGCCGGCCGAGTTCGGCGAATCCCACACCTCGAGCTTGTACTCCAGGTTCAGCGGCACGTCACCGAAGGCACGGCCCTCGAGGCGCACGTAGGCCCACTTGCGGTCGTCGAGCCACTCGACGTAGTCCGACGGGCCGATGTGCACGTTGCGGTCGTGCACCTTGCCGGCCAGCGGGCCTTCCAGGTTGGAGGTGACGGCCTGGGTCTTGGAGACCTTCTTGGACTCCAGGCGCTCGCGCTCGAGCATGTTCTTGAAGTCCATGTTGCCGCCGACATTGAGCTGGTAGGTGCGGTCCAGCACGACGCCGCGATCCTCGAACAGCTTGGCCATCACGCGGTGCGTGATGGTGGCGCCGACCTGCGACTTGATGTCGTCACCGACGATCGGCACGCCGGCGTCGACGAACTTCTGCGCCCAGACCGGATCCGAGGCGATGAAGACCGGCAGCGCGTTGACGAAGGCGACGCCCGCGTCCAGGGCGCACTGCGCGTAGAACTTGTCGGCCTGCTCCGAGCCCACCGGCAGGTAGGAGACGAGCACGTCGACCTGGGCGTCCTTGAGCACCTGGACGACGTCGACCGGCTCGGCCTCGGACAGCTCGATGGTCTCGGCGTAGTACTTGCCGATGCCGTCCAGCGTCGGACCACGCTGCACGGTCAGGCCCGACGGCGGCACGTCGGCGATCTTGATGGTGTTGTTCTCGCTGGCGAAGATCGCGTCGGCCAGGTCGAAGCCGACCTTCTTGGCGTCCACGTCGAACGCGGCGACGAACTTCACGTCGCGCACGTGGTACTTGCCGAACTTGACGTGCATCAGACCCGGAACGGTCGTGTTCTCGTCCGCGTCCTTGTAGTGCTGCACGCCCTGGACCAGGGAGGAGGCGCAGTTGCCGACGCCAACGATGGCCACGCGTACTTCCGTGGCGCTACCAGCCTTTGTGGTTTCAGTCATGGCCGATGTTTCCCTCTTTCTTTGGTGCCGCGTTCGTCGATTGCTCCGCCGCAATCAACTCGTTGAGCCAGCGCACTTCACGCTCGCTTGATTCCAGACCGAGCTGGTGGAGCTGGCGGGTGTAGCGATCCAGCGACCCACTGGCCTTCTTGATCGCCTCCCGCAAACTCTCCCGGCGTTCCTCGACCTGCCTGCGCCTGCCCTCGAGGATGCGCATCCGCGCCTCGGCGGGCGTGCGGTTGAAGAAGGCGAGGTGCACGCCGAAACCGTCATCGGTGTAGTTCTGCGGGCCGGTGTCGGCGAGCAGTTCGGTGAACCGTTCCCGCCCGTGCGGTGTCAGTTGATAGACCCGTCGCGCCCGGCGCATGGTGACGCCCGCGACGTTCTCCTCGTCGATCAATCCGTCGGCCTGCATGCGCCGCAGCGTCGGATAGAGCGACCCATAGGAGAAGGCCCGAAACGGCCCGAGCAGACCCGTGAGCCGCTTGCGCAACTCGTAGCCGTGCATGGGCGCTTCGAGGAGCAGCCCGAGAATTGCCAGCTCGAGCATCGGGCTTCACCCCCTGACGTGTGTACAGACCTAACCGGCAGATGCGATTGCCAACTATATCGCGCCGATATAGTTGAGCGCACGTCGAGGGTACGTCCCACTCTGGCCAGGGCAGCACTCGGTCATCACCAGTACTCTGGGGTCCGTGCTTATTCAGCGGCAGGTGGTCGACTACGCGCTCCGGCGCCGGTCACTGCTGGCCGACGTGTACGCGGGGCGGGTCGGTGTCGCCGAGGTATGTGATGCAAATCCCTACCTCCTGCGTGCGGCCAAATTCCACGGCCGGGGGAGCGAGGTTACGTGTCCCATCTGCCGGAAAGAGCAGCTGACACTCGTATCCTGGGTCTACGGCGACGAGCTCGGGCCGGCAGCCGGGTCCGCTCGTACCCCCGAGGAGCTGGCGCGTCTCGCCGAGACGCGTGCGGAATTCTCGGTTCATGTCGTCGAGGTATGCCGGACCTGCAGCTGGAATCATCTGGTGCAGTCCTATGTGCTCGGCACGGCGCCCGCTCCGACCAGGCGCCGCGCGAACCGGCGTACTGCCGCCGAATGAACTAACCGAAAGCGGGCGTCGGCAACGCCGACTGCCACACCTACAGGCCCCGCATATGCCCGATACGAGTTATGGAGATCTTGTCAGTGAATTCGCCTTACGAGACTTCCCCCTACGGCGATGATCCGCACGGCGGGCGTCCACCGCGCGGTTCGCACCCGGGTCCGAACTCGCCGGAGCGTCGCCAGCCGCCGCCCCCGCCCGGTTTCCGTCCGCTGCCCCCGCCGGGCGCACGGCAGCCGCAGGGTCCCCAGGGTGGTGGCCCCCGCGGGCCACAGCCGCCGCGGCAGGGTCCGCCGCCGCAGGGTCGTCCGCCGCAAGGCCGGCCGCCCCAGGGCCGTCCGCCGCAGGGCGCGCCCAATCCGCAGGCCACGCAGAAGATTCAGCAGCCGGGTCGTCCCGGCTCGCTCAGTGAGGCTGTGGCCGAGCGCAATCGGCGTCCCGAGGCCGGTGGCCGCGCGGCCGCCGGTTCCCGTCCGGTGACCGCCCCGCGTCCCGCCACCGAGCGTCCGGGCGCGGATCGTCCCGGCGCCGACCGCCCGGGCGCCGAACGTCCCGGCCGCGGTGACCGTCCCGGCGCCGAGCGCACCGGCCGCAATGCCCGCCCGAACGGCCCGACCTCCGGCGAACGCCGGGTGACCGCGGGCGGTCCGCCGGGCGGTCCCCCGCCGCGCCGTGGTGGCCGCGGCGGTGACGGCGGCGGTGAGGGCCCCGGCAAGCGTCGTCCCGCGCAGGGCAAGCGGTTCCCCTGGAAGATCGTGCGCCGCAGCATGTATGTGCTGCTGGCGCTGGCCATCGTGGTGCCGAGCACCGCGTTCCTGATCGCCTACTCCGCGGTGTCGGTGCCCAAGCCCGGCGACCTGAAGAACAACCAGGTCGCCTACATCTACGGCAACGACGGCGAGACCGTGCTCAGCAAGGTGGTGCCGCCGGAGGGCAACCGCACCGACGTCACCATCGACCAGATCCCGCCGCACGTGCGCAACGCGGTGATCGCGGCCGAGGACCGGGATTTCTACACCAACCCCGGCTTCTCCATCTCCGGCTTCGCGCGCGCCGCCCGTGACAACCTCATGGGCAAGGAAAGCGCGGGCGGCGGCTCGACCATCACCCAGCAGTACGTGAAGAACGCCATGGTCGGCGACGAACGCTCCTACACCCGTAAGCTGCGCGAACTCGTCATCTCGGCGAAGATGGCGCGGCAGTGGAGCAAGGACGAGATCCTCACCGCCTACCTGAACACCATCTACTTCGGTCGCGGCGCCTATGGCATCGACGCGGCGGCCAAGGCCTACTTCGGCAAGCCGGTGCAGGAACTCAGCGTCGCCGAGGGCGCGGTGCTGGCCGCCACCATTCAGCTGCCGTCCGCGCTGGATCCGGAGAAGAACCCGGAGGGCGCCAAGACGCGCTGGGGCTACGTGCTCAACGGCATGGTCGACTCGGGCAATCTGAAGAGCACCGACCGCCAGGGCCTGGAGTACCCGGCCGTGGTGCCGCTGGCCACCGTCCGGGACAAGTCCCAGGATTCCGGCCCCGAGGGCCTGGTGAAGACCCAGGTGCTCAAGGAGCTCGGCGCCGCGGGCATCAGCGAGCAGCAGCTCAACACCATGGGCCTGAAGGTCACCACCACGATCGACCCGAAGATGCAGCAGGCCGCCGTGGACGCCGCCATCAAGAAGATGGAGGGCGAGCCGGAACAGCTTCGGACCGCCGTGGTTTCGATCGATCCGCGCACCGGTGCGGTGAAGGCCTATTACGGCGGTAACGACGGCCAGGGCTACGACTACGCCAACGCCCCGCTGCAGACCGGCTCCTCGTTCAAGTCGGTCGGCCTGGCCGCGAATCTGGAGCAGGGCATCCCGCTGTCGCAGCTGTACGACAGCGCACCGCTGACCGTGAACGGCATCAAGATCACGAACGTGGAAGGCGAGGGGTGCGGCAACTGCACCATCGCCGAGGCGCTCAAGCGCTCGCTGAACACCAGCTTCTACCGGATGCAGCTGGACATGGGCAACGGTCCGCAGAAGATCGCGGACATGGGCCACAAGCTCGGCATCCCGGAAACCCTGCCCGGCGTGGGCGAGACGCTGTCCGAGCCCAACGGCGCCGGCCCCAACAACGGCATCGTGCTCGGCCAGTACCAGGCGCGTCCGCTGGACATGGCCTCGGTGTACGCGACCTTGGCGGCCTCGGGCATGTACCACGCACCGCACTTCGTCACCAAGGTCGTCACGGCCGACGGTGAGGTCCTGCTCGACCGCGGTGAGGTTCCCGGCGAGCAGCGCGTGTCGGCGGCGGTGGCGGACAACGTCACCGCGGCGATGAAGCCGATCGCCGCCTGGTCGCGCAACCACAACCTGGCCAACGGCCGGGAGTCCGCGTCCAAGACCGGTACCGCCCAGCTCGGCGACACCGGCGAGAACAAGGACACCTGGATGGTGGGCTACACCCCGTCGCTGTCCACCGCGGTGTGGGTCGGTTCCGTGGACAACAGCAAACTGCGTAACTACCAGGGCGGCATGATCTACGGCTCCGGTCTCCCGTCCGATATCTGGAAAGCCACGATGGACGGTTCGCTCTCGGGCACCACCAACGAGAGCTTCCCGAAGCCGGCCGCGATCAAGGGCCAGGCCGGTGTCCCGGAGTGGTCGGCGGCCTACACCGCGCCGTCCACCACCCAGCAGCAGTTCGTGCCGCCGGTGGTGGTGCCGACCCAGATCCAGATCCCGGGTCTGCCCTTCACCATCCCGGGTCTTGGCGTGCAGGAGCAGCCGCAACAGCAGCAGCAACAGCAGCAGCCGGAAACGCAGACGCCGCAGACCTCGGAGGCGGGCCCGCTGCCCGGGCAGCCGATCGCACCGAGCGACGGCGCTCAGCCGAGCACGACGAACTCCAACCGCCCCAACAACAGTGGGAACGGTAACGGCAATACCCAGCCGACCACGCGAAACAGGTAGGCGGGCCGAGGTCTTCGGCGGGTGTCCGCTGATACGCCTGTAACCTCGGGTGCCGTGGATCAGCAACTGGCGGATGGGCGGACGAACGGGAGTGTGCCGCCCTCCAGTGGGGGGCAGGAGCTCGGCCCGGTGGGCGGCAACGGCACGGGGTACGTCTGGGCGGGCCCGCCCGCGCCGGATCCCCGCTCGGCCGACGAACGAGATCGTCCCAGCCGCAACGATTCGCTGGCCGCGCAGCTGTCCACCGTGGTGGGCGGCCCGGTCGGCGATCACGCCCTGATCGGACGCTCCCGGTTCTGGACGCCGCTGCGCGTGCTGTTCCTGTTGACCGTGCTCTTCCTGGCACTCGGCTGGGGTACCAAGGCGGCCTGCATCCAGCAGGTCGACTCGCCCGACGGGCGTCCGATGCTGGACTGGAACAACGGCCGGCAGTACACCGCGATGTGCTACTCCGACACCGTGCCGCTCTACGGCGCCGAACGGCTGGACGAGGGCGCGTTCCCCTACAAGAAGTGGTGGACCGAGGAGACGCCCGACGGCGGCGTCGAGACCCGGTACATGGAGTACCCGGTGCTGTCGGGGCTGTACCAGTACCTGGGGATGCAGCTCGCCAAGTCCTGGGACGCCTCGCCGCTGCCCGGCGCGCTGCAGGTGGTCATCTACTTCAACGTGATCGCGCTCGGGCTGGCGCTGGCCTGGCTGGTGACGGTGTGGGCCTCGGCGTCACTGGCGGGCCGGCGGGTCTGGGATGTCGCGCTGATCGCCTGCTCCCCCTTGGTGATCGTGCACGCGTTCACCAATTTCGACGCGCTCGCCACGGCTTTCGCGGCGACCGGCCTGCTGGCCTGGGCCCGGCGCCGTCCGCTGCTCGCGGGGGTGCTGCTCGGATTGGGCGGTGCGGCCAAGCTGTATCCGCTATTGCTGCTCGGCCCGATCGTGGTGCTGTGCCTGCGCGTGGATCCGCTGCGCCGGGTGCCCAGCGCGCGGCTCGGCCTGCGCCTGCGCGATATCGACAGCGGCGCGGCGGCCCTGACCTGGATCCGGGAAACGCCCGCGCGCATCCAGCTGCTGAGCCAGCGCCCGCTCGGCGCGGCCGGTGTGGCGGTGGGCGCGGCCATGGGCACCTGGGTGCTGGTCAATCTGCCGATCGCTCTGCTGTTCCGGGACGGCTGGCGAGAGTTCTTCCGCCTCAACACCACCCGGCACGCCGACCCGGACTCGATCTACAACGTGATCACCTCGTTCACCGGCTGGAGCGGATTCGACGGGCAACTGGCCCACGGCCAGGCGCCGACCGTGCTGAACACGGTATCGCTGCTGCTGTTCCTGGTGGCCTGCCTGCTCATCGCCTACCTCGCGCTGACCGCGCCCAAGCGGCCCCGGCTGGCCCAGCTGTGCTTCCTGGTGGTCGCGGCGTTCCTGCTGACCAACAAGGTGTGGAGCCCGCAGTACTCGCTGTGGCTGGTGCCGCTGGCGGTGCTGGCGCTGCCGCATCGGCGCATCCTGCTGGCGTGGATGACGATCGACGCCCTGGTCTGGGTGCCGCGCATGTTCTACTACCTCGGCCTGGACCGTAAGGGCCTGCCGGAGGAGTGGTTCACCGGCACCGTGCTGCTGCGCGATCTGGCCGTGGTCGGGTTGTGCGCGCTGATCGTCTGGCAGATCTACCGGCCCGAGGCCGATCTGGTGCGCCGCGATTTCGTGGACGACCCGGTGGGCGGCGTCGTCGACCGGGCGCCGGACCCGCTGCTGCCGTGGCTGCCGGAGTGGTTGCGCCCCTGGGATTCCGTGCGCGTGCACCATCCGGCGCGGCCGAAGGAGCCGGCCGGCCGCTAGTCGACGCGCAGCAGCCGGGCCTGCCGGTGCGGGTCGGGTGGGAGCAGATCCAGTTCCAGGTGCCAGGCGCTGCCGGTCCACGGATCGAACATCGGGGTGTCGGTGATGGTCGGCAGGTGCCGGCTGGCCTGGGACAGGACGGCGATCGTCTCGTCCTCGGAGTCGGACTCGTCGGTGCCGACGATCATGATGGACAACCCGATCAGATCCCCGCGCAGCATCAGGGCGCCGATGCGCTGGGCGTCCACCGGCTGGTAACCGTGCGGGAAGTCCGCGGCCAGCAGCACCCGGTGTTCGGTCGGGGGCGTGAAATTGTCGCTGCCGTACGCCATTTCGGCGAGTTCGGCCTGATCGGCGAGTGCCTTGATGCGGGCCGAGATCTCGCTGTGGTCGGTGACCACGGGGCCGTTCAGCAGCGGGAGCAGCGGGGCGACCAGGCCGGTGAACGCGCCGGACAGGTCGATCACGTCCAACCGGGTGCGCCGGGTGGGGTCGGCGGCGCGTAAGCGCGCCAGCAGCGCGCCGACCACGGGGACGACGGCCGCGGAGTACTCGGTGTCGATCCACAGCGGGCGGGTCAGCGGCACCGGCACGCAGTACGGAATACGCAGTGGCCCACGCTCGTCCGCGTACAGCTCGCCGAGGCGGATGCCGTCGGCCTTGGCGGCCGGGCGATCCCAGGCGGCCGACTCCCAAGAGGCCAGCGCGGGCGGCAGCTGGTCGTCGGCGGCGGCGAGTTCCCCGATCAGGTGTTCGCTGTCGCGGCGGTGGTTCGCCTCCGCGACGACGATCAGGTCGTCGTGGCGCTGCTGGGCCGCCTCCCGGGCGGCCGCGCCGGCGGGGCTGTTGCGGGCGGCCGGATCGGAGACGGCCGCGGACAGCTCCTCGTCCAGGCGATTGTCGGCGTAGTCGCGCGCGGCGATCAGCGCGGCGGCCGAGCGCGCGGCATCCTCGAAGATCATCCACAGGCGTTCCACCCCGTGCGACATCTCCAGCGGCGCCCCCGCGGCCGGGCGCGGGCCGGTGATCGCGCCCTCGTCGTCATGGTGCGGGGTGGCGGCCTGCGCGGACTGCACGTGCGCGTCGGGGCCGGGGTGATCCACCTCGACGCCGTGCGCGGTGAGCAGCACCGCCAGCCCGCCCGCGTACCCCTGGCCGACCGCGCGCACCTTCCACGCCTCGCCGCGGCGATACACCTCCAGGCAGATCAGCGCGGTCTCCCCCGCCAGCGGGGTGATCGCGAACTCCGCGGCCGCCGTGCCGGACTCCGACAGCGTCACCGTCACCGGGCCCAGGCCGCCGAGCGGCGCCGGATCGGCGCTGACCACCAGCAGCACCGCCTTGGCCTCGGCCCGCACCTGTGCCAGCGTGACCGTCACCTCGTCGCCCGCCAGCGCGACCCCGGGGGCTTCGGTCTGGTTGTAGAAGACGAAGTCGCCGGTGTCGAACACCCGCAGGTTGTCCGCCACCACGAGCGCGGAAACATCCAGTGCCGCCGAGGCTTTGGCACTGAACCTGATGACATCCGCGGTCAGCGGGATGTTCTGACCGGCCTTGAGCTGAATCACGTGGTCTGCCCTGCTGTGTCGTGCCGCGCTAGTTCGCCGACAGGAACCGGCCGAGCTGCGGAATCGCCTCGCCCGGATGCTTGGCCTGGAAGCCCTCGCCGAGCGCCTGCAACTTCCAATCGCCGCCGACCCGGTACACCTTGGCCATCGCCATGCCGGTGAACGCCATGCCGCCCGCCAGGGTGTAGCGCGCCAGTTCGGCGTTGTTGGTGCCGTCGATGAGGCGGCAGAACGCGTTCTGCACCTGCTCGAAGGTGTGACCCTTGTAGGAGGTCACGACGAACACCAGGGTGGTGACGTGCGCGGGAATGCGGGTGAGGTCGACCAGGATGACCTCGTCGTCGCCCTCGCCCTGACCGGTGAGGTTGTCGCCCTGGTGGCGGACCGAGCCGTCCTTGGACGAAAGCTGGCCGTAGTAGGCGTAATCGGCGGGGTTGGCGTCGGCGAACATGATCACCGAGGCGTCCAGGTCGATGTCGACGGTGCGGTTGCCGAACATGCCGCGGGTCTGCACCGGATCCCAACCCAGGCCCATCTTCACGAAGGTCAGCGCCGCGCCGCCCTCCTTGCGCAGCGTGACCCGCTGGCCCTTGACCAGGCTGACCGAGCGATCCTTGCTCAGGCTGACCTCGCCGGTGGGCTGCGGCGGCGCGGCCTGCTGCTGCGGCGGCGGGTACCCCGACCCGGGCGGCGGCGCGCTCTGCCCCTGCTGCGGCGGGTACGTCGGCTGCTGCGGCGGGCTGACCGGCGGCGGAGGCGGCGGCGGGCTGGCCTGTGCGGCGGCCGGGGCGTCCTCGACGGTCACGCCGTGATCGGTGACCAGCGCCGCGAAACCCCCCGCGTAGCCCTGACCGACCGCGCGCACCTTCCAGGAACCCTGGCGGCGGTACAGCTCCAGCGCGATCACGATCGACTCGCTCTGCAACCCGGTGATCTCGTACTCGAACAACCGATTGCCCGCGGAATCCGACACGATCGCCGTCGGCGGCGCGAACCGGCCGAAATTGCTGGACGTGTCGTCCAGGGTGATCACCGCGCGGATCTGATCGATCTCCGGCGGCACCGAATTCAGCGACACCGCAAGCGAAGCGGGCTGACCGCCGGGCGCGGGCTGCAGGTTCACCCCGGGCCCGCTGGGCTGATTGAAGAATACGAAGTCCGCGTCCGTACGGACCTTGCCGCGCTCGGTGACCAGCAGCGCGGACAGGTCCGCGGGCGCCGGGAGCTGGACGGAAATCACCACGTCGTTGGTGGCCAGGGGACCGTTCTGGCCCTTGGCGAGTGTTGCGGACAAGGTAGACCCTTCGCTTGTCGGTGCATTCGATAGTCACTCTACGAGAAACGTGGTGGTCCTCGCCGGAGCTAGCGCGTTAACAGCGCGGGAGTAGATAGACGATCTTCGTCCGTGGCCGTTAGGGTGACGGCCGAAGCAGTTGGAATGTGGCGATCGGCTCATGTTCCCGGACCGAGACAGCAGGCAACTCCCCCCATGGCGCAACTGTTAGAACAATCGAAAAAGGTTATCGAGGCCCAACTCAACGGCACCAGTCTTCGCGCGATCTCCGGCTCGATGATCGCCTATGAGGGCAACGTGCAGTTCAAATCCGCCGGGTTCGGCGGCGGCGACGGCGTGCTCGCCGGCATGAAGCGCCGCGCCACCGGCGAGAAGCTGTCGCTGATGGAATGCCAGGGGCACGGGCGCGTCTTCTTCGCGGTCAACGGCCAGGACGTCACCGTGGTCGATCTCAACAACGAGACATTGCAGGTGGAGTCGCAGCAGCTGCTGGCCTTCGCCGGGAATCTGCGCACCGATGTGCGGTTCGCCGGGGTGAGCGGTGCGTCGAGCGGGCAGGGCCTGTTCACCACCACCGTCTCCGGGCAGGGCCAGGTCGCGCTGCTGTCGGCGGGTGGTCCGCTGATCCATCTCGAGGTGTCCCCGCAGTATCCGCTGATCGTGGACCCGGACGCGTTCGTCGCGGCGCGGGGCAACGTGCAGTCCTCGTTCATCACCGATATGTCGTGGCGCACCGTCGTCGGTCAGGACGCTGGCGAGGCGTTCCAGATCCGCTGGGACGGCCAGGGCGTGGTTTTGATCCAGCCGGCGGAACGGTAAAGGGACGCAACGATGTTCGAGAAAGTCAACGGCAAGGTCGTCAAGGTCAACGTCGGCATGGCGGGCGGCGTGGTCGCCCGCAACGGCGCGATGCTGTTCTACACCGGCGATGTCTCCTTCGCGCCGCACCAGATTCCGGGCGCCGGGCCGGGCGGCGGCGGTGGCGGCATGATGCGCATGGCCGGGCGGATGATGGCCGGTGAGCACGAGCGCACCATGCTCGCGCAGGGCAACGGCGAGGTGCACTACGGGTTCGCCGGGCTGGAGGTGCACGTGGTGCAGCTGCAGCAGGGCGCGATGCTGCGGGTCGAGGCCTCGCGCCTGCTGGCCAATACCGCGGCGCTGCAGAGTTCGGTTGTCTCGGTGATGAGTTCGGGTGGCGGGGGCGGTGGTGGCGGCGGCCTGATGGGCGCGCTGCGCGGCGCCGCGACCGGCGCGCTGACCGGGCAGGGCATGTTCACCACCCAGCTGGCCGGCCAGGGCGCGGCGGTCCTGCTCGCGCACGGCGGTTTCCTGGAACTGCAAGTGGGCGGGCCGAATCCGGTCGTGGTCGACCCGCAGGCGTTCATCGCCGCCTACGGCAATGTGCAGACCGAGTTGAAGTCGGCGGCGAGCTGGCGCGACGCGGTCGGCCGCGGCGCCGGTGAAGCGATGCAATTGCATTGTGTCGGACAAGGTGTCGTGTACGTGCAGGCCTCCGAAGAGAAGTTGTAGACCATGGCGCAAATCTTCAATCCCATGAATCTCGGTGAGAGCGACAACATCCCGGGAAACGACTACGCCTACTGCATCGACCTGAACAAGCCGTGGTTCACGCGCAAGGGCGCGATGATCGCCTACTACGGGCAGATCCAGTTCCAGATGCTCACCCACGGCCTGCAGGGCGGGCTGATGCACATGGTGTCGCAGCAGTTCTCGGCGCCGCTGTTCACCGGCGACTACGTGGTCGCCGAGGGGCACGGGAAGCTGATCATCGGTGACCGCGGCTACAACATCAATTCCTATGACCTCGAGGACGGCAACCTCACCGTCCGGGCCGCCAATCTGCTGGCCTTCGAGCCGGGGCTGTCGCTGAACCAGTCCATCGTGCCGGGCTTTCTGACCCTGATCGGCACCGGGAAGTTCCTCGCCTCCTCCAACGGTCCGGTGATGTTCGCCGAACCGCCGCTGCGGGTCGACCCGGAATCGCTGGTGGGCTGGGCGGATTGCCCGTCCCCGAGTCACCATTACGACCAGCGCTGGATCACCAGCTTCCTGGCGGCGGGTGCGGCCCGGATGGGCGCGACCTCCGGCGAGGAGCGCCAGTTCGATTTCACCGGCGCCGGCACCGTGCTGATCCAATCCAGCGAGAAGGTGCTGAACGACGCGATGCTCGTGCGCACCATCGAGGGCCAGTTGCAGAGCGGCATCGGCCCCAGCGGGTTGCAGCGCTTGCAGGCGACGATCATGCAGCAGCTGCAGGGGCAGCAGCAGTACTAACCAGCGGGTCTCAGTTTCCGAGACTTTTGGTCAACTGCCCATGTCGGCTGTTAGCGTGTGGCCTGTGTCACGCAAGATCATTCTGCGCCGGGCGGCGGCCGTCGCCGCCGCCCTCGCCGCCTGCGCCCTTGTTCCGGCGAGCGCGGGCGCGGGACCGATCCCCTCGGCGCCGCCGCTGGACACCCCGGAGTTCGTCGGGTCCGCTGCCCAGGCCGCTCCGGTCACCGGCATTCCGGCGCTCCCGCAGCACCCGTTCCTGGCCCTGAACGGCAACTCCGGGCTGCACAACGACGGCTGGATGAGCGACACCTACACCCGCTCCGGGCCACTCGGCGTCGGGACCCGGGTGAACTCGCTGTTCCTGGCCGGCGAATGCGGATCGGTCGCCTTCGACCGCGCCGGGCGCATCATCGCCACCTGCATCGGCGCCCAGCCCGGGCTCTATCTGATCGACCCGCAGTCCTTGCACGTGCTGGGCAAGTACCCGCTGCCCGGCCGCAATCCCGCCGACGCGCTGAAGCCGGGCTTCTTCACCAACTTCGGCGGCGGCGCCTACTTCTACGTCGACAACCAGGACCGCGCCGTGGTCGGCACGGCGAACGGCCACGTGCTCGTCCTCGCCGAGAACCCCGCCGCCAACGGTTTCACCCTGGTGCGCGACTACGACCTGTCCACCGTGCTGCGTCCCGGCGAGACCCTGAACTCCGCGCTGCCCGATGCCAACGGCCTGCTCTGGTTCGTCGCCAAGGCCAACGGCGTCGTCGGCACGCTGGATCTGGAAAGCGGTGCGACGCAGGTGATCCGGCTCGGCAACGGCGCCGTGGGCCAGATCCAGAACTCGTTCGCGGTCGGCGCCGCCGGTGAGGTCTACATCGCCACCAACCGGGAGCTGCTGCGTTTCGACGCGGGCCCCGGCAAGACCCCGGCGATCACCTGGCGGGTCACCTACGCCAACAGCGGCCAGCACAAATCCGGCCAGGTCGACGACGGCACCGGCACCACCCCCACCGTGCTGCCCGGCGGCTACGTCGCCATCACCGACAACTCCGATCCGATGCACGTCGTCGTCTACCGCACCGCGGCCACGACGGCCGAGCGCGAGGTCTGCCGGGTGCCGGTCTTCACCGAAGGCGCGAGCAGCACCGAGAATTCGCTGATCGGCGCGGGCCGCTCGCTGATCGTGGAGAACAACTACGGCTACACCGGCCCCGATGCCACCATGCTCGGGCAGACCACCACGCCCGGTTTCGCCCGCGTCGATCTCGACGACGACGGCAACGGCTGTCATCTGGTGTGGACCAACAGCACCGAGGCCGCACCGAGCGTGGTCCCGAAGCTGTCGCTGGCCAACGGGCTGATCTACACCTACACCAAGGGCACCGACGCCACCGATCCCTGGTACTGGACCACCCTGGACTTCGAGACCGGCGAACTGGTCTGGAAGCGCCTGTCCGGCAGCGGCGTCGGCTTCAACAACAATTACGCGGGCATCGCGCTCGGCCCCGACGGCACGGCCTACCTGGGCACGCTCGGCGGTCTGGTGTCGCTGCGCGACGGTCGCTGAGCCGCCGCTGCCCCGAATTCCGGTGGGTGGGATCCATGGGTTACGGGGCTAAGGTGAGAGCGATCTGATCATCGGACCAGAGTTCTATCGGCAGTACAGAGAATTGAGGGGCGTGGATGTCGCACCACCGGGGTAAGCGAATTGCGCTGGCGGCGCTACTGGGCGCGGTCGCGCTCGGGGTAGGCGTGGCGCCGGCGACGGCGGAACCCGTGCTCACCAATCCCGGCGTGATCAAGCCGGCGATCAAGTCGGCCAACGGCTCCTATGTCGACAAGATCGCCACCAAGGACGAGCGCAATGTGCGCATGCAGATCTGGTCGTCGGCGATGAACAAGAACATCTCGGTGGACGTGCTGCGCCCCGCCGACACCTCGGTGCCGCGCCCGACGCTGTACCTGTTCAACGGCGCCGGCGGCGGCATGGACGACGCCTCCTGGAAGCGCAACACCGACGCGCTGGAGTTCCTGGGCACCAAGAACATCAACGTGGTGCAGGTCGTCGGCGGCGCGTGGAGTTTCTACACCGACTGGATCGCGGCCGACCCGGTGCTCGGGGTGAACAAGTGGCAGACCTTCGTCACCGAGGAGATGCCCGCGCTGGTCGACGCCGCGCTCGGCGCCAACGGCGTGAACGCCGTCGCCGCGCTGTCGATGACCGGCACCTCGGTGCTGAACTTCGCGATCCAGAAGCCGGGCCTGTTCCGCAGCGTCGCCACCTACAGCGGTATCGCGCAGGTCAGCGATCCGATCGGCCAGCAGATGGTGAAGCTGACCGTGGAGACCTGGGGCGGCGGCGACACCAAGAACATGTGGGGCGAGTCGAACAACCCGCTGTGGGCCGCGAACGATCCGATGGTGAACGCCGAAAAGCTGCGCGGCACACACCTTTTCTTCTCCACCGGCAACGGCATTCCGGGTGAGTACGACCAGCCCGGCGGCAAGTTCCGGATGGAGCCCGCCGAGGAGACCCCGAAAACCGTCGCACTGGGCGGGATCATCGAGGCCGGCGTGAACTGGTCCAACCAGAACATGAACAATCGGCTGAACCAGCTCGGTATCCCCGCGACGTTCGTCTACCGCGACAGCGGCACGCACTCCTGGGGCTACTGGCAGGACGATCTGAAGTCGTCCTGGCCCACCCTGGAAAAGGGCCTGTTCAGCACCCCGTAGTCCGTTCCCCGAGTCGAGCCCCTGGCCGGCAGCCGCGCGCTGCCGACCAGGGGCTCGATCTTTTTACCCAGCTGTCGGCAGACGAAACATGGCTATTACCAACACTTTTCAGTGCAGACAAGCTCGTCGGATCGTCCTATGATCGCAAACGAAGGGGGACCTCGGAAAGGAACTATGCGTACCTTCAAAATAGTCACCGGAACCACTGTTCTCGCCGCCGCGATGGTCACCATGCTGGCCGGCACCGCCTCGGCCGCGAAGACCGCCGACGCGGTCGGCGGTAAGGACGACATCACCGTCTCGATCAACAACACCGACGACAAGTGCTGGTCGGGAACCGTGCTGCTGGACGAGGGGCTGCAGCAGGTCATCCTGACGCCGGACAAGCCCTCGGCCGTGCTGGCGGACATCAAGGCCGGCGCCCACCAGGTGCGGATTCACCTCTACGTCGGCGAAGGCGAGAGCTGCACCGTCAACAACCCGCCCGTCGAACTGCTGAACAAGCAGGTTCAGGTCGGCGCCGCCGGCAACCCGCTGCAGGACCTGATCGAGTCCGGCAGTGCGGCCCTCGGCCAGAAGTAGTAGTCGCGGCTTCCGTCGTCCCGGTGAATCTGTCGGGCCCGGGACGGCGGGCCGGGCTCAGTCCTCGTGTGCCGGGGACGCCCGGAGCAGCCAGTCGATGATCTCCTCGCCCGCCATGATCCCGGAGGCCTGGGTGATGGTGAGGTTGGGACTGGTCCAGTTCAGCTGCTCCAGTTCGCCGTGCCGCGGCCGGATGGCCGAGTCGGCGGCGCGCAGCATCTCGGCATCCAGCGCCCCGTCGCCGGCGGCCAAAGTCCTGGCGCCCGTGACGAGTTCGCCCGATTCGGTGAGCCGGCGGCGCACCTCGGCCACCGCGATGCTCTTACACACCGCCAGCGGCATGGTGTAGATCTTGCGTCCCTGCTGCGAGGCCGACCAGCCGCGAGTCCGGCACCAGGCATCCCACTCGGCGAGGAAACCGTCGGGCACCGCCTTGGGTTTGACCACCAGATAGGCGAACAGGTGATCCGCGATCCGGAACTTGGTGACCCAGGAATCGTCGATGCGGGAACGCAATTCGGCGCTCACCTCCGACAGCGTCGCACCGCCCGCGCGCACCTTGGCGTCGAGGTCGATACGCCAGCTCATATCCGGCACGCCGTCGACGAGGATATTGCCGCCGTTGCTGGTGATGGCGTACCGCCAAGGCGCGCCCGGCAATTGGATGCGATTGAACTGCTTGATGGTCCGCGTGGTGGTCGGCACCACCGCCGCGGGTTCGGTGAGCGTCTGCATCCGCAGCGCGGCGGCCGTGGTCATGAACGACAGCGGCGCGCCCTCGAGGTGTTCCACGCACACGGTCGGCACCTCGTCGCCACCGCTCATGGCATTGCGAGAGTAGATCATCGTGCGGTCCAGGTCGGTAGCGACCAGGGTCTGTCTTCGGGGTCTGCCGAATAGCATTACTTGCGCACTTCCTTGATCAATCCCATGCACGAATAGGCCAGGTCGGGAACGACTTCCACCGGTACGCCGCGAGCCGCGGCCAGCAGGCGCAGATGCGCGTGCTCGGGTGCGTCGGCCGCGCGCACCAGCACCCGCCAGGGCACCCGCCGCAACAGCACCCGGGTCGTCTCGCCGACGCCGGGCTTCACGAAATTCACACTGGCGATGCCGTATTCGGCCCGCACCTTCTCCACCGAGGCCCAGCCCGACCAGGTCGGTGTGCGATCACCGGCCCGGACCGCGGCCAGCGACTCCGCCACCCGGGCACCGACGGCGGCGAAGGCCGCGCCGACGGTGTCGAGCAACCGGCCGGACACGTCCTCGCCCGCCAGTTCGCGGTAGAACTTGGCGCCGTGGAAATCACCGGGCCCGATCAGGGTGTCGTTCAGCACGGTGCGCGAAATCAGTCCGGACACCGTCGAATTCAGGCAGGCCGAGGCGATCAGGAAGTCGTCGCGGGTGCCGTAGGTGCGCACGCAGTGGCCCGGATCGGCGAGCACGGCCAGTTCGCCGTTGAAGCGCGCGCCGCCGGCGGCGTGATAGGCCGCCAGCGCGTCGTTCAGCTCGTGGGTGATCGCGCCCTTGCCGGTCCAGCCGTCGACGAACACGATCGAGGCCGGATCGTGGTGCCGGGCCAGATAGTCCAGCGCCACCGCGTCGATGCCGCGATCCCGCACGATCGACACCGCGTAGTGCGGCACATCCAGGCTCGGCAGGCCCGGGCCGCGCCCGGACTTCAGCCAGCGCTTCATCAGGATGCCGATCGGCGTGCCCGCCCGTGCCAGCGAGACCAGCACGATGTCCTCGCCGCGCTCGGCGACGACGAGTTCGGTGACCGTGGCGACGGCGAGCGCGAGCCGTTCGGCGCTCTCCGCGAGCACCGTGTCGAACAGTTCGCGATAGGCGGCGTCAGGCTGGAATTCGATCGGCAGCGACTCCGCGTAATGCGCGTCACCGGCCTGGATGCGCTGCTCGCGGTCCGCGACGTCGGCTTCCAGGTCGACCTCGGACAGGTCTTTGAGCAGCCACGACACGTCGTCGGCCGAGTAGGACCCGAACTCCGGACCGTGCAGCGGCGGCGGCAGCGTTCCGGCGGCCGTGACCGCGCCTTCCGGCGACCCGGACCGGGGCGTCCGTGTTCGCTCGGCACGCAACTCGCGAGGGTCTGCGGCGGGCAGGACAGCAACGACAACGTCGGCCCCGGACGCGGTGAGAACGTCGATCACTCCCCCGTCCGCCCCGAGTTCGGCCGTGTCGGCGGGCTGGTCGACCACCAGGACCAGCACCGCGTCGGCGCTCACCGATTCCGCGCCCGACCATCCGGTCAGCGCCTGGAGTTCGGTGTCGAATTCCTCGCTCCACCGCGCGTTGTACAGGTAGCGCGCTGCTTCGGCATCGGGTTCCGGTGCGGTGAAACGGAATCCGCAGCGCAGTGGGTAACCGGGCTCGTCGAGCACGTAGGCGGGCGAGCGAGTGGTGGTCTGGAAGCGGGTCGGCACACCGGATTCGGCCAGCGCCGAGGCCAGTCGCAACGGCAGATACATCAGTTCTTCGTGCCCGAGCACGATCGCGGGACGGCCGGGCGCCACCGCGTCCAACTGCGCACGTAGCGCCGCGGTGGCCGCATCGATCGCCGCATCGAACGCGGCGGCGTCGGAATGCAGAATGCCGTGTCGCCCGCCTTCGGGAACCGCTCTCGGCCAGGGCAATTCGAGTCTGGTCGCGGTCCCCCGCTGCGCGGCAACGGGATTCAGCTCAGGTTCGGGCAGTGCGGTCACGGCGGCGATCAGGCCCTCGGGCAGCATGGTCCGGCCCGCGGCCAGGCAGACGGTGTCGATCCGGGCGCCGAGCTCGGCCGCGGCCTTCTCGAATGCCGTGCAGTCGGCCTCGGTACGCATGTCCACCAGCGAGGCCAGCACATAGTGCGCCCGCGGCGCGAACGCGTGCAGCGCTCGCAGCGCATCGATAGCCGTTGCGCCGGTGGAGATCTCATCGTCCACCAGCACCAGCGGCAGGTCGTTGAGGAAAACCTCGGCGGGCATCGGTTGCAGCAGGTGCGAGGTGGCGTGTGAGTGGCCCTCCTCGAAACCGGTCAGCGTCTCGGCCTCGGCTACCTCGCGCCGGGTCGAGTGCAGGTAGCAGCCGGCGCCCAGGCGCGCGGCCACGATATGCCCGAGCCCGGTCGCGGTCTCGGCGAAACCGAGCACCACCACGTCCTGCTCCCCCACCGCGGCCCGGACCAGGTCACCCAGGCGGTCACCGGCATCGAGCACGACGCGCGGATCGGTCGGCAGATGCTTACCGAGCACGGTCGACACCAGCAGGTGCGCCCGCTTCGGGTTGCGCCGCAAGCCGGGCTTGATCAGCTCCGCGATCGACAACTCGGCGGTGTGGGCCCGCACATGGTGCAGTTCGATCCCGAGTTCCCTTGTCGCCCAAGGAATGTCTGTGCGAGTCGGCAGCACATCTCCGGCGAAGTCGCTGGTCATACCTTCACCAACGCCGTGAGCAGATCCACGAACGACACTCCCTTGTTGGCCACTCCGAACACCCGGGCGCGCAGCAGCGTCTGCCGGGCCCAACTGCGATGCGGGCGCATCTCGTTCATCTTGTTGCGGTACTCCGAGGCCGCGACCCCGCCGACCTCGACCTGCAGGATGTCGAGTGCGTCGGAGTACTCCTCGTGCGTCACCACCGACAGCGCGTGCACCGCCGCGACGTGCGAGGGATGGATGACGGTCTTGCCCTGGATCCCATTGGCCCGATCCAGCGTGATCTCGCGCAGCAGGCCGTCGAGATCCCGGCTGACCAGGTACTGCCGGAACGGCACCGCGTCGGACTCCTCGAACGGCGCGGTGCGCAGCAGCGGCCGGAACATGCGCTCGTGGTCGGCGAAGTACTCCCACACCGGACCGGTGATGACGAAGCCGGTGCCGTCGGCGCGGCCCAGGTAGTTCACGATGTCGGCGATCACGTCGGCGACCACGCGCACGTCGTAGATGGTGAGGTCACGGTCGCGGCGGATGCCGAAGGTCGAGCACATGTCGGTGGCCCCGACCCGCACCGCCAGCACCCGCTCCCGGTGCTCGGCCAGCAGCGCCGCGATCTCGGTCAGCTCCTGATCCCGAGTCTGCCTGTGCACCAAGGCTTTCGACTCCAGCACCGGCATCCCGTAGACCGGGCGGTGCAACCGCTCGGCGGCCTCCTCCAGCGCGTCGAGATATTTCGCGCCGGTCGAACTGTCGAACTTGGGGAAGACGAACCCGGTCAGTACCGCGGCGCCCGCTCCCAGCTGATCGACGAGCTCGTTGACGGTGTCGGGGTCGCGCACCCGCACGAACACCAGCGGATTCGGCTCCAGGCTCTCGGCCAGCAGGTCCAAGGCCGCGACGGCCTGGCGCTTGGCCAGTTCCACCTCGTGGTCGGCGACCGCGTCCTCCAGATCGATCACCATCGAGCAGACGCCGCGCGCGGCCCGCTTCCGAATGGTCTCGGCCAGATCCGCGCGGGTCGCGGGCGCGTAAAGTGTTGCCCCCAAAGCGATTGCGAGTAATTCACGTTCTGTACTGCCCCCGAACGGTTCCGGCGGCCGATGGAAAAGATGTCGGACATCCGGTCCGTGCAACTGCCGAAAGTGGCGCAGCGGCAAACGCTTCCGCAGGGATACTTCCTGCTGGACGGCGATGCCCGACGTCATCGGTGGCCCATCCCCAACTTCAATTCTCTGACCCTTTCGAGCGCCCCCGCCAGCGTTCTCGCTAGCGGCGTGGTCCTGCTTGTTTTCTCATTCGATCCACTACCCCGGCTATGAATTCCGAAACGGCATCGAGTTCCGTCACGTAGGCCCAGTAGTCGGGGTGCCGTCCCGACAGTGTTTCGGTTATTCGGTCGATCCGATCCACCTGTGCGTCGAGCACAGATCCCCATTCGACGACGAGCTCGCGATCGACCGCGAGCATTTGCGCGTCCCGCAGCCGGAAGCGTACGGCCTTGGCCTTGTCTTGCGGATCCGCGCGAACCTCGCGCAGCAGGGCGAGGCGTTTCGTGACCGCGTCGACTCGGCGTTCGGCTTCGGCGAGATTCCCCCGCGCGGTAGAGGTCAGTTCAAGGGCTAACTCCGGGTTGTTCTCGGTCATTGCCGCCCGGGCCCGTTCCAGGGCGACGGCGGCAGCGTCCGTATCTCGCTGGCTCTCGCGCCCATTGTTCGCTAGATCCGCCGAACTTGCAGCATTGAACTCACGCAGCAGGGCCGAGTAGGCCGGCGCCAGCCGCTCGGCGCGGTTGCGGACCGCCGACAACCTGGTATTCACCGAGGTGACAGCGGTGCGCGCGGCACCGGACCGAGATGGGGCCTGCGCCAAGGCATCTGCCAATTCGGCGGTAACTGCCTCCAGCCGGTTGGCGGCATCGCGCACTTTCGAGGCCGCGCCGCGCCCGGCGCCGCCGCTGCCCAGCTCCGCCGCCTCCAATGTGATGAGAGCCTCATCGACGGCGGCCGCGCGGGCCCGCACCGAGGGATAGCCGGCGAACTCGCTGTCCGCCGCCGCGCCGCGCACCTGGGCGGCGGTCTGCTTGACCTGCTGGGCCAGCTGCGGCACCGCCCCCAGCACGGTGCGGGCACGCTCGAGTTGCTCCTGCTGCCCGCGATAGAACTCGTCCACGCCGCGGGCGGCGTCGATCAACTGCCTGGTCACCGTGTCGGCCCGGGCCTGGCCCTGCGGGAAGGGCGTCTTGTCCCGCTCGGCGGTGTCGAGTTCCTCGGTCAGGCTCAGATAGGCGCCGGCGGCCTCGTAGCACCGCGCGCGCACCGGCTCCCACAGCGCGCCCTGCCCGCGCTCCGGGAACACTTGCTCGGCGGCGTGCACCGCCGCCTCGGCCGCGCTCTGACGCCGGTCCATATCGAGGAACGCCTCCGTCAGACGCGCCCGGGCGGTTTCTATCCATTCGTTGGGATCCGATGACTGGAACCAACCACGCCTACGGCCTGCCACGCCCCGATCGTATGCGGTGTACAGCAACACCCGCCCGAAGCCGGACGGAGATCGCCTAGTGGGCGACCGTTACCCCAGTTCCTACGCAAGTTCCAGGAAACCTACTACTGTCGTTGGCGTACCCGGCTATTCGGACATGCTGGGACCACTAGACGGACTATTGAAAGGGATTCCCGCATGGGTGTCAGTTTGTCCAAGGGCGGAAATGTCTCGCTGAGCAAGGCTGCGCCTGGCCTCACCAAGGTGGCCGTCGGCCTCGGATGGGATGTTCGGTCCACCACGGGCACCGACTTCGACCTGGATGCCAGCGCCATCGCGACCGGCGCGGACAAGAAGGTCCTCTCGGATCAGCACTTCGTGTTCTTCAACAATCTGAAGTCGCCGGAAGGCGCCATCGAGCACGCGGGTGACAACAAGACCGGCGAAGGTGAGGGCGACGACGAGGTCATCAACGTCGACCTGGGCGGTACCCCGCCGACCATCGAGTCGATCTTCTTCCCCGTCTCGATCTACGACGCCGAGACCCGCCAGCAGTCCTTCGGCCAGGTCCGCAATGCCTACATCCGCGTCGTGAACCGCGACAACGGTGAAGAGCTCGCGCGCTACGACCTCTCCGAGGACGCCTCCACCGAGACCGCCATGGTCTTCGGCGAGCTGTACCGTAACGGCGCCGAGTGGAAGTTCCGTGCGATCGGTCAGGGCTACGCCGCCGGCCTGGCCGGTATCGCCCGCGACTACGGCGTCAACGTCTAAAGACGCCGCGAACGAAGAGGGGGCTCGCCGCCGAGCCCCCTTCTCGTGTGCCCGCTCACGGTCAGTGGACGGCTATTCTCATCAGACATAACACGAAAGGTCCCCCAGTGGTCCTGCGCATATACGGACTCTCCATCGCCGTCACGGTGGTATCGCTGATCGTGGCCTTCCTCTACGGCGGCCCCGAGGCGCTCATTCTCTGCGCCATTCTCGGCGTCCTCGAAGTGTCGTTGTCCTTCGACAACGCGGTCATCAACGCCACCATCCTCGAGCGGATGAGCGAGTTCTGGCAGAAGATCTTCCTCACCATCGGCGTGATCATCGCCGTGTTCGGTATGCGGCTGGTCTTCCCGCTGGCGATCGTCTGGGTCACCGCTGGGCTCGATCCCAAGCGCGCCCTCGACCTCGCGCTGAATCCGCCCGCGGACGACGCACTCACCTTCCCCGACGGCAGCCCCAGCTACGAAAAGCTGCTCACCGACGCGCATCCGACGATTGCCGCGTTCGGCGGCATGTTCCTGTTCATGCTGTTCCTGAACTTCATCTTCTCCGAGCGGGAGATCACCTGGCTGACCTGGCTGGAGAAGCCGCTGGCCAAGGTCGGCAAGCTGGACATGCTCTCGGTCGTCGTGGCCGGCATCACGCTGATCCTGACCGCCGAGTTCCTCACCTCCGACGCGGATCGCTCCACCGTCCTGCTGGCGGGCCTGCTCGGCATGGTCATCTACATCGCGGTCGACGGCCTCGGTTCGTTGTTCCACACCGACGCTCTCGTCGAGGAGCACGAGCACGGTGGGCCCTCCACCCTGGTCAAGGCCACCGGTAAGGCCGCGTTCTTCCTGTTCCTCTACCTGGAAGTGCTCGACGCCTCGTTCTCCTTCGACGGTGTCATCGGCGCCTTCGCCATCACCTCGGACCCGATCATCATCGCGCTGGGCCTGGGCCTGATCGGCGCCATGTTCGTGCGTTCCATCACGGTCTACCTGGTGCGCAAGGGCACGCTGGGCGAGTACGTCTTCCTGGAGCACGGCGCGCACTGGGCCATCGGCGCCCTCGCGATCATCCTGTTCATCTCGATCAAGGTGCACGTGCCCGAGCTCGTCACCGGCTTCGTCGGTATCGCGCTGATCGGCGCGGCGTTCATCTCCAGCATCATTCGCAACAAGCGCAATGGCGGGGACGACACTCCCGAGGTCGAGTTGGAGAAGTCGGCCACCCCGGTCTCCTGATCCCCGGCTCGTCCGGACCACTGCGAGAGCGGCCCCTCCCTCCGGAGGGGCCGCTTTTCGTTCAGCGGGCCGGCACCGGCCGCGGTCGCGCCGTCCGCGCTGCCGACCGCCCGGAGGCCAGCACCAGTCCGAGCAGGCCCACCCCGAGACCCGCGATCGTCAAGGGCCGTAGCGGCTGATCGATCAGCAGCCAGGCCAGCAGCGCGGTGACCGCGGGCGTCGCGAAGAACAGGCGGCCGACCCGGGTCGCGTCCCAGCGCCGCAGCATCGCGTTCAGCAGCAGGAACGCACCCATCGAGTTCACCAGCACGATCCAGGTCAGCGCGGCGGCGAAGTGCGGCACATCCCAGATCTGCCACTGCCCGGTCGTGACGGCCAGCACAACCGCGATCGGTGCGCTGGCCGCGGCGTGCACGGCCGTGGACGCCCGCGAATCGACCTGCGGTGCATATCGTTTCTGATAGACCGTGCCGATGCTGAGGCCCAGCAGGCCGATCAGGCACAGCACCAGCCCGGTCGCCGAGAAGGCCGATTGATCGGCCACGGCCAGGGCGACACCCACGCCGCCGATGCCGAATCCGGCCCACTGGCGCGCGGTCACCGTCTCACCGAGGAATCCCGCGAACAGCGCGATCACCACCGGATTCAGGCCCTGGATCAGGGCGATGATCGCGCCCGAGACATGGTGGCTCATCGCCGTGTAGAACGCGCCGAACTGGACGATCTGCATGAGCAGGCCCGCGATCACCACGTGCCGCAGCGTGTTTCCGCGCGGCCACCGTGCACCCACCGCGTAGGCGTACAGCAGCAACAGCGTGCCGCCGATCACATAGCGGCCGACCAGCACCATCATCGGCGGCGCGGCGCCGACCCCGATGATGCCCGCGATGAAGGCACTACTCCACATCAGCACGAACAGCGGCTGCATGGCAGTGGTGAAGTGCGCCTTCATGTTTGCCTCCTAAATAACCGCCTCAGGTGGTTATTACGCTGCCAGCCGAATAACTAACCTGTCAAGCTGGTTACTATGGGCGGCATGTTCACCTTCGTGAGCGGGAATCTCGCGCTGGACTTCGCGGGCACGGTCAAGCACCGATCCACGGCGTTCCTCGATGCCCTCGCCACCCCCGCCGATCTCGCCGAATGGCTGGTCGTCGCCGGCGTCCTCGACGCGGCCACCTGTGCGTCGACCGACCTGGAACGGGCGCTGCTGCTACGCGAAGCGATCTACCGCTCGGGCGCGGCCGCCGCACACGACACGCTGCCCGCGGCCGCTGATCGGCGGCTCCTCAACGACTGCGCGCGCGGTGAATTGCCCAGCGTGGCACTGCGCTCCGACGACACCGTGGCCCGCACCGGCACACCCGCCGCCGGGCTGGCCGCGATCGCGCGCGCCGCCGTCGAACTGTTCGGCGGCCCCGAGCGGCCGCGCGTCCGGCAGTGCGAACGGCCGCCGTGCACCCGGCTCTACGTCGACCTCTCGCGCGGCGGCACCCGGCGCTGGTGCGATATGACCCAGTGCGGCAATCGCGCCAAGAGCGCGGCCTTCCGCGCCAAGCACGGCGCGAATTAGCGCCTCAGAGCATGCGATACGGGCGATGCAGCGCCTTGGCCCGGCGAATCGACATCCGGCTCCAGACCGCCTGCTGAAAGGCCAGGGTCGCCCAGCCCGCCACCGCCATGCCGACGAGATTCACCACCAGCTGCAACATCGAGCCCCAGATCGCCTCGCCCACACCGAAAACCGCGCCCAGCGCGATATTTCCGGCGGCGGGCAAAGTGGTCACCGAGATGAAGACACCGGTCAGGCCACCCGCTTTCGACGAGGTCAGCGCCAGCACACCGGCCATGGCCGCGACCACCGCGACGATGAACGACCATTTGTCCGGGGTGTAGATGAAACCCGTGCCCGGCCGGGGCCCGATCACGTCCTCGATGGTGATCCAGCCCAGCCCGCGCCCCAGTAGCGCGAGCACGAAGGTGACGACGATCGCGACCCCGAAGCCGATCAGCAAGGTCCGTACCGCCAGCCCGAGCAGCACGAAACGCCTGCGCACCAGCGCGACTCCGAGCGCGGCGATGGCGCCGAACTCCGGACCGAGCACCATCGCGCCGATCATCAGGATCTGCGAATCCTGAATGATGGCGATCGAGGCGATCACCGTCGCCAGCGTCATGAAACTCAGATAGGTCCAGTTCAGCTCGGTTTCCTCATACGAGCGCTGGGTGACATCCGCCCACACGACCGCGTCGGCGCTGCTGCCCGGCGTGCGCACCTCGGCGTCGAAACCACTGCGAGACAACCAGGTCCGCACGTCGTCGACCTCGATCGTGCCGTCCCGGTGCACGCCCAGATCGCGCAGCCGGCTGATCACATCGTTGGCGGCCTCGCGCGCGACATCGGCCAGAATCAGATCACCGGGCGGCTTTATCGAGGCGCCCCGCAGCACCGACAAGCCGGTCACAGCGTCGTCGGCTTCGAAAACCTCGATCACGGCGTCGGTCATCGCGGCAGGCGCGTTGACCCGGATGTGCAGCATTCACACAGTGTGCCGTGCGCGCACCCCCGGCATCGGCTGGACGGCGGGGACCAGCGCGCCGCGCATTCCGGATCGCAGGAACAGGAAGAACAAGATGCACAGCAGAATCGCGCGCCCCCACACCCCGAACTGCACCACGCTCTCCGACAACTCCACCCAGCGGTTCGTCACGATCGCATGGAAGTAGCGGAACACCCCGATGCCGATGGCGGCGTCGGCCAGCAGGTAGGCGCCGACCACCGGCCAGGGCACCTCGAGCAGCACCAGGAACGGGATCAGCCACAGCGTGTACTGCGGCGAATGGACCTTGTGCAGCACCATGAATCCGCACAGCATCGCGCCGCTGACCCCGATCCACGGGTAGACACCGGTCTCGGCGTAGCGCTTCCAGCCCAGCCACAGCGCCAGCGCGAACGCCGCGAGCATCAGCACCGGCGAAGCGAAGGTCACCAGCTGCTGGAACGAGTGCTCGCCGCCGGAGTTCCAGCCGAACAATGGCCGCAGACCCCAGTACCACACGGAATTGGTGGTGATGTCCGCCGTGCGCATCTGCTGGAAGGTGATCGACGCGCGCCAGCCCTCGTAGCCGAGTATCGCGAACGGAGCATTCACCGCCAGCACCGTGGCGAGCGCCGCGCCGCCGGTGAGCAACGCGCCCCGCACGTCCAGGCCCTTGCCTTTGCGCTCGCTGGTCAGCACGAAAGCCAGTAGGGGCAGCACGAAAAGGCCCGGATACAACTTCAGGCAGAAGCCCAGGCCGAGCAGAATCGCGGCCAGCACACCCCGGGTGCGCACCGAATACCTGGTCAGGCTCATCACATACGCCGCGGCGACCGCCGTGCACACCACCGGAAGTTCCCAGTTGTGAAAGGCGTAGAGCACCAGCGGCGGCCCCGCGGCCCAGAGCAGGGCGGCACGACCGGCGAGCAGGGCGAGCAGCACCGCCGTCAGCAAGGCGAAAGGGGCGAGCAGCCAGGCCGAATGCCGGAGGAAATCGGCGTCGTTGTGCGCACCGGCCCCGCCCAGCCAGATCAGCACCCCGCTCAGTACCGGATATTCGACCGCGCCACCGGTCAGCTCACCGGCGCTGGTGATGCCGCCGTGGATATAGGGGAAAACGTGCTGATCGATTTCGCGGCCGAGCCAGAGGAATTGGATGTCGGAATAGCAGACGTCGGAATCCTTGCGGACGTCGAAGGCCACGCTGCGACCGTCGCTGTCGAACTCCCCGCCGGCGCAGCGGGCCTTGTTCGCGTAGGCCAGCGCCAGGGTCATCGCACAGAGCAGGAATACCACGGTGACCAGGGCAAATCGGCGCGATGGGCGGTGGAACCGGCGGGCCGTCGCGGCCCGCAGCCTGTTGTCCGTATCACTCGCCGGGGCCGGGTCGGAACCGTGCGCCGGGGCGGACCACGAGGGCTCGCGGTCCGAAACCAGGTCGCTCACAGCCGGTCCGGTCGACATGCGCACCACCCTAGGTGGACCAGGGCGCGCGCGCTGCTCCCAGCGGCCCACTAGATCGATTTCAGTGTTGACCTGGGCCTCATGTAGCCTTGTCGGGTTGCTGACGCAACGACCCTCCTGCCACGGAACGTCCGTGGCCGAACTAGTCCACAGGAGGTGATTGGTCCGTGCGTCATTACGAAGTGATGGTTATCCTCGACCCGAGCCTGGACGAGCGCACTGTTAGTCCGACACTGGACAACATGCTCAACGTCGTCAAGACCGAAGGCGGCAAGGTCGACAAGGTCGACATCTGGGGCCGTCGCCGGCTCGCCTACGAGATCTCGAAGCAGGCCGAGGGCATCTACGCGGTTGTCGATCTGACCGCTACCCCCGCCACGGTGAGCGAGCTCGACCGCCAGCTGGGTCTGAACGAGTCGGTGCTGCGCACCAAGGTTCTGCGCCACGGCAAGTGACCCCCTCGATTGCGTCGGTGCCTATGCCTAGGCTCTAGCGCAAAGCGAGTGCAAGGCGGACTGCACACCGAGCAGGAGGAACCACATGGCAGGCGACACGGTCATCACCGTCATCGGAAACTTGACGGCCGACCCCGAGCTTCGATTCACGCCCGCGGGGGCGGCGGTGGCCAATTTCACCGTCGCGTCGACACCCCGTGTGTTCGACCGTAATTCGAATGAGTGGAAAGACGGCGAAGCCCTTTTCCTGCGCTGCAACATCTGGCGCGAAGCTGCGGAAAATGTCGCCGAATCGCTGACCCGAGGCGCTCGCGTAATCGTGAGCGGACGACTGAAGCAGCGCTCCTACGAAACCCGCGAGGGTGAGAAGCGCACGGTCGTCGAACTCGAGGTCGACGAGGTCGGTCCCTCGCTGCGTTACGCCACCGCGAAGGTCAACAAGGCCAATCGCGGCGGTGGCGGCGGCGGTGGATTCGGCGGCGGCGGTGGCGGCGGGAACAACAACTTCGCCGCATCCTCTTCCTCCGGTTCCGGTTCCGGTGGTGGTGGCGGTCGTTCCGGCGGCGCCGAGGACGACCCCTGGGGCAGTGCGCCCGCGGCCGGCTCCTTCGGGGGCGGCGGTCGCGTAGATGACGAACCGCCGTTCTAAGAACGGCAAGCGAGGGCTTCAGAGCCCGATAACCAACGGAGTAAAACCATGCCTAAAGCGCCCGCGCGCGAAAAGGTGCTGAAGAAGAAGGCTTGCACTTTCTGCAAGGAAGCCAAGTCCGGCACCGTCAAGATCGACTACAAGGACACCACGCTGCTGCGTAAGTACGTCAGTGATCGCGGCAAGATCCGCGCTCGCCGGGTCACCGGCAACTGCGTGCAGCACCAGCGCGATGTCGCCGTTGCCGTCAAGAACAGCCGTGAGGTGGCCCTGCTGCCTTACGTCTCCACGGCTCGCTGAGAAAGGAAGCATCGCAATGAAGCTCATTCTTACTGCCGATGTGGACAACCTCGGTGCGCCCGGTGACACGGTCGAGGTCAAGGACGGCTACGGCCGTAACTTCCTGCTGCCCCGCGGCCTGGCCATCGTGGCCAGCCGTGGCGCCGAGAAGCAGGTTGCCGGCATTCGCCGGGCCCAGGACGCCCGCAAGGTGCGCGACCTGGATCACGCCAACGAGCTGAAGCAGGCCATCGAGGGCCTGGATTCGGTCTCGCTGGGTGTGAAGACCGCCGGCACCGGCAAGCTCTTCGGTTCGGTGACCCAGGCGGATGTCGCCGCGGCCATCAAGACCGCGGGCGGCCCCGTTGTCGACAAGCGCAGCATCGAGCTGCCGAAGTCGCACATCAAGTCCGTTGGCAAGCACGGCGTCGTGGTGCACCTGCACCCCGATGTGGTTGCCAAGTTCGACCTGCAGGTCGCGGCCAACTGAGTTCACTCGAAGACACCCTCGCGTCCGCGCGAGGGTGTCTTCGGCTGCGCGGCCGAACGCATCGATTGCCATGCGTTTGCCATTCTTTCAGCGCCGGGCGCGGGTACACCCCTGGCGAATTTCGGCACCGGCACCGACCTCCGGTTATTCGGCCTGTGGATTACTAGAAAACCGACCGATCGCAATGTGAGGCCGGGCTGCCCGCTCCACATCCGCCGTTAACCCAACACGCCCGGTTGTTCATCTGGAACGACACGCCGTTGCTGTGTTAATCCACATGCCGATAGGTCGGGAAAACGATTGCTATCTGCGCATACTTCCGGCGTGACCTGGGTTTTCCCCAAGTAGTCCACAGCGGCTGCACACCGCTGGGTGAACACTCCCCAAGTTATCCACAGTTGTGTACACAGGACGGTTTGGCGACCCGCCGTGCGGTCGCCTAGGTTCATCGCAGCAGCCGGTACGAAGATCGGGTTCGGCAGCGTCGCAACGGTTTGCTGGCGCCCTGCCCGAAAGCCCCTGGTGGCGTGGGTCGCTCGGCGAACGTGTCGGTACCCGGGAGTAGAACAACTAGTCGATAGTGTGATCCCGGTCGAGGGGACGAGAGGACGGTCGAGTCTGGTGGCAGTCGTCGATGACCGCGGGCACACCTCGGAATTCCCGCCCGAACCCCCCGGCGAGGATTTCGGTCGCCAGCCCCCGCACGACATGGCGGCCGAGCAGTCGGTGCTCGGCGGCATGCTGCTGTCCAAGGACGCCATCGCCGATGTCATCGAGGTGCTGCGCCCCGGAGATTTCTACCGCCCCGCCCACCAGGCCGTCTACGACACCATCCTGGATCTCTACGGCCGTGGCGAACCCGCCGACCCGGTCACCGTCGCCGCCGGCCTCGATCGCCGCGGCGAGCTCAAGCGCATCGGCGGCCCCCCGTACCTGGTCACCCTGACCCAGACCGTCCCCACCGCCGCCAACGCCGGCTTCTACGCCGAAATCGTTTCCGAGAAGGCGATTCTGCGCCGCCTGGTCGAGGCCGGCACCCGCATCGTGCAATTCGGTTACGCCGGCGCCGACGGTCAAGATGTCGCCGAGGTCGTCGACCGCGCCCAGGCCGAAATCTACGAGGTCACCGAGCGCCGCACCACCGAAGACTTCATGCCCCTGGAAGAACTCCTCCAGCCCACCATGGACGAGATCGACTCCATCGCCTCCCGCGGCGGCATCTCCCTCGGCGTCCCCACCGGCTTCTCCGAACTCGACGAACTCACCAACGGCCTGCACCCCGGCCAGATGATCATCGTCGCGGCCCGTCCCGGTGTCGGTAAGGCGCTGGCCCTCGATACCCCGTTGCCGACGCCCACCGGCTGGACCACCATGGGCCAGGTCCGGGTCGGCGACGAACTCCTCGACGCCGACGGCCGCCCCACTCGCGTCGTCGCCGCCACCGAGGTCATGACCGACCGTCCTTGCTACGAGGTCGAATTCTCCGACGGCACAGTGCTCGTCGCCGATGAGCAGCACCAGTGGCTGACCGAGACCCGGAGTTCGCGCCGCTCGGCCCAGCAGGCCGCGAGCGGATACAACCGCTACCGCAACCAGCGCGCGTTCGCGGAGGTTCGTACCACCGGGGAAATCGCGCGGACGGTCCGGTGCGATACCGCTGATCGCAGGTTGAACCACTCGGTCACCAATACCAAGCCGCTGCAGTTGCCTGCCCGTACGTTCCTGGTTCCCCCGTACACCCTGGGCGCCTGGCTCGGCGACGGCACCTCGGCCGCCGCGCAGATCACCTCTGCCGATCCAGAGATCATCGCTTGCATCGAAGCGGAGGGAATCGTCGCGGTTCCCTCGCAATCCGCGGCGCTGCGCTACCACTTGCGATTGCCCGCCGACGAGCCCGTCGAAGCGCGTGCCTGCGTCGTGTGCGGCACGGAATTCGTCCCGTTCACCAGCGAGGTTCGTACCTGCGGCCGATCGTGCGGCGGAAAGGTGCGCTTTCTTTCAGCGCCGGTCCCCGCCCCGACTTGCCCGGCCTGTGGTCAACCATCCATCGGGCTGCGGCTGTGCCAGTCATGCCGCAGCAGCGTCGGAAGCGTGCAAGCCCGGCTCCGGACTATCGGAGTCTTGGGCAACAAGCACATTCCCACCGAGTATTTGCGTTCGTCGGAACCGCAACGCCGTGCGCTACTCGCAGGTCTGCTCGACACCGACGGCACAGTGACACACGGCGGGTCGGTTCAGTTCGCGGTGACCGACAAGCGTCTCTTCGATGACGTCTGCGAATTGATCGTCGGTCTCGGCTACCGCTGTGGCGTTTCGACCAAACGCGTTCGTGGTCGCACCGAGAACTCCTCGACCGCCTTCACCGTCACCTTCGCGACGGACGATGAAGTGTTCGGCCTGTACCGAAAGGCCCTGCTGCACAAAGAACGCCGGGCCAGCAAGAACACGGCCCGCTCCGGCTCCCGCTACATCGTCGATGTTCGCAAGATCGACAGCGTGCCTGTTCGATGCGTCGAGGTCGACAACGACGCACACCTCTACCTGGCCGGCCGCTCGATGGTGCCCACCCACAACTCGACCCTGGGAATGGATTTCATGCGCAGTTGCTCCATCAAGCATGGCCTGGCCAGCGTTATTTTCTCGTTGGAGATGAGCCGTACGGAAATCGTCATGCGTCTGCTGTCCGCCGAGGCGAAGATCAAGCTCGGGGATATGCGGTCGGGTCGGATGAGTGATGACGACTGGACGAAATTGGCGCGGCGGATGAGTGAGATCAGTGAGGCGCCGCTGTTCGTGGACGATTCACCGAACCTCACGATGATGGAGATCCGGGCGAAGGCGCGGCGGTTGAAGCAGCGCCATGATCTGAAACTCGTTGTGGTCGACTACCTCCAGCTGATGTCCTCCGGCAAGAAGGTCGAATCGCGGCAGCAGGAAGTCTCGGAATTCTCGCGGCACCTGAAACTGCTGGCCAAGGAGCTCGAAGTTCCGGTGATCGCGATCTCGCAGCTGAACCGTGGTCCGGAACAGCGAACCGACAAGCGGCCCATGGTCTCCGACCTTCGTGAGTCCGGCTCGCTCGAGCAGGACGCCGACATGGTCATCCTGCTGCACCGCCCCGACGCCATCGAACGCGACGACCCCCGCGGCGGCGAGGCCGACCTGATCGTCGGCAAGCACCGTAACGGCCCCACCGCCACCATCACCGTCGCCCACCAGCTGCACCTCAGCCGCTTCGTGGATATGGCTCGCGGCTGATCGTCTCGTACCTGGTCAGGATCACGCCGGTGGCGAACGTCCGCGTCTCCACCAGGTTCAGGTGCACCCAGCTGTCCAGCGTGGTGAAGAACGGCGTGCCGCCGCCCACGAGGACCGGATAGGTGACGATCACGTACTCGTCGATCAGCCCGGCCCGCATCGCCGCCGCGGCGAGCGTCGCGCCGCCGATGCTCATCGGGCCGCCGTCCTCGGCCTTGAGCCGGGTGATCTCGGCGACCGCGTCGCCGGTGCACAGGCGGGTGTTCCAGTCGACCTTGTCGATCGTCGAGGAGAACACCACTTTCGGTGTGTCCCGCCAGTTCTGGGCGAACGCGATCTCCGCCGGGGTGGCGGTGGGCAACTGGTCGCCGGTCGGCCAGTGCGAGCTCATCGCCTCCCAGAGCTTGCGGCCGTACAGCGACAGGCTGATCGCCCGCTCCCGATCCAGCCACCACTGGAACAGCTCGTCGCCCGCCGACCCGCCCCAGCCGATGTCGTCGCCGGCGGCGGCGATGTAGCCGTCCAGGCTCAGGTTCATGCCGTAGCTCAGTTTCCGCATGGTGCCAGCCTTCCGTGACTCGGCTGCCGGTGTACAGACCCTTCACTCCTCAGATGAGGATGACCCGTCGTCCTCGCGTGTGACCAGCTCGGCTGTCGATGTGCGCCGCGGCGGCTTCGGCGAGCGAGTACGTCTTCTCGACCGGGATGTGCAGCTTCCCGCGCGAGATCAGATCGGCCGCCGTGGCGAGGGCTTCGGGCACGCTTCCGGCCACGCCGGAGAATCGGACGCCGAACTCCGGCGCACCGAGATCGGCGATGGAGACCACCTGCCGCGGATCGCCGGTCAGCTCGACCAACTCGCGGATCACACCCGAGCCGGCCAGATCGAGGGCCGCGTCGACCCGGCCGAGCTGCCGGACGCGCTCGACCCAGCCGTCGCCGTACGTCGTGGCGGTGGCCCCCAGGCTGCGCAGATACTCCTGGTTCGCGGCCCCACCCGTGCCGATCACCGCGATGCCCCGGTCGCGAGCGATCTGCAGCACCGCTGAGCCGACGCCCCCGGACGCACCGCTGACCAGCAGCGTCTGCCCGGGCTGTACCCCGACCTCGCCGATGACGCGCAGCGCGGTCTCCACCACCGAGGGGTAACCCGCCGCTTCTTCGAAGGTCAGCCCCTCGGGCATCCGGGCCCAGGCCGACAGGACGGCGAACTCGGCGTACGTGCTCGAGCCCTCGCCGAACACCCGGTCGCCGACCTCGATCCCGGCCACGTTCGCACCGACCTCGTCGACCACCCCGGCGGCGTCCAGCCCGACGCCGGAGGGCAACTCGATCGGATGCGCCCCCAAAATCTGGCCCTCCCGAACCCGCCAGTCGACGGGGTTGACGCCCGCCGCGCGCACAGCGATGCGCACCTGGCCGGGGCCTGCGTGCGGTTCCGCGGCGTCTACGAGTTCCAGTACCTCCGGGCCGCCGAACTCGGCGAAGCTCACTCTCTTCATGCCGACGACCGTAGCACTAACAGTTAGTGTTTTAGAATAGACCTATATTTGCACCTGTTAGCATCAAGGAATGACCGTGCCGCTCGGGCGTCGGGAGCGCAAGAAAGCCGCGACCCGCCAGAAGATCGCCGACACCGCCCTGCGGCTTTTTCTGGAACGCGGGTACGACGCGGTGGGCATTCGCGACGTGGCCGCCGCGGCCGACGTGGCCGTCACGACGCTCTTCTCCCACTTCGCCGCCAAAGAGGCCCTGGTATTCGAGCGGGACGCGGAGTTCGAGCACCGCCTCGCCCACGCGGTCAGCGGCCGGGCGCCGCACGAGCCACTCATTTCCGCACTGCGCCGCGAAATCCACGCCATGGTGCGGCATTGCGCGTCGGCGGACGCCGCCCCGCTCTGGCGCATGATCGACGAATCACCTGCCCTGCGGCAGTACGAGGAGTCGATGCGGCTGCGTCACGCACAGTCGCTGGCCACGGCCATCGCCGCCGATCTCGGTCGCGCACAGCCCACAACGGCGTGCCGGACGATCGCGAGATTCGTGGTGGACGCCCATTCGCTGGCCCGCACGGCCGCCCATCCGGAAACCGCGGTGGACGAGATCTTCCGGATGATCGAGGCGGCCTGGGCGGTCGCGCATGCGGAACTGATCGCGGCGGCCGGTTCAGGTGGCGATGGTGGCCAAGGGTTCGAGGCCGTAGGTGCGGGCGTAGCCGTTCTCGGTGCCGACGAGCAGGTCGATGATCTCGAAGTAGCGGTCCCAGAACGGGGTTTCGCGTAAGGCGTCGATGAGGAGCTGGTAGGCGCGGTGGTTGTCGGCTTCCCAGACCCAGACGTCGGTGACGCGGGCGGAGTAGAACTCGGTGTCGTAGAAGCGGGATCGGACGCCGGTGGTTTTGGCTTCGATGGCGGGCAGCACCTGGGTGGTGAAGGCGTCCACGCGTTCCTGGACCGTCAGTGCGAGCCATTCGGGCGTGGTCTTGACGAGGATGAACGCGGTGACCGGCGGTTCGGCCGGGGTAGCCATCAGGGTGTCCCCGAGACGGCGGGGGCGAGGGTCTGGGCACACCACTGCTCGAAGCTGGTGGGGGACGCGGTGTCCGGGGTACGGGTGACACCGGCGTCGAGGCCGTGGTCCTTGGCCCGCTTCATATCGACGACACCCTGGGCGAACTCCTTGTCGAGGCCGTAACCGAGGAGGGCGGTGTGCAATTCGTCGAAGGACTGGTGTGCGTAGCGGACGGGGCGGCCGAGTTGCTCGGTCATGATGCGCGCCAGGTCGTTCGGCGACAGATCTCGCGGGCCGAGGACGGGAACCTCGCCGACGCCGGTCCACGAGCGGTCCAGCAGCAGGCCGGCGGCGACGGCCGCGATGTCGGCGACCGCGACGAGGGGAGCTTTGCGATCGGCGGCAACGACATCGGTGAAGACGCCCCTGTCGCGGATCGAGTCGGCTTCCTCCAGCAGGTTCTCGAAGAACGACGGGTTGGCCAGGGCCCGGTAGGCGACGCCGGAGCCGGCGAGCAGGTCGTCCATCGCGAGGGACGCGGTGACCAGGCCGGCCTCGCCGGCGACCGGGGTGCCGCGGCCGAGCGCGGAGACGCCGACGACATGGCCGACACCGTGGGTGGCGAGCGCCCGAACGGCGGGGCGGGTGAAGCCGCTCCAGCCGTCGTGCGGAGAGCGGGCAGAGTTCGGGGGGACGAGCCAGAAGACGGCGTCCGCGCCGTCGAAGGCGCGGTCGAGGACCGCGGCGTCACCGTGCGAACCGGTGATCACCTCGACCTGCCCGCGCACCGTCTCGGGGAGTCGCGCGGGATCGCGCACGATCACCCGCAATTCTTCGGACCCCAGCAGCCGGGCGAGCAGCGGACGGCCGATGTTCCCGGTCGGAGCGGTAATGACGATCATGGAAACCTCGCAGTTCGTGGTGGATCGGACACCACTCATCCTGCGGAGCGCCCAGTATTGCCACAATGGGAACTTCGGCACGGAATTATTGACTGAAATGGAATGATGCTGGTGAACAGCCCGGATCCGGTTATCGACGCTAATCTGGCGCTCGCGTTGCATGCCTTGCTGGCCGAGCACAGCGTGACGCGCGCCGCCGCGCGCCTGCACACCTCACCTGCGGCGATGAGCCGCACCCTGGCCCGCCTGCGCCGCATCCTGCAAGATCCGCTGCTGGTCCGGGCCGGTCAGGCTATGGTTCCCACCCCGCGCGCCGAGGCCCTGCGCGAGGAGGCCGCCGCGGTGGTGCGCAGTCTCGGCGCGCTGCTCAGTCCGGGTGCGGGCGTCGACCCTGCCGACCTGACCAGCACGTTCACCCTGCAGGCCGCCGACCTGGTCGGCGCGGCACTGGCGCCTCGGCTGCTGGACCTGGCCCGGCGGGAGGCGCCCGGTGTCTCGTTCCGGGTGCTGGCCGAAGAGCTGGAGGCCGGATCCGCGCTCCGCGACGGCCGGATCGATCTGGAGATCGGAGCCATCGACCACGTCGATCCCGAGACCCAGGTCGAAGAACTGGTGACCCTGCGCTTGGTGGCGGCCGTCCGGCCCGGCCACCACCTCACCGAGGCACCCTTGACCCCAGCGCTTTTGGCTGCCGCCCAGCATGTCGCGGTCAGCCGCCGGGGCCGGTTCACCGGTCCGCTCGATACGGCGTTGGCGGAGCAGAACTTACGACGGCGGGTCAGCGTCGTGCTGCCCAGCCACCTGGCCGCGATGACCCTGGCCGCCCGCAGCGACATCGTCTGCCTGGTCCCGGCCGCGCTGCCGGGGACCGGCCCGTCCCCGCTCACCGACGACGCGAGCGCCCTCGGGCTGCACCTCCTCGACATGCCCCTGGCCCTGCCGCCGCTGACCATCGGCATGGCCTGGCACCCCAGGCACACCGCCGACGGGGCCCACCATTGGCTCCGCGGCGCGGTCCGCCGGGCGCTGCGCACGTCGTCCTGACGCCCTGTCCGCCAACCTCTTCCGGCGCTACGACGCGCCCTGGAGCGCGGGATAGTCGCTGTAGCCTTCGGCGCCGCCGCCGTAGACCAGTTCGCGGGCGTACTCGCTGATCGGAGCGCCGGTGGCGAACCGGGCGGGCAGGTCGGGGTTGGCGATGAAGTGCCGTCCGAAGGAGAAGACGTCGGCGAGTCCGCTGTCGAGCGCTCTTTCGCCCGCGGCCTGCGAGTTGGGTACCGCGCCGTTGTAGTTCGCGATGAGGGTGCTCGACCAGCGCGGGCGCAGGTCGGCCAGGGCGGGGTAGGTACCGCGCTCGATCACGTGGAGGTAGGCGAGGCCGAGCGGGTCGACGGCGTCCAGCAGCGCCCGGTAGGTGCCTTGCGGATCCTGTTCGGCGATCTCGTTTTCCGGGTTCCCCGGTGAGACGCGCAGCCCGACCCGTTCGGCGCCCACCGCGGCCGCGACGGCGGTCGCGATGTCGACGGCCAGGCGCAGCCGGTTGCCGCGCGAGCCACCGTAGCGATCGGTGCGCAGGTTGGTGTTCTCCGCCAGGAACTGCTGGATCAGATAGCCGTTCGCGCCGTGGATCTCGACGCCGTCGAACCCGGCCGCGATGGCGTTGCGGGCCTCGGTGGCGAAATCCTCGACCGTGGCGTCGGTTTCGGCGGTGGTCATCGCACGGGGCGTGACGTGGTCGACCATCCCCTGGTCGGTGAAGATCCGCGAGCCGGCGATCCGGACCGCCGAGGGCGCCAGCGGGGTCGCGCCGCCCGGCAGGATCAGCGGGTGGGTCATCCGGCCGACGTGCCACAGCTGGGCGAAGATGCGCCCGCCCGCCGCGTGTACCGCGTCGGTCACCGTGCGCCAGCCCGCGATCTGCGCGGCGTCGACGAGGCCGGGAATGCCGGGGCCGCCCTTGCCGAGGATGTTCGTGTAGATGCCCTCGGTGACGATCAGGCCCGCGCCGGCGCGCTGGGCGTAGTAGTCCGCGGTGCGGGGATTCGGGACGCCGGTGGCGTCGTCCGCGCGACCCCGGGTCATCGGCGCCATCGCGATGCGGTTGGGCAGGTCGAGGGCACCGTGCCGGTAGGGACGCAGTAACGAGCTGTCGGACAAGGGATTTCCTTTCAACGGCGGAACGCGGGACTCAGCGGGCTAGGGCGGTGACTTCGACTTCGATCTGCCAGTCGGACTGGGCGAGCCCGGCCACCTGGAGCAGGGTGTCGGCCGGGTAGGGCCGGCTGAGGAATTCCGCGCGCAACTGCTTGATCTTGTCCAGGTTGGCGGCCATGTCGGTGACGAAGATGCCGACCTTGACGACATCGCTCAGGTCGGCGCCGGCCTCGGCCAGCACCCGCTGCAGGTTGGCGAAGGCCTGGCGCCCCTGCGTGAGGAAGTCGTCGGAGACGGTGCGCCCCCGCTCGTCGATGCCGGCCTGCCCGGAGACGAACAGCAGGCCGTTGGCCTTGATCGCCTGGGAGATGTTGTACGGCTCATACCAATCGGGCGTGGTCGCGATCTGCTCGATGCGCTGCGTGGTCATGACCGATCCTTCCGTAATGCATGTACATGCATTTAATGTATGTGCATGCATATGTTGGCACTGCATATACTCTGATGTCAATACCCGAGAGGCGATGAGCATGGACGCGACGACGTGGGACCAGATGGTGACCCTGCACGGCATGGTGACCCACCGGCTGGCCAAGGAGATGCAGCGGCGCCACCACATCGGCCTCTCGGAATTCCAGGCACTGTGCCGCCTCGCCCGCGCCGACGACGGCGAACTGCGCATGCAGGAGCTCGCCGAGCTCATCGGCCTGAACCAGAGCTCGGTCAGCCGCCTGGTCGCCCGCCTGGAATCCGCCGGCCTCACCCGCCGCGACCTGTGCCCCAAAGACCGCCGCGGCGTCTACACCGTGATCACCGACGAGGGCCGGGCCCTGCACCGCAAGGCCGAACCGACCTACCAGGAAGCCCTCACCCAGGCCATGGACGAGGCGTCCGTCGACACCAGGGTGAGCGAACTGGCCGCCAAACTCCGCGCCTGACCGGAACTCCGGCTCGGGCAGAGGCTGGGGCGGTGCGGGATCGGCGCAGGTGTCGAGGACCCACGTGCGGGGGACCGCACGTGAAAAGGGCCGCGCTCAGCGCGGCCCCTTTTCTCTTACTTTCCGAACACCTCGTTCACCAGCCGCTGCGTCGCCGCCTGAAACACCGCTGAGAGCGACAGGTCGGCATCGTCGATGTAGTTCAGCGCCGCGGTCATGGTCTTGGCGCCGTCGACGGTGCTGTACATCAGTGCGCCGTGGCCGCCGTGGCCCCCGTTGTGCGTGATGACGGTGGTGCCGTCGACATCTTGGACGAAGACGCCGAGTCCGTAACCGACCTTGGTTTCCGGGGTGAGCATCTCGGTCAGCTGCGCGGGCGGCAGCAGCTTGCCGGTCAGCAGACCGGAGATGAAGGTCTGCAGGTCGCGGGTGGTCGAGATCATGTCGCCGCCGCCGGAGATCCAGGACGGATTCTGCACGGTGACATCGACGATCCGCTCCGCACCCGCCTCCTCGTAGCGGTAGTAGGCGTGGGCGTGCGGGGCTGGGATGTCGGTCGAGGTGTCCGGCACCACGGTGCCCGACAGTCCGAGCGGGCCCAGAATCAGGCGCTGCATCTCCGTGGCCAGCGAAGCGCTGCTGACTTTTTCGACCACCAGCCGCGCCAGCACGTAGTTGGTGTTGGCGTAGCTCCAGTCGGTGCCCGGCTCGAAACGGGCGGGCTTGGCCAGCGCGAATCGCACCAGTTCCTCGGGCCGGTAGGTCTTGAACCGGCCCTCCACCCACTCCTGGCCCTGCCACGGGATGCCGGGCGCGGTCGTCCCGTCCTCGTAGTACTCGCCGGTGAAATTGAAGACCCCGCTGGTGTGCTGCAGCAGCATGCGCACCGTGATCCGCTCGTCCAGCTCGAATTCCGGCAGATATTCCAGGACCGGAGTGTCGAGCCCGATCTTGCCCTCGCCGACCAGTGCCAGCACCACCGTCGCGATGAAGGTCTTGGTGTTGCTGCCGATGCGGACGTGGCCGTCGACCGGCGGCGCGGCGCTCGCGCCCAGCTCGGCGACACCGGCGCTGCCGGTCCATTCGCCGTGCTCGTCGCGCACCCGCAGCGCCAGTCCGGTGAATCCGGTGTCGACAATCTCGTCGATGGTCTGCTGCAGCTGGTTGGTATCGGTGCTGGTCATGATGGTCGCTCCTTCGAATCCGTTCGGCTCTTCCGGGCCGCTGGAAACGACTGTTCACCCTGACCCCGGGTCAACCTCAACAGTGAACTGGGTCACACATAGTCACAACTTCCGGGCACCTGGTGTCTTCACGGTCGAACGCCCCGAGCAGAGGAGACATCATGAGCAACAACACCGAGGTGATCGTGATCGGCGGCGGGTACGCCGGGGTCATGGCGGCCAACCGGCTGACCCAGCGCGCGGACGTATCGGTGACGCTGATCAATCCGCGGGCGAGCTTCGTCGAGCGAATCCGGTTGCACCAGTTGGCCGTTGGATCAGACGACGCGGTCGTCGCCTTCGCCGACGTGCTGGCCGAACGGGTCCGGCTGGTGGTCGACACCGTCACCGGCATCGATGCGGCGGCCCGCAACCTCACCCTGGCCACCGGCGCCACCCTGGGCTACGACTACCTCATCTACGCGGTGGGCAGCGGCAGCGCCGACCCGCAGGTGCCCGGCGCGGCCGAATTCGCCTACCCACTGGCCGATTTCGAGGAGGCGCGGCGGCTGCGGCCGGCCCTCGACGCCGTGCCCGCCACCGGCGTGGTGACGGTGGTCGGATCCGGCGCGACCGGCCTCGAGACCGCCACCGAGCTGGCCGAGCAGGGCCGCAGCGTGACTCTGGTGTGCGGCGCGATCCTGGCGCCGTCGCTGCACCCGCGCGGCCGGCGCTCGGTCGCTAAGCGCCTCGCCGCGCTCGGCGTGACGGTCCTCGCGGGCGGCGGCGCGAAAGTGACCACGGTGACCCGCGATTCCGTGCACCTGGCCGACGGCCGGATTTTGCCGAGCGCGCTGACCATCTGGACCGTCGGCTTCGGCGTGCCGGATCTGGCGCTGCGCAGCGGCCTGCGCACCGACGCGCTGGGCCGGCTGCGCACCGACGAGACGCTGACCAGCGTGGACGATCCGCGCATTCTCGCGGCCGGCGATTCGGCCGCGCCCTCGGAGCTGCCGTTCCGGATGAGCTGCCAGTCCGCCACCCGGATCGGCGCGCACGCCGCCGATACCGTGCTGCACCGGATCGCCGGCGAACCCGCCGTCGATATCAACCTGGGGTTCTTCGGCCAGTGCATCAGCCTGGGGCGCGAGCGCGGCATCTTCCAGTTCGCCGCCCGCGACGACACCCCGGTGCGCTGGTACCTCGGCGGCGGCCTGGGCGCGAAGGTGAAGGAATTGGTCTGCCGGGCCACGATCAAGCACCTGGCGGCGGAGGCGGCCACGCCCGGCGCGCTGACCTGGGTCAAGGACGACAAGCGCGCGGCGCTGCTGCGCCCGAACGAGACCGCCGAAGCGCGACTGAGCAGGGCGTAGCACACAACCCGTAACACTCGCGAGTCCTGGGACGACAGGTTCGGTGACAAGGGCCCGTCGGGGGGCCTGTCCATTTCCGCTTGTCGGTACTTGAAATTGGGGATCAGGACATGGCTTTTCGCGAGTTCTTAGCACGCCACCGGATCGGTGTCGGCGTCGCCGCACCGGCGGTGCTGGGTCTGTCGGCGGTCGTCGCCGCGTCCTTCGCACTGACATCGCAGCCGGAAACCCGGGATACCCGGCTGACCAGCTCGGTTACCGAGTGCCACGACATGGTGACCATCTCGGTCGCCGGTCGTAACGACACTCCGAATCCGGAGACCACCGCGATGCTGCTGGACGCCAACGGAAATCCGTTGCCCGCCGCGCTGTCGGGGGACCATCGCAGCGAGTGGGTGGACCCGGTGGTCAACGCGCCCGCCGACGACGTGGATCCCGGCTCCTACCGCGCGGTGTATGTCGCCTACCCGGCGAACATGTCCAGCTACGAGGACTCGGTGAATGCCGGCGTAGCAAACACCAAGCAAGTCATGCGGGAGATCGCACAGGCGTGCCCGGACACCCGGTTCTCGATCGTCGGCTACTCCGAGGGCGCCGATGTGGTGCGCCGGGTCGCGATGGAGGTCGGTAACCAGGAGGCCGACAAGGAGGGCAAGTACGGGATCGTGAACCCGGACGACGTCGTCGGCGTGGTCATCCTGGCCGACCCGGGCCGCTCGGCCGGCGACGGCACCTTCATCGGCGCCAAGGATCCGAACAACCCCGACAACTTCGATCAGCAGTACGGCGGCAAGCCGATCTCGGGTCAGGGCGCGATGGCCGGCACCGGCGGCGGATTCGGCAAATTGAACGGCAAGGTCGCTTCGTTCTGCGCCGAGGGCGATCTGACTTGCGCGGCGCCGCAGAATATTTCGCTGCTGCAACTGGCGGTGAACGTGGGTCGCCAGATCAATGTCGACAACCTGGAGCGCGAGGGTCTCACCCCCGCGACCGGCCAGAATGTCGCCGAGGTGCTCGGCCGGATCGCCATGACGGCCTTCGCGGATATCGCGGCGCAGCCGAACTGGATGGCCAGTGACGAAACGTTCCTGACGGTGCTGCTGCGGGTTTCGGATCCGGCGTACAAGCCGGGGCAGAACACCCCCAAAACGCCGGTGAAGCAGGACATCTCGACCGATGAGATCTCCCCGCTGGCCTACCTGCCGCAGAAGGTGCTCAACGAGATCATCGGGCTGATCGTGACCAACCAGAACACCATCCCCGTCGTCATGAGCGACCCGTACCAGCTCACGCTGGGCCCGAACCACACCGGTCACCACTTCGACTACTGGAAGAACGCCGACGCGGAGAACGGCAAGCCGCTGACCTCCGCCGAATACGCGGCCGCGTGGCTGACGCACCTGGCCAAGCAGGCGCAGGCCGGTACCCCGGTGGACAAGACGGCCACACCGAAGTCCGAGGACGTCCAGGCCATGTACAAGGTGGTGGACGAGTCGAAGGCGCCGAAGACCAGCACGGCGACGGCGACCTCGACCAGCAAGCCGACGACCACGACGTCGACGACGACGAGCACCACGACCACCAAGTCCGGTGCGGCCGTAGCGTCCACGAGCCCCGCGCCGACCACCACGTCGTCCGGGTCCTCGACCACCGCGCCGAGCACGACCACGTCGGCGCCGGCCCCGACGACCACCGCCGAGTCCAAGCCGACGACGACCGTCGCGCCCACCACGGTGGCGCCGACCACCACGGTCGCCCCCACCACGGTCGCACCCACTACGACGACCACGGAGACGGCGGCGCCGACCACCACCGAGTCCAAGTAGCACCCGCACCAACGAAGGACCGGCCGGATACCCTTCCGGCCGGTCCTTTTTCGGGCCGATGACCGTGGAATTCATGGGTGTCGGATGATCGGATCATTGGTTACGCTCCGTGGACATCACAGAGCGGAGAAAGCCGATGACCAGGCGTGGCTGGGTGTTGTTTCTCGCGATGGGCGTCATCTGGGGCGTGCCGTACGCGATGATCCGGATCGCGGTCGAGGATTTCGATCCGTTCGTGGTGGCGTTCGGTCGCACGGTGCTCGGCGGGTTGATCCTGCTGCCGATCGCGCTCTACATGAAGGTGCTCACGCCGGTGCTGCGGCGCTGGAAACCGTTGCTGGCCTACACCCTGGTGGAGATCACCGGGCCGTGGTTCCTGATCGGGTACGCGGAAACCACCCTGAACAGCTCCACGGTCGGGCTGCTGATCGCGGCGACGCCGTTGATCGCCGTGGTGATGGTGCTCGTGATGGGCAACGAAAGCTTCGACGGGCGACGGATGCTCGGCCTGATCGTCGGATTCGGCGGCGTGGCCGCGCTGGTCGGCCTGGATGTCGATCTGTCGAATCCGGCGGCCATCGGCGCGATCGCGCTGACCACCATCGGTTACGCGCTCGGGCCGATCATCATCGCCCGCTCCCTGACCGACCTGCCGCCGATGGGCGTGGTCACCGCGTCGCTGCTGCTGGCCGCGATCATCTACGCGCCGATCGCGGTGCTGCGCCGGCCCGAGCACTACCCCGCCGACGCCACCTGGTCGGTGGCCGGTCTCGCGGTGCTCTGCACGGCGCTGGCATTCCTGGTGTTCTTCGCGCTGATCAGCGAGGTCGGCCCGGCGCGCGCCACGGTCATCACCTACATCAATCCGGCCGTCGCCATCCTGCTCGGCGTGACCGCCCTGAACGAACCGCTGACCGCGGGCATGGCGATCGGCTTCCCGCTGGTCATCCTCGGGTCGATCCTCGGTACCGCGCGCGCCCGCGGCGCCGCGCCGAAGGACGCGCCTCCGGTGCTCCCGGCCGCCGATGTACCGGTCACCCCCGCCGCCTTCGACGGCGAGTGCCGGTGAGCCACGTCACTCGGGTTTCCGGGGTGTTGTCCGAGTCTCATCGGGTACTCCCTATCGAAGGGCGCACCTTGTAAGCCGTCCCGGCGGCGAACGGTTCTGATGTGGTGGAACCGTTCGGCCACAAGGTGTTTCGCGCGTATCGCCGGTCTCCGCGGCGGCTTTGCCGAGCTGTTGCGAGCGGCCGGTTTCGAGGTGATCGCGCGGCTGGTCCGGGTACCCCGCAGCGGCGAACGGTTCGAGCACAAGATCGTGTTGTGCTGGAAGCCACCGTAATTCGTCGTACAGGAGGCCTACCGGCCGGGTAACTTTGGACTATCGCGCGACGCCGTGCACCATCCGGGCCGCGCGGGCCCGTCCGACAACGTGGTCGATCCCATTACGAGACTTCACCACTGTCGTCAGGGGGCGACCCGCCATGGAGTTACTTTCACCGATCGATGCCATCTTCCTGCTCGCTGAATCGCGGGAACATCCGATGCACGTAGGCGGACTACAGCTGTTCGAGGCGCCCGAGGACGCCGGACCCGACTTCGCCCGCGCCACCTACGAAAAGGTGATGGCGGACAAAACGATCAGCGACACGTTCCGGAAACGCCCGGCCACCTGGCTGGGCGCACCGCAACTCGGCTGGTCCGAGGACCCCGACGTCGAACTCGACTATCACGTGCGCCGTTCGGCGCTGCCCAGCCCCGGCGGCTTCGAGCAACTGCTCGATCTGGCCTCCCGGCTGCACGGCCAGTTGCTCGACCGGCATCGCCCGCTCTGGGAGGTGCGCATGGTGGAAGGACTCGCCGACGGCCGCTTCGCGCTCTACACGAAGATGCATCACGCCCTGATCGACGGCGTGGCCGCGCAGCGGTTGATGCAGCGCACGCTCACCAGCGATCCGGCCGACCGCGAGGTCCGGGTGCCGTGGAACCTGCCGCGCCGGCACCGCGAGCCGCAGCCCGAGAGTTCGATGCTCGGCGGCGCGGCCCGAAATCTGTTGTCGGCCGGTGCTTTCGGGCCCAAGCTGGCACGCGCCGCGCGCTCGGCGCTGCTGGAGCAGCAGCTGACCCTGCCGTTCGAGGCGCCGCGCACCATGCTCAACGTGCCGATCGGCGGCGCCCGCACCGTCGCGGTGCGGTCCTGGCCGCTGGAGCGGATCAAGCAGGTCAAGAAGGCCACCGGCAAGACCATCAACGATGTCGTGCTGGCCATGTCCGCCGGTGCGCTGCGCGGCTACCTGGCCGAACGCGACGCGCTACCGGACAAGTCCCTGATCGCGATGGTGCCGATGAACCTGCGCGGCGAGGACGACACCGAAACCAGCGGCAACAAGGTCTGCGCGGCGCTGTGCAATCTCGGCACCGATGTCATCGATCCGCTGGCCCGACTAGCGGTGATCAGCGAATCGATGCACGACGCCAAGAAGGTGTACAAGGAGCTCTCCAGCACCCAGGCGATGGCGCTGTCCGCGCTGACGCTCAGCCCGATCGCGATGACGTTGCTGCCGGCCCTGGTGCAGCGGGCCGCGCCGCCGTTCAACATCGTCATCTCCAACGTGCCCGGCGCCCGGGAACCGATGTACTTCAACGGCGCCCGGCTCGACGCCAGCTACCCGATGTCGATTCCGCTGGACGGCCAGGCCATGAACATCACCCTGACCACCACCGCGGAGAACCTGGACTTCGGGCTGGTCGGCTGCCGGCGCAGCGTGCCGGACATGCACCGGATCCTGGATCACCTGGAGAACTCGCTGGCCGAGCTGGAGGACGCGATCTAACCCGAAATCGGCTGGCCGTCCGGCCCGTCGGCTGCGACGATAGCCCGGTGAATGCTGATGTCCGAGTGTGCTTTGTCGGGGATTCGTTCGTGGCGGGCGTCGGCGATCCGCTGCTGCTGGGCTGGGCCGGCCGGCTCGGGCAGCGCGCGATCGCCGACGGCGTCGGGCTCACCGCCTACAACCTCGGTGTGCGCCGGCAGACCTCGGCGGATGTGCTGAACCGCTTCGTGTCCGAGTGCGAGCAGCGACTGCTCGCCGGGACCGACGCCCGGGTGGTGCTGTCGTTCGGAGTGAACGACGCCACGCACGAGAACGGGCAGCCGCGGGTGGACCCGGAGGGGTCGGCCACCAACCTGACGAAGCTGCTCGGCGCGGCCGCCGAACGCGGGTGGCCGGTGTTGCTGGTCGGGCCGTGCCCGGTCGACGACCCGGAGCACAATGCGCGAACCGCCGAGCTCGACGAGCGTTTCGCGGCGATCGGCGCGGCGGCGGACGTGCCCTATGTCCGAGTGCACGAGGCGCTGCTGGCCAGCGCGCTGTGGATGCGCGAGGTGCGCGCCGGTGACGGCGCGCACCCGGGCGCCGCGGGCTACGACGTGCTGGCCGAGCTCGTCCTGCCGCACTGGCGGGAGTGGTTGTCGCGCTGAGCCGTTCAGGCGCGCTGGGGCGCGGCGACGGTGGCCGGGCGCTCGGTGAAGGAGTAGTGGCTGAACGGGAAGTGCTTGTTGCCCCACCACATCTCGAGGTGCGTGCTCGGCCGGATCGGAGCCGGATCGCCCTGGTAGTTCACGTAATAGGTGTTGGAATCCGCGCACGCCTCCGACAGCCACATCGTCTGCGCGCCACGCTCGCGGCACTTGCGGAAGTAGGCGTCGTGCGGTTCCTGTTTGATCTCCACCGCGGTGGCCCCGCGCCGGAACGCCTCCTTGATCGCCCGCGCCGCGTGCCGGCTGGTGCATTCGATCATCGCCAGATAGGAGCCGGCCGCGAACCCGTACGGGCCGGTGATCAGGAACATGTTCGGGAACTTCGGCACGCTCACGCCCTGATAGGCCTGGTAGCGGTTGCGGTCCCAGAATTCGCCCAGTTCCAGGCCGTCCCGCCCGACCAGCGGATAGGGCGGGGTGTAGCCCTTCTCCATGACCCGGAAGCCGGTGGCGCAGATCAGCACGTCGACCGGGTGCACGGCGCCGCCGGCGGTCACCACGCCGGACGCGGTGATCTGCTCGATCGGTTCGGTCACCAGCTCGACATGGTCCTCGGTGAACGTGCGCAGGTAGCGGTTGGACACCGAGGGCCGCTTGCATCCGGGCGCGTACTCCGGCGTCAATCGTGCTGCGAGGTCGGCGTCTCCAGCCAGCTGTGCCTTGTACATCAGGCCGCCACCGCGCTGTGCCAGTTGCACCACACCGGGGATGTAGCTGTGGAACACACCGACCCCGGAGATCCCGAAGTCGATGCCGAGGGTCACCGCGGCCCGGATCGCCCGGCGCAGCGGACCCACGTTCACCAGGATGTCCTTGGCCAGCGACGGAATCGGGAAGTCCGGTTTCGGCGCCACCCAGATCGGGCGGCGCTGGAACACCGTCAACCGGGACGCGATATCGGCCATTTCCGGAATCAGTTGCAGCGCGGTGGCTCCGGTACCGATCACCGCGATCCGCTTACCGGTGTAGTCGTAGTCGTGGTCCCACTTCGCGGTGTGCACCACCTTGCCCGCGAACTGGTCGATGCCCTCGATCTCGGGGAGCCTGGGCACCTCGAGGCCGCCGACCGCGCCGACCACGAACCGCGCGGTGACCTCCTCCCCCGTGGCGGTGCGCCCGCGCCACAGGTGCTGCCATTCGTCCCAGACTCCGCTGACGACCTGGGTATTCAACCGGATGCGGGAGCGCAGACCGTAGGCGTCGACCACCTGATCGGCATAGGCCTTGACCTCCGCGCCGGGCGCGAACATCCGCGACCACCGCTTCGGCGGCTCGTAGGAGAAGCTGTAGTAGACCGACGGAATGTCCACGGCCACACCGGGATAGGTGTTGGCGTGCCAGGTGCCGCCGATATCGCTGTTCTTGTCGACGATCAGGAAGTTGTGGATGCCGGCCCGGCGCAGCTCCACCCCCATGCCGATGCCCCCGAAACCGGCCCCGATCACCACCACGTCGTACTCGGGCCGTTCGGCCGATGCCGGGCGCCGCGGTGCTGTCGACATGGTTACCTCCGCTGGTAGTCCCCCTCGACGGTAACACTGTCTGGGACAGAAGGGAACTAGCCGATCCGCCGTATCGACGGCTCGATCGCCTCCTCCAGCATCGGCAGCCAGCGCACGATCTCGTCCCGATAGGGGCCCTCGGTCTCCAATTGCGACAGCGTCCCGATCAGGGTCAGCGCCGAGCGGGCGAACGGCGTGAAATAGGCGGGCATCGTCAATTGCCGGGTGACGTTGGACAATTCGAGTTTCGTGGTCCGCAGCACCTGGCGGCGCAGCCACGGCGTGGTCAGTCGATAGCGCGATCGGCGAAATGGTTCGCTGGCCGCCGAGACGGTTTTGAACAATGCGTCGATATCGAAAACCCGGCTCGATTCCACGAATCCGTGCCGGCGCGCGGCCACCTCCAGATCGCGCGGGCCGCCCTGGAAAACAGCGGTGCAGTAATCCAGCGCGAGTTCGTCGAATCCCGCGGGCGGCCACGGGCAGCAGGCCCCGAAATCGACGATGCCGAGGCGGCCGTCCGGCAGCACCCGGAAATTACCCGGATGCGGGTCGGCGTAGAGCAACCCGTTCCGGGTCCATCCCGACAGCACGAAACGCAGCATCAGCATGCCCAGCCGATCGCGTTCGTCCTGACTGCCGGTCGCCAGGATCCGGGTCAGCGGGGTGCCCTCCAGCCATTCGGTGATCAACACGTCGTCGTGCTGCGCCACCACATTCGGTACGTGAAAGTCCGGGTCGCCGGCGTAGGCGCGGGCGAACGCGCGCTGGTGCGCGGCCTCGGCGGCGTAGTCGAGCTCGGCTCGCACGCCGTCGCAGATCGCCTCGGTGACACCCTTCACGTCGGCGCCGGGCAGAAACACCGTGGCCAGCACGGAAATACGGCGCAACTGCACCAGATCGCCCTCGATCGCGGCCCGCGCGCCCGGGTACATGATCTTCACCGCGACCCGGCGGCCGTCGTGCCAGACCGCCCGGTGCACCTGCCCGATGGACGCGGCGGCGGCCCGGCGATCGTCGAATTCCCGAAAATGCCTGCGCCAGTCGGCGCCCAGGCTCTCGGCCATCGCCGCGTGCACCGTCGCCGGCAACATGGCCGGTGCCGAATCCTGCAGCTGACTCAGCGCGGCGGTATAGGGCTCGGCCACCTCGCGCGGCAGGGCCAGACCATAGATGGCCAGCAGCTGCCCCAGCTTGGCCGCGCACCCGCGCAGTTCGCCCAATACCTCGAAGATGTGCTGGGCCGTGCGCAATTGGATATCGCGGTTGATCTCCTCCGACGAGCGGCCGAGTACGCGCTTACCGACACCGGCGGCCTGCCGCCCCGCGTACGCCACCGGCAGCGCCGCGAGTTTGGCATTACGCACCGAACTGCGCACCGGCGGTTTCCCAGTCATGAATCACCTCACACTCTGCGCTGACCAGTGTTACCGCAGGTGCGGTGGGACACAAGAGGGCCTAGACTGTCTGGGACGTAATCGACACGGTATGTCGCCCCGGCGTGCACTCGGCCGGGAACCAGGAATTTGAGAGGTGGCATCGATGGGATCCCAAACGGTAGTCGCCGACGTTGCCGACGAATTGGCGCGCCGGGTTGCCGCAGGGGAATATCAGCCAGGGGATTTGATGCCCTCGGTGCGCCAGGTCGCCGAGGAATTCCAAATGAACCGTGCGACCGCGCAGCTGACCCTCGGGCGGCTGGAGTCCTACGGTTTCGTCGAAGCGCGCCGGGGCAAGGGGTTCACCATTCGAGACGTCCGGGAGGCGGGCGGCATCGATGTGTACCGGCATCTGTTTCGTTTTTCCAGTCCCGAGGTCGCGATCGAGATGTTCCGCGACATCGTGGAGGTCGAACGCGGCATTGTGATGGAGGCGCTGCTCGCCTACACCGGAAGCGCGCAGGAAATCGACCCGGTGGAATTGAAATCCGCCGTCGACGAGATGGAAGCGCTGGCGCGCCAGGAGGTTCCGGATTTCCACCGGATCCTCGATATCGAACTCACCCTGGTGCGCGGTCTACTCACCAGCATCGGGTCGAGCATGCAGCGCGCGATCCTGAATTCCATCGGCACCATGGTGCTCGAGGTGCCCGAGGCGATCGACGCCTACTTCGCCGGCGCCGCCGACCTGCACGTCCTGGTCTGGCGCGCGCTGATCGCGGTGTGGGAGTCCGGTTCCGGCCCCTCGACAGCACAACTCGCGCTGTTCGAGGACCTGTTCGGGATGTACCACGAAAAGGTGACCGCGCGCTTCGTCGAGCTCGTCGGCGTGGTCGAGGAAGCAGCGGAGGCACACGCGGCCACCGCGTGAGTCGCCGCGAAACACGCTGAGCGTCTCAGACGTTCCTAGGGCAGGTCGGCCTCGAGGCGGTCTTCCGGCTTGCGGCGGTCGGCGGGCAGGATCGTTTCGAGGATCGTGCTGATGCGCGGGCGCTGGTCGCCGACCAGGCCGGAGCCGACCATCACGCCGAGGGCGATGGACAGGACGGTCAGCAGGGCCGAGGCGATGACGCGCAGGCCGCCGGGGTCGGCGTGGCCGATCAGGTCCGAGACGCCGGTGAGGCCGATGCCGCCGGGGACCAGCATCCAGAAGGCGGGCAGGAACGCGACCTGGGACGGCGGGGCGTGTTTGCGGTGCTGGATGAAGTAGGCGGCGGGGACCGCCATCAGGCCGCCGAGGAACGCGCCGAACAGCTGGCCCGAGAAGTGCAGGCCCACAAGCTGGGCCGCATAGGTCAGATAGAGGACGACCAGCAGCCAGCCCAGTGAGTTCGGTGGCGCGCTGGCTCGCCAGGAGTGCCCGATGCCGATCAGCAGAACACCCACAAACGGTGCCCACCAGCCGAGTTGGTCGAGCCCGCTGGCCTCGGGAACCGGGCGCGGGCCGAGCACCTCCAGGCCGATGAGCAGGCCGAACGCCAACAGGAACAGCACATTCACGCCGTAGATCAGCCGGCTGGCCCCGGCCACCATGGACCCGGTGGCCAATTCGATGGTGCCGTTGGTGAGCATCGCGCCGGGCAGCAGGGTCGCGATCGCCGGGATCAGCAGCTGACTGGGATGCCCACCGGAGAGCTGGGCGGGAAACTTGAAGGCCACGAACGAAACCAGCGCCGCCGCGGCCACCGGCAAGGCCAGCGAGAGCAGCGGAATCCGGTTCGCGAGCCAGGTCAGCAGGCCGACCAGCGCCCCGAGGACGCAGCAGCCGATCAGCGCGCGCCCGGACGGATTGAGCATCAGCCCCAGCCCGACCGTGAGCACGACCTGCCCGAGCAGCGTCACCAGCACCGGGTTGCGCGGCTCGGAAGCCATGATCCGCCGCAACAATTCGGTTACCTCGGTGGGCGGCGGCAGTTCCTGCTTCAGCCGGTCCAGCAGCCGGTACAGCCGGGCGATCTGATCCAGGCGCAGGGTGCCGACCGAGGCGCTCATGATGTCGACGGCGGAGCCGTGCGCATCTTGGATCCGCACGAAAACACCGGTGGGCAGGACGAAGAAGTGCACGCCTTCGGCACCGTATCGATGCGCGAGCTGATCCAGGATGTCCTGGACTCGATTGGTGGTCTCACCAGCACCGATCAGCGCGACACCCAGCCGGCGCAGCAGATCGAGCAGGTCCGCGGGCACCGGCGGTTCCTCGAGCGCCGGCCGCAGCGGCGCCCGCTGCGGCTCGGGCCAGCGCCGCAGCATGTAGCCGGCGAACTGACGGAAACGCGCGTCGGCCCAGGAGCCCACCCGTCGGGAGTCCACGCTGTCCGTTCACCTCCGCCGCTGCCGAATCCAGCTAGCTTATGGCAACCTCGGGCGTCGGACTCCCAACCGGGACCGTGCGCTTACAGCGCGTCGTTGAGCTTGTTCAGACGCTCGCAGGCGTCGACGTACTCCTGGATCAGGCGCGCGACCACATCGGCGGACCGCTCGACCTTGTTCATCATGCCCACGATCTGGCCGACCGGATTGAAGTTCACGTCCTTGGCCTGCTCGGGGTAGCGGTGACCGCGCTTGACGCCGTCGATGGCGACCATCATCTGCAGCGGCATCGGCAGCGGCTTCGGGTTCTCCGGCTGCTCCCAGGCTTCGGTCCAGTCGTTCTTGAGCATGCGGGCCGGCTTGCCGGTCCAGGCGCGGGAACGGACGGTGTCGCTGCTGGAGGCGTCCAGGTAGCTCTGCATCTGAGCGGGCGGGATATTGGCCTCTTCGACGGTGAGCCAGATCGAGCCGGTCCACGCGCCGGCCGCGCCCATCGCCATCGCGGCCGCGACCTGGCGGCCGTTGCCGATACCGCCCGCGGCCAGCAGCGGGAGATCACCGATCGCGTCGATCACCTGCGGCCACAGCACCATCGAGGAGACCTCGCCGCAGTGCCCGCCACCCTCGGTGCCCTGGCAGACCACGAAGTCCAGCCCGGCCGCCTTGTGCGCGAGCGCGTGCTTGACCGAACCGCACAGCGCGCCGATCAGGCGGCCGGAGTCCTGGATCTGCTTGATCACGTCGTCGGGCGGGGTGCCGAGCGCGTTGGCGACCAGCTTGGCCTTGGGATGGTTGAGGATGACCTCGATCTGCGGCGCCACGGTGGTCGCGGTCCAGCCGAGCAGCTGGTTGACCTGCTCCTCGGCCGGCAGGTGCGGCACGCCGTGCTCGTTGAGCAGCTGCTCGGCGAAATCCCGGTGGCCCTGCGGAACCATCTCGGCCAGCTTGGCTTCCAGCTCGTCGGGGCTCAGGCCCTCGACGCCCTTGCCCTCGTATTTGGACGGGATGACCAGGTCGACGCCGTAGACTCCGGTGACGTGCTCGTCCAGCCAGGCCAGCTCCACCTCGAGCTGTTCGGCGGTGAAACCGACCGCGCCGAGGACGCCGATGCCACCGGCGTTGCTGACCGCGGCGGCTACGTCGCGGCAGTGGGTGAAGGCGAAGATGGGGAACTCGATCCCCAGCCGGTCGCAGATTTCGGTACGCATGGCGTGCTGGTCTCCCTAAGCCTGGAACAGGTTGCAGTTTTGCTGGCGCCAAGCCGGTTCGAAACTGCCGCGTACCGCGAGTATCGCCATGGCGCGGCAGCGACAGCCTCGACTGGCGGTTGCACCATAATTTGACAGTAACACGTTCTAGTTTTGTCGGTACAGCCTCAATTTCTCCTTAACCGGGCCGCCGAATCCGGCACGGACCCAATAGGATCGCGGTGTTCGTTCGCGAGGGAGTGGTCTTGACAGGGGTATTGGAAAGTCCGGCGCCCGCACTACCCGGGTGGTTCGCAGAGCTGTTCGCCCATCGCCGCTGGGTGCGCCGGGCACTGCCGTTTCCGCACGTGTATGTCCGGGACGTGTTCGCCGAGGGGTTCTACCGGCGGCTGGCCGAGGAGTACGAACGCATTCGCCGCGACCGGGTCGACGAGTTCTTCGCGGTGAGCGAGCGCTACAGCGCCGATCAGATCTCGCTGCCGGACCTGCAGGACGGCCCGCTCGCCCTGTTCAGCAGCCGGGAATGGCACGACCTGATCACCGGGGTGATGGGCGTGCAGACCACCGGCGATGTCGAAGGCGCGGTGCACCACCATCCGCCGGGCAGCCCGACGGGTTGGGCGCACTGCGACCTCGCCCCGGCCTGGTTCCCCGGAGACCCGCCCGGTCCGGACGAGATCCGACTACCGAGCCCGACGGTGAATATTCACAACGGGACCCGCGAGCCCGATGTCACGGCCCGCGAGACGGTCCGCGCGATCGCGATCATGTACTACCTCGGCAACGCGGAGTGGAGCCCCGGCGACGGTGGCGAGACCGCGCTGTTCGCGCACCTGAACGGCCAGGACGCCCCGCCACCCGATCTGCTGGTCCCGCCGCTGAACAACTCGATGGTCATGTTCGAGTGCACGCCGCGGACCTGGCACACCTTCGCGGGCAACAACGTCGCCGACCGCAACTGCGTGGTGATGTGGCTGCATCGTCCGAAATCCGATGTGGTCCAGCGATGGGGAGAGCACAACATTGTCCAGTGGTGAACGCCGGGTCTGCCTGCTCACCGGCGCGGGCGGTCTGCTCGGTGACGCGTTCTGCCGCCGGCTCTACGGCGCCTACGACATCGTCGCCGTGCACCGCGATCGCGTGCCGTCGGTGCCGTCGCAGCACGAATGGTTCGTCGACCCGTTCGCGCCGGAAGCCGCCGTGCCGGAGAACGATTCGCGGGTCTACCTGATCAAGGCCGACCTGGACCAGCCGGGCGAGCCGGAGCGGGTCGTCGACCTGGCACTGGCCAAGTTCGGCCGGGTCGACCTGCTGGTCAACAACGCGGTGTACGTCAGGCACCACCACAACGGCCTGTTCGACGGCGACGCCGCCCTGGACGACTTCGCGCCCACGTTCCTGATGAACGTGTCGGTGCCCCTGCGCCTGTCGGTGCGGTTGGCGCAGCGCAGCTGGCTGCACACCGGTTCCGAGAACCGGGCCCGCAACCGCAACATCGTCAATGTCTCCAGCATCGCCGGGACCAACGTGTACCCCGGCGGGCAGGCGCTCTACGGCGCGTCCAAGGCGGCGCTGGACCACCTGACCCGGCACATCGCCGCCGAGTTCGCCGAATTCGGGGTGCGCGCCAATTCCATTGCGCCCAATGCCTTTCCGGGCATCGTGCCGACCGATCGGGTGTTGCGGACGATCGTCGAGCTGGATCGCGGCGACGCGAACGGCGAGGTCGTCCTGCTGGACTACGAGACCGAGGACGAGCCGGCGGACAGGGATCCCCTGCCCGCCTGACCGGGCGTCAGCTCTTGTAGGCCACGCCGGTCACCCGCTCGGACAGCTCCCAGAGCTGCGCGGCGAACACCGGATCGACCGCCTGCTTGACGCTCGGCGGTTCCTCCTCGAAGCGGTGGAAGTACTTGCCGTTGATCGCCGCGGCGTCCGGCGTGCCCGCCAGGTGCACCAGCGGCTCGGCGCCCTTCTCGGGCCGGATGAAGAACGGGCGCGACAGCGGGGACCGGATGAGGGCCCCGACGCCGAACGGGATGTTGTCGTACACGTTGGTGGCGACGGCGCCCGGATGGAACGCGGCGGCGACCAGGCCGGTGCTCGCGGTGCGCCGAGCCAGCTCCCGGGTGAACACGATATTGGCCAGCTTGGAGCCGGCGTAGGAACCGAGCATGGAGAACGACCCGGTCGGGGCGTTCACGGTGTCCAGGTCCAGCTTCGCGGTCCGGTAGGTCACGCTCGAGGTGTTGATCACCCGCGGCCGCGGCGCCTGCTGCAGGCGTTCCAGCAGCAGCGCGGTCAGCAGGAAGCCGCCGAGGTGGTTGACCTGGAAGGTGCGTTCGTTGCCGTCCTCGGTGACGGCGCGTTCGGCCCAGGACCCGCCCGCGTTGTTGACAAGCACATCGATCTGGGGAAAACGGCCCAGCAGCTGATCGGCCAGCTTGCGCACGTCGTCGAGGCGGGCGAAGTCCGCGAGGAAGTGCGCGGCGCCGATCTGCTCGGCGACCCGCGCGGTCCGCTCCGGATTGCGCCCGACGACCGCGACCGTCGCGCCGCGCTCGGCCAGCCGGGCCGCGCCGACCGCGCCGATACCGCTGCTGGCGCCGGTGACGACCACGGTCCGGCCTTGTAAGTCCTTGTCCTGCACTGTCATAACTTCCTCCCTGAATTGCCCACCCTCCCTGATCGTCGGTGTATCGGAAGAGTTCTTCAAGGGCGCATACCCGCGGTAACGTCGATGATGTCTCCCGGGCGCGGACCGGCAGTGGCGGTTCTGGCAGGCTGATCACGCGCGGATAGTCGGCGTGTTGCCGCCGAACGTCCCGGCGGGCTGCTGCATACTCCACACGGGGTGGCCCGCCACTCAGCGCAGGATGCAGCTCCCACCGAGCCGAAAGTGCCGATACGACATGCGAGTCGACGGGCGGGACATCCCGGTCACGGGCAGCCTGCTGCAGCCGCTGATCCGCCGCACCACCGACATTGTTCGCGTCGTGCTGGCCGCGTCCTGGCTGGCCATCATCATCGCCGCCTCGGTCATCACCCGCCCGGAATGGCTGGCGCTGGAGAGTTCGGTCTCCGATATCGTCGGCTTCCTGACTCCGGATCAGTCCAACCTGGTCTATCTCGTCTACGGCGTGCTCATCCTGATCCTGCCGTTCGCGATCCTGGTGGAGCTGATCATCGACAGACAGTGGAAGCTGCTGGCCGGCTACGCGGCCGCGGCGCTCCTGGCGGGACTGCTGCTCTCGATCACCGGCACCGGGCTGTCCGCGCCGCAGTGGCATCTGCAGGTCCCCGATCGGCTGGACACCTTCCTGTCCCAATTCCTCGACGACCCGCGCTGGATCGCCATGCTCGCCGCGGTCCTCACGGTCTCCAGCCCCTGGCTGCCGCGCAAGCCGCGGCGCTGGTGGTGGTTCCTGCTGCTGCTGTTCGCACCGATCCACCTGGTGGTCTCGACCGTCGTGCCGGCCCGGGCCATGCTCGGCCTGTCGGTCGGCTGGCTGGTCGGCGCGGTCATCGTGTGGCTGGTCGGCACGCCGGCGCTGGAGGTGCCGCTCGACACCACTGTCCGGCTGCTGGCCAAGCGCGGGTACACCGTCACCGGTTTCCGGGTGGTGCGCCCGGCCGGCCCCGGCCCGCTGGTGCTGGCCGCCTCGACCGATGACGACATCGGCGATCTGAACGTCGAGCTCTACGGCAAGGATCAGCGCAGCCACGGCGCGCTGCGCATGCTGTTCCGCTGGCTGACCTTCCGCCGCGGCGAGACCGCCGCCCTGCACGGATCGCTGCATCGCGCGGTCGAGCATCGCGCGCTGATGACAATCGCCGTCGGCGAGGTCGGCCTGGCCGCGCAGGAGGCGGTCGCGGTCGCGGCCCTCGATCGCGGCTGGATGCTCTACACCCACACCATCCCGCGCGGTAGACCGGTGAGCGAGGTGTCGGCCGAGGACCTGCCGAGTGTGTGGAGATCGCTGTCCGATCTACACAGCGGCCAGGTCGCACACGGCGACCTACGGCCCGAGCAGGTTCGGCTCGGCGACGACGGCGTCACCCGCTTCACCGGGTTCGGCAATGCCGAGTTCGGGGCGTCCGAGGTACAGCAGAAGGCCGATATCGCCCAGCTGCTGGTGCTCACCTCCGCCATCTTCGGCAAGGAAACCGCTGTCCGCGCGGCCATCGACGCGCTCGGCGAGGAGCCGGTCCTGACCGCCTCGCCGCGACTCACCAAGTCCGCCATGCCCTCCGGAGTGCGTAAATCCGTGCCGGAGTGGAAATCGGTGCTCGCCGGGACCCGGGACGAGGTCCGCAAGCAGACCGGCAAGGACAAGATCGAATCCGATCAGATCACCCGGTTCTCCCGCAAACAGATCATTCAGCTGGCGCTGCTGATCGGCCTGGTCTACGTCGCGTATCCATTCATCAGCCAGGTGCCCACCTTCTTCACCCAGCTCAAGACGGCGAACTGGTGGTGGGCACTGGCCGGCCTCGGCGTCTCGCTGCTGACCTACGTCGGTGCGGCGGCCGCGCTCTGGGCCTGCGCCTCGGGGCTGGCCTCGTTCCCGAATCTGCTGATCATGCAGATCGCCAACACCTTCGCCGCCACCACCACGCCCGCCCGCGTCGGCGGTCTCGCGCTGAGCGTGCGGTTCCTGCAGAAGAGCGGCCTGGGCGCGGTGCGGGCCACCGCGGCGGTCGCCTTGCAACAGGCGGTGCAGATCATCACCCACCTGTCGCTGCTGCTGTTGTTCAGCGTGGTGGCGGGCACCTCGGCGAACCTCTCGCACTTCGTACCCGACGCCACCGTGCTGTATCTGGCCGCCGGTGTCGGCGTCGGCGTCATCGGCACCTTCATGTTCGTGCCGAAACTGCGGCACTGGCTGAACAATTCGGTGCGCCCGCAGCTGCAGGAGGTGCTCGGCGAACTGGGTGACCTGGCCCGGGATCCGAAGCGCTTCGCCATCATCGTGCTCGGCTCGGCCGCCATCACCCTGGGCATGGCCGGCGCCCTGTGGGCCAGCGTCCAGGCCTTCGGCGGCGGCGCCAACTTCGTCACCGTCACCATCGTCACCATGATCGGCGGCACCCTGGCCTCCGCCGCGCCCACCCCCGGCGGCGTCGGCGCCGTCGAAGCCGCCCTCATCGGCGGCCTCGCCGCCTTCGGTCTCCCCCCGACCATCGCCGTCCCCGGCGTGCTGCTCTACCGCGTGCTCACCTGCTGGCTGCCGGTGTTCTGCGGATGGCCCACCCTGCGCTGGATGACCGCGCGCAACCTGATCTAGCCGGGTTCGACTCTCGTCCGACAACTCCCCCGAAGGAGCGCAGATGAGCAACGCACCGGAACCGCCGCTCTCGATCGAGGTGCACGGGGCGAAGGTGCACAACCTCGCGGACATCGACGTGAGCGTCCCGCTGCGCACCCTGGTCGCGGTGGCCGGTGTGTCGGGCTCGGGGAAGTCCTCGCTGGCGATGGGTGTGCTGTACGCGGAGGGTTCGCGCCGCTATATCGAGGCCCTGTCGACCTACACCCGGCGGCGGATGTCGCAGGCGCCGCGCGCGGCGGTCGACAGCGTCGAGCATGTGCCGGCGGCGCTGGCGCTGCGGCAGCGGCCCGGAGTGCCCGGGGTGCGCAGCACCTTCGGCACCGCCACCGAGTTGCTCAACTATCTGCGACTGCTGTTCTCCCGACTGGGCGCGCACCGCTGCCCCAACGGGCACTATCACGAGCCCACCATCGAAGTGGCCCAGGGCCTTTCGCTGACCTGCCCGGTCTGCGGCGTCGTTTTCGATCCGCCGGGCGCGGAATCGCTGGCGTTCAACTCCGACGGCGCCTGCCCGCGCTGCACCGGCACCGGGGTGGTCAACGAGATCGACGAGGCGGCGCTGATTCCGGATCCCACGCGCACGATCGCCGACGGCGCGGTCGCGCCCTGGTCGATGTTCGGGTTGACGCTGATGCCCCAGATCGTGGCCGAGTTCGGGGTGCGCACCGACGTTCCCTACAAGAAGCTGACCGCCAAGGAACGCCGCACGGTGCTGCACGGCCCGGCCGAAAAACGGCACATCGCCGTCGCTTCCAAGAACGGCAAAGTGTTCGAGATGAACTTCACCTACCGCAACGCGCGCAGCGCGGTGGAGGAAGCCGTGCGCAAGGCCACCGACGAGCGCGGGCTGAGCCGGGTGAACAAGTTCATCAGCCGCCAGGTGTGCCCGGACTGCCACGGCACGCGCCTGAGCGAAGCGGCCCGCGCGCCGCTGGTGGACGGGATCGACCTGGCCCAGGCCACCGCGAAGACCCTGGACGACCTGGTCGCCTGGGTACCGACCCTGGAGCCGCAACTGCCGCCCGAGATGGCGCAGCTGGCACGCAACATCGTCGACAAGCTGCTCGAAACCGCCCGCCGGCTACTGGAACTGGGCCTGGGCTACCTCGGCCTGGATCGGGCCGGCGCGACGCTGTCGACCGGTGAACGCCAGCGCGTCCAGCTCGCCCGCGCGGTACGCAACCAGACCACCGGCGTGCTCTACGTTCTCGACGAACCCTCGATCGGCCTGCATCCCGCCAATGTCGACGGCCTGCTCGGCGTCATGCGAGACCTGCTGCGGGACGGCAACTCCGTCGTGTTCGTCGACCACGACGTCCAGTTGCTGCGCGAGGCGGATTGGCTGATCGAGATGGGGCCGGGCTCCGGGACCGAAGGCGGACGCGTGCTCGCCGTGGGCGATCCGGCCGCGCTCGGGGCGAATCCGGAATCCCTGCTGGGCGGGTTCCTCACCGGGCGCGAATCCGTCGTCGTGCGCACCCGTGCCACCGCGGGGCAGATGTTCGACCACGGCCGAATCCACCTGTCCACCAAGCCTGTCCACACCGTGCACGCGCTGGAACTCGATATCCCGCAGGGTCGGGTGACCGCTGTCACCGGCGTCTCCGGGTCGGGCAAGACCACCGCGATCCTGGAGAGCCTCGTGCCCGCCCTCGTCGCGAATGCCGCCGGAACGGCGCTACCCGGTCACGTCGTGCGGGTCGAAGCACCGGCCATCACCCGGGTCGAAATGGTCGACGCCACCCCCATCGGGATCAACGTCCGCTCCACCGTCGCGACCTACAGCGGTGTCCTCGACGACCTCCGCCGCGCCTATGCCGCCACACCCGCCGCCGAGCAGCGCGGGCTCACCGCCGCCGACTTCTCCTACAACACCGGCTCGCTGCGCTGCCCCCGCTGCGAAGGCACCGGCCAGATCTCCCTCGACGTCCAATTCCTGCCCGACATCGACATCGACTGCCCGGAATGCGACGGCACCCGCTACTCCCCCGCGGCCGGCGAAATCCGCCGCCCCACCGCCGAAGACGCGGGCATCTCGCTGCCCGACCTGCTGGCCTGCACCGTCGCCCAGGCCATCGACCACACCACCGACATCCGCCGCGTGCAGACCCGGCTGCACGCCCTCCGCGATCTCGGCCTGGGCTACCTCACCCTGCGCGAGTCCACCCCCGCCCTGTCCGGCGGCGAGGCCCAGCGCCTCAAACTCGCCACCGAACTCGGCCGCAACCAGACCGACACCCTGTTCGTCCTGGACGAACCCAGCGTCGGCCTGCACCCCCTCGACATTCGCACGCTGCTCACCGTCATCGAACGCCTGAAAGAACACGGCGCCACCGTGATCGTCATCGAGCACGACCTCGACATGATCGCCAACGCCGACTACCTCATCGATATGGGCCCGGGCGGCGGCACCGCGGGTGGACGCGTCGTCGCCACCGGCACCCCCGACCAGGTCGCCCACGATCCGAACAGCAGCACCGGGCGCTATCTCACCGCGCACCTGAATTCGAACGCGCGAACCGCCGCGACCACCCGATCGATCTCGGCTTCGGACAGTTCGGGGTAGATCGGCAGGCAGACATGCGCGCGAGCGTCAGCTCCCCGGTGGGCTTCCGGCCTGATGCCGGTCGAGGGCGTGCTGGAGGTTGGCGTTGATGCGCTGGGCTTCGGTGAGCTGGTCTTCCAGGATCACGATGCGGCAGGCCGATTCGAGGGAGCTACCGGCGTCTACGAGCTCGCGTACGCGGCCGGCGATACGCAGCTGGTAGCGGGAGTAGCGGCGGTGCCCGCCGGCGGATCGTTGCGGAATCAACAGTTCGGCGGCGTCCAGGCCGCGCAGGAACGCCTGGGTGACGCCGAGGATTTCCGCGGCTCGGCCCATGCTGTAGGCGGGATAGGTGTCGTCGTCGAGTTTGTCCTCGGCGCTGGCGGCGCCGGTTGGATCGGTATTCGGTTGCTGCACAGCGCCTCTCGGATTCAACGCCAGCAGGCCCCGGCGCGAGTGCGCCGGGGCCTGGGTTCTAGGAAGGGGACATTGCTCTCAATGTTTCTTACCGGCCACATGGGCCGGGGTACTACACCGCACCCGACTCTTCCCGGGACGGGGAACTGATAGACCACTCAGTGAGCACCACCTCCTGGATCGACCGGCCATATCACGTACTTCTCTTCTTGCTTCTTCGCTCGCTGCGACGGGCCGGCCGACTGCACCGGATTCTCTTCTCCGCCGGAGGAACGGTGGAACGGTGGAACCTCTTGTTCCAGGCAGTTCACCTGCCCAGCCTCTGGATCTTCGCTTCGAACGAAATCGACTGTATACCGACCTCCGGAGAATGTCTACACCCGACACTGGAGATTTCTTCTACTCACGACGCCTAAGGCTTGACCGCGAGCAAGGCGCCGGTGATCGGCCGGACCGCGGTGAACTGGATGTCGCGGAAACCGATTCGGTGCAGCAGGTCTTCGTAGCGGCGGATATCGATCGCGGCGAGGGGGTCGCCGGTCGCGGCATGGTCGTGGGTTCTGCGGCCGGCCGAACGGCTCATCGCGCGGATCAGGGTGGGCAGGACGCGGCCGTGGGGGTGGGTGTCGGCAAGCAGGAGGCGACCACCGGGGCGCAGGACCCGGAACATGTGGGCGAGTGCGGCGGGCCGCTGGGACTCGGGGATGTGGTGCATGACGAAGGTGCAGGTGAGCAGGTCGGCGCTGGCGTCGGGCAGCGGAAGGGCCTGTGCCGGAGCGTGTTCGAAGGCGCAGTTGGCGTGCCGCGAGTGTGCACTCGCGTAGCGGAGCATCTCCGGCGACGGATCCACACCGATCACCGATCCGCCGGGACCGGTGCGCTCGGCCAGGTGGCGCACCAGATCACCCGGCCCGCAGCCGATGTCGACCGCGCGGTCGCCGGGCTGAATACCGCTCAGGGCCACGAGTTTCCGGTTCAGGGCGGTGCCGCGGCCGAGCATGAAGGCCGAGCGGAAGATCAGATAGCGTCGGGGGTTGGTGAGGAGGATGCCGATCTCGTCGGTGTGCCTGGCGGTTTCGCTCATGCATCGATCTTCGGCGGCGCCGACGGCGGCTACCAGGAACAATGCGGTGCGAACCGTCCGTTTCCGGACACCTTGCCGGGTATTGTCCGGAAACGGGAGACCAGATGAACGAGAGCGCGGATCGGCGCGTCCGCCGGACCAGGCAGCTGCTGCACCGGGCGCTGATCGAGCTGATGCTCGAACGCGGTTATGACCGGATCACGGTGCGCGACATCCTCGAACGCGCCGATGTCGGGCGGTCGACGTTCTACGCGCACTTCCGCGACAAGGACGATCTGCTCGTGGTGAGCAGTACCGAATTCCTGCGCTCGGCGCTGCGGGCCGCGGAACGCAGTGCACCGCATGCCGATTGGGCGCCGCCGGATTCCGATCCGCTCGCTCCGATGTACACGATCTTCTGGCTGACCGCCGAATACTCCGACGTGTACCGGGCCTGGCTGGGCCGCAAGAGCAGCGGTGAACTGTTGCGGGCCTATCAGGCCGTGCTGGCCGAGATCCTGACCGAGCGATTGTCCGATCGGCTGGACCTGGACCCGGCCGAGCTGAGCGCCACGGTGACGTTCCTGTCCTGGGGCGCGGTCGGCCTGCTCGGCGCGATCGCACAGGACGATCCACCGACACCGCCCCGCGAGGCCTACCGGCGCCTGGACCGGCTGGCCGGCCCGGGCCTGCGCGCGCGGACCGAATTCACCGGCGGCGCAACAGCTCCAGCGCCACCGTCGAGGTGATGCCGCCCGCCGTGACCAGCTCCAGGTTCGCCAGCGACGCGGCGTGCGCCTCGGAGTTGGCGGCGGTGACGCAGTCGGTCACGACGTGCACGGTGAAACCTAGATCGGTTCCGTGCCGGGCCGTCTGCTCAACGGTGAGATTGGTGGCGACCCCGGTCAGGAACAGGGTGTCGACCTCGTGGTCGTGCAGCCACTCGACGACCTTGCTGCCGGCCAGACCGGACAACTTCTGATTGTCGAAGGCCACGGTGTAGCGGCCCGCCATCTCCGGAATGGTCTGCGCCCCGGCTGATCCCGGCCGGAAGTCGGTCTGCCCGGCCGCGACCGAGCGCATGAATCCGGTGTTGCGGACCAGGTCACCCTCGCCGATCGGCACAGTGAATCGGGTGAACACCACCGGTACCCCGGCATCGAGTGCACCGTGATGGAAGCCGACGGCCCGCCGCACCACGCCGCTGCGCGCGACGGGAGCCGCCAGCATCGGCCCGAAGAACCCTTCGGGCCGAATCACATTCACCTGCCAGTGCAACCCGAGCACGGCGGCCCGGATGCGGGGAGTAGCCATGGGCCGATCATGCGGCATCGGCACCGCCCGCGCACGATTCAGGACGAATAATCCTTGCGCAGCTGTACTTTGACCACTTTTCCGCTGGCGTTGCGGGGCAGCTCGGCCAGCACGACCAGATCTTTCGGGTGCTTGTAGCGGGCCAGGTTCTCGTTGAGGAACGGCTCCAGTTCCGCGATTGTCAGCTCCGCGTCCGGGTCGGCGAGCGCGACCACCGCGACCGGCACCTCGCCCCACTTCTCGTGCGCCCGCCCGATGACCGCGGCCTCGCGGATCTTCGGGTGCGCGAACAGCACGTTCTCCACCTCGGCGCAGTAGATGTTCTCGCCGCCGGAGATGATCATGTCCTTCTTGCGGTCCACGACGTAGACGAAACCGTCGGCGTCCTGGCGCACCAGGTCACCGGAGTGGAACCAGCCGCCGGCGAAGGCCTCCGCGGTGGCCTCCGGCTTGTTCCAGTAGCCCTGCATGAGAGTCGGCCCGCGGTAGACGATTTCGCCGATCTCGCCGGGGGCGACATCGTTCATCTCGTCGTCGACGACGCGGGTCTGGATGGTCGGGATGGGCTTGCCGACCGAGCCGAGCTTGGTGATCGCGTCCGCGCCCGCCAGCACGCAGGTGATGGGCGACATCTCGGTCTGCCCGAACACCGCGACGTTCTGCGCGTCCGGGAAGCAGTCGGCCATGGCCCGCAGCACGGTGTCCGAGGCGGGGGCCGCGCCCCAGCTCAGCATTTTCAGCGCCAGCTTGCGCTGCTTGACGGTCGGTTCGTCGCAGATCAGCTGCCACTGCGCGGGCACGCAGAACGCGGTGGTGGCGCCCTCGCGTTCGACCGCGTCCAGGTACTCGGTCGCGTCGAAGGCGCCGAGCGGATGCAGCACGGTCTTGCCGCCGAGCAGGAAATACGGTGCGAGACTGCCCAATCCGGCGATGTGGAACAGCGGCGAGGTGCAGAAGCCGACCGAATCGGGGGTGATGTCCATGGCCCGGATACAGGTCAGCGCCTGCGCGTTCATGTTCGCGTGCGAGAGCACCGCGCCCTTCGGACTGCCGGTGGTGCCCGAGGTGTACATGATCAGGCTGGGGGTGTCCTCCGGGATGTCGAGCGGCGTGTGCGGCTCGCCGTCCTCGGCCAGCAGCGCGTCGAAACCCAGGACGCCGTCACCGGATTCGCCGTTGATGACGACACAGGTCGCCAGCGCGGGCGCCTGTGCGCGGACCGCGACGGCCAGCGGTTGCAGCACCGAGTCGGTGACGATGGCCTTCGCGCCGCTGTCGCCGACGATGTAGGCGACCTCGGGCGGGGTGAGCCGGAAGTTCACCGGCACCGCGATCGCGCCGAGCGCGTTGATGCCGAACACGGCCTCCAGATACTCGGGGTAGTTCAGCGCGAGCAACAGCACCCGGTCGCCGAAGCCGACGCCGCGGCGGGCCAGCGCGTCGGCGAACTTCTCGGACCGCGTGTGCAGCTGGGCCCAGGTGGTGTCCTGGCCACGGAACCGCAGCGCGACCGCGTCGGGGCGCATCAGCGCGTGGGTCGCGAGCTGGTTGTTCCAGTGGCTGCGCCGCGAACGAATCGGCTCGTCGAGCGCTTGGGCACCGTTGGTCATGAGTTGAGCTCCTCGCCGGCGGCCCACACCGTCGGGGCCGACTGAGACGAGAATAACAACTAACTTAATCGAGCGGCAAGAGCGAATTGATGTGCCGTAATCCGACGTAATTGCCAGTTTTGTTGCGAACGGCCGCTCACTTACTTCTTGTCTATGGGTCGACTACCGTGTCACCATCTAGGCGAACGGCGATCAGCGACATATAGGAGAGAGCGCGATGCTGCGTACCAGGTTCACCGAGACCTTCGGGGTGGAACACCCGATCGTGCAGGGCGGCATGATGTGGGTCGGCCGCGCCGAACTCGTCGCCGCCGTCGCCAACGCGGGCGGCCTCGGCTTCATCACCGCCCTCACCCAGCCCACCCCCGAGGACCTGCGCAACGAGATCGCGCGCACCCGGGAACTCACCGACAAGCCGTTCGGCGTGAACGTCACCATCCTGCCGTCGATCAACCCGCCGCCGTACGCCGAATACGTGCAGGCCATCATCGACAGCGGCATCAAGATCGTGGAGACCGCGGGCAGCAACCCCGAGCCGTTCCTGCCCTATTACCGCGAGGCCGGCATCAAGGTGCTGCACAAGTGCACCAGCGTCCGGCATGCGCTCAAGGCGCAGAAGATCGGCGTCGACGGTGTCAGCATCGACGGCTTCGAATGCGCCGGCCACCCCGGCGAGGACGACATCCCCGGCCTCATCCTGATCCCGGCCGCGGCCCGCGCCCTGGACATCCCGATGGTCGCCTCCGGCGGCATCGCCGACGCCCGCGGCCTGGTCGCCGCGCTCGCCCTCGGCGCCGACGGCGTCAACATGGGCACCCGCTTCCTGTGCACCCAGGAGTCCTCGATCGACCAGAAGGTCAAGGAACAGATCGTCGCCAACAGCGAGCTCGACACCCAGCTCATCTTCCGCACGCTGCGCAATACCGCCCGCGTCGCGGACAACGAGATCAGCCGCAAGGTCGTCGAAATCGAGAAGGCCGGCGGCACGTTCGACGATGTCCGCGAGCTCGTCTCCGGCGCGCGCGGTCGCCGGGTCTTCGAGGACGGCGACCTGAACGCGGGCATCTGGTCGGCGGGCCTGGCGCAGGGCTTGATCCACGACATTCCGACCTGCGCGGAGCTGATCGAGCGCATGGTCACCGAGGCCGAGGAGCTGATCAAGGCGCGCCTGGCCGACCTCGTCACCTAGCCGACTGCGAACCGGGTCTTTCAGAGCGAAGCTGCCAGAGCGACCCGACCAGGTATTACATACCGAATAGTATGTCCGATTTTGGACATTTCTGAGAATTCGGTAAGGATCGTGCCGGGTCGGGTTTTCTTCAGCACTGGGAGTAATCGAATGTCACTGTCGCGCAGGGCCGTTCTCGGCATGGTCATGGCGGCCACCGCCGCGTTCGTCACGGCCGGGGCGGGTGCGGCGCAGGCCGAACCCGGGCCGGATGGTAGCTACTACGGCTCGGTCGCGGTCAATTACGACACGGGCGAGGTCCAGCTTTCCGTGAACTACCCGGACTGGGCGGCCTCCGACGCCGCCGCGAGCGAAATCTGCGGCCAGTCCGACTGTGAGGTCGTCGCGCGTTTCCGCGATGGATGTGCCGCGCTCGCGCAAACCGATGACAACTGGGAAATCGGCTACGGCCCGCGCAAGCTCATCGCGGAGCAGGATGCGATTCGCAAGCTCGGACCGCTCTCGCCGCCGTTCCCGAATCTCGGTAGCGCGGCGCCCAAGCGGACCGGCATCGTCGTCTCGGGCTGCGCCGGCGTCCCCGACTGATCGAAAACGCTTGGACCGAGGCGGTGACGGACTCGTAGGCTGGCGCAATCTGCTGGAGGGGATGCCCATGTCTACGTTGTCCGTCACCGTCGAAAAGCTCGTCGTACACCCACATCCCAACGCGGACCGGCTGGAGCTGGCCCAGGTCGGGCTGTTCCGCGCCGTGGTTGCGAAGGGGCAGTTCGCGACCGGTGATTACGCGCTCTACATCCCGGAGCAGGCCGTGCTGCCGGAGGCGCTGATCGCCGAGATCGGCCTGACCGGGAAACTGGCCGGGTCGCAACGCAATCGAGTGAAGACCGTGCGGCTGCGCGGTGAGGTGTCGCAGGGCATCGTCTGCCGCCCAGCGGCTTTGGCCGAGACCGACCTGGTGCGAGCCGAGGCCGAGCGCACGGATTTCGGCGAACAGCTCGGGATCGTCAAGTGGGCGCCGCCGATTCCGGTGGCCATGTCCGGGCAGGTCGAGCCGGCGCCGGATCTGATCCGGTGGATCGATGTGGAGAACATCAAGCGCTATCCGGAGATCTTCGAAGCCGGGGAGCCGGTGGTCGCCACCGAGAAGATCCACGGCACCGCCTGCCTGCTGACCTACCTCCGCGAGGGCGACCGAGTCCTGGTGTCCTCCAAAGGTGTCGGCGGGCAGTCGCTCGCGCTGACCGCCGACGAGGGCAACCTGTACTGGCGCGCCGTGCACCGGCACGGCCTGGCCGAGGCGGCGCGCAAGCTCAGTGCCGCACTGGATCTCGCACGGGTGGCTTTCTTCGGCGAGGTGTACGGCCGCGGCGTGCAGGACCTGCACTACGGCGCCGCGGCCGCCCAGGACGAGACCCTGGGCTATGCCCTGTTCGACGTCGTGATCGATCCGGCCCCGGATCCGGTGCGCTGGCTCAGCACGGCCGAAATCGATTCCATCCTGGGCGATCTCGGCATCGAGGTGCCGCGCGTCCCGGTGCTGTACGCGGGCCCCTACGATGCCGGGCTGCTGCTCGATCTCGCCGAGGGCCGCGAGACCGTCACCGGCACCGCGGCCAACATCCGCGAGGGCCTGGTGGTGCGGCCCGCCGTGGAGCGCTACGCACCGGTGCTGGCCGGGCGGGCCATCGGCAAGATCGTGTCCAACGCCTACCTGCTCCGCGACGGCGGCACCGAATACGAGTGAGCCGGGTCAGTGGGCGCGCGCCCACTGCTCCGGGTCGGGGCTGCCGGCTTCGGTCCAGCGCCGATGCTCGGTGGCCGCGACCTCGTAGGCGGCCTCGAAAATGGCGCCGGTGCGCCGGGTCAGCGCTTCGCCGAGGAAGGCGCCCGGATCGATCCAGACCGGCAGCGGCGGCACCTCCACCACGGGGTGGGCCATCGCGCCGGGCGCCGCGATCGGCGTCGCGTACACCCAGGTGCCGTCCAGGCTGGTCGCGAAGATGTGGCCGATGGCGCGGGCGAACCGCTCGAACAGCGCGTACTGCGCCGCGGTCGGCGCCAGGCCGCCGGTCGGAAAGTGGCGCAGCAGCGCCTGTTCCAGCAGCGGCAGCCGGTCCGCGCCCCAGGGTCGCGGGCCGAGTTCCGCCTCGTCGCGCAACCGGTCCAGGTCCTCGTCCATCGCGGCGAGCCAGGCGGTGAACTCCGGATCACGCTGCCGCAGCGCATGCTGACGCAGCTCTTGCGGGCTGTACGCGACGAACTCTCCCAAGACCGGCTCCTTCGGCGAGTGGCTGTCGGCACCGATTCTTCCCCCGGCCCCGGCCGGAACCCGGCAAGCACGGTCAGCGGCTGTGTCGCGCCCCGCCGCTAGTTCCGGGCCGCGCGGGCGGTGACCGCGTCCAGGTCGTGGCCGGCGATGACCTCGATGCCCGCTGGGAGGGCGTGCAGCCGGTGGATGGTGGCGAACGCGGCGTCCCGGTCGTTGTCGAAGAGCAGGCCCGGCATCGGGGCCTTCTCCCGGATCAGATCGATCTGCAATCTGCTCCAGACCGAGTCGCCGGCCAGCAGCACGCGGGTGCCGTCGTCGACGGCGAGCAGCACGCCGATGCTGCCCGGCGTGTGGCCGGCCAGGTCGACCAGCAGCACCGATCCGTCGCCGAACAGGTCCTTGCTGCGCGGGAAGGTGAGCACCGGCGGGCCGTCCAGATCGAACAGCTCGAAGGTGCGCTCACGCAGCGGACCGCGGGCCACCCCGATCGGCGCGTGCGGCCCCGACAGCGCCCAATCATGTTCGGCCGCAGGCAGTCTGATCGGGACGGTAACCGGCAGTTCGAGCAAGCCGGAGATGTGATCCCAGTGCAGATGCGTCGGAATCACGAAATCGATGTCGGCGCCGTCGACATCGCGGGCGGCGAGCGCGTCGGCCAGGCCGAGCACCGGCTTGTCCGGGGACACCAGGAACGGAATCGGGAACGGCAGCTCCGGAATCACCCGGTCGTGCACGCCCGAGCACAGCGCCGGGTCGACCAGGAACCGCGCCTTCGGATGTTCGATCAGGAACGCGGCCATCGTCAGGGGCAGTTCGCGCAGGCTCCGAACGCCCTCGGCGACAATCGTTTTCGGCACCTTCATGGATGCCTGCGCGAGCACGGTCAGCTTGACGGCGTTGCTCGCGGGCGGCGGATCGGCCGACGTCAGGCCCGCCAGCAGCGCCTGGTCGGCGCGCCGCGGTCTCAGCAGCCGGGCGGGGGTCGCCGCGACCGCGCTACAGCAGCGGAGCACGGTGGACAGCGTCGGCGTCCGCTCGTCGTGCGAAGTGGAACCGTTGGTATCGGACACCCTGCAACGGTAGGTGATCAGAGTTGTTCGGCGCGACCGAGGAGACGATCGGTTTCGCGCCGCTCCCGTTTGGTCGGGCGGCCCGAGCCGCGGTCGCGCACCGGCAGGGTGGCGAGCAGTTCCTTGGGCGGCGGTGGCGGGCTGCGGTCGATCAGGCACTGCGCGGCGATCGGGGCGCCGACGCGCTTGGTGACGATCCGCTCCACGACCACGATGCGCTCGAGACCGGCGCCCCGGATGCGAATCTCATCGCCGGGCTTGATGGCCTGTGCGGGCTTCGCGGTGGCTCCGTTGACGCGAACATGCCCGCCGCGGCACGCCTCCGCGGCGGCCGAGCGGGTCTTGAAAAGACGCACCGCCCAGGTCCACGCGTCGACGCGGGCCTGGGCGGGAGCAATCCGTTCGGTGGGGGGCACCCCTACAAATTAAACGACGCGGCGCGCCGTGACGACCTGGTCGGGCTTCAGCTGGGTGTAGGAGACCGGCGTGCCGGACTGGACGGCGTTGAGCAGCTTGCCGTCGCCGGCGTAGATGCCGACGTGGCCGCCGCCGTTGGTGATGACGATGTCACCGGGCTCGAGGTTCTGGAAGGCCACCGGAGCGCCGACATGGGACTGCTCGAAGCTGGTGCGGGGCAGTTCGATTCCGGCCTGCTTGTAGGCCCACTGGACCAGACCCGAGCAGTCGAAGTTGTAGGGGCCCGAGGCACCCCAGGAGTAGGCGGCGCCGACCTTGGTGCGAGCGGCGTCGAGCGCCTTCTCAGCGGGGGTCGGAGCGGCTTCGAAGAAGCCGAGGCCTGTGTTCGGCGCGGGCAGCGTGCCGATGGAGGCCTGCGGAACCGAGGAGAGCGCCTGACCCAGCTGCTTGCCGAGATCCTGGGCCTGCCCCTCGAACTCTTGCGGCACGGGGACATCGAAGTCGCCGATACCTGGGACGTTGATCGTCGCGGCCTGTGCCTGAATGGCAGGCATCGCGCCGGTCGTTGCGATTGCGCCCATGACGATGGCGCCCTTTACGGAATTCGGAACCCGAGATTCCCGCTGCAAGCTGTGTCTACCCACCGAGCTGAGTCTCCGTTTCATACTCCACCATCAACCGGGGGCTGCCAGGCCCCGACGACCGATCGATGGTGACTTCGTGGCGCCGCTTCTCTTACGAAACGACAGACTCCACTAAGTCACGAGAAGATTACGGTGCGGACGAGATGTTGTCCAGCGCACAGCGCCGCATGTTCTTGTGCGGCAGCAAAACCCCAGGATGGGACGCCTGCGCGCTAAACATCAGGGGGATTACAACTCGATATCGCGGCCCGCGCGCCGGCGTTACCGGACGGGCGCGCAACAGGTTCGAAATCAGTACCGGGAATCGCGCTCGGCGAGCGCCCGTTCGAGCTCGGCGATCCGCCGGCGCGCGTCGGCCAGACCGACCTCGAGCTTGCCCAGCGCCATCACCAGCGGCCCGACCGCTAGATCCGCGACGAGCTGCGGATCGTCGTAGCCCTGCTCGATCGCGACCAGGATGTTCGATCGGATCAGCTCCGCCTGCGTCGCCTCGGCGGGCACCTGCCAGGACTCGACGACCTCGGCGGTGGAATGGGCAGCGGTTTCCTCGGACACCGCCCTCAGCGTAAAGAGTTCTGGGCTGATGGCAAGGACAAAATTGTCGCGTCTAGGAGTGTTCCTAGATTGCCCCAGAAATAACGGACCACAGGCGCTACGGTGTCAGGGTATGGACCCCGTGCGGAATCCGTATGCCCCCGGCGCCGGCCAGCGCCCGCCCGAACTAGCCGGGCGCGACAAGCAACTCACCGCCTTCGACATCGTGCTGGAGCGCATCGCGCGCGGCCGCCCGGAACGCAGCGTCATGCTCACCGGCTTGCGGGGCGTCGGAAAAACGGTGCTGCTCAACCAACTTCGCTCGGCGGCAGTCAGCCGGAACTGGGGTACCGGCAAGATCGAGGCGCGCCCGGATCAGGAACTGCGCCGCCCGCTGTCCTCCGCGCTGCACATGGCCACCCGCGCGGTCGCGATGGCGCACCGCAATCCCGAGCGCGTGGACGACTTCCTCGGCATCCTCAAGGCTTTCGCGCTGCGCTCCACCGCCGACAAGGGCATGCGCGAGCGCTGGCAGCCCGGCATCGACGTGCCCGCGATCTCCGGCCGCGCCGACTCCGGCGATATCGAGATCGATCTGGTGGAGCTGCTCAAGGAGGCGGCCGCGCTGGCCGGCGATATCGGCGTCGGCATCGCGATCTTCATCGACGAGATGCAGGATCTGAATCCCGCCGACGTCTCCGCGATCTGCGGCGCCTGCCACGAATTGAGCCAGGACGCCGCGCCGTTGATCGTGGTCGGCGCGGGGCTGCCGCATCTGCCCGCGGTGCTCTCGGCCTCCAAGAGCTACTCCGAGCGCCTGTTCAGTTATCACCGGATCGACCGGCTGGACCGGGAATCCGCGGATCAGGCGTTGATCGCGCCCGCGGGCCGCGAGGACGTGAAGTTCACCGACGAGGCCCTGGACGCGCTGTACCAGCGGGCCGACGGCTATCCGTACTTCGTGCAGGCCTACGGCAAGGCGGCCTGGGACCAGGCTCCCGAGAGCCCGATCACCGCCGAGGACGTGGCGGTGGCCGCGCCGACCGCGGAAGAGGAACTGGCCGTTGGTTTCTTCGGCTCGCGCTACGAGCGCGCGACGCCGGCCGAGCGCGAGTACATGCGCGCGATGGCCGATCTGTCCGGCGACGACGGCCCGGTGGCGACCGCGGCGGTGGCCCAGGAGCTGGGCCGGCGACCCGCCTCGCTGTCCCCCGCCCGGGACGGCCTGATCAAGAAGGGCCTGATCTATTCGGCCGAGCGCGGCACCATCGGATTCACCGTGCCGCACTTCGGGCGCTATCTGCGGAGCGTGTGATAACCACGTATTCGCCTGTCTAACAAGATCATTAGAGATCGTTAGAAATCTCGGGCAAACGCCTACCGGCGGGTAACCATTGTTCCTACACTCGGATGTGACGCTGATCACCTCCGAAGGAGGACATCATCATGGCGACCACCGCCAAAGTCGATGCCACCGAAGAACAGGCTCGCGCGCTCGTCGAGGAATCCCGTGAAACCGACTGGGCCAAACCATCGTTCGCGAAGGAGATGTTCCTCGGGCGCTTCCGGCTCGATCTCATCCATCCCTACCCCCGGCCCGACGCCGAGGACACCGCTCGCACCGAGGCCTACCTGGCCCGGCTGCGCCCGTTCTGCGAAAGCATCGACGGCGCCGCGATCGAGGCCTCGGCGCGGATCCCCGACGAGGTGGTCAAAGGCCTGGCCGAACTCGGCTGCTTCGGCCTGAAGATCCCGGAATCCTATGGCGGGCAAGGGCTTTCCCAGTACGGCTACAACCGGGCGCTGATGCTGGTCGGGTCCGCGCACGCCAGCCTGGGCGTGCTGCTCTCGGCGCACCAGTCGATCGGCGTGCCCGAACCGCTCAAGCTGGCCGGCACCCCGGAGCAGAAGGCCGAGTTCCTGCCGCGCTGCGCCGCCGGCGCGATCAGCGCCTTCCTGCTCACCGAACCCGATGTCGGCTCCGACCCGGCCCGCATGGCCAGCACCGCCACGCCGACCGAGGACGGCGAGGCCTATGAGCTCAACGGCGTGAAGCTGTGGACCACCAACGGCGTCGTCGCGGAACTGCTCGTGGTGATGGCGCGCATACCCAAGCGCGAGGGCAGCCGCGGCGGCATCTCCGCGTTCGTGGTGGAGGCCGACTCCCCCGGCATCACCGTGGAGCGCCGCAACGCGTTCATGGGGCTGCGCGGCATCGAGAACGGCGTCACCCGGATGCACAACGTCCGGGTGCCCAAGGCCAATCTGATCGGCCGCGAGGGTGACGGCCTGAAGATCGCGCTCACCACCCTCAACGCCGGCCGCCTGGCGATCCCCGCGCTGTGCACGGCCTCGGCGAAGTGGTCGCTGAAGATCGCGCGCGAATGGAGCGGCACCCGCGTGCAGTGGGGCCGTCCGGTCGGCGAGCACGCCGCGGTGAGCGAGAAGATCTCCTTCATCGCCGCCACGACCTACGCACTCGAAGCGGCACTGGATCTTTCGGCCACCATGTGCGACGAGGCCCGCAACGACATCCGCATCGAGGCGGCGCTGGCCAAACTCTGGGCCAGCGAAATGAGCTGTGCCATCGCCGATGAGCTGGTCCAGATCCGCGGCGGCCGCGGCTACGAGACGGCCGCCTCGCTGGCCGCGCGCGGCGAACGTGCCGTCGCCGCCGAGCAATTGGTGCGCGACCTGCGGATCAATCGCATCTTCGAGGGCTCCAGCGAGATCATGCGGCTGCTCATCGCCCGGGAGATGGCCGACGCGCACATGTCCGCCGCGGGCGCGCTGGTGGACCGCAATGCCGAGTTCAAGGACAAGGCGAAAGCCGCGGTGGGCGCCACCGGTTTCTATGCCAAGTGGTTCCCGCAGCTCGCCGTCGGCACCGGAACGGTACCGGCCACCTACAACGAATTCGGCGCGCTGGCAAAGCATCTGCGCTTCATCGAACGCAACTCGCGCAAGCAGGCGCGTTCGCTGATGTACGCCATGGGCCGCTGGCAGGCGGGCCTGGAGTACCGGCAGAACTTCCTGGGCCGGATCGTCGACATCGGTGCCGAACTGTTCGCCATGTCGGCCGCGGTGGTGCGGGCGCACGCGCTACGCGACGCGCCCGAGGGTGCGGCCGCCGCCGAACTCGCCGAGGCCTTCTGCCAGCAGTCCCGGGTACGGGTCCGCAAGCTGTTCGGCGCGCTCTGGGACAACACCGACGACGAGGACCGGGCCGTCACCCGGGGCGTGCTCGACGGCCGCTACACCTGGCTGGAGGGCGGGGTCTTCGATCCGAGCGAGGGCACGGGGCCGTGGATCGCGGAGTGGCAGGTCGGGGCCTCGACCGAGCCCAATCTGCTCAATCCGTTCCTGCCCTCGACGCGGACGACGACTTGAACAGGTGAATATTTGGCAGTATTCGATATTCACTAGATAACAGAAGATTCTCGATACAAGGCCCCGCGCCACCCGGCCGGGGCCTTTGTCGTGTCGATAGCAGAATCTAAATCTCTCTAGGGAATCTGCGAGATCACCTGATAGGCGCATGTTTCCGATGTCGATCTACCGCGTCAGTTGCACAACGCGTACATAACGGCAGGTATGGATGGCTAACGACCTGGCTATGTATATCGACAACCGGGCAAAAGCTCCACTGGGTCGACGCGCCACAGGAGACATCATGTCCACCCCCATCGCCCGGGTGGCCGCCGATTACGTCGGCCCCCAACTCTCCGAGAAATACTGCACGGTCGCGGCCGACGACGGCGTGCCGATCGCGGTCCGCACCTTCGGCGGCGAATCCGCGCCGCTGACCGTGGTTTTCGTGCACGGGCACTGCCTGCGCACCGACTCCTGGTCCTTCCTGCGCGATCAACTGCTGAGCCGGTGGAACGCCGATACCCGGATGGTCTTCTACGACCACCGCGGCCACGGCGAATCCGGGGTGGCCCATCCCTCGACCTACACCATCGATCAGCTCGGCCGGGACCTCGACGCCGTGCTGCGTGCGGTCGCACCGACCGGCCCGGTCGTCCTGGTGGGGCACTCGATGGGCGCGATGGTGTGCCTCGCCTATGCCCGCCTGTTTCCCGAGGCGATCGGCACCCGCGTGGTCGGCGTCGGCTTGATCGCCGGCGCCGCCAACGGCATCACCGAGGTGGGCCTTGGCCGCTTCCTGCACCGCTACGCGGTCAACTCGCTGCAGACCGCCGTGGTCCGCGCGCCCCGGGTGATGCAGGCCTCCAAGCGGTTCTCCCGGCGAATCTTCGAGCCGATCGTCCGGGAGGCGCAGTTCGGCACGAAGAAGGTGAATCCGCGGATGATCGCGGTCGCCACCGCGATGCTCAACGACACGCCGCTGCTGACCATGTCCAGCTTCCTGGGTTCGCTGATCGCCTTCGACGAGACCGCCTCGCTGCACCACCTCGGGTCCATCCCGGCGCTGGTGCTGGCCGGTTCGGCCGACATCGTGGTCCCGTTCGTGCACTCGGTGGTGCTGGCCTCCCAGCTCAGCGGCTCGGAGCTGGTGCGGGTCGAGGGCGCCGGGCACAGCGTCATCCTGGAGCGCGCCGAAGAGGTGGCGTTGCAGATCGTCGCGCTGGTCAACCGGGTCTGCGCCACGCTCACCGAGCACGGGCCGGATCCGGAGTTCGCGGCCGCCAGCTGAGCCTTGGCAGAAGCTACGGCTATCTCACAACGAACGCGGGCAACACTCGGGCAATCCACCAGACTTCGCGATCCGACGAGCCAGATCGGGAAACGTCACGTACTGTGTTGTAGATCACGATGTGTGGTGGGTCACAGGGCTGATCAGCCCATCGCGATCAACGACCTGCCAGCGAACACAGGAGGAAACGATGACACGCAGCGAAATCGCGGATCTCCGCTATGCGGTAGTCCAGCTCCGGCAATCGATCAGCGCACTGCGCTCGCACTACGGCGATGCCAATACCGTGCGGCGGCTGGAGAACGATCTCGAACGCCTCGTCATCGACGCCGAGGACTTCGAGCAGGCCCCGCCGCCGGAGGTCAGCCGCCGCCCGCAGCAAACCATCTACGTCCCGGACAGCAAGTCCGACGAGGCGGCGTGGATGGGGGCACAGGACGAAGGGCTGGGTTTCCACTCGCGTCCGCGCACCAAGTAAGCGCTTCGCCACCGTCCCGGCCGTACGCACGGCCGGGACGTTCGCGTGTCAGGCCCGATGCCGCCCGAAGCGCGTGGGCCGGGCCCCGTGGAACCGCGCACCCCGCGGTGTCTCGACCACCGGGGGCGTGCGGGCGGATTCGAAGAGCGCGGCGATCCCGTGGTCCGGCCCGAGGCCGATGACCTCGAGCGCGTAGCGCCCGTCGCCGCGGGCCAATTCGTGCAGCATCGTCGTCATGATGCGCAGCCCGGTCGCACCGACCGGGTGACCGAGCGCGAGCGCGGAACCGTTGACGTTGAGCCGGGTTCGCGGATCGAGCTCCCATTCCCGGGCCAGCGCGAGCACTTCCACCGCGAAACCCTCGTTGATCTCGACCAGGTCCATGTCGTCGAGCGTCAGCCCGGTGCGGCCCAGCAGCTTGGCGACCGCGGGCGCCGCGCCGAGAGTCGCGGTCCTGGTATCGGTTCCGGCCGCGGCCCAGCCCGTCAGGAAGGCGATCGGGCGCAGCCCCAGGTCCTCGAGCCGGTCCTCGGCCACCACCAGGCAACCGGCGGCGCCGTGCCGGTGTGAACTCATATTGGCCACGGTCACGACGCCGTCGGGCAGCATCGGTTCGAGCATGCCGAGGGTCTGCGCCGAGATCTCCTCGATCACCCCCTCGTCGCGCAGGATCCGGTGCGCGGCGGAGTCGGTGAGCATGTGATCGAGGCGCCCGCCGGGACCGGCCGCGCGCCCCGCCGAAACCATCTCGTTCGCGAAGATGCCCTGCCGCCAGGCTCGGGCCGCCTTGCGGTGGCTGGCCACCGTGAACTCATCCGCTTCGAATCGGCCGATGCCGTAGTAGTGGGCCAGGGCCTCGGCGTTGGCCAGCGCCTTGCGGTCCGGGCCGACCGGGCGGGACGCGGATTCCACGCCACCGGCCACCACCACGTCCGCGGCGCCGGTCTGCACCATCATCGCCGCGGTGATCAGCGCCTGCAGCCCGCTCCCGCAGCGGCGGTCGGTGACGAAGCCCGGCAGGGCGAGCCCGGCCAGCGCGGTCCCGTCGACCCCGGCCAGCGCGACGTCCTCGATACACCCGCGGTCGATACCGGACCGTTCGACGACGTGATCCAGGACCGCCGTGGCCAGACCGGCCGGCGACAACCCGAACAGTGCGCCCCGGTCGACCCCGCTCGGGGTGCGAACCGGCGACACAATCGCGGCTCTTCTCATCGTGGTTACCTCCCGGACCGCCACTCGCCCGTCGTGCGTGACCTATCGACGCACGTCAAGGTTCGATCCTGCGGTCAGCAGAACACGACTGTGTTGCCACCGTGTGAAATTAAAATCCGTACGGTTTCATTTCCGTACCACTTGGACACCCTATCGGTCGAATCCCATTGCGTTCGAACAGAGTTCGAAAACCGCCCGATTGCCGGGTTTGTCATACCTTCCCAAGATCAGTTGTGGCACAGATCATATGGGTCGGCTTTACCGGGACCGGGCTCGAGCGATAGCTGACGTGTCGTATGGTGCTCACCATCACATTCGATCGCGGAGGTATCGAATGACCCGCAGAGCAGATCAGCGAGGCATCAAGCTGTGAGTGCCGCACCGACATCCACTCCCGACACGGGCACCGGCGTCTTCAGCAGGACCCGGGCCCGGATCACCGAGCGCACGCTGCGCACCGACAGGTGGTGGGTCCCACCACTGCTCACGGTGCTGGGGTTGAGCGCGTTCATCATCTACGCGACGGTGCGCGCCTATGCGCGCACGGCCTACTGGGTGGCGGACTATCACTATCTGACGCCGTTCTACTCACCGTGCGTGAGCACCGACTGCGTCGAGGGCGCGCGGCACTTCGGCGCCTGGTTCGGGCACATCCCCGCGATCCTGCCGCTGGGCTTCCTGGTGCTGCCGTTCCTGCTCGGCTTCCGGCTGACCTGCTACTACTACCGCAAGGCCTACTACCGCGCGGTGTGGTTCTCCCCGCCGGCCTGCGCGGTGGCCGAGCCGCACGCCAAGTACACCGGCGAGACCCGGCTGCCCCTGATCATCCAGAACGTGCACCGCTACTTCTTCTATGTGGCGCTGCTGGTTTCGCTGATCAACACCTACGACGCGATCACCGCGTTCCACGGCAAGGGCGGCGGCTTCGGCTTCGGCCTCGGCAATATCGTGCTGCTGGGCAACGTGATCCTGCTGTGGGCCTACACCTTGTCCTGCCACTCCTGCCGGCACATCGCGGGCGGACGGCTCAAGCACTTCTCCGCCCACCCGGTGCGCTACTGGCTCTGGACCCAGATATCCAAGCTGAACACCCGGCACATGCAGCTGGCCTGGGTCACCCTGTTCACCCTGGTGCTCACCGATTTCTACGTCATGTTGGTGGCCAGCGGCACCATCTCCGACCTGCGGTTCATCAACTGAATCTCGCCTAGACCCCAGGAGTATTCGCACCCATGCCAGAACTCGAGCGGCACAAGTACGACGTCGTCGTGATCGGTGCCGGCGGCGCCGGACTGCGCGCGGTGATCGAAGCCAGGGAACACGGCCACTCCGTCGCGGTGGTGTGCAAGTCGTTGTTCGGCAAGGCGCACACCGTGATGGCCGAGGGCGGCTGCGCGGCCTCGATGGGCAATGCCAACGAGAAGGACAACTGGCAGACCCATTTCAAAGACACCATGCGCGGTGGCAAGTTCCTCAACAACTGGCGCATGGCCGAACTGCACGCGCAGGAGGCGCCGGACCGGGTCTGGGAGCTGGAAACCTATGGCGCGCTGTTCGATCGGACCAAGGACGGCCGGATCAGCCAGCGCAACTTCGGCGGCCACACCTACCCGCGGCTGGCACACGTCGGCGACCGCACCGGCCTCGAGATCATCCGCACCATGCAGCAGAAGATCGTCGCGCTGCAGCAGGAGGACTTCGCCGCGACCGGCGACTACGAGGCGCGGATCAAGGTCTTCTCCGAGCTCACCATCACCGAGCTGCTCAAGGACGGCGACAAGATCGCCGGCGCGTTCGGCTACTGGCGCGAATCCGGTCGCTTCGTCCTCTTCGAAACGCCCGCGGTGGTTTTGGCCACCGGCGGCATCGGCAAGTCCTACAAGACCACCTCGAACTCCTGGGAGTACACCGGCGACGGGCACGCGCTCGCGCTGCGCGCCGGGGCGACGCTGATCAACATGGAGTTCCTGCAGTTCCACCCGACCGGCATGGTCTGGCCGCCCAGTGTGAAGGGCATCCTGGTCACCGAGGGCGTGCGCGGCGACGGCGGGGTACTGAAGAACTCCGAGGGCAAGCGGTTCATGTTCGACTACATTCCGCCGGTCTTCAAGGGGCAGTACGCCGAGACCGAGGAAGAAGCCGATCAGTGGCTCAAGGACAACGATTCCGCGCGCCGCACCCCGGATCTGCTCCCCCGCGACGAAGTGGCGCGAGCCATCAACTCCGAGGTGAAGGCGGGTCGCGGCACCAAGAACGGGGGCGTCTTCCTCGATATCGCCTCGCGCCTGCCCGCCGAGGAGATCCGCCGGCGCCTGCCGTCCATGCACCACCAGTTCAAAGAGCTTGCGGACGTGGATATTACGAAGGAGCCGATGGAGGTCGGGCCGACCTGTCACTACGTGATGGGCGGCATCGAGGTGGATCCGGATACCGGAGCCGCCACGGTCCCCGGGCTTTTCGCGGCCGGTGAGTGCTCCGGCGGCATGCACGGCTCGAACCGGCTCGGCGGCAACTCGCTGTCGGATCTGCTCGTCTTCGGCAGACGCGCCGGGCTCGGCGCCGCGAACTATGTCGAACAGCTGGCCGCGCGCCCCACGGTGACCGACGCGGATCTCGCGGCGGCGGCCGAAGGCGCTGTGGCGCCGTTCAATCCGCCGGAGGAAGGCACCGGCGAGAACCCCTACACCCTGCACACCGACCTGCAGCAGGCGATGAACGACCTGGTCGGCATCATCCGCAAGGAACACGAACTGCAGCAGGCCATCGATCGGCTCGCCGCCCTGCGGGAGCGGTTCGACAACATGACCGTCGAGGGCCATCGGCAGTTCAACCCCGGCTGGCACCTCGCCCTCGATCTGCGCAACATGCTGCTGGTCAGCGAATGTGTCGCGCAGGCCGCGCTGTTGCGCACCGAGAGCCGCGGCGGGCACACCCGCGACGACTTCCCCTCGATGGATCCGGCGTGGCGCAACAAGCTGCTGATCTGCTCGATCAACCCGGACGACGCCGACGCCCCGGTACCCGAGGTCCGGGTCACCCCGGCCGACCAGGTGCCGATGCGCACCGACCTGCTCGAGCTGTTCGAAGTGAACGAGCTCGAGAAGTATTACCGCCCGGACGAACTCCCGGGCCAGCCGGCTACTGCCACGGAAGGTGAGGCCTAGCCATGGGATACGACGCCAAGTTCCGCGTCTGGCGCGGCGACGATACCGGCGGCGCGCTGGAGGACTTCACGGTCGAGGTGAACGAGGGCGAGGTGGTGCTCGACATCATCCACCGCCTGCAGGCCACCCAGGCGCCGGATCTCGCGGTCCGCTGGAATTGCAAAGCGGGCAAGTGCGGTTCGTGCTCGGCGGAGGTGAACGGCAAGCCGCGACTGCTGTGCATGACGCGCATGTCCACCTTCGGCGCGGACGAATTGATCACCGTGACGCCGATGCGCTCCTTCCCCGTGATCCGCGATCTGGTCACCGATGTGTCGTTCAACTACACGAAGGCAAGGGAGATACCGTCTTTCACGCCGCCCGCCGATCTGAAGCCCGGTGACTACCGGATGCAGCAGGTGGATGTGGAGCGCTCGCAGGAGTTCCGCAAGTGCATCGAATGCTTCCTGTGCCAGAACACCTGTCACGTGGTGCGTGATCACGAGGAGAACAAGGAATCTTTCTCCGGTCCCCGATTCCTCATGCGGATCGCGGAACTGGAAATGCATCCGCTGGATGTGGCCGACCGCCGGGACATGGCGCAGGAGGAGCACGGGCTCGGCCTGTGCAATATCACCAAGTGCTGCACCGAGGTCTGCCCGGAACATATCAAGATCACCGACAACGCGTTGATCCCGATGAAGGAGCGCGTAGCGGATCAGAAATACGATCCGCTGGTCTGGCTGGGCAACAAGCTTTTCCGGCGCTGACGCCGCGAACCGGCCGGGTGCCGCACCCGGCCGGTTCAGCGCACCCTATTTACAAAGTCGCGATGACACCGAGGGCGACGACCCACACCAGCACGCCGACGAACAATGCCGACAGCAGTGAGCCCGACAGGATGTACACGCCGATCGCGGAGACGCCGAATAGCAGCGCTACGATCAGCCATTCCACCCAATCGCCCGGTCGCAATTTCCGATACCGAGGATGGGTATTCTTCAACCCACGGTCCACAATATTTGGCTACCCCGCTGTTAGACGAGGTAAACAATCCGGTGATAGAGCCCGGCGCGTTCCGTGATCAGATCACTGCGGGCGATCGAACTCGCCGTCCTGCACGCCCGCGGTGAATGCCGTCCATTCCGACGGCGTGAATACCAGAACCCCGCCGGCGGGGTCATTTCCGTTGCGCAGCGCCACGTATCCCTCGGCCAGCAGCGCGACCTCCACGCCGGTGCCCCCCGGCCCGCTGGTCGCACGCCAGGTGGCCGCCGACAGATCCACGTTCCCCTTCATGCCACGAACTCCTTCGCTACCTGCCGCAGCAGGTTTCGGCTCGGTTGCACGTCCAGCGACGCGCGCTGCAGCCCCTCGTGGGCCCGCAGGTACCGCTCGACATCGCCCGGGCGTTCCAGATACAGATCGCCGGTGAAACCCTCGACGTAGACCACCGGCGGTTCCACCGGGTGGCCCTTGCTGTCGGTTCCGAACTGCAGCACGGTGAACGGCCCGGTCGCGTCACCGAGCGGTATTCCCGCCGCGAAGGGCAGAATACGCAGCACCACATTCGGTTTGGTACTCATATCGGCCAGGTGCCGCAACTGCGCCGCCATCACTTTCACGTCACCGACCACCCGGTGCAGCACCGATTCGTGCAGCACCACGTCGACCCCGGCGGGCGCGGTCTTGCGGGAGGTCAACGCCTGGCGCTGCTGGCGCAGCTGGACCCGGCGCTCGAGTTCCTCCTCGGAGGCCTCCGGATAGCCGAGCCGGTTCAGCGCCCGCGCGTAGTCGGCCGTCTGCAATTGCCCGAGCACCAGTTCGGAGCGGTAGGAGGTGAGCCGGTGCGCCGAGGCCTCCAAACCCACGTAGACATCGAAGTTCTCGGGGATCAGATCACCGTAGGCATGCCACCAGCTCTTCACCGCCGCCTGCTGGGCCAGGCCCTTGAGCGCCTCGGCCAGGTCGTCGGGGATGCCGTAGATGCGGCACAGCTCCTGGATGTCGATCGTCCGGATCCGGTCGGCCTGCCCCTTCTCCATGCGCTGCAATGTGCTTGCGCCCCACTCCATCAGCCGCGAGGCCTCCGCGATCGTCAAGCCCGCTTGCGTACGCCAGTCCCGCAGGTATCTACCGAGCTGGCGGCGCGGAAGCGTCGAGGACCCGCCCTCACCGGCCGCGCCGGAACGCTCGGGTTCACTCTCGGTCGCCGAAACTCTTGCCATACTCGCAGACACGGCACGCTCCGTTCAGTGCTCAGGCTCGCCGCCGCGTCTTACCAGGTCCGGCGCTCGGCGCGGACCCGGTACTTCGCCTGGGCAATAGGCTCTTTGGGGGCAACAGCACTTCCATCCAATATGGAGAATCTTCCTCCCCTCGGTGGACTTCGTGCTGGGAATTCGCGCGAAATCTTCCGGCATCCGGCAAGTCCGTTGCTCGGCAGCGCATCCGATGGTGTGCTGAGAGTGTGCCCGGAGCCTTCCAGGCCCGGCCCCCTCCCCGCTGTGAAAGCTCCGGGCACATCACAGGAATCGCACGCAGGAACGAGGAGTCATGGCCGAAGATGAGCGACGCACGGACCGGTCCCGCACCGAGCGCTGGATGGTTCCCCCGCACCGTGTGCGTCGGCCGATCGGACCGGTTGCGGAGGCGGCAGTACCGGTAACTGGCGGAGTGCCAGGCCTTGACTCCCGGGAAAGGATGGAGGTCGCGCCATGCAATTGACCAACCTGAACATGCACGTCGCCGCGCTGCTCGCCTGCGGGACCGATCCGGGCCCGATGACCACCGAACAGGCGCACGCGGCAATGCAATTGCACCTCGATTGCACCGTGGACCGCTGCCGGGTGCGCCGCCGGGCGCGCGCGACACTGGTCGAGGCGGGCAAGTGCGTATTGGACGAGCGGGCGCTGCGTACCTGAGCAGTCCCGCCGAGGAGGCGCGCGGCCGCGACTGCAGGGAAGGCCGCGGCAGCGCGTCTCGTCACCCCGGCGTGCTTCGGGCCGGGACCCGGTGCATCGAATGAGAGGCCCGCTCGCGGGTTCGGTGCCCGGTTCCCGCCCCGAGGTCCGCGGGGCTCAGTGCCAGGTGTGATCGGTGAGCGGGGTGCGCGGCCCGAACTTGGGTTTGTGCGCGAAACCGCCGATCTCCAGTAGGCGTACCGCCCGATACCGATGCGGCCGAAGGGGATCCAGATACTCGACCATCTCGTCGTCGTCGATCGGGCGGCCCAGCAACGTCCAGCCCACGATGGCGGCCAGATGGAAGTCGCCGACCGAGAGGGCATCCGCGTCGCCGAACGCGCGCTGGCCGATCTCCGCGGCGGTCCAGACGCCGATGCCCGGAATCGTGCACAGCAACCGGGCGGCCTCGGCGGGATCCTGCGCGGCCGTGCGCTCCAGCGCCTCGGCCACGCGGGCGGCCCGGACGATGGTCTGCGCGCGCTGCGGGCCGACGTTGGCGCGGTGGTAGGTCCAGGAGGGGATGCGACGCCAGGTGTCGGCGTCCGGCGGTACCAGCAGACCGGCGGGGGCCGGGCCCGGCGCCGGCGTACCGAAGGCACGGACCAGGCTGCGCCAGGACGCTCGCGCCGATTTGGTGTGCACCTTCTGCTCGAGCACGGCGGGGACCAGCGCCTCGAAGACCAGGCCCGTGCGCAGCATGCGCAGGCCGGGACAGCGGCGGTGCGCTTCGGCGAGCTTGGGATGGTCGGGCGTGAAGCCGGAGACGTCCTCGTCCAGGCACAGCAGGTGCTCGAGGCGCTCCAGGAACTCGGCCGCGCCGGGGCCCCAGGCCTGGGCCCGCACCGCGCACGGCCCGGATTGGGCGAGACGGTAGGTCACCGGGCCGGACGGCAGGCGCGAGGCATGCCAGTGCGTGCCGTCGGCCGCGGTCGTGTGGCAAGGATCACCGAGGCCGCGGCCCAGCGGGGCAATGGTGTGGGCGAGATCGACCGGGCGGTCCGAGGTCACCGTCCGGACCAGGCCGGATTCGGCAACCGCCGCCTGCGCACGCACCGCCCCATTCTGCCCGGCGCGGCCCGCGGCCGGCGCGCCGGGTTAACGAGTGAATTCCCGGCGGCGATAACGATCTTGATTCGCGCAGCAGTTACTCGTCGCCCTCGGAGGAATTCGGATGATCACCACTCTGCTCAATGCCCTGCTCGATTTCTGGGGCGCCATCTCGCCCGGCAGTTCCGGATATTCGATTCCGCCGGGCAGCCTGCCGTTCGGCAGCTGACGGATCGCTGAGCTCGCCGCGCGGGGTGGCGAGCTCAGCTTTCCGAGAGGAATCGGGCCAGATGTACGCCGCGGCGCCCCGCCAGCTGTTCGGCTTGCGTACGGCAGGAGAAACCGTCCGCCAGAAATGTGGCGTCCGCGTTGTCCCGGAGCCCCGGTAGCAATGCGTTCGCGGCGACCTGCGCCGACACTTCGTAATGGCCCTGCTGCATTCCGAAATTCCCCGCCAGACCGCAGCATCCGGCGAGTTCGCGCACCCGCACGCCGGTATCGGTCAGAATCTGCCGGTCCGCGGCGAAACCCAGCACGGCATGCTGATGGCAGTGCGGCTGCACCACCACCTCGCCCGTGCGCCGCGGCGGCTGCCAGTCCGGGTGCGCCGTAAGGAATTCCGCCAGCGTGCGTACCGCGCTCGCGGTGCGCGCCGCCCGTGGATCGTCGGCCAGCAACTCCGGCAGGTCGGCGCGCAAGACGGCGGTGCACGAGGGCTCCAGGCCCACCACCACGCCTCCGCCGCGCACGTGCTCATCGAGTTCGTCCAGCGTTGCCCGCAGGCGTTTGCGAGCGCCATCCAGCTGTCCGGTAGTTATCCACGTCAGTCCACAGCACAACCGGCGGTGCGGGATTCGGACGCGATAGCCGAGCGCATCGATCAACTCGATTGCCGCGAGCGCGGTTTCGGGGTCGAAGGCGTCGGTGAAGGTATCGATCCACAGCAGGACCTCGGGTCGCTCCGGCGAGGTCGAGTTCGGTACCGGGCGGTCGCGGAGTCGACGATGGACGCTGCGGTCGGCGAGGCGGGGGATCTCGCGGCGGGGATCGATTCCGGCGGCGCGCAAGCCGAGTCGCCGCAGCCATGCGACCTCGGAGAGCGCGTTGACCATGCGGGGCACGCGGGTCGCGACGGTGAGCCAGCGCGGGAGCCAGCCCAGCGTGTAGTGGTCGATCGGGCGCGGGCGGCGGCGGTAGCGGCGGTGCAGGGCCTCGGATTTGTAGGTGGCCAGGTCGACCCCCGCCGGGCAATCGGAGCGACAGGCCTTACAGGACAGGCAGAGGTCGAGGGATTCCGCGACGGCCGGGGAGTTCCAGGGCAGGGTGCCCCGGACGACCTCCTGGAGCACGCGGGCCCGGCCACGGGTGCTGTCCTTCTCATCGGCGGTCGCCAGGTAGGACGGGCACATGAAACCGCCGGAAGCGGAATTGTCGGCGCGGCATTTTCCGACGCCGACACACCGGTGCACGGCGGTGGCCAGGTCGCCGTCGTCGTGCGGGAAGGCGAAACCGTTGGCACTGAGCACTATTGGTAGATCCGCCACCCGCAGATCGGTGTCGATCGGGTGGGGATCGACCAGCACGCCCGGGTTCAGGACGTGCTGCGGATCGAATAGGGCTTTGTAACCGGCGAATACCTCGAGTACCTCGCGGGAGTACATGAGCCGCAACAGCTCCGAGCGGGCGCGGCCGTCGCCGTGTTCGCCGGACAGGGAGCCGCCGTAGCGGACCACCAGCTCCGCGGCGTCGAACAGGAAGGCGCGGAAGCGTTGCGGCGCATCGGCGATGGGGAGATCCAGGCGGACGTGGATGCAGCCGTCACCGATGTGGCCGTAGAGCAGACCGTCGACGCCGTGAGCCGCGGTCAGATCGGCGAAGTCGCGCAGATAGGCGCCGAGATGTTCGGGCGGGACGGCGGCGTCCTCCCAGCCGGGCCAGGCCGGTCGGCCGTCGGGCGTGCGGCCGGCCAGACCCGCGCCGTCCGCGCGGATGCGCCACAGTGCCGCCGCCTCAGCGGGTTCGGCGACGATGCGGGAGTCGAGAGCGCCGGCGGATTTACACAGCCGGGCGGCGACCGCGTAGGCCTCCTGCGCGGTGCCGCCCGCGGTCTCCACGAACAGCCAGCCGCCGCCGCGCGGGAGTTCCGGCACGGTGCCGCGGTGCGCGCGCACGATGTCGACCAGGCGGGCATCGATGCCCTCGACTGCAATCGGATGGCAGGCCATGACGGCGGCGACATCGTCCGCGGCGGCGGCCATGTCGGCGTAGCCGAGCACCGTCAAGAGGGTGGCACCGGGTAGCGGCACCAGGTCGACGGTGGCGTCGAGGAGTAGTCCGCAGGTGCCCTCGGTGCCGACGAAAGCCTTGGCGATCGACGAACCGCGTTCCGGCAGTAGATGTTCCAGGCCGTAGCCGGAAGCCTGACGGTCGAAGCGGCCGAGGTCGGTGCGCAGCACGGCGAGATTCGCCCGCGTGAACTCCGGCAGGCCCGGTAGCACCGACAGCTCGCTGCCCAGGGTCCGTTCGGCCCCGGTGCCGTCGAGTATGCGCAGCCGCCGGGTGTTGTCCGAGGTGCGGCCCCAGGCCACCGCGTGCGGTCCGCAGGCGTTGTTGCCGATCATTCCGCCGAGCGTGCACCGGTTCTGGGTCGACGGGTCCGGGCCGAACCGCAGACCGTGCTCGCCGGCCGCGCGCTGCAATCGCGAGAGCACCACACCGGGCTGCACCCGTGCCGATCGGCGTTCCGGATCCAGTTCCAGTACCTGGTTCATATGGCGGCTGAAGTCGAGCACGATCCCGTCCCCGATCGCGTTGCCCGCCACCGAGGTCCCGGCGCCGCGCGCCGTCACCGCGAGCCCGTTCGTCCGGGCGAATTCCAGGATGCCCGCGACATCGTCGTCGACCCGCGGGAATGCCACCGCCGCGGGCAGCACCCGATAGTTGGAAGCATCGGAGGAGTACTCCGCGCGCCGCCGCGCCGACACGTCGACCGCGCAGCCGACCCGCCCCCGCAACGCCTCGACGACCCGCTCCAGCTCGCTCACTCCGTCAGCCTATGCCCGTCCCCGCACCCCGAACCTGGGCAACACCGGCCGCCCCGGGAATGGGTTTGCTCTGAACCTTTGTTGAGGTTCTAGTGTCAGAGGCACCGGCTTGAATGGGCGGGGAGCGAGAGGGAGTACGAGCGTGAGTATCGAATCCGTGGCTTACAGCCAGATGTATCGGCGGATGAACGCGCCGGATGAGCAGCGGCCGTTCAGTCTCGCCACGGCGAAGCGGATCGTGCGGTTCGCCGAGCCGCATCGGCGGCGGATCGCGGTGTTCCTCGTGTTCAGCGTGGTGTCGGCGCTGCTGGCGGTGGCTACCCCGGTGCTGGCCGGGCGGGTCGTGAACAACATCGTCAGCGGGTCGGCGCCACGGGTGGTGGTCGTGCTCGCGCTGGTGATCGCCGGGCTCGCCGTGCTCGACGCCGCCCTCGGGGTGGTCATCCGGTGGCTGTCCTCGCGGATCGGCGAGGGGCTGATCCTGGATCTGCGCCGGTCCGTCTTCGACCACGTGCAGAAGATGCCGATCGCGTTCTTCACCCGCACCCGCACCGGCGCCCTGGTCAGCCGCCTGAACAACGATGTGATCGGCGCCCAGCGGGCCTTCAGCGACACGCTGTCCGGCGTGGTCGCCAACTTGGTGACGCTCGCCCTGACCCTCGGCGTGATGGTCACCATCTCCTGGCAGATCACCCTGCTCGCCCTGGTGCTGCTCCCGGTCTTCGTCATCCCGGCCCGGCGCATGGGCAACCGGCTGGCCGATCTGCAGCGCGAGGCCGCCAAGCTCAACGCCGCGATGAGCACCCAGATGACCGAGCGGTTCTCCGCGCCCGGCGCCACCCTGGTGAAACTGTTCGGCCGCCCGGAGCAGGAGTCCGGCGAGTTCGCGCTGCGCGCCCGCCGGGTCCGCGATATCGGGGTGCGCACCGCGATGTTGCAGACGGTCTTCGTCACCTCGCTCACCCTGGTGTCGGCGCTCGCGCTGGCCCTGGTCTACGGGCTCGGCGGCTGGTATGCGCTGCGCGGACAGCTCGATGCCGGTGCGGTCGTGGCTCTTTCGCTGCTGCTGACCAGGCTCTACACCCCGCTGACCGCGCTGGCCAGCGCCCGCATGGAGATCATGTCCGCGCTGGTGAGCTTCGAGCGCGTCTTCGAAGTGCTCGACCTGAAGCCGCTGATCGAGGACAAGCCGACCGCCGTCGCCGTGCCCGACGGCCCCGTCACGGTGGAGCTGGACAACGTCACCTTCGGCTACCCGTCCGCCGACAAGGTCTCGCTGGCCTCCCTGGAGGAGGTGGCGACACTGGACACCCGCGGCGGCATGGACGTGCTGCACGAGGTGTCGCTGCGCGCCGAACCGGGTCAGCTGGTCGCCCTGGTCGGTTCCTCGGGTGCGGGTAAATCCACCATCGCCCAGCTGGTTTCGCGGCTGTACGACGTCGACAGCGGCGCGGTGCGCTTGAACGGCGCCGATGTCCGCGATCTCAGCGCCACGTCGTTGCGCGACACCGTCGGCCTGGTCACCCAGGACGGTCACCTCTTCCACGATTCGATTCGCTCGAATCTCCTGCTGGCCCGCCCGGAAGCCACCGAGGCGGAGCTGTGGGACGCCCTGGAGCGGGCCCGCCTGCGCGATCTGATCGCCTCGCTCCCCGACGGCCTGGAAACCGTGGTCGGCGAACGCGGCTACCGGCTCTCCGGCGGCGAACGCCAGCGCCTGACCATCGCCCGCCTGCTGCTCAAGCAGCCGCGCCTGGTCATCCTGGACGAGGCCACCGCCTCGCTGGACTCCACCTCCGAAGCCGCTGTCCAGGAAGCGCTTACCGAAGCGCTGCACGGCCGCACCGCCCTGGTGATCGCGCACCGCCTGTCCACCATCCGCGCCGCCGACCTCATCGTGGTGCTGGAGGACGGCCGCATCGTCGAACGCGGCACGCACACCCAGTTGCTCGCCGCCGAGGGCCGCTACGCCGAGCTGTACCGCACCCAATTCGCCGACGACCCGGTCGAAGTCGCGGCCTGACAACACGAAGCGGCCCCACATCTGCTCTCGCAGGTGTGGGGCCGCTTCGTCGAAGGCGTTGCGGGCGTGCGGGGGTCAGGCTCGGCGGCGAGGGTCCAAGCCGTCGAGGATGCGGTCCAGCCCGTAGGCGAACTTGCGGGCGCGGGTTTCGGCGGGGTCGCCGGTCCAGTCCTCGGCGGCGAAGTCGGCGGTGAGGCGGGGGAAGTCGGCCGCGGCCTGCTCGACGGCGGGGCGCAGGGCGGCGATCATCTCGGCTTCGGTTTGCCCGGCGCGGGCCAGGGTGGTGAGCCAGGCCGCCTCGCTCGCGCTGCCGCCGGCGACGTAGGCGCTCAGGGCGCTGAGGGCGTCGCCGACCTCGTCGGGCGCGAAGCCGCCGGCCTGGAACAGGGCGATCATCCGGTCGGTCATGCGGGAGACGTTGGGGCCGAGGTGTGAGAGGCCGACCTGACTCAGGGTGACCGCCATCCAGGGGTGGCGCAGGATCATGGCGCGCATGTTGCCCGCGAATTGCGCTGTGGCGGTCCGCCATTCGGCGGGCTCGGTGATGGCGGGGACGGCGATCTCGCCGTAGACCTCGTCCACCACCAGCTCGATGAGTTCGTCGCGATTGGCGACGTGGCGGTAGAGCGAGGTGGCGCCGGCGTTGAGCCGGGCGCCGAGCTGGCGCATGGTCAGGGCCTCCATGCCCTCCGCGTCCAAGAGCGCGACGGCCTCGGCGACGATGTGCTCGCGGGTGAGGGCAGGTTGATCCCGGCCCTTGCGCGGGCGCGTCCATACCGATCCGACCTGCGATTTCTCGCTTGGCATGCGGATCTCCTTTCGTTGCCGCCAGCCTAGCGCACAATGTTCGCACTTGCGAACGCGTTGAAATCGTGCGTACAGTGTTCGCATTACGCAAACGGCGTACGCAGCACAGCGAGAGAAGAGTTCCCGATGGACGCGATCGACACCCGCAACCCGAAGCGCTGGTGGATCCTGGTGGTGCTGTGCCTGAGCACCCTGGTCCTGGTCATCGACAATTTCGTGCTGGCGGTGGCGGTGCCCGCGCTGGCCGCCGACCTGGGCGCCGGCGCACAGGACATCCAGTGGATCCTGGATTCCTACATCCTGGTGTTCGCGGGCCTGCTGCTCACCGCGGGCGGCCTGGCCGACCGGTTCGGCCGGCGGCGGGTGATGATCATCGGCCTGGCCCTGTTCGGGCTGGCCTCGCTCGGCGCGACGCTGGCAAGCAGCCCACTCGAGATGATCGTGGCCCGCTCGGTGATGGGTATCGGCGGCGCGCTGGTGCTGCCGAGCACGCTGTCCATCCTGATCACCGTGTTCGACGACGCGGAGCGGCGCAAGGCGATGAGCGCGTGGAGCGCGGCGTCGGTGCTCGGCCTGGTCGGCGGGCCGGTGCTGGGCGGCGTGCTGATCGCGCACTTCTGGTGGGGCGCGGCGTTTCTGATCAATATCCCGGTGGCGATCGTGGCCATCATCGCGGCGCTGGTGCTGATGCCGGAGTCCAAAGGCCCGCAGGCCAAGCCCGATATCCCCGGCGCCCTGCTGTCCATGGTCGGCATGACCGCGCTGGTCTGGACCATCATCGAATTCCCCAAGGGCGGCTTCGATCACGCCGGCACCGTGCTCACCCTCGCCATCGCCGTGGTCGGCCTGGTCTCGTTCGTGGCCTGGGAGCGGCGCGTCGCCGAGCCGATGGTGCCGCTGAACCTGTTCCGGGACCGCGACTTCGCCGGCGGCAGCCTCTCGCTCACCCTGGTGCAGGTCGCCAACGGCGGCATCCTGCTGGTGCTCACCCAGTACCTGCAGTTCGTGCTCGGCTACTCGCCCACCGCGGCCGGCCTGGCCCTGATCCCGATGCTGCTCGCCTCCATCGTGTGCAACGGCCTGGGCGCCGCGCTGAGTGCCAAAACCGGTAACCGCGCCCTCGCCGTCACCGGCATGCTGATCACCACGGCCGGTCTGGGCCTGCTGTCCACCTTGCAGGCCGACAGCGGCTTCGGCCCGGTCGCCATCGCCCTGATCGTGCTCGGCGCCGGTGCGGGCCTGGCCCAGCCCGCCGCCATCGCCGCCCTGATGGGCGCGGTTCCGGCGGAGCAGGCCGGTGCGGGTTCCGCGCTGAACGACACCATCCAGCAGGCGGGCGCCGCCCTGGGCATCGCGATCCTCGGCTCGGTGCTGTCCAGCGGCTTCACCGCCGCCATGCCGGACGACGCACCCGCGGCCGCGCGGTATTCCATCGGCGACGCGCTCACGGTGGCCGCCGCCACCGGCGACTCGGCGCTGATCGACACCGCCAGAGCGGCTTTCGCGAGCGCGATGTCGGGCAGCTTCCTCGCGGGCGGGGCCGGCGTCCTGGCCGCCGCGGTCCTGGCATTCTTCGTGATGCGCGAACACCGGCCCGCGCCTGCCGCGGTCGAGCGGGCCGACGACCTGGCACTGGCCAGGTAAGGCGGCCTGACAGCACGAGCCCGGCCGATCGGAATTCGATCGGCCGGGCTCGAAAGACGTGCGGGGACGGCTCAGAAAGCGCCCGCGACCTCCAGAACCGTACGGCCGGAATGAGATCCGGACTGAATGCCGCGCAGCACCTCGGCCACCTCGGTGACCGGGGCGACATGTTCGATTGCCGACAGGTGGCGGGGCTTGAACTCCTTGCCGAGCCGGGCCCACAGATCGCGGCGCTGGTCGATCGGGAAGTTCACCGAGTCGATGCCGAAGAGCGCCACCCCGCGCAGGATGAACGGCAGGACCGTCGTGGGCAGTTCGGCGCCGCCGGTAAGACCGCTGACCGCCACGGTGCCGCCGTAGGAGATCGAACTCAGCACGTAGGCCAGCGATTTGCCGCCGACGCTGTCGACCGCGGCCGACCAGCGGGACTTGCCCAGCGGGCGCGGTTTCGCGTCCGGATCCTCGGGCAGCCGGCCGATCACCTCGGCGGCGCCGAGTTCGGACAGCAGCTCGCCCGCGCCGGTCTTGCCGGTGGAGGCGACCACCTCGAAGCCGAGGCCCGCCAGAATATCGACGGCGACACTGCCGACGCCGCCCGTCGCGCCGGTGACCAGCACCGCGCCGTCGGAGGGGGTGAGCCCGCGGTTCAGCAGCTCCTGCACGCTCATGGCGGCGGTGAATCCGGCGGTGCCGAGCGCCGCGGCCTCGCGCGGGGTCAGCCCGTCCAGCTTCACCACCCACTCGGCCGGAACGCGGGCGTACTCCGCGAAACCGCCGTTGCGCGCGACGCCGATCTCGTACCCGTGTGCCACCACCAGATCGCCCGGGGCGAAATGGTCGTCCTCGGAGCTCACCACCTCGCCGGCCAGGTCGATGCCCGGCACGATCGGGTAGTCGCGGACGACGCCGCCGCCCTCGGTGATCGCCAGCCCGTCCTTGAAGTTGGCACTCGAGTAGTGCACCTTGATCGTCACGGTGCCCGGCCCGAGGAACTCCTCGCCGACCTTCTCGCGCCGTACCTCGATGCCGTCGTCCGATCGGTGTGCCACCATCGCCCAGAACTCCATGGCCCCGAGCATACGAGGGCCACCGGTGCCGTGGTGGTTGCACCGGTGGAGAAGACGCCGCGGGAAACCTAGTGTGGTCCCATGACGCACCAAGATCCCGCGGACCCCGTTTCCGCCGCGGAAATCGAAATGCGTTGGGTGGACGCGTGGAATCAGCTTTCCGACATCGGTGCGGGCACCTGCCTACTACCCGACGGTTCCTGGGTCGATGTCGAGCTCGCCGAGGGCTTCCTGCAGGACAGCGCGTATGCCGGGTGGCGGCTGGCCGTCACCGAGGCGGATTTCGCCGGCCGGCCGGTCGCGGTCGTACACCGCTGGCGATGACCACTATTCGGGGAGCAGTTCGAGCCGGACGCCGAGCAGGCGAACCGGACGCGTGAGCTCGAAACGGTCCAGGATCCGGACGGCCGTGTCCACGATGACGGCGACGTCGCCGGTCGGCTCGGGCAGCTTCGTCTGCTTGCTGCGCGTGTAGAAAGTGTTGCTGCGCACCGTGACCGCGACCCGGAACGGCACCCGGCCCGCGGCGGCCATCTCCTCGGCGACCTCGGTGGCCAGCCGCGCCACCTGGGCTTCGATCTCGGCGCGCTCGGTCAGGTCGTGCGGGAAGGTCTCGGATTTGCTGCGGCCCACGGGAACTCGCGGCTCGGTGGCGACATCGGTGTCACCCTTGCCCTTGCCGAGCACCCAGAGGTAAGGCCCGGTGTTCGGGCCGAACTCGGCGGCCAGGCGGTGCCGGTCGGCGGCCATCAGATCGCCGACCGTCTCGATACCCAGCTCGGACATGCGGGCCGCGATCCGCTTTCCGACACCCCACAGCGCCGAGGTGGGCCGATGCGCCATCACCTCGGACCAGTTCGCGGCGGTGAGCCGGAACATGCCGGTGCCGTCCGCCGGGGCGTCGGATTTGCTCACCGCCTTGGCGAATCCGGTCGCCAGTTTGGCGGTGAGTTTGTTGTCGCCGATACCGATGGCACAGGTGAGCTCCAATTCGGCGATGGCGGCACGGATCTCGGCGGCCAGCGCCTCGGGATCGTCGGTGTCGGTGGCGAGGAACGCCTCGTCCCAGCCCCACACCTCGACCCGGCCGGGGAAACCGCGCAGCACCGACATGACCTCTTCGGAGGCTTCCTCGTAGGTGGCCATATCGAGCGGCAGGAAGACGCCCTCGGGGCATTTGCGCTGGGCCGAGCGCAGGGCCATGCCCGCGTGCACCCCGAATGCCCGGGCCGGATAGGAAGCGCAGGTCACCACCTTGCGGGGCTCGCTCGGATCGCCGTTTCCGCCCACGATGACCGGCTGACCGCGCAGCTCCGGGTGGCGGCGGAACTCCACCGCCGCCTGGAACTGGTCGAGATCGACATGGAGCAGCCACCGGGCCATAGGTCCTTCCTACTCCATGACACCGACAGCCGGGAGCGACCGCCCGTGGGGGTTGCGCCCGACCGCAAAACAGAACTAAATTCTGTATATGAAGATTCGAGATCGGTTGCTGCTGGCGGCCGAGCGGCAGTTCGCCGAGCGCGGAGCGCTGGAGGCGACGCTGACGCAGATCCGCGATGCCGCGGGGGCCAGCGTGGGGGCGCTCTATCACCACTTCCCCGACAAGGCCGAGCTGTACCGCCAGGTGTGGGTACACGCGCTGACCGACTATCAGGAGCACTTCTGGGTGGCGGTCGGGCAGAGCACCGACGCGCAGGAGGGCGTCACCGCGGGCGTGCGTGAGCATCTGCGGTGGGTCACCGAAAACCAATACCGGGCAAAGGTTCTCACCTCCGCCCGGCCCCCGGGTGTGCGCGACAGCGACAGCAACCGGGAATTCTTCACCAACGTGTACCGCTGGTGGCGGACCCATGCCCGCTACGGCGCGGTGCGCGACCTGGACTTCGATCTCGTCTACGCGCTGTGGCTCGGCCCGGCGCAGGAGTACGCCCGGCAGTGGCTCGGCGGCGATATGCGCACCGCGCCCAAGGATGTCGGCAAGGAACTGGCCGACGCCGCCTGGATCGCGCTGCGCGCCGACGACCGCTGACCTCGACGCACAAGGAAGCCTTGATGACTCACTCGATCGCCTTGAATCACGAACTCGCCGAACAGGTCTTGGCGGCGCAGCCCTTCGCCCAGCTGGTCGGCGGCGAACTCACCGCCTTCGGCGACGGCGCGGCCACGCTGACCATCCCCATCCGTCCCCAGCTCGGCCAGCAGTTCGGTTTCGTGCACGGTGGCGTGCTGGCCTACGCCGCCGACAACGCGCTGACCTTCGCCGCGGGCACCGTGCTCGGCGCGAACGTGCTCACCGGCGGCTTCAGCATCACCTATCTGCGGCCGGCCGCCGGTATCCGCTTGCGCGCCGAGGCGAAGGTCACCGGCGCTACCCGGCGGCAGGCCGTGGTCAGCTGCGAGATCTACGCCGAGACAGCCGATTCCGAGCCGGTGCTGTGCGCGGTCGCACAGGGCACCACGCGCGCGGTGGAGCGCAAGCTCGACACGAACGGGACATAGCGAACGGGCCGGGCACGGTGGATTCCGTGCCCGGCCCGTTACACCGGCTCAGGCGGTCGCCGCGAACTTCGGGGCGGTCAGCGACGCTTCCCGCACCGGCTCGATGGCGTAGTTCAGGATCTCGGCCACGTCGGCGACGGGGCGGACATCCAGGGCGGCAAGGACTTCGGCGGGCACGTCATCCAGGTCCGGCTCGTTGCGGGCCGGGATGAAGACCGTCTTCAATCCGTTGCGCTGCGCGGCCATCAACTTCTGCTTGACGCCGCCGATCGGCAGCACCCGGCCGTTGAGGGTGACCTCGCCCGTCATACCGACATCCGCGCGGACCTGACGATCCAGCGCCAGCGACACCAGGGCGGTGACCATGGTGACACCCGCCGACGGACCGTCCTTCGGAACCGCGCCCGCCGGGAAGTGGATGTGGATGTTGCGGTCCAGGACCTTGGGCTCGATGCCGATCTCCTCCAGGTGCGAGCGCACGTAGGTGAGGGCGATCTGCGCCGACTCCTTCATGACGTCGCCGAGCTGACCGGTGAGGGTGAGGGCGCGCTCGCCCTCGGCGGCGTTGGCCTCGATGTAGAGGACATCACCACCCATGCCGGTGACCGCCAGACCGGTCGCGACACCGGGAACCGCGGTGCGCTCCACCCCGTCGGGGGTGAACCGCGGGCGGCCCAGGTAATCCTTCAGGTCGTCCAGGCCGATGGTCAGAGCCGTACTGTCCGAGCCGGTTTCGATGAGGTCGTAACCCAGCTCGGTGTCGTAACCCAGCCGGTCCGGCTGCGCCTGCGCCAGGCGGGTCGCCGCCTTGCGCAATGCCTTGGCGACCAGCCGCTCCATCTGCCGCACACCGGCTTCCCGGGTGTAGTTGGCCGCGATCTCGCGCAGCGCCGCCTCGGTGATCGAGACCTCCTCGGCGGTGAGCGCGTTACGCTCCAGCTGACGCGGCACCAGGAAGTCCCGCGCGATGGCGACCTTGTCCTCCTCGGTGTACCCGTCGACGGTGATCAGCTCCATCCGGTCCAGCAGCGGGCCGGGGATGGACTCCACCACGTTCGCGGTGGCGATGAACAGCACGTCGGACAGGTCCAGATCGAGATCCAGGTAGTGATCGCGGAAGGTGTGGTTCTGCGCGGGGTCCAGGACCTCGAGCAGCGCCGCCGCCGGATCACCGCGGTAGTCGGCGCCGACCTTGTCGATCTCGTCCAGCAGGACAACGGGATTCATCGAGCCCGCCTCCTTGATCGCGCGCACGACCCGGCCGGGCAGCGCGCCGACGTAGGTGCGCCGGTGGCCGCGGATCTCGGCCTCGTCCCGCACGCCGCCCAGGGCGACGCGCACGAACTTGCGGCCCAGCGCCCGCGCGACGGACTCACCGAGCGAGGTCTTGCCGACACCGGGCGGACCGGCGAGGACCAGCACCGCGCCGGAGCCACGCCCGCCGACCACGTCGAGTCCGCGCTGCGCGCGCCGGGCACGCACGGCCAGGTACTCGACCATGCGGTCCTTGACCTCGTCCAGCCCGTGGTGATCGGCGTCGAGCACCGCGCGGGCCGCCGAGATATCGGTGCTGTCTTCGGTTTTCACGGTCCAGGGCAGTTCCAGGACGGTATCCAGCCAGGTCCGGATCCAGCCGGATTCCGGGCTCTGATCGCTGGCCCGCTCCAAGCGGCCCACCTCGCGCAGCGCTTCCTCCCGCACGTTCGCGGGCAGGTCGGCCTGCTCGATCCGGGTCCGGTAGTCGTCGGCGCCGTCGGGCTCGTCCTCGCCGAGTTCCTTGCGAATCGCGTTGAGCTGCTGGCGCAGCAGGAATTCGCGCTGGGTCTTCTCGACGTTCTCGCGGACCTCGTCGCTGATCTTCTCGGTCACCTCGGCCTCGGCGATATGCGCCTTGGTCCAGTCGATCAGCGTGGTCAGACGCGCTGCGACATCGGGGGTTTCGAGCAGTTCGCGCTTCTGCTCGGCGGTCAGGTAGGAGGCGTAGCCGGCGGTGTCGGCGATGGCGGAGGGATCGTCGAGCTGGTTGACGGCGTCGATGATCTGCCAGGCCTCGCGGCGCTGCAGCACCGAGACGACCAGCTTCTTGTACTCGGCCGCGAGCTCGCGGGTGCGGCCGTCGGCGGCGCCGGGTTCGACCGGTTCGGCCTCGACCCACAGCGCGGCGCCCGGCCCGGTGACCCCGTGCCCGATCTTCGCGCGCCGTTCGGCCTTCAGGACCGCGGCGGGCGCGCCGCCGCGCATCCGGCCGACCTGTTCGATGGTGGCGACCACGCCGTAGGAGGCGTAGCCGTTGTCCAGCCGCGGTGCGACGAGGACCTGATCGGTCTTCGCGGCCCGGGCGGCGTCGATGGCGGCCTGCGCCGATTCGTCGAGTTCGATGGGCACGACCATGCCCGGCAGCACGACCGGATCGGTGAGGAACAGCACCGGCAGGTTCTGAGGTGTAGTCACGTCTTCGACCCTTCTGAAAGTTGAGCGATGCCCAGTCAACCTCCCTCGGTTCCGGTTTGTTCCTATCCTGGTCACGCGTTCGCTGACAGCGAATTCGCGACCTGATCAAAAATTATCGAAATTTGTGGTCGTGGGATGTCGAGAACAGGTCAGCGGCTCCGTCCCAGGGTTGAGAGCAACCGGAACCGACCGAGGAGTGACCCATGCATGAGACCGAGATCACCGAAATCCTGAACCGCCCGCTCAGCCAGGAGCTGCTGCACCGGGACCTGCTGCGGATGGCCTACGTCGCCAAGGACGGAACGCCGCGCAACATCCCGGTCGGCTTCGCCTGGAACGGCTCGGCGATCGTGGTCTGCACCGCCAAGAACGCCCCGAAGCTGCCCGGCCTGCGGCACAATCCCCAGGTGGCGCTCACCATCGACACCGAGGTGCATCCCCCGAAGATCCTGCTCATCCGCGGCCGCGCGGAGCTGGACGTGGTGGACGGCATCCCGGAGGAGTACCTGCAGATGAACGGCAGCTACCAGATGACCGCCGAGCAGCGCGTCGAATGGGAGGCCGAGGTGCACGCGCTCTACGACGGCATGGTCCGGATCGTGATCACCCCTACCTGGGTCAAGCTGATCGACTTCGACACCACCCTGCCCAGCGCGGTCGAAGAGCTGATCCAGCAGCGCGCCGCACGCCAGAGCGCCTGACCCGACCACACCGAGGAGACCATCATGACCAAATACCTGCTGCTCAAGCACTACCGCGGCGCGCCCGCCTCGGTCAACGACGTGCCGATGGACCAGTGGACGCAGGAAGAGGTGCTGGCGCACGTGCAGTACATGGCGGATTTCGGCGCACGCCTCGAGGCGTCCGGTGAGTTCGTCGAGCATCGAGCGCTGGCCCAGCAGGGCACCTTCGTCCGCTCCGACGGCGAGGGCCGCCCGCCGGTCACCGACGGCCCGTTCGCCGAGACCAAGGACCTGATCGCCGGGTGGACGATCATCGACGTCGAGAGCTACGAGCGGGCGCTCGAGCTGGCCGCCGAACTGTCCGCGGCGCCCGGCGCGGGCGGGCGGCCGGTCCAGGAGTGGCTCGAGATCCGGCCGTTCTTCGAGGCGCTGCCCACGGTGACCGAATGAACGAAGCGCTGCTGCGCGAACTCGTCCCGGCCGTGCTCGGCATCCTCGTCCGGCGTGGCGCGGACTTCGCCGCGGCCGAGGACGCGGTGCAGGAGGCGCTGATCCGGGCCCTGGAAACCTGGCCGGACGATCCGCCCCGCGATGCCAAGGGCTGGCTCGTCGCGGTGGCGTGGCGCAAGTTCCTCGACGCCACCCGTGCCGAAACCTCCAGGCGGGGACGAGAACTCGTGGTGGAGGTGGAACCGGCGGCGGGCCCGGTGCCCGGCACCGACGATTCACTGTGGCTGTATTTCCTGTGCGCGCACCCCAGCCTGTCCCCCGGGTCGGCCGTCGCGTTGACGCTGCGCGCCGCCGGCGGCCTGACGACCCGGCAGATCGCCGCGGCCTATCTCGTCCCCGAAGCGACTATGGCGCAACGGATCAGCCGCGCCAAACGGCGCATCGCCGGACTGCCGCTCGATCAGCCCGGCGATGTCACGACGGTGCTGCGCGTGCTCTACCTCGTCTTCAACGAGGGGTACAGCGGGGAGATCGATCTCGCGGCCGAGGCGATCCGGCTCACCCGCCAGCTCGCCGCCGCTACCGACGAGCCCGAGGTGGCGGGACTGCTCGCGCTGATGCTGTTGCACCACGCGCGCCGAGCGTCCCGCCGTGGCCCGGGCGGACGCCTGGTACCGCTGGCGGAGCAGGATCGAACCCGCTGGGACACAGCACTTATCGCCGAGGGCGTAGTGATCCTGCAAGCGGCGCTGGCCCGCGATCGGCTGGGCGAATACCAGGCCCAGGCCGCGATCGCCGCCCTGCACGCCGATGCCCCGAGCACCGGCGAGACGGACTGGGTGCAGATCGTGGAGTGGTACGACGAACTGCTGGCCTGCACCGACAGCCCGGTGGTGCGCCTGAACCGCGCGGTGGCGGTCGGCGAGGCCGACGGGCCGCAGGCCGGACTGGCCGCGCTGGCCGGACTGGACCCAGAGTTGCCGCGCCACACCGCTGTTCGCGCCTACCTGCTCGAACGCGCCGGCCGGCCCGAACAGGCCGCCGACCTGTACGCCGCGGCCGCCCGCGTGGCCACCACCGAGCCCGAACGCGACCACCTCACCCGGGAAGCGGCCCGGGTACGGGAGTCGCTGCGGTCCTGAGCCGAACGAATACGCCCGGGGCCTGCCGCGTCGCTCACCGGAACCGGGGACCGGCTGCCTTAGGGTTGTGCGACTGCGCCGCAGGTTATGGCCAGTTTCTCGGGTTACCCCCACGCGATCGAAGCCGAGCGGAGCGTCAACATGAACAGTGGCGTGCCACACGAGGATTGGGACCCGGAGCCCGCCTGGCGGGATCCCGCATTGCGGATGACGGATGTCTTACAGAGCCCGCCGCCGCAGCGCCGGGACTGGAGAGTGGCCGGCGTCGTGCTCGTGGTGCTGGCCGCGTTGATCAGTGTTCCCGCGGTCCTGGCCTGGGTCACCCCGGAACGGGAGACCCCGATGACGGCCGACTCGGTCGTCGAACTGACCGGGGCGGGCAGCACACCCGACACCATCACCTTCACCGGCGTCGACGGCTGGAACCGGCGCCCCACCGGCGACGCCTCCTCGGCGCTGCTGACCAAGGACGGCGCGGTGCTGGCCGTGAACGTGGTCAACGGCGTGACCGACTTCCAGGCCGCGGCGGCCTGGCGACTGAAGGTGCTCGGCGCCGAGGGCTTTCCGGCCGAATGGGATCGTGGCTGGGAGATCTGGAACGACCACGGCTTCGCCGGACCGGTCTGCCGCGGCACCGAGGCCGCGGGCCACTGCGTCGTCCTCGGTAACAAGAACCTGGCGGTGACGGTCATCCTGCGCGGCGACGACGTGACGCTGGCGCAGCTGGACCAGATCGCCGAAACATTGCGGGTCGAGCTGCCGTGAGCAGATCCCCGGTGTTCTGGGTGTACTGCCTGGCACTACTAGCCGGCGGGCTCGGACTGCTCTTCCAGCTGTACCCGGTGCTGCTGCTGACCTGGCGCGACAGCCTGGTCGGGGCGCCGTTCGTGCTGGCGACCGGCTTGGTGTTCGGCGCCCTGATCCTGTACCTGGATCGCCTGCGCGCCCACCGCTGGATAGTCCGAGCCCTGGTCATGGGCTTTCTCTGGGGTGCGCTGGCCGGGCCGGGCATCGCCATGTGGGCCAACGACCACAACCTCGCGGTCATCCGGAACCTGGGCGGTGACGCCTTCGCCATCAACTGGCAGGCCGCGATCTCCGCCCCGATCGTCGAAGAGTCGATCAAGGGCCTCGGCGTCTTCACCGTCGCCTGGCTGTGGCGGTCACTGCTGTGGCGGCCGATCCACGGGCTGTTGCTCGGCGGTTGCACCGGATTGGGTTTCCAAGTCGTGGAGAACGCCACCTACGAGGCCAACGCCGGGCTGTCCGCGGCGCAGCCCGAGGCGGCCGACGCGATCCTGGTGGGCCTGCTGCGATTGTTCACCGGGCTCACCTCGCACTGGATGCTCACCGCGTTGGCCGGTATCGGCATCGTGCAGGCCGTGGCGCGCGCCGACTGGCCGATGGCCCGGCGGGTCCGGGTCTTCGTGACGTTCTATCTGCTCGGCGTCGGCTTCCACTTCCTCTGGGACTCCCCGCAACCCCAGGACGATTTCCCGCTCGGCATCACGCTGCTGCGGATGGTCGCGGCGCTGCTGATCTTCGGGGTGATCTACACCGGGATCGTGCGCGGCGAGCGGCGCTGGTTCCGCTCCACCATTTCCACCGCCGTGCGCAAGGGCATCGCACCGGCCGAGGAGCCGGCCATGTTGATCACCCGGCACACCCGCCGGATCGCGCGCAAGGCGACTCGCGAGCGCTTCGGCCCGGCCGGTCCTACCCGACTCGACCTGCGGCGGCGGCAGCGCCGGCTGATCGACTGGGTCCAGGGTTACGGGACCTATCTGCACGTGAGCGCTCGCGTTGACACCCCTGCGAAGGCAATGAGACTGTTGGGAACTTAATTGCTCGAGGTCAGGTTCTAGGGGGATCCCACGATGGCAACACTCGCCTCGGGCGTGTTCATCGACTGGGAGCAGCTGACCGGGCAGTCCAAGTTCGTCGTCGAGTTGATCACCTTCCCGATCTTCAGCGCGCTGGCCGGCTGGCTCACCAACTGGACCGGCGTGCTGATGCTGTTCTGGCCGCTGCAGTTCCGCGGTTTCCGGATTCCGGGCCTGCACCTGCTCTACCCGTATTTCCCGCGCCGGGTACAGGTGCTGCCCACCTTCTCGGGGGACGGGCGGCGGCTCGGGTTCCAGGGCTTCATTCCGGCGCGCGCGGAGAAGATGGCCAGCATCTGCGTCGACAAGGCGCTGATGCGGATCGGCAGCCCCCGCGATTTCGTCCACGAACTCGACCTCGACGGCATCGCCGACTACATCGCCGAACTCGCGCGCGGCCAGGTGAAGCCGATCGTCGACGAGATCATGTACCGGGAGAACCCGGACCTGTGGCGCACCGTGCCGCGCCAGGTCAAGCAGGTGGTCTACCAGCGAGTCGACAAGGAGCTGCCGCGGCTGTGCGCGCGCGCCTTCGAGACGCTCGGCGACAACATCGACCAGCTCATCGACATCAAGAGCTTCGTCATCCGGTACCTGCAGGACAACCCGTACATCCTCAAGGATCTCACCACCACGATCGCCGCCCCGGAGCTGAAGTTCATGGTTCGGATCGGCCTGCTCGGCGCGCCGTTCGGCTTGCTGCTGGCGCTGTATCTGCATGTGCACGCCACGATCCCGGTGCTCGGCTGGCTGCCCGCGTGGGCGATCGTGCTGGCCAGCTCCGCCGCGATCGGCGTGACCGTCAACGTCATCGCGGTCAAGATGGTGTTCGAGCCGGGCGACCCGCAGCCACGCTACAAATACCTGTGGCGGCAGGCGCTGCTGGCCAAGCGGCAGCCCCAGGCCGCGACGGATCTGGCGCACATCCTGGCCTATCAGGTGCTGACGCTGCCGAACCTGGCCGGCGAACTGCTGGACGGGCCGAACGGCGACAAGACCCGGCAGCTGATCGAGCGCCTGGTCTCCGACGAGATCTACCGGCAGCTGGGCCCGACCACCTCGATGGTGCGGGCCGCGTTCGGCAAGCGGCAGTTCGACAACTTGAAGGTCGGTGCGGCCGGCGCCGCGGTCGGCCTGGCGCCGAGCATGATCGCCGACGAGGAGTTCGCGCGCGAACAGGCGCACAAGATCGACGAGTTCGCCGCGCGGAAGCTGCAGGAGTTGAGCCCGGGCGAGTTCATGGAGATGTTCTACGCCTCGGTCGAGCAGGACGCGTGGCTGCTGTACCTGCACGGCGCGCTGCTCGGGCTGGTCGTGGGTGCGACCCACCTGGTCCTTTTCGGCTGGTGAGCGGGCGATCGCCGTAAATCCGCAATAACAAGCACGCGTGCTTGCATTTTTTCTGGCGCGCTGCGATGCTGAGCGGCATCGGTGCACGCCGCGGTGCGCCCCGCACACCCGCGAGGAAAAGATGGCTGACCTAGAGGCGCTGCTCGCCGATTTCACCGGCGAATGCGCGGACCTGGAGACCCTGGTCGCCCCGCTGTCCCCGGCCGACTGGGCGCTGCCGACCCCGGCCGCGGGCTGGACCATCGCCCACCAGATCGGCCATCTGGCCTGGACCGACGAGGTGGCCACGCTCGCCGCCACCGACGCCGAGCGGTTCACCATCCTGGTCACCGAGGCCGCGCCGAAGGTGCTCACCTTCGTCGACGAGGCCGCGGCGGAAGCGGCCACCGCGGCGCCCGCAGATCTGCTGAACCGGTGGCAACGTGGTCGTTCCACGCTGGTCGACGCGTTGCGCGCGGTCCCCGTCGGCACCAAACTGCCCTGGTTCGGTCCGCCGATGAGCGCGGCCTCGATGATCTCGGCACGCATCATGGAGACCTGGGCACACGGTCAGGACGTCGCCGACGCGCTCGGCGCCACCCGCGTGCCCACCGCACGACTGCGCAATATCGCCCACATCGGCGTCCGGACCCGGAACTTCGCCTACCAGGTGCGCGGCGAGACCCCGCCCGCCACGGAATTCCGGGTGGAACTGGACGCGCCCGACGGCACGGTGTGGACCTGGGGGCCGGAAACGGCCGAGCAGCGGATCACCGGGGCGGCCGCGGACTTCTGCCTGCTCGTGACCCAGCGCCGGCACCGCGACGATCTGGCCTTGACCACCGAGGGCGCGGATGCCGCACATTGGCTGACCATCGCGCAGGCGTTCGCGGGACCCACGGGGGAAGGACGCAAAGCGGGGCAATTCGGCTGAACCGGCTGGACCTGAGCCCAGCCGGACCATCCGGCCCCGATCCGAATGTTTCGGAGCCGGCGAGCATCACACTTGGGTGCGCCGTTCGTGTCGGCCGGACGCCGTTGGCCGGGTGTCTCGATGTGGCAGTCGAGGATGACGCTCGCCGACTACCCCTCTATTTACCCGCTGGATGCCCGCAGGAAACATGACACCTTCACTTACCCGGTTTGCTGGGGTTCACACCCGGGCCGATCGGGTTGTGATCCTGCTCGCACGGGCGGGCAGGCCGCGCGCCCCGAGACGTAACCTGGACGGACGTACGGCTTTCAACGATGCGGGCCGTCGTCAGGGGAGATAGCGCCCAGGGAAGGGGAAGCATCGTGCACGCACACAATCCTGCCCAGGTCATCCGGCATACCGCCATCGTGCTCGCCGGTGTTGCGAGTATCGGGCTCACCGGCGCGGCCGGCGCCTACATCATGGGTCAGATGAGCGACCTCCAGCGCGCCGAGTCGGCGGCGCCGCCCGCGCTCATCGACCGGCACGACTCCGGCACGGACGAACCCGGCCTCGCTCCGCACCCCACGACGACCGCCGCCGTGCTACTCACCAGCGAACACCACCGCCTGCCCGGCGCCGACATCGCGCCGCCGCAGCCGGTGCTGGAACCGGCTGTCCCACAGGTTTTCTCGACGACACCGCCGCCCAGCACCGGCCTCACCGGCACGCTGCGCCTCGGCGAAACCACCTACGTCGGCGCACAGGTCGCGCCGGTACGCAGCAACACCTTCGCGATCACCTTGGACACCAACGTGTTCTCGACGTTGTCGAATTTTCTACTGTCCGAGCCGATTCGCGAAGGGCTGGGCACCCAGCCGGAGCAGGCCGGTGTCACCAGCCTGCGCACCGAATTCGACAGCAGCGCGGGTGTGACCCTCGTGTTCTCCGACCCGGCGCTGGGCGAGCACGCGATCCAGTTGAACCGGAATCCGGCGGACGAAGCGCCATCGCAGCCCACATCGCCGTCTGCGCCTGGCACCATTACGGTGTGACGGCGGCCGGTACCTCCCCCACCTACGACTACTGCGTCCTCGGCGGCGGCATCGTCGGTGTCGCCACCGCGTACGAGATCCTGCGCCGCGAGCCCGGCTCGACGCTGGTCCTGCTGGAGAAATCCGGCGCCCTGGCCACCCATCAGACCGGCCACAACAGCGGTGTCATCCACTCCGGCATCTACTACGAGCCGGGCAGCCTGAAGGCCGAGCTGTGCCGTCGCGGCGCGCAGTGGACCAAGGATTTCGCCGCCGCCCAGGGCATTCCGTACGAGGTCTGCGGAAAGCTGCTGGTAGCCACCGATTCCGCGGAGTATCGGCGACTGCTCGCACTGCATGAACGCTCGGTCAGCAACGCCGTGGAGGTGGAACTGCTCGATGCCGCCGAACTGCGCCGCCGTGAGCCCCGGGTAACCGGTGTCGGCGCCCTGTTCGTCCCCGGCACCGGCATCATCGACTTCACGAAAGTCGTCGTGGCGCTGGCGGATTCGGCCCGGCAGGCGGGCGCGGAGGTCGTGCTCGACGCGGAGATCACCGCACTCACCGAAACCACCGGCACGGTTACGGCGGCCGGGCCGGCCGGTTCCTGGACCGCCCGCAAGCTGGTCGTGTGCGCGGGCCTGCAGGCCGATCGCATGGCGCGACTCGCGGGCCTGCCCACCGATTTCCGCATCGTGCCCTTCCGCGGTGAGTACTACCAGCTGCCGCCGGAGCGAAAAGACCTGGTGCGCACCCTGATCTACCCGGTGCCCGATCCGAGCCTGCCGTTCCTCGGCGTGCACCTGAGCCCGACCATCGACGGCACCCTCACCGTCGGCCCGAACGCCGTCCTCGGGCTGGCGCGCGAGGGGTACCGCAAAGGCAGCGTGAATCTGCGTGACGCCCGCGAGGTCCTCGGATACCGCGGCCTGCACCGGGTGGCGCGCAACCACGTCCGGACCGGCGCGCGCGAGCTGCGCAACTCGCTGTTCAAACGCGGCTACCTCGCCGAATGCCGCCGCTACTGCCCGGAATTGACCCTCGCGGACCTGCGGCCCCGGGAGGCGGGCATTCGCGCGCAGGCGGTGCTGCGCGACGGCACCCTGGTGCACGACTTCATGATCGAACGCACGGCCCGCATGGTGCACGTCCTCAACGCGCCCTCCCCCGCCGCGACCTCGGCGATGCCGATCGCCGCCCACATCGTCGATCTCCTGCACACCTGAGCCCGGGGGCGGGATTCGCGATATCTCCTAATAAAGAGGAGAGCTGTAGTACTTTTATCGCAGCCGTGGATCGCCGCCGAAAATCGGGCAGGGAGGGCCTCATGGGCCACATCAAGTACGCGAGTGACGTCGGCGCACCGGTCGAGGCGGCGTTCAGCTACACCGACAACCACGTCTTCGTCCCCGACTGGATGTTCGCCGTCAGCGCGTTCGAACCGGTCGGCGAGCTCGATCAAGGCCTCGGCGCCCACTACGCCGCGACCGCCCGGATGGCGATCTGGCGGCCCGTCCTGGACTGCGAGATCACCGAGTACCGCCGCAATGTGGTGATCGGCTACACCCTGCGCGGCGCTCTTCCCGGCACGCTCACCCTGCGCTTCGATCCGCTCGGCTACGGGCGTTCGGTGCTGACCTCGGAGGCGGAGTACGCTGCTCCGCGAGGATTCCCCGGCCGCATCTGCGCTCGCCTGGTGGATTCCGCGGTGCGCTCGGCGCTTCGCCGCACCGAGTCGCAATTGCGAAGGGAGATAGAGGAATTCCACGGTACCGATCTTGTCGGCCGGATTGCGTAGGGTGCCAGCCATGATCATCGTGAGCACCGACGGATCCTGCCTCCGCAACCCCGGCGGCGCCATCGGCTGGGCCTGGGTCAATCACGAGGGCGGCGCCGACAGCGGCGGCGGCGCGTCCGGCACCAACCAGATCGCCGAGCTGCTCGCGGTATCCGAGGCGATCACCGCCCACCCCGGCGCCGAACCGCTGCTGATCGAGAGCGATTCGCTCTACGCCATCAAGTGCTCCTCGGAGTGGATCAACGGCTGGCGGCTCAACGGCTGGCGCACCGCCAGCGGTGGCGCGGTGAAGAACGTCGAGATCATCAAGCAGATCGATCGGGCCATCGCCACCCGCCCGGGGCCGGTGCGGTTCCGCTGGGTGCGCGGGCACGTGGGGAACTACTTCAATGAAAAGGCCGACGTGCTGGCTGGGGAAGCGGCACGGAAGGCGGCAGCGGCAGGGCCAGGCACCGAGACGGCGCTGCCGATAGAGAAGCCGGTCGCCGAACAGGCACCGGCGGCGCCCGTGCGGCCGGCTCCGGCACCGACCCCGGAACCGGCCCCCGCGCCACCGGCTGCTCAGACCTTGACCCTGTTCTGAGCGGCGAAAAGAGCCCCGGCTCGGTGGTACTGGGACCCACCGAGCCGGGGCTCTTCGCTTTGCCTGATGTTCGCTAGTTGCCCGGGGCCGGCGCCGGAGCCGGCGTGTTCGCCTGCGGCGCCGGGTTGGTCGTGCCCGGCAGGCCGGAGCCCGCGCCCTTGAGCATCGGCGAATCCAGCTTGCTCACCTTCCACTTGCCGTCGGTGTGCTGCAGATCCGCGACGATCGCGACGTACTGGCGATCGGGGTTCGGCTGGGTGAAGTTGGTCCGGTAGTTGACCATCGTCACCAGGACCTTGGCCTGCTCGGTGTCACCGGACTGGAAGCCGCACTCGACATTGTCGGTCCAGGACTTGACCTGCGCCTGCACCATGGCGTCGCTGAGCGCCTTGGAGGCGTCGTCGAATTCCTTGAGGAAATCGCCGGTGGCGCCGTCCTTGACCTTGCTGAAGTAGGCCGGCAGGTCCTTGGAGAAGTCGTAGGTGGAGACATCGCTGCCGAAGGTGCAGGCCGCCTTGGTGGCGGCGTCTACGGCGGCTAGTTCGTCGCTCTTCTTGTTCGCCTGCAGGTAGAACACGACCACCGCGGTGACCGCGGCGACGAGCAGGATGCCCGCGGCGAAGGCGGCGATGATCGGCAGGCTGCTCGACGAGCGCCCCCCGCCGGCGGGCGTGCTGGTGAAGTCCGAGGCATTCGGAACCGCGGCCGCGCTCGCCTTGGCGGGCTTCTTGGCCAGATCCGGCTGCGCCGTCACCGCGGCGGTCTCGGCCTTGACCGTCTGCTCGGCCGCTGCCTTGTCCGTGACCTCGGTCTTCTCGGTAGCCGCCGCGTCGGTAGCAGCGACCTCCTCGGTGACCTCGGCGTCTTTATTGGTGTCGGCGTCGTCCTTGGACATCGATACAACCTGCACTTTCCCGGCGCCCGGGGGCGCCGATCGGCTAGCGGCTCACCTGGGCGAACCGTACGCGTTGCTGCGAGTATGCCCGGTCCGGTGGTAGCACCCTCGGACGGGGTGTGACTCACCGCACCGGCGGAAGGGTCCGTTCGTTCGGATCCGCGTTCGGCGGCATCTGTGCGCCGTTGTTCGGCACGTCCGGACGCGGTGCGTTGGCCGCGCCTCGGATCTGCTGACCCGGGGGCGGGTTCGCGCAGTAGTTCCACTTGGGCATGGTGTTGTCGGAGACGACCTCATTGCGGACCGGCGGTGTGTCGTAGTAGCAGGTCGGACGGGGCCAGACATCCAGGATGGTGTGGAATTCACCGTCGTGGGCGGGCACACCGAGTGCGTCCAAACCCAGTGCCAGCGACGGGAACAGCGCCCGCAGCGCCGGCGTGCGCAACTGCGCGGCCTTGGTGATGGCGACGAAGTTGGCGGCCAGGCTGGTGATCGGATCGGCGGTGCGATCCAGTACCGCGCCCAGGCTGGTGAACTGACCCGGCGCCTGATCGAGGATCGCCTGCAGTTCCGCGTTCGCGTTGTTGAACTGGTCGAACAGCACCCCCGAATTCGAGGTGAGGGTCGCCAGATCGGGCTGCGCGTGCGAGGTGGTCTCGGTGATGACGCGCAGGTTCGAGATCAGGTTGGTGGTCTGCGGCAGCAGGTTGTCCAGGCCGTAGGAGGCCAGGCTGACGCCGTTGATCAGGCCGCGCAACTGATCCGGTCCGCCGCTGAGCGCGATGTCGAGCTGGGACAGGATGACCGCGAACTTGTCGGGATCGACCTGCGAGATCAGGGCGGTGGTGTTGTCGAGCACCGACCAGATCGGCGTCGGGGTCTTGATCTTCTCGGGATCGAAGCCGATCACCTGGCCGTCGCGCAGGTACGGGCCCTGCTCGCCGGCCGGCCGGAAGTCGATGTACTGCTCGCCGACACCCGAGAGCGCCTGCACCGAGATCAGCGTGTCCTGCGGGATCCGGTAGTCGGCGTCGATCTCGGCGGTCGCGGCGATGGCCTGCCCGCGGTCGGTCAGCTCGATGGAATCGACCTTGCCGATGCGGTAACCGCGCAGCGTGACATCGTTGCCGGGCTGCAGACCGCCGGAGCGGTCCAGCTGAACGGTCACCGTGTAGGTGTCCTGCAGCGGATTGATCCGCATGATGCTGATCATCAGGTAGGTGGCGCCGATGACCAGCACCAGGATCAAGCCCGCGTTCGAGAGGAACAGCTTGCTCCGCAAGAAACTTCCGACGCGGCTCATCGTTGACCCCCCTGCACCCGACTCTGAATCACCTGCAGGACTTGCAGGAAGCTGCCGGTGAAGTCCGACAGATCGTTCAGGTCGAACAGCTTGCTGTTCGGCGGGTCGGTCAGCAGGCCGACGTCGAGCTGGGTCAGCGTGACGTAGGTGGCCAGCGACTTGCCCTTGAAGCTGGCGTCGGCCTTGGGCCGGATCTCGTGCAGCTGGTCGAGCGCGTAACCGAACTTGTCGCCGGTGGCGCCCAGCGCGTCCATCAGGCTGCGCAGGTTGACGAGCAGATCGCCCAGCTGGTCACCGGTGGTGTTGGAGAAATCGCCGAGCGCGGCGCTGGTGGTCGCCACCTTGGTGAGCAGATCACCGAGCGCCCGGTTGTTCTCCGCGACCGCGCCGATCATCTGCGGCAGGGTGTCGGCGACCTGACCGAGTTCGTTGTGCCGGGACTCGATGGTGGTGGCCAGCGTGCCGAAATTGGCCAGCACATTGTCGATGTGCTGGGTGTTGGCGTTGAGACTGCCGACCACGCCGGTCATTTCCTTGATCAGGTGCCCGACCTGGTCGCCGCGGCCACCGACGATGGAGTCCAGCTCCGAGGTCAACCGGCTCAGGCTGGCGATGCCGCCGCCGTTGAACAGCATGGAGACCGAGATCAGCAGCTCTTCGACGGTGGCGCCGGCCGAGGTGACGTCCAGCGGCAGCGTGTCGCCGTCGCGCAGCGTCTGCGCGCCGGGTTCGGTCTTCGGCTTGGAGACCGCGACGAACACGTCGCCGAGCGGTGTCGCCTGCCGCAGTTCGGCCGTGGTGCCCTTGGGCAGTTCGATATCGCTGCGGATGGTCAGGTCGACGACGGCCTGGAAATTCTTGGTCTTGATATTGGTGACCACGCCGACGTCGGAGCCGCCGATCTTCACCTTCGCCTGGTCGGGCAGATTCAGCGCGTTCTCGAACACCGCGTGCACGGTGTAGGTGTCGTCGCCGGGGCCCGGTTTCGGCAGCGGCAACTTCTCCACCGTGAACCCGCAACCGGAGCTCACCCCGACCGCGGCCACACCCGCGAGCGCGACAATGGCTTTACGAGCCTTGATCATTCGGTTCGTCATTTCGTCAGTCCGAGCAGCGCCGCGGTCAGACCGTAGTCCGGCCCGAAGTCCTGCATATTGCCGGTGCGGCAGCCGTCGGCCCGCATCTGGATCCGCTCACAGAACAGGCTGACGATCTCGCCGCTGAGCGCGGTGCCGATGACGCCGTGCAGCCGGATGAACCCCTTCTCGCGGTTCACCACGCGGTCCATGTTCTGCAGCAGCAGCGGCGCGGTGTCGACGATCTCGGTGAGTCCGTAGGCGTTGGCGCGCAGCTGGTTGGTCACCGTGGTCAAACCGGTGAGCGTGCCCGACAGCTTGTCCTCGTACTGCACGAAGACCGAGCTGGTGTTGGCCAGGAAGTCGTTGATCTGGCGCAGGGTCGCTTCCAGGCCGGGTGCCTGCTCGGCGAGCAGGCCGGTCATCTGGGTCATCCGGTTGCTGAAATCGCGCACCGACTGGTCGTTCTCGGCGAGCATCGTGGTCAGCTCGTTGAGCTTGATGATGATGTTGGAGACGGCGTCCTTGTTGTCGACGCCGACCTTCAAGGCGCCGGACAGCGCGTTGAGGGTGTCGCGCATCTTCTCGCCGTTGCCGTTGGCCAGCGGGTACAGCACCCGGCCGGAGAGCGCGCCGACGCCCTCCTGGCCTTCCTGCGGCTTGAGCGCCGCCGCGAACTGATCGATGGTCTTGATCATCGTGTCCAGCTCGACCGGTGTCCGGGTGCGCTGCAGCGGCAGGTGCTCGCCGTCGCGCAGCGCGTCGCCGCCGGTGTAGACCGGGGTCAGCTCGATGTGCCGGTCGGTGACGATGGACGGCGAGATGATCGCGGCGATCGCCTCTTTGGGGATCTTGGTGTCGTTGTCGATGGACATGTGCACCTCGACGAAGGTGCCCTTGGGCACGATCTTGTCGACCTTGCCCACCTGCAGTCCGAGCACCGTGATCGGGTTGCCCTCGTACATGCCGGCGATGTTCTCGAAATCGGCGGTGATGCGCGTGGTGGTGCCGAGCGCGTCGTTCACCGAACTCGGTATCACCGAGCAGCTGCCGATCGCGAGCGCGGTCGCGCCCAGCATGACAGCGCGCCGGAGCTTCTGATTCCTCAACCGGGTCCTCACGTTCATCCCTGGCACCCCTCGATGACTTGAGCACGGCACAACCAGTTGTCGGGGAACAGCCACGGCAGGCCGACCTCGGCGTAGTTGCCGTTGCTGCCCCAGGCGTTGCCCAGGTACCGCACCGAGGTGGGCGCGATGGACAGCAGGCGATCCAGGTTGTCCTTGTTCTTCTGCAGGCCCTCGGCCACGGTGTTGAGCTGGTCCAGCGTCGGGCCGAGCTGGCCGTCGTTCTCGGCGCCGAGCTCCTGCAGCTGACGGGTCAGCGTCGCGACGTTGTCGAGCAGCTGGCGCAGCAGGCCCTGGCGTTCCATCACCCGATTGGCGATCGCCTCGCCCTGGGTGATGATCAGCAGCACGCTGTTGCGGTTGTCGGCCAGCAACTGGGTGACCTTGTTCAGATCCTTGAGCAGGCTGTCCACCTCGTTGCGGCGGGCATCCATCACCTTGGCGACCGCGCCGACCGAGTCGAGCGCCTGCGCCATCAGTTCCGGATTGCTCAGTTCCTGGTTGATCACGTTCAGCGACTCGTTGAGCTTCTTGGTGTCGAGCTGCTCGAACTTCGGCGTGCCGATCTGCACGACGTCGGCCAGGTTATAAGGAACGTCGGTGTTGGACTTCGGGATCCGCTTGCCGGGCAGCCCGGAGCCGTCGCCCGGTTCCAGGTCGACATAGCGGGCGCCGAGCAGCGTGGCCATCTTGATCGACGCGCGTGCGTCCGGGCCCAGCTTCAGGTCGTTGTTGACGTTGAGCTCCAGCAGGACGTGATCGCCCTCGATCTTGGCCCCGGCCACCGTGCCGACCGGCACGCCGGCCACGTCGACCTTGTCGCCGACCCGGATCCCGGCGGCCTGGGCGAATTCGGCCTTGACCGTTTGATCGCCGACCCCGAGCAACCGGAACGCGCTGGAAACCACCAGCAGCACCACGATCACCAGGGCCCCGAGAATGCCGAGCCAGAAGTAGCGGTTGTTGTCGAACCTACGCTTGAGAGAAGTCATCATGGCCTGCACACCGCCGATTGAGATTTGCCAGCCAGCCCGGTCGAATCCAGGAACCCGCGGGGGAAGAGCACCCCGTACAGCGAGATATCCAGGTGGCAGATATAGGCATTGGCGAAGGTGCCTTCGGAGGTGAAGACACCCGCGTTCGCGAGAATGGCGGGCAGATCGATCGCCGCCTGATCCAGCTGCGCACCCGTGTTGATCAACAGGGCCAGGGTCGCGTGCGTGGAGTTCTGCGCCGCTTGGATCTTCGGTTGGACCTTGCCGATCATGTCGACCAGCGAGCCGGTCGCGTCCGCGATCGCCACGGTCGAGGTCTGCAGCGACTGGCCCTGTTCGTACAACCCGCCGATCAGCGATCGGGTCTGGGTCACCAGGGTCTCCAATTCATCACCTCGCTTGGCCAGTCCCTGCATCACGCCGGACAGGTTCACGATCACGTCGGTCAGGATGACGTCGCGCCGCTGGAAATCCGTGGCCAGGGCCGCGGCCTGGGTGACGAACGCGCTCAGCGAGACGCCGTCGCCCTGCAGGGCCTGGATGAAGGTTTCCGACAGGCGGTTCACCTGGTCGGGCTGCAGCACCTGGAACAGCGGCTGGAAACCGTTGAGCAGCGCCGAGACGTCGAAGGACGGCTCGGTGCGCTCCAGCGGAATGGTCGACTTGTTCTTCAGCGGCTGCGGCGAGGAGGCCTTGCCCGGAGCTAGCGCGACATAGCGCTGGCCGATCAGGTTCTGGTACCGGACCAGCGCTTTGGTGTCGTCGTAGAGCGTCTGATCGGACTGGACGATGAAGGTCACCTTGGCGTTGTTCTTGGCGTCCAGCTCGATCGTCTCGATCTTGCCGACGCGCACGCCCGCCATCCGGACGTCGTCGCCCTCGCGCAGACCCAGCACGTCGGTGAAGACCGCCGAGTAGGTCCGGGTGTCGCCGGGCACGATGCGCGCCAGGGTATTCCAGACGACCACGGTCACCAGGACCGAGACGATCGCGAACAGCGAAAAGCCGATAAGGGGTTTCTTGATACTCATGCCTCCGCCTCGCTGACGCTCGGCTGCGGCATGCGCATCGCACGCTGGCACATTGTTCGCTCGCTTCGCTCGTTCACCGGCTACCACCAGCAGGAGTCACTTGCAGCGTCCCGTTCTTCATGATCGTGCTGAGCAACAGCAGTTCCGAGGCCGTCGGCTTGCGGCCGAGCAGCTGCTGGATCGCGTCCTCACCCTGGTAGGAGATCGGGGCTGCGGCCGGCTTGACCTCCGGCTGGGCCGGAGCGGCCGGGGCCGCGGGCGCCTGCTGCCCGCCGCCGAGCAGACCCGGCAGCCACGGGAACAGTCCCTCGAGCGGGGTGCCCGAGAACGGCTTGGTCGGATCCGGCACCGCGACCGGCGCCGGCATGCCCTCGGTGGTCAGGCCGGGGATCATCGGCAGGCCGGGCACCGGGAGCAGGGCCGGCAGGCCGATGGAGGAATCCAGCCGGCGCGGCTTCAGGCTCTCCGGCAGCGGCGGCAGTTCGTTCACCGCGGGCGCGGTGGCACAGCTCGGTCCGGCCAGCTCGTCGTAGCGCGGGCAGTCGGCGACGGTCCACGGCTTGTACGGGGTGAGCGTGAGTCCGAGGTTCCACACCATCTGCTGCTGCGGGCCCCAGGTGAAGACCGACTGCAGCTTGTTCGTCGAGGTGCCCAGGTTCAGGATCGCCTGGGTGACCGCCTGCGGATCCGCGGCCAGGGCGCCGAACATGTCGCTGGTGCCGACCGTGAGTTCCTTGCCGACATCGGGATTGCGGGCGAACAGGTCGTTCACCTTGTCCACGGTGGAGCTGGTGCCGGTGAGCAGCGCGACCAGCTGGGCGCGGCGATCGGCGATGGTGCGCGCGGTCTGCACCGAGCTGTTCACCACGTCGAGCAACTCCGGCGCGGACTGGTTCAGCGCGCGGAACGACTCGGAGAAGTCGCCCAGCATCACACCGAGATCCGGGATGGACTCGTCTACCGACAGCAGCCAGCGATCCAGCCGCTCCACGGTCGAGCCGGGCATCCGGCCGCTGCCGTCCAAGGCTTGGGACAGCGTGCCGAGCACACGGCCGAACTGCACCGGGTCGATCTTGTCCAGCACGCGCTGCACCGAGGTCAGGGTGTCCTGCAGCGCGATGGTGCCCTCGCTGCGGTCCTCCTCGATCACGGCGCCCTCGGCCAGGAACTGATCGGCCGGGCCGTTGAAGACCAGTTCGACCGAGGTGACGGCGAACAGGTTGGAGGGCACGACACGCGCGGTGACGTTGGCCGGAACGCCCTTGGCCAGATCGGGCTTCAGCTCGATCCGCACCTCCTGCAGTTCGCCCTTGGCCGCGACGTCGACGCCCTTGACCGCACCGACCAGCACGCCGCGGAACTTCACGTCGGCTTTCTCGGGCAGGCCGTCACCGGTGGTGGTCAGCTGTGCGACCACGTTCACCTTCGGCACGAAATAGCCGCGGTACCTTGCCATCAGGAAGCCCATGATCAGCGCGAAGACGATGAGTCCCGCCACGCCGGCCAGCAGCAACTGCCGCATCGTGGGCCCACGCCCACTCGGATCAATGATCATCTCGCCCTACCCCGATATCCGGATTCCGGCGTCGACGCCCCAGATCGCCAACGTCATGAACAGGTCCGCGAAGACGACCAGGATGATGCACATCTTGATCGCCCGACCGGCCGCGACACCCACACCCTCCGGGCCACCCGAGGCGAAGAAGCCGTAGTAGCACTGGATGAACGTGGTGATCGCGACGAACAGAATCGCTTTCAGCAGCGAGTAGATCACGTCGGTGGGTATCAGGAACTGATAGAAGTAGTGCGCGTATGTCCCGGCCGCGGTGCCGCCGATCAGCTGCACGGTCACCGAGCAGGAGATGTAGGCGACGGCCAGGCCCAGGCAGTACAGCGGGACGATGGCCACGATCGCGGCGAAGATCCGGGTGCTGACCAGGTACGGGAGCGGCCGGATCGCAATGGATTCCAGCGCGTCGATCTCCTCGGAGATGCGCATCGCGCCCAGCTGCGCGGTGAAGCGGCAGCCGGCCTGTGCGGCGAAGGCCAGCGAGGCGAGCAGCGGCCCGAGTTCGCGCGTGGTGGCGAAGGCGGAGATGGCGCCGGTGATCGGGCTCAGCCCGAGCAGGTTCAGCGAGGTGTGGCCCTGGATGGCCACGGTCATACCGCCGAACGCGCTCAGGATGACGACGACGCCGATGGTGCCACCGCCGACCACCAGGTTGCCGTTGCCCCAGGTGACGTCGGAGAGCAGACGCCAGACTTCCTTGGGGTAGTGCTTGAGCGCCAGCGGGATCGAGCCCAGCGACCGCAGGAAGAAGAAAACCTGGTGGCCGAGGCGGGCGAGCAGATCGACCGGGGCGCGCCCGGCACGCTTGAATTGCTGAAGAGGCCGCAGCAGCGGCGGCACATAAGTTGAGGACACCGGCTCAGACCACCTGTGGGGGGAAGAGAACGCTGTAGATCTGGGTAATGATGAGGTTCACCCCGAACAACATGATGGCGGACGAAACCACCGCCGAGTTCACCGAATTGGCGACACCACCGGGGCCGCCACGCGTATTGAGCCCGGTATCGCAGGCGATGATCGCTGCGAGCAGGCCGAAGATCAAGGACTTCAGCAGTGCGACGAACAGGTCGAAGGTCACCGCGAACGACGAGAAGGTGCCGATGTAGGAACCGGGGGTTCCGGCCTGGGCGAAGATATTGAAGATGTAGCCGGTGAGGAAGCCGACGAAAACCACGAAGCCGCAGAGCAGGACGCTGACCAGCATGGCGGCGCCGAGCCGGGGGGCGACCAGGCGGCGCATCGGGTCCACGCCCATGACCTTCATGGCGTCGATCTCCTCGCGGATGGTGCGCGAGCCGAGGTCGGCGCAGATGGCCGAGCCGACCGCGCCGGAGATCATGATCGAGGTGACCAGTGGGGCACCCTGCTGAATGATGCCCAGGCCGTTGGCCGCGCCGATGAACGAGGTGGCGCCGACCTGGCCGGCGACCGCGCCGACCTGGATCGAGACGATGACGCCGATCGGGATGGCCACCAACAGGGTTGGCGCCGCGGCCACGTTCGCCATGAAGGCGCACTGCCGGACGAATTCGTTGAAGGGGAAACGACCGCGGAAGATCGCGACGAAAAGCTCTGCGACTGCGGAGATTCCCATGGTGATCTGGCGGCCGAAGGTCTCCAGCGACTTCTTCGGGTGGTCTTCCCAGTAACCCCTCGTCCAATCGACCGCATCACTGATCCGTGACCTCGGTGGGCTCTTGGTCGACTGCACTCGCTATCCCCTCTCGACGCCAGGTTGGACAACCCCGACGACAGTTTGCTTGACGCACCTTACTACGGAGTAGTGCAGAACACACCATGGTCATGTGATTGCAGTCATAGATTGATGTCACTTCATGGGAAAAGGCCTGGAGTACCGGTCCATCATTTGGGACACGCCCCAAAAAGCCCGCTCAAGTTCTGGAACGCGTTACAGTTCACCTGCGACGTTACCGGCTGGTGAGGGGTATCTACGCCTTATTGCAAGGAAAACTTTCATCTAAAAAACCCTTGTTTTCGAATGACAATTGGACATTCGGATGTCGTCCTCGAAATACAAAACTCGGCGTCACCGGAACGGATTCAATAGGGATTCGCTATGAGCGACACCCACCCCTACCTGACGCGCCCGAGACCGATTACTGACACGATGGGTGCGACAGATTGATATCGTGCGGGCTTCCGACGTCTGGAGGGACATGTTCAGCAAACTCGCCAAGGTGGCACACGCCGCCTTCGCCGTAGCCCTGGGTGCGGCGCTGCTCGGGACGGGCGCTGGAGTCGCGCAAGCCGCGCCCGCCCCACCGGTTCTGGGTGGTGGCTCCGGGATCATCATCGACAACCAATTCGAATGCACGGTCACCACAGTGGGTTACGACGGCGCGGGCCGGCTCGTCGGACTGACGGCCGGGCACTGCGGCGACGCGGGTGCGCAGGTGTACGCCGAGTCCGATCGGGACGCCGGCGTCATCGGCAGATTCGTCTACTCCAACCACGACCTCGACTACGCGGTCATCCAGTTCGAGCCGGGCCGCATCGTGCCGGTGAACCGGGTCGGCGGCGTCACCATCACCAACATCGGTGCGCCGGCGCAGTTCCCGCAGATCGTCTGCAAGGAGGGCCGGACCACCGGCAACACCTGCGGCCTGGTCTGGGGCGACGTGTTCGACAGCAAGATCGAGACCTGGACCCAGATGTGCGTCGTGGAAGGCGATTCCGGCGCGCCGGTGGTCGTCGGCTCGACCCTCGTCGGCATGGTGAACGCCTACCTGGCGCTGGCCTGCTTCGGTCCCGAGGTCGGCACCAACATGACCACGATCATGGACGACATCAACGCCCGCGGCGGCGTCGGAGCCGGCTTCCGCCCGGTCTAGCGGTAACGGCAACAGCGAGGGCGGGCGCGCGAGCGCCCGCCCTTCGCCGTTTCCGGGGTCACTGCTCCCGGGTGCCGGACAGCGAGGGCCGCGGCGCGACCGCCGGGCCGGAGATCGCGCACTGCGGAACGCAATCGATGCGGGTCGGCTCGGGGCCCTTGCGCAGCGGGTCGGGCTGTTCGGGCTCCGGGCGGACCAGCACCGCGGCCAGCAGCGCCCCGGCCACCAGCAGCCCCACACAGATCCACATCGCGGTGCCGAAGCCGCTGTCGAAGGCGGCCGCGTCGGTGAGCGAACCGGAGATGCCCGCCAGGCCGGGCAGCGCCGCCACCGCCAGCAGCTGCGCCGTGCGGGCCACCGCGTTGTTGACGCCGGAGGCGACACCGGCCTCGCTCGCCGGAACCGCGCCGAGCACGGCGCCGGTCAGCGGGGCGACCAGCACCGCGAGACCGAGCCCGAAGACCAGTACGCCGGGCAGCACGTCGAGCAGGTAGCCGGCGTCGGGGCCGATGCGCAGCAACAGGATCAGGCCCGCGGCGGCCAGCAGCGGGCCGAGCGTCATCGGGATGCGGGCGCCGTGCGTCTGCGCCCACCGGCCGGCCGGCGCGGACAGCACCAGCATGAGCACCGTGATCGGGACCGTCGCGACACCCGACATCAGCGGTGAATAGCCCGCCACCAGCTGCAATTCCAGGACCAGCAGGAAGAACACGCCGCCGAGCGCGGCGTAGACCGCCAGCGTCACCAGGTTGGCGGCGGTGAACACCCGGGAGCGGAACAGCACCGGCGGCACCAGCGGATGATCGCTGCGCCGCTCGATCACCACGAACGCGGCGAGCAGCAGCAGACCGCCGGCGATGAGCAGCGCGTCGACCTCGATCAGCCCGAAGGTCAGCGCGCCGAGCCCGAGCGCGACCACCACCGCCCCGGGAACGTCCAAGCGGGCGATGGCATTCGGATCCCGGCTCTCGGGCACGTGGCGCAGCGTCACCAGCACGACCACCAGCACCAGCGGCACGTTGAGATAGAAGATGGAGCGCCAGCCCACCGAGTCGATCAGCCAGCCGCCCAGGAACGGGCCGAGCGCGCCCGCGACGCCGCCGAACCCGGACCACAGGCCGATCGCGGCGCCCTGGTCCTGCCGATGGATCGAGGAGGAGATCAGCGCCAGGCTGCCCGGGGTGAGCAGGGCGCCGGCGATGCCCTGCAGCACCCGGGCCCCGACCAGCATCTCGATGTTCACCGCGGCGCCGCAGAGCACCGAGGCGACGGCGAAACCGGCCGCGCCCCAGAGGAAGACCTTGCGCCGCCCCAGCCGGTCCCCCAGCGAGCCGCCGAGCAGGATGAACGCCGCCAGCGTCAGGGTGTATCCGTTCAGGGTCCACTGCAGGCCGGCGACGTCGGTGTCGAGGTCCTCGCCGATGCGCGGCAGGGCGATGTTCACCACGGTGGCGTCGAGCGAGGCCACCGAGGAACCGAGGATGGTGGCCAGCAGGATCCAGCGACCGGTCGCCGACTGCAACCGAGGTAGCTCCGAGGGGGTAGGCACCGCTACAACGTAGCCACCCGAACGGGCTGTACGCGGCTACAAGTCCGATACGCAGACCACGAATTTACGTTCCTTGTAGGTGAAGCCGGAACCGGTGCCGCAGGCCGACACCTCGGTGGTGTTCTGCTTGATACTGACCACCTTCACGCCCTCGACCGCGGACTCGGTGCACGCGATCCGCTTGGGGTCGTCGCCGCCGACATCCATGCAGTCCCCGACCACCCAGTCGATGTCCAGGCACAGCGCACCGGTCTGCACGCCGTTGCGTTTCTCCGCGTAGTAACTGTCGCGGTCGCTGACGCACTGTGCCGTGTTGGGCACCTTGCCGATGATCTTGTAGTTCGAGGTCTTGCTGCCGCAGGCGACCTTCTCGATCTTCGGGTCGTTGCTGGCGCCGCCCAGGCTCACACAGTCGCCGACGGCCGCGTCGAAATCGATGTCGCCGCCCTGGTCCGCGGAGGTGGGCGCGGCGGAACGACTGGTGCTCGACCGGGAACTCGAACTCGGTTTGGCGGTGGTCGTTCTGGTGGTGCTGGTCTCCACCGCGTCGACCGTGCCGTCCCCGATCGGACGGGCCTGACCCGATATCGTTTCACCACACGCGACGAGCGCCAGGACGGCGACCGACGCGCCGATACCCAGCACGACACGCTCAAGTAGACGAGACACGTACAGTCCTCCCGAGCTGCCCGCAGAAATAACACGCCATGCTTACATAATCGCGGCCTGGGCGTCGACTCGTTTCAGACCGATGGCCGCCGTTCCCGCCGTGCCGGGGGAACAGCAGAAACACGATTCTTTCACCTTTGCCCGTTAGGGTTGAGGCCACCGGTGGAAAGGGGTTGTCCGTGAAGCTGTTCAGCGCGCTCGGAGTGGCGTCGGCCGCGGCCGGAGCCTCGTTCCTGCTGCCCGGACCGGCCGCGGCCAGCGGCGTGCAGTGCACCTCCGACAGCGGCGTGGACGTCACCCTGGTCGAAGGCCGCACCGGCTGCCGGGCCGTCACCGACACGCTCGGGCAGGCCCGGGCCGCCGGCATCGACGGCGTCGGCTACGCCAACGCCACCCTCGGCGGCGTCGCCCTCGGCATCGGCGCGGCCGGTGGCGTCGGCGCGAGCGAGGGCGCGGGCGGCATGCCGATCGCCATCGGGCTCGGCCCGGACGCGGTCGCGCTCACTTCCCTGTCCGGCAGCGGCCGGCCCGGCGAGACGCTCGGCGTCAGCATCGCTATGAACGGATCCCGCGCTCAGGTCAGCACCGCCGAGGACACCGTGGTGTGCCTCGGGGCGGGCGCGTTCGCCTGGAACTCGGCCACCGGCAAGAGCTGCTGGGCGACGCCGTTCGGGATGCGCGTGTAGCTCGGCGCGCCCGGCCCGGGGATATCGGGCCGCCCTGGGACGTGATCTTCGTCACGAACTTGTTTGTCCACCGGCAAAACCGTACGGACGGACGCGATTCGTTCTGCCCGGTGACTCGCCGGGGTGACCGGCCGCTTTCCTGAATGTCGGTGCATCCCAACAACTTCTGTGTCGTAGGACACACCGGCCGGTCGGACCGTATCAATCCTGAATGATGCTGGATTCCAGTCGCTTCCGGACGGTAGGAAGGACAGACGGGGTCGGGTCAGTTATGCCTAATTTTTCTTGGAATGGATGAGGTACCTATGCATGCCGCTTCGCACAACAGGTCGTCGCCGAGATCGCAGTCCCGGCTCTCCCGTCGGCTCCGGCAGGGCGTCCTATTGTCAGCGGCCATCGCGGCGGCCGGTGCCCTGATCGTCGCGCCCGCCCAGGCCGATCCGCTGCTCCCCGGCCTCCCCGACTTCCCCGGGCTGGGTTCCTCGGCCACCGATCCGGCGCCCAAGGTCACCTTCGCGCCGCCGCGCATCAACATCGCCGACGGCGAGACGGTGGGCGTCGCGCAGCCGATCATCATCACCTTCAAGGACCCGATCGCCGACGGCGACCGCGCGGCCGTGGAGAAGGCCATCAAGGTGACCTCGGCCAAGCCCGCGCCCGGCCACTTCACCTGGTGGAGCGACAAGCAGGTCCGTTTCCGCCCGAACGATTTCTGGCCGGACAACACCGACGTGACGGTCGAGGCCGGCGAGACCCGCAGCTCGTTCCGGATCGGTGACGCGCTCGTCGCCACCGCGGACGACAGCACCCACACCATGACCATCACCCGCAACGGCGAGGTCGTGCAGACCATGCCGATCTCGATGGGCAAGACCAAGCACGAAACCCCCAACGGCATCTACATCGTCGGCGAGCAGCTGCGCAAGATGACGATGGATTCCTCCACCTACGGCGTGCCGGTCACCGACCCGGAGGGCTACAAGGTCGAGGTCGAGTACGCCACCCGCATCTCCAACAGCGGCATCTTCGTGCACGCCGCCCCGTGGTCGGTTGCGCAGCAGGGTGTTTCGAACGCCAGCCACGGCTGCCTGAACGTCAGCACCGCCAACGGGCGCTGGTTCTTCGAGAACGCGAAGAAGGGCGACCCGGTGATCGTGCAGAACACCAGCGGCGGAACCCTGAACGCGCGGGACGGTCTGGGCGACTGGAACTGATGTTCCCCTGACTCACGAAGGGCCACCGGAGTTCCGGTGGCCCTTCGTTGTTCTGGCGAACTAAACGATCAAAATATGCGAATCCGCTGACCGGTTTGTCTGGTACTTGGTTCACTTGCGGCCATGCGCGGAGTGTTCAGCTCGACGCCCAGCGGCGTTAACTCTTTATTTGCTGTGCGCCGCAAAGCTTCCGCGGTGCGATCCAGACCCGAGCGAGTACTCCCCCAACCCCGAGGTAAGGGGTTGCGCGGGCGGCCGTGGCAGGACTACGCCCTGTTCCTGGTCCTGGTAGCCCCCAATCTGGCGCTGCTCACGCTGTTCGTCTATCGCCCACTGGCCGACAACATCCGGCTCTCGTTCACCGATTTCAATATTTCCGACCAGTTCGTCAACTACATCGGCTTCGAGAACTACGTCGAGTGGTTCGGCCGCGACGACTCCTGGCAGATCGTCTCGAACACGGTCATCTTCACCGTCGCCGCCGTGGCCGGTTCCATGGTGCTGGGCCTGGCGCTGGCCCTGCTGCTGGATCGGAAGCTGTTCGGCCGCAATATGGTCCGCTCGGCCATCTTCGCGCCGTTCGTGATCTCCGGCGCCGCCATCGGCGTGGCCTTCCAGTTCATCTTCGATCCCAGCTTCGGCCTCGTCCAGGACGTGCTGCACCGGGTCGGCGTGGAAAAGGTGCCCGACTTCTATCAGGATCCGGACTGGGCGCTGTTCATGGTGACGGTCACCTACATCTGGAAGAACCTGGGCTACAGCTTCGTCATCTATCTGGCCGCGCTGCAAGGGGTCCGGGCCGAGCTGATGGAGGCCGCCGAGATCGACGGCGCCGGCCGGTGGACCACCTTCACCAAGGTGCTGCTGCCACAACTGCGCCCGACCACGTTCTTCCTGTCCATCACCGTGCTGCTGAACTCGCTGCAGGTCTTCGACATCATCAACGTGATGACGCGCGGCGGGCCGCTCGGCACCGGCACCTCCACCATGGTCTACCAGGTGTATCAGGAGTCGTTCGTGAATTTCCGGGCCGGGTACGGCGCCACCGTCGCCACCATCATGTTCCTGGTGCTGCTGGTGATCACCCTGCTCCAGGTGCGCGTCATGGATCGGAGCGAGCGGTGAAAACCACTGCCGTCGAGACGGTTTCCTACCGGCGCCGCCAGCGTGCGGTAACCCTGCTCGGCTACGCCGCCATGGTGTGCGTGCTGATCATCGTCGGGGTGCCGCTGTTCTGGATCTTCATCACCTCGTTCAAGGGGCGACCGGACATCTACACCCAGCCGGCCGTGTACTGGCCCGGCAGCTGGCATCCGGAGAACTACAGCGAGGCCACCACCACGCTTCCCTACTGGACGTTCCTGAAGAATTCGATGCTCATCACCGGCATCATCGCGGCGGTGAAGTTCGTGCTCGGCGTCTTCAGCGCCTACGGGCTGGTGTTCCTGCGCTTTCCGGGCAAGACCGTCGTCTTCCTGGTGATCATCGCCGCGCTCATGGTGCCCAACCAGATCACGGTGATCTCCAACTACGCGCTGATCGCACAGCTGGGCTGGCGCAACACCTTCCAGGGCATCATCGTGCCGCTGTGCGGCGTCGCCTTCGGCACCTTCCTCATGCGCAACCACTTCCTGTCGCTGCCCACCGAGGTGATCGAGGCGGCGCGCATGGACGGCGCGGGCTGGTGGCGGCTGCTGACCCGGGTGGTGCTGCCCATGTCCGGGCCGACCATGGTGGCGTTCGCGGTGGTCACGCTGGTCAACGAGTGGAACGAATACCTCTGGCCGTTCTTGATGACCGACAACACCGACGTCGCCACCCTGCCGGTCGGCCTCACGCTGCTTCAGAACACCGAGAATCCCAGCGTCACCAATTGGGGCCCGGTGATGTCCGGGACGCTGCTCACCATGCTGCCGATTCTCATCGTGTTCCTGCTGCTGCAACGCCACATGATCAAGGGCCTCACCTCCGGTGCGGTCAAGGGCTGAGAATCAGGAGAAAGCTGTGTCCCAATCCCCATTTCCGAATCTGTCCAGACGCGGATTCATCGGCTTGGCCGGCGCGGTCGCCGCGGGCGCGGCGCTGACCGCGTGCGCGGGCGGTGGTGGCGGCAGCAAGCAGGACGGCGACGGCAAGACCATCACCTGGTGGTCGAATCACCCCGGCACCTCCAAGGATTACGAGCTGGAGCTGATCAACCGGTTCCAGGCCAAGTTCCCCGATCTGAAGGTGAACCTGGTCGACGCGGGCAAGAACTACGAGGAGGTGTCGCAGAAGTTCAACGCGGCGCTCTCCGGCGGTGATCTGCCCGATGTCGTTGTGCTCTCCGATGTCTGGTGGTTCAACTACGCGCTCAACGGCACCATCGAGCCGCTGGACGGGCACTTCGGCGACGCCGGCGTGCGGCTGGACGACTACGTCGACGCCCTCGCCTCGGACTACCTGTTCAACGGCAAGCACTTCGCGCTCCCCTACGCCCGCTCGACTCCCCTGTTCTATTACAACAAGGACGTGTGGGCGAAAGCCGGGCTGCCGGACCGCGGCCCGGAGAGCTGGCCGGAATTCGACGACTGGGGCCCCAAGATCCAGTCCGTGGTCGGCGACGGCAAGCTGGCGCACGGCTGGGGCGATGCGAAGAACTACCTCGCCTGGACCTTCCAGGGCCCGAATTGGACCTTCGGCGGCGCCTACTCCGACAAGTGGACGCTGAAGTTCAACGACGCCAACACGATCAAGGCCGGGCAGTTCCTGCGCGACATGATCCACACCAAGAAGTACGCGGGCGTGAAGCCGCAGATCGCGGTGGACTTCGGCACCGGCGTCATCGCCTCGACCATCGCCTCCACCGGCGACCTGCGCGGCATCCAGAAGAACTCCGAGGGCAAGCTGGAGTTCGGTACCGCCGTGCTGCCGCACCCCAGCGGCCCCGGCGTCACCACCGGCGGTGCGGGCCTGGCGATTCCGTCGCGGATCTCCGATGAGCGCAAGGTGAACGCGCTCAAGTTCATCGAGTTCATCACCAATGCCGCGAACACCGCGTACTTCTCGCAGAACACCGGGTACATGCCGGTGCGCAAGTCGGCGGTCAACGATCCCAGCGAGCAGGAATTCCTGGCGAAGAACCCGAAGTCCAAGGTCGCCATCGATCAGCTGGCCCTGACCAAATCCCAGGACTACGCACGGGTGTTCGTCCCCGGCGGCGACCAGATCATCGGCACCGGCCTGGAGCAGATCGGCCTGCAGAACGCCGACCCGGCCGCCGCGTTCGCCGCGGTCAGCAGCCAGCTGCAGGCCATCATCGACCGGCAGATCACCCCGAAACTGCCCAAGTAACACACGGTTAGGAGAACGACAGCATGGCGACAGTGCACTTCGACGGGGTGACGCACCAGTATCCCGGTGCGCCGAGCCCTGCTGTCGACAACCTCGAACTCGACATCGCCGACGGGGAATTCATCGTCCTCGTCGGCCCGTCGGGCTGCGGCAAGTCCACCAGCCTGCGGATGCTCGCGGGGCTGGAATCGGTGGAGCAGGGCCGCATCCTGATCGACGGCAAGGACGTCACCGGACTGCCGCCGCGGGCCCGCGACGTCGCCATGGTGTTCCAGTCCTACGCGCTCTACCCGAACATGACGGTCGCGGAGAACATGGGCTTCGCGCTGCGCAACATGGGAATGAACAAGGCCGACACCGGGGTTCGGGTCCTGGAGGCCGCGAAGATGCTGGAGCTCGAGCCCCTGCTGGACCGCAAGCCCGCGAAACTCTCCGGCGGCCAGCGCCAGCGCGTGGCGATGGGCCGCGCCATCGTGCGCCGGCCCCGGGTCTTCTGCATGGACGAGCCGCTGTCCAACCTGGACGCCAAACTCCGGGTCAGCACCCGTTCGCAGATCGCGGCCCTGCAGAAGCGCCTGGGCACCACCACCGTCTACGTCACCCACGATCAGGTCGAGGCGATGACGATGGGTCATCGCGTCGCGGTGATGCTCGACGGCAAACTCCAGCAGATCGCCGCGCCGCGCGAGCTCTACGACAACCCGGTGAACACCTTCGTCGCCGGATTCATCGGGTCGCCGGGCATGAACCTGCTCGAGGCACCCGTCGAGGACGGCCACGCCGTCCTGGCGGACCTGCGTGTCCCGGTGCCCAACAACAGCTCCCGGGCGCGCGTGGTGATCGGCATCCGGCCCGAGTCCTGGGAGGTCACCACCGACCCCGACAACAGTCTGGCGGTCGACGCCGAGCTGCTCGAGGAGCTCGGCGCCGAATCCTTCGTCTACAGCCATCCGATCACCGCGGCCTGGTCCAGCCGCTCCGGCAAGGTGGTGGCCCGCGTCGACCGGCACTTCCAGATCGCCCTCGGCGACCGGCTGCGCCTGCGCCCGAAGCAGGAGGAGATCTTCTTCTTCGACGCCGAGACCGAGCAGCGGCTGCGCTGACCTACTCGGGCGCGGTCAGGTCCGCGCGCATCAGATAGACGTTGTAGCTGTCCCAGGCCGAGATGGTGAAGTAGAGCTCCTTGCTGGTCGACCAGGGGTGGATGAAGCCGCCGTAGGACTTCGGATAGTCGGTGGTGGAGACCAGCGGCACCGCCTCGGTCCAAATGCCCTGCGGCGTAGCCGAATGCCGGACCACGACGGTGCCCGCGCCCGGATCCAGGTAGACCATCTGCCACTGCTTCGCCGCCGCGTCGTAGCGCACCGAGATCTCGCTGGCCAGGCCGAGCACCAGTGGGGTGGCGTCGTTTTCGGCCGCCGGGGCCCAGTCACCCTCGACCCAGTACTGGTAGGCCGACTTGTTGAGCACCTCGGCCTTGGGCACGCGGGCCAGGGCGATCATCCCGACCCGGCCGTTGGGCGTGCCGAACATGTAGACGTAGTCGCCCTGCGGCACCATCGCCGCGACCTGGAAGCGGCCGCGACCGAAGACGTTGTCCCACTTCGCGTGCTGGTCCTTGACCCAGGTGTGGCCGCCGTCGTCGGAGTAGGCGATGCCGCCGTAGTTGGTGGTCCACAGGCCGGGGACGCGGCTCCAGCGGTTCACCGACATGTAGCTCAGGTACTGGCGCTTGCCGAGGGCGAAGCCGGAGGTCGGAATGACCGTGGTCTCCCAGTTCTTGACCTTGCGGCTGGCCAGGAACTCCGCGGCGTGGCAGCGGCTGTCCTGCACGAAGGTGTCGATGGTCAGGCCGTCGGCGAGATTCCGGTCGGTGCTGAAGCCCAGCACGTTGCTGCGCCAGTCCGGGCCGCCCGCGCCGCCGGTGACCCAGCCCTCGCCGAAGGTGTCGCCGAAGACCACCGCGACCTCGCCGGGCTTGGTCTCCCACATCAGGCCCAGGTCGGTGCCATCGACCTGCCAGCGCATGTCGGTGCGGTTGTTCGAGCCGCGACCGGTGACCTGGCCGACCAGCTCCACCCGCTCGACCTTCGGCGTGGCGACGGGCTCGGTGACCGGCCCGGGCTCGACCGGGTGTACGACATGCGGCGGCGCCGGCTGCGGTGCTTCGCTCGCGCCGCCGGGAATCGGGATCGGGATCGGCTCGATCTCCGGTTTGATCTCGAGGCGCGGCAGTTCGAACTTGCCCGATCCGGAGCTCGATCCCGATCCCGACCCGGTGTCCGGGCTCTCGGGCTCGGTCGATTCCACCGGTTCGGGGGTATCCCGGACGTCCGGGCACGGGTTGTGGCACGGATCGGCGGGCAGCGCGGCCGGCTTGATCCGGGTGTTGTCCTGCGGCGGGTCGGGCACCGGCACCGGGGTGAGCTCGGGCCACGGCACCGGGATCTCGATCCGCGGCGGAATCTGCACCGGGGGCGGTGGCGGCAGGTTCGGATCCGGCTGACGCAGCAGCGGATCGAAGCCGGCCTCACCGCACACGTTCACCGGCGGGGGCGCCCACGGCGGCGGCGCGGCCTGGGCGGGCGCGGGCACGCAGAGTAGTCCGGTGAGTACCGCTCCGAAGACGACTGGAGCATCCAGTTTCTCCGGCAGCAAACCCATATCTGTTGACTCCCTGTCGATTCGGACGTTACCGCGGGAAGATCAACTTACCGGAGCTCGGGCGCGGACCCGGGGACGCCGGGCGGTCGCGACGCATTCGATATGGAACCGAATTCCGCGGTGCCGCGTCCAAGTGAATATGAGCGATATCGAATACGCCTTCGGGGCGGGCGACGGCGAGGTCCATGTCTGGTCCTCACCGGCCGATCTGGATTTGGCGCGCACCGGCACGGTCGATGCGGTGCAGTTGGATTTCGACGGCGACGGGCTCTACGACGACGCGCTCTGGGACACCCACGGCACCGGCGTCGCCGACGTGGCCGCCCTCGACCTGAACGACGACGGCGTGCTCGATCACTTCTACACCGATCCCACCGACCAGGGCACCTGGAATCACCTGGTCACCGGCTTCGACTCGGAGAACGAGCCGCTGGAGTGGACCATCCGGGCCGAGCCGGAAGCCGAGCCCGGGCCCGCGGCGGAGAACATCGTCACCGCCGATCTCGGCGCGGTGCTCGCCGAATACCCACCGCTACCGCATGATTCACCGCGCCCACCGATGCGCGGTTTCGACGTTCCGGATCAGCCCGAAAGTGACTGGCGCGTCGAATAACGCGCGCGCCGCGCATTCCAGAGGATCGCCACGATTCCCGCGCAATACACCGCCGCACCCGCGAGGACCACCGGCAGCGAACGGCCGTCGGCCGGAATCATCAGTGCCGCAACGGCGATCGCCAGCACGAATGCGATATTGAAAACGGTGTCCTGGAGCGCGAAAACCTGGCCGCGCCGGGCGTCGTCGATATCGATCTGCATGGTCGCGTCACCGGTCAGCTTGATCGTCTGCCCCGCCAATCCGAACAGGAACGCGCCGACCAGCAGCAGATGATGCGCGTACTGGTACGCGGGCCCGTCCTGCGCCACCGCGATCGGGGTCACCAGGGTCAACTGCACCAGCGTCGCGACCAGCAATCCGGCCACCACCGTGCGCGGCCGGCCGAGCCGCGGAATCACCAGCGGCGCGACCACCGCCGCCAGCAGCATGCCGCCCGCGGCCGCCGCGATCGCGACACCGAATCCGAGCAGCCCGCTGTCCAATCCGGAATCGCCGTCCGGCACCACCCGCAGCACCAGCACCATGATCAAGGTGTTGGTGCCGAACACGATTCGATGCACGCCGATGCCGATCATCGCGGTCGTCACCTGCGCCGACTGCCAGACCGCCGCGGCGCCGGTGCGCAAGCCGGTCGCGATCGCGTGCACGGTGCTCTCCTGCCCGGCGGTGCCGTCCTCGGGGCCCAGCACCCGGGCCCGGAAGCCGATCGCCAGCAGCGCGCTGAGCACCGAACCGACCGCGCTCACCCCGACCGCGATCGCCGAGGCGAAATCACCCGCGCCGAAGCCGCCGATGATCGCGACCGAGATGGCCGCGCCGAGCCCGGCACAGCCCGAGGCCACCGTGGCCAGCACCGAGTTCATCGGCACCAGCCACTGCTGGGCCAGCACCCGCGGCAGCGCCGCCGACACCCCGGCCAACACGAAACGGCTGATGCCCACCACCGCCAGCGCGCCGAGCAGCAGCGGGGTCTCCCCCAGGCCCGCGAGCAGGCCGAGCGCGACCGCGCCGATCAGCACCGCCCGGAAGATATTGGCCACCAGCAGCACCGCGCGCCGGTCCCAGCGGTCCAGCAGCGCGCCCGCGTACGGTCCGATCAGCGAATACGGCAGCAACAGCACCGCGAAACCGGCGGCGATGGCGAGCGGATCGGTCTGGCGCTCCGGGTTGAACAGGATCGCGCCCGACAGCGCCGCCTGGAACATTCCGTCGCCGAACTGTCCGGCGAAACGCACGACCGCCAGGCGCAGCACGCCCGGGCTGTCCCGCAGGGCGGTACGCAACGGCACCGACTCGGGTGGAGCGGAGGCTGTCGACATCATGCCGATTGTGCCGTGCGGCCTTCTGGCCCAGCCGTTCAGGCCGGATGCGGCTGATCCAGGGAGTTCACCAGGGCGTGCACCGTCGAGCGGGTATCGGGTGCGAAATCCAGCACCGCCAGGGCATCCGCGTCGATCCAGGCGTAGGCGTCGTGCTCGCCGGGGGCCAGCGCTACCGCGCCCGGCTCGGCTTCGACGATGAAGGAGAATTTGCGCACCTTGGCCTTGGTGCGAGTGGCGTAATCGACGCCGCCGAGGAACTCCACGATGCCGCGCACCCGCAGCTCGGTCTCCTCCAGCAATTCCCGTGCCACACATTCGGCGAACGTCTCTCCGGGCTCGACGCCGCCGCCGGGTAGCTCCCACAGCCCGCCGAACTGCGCGTGCGGCACCCGGCGCACCACCAGCAGCTTGCGGTCCCGGAAGACCGCCACCCCGACCACGAAATCGGTGATGCCCGCGGACCGCGCGAGCGCGCGCAGTTCCCGCTCGATGCGCTCGAGCGCCTCTGGACGCATCCTGGATCACCTCCGGTTCCGGTGTCGCGCAGATATTTTGCGTACCCTACTGGCCTGACGGCCCCGTTCCCCAGCACGGTTGGTACTCCTCACCTGGCGTTCACCCGAAAGTCGCTGGGTAAAATGCCGAGTGCAGGACAATTTACTCGGAATCCGGGGTACCCCGTCGGAGGTGCTCCCACCCTGAAACCCAGGTCGGAGAAGGAGGGACCGATGTCCACGCTTACGACTCCCCATATCGACGTGCACCGCGGCGGCGACCGCATGAAGACCCGCATCTCGTGGCTGGACTCGAAGCACTCCTTCTCCTTCGGCGAGCACTACGACCCCGAGAACACCCACCACGGTCTGCTGCTGGTCAACAACGACGACATCGTGCTGCCCGGTCAGGGCTTCGACACCCATCCGCACCGCGACATGGAGATAGTCACCTGGGTGCTCGGCGGCAGCCTGGTGCACCAGGATTCCCTCGGCCACAACGGCGTCATCTATCCCGGGCTGGCCCAGCGGATGAGCGCCGGCGCGGGCATCCTGCACTCGGAGAAGAACGACTCCTGGCGGCTGTCGGACGCCGCGGGCGAGCACACCGAGCCGGTGCGTTTCGTGCAGATGTGGGTGGTGCCCGACGAGCCCGGCCTGACCCCGGGCTACCAGCAGCTCGAGATCGACGACGAACTAGCCGGCGGCGGACTGGTGACGGTGGCCTCGGGCCTGCCGCGCTACCGCGAACGCACCGCCATCGCCATCAACAGCAGTCACTCGGCCTTCCATGTCGCCCGGATGCCGGGCGCCGAAGGCACCCCCGCCGTCATCGATCTGCCCGACGCGCCGTACCTGCACGTGTTCGTGGCGCAGGGCGAGGTGGAGATGGAAGGCGTCGGCCCGCTCTACGAGGGCGATGCCGTGCGGCTGGCCAGATCCGGCGGTCAGCGCATCACCGCGCACGGGCCCGCCGAGGTGCTCATCTGGGAGATGCACGCGCGGCTCGGCGGTCAGTAGTCAGCGGCTCGGCGGGCAGTAGTCATTCGACCGCGGGGGCTTTGATCCGGGCCGAACAGGCCTGGGTCGCGGCGACCACGTCGCCGAACAGGGGGCGGAAGTCACGGTGCGGCGGGTGGATCCAGCGCCGGTAGCCGCCCAGCTCGTCCGAGGGCGAGGGCAGCACCAGCGTGCTGCCGGGCAACGCGACCGAGGCGCAGACCCGGAACAGATCCGAGAACAGCGTGGTGTCGGTGTACGAGTTGTCGGTGGGACCGGTCAGGAATGTCCAGCGCCCTGAACGCGGATGTTCGATCACCGGCCCGCTGTGCTCCTGCGCCCGCGCCAGCAGGTCGCGCACCCGCGCGCCCAGGGCGGCCGGCATCACGACCGCGCCGACCGACCCCACTTCCAGCATGATTCGGCCCAGCGCGGCATCGACCACCCCGTATAGGCCGTGGTCTTTGCGGTAACTGCGGCACCGTGCGATGGCGTCCTGTTTCACCGTGAACATTTCAGGACTGCCGGAATCTCTGCGGGACGTACTCATGACGAACCTCGCCTCGACGCATCGGATGGATCGATCGACGGGTGAACGGCAAACTGTGATGCGACAGTAGCTCTGCCTAACGAGGATGACAATAGTCACACGCAGGCGAATACGACGGGCGTAGCATCGCAAGTCATGGCACCCGTCTCGCCGACCGTCGCGCGTTGGGAATTGGTCCTGCGCCTGCGGGAACTGCGCGAACTACGTGGCTTCGACTCCTCGACCTTCGCCAAGCGGGTCGGCTTCACCGCCGCCAACTGGAGTCACGTCGAGAAGGGCCGCCGCGTCCTCACCGCCAACACCATCGGCCCGGTCCTCGAACTGCTCGAGGTCGACGCCGAGGAACGCGCGGAATTACTGGCCCTGCTCGAGGCCAGCAAGCAGCGCGGCTGGTGGACCAAATCCTCGGCGCTGCTCGGCCCGGAACTACAGCGCCTCTACGGCATGGAATTCGGCGCGCACAGCATCCGCAGCTACGACAGCCTGATCGTGCCCGGTCTGCTGCAGACCGAGGACTACGCCCGCGCGCTCATCAGCGCCGACGTGATGATCCGGCCGGTGCAGGTCGAGCAGCTGGTCGGGATCCGGATGCATCGCCAGGAGCGACTACTCGGGCCGGAGCCGGTGGAGCTGACGGCGGTGATCGGGGAAGCGGCGCTGCGGCAGCAGACCGGCGGGCCGCAGGTGCTGCGCGGCCAGCTGAGCCACCTGTCCGATCTGCTGGAGAAGTACGACAACGTCGATATCCGGGTCATCCCGTTCACCGCCACCGCCGGCGCGATCCTCGGCGGCGCGAGTTTCCATCTGATCGACTTCAGCGGCGAGCAGCTGCCGACCTTCGGCTGGGCCGAGAGCGCGGTCTACGGCGGCGCGGTCGAAGACGCGGAGCAAGTTCGCGATCTCGGGTTCGCCTATGTCCGCGCGCTGGACCAATCGCTTTCCCGTGCCGAATCATTGGCCCTGATCAGGACGTATGCCCGCGTGTAAAATCCTGCCATGGCAACCACCGCTAGCCAGAGGCCGGCTCACACCGGCTGGTTCACATCGTCTCGATCCAACAATGGCAACCAATGCGTCGAGGTCCGATTCGATGGTGACGCGGTGCTCATCCGGGACAGCAAATACCGCCGCAACCCGGCCGACCGTCGTGTCGAAGAGCCCATCATCACCGTCACCGCCAGCGTCTGGAACTCCTTCCTGACGCTGCTCAACAGTGGGCGAGCACACCCTCAGCTGCTCGTGCACAACTCCGAAGACGGCGGCGCGACGCTGCGTCACCGTGACATCGCCCTCACCTACACCCCGCCCGAATGGGCCGCCTTCCTCGCGGGCGCCCGCGACGGCGAATTCGATCGCGTGCTCCTGTCCCGCTGACCTCCGTGCCCCGGCCGCGCCAGCGGCCGGGCCGACCTCGCCCGCAGCACTGGTCGCGGGCAGTTGTTGTCTGGTCGCTTGCTGCCCGGACACTTCCAGCCCCACCGAGCACTCCGGCGCGACGGCATACTGGAGACCGTGACTTCCGAACTGACGAGCCCTTCCGGTATCGATCTGTCCCACCTGAATGACGCCGTGCGGGTGCAGGACGACCTGTTCGCGCATGTCAACGGCAAATGGCTGGACACCTACGAGATTCCCGCGGATCGCTCGGTCGACGGTGCCTTCCGCGCGCTCTACGACCAGGCCGAGCTGGACGTGCAGGCAATCATTCAGAACGCCGCCGCCGAACAGGCCGCGCCGGGTACCGACGCCCGCAAGATCGGCGATCTGTTCTCCAGCTTCATGGACACCGACGCGGTGGCCGCGGCCGGGCTCGCCCCGATCGCCGACGAGCTCGCCGCCGTGCGGGAGGTGAGCGACCGCACCGGTTTCGCGGCCCTGCTCGGCCGCCTGCAGCGCACCGGTGTCGGCGGCGCGGTGGCGTTCTACGTCAACACCGACGACAAGAACTCCTCCCGCTACGTGACCTACACCAGTCAGTCCGGCCTCGGCCTGCCCGACGAGTCCTATTACCGCCAGGACGAATTCGCCGAGATCCGCGCCAAGTACATCGCGCACGTCGGGCGGATGTTCGCGCTCGCGGCCGCCGATTCCCGGGTCGCCGCGCTGTTGCCGGACGCGCTGGACACGGTGGGGGAGCGGGTCTTCGAGCTGGAGAAGAAGCTGGCCGCCGGGCACTGGGACGTGGTGCGCCGGCGCGATGCCGAGCTGAGCTACAACCTGACCACCTTCGCCGAGCTCACCGCGACCAACCCGGAGTTCGACTGGGCCGCGTGGACTTCCGCGCTGCGCGAAGGCGTCGACAAGTCCGGGCCGGAGATGTTCGCCGAGGTCGTGGTGAGCCAGCCGGAGTACCTGCGCACCTTCTCCGAGACCTGGGCCGCGGAATCGCTGGACGACTGGAAGGCCTGGGCCGCTTGGCGGATCATCCGCTCGCGCGCCGCCTACCTCACCGACGAACTGGTCGAGGAGAGCTTCGACTTCAACGGGCGCACCCTGAGCGGCCAGCCGGAGAACCGGGAGCGCTGGAAGCGCGGCGTGTCCCTGGTGGAGGCGCTGCTCGGCGAGGCCGTCGGCAAACTGTATGTGGCCCAGCATTTCCCGCCCGAGGCCAAGGCCCGGATGGTGGACCTGGTGGCCAACCTCCAGGCGGCCTACCGCCGCAACATCTCCCAGCTGGAGTGGATGAGCCCGGAAACCCGCACGGCCGCGCTGACCAAGCTGGAGAAGTTCACCCCCAAGATCGGCTACCCGGACCAGTGGCGGGATTACGCCGCGGTCGAGATCGATCCGGCCGACCTGGTCGGCAACTACCGCCGCGGCTACGCCGCCGACCACGACCGCGACCTGAACAAGCTCGGCGGTCCGGTGGACCGCGGCGAATGGTTCATGACCCCGCAGACGGTGAACGCCTACTACAACCCGGGCATGAACGAGATCGTCTTCCCCGCCGCCATTCTCCAGCCGCCGTTCTTCGACATGAACGCCGACGACGCCGCGAACTACGGCGGCATCGGCGCGGTCATCGGCCACGAGATCGGCCACGGCTTCGACGATCAGGGCGCCAAGTACGACGGTGACGGCAACATGGTCGACTGGTGGACCGACGCGGACCGGGCCGAGTTCGGCAAGCGCACCAAGGCGCTGATCGACCAGTACGACGCCCTGTCCCCGCAGGAACTCTCCGACGACCACACGGTCAACGGCGCGTTCACCGTCGGTGAGAACATCGGCGACCTCGGTGGCCTGTCCATCGCCCTGGAGGCCTACCGGATCTCCCTCGACGGCGCCGAGCCCCCCGTCCTCGACGGCCTCACCGGCCTGCAGCGCGTCTTCTACGGCTGGGCCCAGGTCTGGCGCACCAAGGCCCGCGGCGAGGAAGCCATCCGCCGCCTGTCCATCGACCCGCACTCCCCGCCCGAATTCCGCTGCAACGCCGTCGTTCGCAACGTCGACAGCTTCTACGAGGCCTTCGACGTCAAGGCGGGCGACGCCCTCTACATGGAACCGGCCGAGCGCGTGAAGATCTGGTAGCCGGCCCACCCGGCCGGGGCCTTCGCGCCCGAACGCTGTCGCAGATCCGATCCGGATGTGCGGCAGCGTTCTGCGTCTCCGGGTTTCGGTATCGTGCGCTGGTAGCGGTAAATGGGCGAGGAGCAGGAGTTTTCGGTGACCGAGGCGGGTACGGCGGCATCCCATCCGGCACGGGAACGGGGGTGGCAGTTCTGGATCGATCGGGGTGGCACGTTCACCGATGTGGTGGCCCGGCGGCCCGACGGCGGGCTGGTAACGCATAAATTGCTGTCCGAGAATCCGGGGCGGTACGCGGATTCGGCGGTGGCGGGGATTCGGGCGATTCTGGCGGCCGAGACGGGGAGTCCGGAGCCGGCCGACGGGGTGGTCGACGCGGTGCGAATGGGGACCACCGTGGCGACGAACGCGCTGCTCGAACGGAAGGGGGAGCGGACGGTTCTGGTGATCACGCGGGGGTTCCGGGACGCGCTGCGGATCGCCTATCAGAATCGGCCCGAGATCTTCGCGCGGGAGATCGTGCTGCCGGAGTTGTTGCACGAGCGGGTGATCGAGGTGGACGAGCGGGTGGCCGCGGACGGGACCGTGCTGCGGGAACCGAACCTCGACGCGCTCGCGTCCGCGCTGGGCCAGGCGTATGCCGCCGGGATTCGCGCGGTCGCCGTGGTGTGCATGCACAGCCACCTCTATCCCGAGCACGAACAGCGGATCGGTCGCGTCGCCGAAGCCGCCGGGTTCCCGCAGATTTCGCTGTCCAGTGAGGTCAGCCCGCTGATGAAGCTGGTGCCGCGCGGCGACACCACGGTGGTCGACGCCTACCTGTCGCCGGTGCTGCGCCGGTATGTGGAGCAGGTGGCGGGGCAGCTGGCCGGGGTGCGGTTGATGTTCATGCAGTCCAACGGCGGGCTCACCGAGGCGGGGCAGTTCCGGGGGAAGGACGCGATCCTGTCCGGCCCGGCCGGCGGCATCGTCGGCATGGTGCGGATGTCGGAGCTGGCCGGATTCGATCGGGTGATCGGCTTCGACATGGGCGGAACCTCCACCGACGTCTCGCATTACGCGGGGGAGTACGAGCGGGTGTTCACCACCCAGATCGCGGGCGTGCGGCTGCGGGCGCCGATGCTCGACATCCACACGGTCGCGGCGGGCGGCGGATCGATCCTGCATTTCGACGGCAGCCGGTATCGGGTCGGCCCGGATTCGGCGGGCGCCCTGCCCGGGCCCGCGTGCTACCGCGGCGGCGGTCCGCTGACCGTCACCGACGCCAATGTCATGCTCGGCCGGATCCAGTCCGCCTATTTCCCCAGCGTTTTCGGGCCGGCGGGGGACCAGCCCCTGGATACCGAGCTGGTCCGCACCCGTTTCGCCGAGCTGGCCGCGGCGATCGGCGAGCGCACCGGCGACGACCGCAGCCCGGAGCAGGTCGCCGAGGGCTACCTGCGGATCGCGGTCGCCAACATCGCGGCGGCGGTCAAACGGATCTCGGTGCAGAAGGGCCACGACGTCACCCGGTACGCCCTGACCACCTTCGGCGGCGCGGGCGGCCAACTCGCCTGTGCCGTAGCCGATTCCCTCGGTATCCGGACGGTGCTGATACCGCCGCTGGCCGGCGTGTTGTCCGCGCTCGGAATCGGCTTGGCCGACACCACCGCGATGCGCGAGCAGTCCGTGGAACTGCCCCTGGACCCGGCGTCGATGCCGCGCGTCACCGAGATCGCCGACGCGCTGGCCGAAGCCGCGCGCACCGAACTGCTGGACGAAGGTGTGCCCGCGCAACGGATTCGGGTGACCCGGCGGGCGCAGCTGCGCTACGACGGCACCGACACCGCCATTTCGGTGCCGTTCAGCGAACCCGCCACCATGACCGGCGACTTCGAGACCCGCCATCGCGGCACCTATTCGTTCACGCTGGATCGCCCGATCGTCGTCGAGGCGCTGTCCATCGAGGCGACCGGGCTGACCGAGCCGCCCGAACTGTCCGGCCTGGTGCCGCGGGCGGCCACGGCGAGCGCGCCGCGGACCGTTCGATTGCACACCGGCGGCGCCTGGCAGGACGTATCCCGGTATCGCCGTGCGGATCTGACGCCCGGCACGGCGGTCGCGGGACCCGCCGTCATCACCGAGGCCAATTCCACCACCGTGATCGACGAGGGCTGGCAGGCCGCGGTGAACGACATCGGGCACCTGGTGCTGGAACGGGTCACCGCGAGCACGGACCCGGACGCGGGCACGGCGGCCGACCCGGTGCTGCTGGAAGTCTTCAACAACCTGTTCATGTCGATCGCCGAGCAGATGGGCGCCCGGCTGGAGTCCACCTCGCAGTCGGTCAACATCAAAGAGCGCCTCGACTTCTCCTGCGCCCTGTTCGATCCCGACGGCAACCTGGTCGCCAACGCACCGCACATCCCGGTGCATCTGGGGTCGATGGGCACCAGCGTCAAAGAGGTGATCGAGCGGCGCACCGGCGCGCACGCCATGCGCCCGGGGGACACCTACGCCGTCAACGATCCGTATCACGGCGGCACGCACCTGCCCGATGTCACGGTGATCACGCCGGTCTTCGACGACGGCGGCGAGCAGATCCTGTTCTACGTCGCCTCGCGTGGTCATCACGCCGAAATCGGCGGCATCGCACCGGGTTCCATGCCGGCCGGCAGCCGCCGGATCGAGGAGGAGGGCGTCGTCTTCGACAACTGGCTGCTCGTCGAGAACGGCCGGTTCCGGGAAGCCGAGACGCATCGGCTGCTGACCGAGGCGCGGTACCCGTCCCGCAATCCGGCCACCAACCTCGCCGATCTGCGCGCGCAGATCGCCGCCAACGCCAAGGGCGTGGCGGAGGTCGGCACGATGATCGAGCACTTCGGGCTCGACGTGGTGCAGGCCTACATGCGGCACGTGCAGGACAACGCCGAGGAGGCGGTGCGCCGGGTCATCGACACGCTCGACGACGGCGCGTACAGCTACCGGACCGATCTCGGCGCCACGATCCGCGTGCGGGTCACCGTGGATCGCGAGAACCGGTCGGCCACCATCGATTTCACCGGCACCTCACCCCAGCTGGAGCGGAACTTCAACGCACCGTACGCGGTGGTGAACGCGGCGGTGCTCTACGTCTTCCGCACGCTGGTCGCCGACGACATCCCGCTCAACGACGGCTGCCTGCGGCCGCTGCGCATCGTCGTGCCGTCCGGTTCCATGCTCGCCCCCGAGCCGCCGGCGGCGGTGGTCGCGGGCAATGTCGAGACCTCCCAGGCGATTACGGGCGCGCTGTACGCGGCGCTCGGCGTGCAGGCCGAGGGCGCGGGCACGATGAACAACGTCACCTTCGGCAACGACCGGCACCAGTACTACGAGACCATCGGGTCCGGGTCGGGCGCGGGCGACGGGTTCGACGGCGCGTCGGTCGTGCAGACCCACATGACCAATTCGCGGCTGACCGACCCCGAGGTGTTCGAGTGGCGGCTGCCGGTCCTGCTCGAGGAGTTCGCGGTGCGACCGGACAGCGGGGGCACGGGACGCTGGCGCGGGGGTGACGGCGGGATCCGCCGGATCCGGTTCACCGAGGCGGTCACGGTCTCGACCCTGTCCAGTCATCGGCGGGTGCCGCCATACGGGATGGCGGGCGGCGAGCCCGGCGCGCTGGGCGTGAACCGGGTGGAGCGGGCGGACGGCTCCGTCCTACATCTCGACGGTGCGGACTCGGCGGAGCTGGAGCCCGGCGATGTTCTGGTGATCGAGACCCCCGGCGGCGGCGGATACGGCGTCCGGCCCTGAAAGAATCAGCGCGCCAATCGGTTTCACGTGGAACGTGACGGCGTACCGCTACCCATCCGCTATTCGGGAAAAGGCACTTCACCTGCGGAAACGCGACTGATGTCCGATGGGTATGGGCGGTCCGCGAGCCCCGCCGGTACCCTCGGAGCAATCATGGCCACGTATTTCGATCCGAAGTCATGGTCACCGCTACGGGCCGTCGAAGCCGGAAAACGCCTGTTCGACCAGTCGTGGATAGACCAGTGGGTATCGGTGACCACCTCCTGGGTCGACCCCGTAGCCGACCTGGGCGCGGGCACCGTCACCGCGCTGCTCCCGGACGTGCTGATGACCATGCTCAGCGAGGGCATCCTGAGCCGTTTCGGCGGCCAGGAGATCAGCGCCACCGTGCTCGGCCACGAACTGGACGCCACCCTGCAGGTGCTCAAGGTCCGCCGCCGCGGGGCGAATTTCCAGACCAAGACCGTGCTGTCCAGGGTGCTCTGGGACAAGCATCCGGTCGAATCGGTCACCCTGATCGCGCACGGCGTGCGGCTGATCCCCGGCGTGCCGACCCGGGTCCGGGCCCAGCACTTCGACCTGGACGGCACCGTCACCACCGCCGCGCTGATCGGCTGGCTCAACGAACGCGAATTCGACTGGGCCCTGAGCCTGCACGAGAGCGGCCTGATCCAAGCCACCCATCGCCACCGCAAACTGACCGCGCTGGTCGACGCCACCATCGAGAACAACCTGCTCACCGTGCGGATCGAGAAGGCCGCCTGGTGGGGGCTGCGACTACCGCGCAACCTGATCACCGCGCCCGCGGTGCTGATGGACGGCCTGCCGAATCACGCCCGCATCGTCGAGGCCACCCGCGAGGGCGACCTGGTCCGGTTCCGCGTCGAGCTGCCCGAGATCACCGGCTCCTTCGACCTCGCGCAGATCCGCTCCGCCATCGTCACCGGCACCACCCTGATCGTCTTCTGATCAGTTCTGCGTCTTCCACCACTCCAGCAGTGCCGACTCGGCCTCGTCCCGGGTCATCGGCCCACGATCCAGGCGCAGCTCCTTCAGAAAGGACCACGCCTTGCCGACCTGCGGACCCGGCCGCAAGCCGAGCAGTTCCATGATCGCGTTGCCGTCCAGATCCGGCCGGACCCGGGCCAGATCCTCCTCCTGCTGGATCCGCTCGATCCGCGTCTCCAGATCGTCGTAGGTGGCGCGCAGGGCGGCCGCACGGCGCTTGTTCCGCGTGGTGCAGTCCGCCCGGACCAGTTTGTGCAGCCGGGGGAGCAGGTCGTCGGCATCGGTGACGTAGCGGCGCACCGCCGAATCCGTCCACTGGCCCTTGCCGTACCCGTGGAAGCGCAGGTGCAGGAACACCAGCCGCGCGACCTCCTCGGTGAACTGCTTCGGATACTTCAGCGCCCGCATGCGCTTGCGCACCATCTTCGCGCCGACCACCTCGTGGTGGTGGAAGCTGACGCCGCCGCCGGGCTCGTTGCGCTTGGTGTCGGGCTTGCCGATGTCGTGCAGCAGCGCCGCCCAGCGCAGCACCAGGTCCGGATCGCCGTCCTCCAGGTCGATCGCCTGCTGAAGCACCGTCAGCGAGTGCTGGTAGACGTCCTTGTGCTGGTGGTGCTCGTCGATCTCCAGCTTCATCGCCGGCACCTCGGGCAGCACGCGCTGCGCCAGGCCGGTCTCGCACATGATGTCGATGCCGTCGAGCGGATGGGCGCTGCCGATCAGCTTGTCCAGCTCCGCGCGCACCCGTTCCGCGGTGATCCGGTCGATCTGCTCGGCCATCTCGGTGATCGCCGCGCGCACGCGCGGATGCAGCTCGAAACCGAGCTGGGCCACGAAACGCGCCGCGCGCAGCATCCGCAGCGGATCGTCGTTGAACGAATCCTGCGGTGCGGCCGGGGTATCCAGCAGGCCCTCGAGCAGCGCGGACATGCCGTCGAGCGGATCGACGAACTCCAGCGTGCCGTCCGCCAGGATCTTGACCGCCATGGCGTTCACGGTGAAATCACGTCGCACCAGGTCGGCCTCGAGCGTGTCGCCGTAGGTCACCTCGGGATTGCGCGAGACCCGGTCGTAGTTGTCGCTGCGGAAGGTGGTGATCTCCAACTGCTGCCCGTCCTTGGCCGCGCTGACCGTGCCGAACGCCAGACCGCCGGTATCCCACAGGTGATCGGCCCACCCGCGCATCAGCTCCTGGACCACCTCGGGCCGGGCGTCGGTGGTGAAATCCAGATCGGTGCCCAGGCGGCCGAGCACCGCGTCGCGCACACTCCCGCCGACCAGGTAGAGGTCGTGACCGCGGGCCGCGAAGAGCGCGCCGAGCGGCGTCAGCACCTCCGACAATCCCCCGAGCGTGACCGCGGCCGCGGCCAGCAATCGGGTACGTCGATCCAGCGCTGCATCCTCGGACTTGGGCGAAACCACGAAACGGCAGCTTACCGACCCGCCCCACCAGGACCTAAGCGCGCGGACTGTCGCCGCCGACTCAGGCACCCCCGGCCCTACCGTCTAAGCTTGCTTGGTGTCTTCGGCCGATCGTGCGAACAGTCGACGCCGCCAGCCTCGGCGCCGCGGTTCGGCCCCCAATGCCACCCCGAAACCGCGCATGCGCACGGTGCGGGAAACCTCGGCCGGCGGCCTGGTCGTCGACGGCCTGGACGGACCCGGCGAAAAGCGCTGTGCCGCACTGATCGGCCGCACCGATCGCCGCGGCCGCCTGCTCTGGTCGCTACCCAAAGGCCATATCGAAGAGGGCGAAACGCCCGAGCAGACCGCGATCCGCGAGGTAGCCGAGGAGACCGGAATCAATGGCATCGTCGTTGCCGAACTCGGCAGTATTGATTACTGGTTCGTGACCGAGGGCCGCCGGGTACACAAGACCGTGCATCATTATCTCCTGCGCTCGGTCGGCGGTGAGCTGTCCGACGCCGATGTGGAAGTCACCCAGGTCGACTGGGTTCCGTTGAGCGAACTGGGTTCCCGGCTCGCCTACGCGGACGAACGGCGCCTGGCCGAAGTGGCGAACAAGCTGATCGACCGGATGGAGACCGGCAAGCGATGACTCGAGGACTGGTACGGATCTTCGTGGCGGTCCTGACCCTGATCGGTTCGGTGCTCGCGATTCCGGTGCTCGCCGGTGCGCAGCCCACGGGGTCGAACAACGCCTCTGCCCCCAAATTCCTGAAGCTGTCGCTGGATTCGGTGTCGCCGACGACGGTGACCACCTCCAGCGACGGCCGGCTGACCGTGTCGGGCACCGTCACCAACATCGGTGACCGGGTGGTCGAGGACATCAGCGTCCGGATCCAGCGGGCCGCCGCGGTGACCACCCCGAGTGATCTGCGCTACGCGTTGCGCCTGGACCAGATCAACTACGAGGTGACCGGCCCGTTCGAGGATGTGGCCGAGCGGCTCAGCCCGGGCCAGCGCAAGCAGTTCACGTTGAGCATCGCGCTGCGCGGCAACGACCCGGCCTCGCTCGGCTTGACGCAGGCCGGCGTCTATCCGCTGCTGATGAACGTCAACGGGGAACCGGCCTACGGCAGCCAGGCGCGCCTGGACGACGCCCGCTTCCTGCTGCCGGTGCTCGGCCTGCCCGCCGCCGCCGGTGAACCCGCCACCCCGGCGCCGGCCGACGTACCGGTGGCCACGACCCTGATCTGGCCGCTGGCCGACCGCCCGCGCCTGGTCGCGGGCATTCCCGGCACCGTCAACCGCAAGGCCGAACTGACCGACGACGACCTGGCCGCCTCGCTCGGCCGGGGCGGGCGGCTGGAACAGCTGCTGGCCGCGCTGGAGACCGCGATCGGCAACAGCGGCCGCAACAATCCGGCCGCCGCGATCTGCGTCGCGATCGACCCCGACCTGCTGCTCACCGCGCAGGCCATGACCAAGGGCTACCGGGTGCTGGCCAGCCCGTCGGATCCGGACGGCCCGACCCGCGCGGGTTCCGGTGCCGAGGCGGCCCAGGCCTGGCTGGACCGCCTGCGCACGGTCGCGGCCTCGGTGTGCACGGTGGCACTGCCGTTCGGGCAGGTCGACGTGTCCGCGCTGGCCGCGGTCAACGACCCCGAGCTGTCCACCCGCGCCCTGCACGCGCCCGCCGAGATCGTCGACTCGCTGCTGACCACCCGGTCGGTGCGCGGGGTGAGCCTGCCCGATTCCGGCAGCATCGACACCGGCGCCGGAATGCTGTTGCGCAGCCACGGTTTCGAGACCGCGGTGCTCGCCGATACCGCCGCGGTGCCGGTCGGCACCGCCGGTGGCGGCGAGGAACCGGCCACCGCGCGCAGCGCGCAGGCCCTGCCGGAGCCCGCCGCGCCGGACATCGTCCGGGTGCCCGGGATCAGCCCCGAGCCGACGGCGACCGAATCCACTACGCCGGCAACGCCCGCCGGCACCCCGACCGCCACCACCTCCGCCGCACCCAGCGGCACCTCCGCCGCACCCACCCCGTCCACACCGGCGGCGCCCGCCGACCCCGCGCTGCACGTCGCGACCTTCGACATCTGGTCGGCGACGGCCCTGGCCGCCGTCGGCTCCAACCCGCCGACCCCGTCCTACACCCCGAGCCGGGTCCGCTACGACGTCACCAACGACTCCCGCGTCGCCCGGTTACAGGACGCGATCGGCGCCATCTCCTGGACCGCGCTGAATCCGCTGGCCGGGCGCCCGCGTTCGCAGCTGCTCATGCCTCCACAGCAGTGGGGCGCCAACAAGGACGAGGCCTCGGCCCTGCTGCGGCAGCTCGACCTGCTGATGCGCAGCAACCTCGCGGCGCCGCGCCCGTTCACCGAACTGCTTGCCGATCAGCCCGATCCGCAGCCCTACGAGCTGGACTATCTCGGCCAGGCCGCCCGCGACGCGGTGCCGAGCCGCTTCGTGCTCCCGGCCCGCGAGCAGTCCGCCCGGATCACCGACCTGCAGGCCGCACTGGTCGAGGTGCCCGAAATCGAGCCCACGCCACTCGGATTCGTCACCCCGCTGCGCGACGACCTGATCCGGATGCTCAGCCTCTCGGATCGGCGCACCGGAAACGCCGCGCAGCCCGACACTTTCGCGCAGCGCCGGCTCGACCAGACCACCCGGGAACTGGACCGGCTCTACAACTCGGTGACGGTGCTGCCGCCCGGCGGCGTCTACACCCTTGCCTCCGAACAGAGTCCGCTGCTGCTGGTGGCCCGCAACGATCTGCCCGTCTCGATCCGCATCCGGTTCCGGATCGAGGCGCCCGCCGAGACGAAGATCACCGACATCGGCGAACAGCAGTTACCGCCCAACGGAACCCGCTCGTTCCAGATCCCGACCGAGATCGACGACAGCCGTAACCTGGTCATTCCCATCTCCATTACCACAGCCGACGGCATGCCCCTGGGTCATCCGACCTCGGTCTCGGTGCGCTCGAACGCCTACGGTCAAACGTTGGCGATAATTACCGGATGCGCTGGATTGCTGTTGTTCCTGTTGGCCGGGCGCCGGTTGTGGCACCGGTTCCGGGGCCAGCCCGATCCGGCCGACGAAGGATTCGATCCGGGGACCCGGCGCCGGGTCAACCGTTACCTGCGGGCACGGAAACGAGTACTGCGTGAAGAGAGTTGAGCGATCCCTGCTGAGCGGTGTGCACAATAGGGGAGAGCTCGACGGTGCCGGTGTTTCGGTGAGCAGTGGCGAAACGCCGGAGTTGGAGCAAGCCGGGTGCAGAGGTCCGGCGCGGTACAGGAGGCATGATGAGCGACGATGATTTGTTCGCTCATCCCCCTCGATCCGAGGAAAGACCTGACGGGACACCCGCCCGCCGGGCTCCTGCCGCACCCTGGGAGCGGCGACTACAGCCACCCGAGCCGCGAGAAGAGCCGGGCATGACTCCTCGCGATCCGTACGGCGCGCGTCCGCCGCAGGTCAACCGGCCCGGCGGTCCGCCGCCGCAGCAGCCGGGCAGACCGGTGCCGCCACCACCCCATCGGCCCGGACCGGATCCGCGTCAGCAGGCGCCCCGGCCGCATCCCGGTCAGCAGTCCTACCCGCCACCGCCGCCACGTGATCGGCAGCAGCCGCCACCCGGGCGACCCCGGCCTCCGATGCCCCCGGGTCAGCCGGTGCGCCCGCAGCCCGGTCAGCCACACCCTGAGCGCGGGCCGGCCAAACGGGTCGCCGCACCGCCCAATTACCCGCCACCCCAGCCGAACCCGGTGCCCGCGCATCCGGCCCCGCAGCAGCAGCGCCGACCCGCGCGCCCCGGGCCGGAGCGGCGTCCCCGGACGCAGGAGTGGCCGGTCGCCACCAAGGAACCGGAAAAGCCGGAGTCGAAAGAGAGCGCCGGCAGCCGACTGCTGCGCAGCTCCGGCTCGATGGCGATCGCGACACTGGTCAGCCGCATCACCGGCTTCGGCAAGGTGCTCATGCTGGCGGCCGTGCTCGGCCCGGAGATCGCCTCCGCATTCACCTCGGCGAGCCTGATCCCGAACATGATCGCCGAGCTGGTGCTGGGCGCCGTGCTCGGCGCGATCGTGGTGCCGACGCTGGTGCGCGCCGAACAGGAGGACCCGGACCGGGGCGCCGCCTTCACCCGGCGACTGCTCACGGCGGCGTTCGCGGTCCTGCTGACCGCCACGGTGCTGACCACCGCGCTGGCCCCGATCCTGGCCACCCACGTCTTCGTCGCCTCCGACGGCAAGGTCAACACCGCGCTCACCACGGCACTGACCTTCCTGCTGCTGCCCGCGATCCTGTTCTACGGCATGTCCGCGCTGCTCACCGCGATCCTCAACACCCGGGAAAACTTCAAACCCGGTGCCTGGGCACCGGTGCTGAACAACGTGGTCGTGCTCGTGGTGCTCGGGATCTACGCGCTGACCCCCGGCGAGATCACCCTTAACCCGGTGCACATGAGCGACCCGAAGCTGCTGGTCCTGGGCATCGGCGTCACGCTCGGCGTGATCGTGCAGGCGATGAGCCTGCTGCCCGCGATCCGGCGCGAGGGCATCGACCTGCGCCCGCTGTGGGGCCTGGACGACCGGCTGCGGCAGTTCGGCACCATGGGCGCGGCGATCATCCTGTACGTGGCGATCAGCCAGGTCGGCATGATCTTCGCCAACCACGTCTCCTCGGGCGCGGACGCGGCCGGTCCGGCGATCTACTCCTACACCTGGCTGCTGTTGCAGCTGCCGTACGGCGTCCTGGTCGTCACGCTGCTGACCGCGATCATGCCGCGGCTGAGCCGCAACGCCGCCGCCGACGACACTCCCGCGGTGGTCGACGACCTGTCGGTCGCCACTCGCCTGAGCATGATCGCGCTGCTCCCGGTGGTCACTTTCTTCACCCTGGCGGGCCCGCAGATCGGCGAGGCGCTGTTCGGGTACGCGCGCTTCTCCGGCGACGCCCATCGGCTCGGTATGGCCCTGGCCTGGTCCGCGTTCACGCTGATCCCGTACTCGCTGGTGCTGATCCACCTGCGCGTGTTCTACGCCCGGCAGCAGGCCTGGACCCCGACCTGGATCATCCTCGGCATCACCGGCGTGAAGATCGTGCTCTCGCTGCTGGCCCCGGTGATCGCGCAGTCCCCGGATCAGGTCGTGATCGTGCTCGGCGCGGTCAACGGCGTCAGCTTCGCCGTGGGCGCGGGCATCGGCGGTTACCTGCTGCACCGCAGTCTCGGCGACCTGCGCATGGCCAATGTCGGCCGCACCATCACCCGCGTGGCGCTGGCCTCGATCGCGGGCGGCGCGGTGATGCTCATCGTCGATACCGTGCTCGGGCTGGACCGGCTCTCGAACTCGCTCGGCGGACCCGGCTCGATGATCCGGGTGGCGCTGGACGCGGTCGTCCTGTTCGCCGTGGCGTTCGGCCTGATGCGACTCGCCGGTGTTCCTGAAATTGTTGCAATTACCGTCGCGGTGTCCCGACGGCTCGGAATCACGCCGCCCGCGCCGGATCTGGATCTCGAGGCGCCGGTCGAGGACGAATACGCCACGCAGGTGTTCCGCAGGCCGGATCCGTACGGTTACTCCGGGTTCGACCCGTACATGGACGCGCAAACCATGGTGCTGCCCGTCATTCGCGACGCGGCCGTTGACCGCACCAGTAAGGGTGAGTTCCCGTACCCTGTTCGGCAGAGAAGCACAAGTGGCGAATTCGCCGGCACCTCGATAAATCAGGGCGAAGGAGGACCGAGGGTGAGCGACGACGCGGCGGTGGGCGGCGTCCCGTCCGCCGATCCATCTGCGACCACAGCCGGCGGTTTGGAGACCGACATCGAACACCCCACTCCGGATCCCGCGCCCGGGCGGCGCGACAACGACGGCCCAGCGCCTCGTGATCCGATGTATGACACCGGGATGATCCCGATCCCGCCGTTGCAGGCGCCGCCTCCGGGCGTCGACCCGGGCGCGCGCCGGGGCCAGCGCGGCCCCAAGCTGCTGGCGGGCGCCTCCGTGGCCGGCGGCCGCTACCGGCTGCTGGCACCGCACGGCGGTGCCCGCGGCCTGCGGTTCTGGCAGGCCCTGGACATCAAGCTCGACCGCGAGGTCGCGCTGACCTTCGTCGACGCCGATCAGAAGTCCGGCGAGAACTCCGGTCACGACGGGCCGCAGGCGATTCTGTCGCGCACGCTGCGCCTGGGCCGGATCAACTCGCCCGGCCTGGCCCGCGTGCTCGACGTGGTGCGCGGCAGCTCCGGCGGCATCGTCGTCGCCGAGTGGACGCCGGGTCGTTCGCTGCGGGAGATGGCCGAAACCGTGCCGTCGCCGATCGGCGCGGCCCGGGCCATCCGCGCGCTGGCCTCGGCCGCCGAGCTGGCACACCGCGGCGGCGGTTCGCTGTCCATCGACCATCCGGATCGGGTGCGCATCAGCGCCTCCGGTGACGCCGTCCTGGCGTTCCCGGGCACGCTGTCCGATTCCGACGCCCAGTCCGACGTCCGTGGTCTCGGCGCCATGCTCTATGCCCTGATCACCGCGCGCTGGCCGATCCGTACCGGCGGCATGAGCGGTGCCGCCGCCACGGTCGGCGGGCTGCGCCTGGCCGATTCCGGCCCGGACGGCACCCCGATCGAACCGCGCCAGATCCGGCCCGAGGTGCCCTTCGAGATCTCCGCGGTCGCCGTGCGCTCGCTGGAATCGAACAAGGGCGTGCGTACCGCCGCGACCGTCCAGCATGTGCTGGAGCAGGCGTCGGTCGTGGACCAGAAGACCGATTTCATCCCGGTCCTGAGATTGGGCCAGCGCCAGAACGCCGCGGCCGCGGCCGTCGTCGACGAATCCCTGGCCGACCCGGAACTGCTCGCGCAGGAACGGGAACGCTCGCAGCGGATGATGTGGATCATGGTCGGCCTGGGCATCCTGGCCGCGCTGGTGGTCGGCATCGTCATCTGGTGGATGGTCAGCCTGTTCGCCCCGACGGCGTCCGAACAGCCGCTCAACGAGCAGCGCAATATCGGCCTGACCACCGAGGCGACGGCGTCGCCCACCGCCACCGATCCGGCCGCCCCGAGCGCGGCCGCGCCGGCCGGTGTGCCGGTCCCGGTGGCCAAGGTGGAGGTGTTCTCCCCGGAGGGCACCCCCGACAACGCGGGCACGGTGAACGCGGTGCTGGACCACAATCCCGGCACCGTCTGGAAGACGGATCAGTACTTCCAGCAGTTCCCCGCGCTGAAGAAGGGCATCGGGCTGCTAGCCACGCTCCCGAGCCCGGCGAAATTGACCAATGTGTCGATCAATTCGCCGAGCCCGGGCACGTCGGTGGAGATCAGAACCTCGCCCACCGACGCACCGACGCTGGATCAGACCCAACTGATCGGCTCGGCGCGACTAGGGGAGGGCGTCACCGAGATCCCGGTGCGCGCCGATCAGCCCGCCCGCTATGTGCTCGTCTGGATCACCGGACTCGGCAACTCCGGTGGTCAGTTCCAAACCGCCATCGCCGACCTGCGCTTCGACGCCGCTCGGTAAATCTCCCAGCCCCCGCACGTGCCCGATCCGTGCCATCGCGCGCGCGTGTCCATCCCGCGCCGCCGCTAAGGGTATGCCAATCCTGTAGTGCACCAACCCCTCCCGGCTACTCCCGGCGGCTGTTCCGCCGGTTATGATCTCTACGCGCTCTCTGGTGGGAGCTTTTCCCGGGATCCGGCGTCTCGATCCTGGATGCCGCGGGAAATAGATGGCGATAGCCGGCCCGGTTGTCGCTCTGTGAGCGCGACGTCGGAGGGGTTTGGCTGTTGTCCGAAATGAGCGGGGGCTCCCATGCGGGTCCTTCCGGTCCGGTCGCGTTCCGCGCCCGGACATTCGCACCGGACGAACACTCCGACATCGAACTGCTGCGAGCCCATGCGGGCGGCCAGCGCCACGCCTTCAACGAGCTGGTGCGCCGCCACCACGACCATCTCTGGCAGACCGCCGTGCGCACCTCCTACACCCGCGAGGACGCCGCCGATTCCCTGCAGGACGCCTTGCTGGCCGCGCATCGCACCGCCGCCTCGTTCCGCGGCGAGTCCGAGGTCCGCAGCTGGCTGCATCGCATCGTGGTGAACGCCTGCCTGGACCGGATCCGGCGCAACAAGGCCCGCCGGGCGCTCTCGCTCAGCCCGGAGAACGTGCCCGAGCCCCTCGACGACCGCGACGCCTACGCCGAGATGGAGATCTCGATGGTGGTCGAGCGCGCGCTGTTCGCACTGTCGCCCGACCAGCGCACCGCACTGGTCGCGGTGGAGATGGAGGGGTATAGCGTGTCCGACGCGGCGGCCCTGCTCGGCGTGCCGGAAGGCACCATCAAGAGCCGCTGCGCCCGTGGTCGGCAACGTTTGCAAGAACGCCTGGAATTTCTGCGAGATCCACGGAACCGGAAGTAGCCGAGATGCGTCATTAATAGTGACGAGCAACCAGACGATGTAACTCACGGCAGCACGAGACCACTGGAGGTGCGATGGCGACACGGTCCGATCCGCAGCCTCCGTTCTCGCCGGAGCTGCTCGCCGACCTGCACGCGGATAATCTCGCGCCCGAGGTCAGCGCGGAACTGTGGCCGGTCGTCCGCAAGGATCCGGAAGCACGCAGCTATCTGAACTCCCTGGACGAGGTGAATGCCGCACTGCAGGCGCTCGCCTCCGCCGATCGCGCGCCCGAGCCCATGCCCGCCGAGGTGGCCGCCCGTTTGGAGTCCTTCCTCGACGGCCTCGAGATCGCCGAATCGCCCGAGGCCACCGTGCACCGCCCGGCGTTCGGCGCCACCCGCCCCGAATCCGGCTCCGCCGCTGCCCATTCCGCCACCGAGCGCCCCGATGCGCCGATCTCGCTGGCCGAGCGCCGCGGCAAACGGTTGCGCTGGCTCGCCGCCGCGGCTGCCGCCGTCGTGCTGCTCACCGGCGCCGGGGTCGTCGTCCAGCTCGTCCGCACCGCCGATACCCCGGGCATTCCGACCGCCCTGCCGCCCACTCCGAGCCCGAACGCCACCGGTGACGGGACCTTCCCCGCCGGCGTCGCCTTGGCCGCGCTGGGCCGCTTCGACGTGACGGGGGCACTGGCCGGCCGGGACACCCTCACCGCCTGCGTCGGCGCCGCGGGCCTGGGGGAGCGCAAGATCCTCGGCTCCACCGACATGAGGTACCGCGACGCCGACGCCGTGCTGATCCTGCTGAGCGGCCCGGACGGCGTGAAGATCACCGCGCTGGTGGTCGGGCCCGGCTGCACGCCGGACGATCCGCAGGTGAAGAACATCACCGACATCGGCTGAGCCGCGCGAACAGGTAGATTCCCCGGGGAACAACGGACATTAGGCTGTTGTTGACTGAACAGTCCCACGTTTTCTCTCGGAAGGGTCCCATGACTACGCCAGTTCGCGACCTGATCATCGTCGGCTCCGGACCGGCCGGTTACACGGCCGCCGTGTACGCGGCCCGGGCCGAACTGCAGCCGCTGTTGTTCGAAGGCACCCAATTCGGTGGCGCGTTGATGACCACCACCGAGGTGGAGAACTTCCCGGGGTTCCGCGAGGGCATCATGGGCCCGGACCTGATGGACGAAATGCGGGAGCAGGCAAAGCGTTTCGGCGCCGATGTGCGCACCGAGGATGTCGACGCGATCGACCTGTCCGGCCCGATCAAGACGGTCACCGTGGGCAACGAGACCTACTCCGCCTACGCGATCATCCTGGCCATGGGTTCGGCCGCGCGCTACCTCGGCATCCCCGGCGAGCAGGCGCTGCTCGGCAAGGGCGTCAGCGCCTGTGCCACCTGCGACGGCTTCTTCTTCCGCGGTCAGGAGATCGTGGTGGTCGGCGGCGGCGACTCGGCGATGGAGGAAGCGACCTTCCTCACCAAGTTCGCCAGCAAGGTCACCATCGTGCACCGCCGCGAGGAGTTCCGCGCCTCGCGCATCATGCTGGAGCGGGCCAAGGCCAACGAGAAGATCGAGTTCCGGCTCAACGCCGAGGTGCTCGAGGTGCACGGCACCGACAAGGTGGCCGCCCTCACCCTGCGCGACACCAAGACCGGCGAGACCTCCGAACTGCCGGCCACCGGCCTGTTCGTGGCGATCGGCCACGATCCGCGCAGCGAGCTGGTCAAGGGCCAGGTCGAGCTGGACGGCGAGGGCTACGTCCAGGTGCTGCATCCCAGCACCGCGACCGCCGTGTCCGGCGTCTTCGCCGCAGGCGATCTCGTCGATCACACCTACCGGCAGGCGATCACCGCCGCGGGCACCGGCTGCCGCGCCGCGATCGACGCCGAGCGCTGGCTGGCCGAGCAGGGCGACATCACCTCCAACACGCTGGACCACGCGGGCACCCCCGTCGCGGCGAACTGACACCCTCATTCCCCATCACAGAGGAGATATCCATGTCCGCAAATACGGTGACTGTCACCGACAAGGACTTCGCCGACGCCGTGCTGCTCAGTGAGAAGCCCGTCCTGGTCGACTTCTGGGCCACCTGGTGCGGCCCCTGCAAGATGGTCGCCCCCGTCCTGGAGGAGATCGCGGGCGCGCACGGCGACAAGCTGACCATCGCCAAGCTGGACGTGGACGCGAACCCGGAAACCGCCAAGGAGTACAAGATCCTGTCGATTCCGACCATGGTGCTGTTCGAGAAGGGCAAGCCGGTCAAGCAGATCGTCGGCGCCAAGGGCAAGGCCGCGCTGCTGCGCGAACTCGACGGCATCATCTGACGCCGCTCACCCCCTAACGAACCCCGCAGTGAGACTGCGGGGTTCGATCGGGTAATCTCCCCGTTTAATCCCCCAGGGCCCGGTGCGGTAATTAGCGGTGTCATTAGGACATCGCGGCCCCACGACGCGCCGTAGGATGCCCTGGACCCCGCGAATTGCCGAATTCCGGGTCAGGTCTGAGACAATCGACCACGCGCTTCAAAGCGACGGGCTTGCCCAGCCGGTAGCCTGCGTGGCGGTGCGAACGAGCACAGCTCCGGTCGTGCGAAGGTGATTAACCCTCGCATGAGTGGGTACCCGGGTTGACGGAAGGAAAGGGCTCTCACGCATGCACCGACTTCGTCACGGCGATACCGGTCCAGCCGTCGCAGAGATTCGGAGCACCCTGGCAAGTCTCGGATTCCTACACGCGCATACCGCAGGCACCGATCCCGCTGACGCGCGCGAGTACTGGAAAGACACCGAGGCCTCCTTCGATCATCAGCTCGACTCCGCGACCCGCGCGTTCCAGCAGCATCGCGGCTTGCTCGTCGACGGCGTAGTGGGTCCCGCGACCTACCGCGCGCTCAAGGAAGCCTCGTACCGCCTGGGTGCCCGCACTCTGATCTATCAGCTGTCCGCACCGCTGTACGGCGACGATGTCGCCACCCTGCAGCGTCGCCTGCAGGACCTCGGCTTCTACGTGCACCGGGTCGACGGCTACTTCGGCAAGGAGACGCACGAGGGCCTCACCGCCTTCCAGCGCGAGATCGGGCTGTCCGCCGACGGCATCTGCGGCCCGGAGACCTTGCGTTCGCTGGAACTGCTGGGTGCCCGTGTCACCGGCGGCAATCCGCACCGGATCGCCGAGGAAGAGGTCGTGCACCGGGCCGGCCCGCAGCTCACCGGTAAGCGGATCGTCATCGATCCCGGCCTGGGCGGCCCCGACAAGGGCCACCCCGTGCCCACCGAATACGGCGACGTCTACGAGTCGGAGATTCTCTGGGATCTGGCCAGCCGCCTGGAGGGCCGGATGGCCGCCACCGGCATGGAGACCTTCCTGTCCCGGCCGTGGGGCGCCAACCCCTCCGACTCCGAACGCGCGGATACCTCCAACGCCTTCGACGCCGATCTGATGATCTCGCTGCGCTGCGCGACCAATCCGAGCGAATCCGCCAACGGTGTGGCCGGCTTCCACTTCGGCAACTCGCACGGCTCGGTCTCGATGATCGGCCAGGTGCTCGCCGGCTTCATCCAGCGTGAGGTGGTGGCCCGAACCTCGTTGCAGGACTGCCGGACCCACGCCCGCACCTGGGATCTGCTGCGGCTCACCAAGATGCCGACGGTGCAGATCGATATCGGTTACCTCACCAACGGTTACGACGCGTCGGTGCTCACCAACCCGCGGATGCGCGACGTCATCGCCGAGGCCATCCTGATCTCGGTGAAGCGGCTGTATCTGCTCGGCCAGGACGATCAGCCCACCGGCACATACACCTTCGCCGAGCTGCTCGCCGAGGAACTGGCGGCGGCCGACCGGGCCTGAACCTACGAAGAGAGCCCCTGCCGATCGATATCGGCAGGGGCTCTTCGCTGTGCGGACTAGGCGACGCCGATCCGGAACGGCACGGTCAACTCGGCGGCGGCCAGCAACTGATCCAGCGCGCGCTCCACGTCTTCCTTCCAGCCGTGGTCGGAATTCAACTCCAGGCGCAGCCGCGGGAACTTGTGATGCGCCGCGACCACCTCGAAGCCGGCGTCCTCCAGGAAATCGGCGTCGATCATGCAGGTCTCCGGCGAGCAGTCACTGGACGGGTTCTCCCGCACCGGCGCGCCGATCCGTTCCATCAGCATCATCGAGCCGACCGAACGATCGGACATCGCCTGGGCCGGGGGACCGTTGCGGATACCGAATACCTCCAGCGCACGCACGCCACGGCGCACCAGATCGGCCACCACCGCTTGGAGCAGCCGGTGGGGTACATCGGTGTCGGAATAGCGGAATTCGGTGCGCAGCGTGGTCAACAGGACCGCGTCCGGGCTCACGGGGGAGGTGGGGAACAGCGCGGCGCGCGGCACATCGCTCGGCGGCGAGTACAGCGCGCACCCCGCGACCTTGCCGTCCACCGCGGCGACCTGCCCGCACGAACCCCACTCCAGCAGGACCGTGGACAGCCAAGCTTCCTTTTCGAAGACCGGGTCGCTGAAGGCCCGGGAGTCCGCGGCGACCGCGGGATCGATCTCCCAGAAAACACAGCGCCGGGCATGCGCCGGGAGCTTGTCGAGTTCTCCGAGGGAAAGTGCTGTGACGCTGGTCGACACTGCTCTGCTCAGCCTCCAGCTGTCCGATTCATCCATGCGTTCGCGCACGCCACTTGGTTCCTGTTGCTCGCCAGCAAGAATAAGCGATCAAAGGGATCACGCCTCACTCCACTCACTGTGCTGTTGTCAGAGGGCCCGTTCGACCGGTAGCGGGGTGCGCTGAAACACGCCGTCACAGTGACGTTTCGGCGCCAGACACGGGTCTACCGGAATTTCGGGGCGATATTCGTCACTGATCGAGCTGTTGCTGCTGCATCATCCCGACGATCCGCTCCAGGTCCTCCACGGACCCGAACTCGACGACGATCTTGCCCTTGCGCTTACCTAGGCTCACCGTGACCCGGGTGTCGAACGACTCCGACAACCGCTCGGCCACGTCCTGTAATCCGGGCATGTGGATCGGCTTGCGCCGCGGCGCCACCGGGGGAGCGGCATTGTCCGGATCGCGATTGGCCAAAGTCACGGCTTCTTCGGTGGCGCGCACCGATAGGCCCTCGGCGACGATGCGCGCCGCCAGCACTTCCTGCGCGTCCGCGCCGGCCTCGAGGCCGAGCAGCGCACGCGCGTGCCCGGCCGACAGCACGCCGGCCGCGACCCGGCGCTGCACCGGGATCGGCAGCTTCAGCAACCGGATCATGTTCGTGACGACCGGGCGGGACCGGCCGATGCGCGACGCCAACTCCTCATGGGTGACGTCGAATTCCTCCAGCAGCTGCTGGTAAGCCGCCGCCTCTTCCAACGGATTCAGCTGCACCCGGTGGATGTTCTCCAGCAGGGCGTCGCGCAGCATCGCGTCGTCGGCGGTCTCCCGGACGATCGCCGGAATGGTCTCCAGCCCGGCCTCCTGGCAGGCCCGCCAGCGCCGCTCGCCCATGACCAGCTGATAGCGATCCGCGCCCGCTTCGACGCGGCGCACCACGATCGGCTGCATGAGGCCGAACTCACGGATGGAGTGCACCAGCTCCGCGAGCGCTTCGTCCTCGAAGACGAGGCGTGGCTGCTTCGGGTTCGGCTCGATCTGTGATGGCGGGATCTCGCGGTAGCTCGCGCCCGACAGGTTCACCCCGAGGTCGTCCTCGGACGGATCAGGAACCCGGTGCAGGTAGGCCGAGGCCGGCTGCGGACCGATGGGATCGACACCGATTACCACGTTGGCCGCGGCGCTGCCCATGCCCGGCGCGAGGCCGTGCGTGGCTCCCATACCCGGAGTCGCCACCGGGCCCGTCGGGATCAATGCGGCCAGACCACGTCCCAGTCCGCCTTTTTTCGCCTGAGTCATCGGCTTACCGATCCCTTTCTTGTCCGCCACCACAGTGCACACCCACTCCGCCGGCTCCGCCGACTGCCGTCCCTCAGTGGGGGACTACTACGCCGCGCCGCCGGTGGCGGCCTTCGTCATCGCCCGCTGCGCCATCTCCCGGCCCGCATCGAGGTAGCTCATCGCACCCCGGGAGCCTGGATCATAATCGAGCACTGTCATGCCGTATCCCGGTGCCTCCGACACCTTTACGCTGCGGGGGATGACCGAGCGCAGGACCGCGTCACCGAAGTGACCGCGCACCTCGTCGGCGACCTGGTCCGCGAGCTTGGTACGGCCGTCGTACATCGTGAGGATCACGGTCGACACATGGAGATCGGGATTCAGGTGCGCCTGCACCAGGCCGATATTGCGGAGCAACTGACCGACGCCCTCCAGCGCGTAGTACTCGCACTGGATCGGAATCAGCACCTCTTTCGCCGCGACCATCGCGTTGACGGTGAGCAGGCCGAGCGAGGGCGGGCAGTCGATCATCACGTAATCGATGTCGTAACCGGCGAGGTTCGCCTGATCGATCGCCGACTTGAGGCGACCCTCGCGGGCGACCATGGAGACCAATTCGATCTCGGCGCCGGCCAGGTCGATGGTGGCGGGGATGCAGAACAGGCGCTCGTTGTGCGGGCTCTGTTTGATCGCCTCCTGCGCGGTGACCTCACCGATGAGCAGTTCGTAACTGGAGGGCACGCCCGAGTGATGCTCGATGCCGAGCGCGGTACTGGCGTTGCCCTGGGGGTCGAGGTCGATCACCAGAACTGTCATCCCCTGATGCGCCAGGGCCGCCGCAAGATTCACCGTGGTGGTCGTCTTGCCCACGCCGCCCTTTTGATTGGCGATGGTGATGATCCGTTGCTCGTGCGGTTTCTGCACAGTCACCTTTCCTGGATGCAGTATCTGGCTGGCGCGCTGCGCTTCGGCCGCAATCGGAGTCTCGCTCGCGGAGATGTGCCCGAACGGCGTGCTTCCGAAGGCTTCCTGGTCGAGGTTGCTGGAGTCCAGCATCCCCGGCACGCGTGACGTCGTTTCCCGTGAAACATTCGCCGGACCGCTCGACATAACAGCTCCTAACCGAGAACTTCAGATCACGCACCATCGGCCAACGCCGACGCCTGTGACTTCAAAAACAGTTGAGTCGGATCGAACATCTCGAGCGGAGTCATCCCGCATACCAACATTCCTCCGTGGCAACAACGCTCACGCCCAACGCCACATAGCTTGCCAGCACCGAGCAGGATTAGAAAGCTGAATCGCGGTGCGGCGCACAGGACAAGCCAATTGCCCGCCACCGCCGGTGGGCGCAGTGAGGGGAATCGCAGTGGGCGGGGGAGTGGGGCGGGTCAGAACGGCGCCGAGATGCGGGTTTTCACCCGAAATGGACTCCATCACCGCGGGCTTGGACTCGATGTTTCACATGAAACCGTTCAGCCGGCTCCGGCGTCCGTGAGTCTGTCCCTCGCGCCGGGTAGTGCCTCCAGTCCGATGTTTCACATGAAACAACGCTCGAAGGTACGGAGCCCTGAGGCTTTCGGATCTTCCTTCGACGAACGTCGCCGCGCCTCCCGGCTTTCGCGCGAAGAGGGCCCTAAGGTCCGACGCCCCGTAAACCGCCCTCCGGCCCACTCGAAGCCGGGGTTCCTCGATGTTTCACATGAAACGACGATTGCAGCGACCTCATGCCACCCTTCGGAGCGCAACGACATCGCTCCCCGGCAAGCAAGGTCCACCGGCAGTCGGATCATCTGCCATCGCTCCGAATGGGCCGTCGAACGATTCCTCGTCCCAGCGAACTTCGGAGATTCTGTTCACGCCGATGCATTGAACCGCCCGGGGGGAGGAGAGAAGCGGCAGGCGTGACGCGAAGCCACCGCGAGGACATCCGCGAGGACATCGATGTCACAGTGACGCAAGCCGGACTGACCTGGGATACCCGCGTCAGGGAGAACCAAGCGCGGGGAACCAGACATCCCGACGCTGGAGACAACCAAGCGTCCAGGCGTACGGCGACCAGACAAGCAGGCGCCCAGGCATTGAGCGCCGGAACGAACGAGCGTCCAATCATCCGGTGTCAAAGCGAAAGCGAGTGCCCAGACGTTTTGTACGAGGGGGATGAGCTGCCCCACCGTGAATTGCCGACGGCCGACTGCCGGACACCGCAAGCCCTGATCGTCGCCAACCAACTCTCAGCCGCCATGACCCGCCAATGTTGCGCGACTAGGCCGCCCGTCGACCAACCTGCCATCAAGTCGGGGCGTCCGAGCTGAACCCTTAACGCGTCGCGTAGTCGAGCAGCTGCATCAGCCGCACGACGGCTCAGAGCGACGGCACCACCCGATGCAATCAGATGATGGGTCGATCAACGCGGCCCAGCACGATCCATCGGAACGGTGGCCCCGAGGCCTCCCGCCATTAGCCACAGCGCTCGCAGCTCGGACGCTCGGACGCTCGGACGCACGGACGCACGGACGCACGGACGCACGGACGCACGGACAGCCTCCCCTGGCAATACCTGCTGCGATGTGGCATCACCATGCAATCCGGTCATTTGCCTACTGCCACCGACGTGACCGGGCACCGGAACGCGCACGGCAGGTGTTCACCAATAGTCATGCGGACGCTCCGCTCCCGGGCAAGTAGCGACACCGCGAGGCAGCACTCGCCACCCGATCCAGTACTGGTCCATCGCCCAACCACGTGATCGGATAACGGCATCCGCAGGACCCGATCCTGATGATCGAGCCGGTGCAGCGCAGCCTGGCGAAGCGATCTATCAACGGAGTTCGATAGCCCCATCCTCAGTGGCGTGACTAGTCCATTCGCGCGACCGCGAAGGCACGGCGTTCATTAACCGATATCAACCAACGTCGCACCACATCGACATGCCCAACGCCGAACCACACCAGTTGAAACGACGAAGCCTCAGGCTCGAGCGCAGCCACTGTGAACGCGAGGCGGCGCAACGGATATCGAAATGAGCCGTGAGACATCCGCCGCAGGGCGGTGCTGCCGCCCCATCAAGCCCGGATCCTGCGCACCAGTCCGGCCGACGGAGCGCAGTAGGCGGAATGCGCTGCATGATGCAGACACTGATCCATCCCAGCGATGCGCCCCCGGAACCTGGCGGGGAGCGGTCGGACCGTCACGTTCCAGGGCGCCTCGGAGCCGCCATCTAATGCGTCGTTTCATGTGAAACATCGGAGGAGCTACTGAGGCTGTTGATCCGGACGGCTGAATCGGATAGTCGGATCGGTGCAACTCGACCTGGCGATGGGATCAAACTGCGCGAGTCCGTGGACAACTCTCAACCGTGTGCCTGCCCTGCCCATACGTAGACCGTCCGCTTTCGCGGCGACGCGGAAGCCCAGCGTTCTGAGCCCCGGGCGCAATTCGAAAGATCCAGCCGGGGAGCTCAATGGGCACCGGCGGTTCCTTCAAGCCGACCATCGCCCGGTCCGACGTTCTCAGCAGGGGCGGCCGTGCCGTCGCCGCGTCGTGCCAGTTCGAGCCCACCCAGGACTGAGGTCAGGTGGCAGACCGCCCGGATGAGCGTGGGACGCGATCCGCAGACATCATCAATCGACTCGAGTCATGGAAACCGTCAATCCGTCCGGACTCCGCCGCCGGGTGAAGAACAAGTCGCACCGCGCTCGCACCGCGCCCGCAATGGGCGGAAGGGGAGCACCACGCGATCAGTCGGGTGGCAGCAGCGACATTTCAAACATGCTGCTGCTACTCGCCCCACCGACCATCGACACGGTCCGATGCCGGAACCCTCACCGCGCGACGGCCACCGACCCGGTGACCGGCTCGGGGGATCGGGTCGGGACACAGATCCCGACGTCATGACCCTCCGCTCCGAACGCTGAGTACGCATCATTCCGGATCCGCAGGTTCTGCCGCCGTATCCGGTGACCAGACAACACCTCCGAATCCGCCGAAGCCGCGCGTCTGGCATCGGCGACGCGCAATCCGGCATCGCGATCTCCCACCAAGAACCGCAGACCTACGTCAGCCCCAGTCCTGCCATGAGTCACCGCCGCCTAGGCGAAGTCCGGCGACCGACTAGGGGAGCGGGCTGCGGCTGAATGCTGGTGTTGGTTCACGTGAAACATTGAGTCGGCCGACAGAACCATCGGACGCAACACGAAACCCGACCGATCAGTCTGCAGCGCAACCGGTAACCGCGGATCATCAGTACGGAATCGCAGCGGGACGAGCGTTCCAATGTCGAACGGTCCCCGGGCCGCAGTGGAATTCAAGCCCACCTCGACCAGGCGGACGGGCCCGCGCCATGGATCCGAAAACCAATCACGGCCGGGCAGACACGCACACGGTGGAATCCACGCCCACCCTGACCGGAGGCACTCGCCGCCGATTGCTCCGTGTATCGACGGAATCGTGCGACTGGGTCGTTGGGCAGCGAGGGAACGGGCGGCAGCCTGAACGATCAAATCAGCCGCAGGCTTACGACCGTGCGACTCGTCCGCCCACCAGCCGATCACGTGCGGATCGCCACGTCCACGGCGACGGGCTGGGGACCGGAGTGACGTCATTGCGTGGGGCGAAACGCTGTCGGCATCACGCGACTCAGCCTCACTGCCCCACCCGGGCCACCTGGCCGCCGGCCTGTAGCTTGTTTCCGGTCTCCGGTCTCCGGTCTCCGGTCTCCGGTCTCCGGTCTCCGGTCGCCGATCGCCGGGTCTGTCGCCAGTCTCCAAGTCTCCGGCCTGTCGCCAGTCGCCAGTCGCCAGTCGCCGGTCGCCAGTCGCCGATCGCCCAGTCGCCGATCGCCCAGTCGCCGATCGCCCTGTCGCCCTGTCGCCCTGTCGCCCTGTCGCCAGTCTCCGGTCTCCGGTCGTCAGGTGCCGATCGCCCCGTCGCCGATCGCCGCATCGCCCTGTCGCCGGTTGCCGGGTCGCCAGTCGACCTTGCCGGGTCGCCGATCGCCGATCGCCGGACGCCGCCAGCGCCTGTCGCCTGTCGCCCGCCAGCCTGTCGCCCGCCAGCCCGCCAGCCCGCCAGCCCGCCAGCCCGTCGCCCGCCAGCCCGTCGCCCGCCAGCCCGTCGCCCGCCAGCCCGTCGCCCGCCAGCCCGTCGCCTGCGGGCCTGTCGCCGATCGCCCTGTCGCCGGACGCCAGTCACCCTGTCGCCGGACGCCAGTCACCCTGTCGCCGGACGCCGATCGCCCCGTCGCCGGACGCCGATCGCCCCGTCGCCGGTTGCCTGTCGCCTGTCAGCGTGTCGACTGTGGGCCTGTCACCTGTCGCGACGCTACCGATCTGACGGCCGATGTCGAGGACTGGTTCGCCTATCACTTGGGGTGAAGCGTGGCGGGACCTCAAAGGGGTACCTGGTTTCCACTGACGGATCCGGCGGTCGCAATGGCGGAACGCGGGCTGCGCTATGTGCCAGCCGACGCGACCTACCGCATGAGGCAGTCGGAATTACACCTTCGGCGCAATCTGCAGCGGGCGAGCGGCAGGCGCCCCAGGGGGTAGGAGCGCGCAGCCGAACGCACCTCACCCAGTGCGAGCGACGTTTGGAACCGATCGCGGAAACATGCGGCATGACCGAAGGACGCGACGGAGGAAGCTACTACGTCGGCGGGACCGCGCACGCGGCCAATCAGGTCCGGCCATTCAGACAGGAATGCCATATCCCGCACCAACCAATCGATCGGCACGGCCGAACGGGCGATCGGATCGGAGAACGGGACTGTCGAGGCGATCGATCGGCAGGCGGGAGGGGCCGGACTGACGAATCGGCAACGAAGTCCACGCCCACGACCGGGTCGACGGACCTGGGACGGAATCCGGGGGGCGCCCCCAACGGACCAACAGACACGAAGCGGATTAGGAGGGGGGCTCCCAAGTAGACCAACAGACACGTAGCGGGTTACGACGGACGCCCCTAACAAGACCAACAGACACGAAGCGGGTTACGACGGACGCCCCTAACTAGACCAACGGACTCGCGGCGGATACGACGGTCGCCCCAACTAGGCCAACGGACTCGCGGCGGATACGACGGTTGCCCCCAACTAGAACAACCGACTCGCGGCGGATACGTCGGTCGACCCGCACCGGACCGTCGACATGAAATGGAGTCCGACAGTCCACTCTCAACCAGAGCAACGGACATGAAGTGGAATGCGACGACCCACTCTCACCAAACCAACGGACTCGGGGCGATGCGGCAACCGATCTAGTGGATCGACGGGTCGCAGTGGAATTCGAGCCGACCTCGACCAGGCGGACAGGCCCGCCCCGTGGACCAATCACGGCCGGGGAGACGCGCACGGTGGAATCCACGCCCACCCTGACCGGAGGCACTGTCCATGGAATCCGGAAATCCTGGCCGGGCAGCAGCGTGGTTTGTGCTCATCCTTGCGAGGCGGACGAGCACGCATCGCGGATCCAAAGACCCACCCAGATCAACGAAAGAAGGGGTCTTCAGTGGCGGGACTTGTTGGCGCGAACCGCCCGCCGCCGCGGCGCCCGTTCACTGCGGGGGAGGAGCTCGGCGCTGATCACGACGGTCGGCGTGGAGACGAGACCGACTCCGCATTCGAGGACCTGGAAATTGCTGGCGCCCGCGCGGGTCAGCGCCTCGGTGTCACGCTGCAGTTCTTCGACTGCGCTGACGCCTTTGAGGGCGAGCATGCGGCCGTGGTCGCGGAGGAGGGGGAGGGACCACTGGGCGAGCTTCGCGAGGGGGGCGACGGCGCGGGAGGTGACGACGTCGGCGCCGCCCGCTTCCTTCATCACGCCGGACTGCTCGGCCCGCCCGCGGACGACGGTGATCTCGAGTCCGGCGTCCTCGATGAATTCGCTCAGGAAGATGGTGCGGCGCAGGAGCGGTTCGACGAGGGTGATGCGGAGGTCGGGGCGGGCGATGCCGAGGGGGATGCCGGGCAGGCCGGCGCCGCTGCCGATGTCGACCACGGTGGCGCCTTCGGGGATCAGCTCACCGAGGACGGCGCAGTTGAGGATGTGCCGATCCCAGAGGCGCGGCACCTCACGCGGTCCGATCAGCCCGCGCTCGACGCCGGCGCTGGCGAGCGCCGTGTAGTACTTCCGCGCGATATCCAACCGGTCGCCGAAAACCGTGGCGGCTTCGGCGGGCGGTTCCGACTCGGTTGGCAGGGGAGTGCTTTCACCGAGATCCCGTTCCACGTGAAACATCCTTCCGCTTCGATAGGTCAACAGTATTGAACCGGCTATCGGCTACTGCACCCGGGACATGGAGAAGGCCCCCGGTCCGAAAACCAGAGGCCCTGTCCAAAACGTCAGGGTGACGAAACAAGCCGTCCCCCAGCCCCGCCGGAAATCAGGTGGGCACGACCACCACGTGGCGGTTCGGCTCGACGCCTTCGCTCTCGCTCTCGACGCCTTCGACGGCGGCAACCGCATCGTGCACGATCTTCCGCTCGAACGGGGTCATCGCCGACAGTGCCTCGGGGGCACCGGACTCCAGTACCCGCTGCGCCGCGGCGGCGCCGAGCGCGCTCAGCTCCTCCCGGCGCCCAGCCCGCCAGCCCGCCACGTCCAGCATCAGCCGGCTGCGCACACCGGTGGCCTGCTGCACCGCGAGGCGGGTCAGCTCCTGCAGCGCGTCGAGCACCTCACCGTTGCGGCCGACCAGCTTCGACAGATCCCGGCCACCGTCGATGCTCACGACCGCGCGATCACCCTCGACGTCCAGATCGATATCGCCGTCGAAATCCAGCACATCGAGCAACTGCTCGAGGTAATCGCCGGCGATCTCGCCCTCTTCGATCAGGGCTTCCTCGGAGTCGGTAGCGACATCGGCTGGTTCCGTTTCTGCGCTCACCATCGTCGTCGCCACTGTGGCGTCCCCTCCGTCGGTCTCAACAGTCATTTGGTTTTCCTTCATCTGCTCGCCGCGACCGCCTGGCCATCGCCGCCGGGTGGTACGCGATCAAGGGGTTGCTGCTGCGTGCCAGAGGGCGCGATCAACGCCGCCGCTTCTGGTTGGCTCGGCCGCGGTTCGGGCGCTTCTGGCCACCACCCGAGCGACGCTGGGCCGCGCTCTTGGGCTTGGCGGTGCCGTTGGTCGCCACCCGGTCGACGGTGTCCACCGCGTCCTCGACCGCGTCCACCGGCTCCGCATCGACCACCGGCTTCTTCTTGGTGTTCACCGGCTTCGCGCCCGGCTTCGGCGCGTTCTGCGCGCGCAACTCGAGCTTCTGCTGCTTCTTCTCTTCTTCTTCCTTGGCCATCCGGCCGAAGACGAGGTGCTGCTGCCCGTAGGTCCAGATGTTGTTGGCGACCCAGTAGAGCAGGATGGCAATCGGCAGGAACGGGCCACCGACGAGCACGCCGAGCGGGAAGACCCACAGCGCGAGCTTGTTCATCAGTGCGGCCTGCGGGTTGGCCGCGGCCTCCGCGCTCTGGCGGGCGACCGAGGCGCGCGCGTTGAAGTGGGTGGCGAGGCCGGCGATGACCATGAGGGGGATCGCGACGGCGGCGATGGCGACCCGCGAGGGCAGCACGCCGTCGAGGGCGAACGCCTGCAGCTCACTGACGGGAGTGGTGATGAACGCCGAGATGGGCGCACCGAAGAGGCGGGCGCTCAGGAAGGACTGCACATCGGCGGCGTTGAAGACGTAGTTCGGGGTGTTCGCGTTGTCCTGGATGCTCATGCCGAGCTGGCCGAAGCCGTGGCCGGTCCGGTTGAACGACCGCAGCACATGGAACAGACCGAGGAAGACCGGCACCTGCGCGAGGATGGGCAGGCAGCCCATCAGCGGGTTGAAGCCGTGGTCCTTCTGGAGCTTCTGCATCTCGACCGCCATCTTCTGACGGTCGTTCTTGTACTTCTTCTGCAGCTCCTTGATCTGGGGCTGCAATTCCTGCATCTGCTTGGTGGTGCGGACCTGCTTCACGAACGGCTTGTAGAGCACGACGCGAAGCGTGAAGACCAGGAACACCACGGCAAGGGCCCAGGCGATACCGCTGTCCTTGCCCAGGCCGGGGATGGCCGCGAAGACTCGATGCCAGAACCAGAGGATCCAGGACACCGGGTAATAAATGAAGTCGAGCACGGCTCTATGCACTCCCGTCGTTCGGTTCGCCGATCACCGCGGACGGTGATCCTTTACAAGCGTGTGGCGCCGCCGCATCGAGGCAGTCGCTAGCGGTCGCGTCCCGCGCGCGCGTGCGGCGCTCCGGAACGGGGTCCCACCCACCAGGGTGCCAGGGCGCGCACTTGAGCAAGCGCACGACCGCCAGTCCGAGTCCGACGAACAGACCTCGGGTGCGCAACGCGGTGACGGCGTACTCGCTACAGGTCGGTGTGAAGCGGCACACCGGCATGCGGGTGGGGGAGACGTAGGTCCGGTACAGCTCGATCAAGAAGATCAGCAGGCGAGCCGGCAGCCGCACGAGGCTTCTCACGACGACCGGGCCCCATCGAGTTTGCGCAGCGCGCCCCGGAGCTGGCGGAGGAGCTCCTCCGAGCTGGCATCGGCCGCTCCGGGCAGTGCACGAATCACGATATCGGCCTCGGCGGGTAGATCGTGGATCACCTTGCCGCACATATGACGCAGGCGGCGGGCTACCCGGTGTCGAATCACCGCGGAGCCCACCGCCTTGCTGACAATCAATCCGAATCGCGGACCGCCCACGCGGACCAGCGCATCCGCCGGAGCCTTCAGCTCTGGGGATGCGCCGTCAGGTGCAGTCGTGCCCACGACTCCGTCATACCCGCGCGCGAGCACGTGTACGACCAGATCTCGCCTCCCGATTCGCTGGCCGCGGCGCACCGTCCGGGAGAAGTCGGCACGATGATGCAACCGATACGGCTCAGGCAACACCCGAGCGTCCGAATGCGAGGATCAGGCAGTCAGGGTCTTGCGGCCCTTGCCGCGACGCGCGGAAACGATGGCGCGGCCCGCACGGGTCCGCATCCGGAGACGGAAGCCGTGGACGCGAGCCCGACGACGGTTGTTCGGCTGGAACGTCCGCTTGCCCTTGGCCACGGTCAACACTCCTCGAGTTGGGGGCGCTTTCGGCGCCCGATAGCTGGTCGGTAAAACGTTGTTGCGCGATGCTGAGTCACGCAAAAGCTTGCGGTCGTCAATCGATGCGCGTCGGTCCTGGCGCACAGGGTCGGTAACGACCTCAACGCGGTCAGCACAGGACCGCCACCGCACCAAGGGGTGACTGTACGAGGGTACTGATCTGCCAGATGCGGGTCAAACTCGGCCCCCAGCAAGCCGGTCATCGGACCAGCTCGAGCCATGAACAGGGGCTGTGGACTTCGCGGGCGTTTATCAACACCCCTGATCACCGGCGTGTGCACAGCGACCGCAGATAGCTGATCGATAGCTGAAGATCCGCAGGTGAGAGCGACACACCGGCGGAGCTGAAGCGAATTTCACATGTCCCCAGGGTTTTCCACATCTGTGGATAATTGTGTGGAAACACCCCTCCGGTGGCATATTCGTAGGCCGACGGCTGCCGCACGTAGCGACTGCACGCAGGTCGCTCGAAGGATCAGCCGCTACCTGGAACCGGAGGATCCTAACAGCGCTCAGGCTCGCGGGAACACCGTTACGACATCCACGGTAGATGCCCGCTTGCCCCGGTCGTCTGCGCTCCAATCGACAAACTGCTGGGGAGGACACTGCATGGACGACGAGCAGAACGTGTTGGCCACTGTGTGGCCCGAGGTGATCGCCGAGCTCACCACCGGTTCGCCCGACGGCGCCATTCCCCCGGTCACCAGAGCACAGCAGGCCTGGTTGAAGCTGGTCAAGCCGATCACCGTGGCGCAGGGTTTCGCCTTGCTCTCGGTGCCGTCGTCGCTGGCGCAGGAGGCGATCGAACGCGATCTGCGCGAACCGATCCTGCGTTCCCTCGGCCGCCGCCTCGGCCCCCAGGTCGAGGGGCTCGGCGTGCGTATCGCCGCGCCGCCGCAGTCGATCAGCGATCGGTCCGCGGCGAACCCGCGGCATGCGCGCATGACCAGCCGTCCGGAACGCCGCGACCCGCGCCGCCCCCCGGCGCCGGACTACTCGGCGCGCGGGGACTACGGCCAGCCGCAGCGCTACGGCGCGCCCACCGACTACGAACCGGCGCCCGATTACCAACAGGGCGGCGGCGAATACGCGCCGGCCGTCGAGTATCAGCCGCCGCCGGGTTATGAGCCCGATTACCAGACGCCGCCGGAGTACGAGCCCGTGCCGGAATACCCGGCCGACGACTACTACGCGGGTCAGGACTATCAGAGCCCGGTCGCCCCGCCCACCCCGCCGGCGCCCGAACCGCCGTCCCGGCCGAACGGGCAGTCCACCCGCCGGGAATCCCGTCCGCCGGGGCAGGAGTCGCTGTTCACGCCCGAGCCCGTGCCGATGCGCGGTCCCGGCCGGGATCAGGGCGGGCGGCCGCCGCTGCACGAGGAACCCGAGCCCGCGATCGCGGCCGCGCATCAGCCGGTCCGCGAGCAGCAGGCCCGGGAACAACAACCGGTCCGCGACAGCAGGCCGGCGCACGCCGACCACGAGGACGACGACGAGCCCGTCGTCAGCGCCCGCAACTCCTGGCCGACCTACTTCACCAAGACCCAGGAGACGCCGGCGCCGAGTTCTTCGGCGAGCTTGAACGCGAAGTACACCTTCGAGACGTTCGTCATCGGCGCGTCGAACCGGTTCGCCCATGCCGCCGCGGTCGCCATCGCGGAGGCGCCCGCACGGGCCTACAATCCGCTGTTCGTCTGGGGCGCCTCGGGTTTGGGCAAGACGCACCTGCTGCACGCGGCCGGCCACTACGCCCAGCGGCTGTTCCCCGGTATGCGGGTGAAGTACGTCTCGACCGAGGAATTCACCAACGACTTCATCAACTCGCTGCGCGACGACCGCAAGGTGGCGTTCAAGCGCCGCTACCGCGAGACCGACATCCTGCTGGTCGACGACATCCAGTTCATCGAGGGCAAGGAAGGTATCCAGGAGGAGTTCTTCCACACCTTCAACACCCTGCACAACGCGAACAAGCAGATCGTGGTGTCCTCGGATCGTCCGCCCAAACAGCTTGCGACGCTGGAGGAGCGGCTGCGGACCCGGTTCGAGTGGGGCCTGATCACCGATGTGCAGCCGCCGGAGCTGGAGACCCGGATCGCGATCCTGCGCAAGAAGGCGCGCATGGATCGGCTCGACGTGCCGCACGACGTGATGGAACTGATCGCCAGCCGGGTGGAGCGCAATATCCGGGAGCTGGAGGGCGCGCTGATCCGCGTCACCGCGTTCGCCTCGCTGAACGGCCAGCCGCTGGATCTGCCGCTGGCCGAGGTGGTGCTGCGCGATCTGATGCCGGAGACGGCGGCCCTGGAGATCAACGCGGCCACGATCATGGCGGTGACCGCGGAGTACTTCAACACCACGCTGGAGGAGCTGACCGGTCCCGGTAAGGCCCGGCCGCTGGCGCAGGCCCGGCAGATCGCGATGTACCTATGCCGCGAGCTCACCGACCTGTCGCTGCCGAAGATCGGCCAGGCTTTCGGCCGGGACCACACCACGGTCATGTACGCGGAGAAGAAGGTGCGCAAGGAGATGACCGAGCGCCGCCGGGTCTATGACCAGGTACAAGAACTCACAGCCCGCATCAAACAACGCAGCCGTTAGCGTTATCCACACCTGTGCACCGCCCCTGACCAGGGGCGGTGCTTTTTTTGGGTTGGGGATTCCTCGAGGAATTCCTGTGGACTCCTCGAGGAATCCACTGGTTTGTCCACCGGTTCGCACACACCCTGTGGAGGCGGCCTGGGAGCCGCCACTCACAGGCAGTTGTCCCCATCGCTAACAGCCGCAGCTACCCACAGGCACTGACCAGGCAGACTGCCGGTTAACGCTTGTGGATTCCTCGAGGAGTCCCTGTGGAGTCCTCGAGGAATCCTCGAGTTGTGCACCTGTTCCTGCACACGTGTGCACAACCGGGTGAATACGGTGGAACAACTCGAGGAGCACTCGAGGATGAATCGGGGACAACTTTGCGGCGTCCACAGACACCCTCGGTTCATCCTCGAGTCATCCGCTGGTCATCCCCACGGCATCAGGTACCGCCACCTGCGAAAACGGCCGCAGTCCACAGATTCCACAGTGCCTACTACTACTTCAGTTCTCCTTCTAGAAGAACTCTCTTGAAAATAGGCTGTGTGGAAAGTCGATCGAGGAGGGTCACGCGCCGAGCCACTCGCCGAAAGACGCATCGAGGGCAGGAGCCGGGACCGATCGAGATCCGGCGGAACCGCTGCCCGTCTCCGAAGATCGCTCGGGCGCACTGTGGAGTTACCTCGACGCGATACCCCCACTCCCTGGACTCACACACCGGCGTTTGTCACCAGTCGGTGTAAACACCGGAGGGTCGGGCTAGGTCTGCGCGCCCGAGCCGAGTACGGTTTGTTGTCGGCCGCCTATGCCAGAATTTCGAGGGGTGGTCGATCCAGTACCCTCTTACGACGTTCGGCCCCGCACTCGGATCACGGAATTGGGAGAGGACAGATCGGGCGATGGAAAGCATGAAGTTTCGGGTCGCCCGTGAGGATTTCGCGGAATCCGTTGCCTGGGTCGCACGCAGCCTCCCCTCCCGGCCTCCGGTGCCCGTTCTCGGCGGTGTGCTGCTGGTAGCCAACGAGGACGGCCTCACGGTCTCCGGTTTCGACTACGAGGTGTCCGCGCAGATGCGCGTCGCCGCCGAGGTCGCCGGTCCCGGTGAGGTTCTCGTCTCCGGCCGCCTGCTGGCCGACATCACCAAGGCGCTGCCCAACAAGCCGGTCGACGTCTCCGTCGACGGCACCCGCGTTCTGATCAGCTGCGGCAGCGCGAAGTTCTCCCTGCCCACCATGCCGGTCGAGGATTATCCCCAGCTTCCCGAAGTTCCCCAGCAGACCGGCGAACTCGGTGTGGATGTCTTCGCCGAGGCCGTCAGCCAGGTCGCCGTCGCCGCCGGCCGCGACGACACGCTGCCCATGCTCACCGGCATCCGCGTCGAGATCGACGGCGCCAACGTGGTGCTCGCCGCGACCGACCGGTTCCGCCTGGCGGTGCGCCACATCGAGTGGAAGCCCGAGCAGTCCGATATCGAGACGGCGGTGCTGATTCCGGCCAAGACGCTGTCCGAGGCCGCCAAGACCCTCGGCGCCTCCGATGCGCCCGTGCAGCTGTCCCTGGGCACCGGAGCGGGCTCGGATGGCCTGCTGGGCATCGTGAACGCGGGCCGCCGCACCACCACGCGCCTGCTCGACGCCGAATTCCCCAAGTTCCGCCAGTTGCTCCCCAAGGAGCACACCTCCATTGCCACACTGTCGGTTTCGGCGCTGGCCGAAGCCATCAAGCGCGTCGCCCTGGTGGCCGAGCGCGGCGCGCAGGTGCGCCTGGAGTTCTCCACAGAGGGCCTGCTGCTGTCCGCGGGCGGTGACGACGCCGGTCGCGCCGAGGAATGGCTGGAAGCCGATTTTCGTGGCGAACCGCTGACCATCGCGTTCAATCCCGGCTATCTCATCGACGGCTTGGCGGCGCTGCACTCGGATCGGGTCACCTTCGGGTTCACCACGCCGAGCCGCCCCGCGGTGCTGCTGCCGGTCAGCCCGGAGGATCCCGAGGTGCTCGAATCGGGTTCGTTCGCCGCGCTCGACAGCCCCTACACCTACCTGTTGATGCCGGTCCGGCTGCCGGGCTGATCCCCAGGGGTGCAAACGTCTGTGCATAACCGGGCCGAGCCCGGTCCATTCGAGGTGGGTCGAGCACTTCCGCAGGTCAGGGTGGGGTAGCAGATGTTTATCCGGGCACTGTCACTGCGTGATTTCCGGTCCTGGGAGCATGCGGAGCTGGAATTATCCCCAGGCCGCACGGTCTTCTTGGGATCGAATGGCAACGGCAAGACCAACCTGATCGAGGCGGCCGGCTACCTGGCCACGCTCGCCTCGCACCGGGTCGCGGCCGACGCTCCGATGATCCGGATGGGCGCTACCAAGGCGCGCGTCGGCGCGACGGTGGTCAACACCGGTCGGGAACTGCGCATCGATATCGAGCTGAACGCCGGCGCCGCCAATCGCGCGCAGATCAACCGCTCGCCGGTGCGCCGGCCGCGTGAGATCCTCGGCATTCTGCAGACGGTCCTGTTCGCACCGGAGGACTTGTCGCTGGTCCGCGGCGACCCGGGGGAGCGGCGGCGCTTCCTCGACGAGTTGTGCACAGCCCGGCTCCCCCGGCTCGCGGCCGTGCGCGCCGACTACGACCGGGTGCTGCGGCAGCGCTCGGCGCTGTTGAAAACCGCTGGCAGACAGGTGCGTTCGAAGTCCGATCTGAGCACCCTCGACGTGTGGGACGGCCATCTGGCGACGCATGCCGCGGTGCTGCTCGCGCAGCGGCTGCGGCTGGTACACGATCTTTATCCCCATCTTGCACAGGCCTATTCGTCGATCGCTCCCGAATCCCGGCCCGCCACAATCGGTTACCGCAGCGGCTATCTGCCGCCGGAACTGCTCGATCCGGCTCGCGAACCGCAGCCCGGCGACGAGGCGGAGCTGGAAGCGATCGTGTTGCGCGAGTTGGGGATCGCCCGGACCAAGGAGCTGGAGCGCGGGGTCTGCCTGGTCGGTCCGCACCGGGACGACCTGGATCTGCTGCTCGGTAGCGCACCGGCGAAAGGCTTTGCCAGTCACGGGGAATCGTGGTCGTTCGCACTGGCGTTGCGGCTCGGCGCGTTCGAGCTGCTGCGTGCCGGGGGCACCGAACCGGTCCTGCTCCTCGACGATGTCTTCGCCGAACTGGACCGTCGCCGGCGCACCGCGCTGGCGGCCGTCGCCGCGGGCGCCGAACAGGTCCTCATCACCGCGGCGGTCGCCGAGGATGTCCCGGCCGAACTCGAGGCGACGCCGCTGCGGGTGGAGACCACCGGCGAGGCCGACCGCCGGGCATCCCGGATCGCCCTCGAGCAGGCGCCACCCGAACTCGATCCGGTCCTGGAGGCATCGCCGTCCGTGGAGTTGTGAGCCGCGGCGCCGGGTCGAATTCGAGGCAGCGCGGAGTCGGTGATCTCCCGTAGAGTTCCCAGCGCCGAGTCACCGGATCGGCGGCGTTACCAGCGCGAAGGAGTTATCCACAGCTTCTGTGGACAACTTGGCCCGACTCGCCGCCGCCCCGGTCCGCCGACTTGGTGGCTCGAACCACGCGGGTTGTGCAGAACACCCACCTGACCGGGGCGAACAGACGTTCGATCTTGGGTGCTCGAGCCGCTGACCATGGGATTTCCGTCCCCCGGAGGCCGGCCCGGCGCCTGGGGACAACTCGACAAAACTGGGGACAAACCCGGACTGGGCGAACGGAGCAGGTGATGACCGAGCAGTCGGAACAGCACGGCGCCGAGGCACAACCACCCGGCGATGCACCGGAGTTGCGCGGCGTAGATCTGGCCCGCCGGGCCTTGGAAGAGGCCAGGGCGGCGGCGCGGGCCAGTGGTAAATCGGTCGGTCAGGGCCGGGCCTCGCCGAAGCGCAGTCTGCGTACGGGCGCGCGCCGGCGTTCGGGGTGGTCCGGTCCCGGCCCGGACGCGCGTGATCCACAGCCCCTGTTCAAACTCGCGGGCGCGCTGGCGAAGAACCGCGGCTGGTCGACGAAGGTGGCCGAGGGCATGGTCTTCGGTCAGTGGCCGATGGTCGTGGGGGAGGACATCGCCGCGCACGCGAACCCGGTCTCGCTCACCGACGGCGTGCTCTCCATCGCGGCCGAGTCCACCGCCTGGGCCACCCAGTTGCGCATGCTGCAGAGCCAGATTCTGGCGAAAATCGCGACGGCGGTCGGAAATGGCGTGGTCACGAAGCTGAAGATCACCGGTCCGGCCGCGCCGAGCTGGCGCAAGGGCGAGCGGCACGTCCGCGGTCGCGGCCCGCGCGACACCTATGGATAGACGGCGCTACTTCTGGGCAAGTAACTAGTGCGCCCTAGGTGCTCGGAGAGACGGGTCAAACCGCCGGATGGCCGACGGGACGCGTGTGGAGTCGATTTCTTTGAGCCACGGAGCCGTGAGGGGTGTGTTAGGTGCACTGTGGCTTGGGTCTACCAGTAGGATGGTGACGTAACTAGCGGCGAACCTTCGGCGCGTACGGATCGGCACGCTCGCGGACCCTGATTTCGACCAGTCCAGACTACGGGGTTTCACGGGTACGCACCGGCCGCTGTCCAGAGGATCAGCAAGTAAGGAGAGCTACCGACCAGTGGCTGCCAACGAATCGGGCTCGACCAAAGCAACATCCGGTGATTACGACGCTTCCTCCATTACGGTCCTCGAAGGACTCGAGGCGGTTCGCAAGCGGCCGGGCATGTACATCGGCTCCACGGGTGAGCGCGGTCTGCACCATCTGATCTGGGAAGTCGTCGACAACTCCGTGGACGAGGCGATGGCTGGGCACGCCTCGCGCGTCGATGTGAAGATCCTCGCCGACGGCGGCGTCGAAGTGATCGACGACGGCCGCGGTATCCCCACCGGCATGCACGCGCAGGGCATCCCCACCATCGAGGTGGTCATGACCCAGCTGCACGCCGGCGGCAAGTTCGACTCCGACTCCTACGCCGTCTCCGGCGGTCTGCACGGCGTCGGTATCTCCGTGGTCAACGCCCTGTCGAGCCGCCTCGAGGCCGAGATCGACAATGCCGGCTACCACTGGAGCCAGACCTACAAGGACGCCAAGCCGGGCCAGCTGATCAAGGGCGAGCCGACCAAGCGCACCGGTACCACCATCCGCTTCTGGGCGGACTCGGAGATCTTCGAGACCACCACCTACAACTTCGAGACGGTCGCACGCCGGCTGCAGGAGATGGCGTTCCTGAACAAGGGACTCACCATCACCCTGACCGACGAGCGGGTCTCCGACAGCGATGTCACCGACGAGGTGGTCAGCGAGACCGCCGAGGCGCCCAAGCACGCCGATGAGGTGGCCGAGGCTGCCGCCGCGCCGAAGGTGAAGACTCGCACCTATCACTACCCGGGCGGGCTCGAGGATTACGTCAAGCACATCAACCGGACCAAGCAGCCGATCCACAACTCGATCGTGTCGTTCACCGGCAAGGGCACCGGCCACGAGCTCGAGGTCGCGATGCAGTGGAACTCCGGTTATTCGGAATCTGTGCACACCTTCGCCAACACCATCAATACCCATGAGGGCGGCACGCACGAGGAGGGCTTCCGTGCGGCGCTGACCACGGTGGTCAACAAGTACGCCAAGGACAAGAAGCTCATCAAGGAAAAGGACGGCAACCTCACCGGTGACGACATCCGTGAGGGCCTGGCCGCCATCCTGAGCGTCAAGGTCGGTGAGCCGCAGTTCGAGGGCCAGACCAAGACCAAACTCGGCAATACCGAGGTCAAGTCGTTTGTGCAGAAGGCGTGCAACGAGCATATCCAGCACTGGTTCGAGGCCAACCCAGCCGACGCGAAGACCATTGTGAACAAGGCGGTTTCGTCCGCTCAGGCCCGGGTTGCCGCACGTAAGGCGCGGGAGTTGGTGCGCCGCAAGTCCGCCACCGATCTGGGTGGCCTGCCGGGCAAGCTGGCAGACTGCCGCTCCAAGGATCCGGTCAAATCCGAGATCTACATCGTGGAGGGCGACTCCGCCGGCGGCTCGGCCAAGTCCGGCCGAGACTCGATGTACCAGGCCATCCTCCCGCTGCGCGGCAAGATCATCAATGTCGAGAAGGCGCGCATCGACCGGGTCCTCAAGAACAACGAGGTCCAGTCGATCATCACCGCGTTCGGCACCGGTATCCACGACGAGTTCGATATCGCCAAGCTGCGGTACCACAAGATCGTGCTGATGGCCGACGCCGACATCGACGGCCAGCACATCTCGACGCTGCTGCTCACGCTGCTGTTCCGTTTCATGCGCCCGCTGGTCGAGCAGGGTCACGTCTACCTCGCGCAGCCGCCGCTGTACAAGCTCAAGTGGCAGCGCAGCGAGCCCGAGTTCGCCTACACCGACCGGGAGCGCGACGGGCTGATGGAGGCCGGCCTCTCGTCCGGCAAGAAGATCAACAAGGACGACGGTGTGCAGCGCTACAAGGGTCTGGGCGAGATGAACGCCAAGGAACTGTGGGAGACCACGATGGACCCGTCGGTGCGAGTGCTGCGCCAGATCACGCTCGACGACGCCGCGGCGGCCGATGAACTGTTCTCCATTCTGATGGGTGAGGACGTCGAGGCGCGCCGCAGCTTCATCACCCGCAATGCCAAGGATGTTCGCTTCCTCGACGTCTAGCCCGACCTGAAACCAGCAGCTTCCCAGCGCTTTCAGGCCTGGCCATCTAAGGAGACCACCGCATGACTGAGACCACTCTGCCGCCCAACGGCGGGGCCGGTGACCGGATCGAACCGGTCGACATCCAGAACGAAATGCAGAACAGCTACATCGACTACGCGATGAGCGTGATCGTCGGCCGCGCGCTGCCCGACGTGCGCGACGGCCTCAAGCCGGTGCACCGGCGCGTGCTCTACGCGATGTACGACACCGGCAACCGCCCGGACCGCGGCTATATGAAGTCCGCTCGTCCGGTCGCCGAGACCATGGGTAACTATCACCCACACGGCGACACGTCGATTTACGACACCCTGGTCCGCATGGCCCAGCCGTGGTCGCTGCGTTACCCGCTGGTCGACGGCCAGGGCAACTTCGGTTCCCGCGGCAACGACGGTGCGGCGGCCATGCGTTACACCGAGTGCCGCCTGACGCCGCTCGCCATGGAGATGTTGCGCGAAATCGACCACGAGACGGTCGATTTCACACCGAACTACGACGGTCGCTCGCAGGAACCGACGGTGCTGCCCGCCCGGGTGCCGGCCCTGCTGATGAACGGCTCCAACGGCATCGCGGTCGGCATGGCGACCAATATCCCGCCGCACAACCTCAACGAGCTCGCCGAGGCCGTCTACTGGGCGCTGGAGAACTACGAGGCCGACGAGGAAACCACCCTCGACGCGTGCATCGAGCGGGTCAAGGGCCCGGACTTCCCGACCTACGGCCTGATCGTCGGCGGCCAGGGCATCAACGACGCCTACCGCACCGGTCGCGGTTCCATCCGCATGCGCGGTGTGGTCGAGATCGAAGAGGACAGCCGCGGCCGCACCACCATCGTCATCACCGAGCTGCCGTTCCAGGTCAACACCGACAACTTCATCAACTCGATCGCCGAGCAGGTGAAAGACGGCAAGATCGCGGGCATTTCGGATATCCACGACGAGTCCTCCGACCGCGTCGGCATGCGCATCGTGGTGACGGTCAAGCGTGACGCCGTCGCCAAGGTGGTGCTGAACAACCTCTACAAGCACACCCAGCTGCAGACCAGCTTCGGCGCCAACATGCTGTCCATCGTCGATGGTGTGCCGCGCACGCTGCGCCTGGATCAGATGATTCGGCTCTACGTCAATCATCAGTTGGAAGTCATCGTCCGACGCACCCGGTACCTGCTGCGCAAGGCCGAGGAGCGGGCCCACATCCTGCGCGGCCTGGTCAGGGCGCTGGACGCGCTCGACGATGTGATCGCGCTGATCCGGCGCTCGGCCAACACCGACACCGCGCGCACCGGCCTGATGCAGCTGCTCGAGATCGACGAGATCCAGGCCACGGCCATCCTCGACATGCAGCTGCGGCGTCTGTCCGCCCTGGAGCGGCAGAAGATCGTCGACGAGTTGGACAAGATCGAAGCCGAGATCGCGGACCTGAAGGACATTCTCGCCAAGCCGGAACGCCAGCGCACAATCGTGCGGGACGAACTGCGCGAGATCGTCGAGAAGTTCGGCGACGAGCGCCGCACCCGGATCGTCGCCGCCGACGGCGACGTCGCCGACGAGGATCTGATCGCCCGCGAGGACGTGGTCGTCACCGTCACCGAGACCGGTTACGCCAAGCGCACCAAGACCGACCTCTACCGTTCGCAGAAGCGCGGCGGCAAGGGCGTGCAGGGCGCGGGTCTCAAGCAGGACGACATCGTCAAGCACTTCTTCATCACGAGCACGCACGACTGGCTGCTGTTCTTCACCAACAAGGGCCGGGTGTACCGGGCCAAGGCCTACGAGCTGCCCGAGGCCAGCCGGACCGCGCGCGGCCAGCACGTGGCGAATCTGCTTGCCTTCCAGCCGGATGAGAAGATCGCCCAGATCATTCGCATCCAGTCCTACGAGGATTCCCCTTACCTGGTGCTGGCCACCCGGAACGGCCTGGTGAAGAAGTCCAAGCTGACCGACTTCGACTCCAACCGCACCGGCGGCATCGTCGCGGTGAACCTGCGTGACGATGACGAGCTGGTCGGCGCCGCGCTGTGCTCCAACGAGGACGACCTGCTGCTGGTCTCGGCGCACGGTCAGTCGATCCGCTTCTCCGCCACCGACGAGGCGCTGCGGCCGATGGGCCGCGCCACCTCCGGCGTGCAGGGCATGCGGTTCAATACCTCCGACGAATTGTTGTCGCTCAACGTGGTTCGCCCCGACACCTATCTGCTGGTGGCGACCTCCGGGGGCTACTCCAAGCGCACCGCGATCGAGGAGTACACCGCACAGGGTCGCGGCGGTAAAGGCGTATTGACTATCCAGTTCGACGCCAAGCGTGGCACTCTGGTCGGTGCGCTCATCGTCGACGACGAGGATGAGTTGTACGCGATCACGTCCGGCGGCGGCGTAATCCGGACGGCGGCCAAGCAGGTTCGTAAGGCTGGACGACAGACCAAGGGCGTGCGATTGATGAACCTCGCGGATGGGGATACGTTGCTTGCTATCGCGCGCAACGCCGACGAGCCCGATCAGATCGCCGGCGATGACAGCACCGGTTCCGAGTAATCCACCAGCGGCGGCAACGAACGGATCTAAGGATTCCCATTGACCACTCCGAATCAGCCGAATGACGAGCGGCAGCACACGAACGGTGTGACCGAACGGATCTCACCGTCCCCGATTCCGCCGCGGCCGATTTCCCGGCCGGTCACCTCGGGCGAAGGTGGGCAGTCGAACGAAAATCCGGATCAGCACAGCGAATTCGCGTCCAAGGCGCCGGAGCAGAACTCCGGCGCCGAGGGGAAGGGTGAGCCGGCCGAGCAGTCCGGCGGCGGGCAATCGCCGTATCAGGACGGCTGGTCCCAACTGCCGCAGCGCGAACCGCAGTCCAATCTGTATCGGCCGGGCCAGGCGCCCGTCACCGGGCGGCCCGCGGGCGGCCTGAACGGCGGCGTCACCAACGCTCGCACCACCGCCGACCTCGCCGCCAAAGCCGCGCGCAAGGAAGCGGCGATGGTGAAATCCGTTGGTATCGACGGGCCTACCCGCAGCATCGCGCGGCCGGAACTGATCAAGGACATGCCCGACCTGTCCGACATCCGGCATCCGCTGCCGCCGCAGGAATCCGCTGCGGCCTCCTCGCTGCCGCAGTATCACCCGGTCTCGCCCGCGGCGCCGGTCGCGGTCGCGGCGGCCGCCGCCGGTGAGCCGCTGCGCGCCACCGTGCAGATCCGCCGCATCGACCCGTGGTCGACGCTGAAGATCTCGCTGGTGATCAGCGTGGCGCTGTTCTTCGTGTGGATGCTGGCCGTCGGCCTGCTCTACATCGTGCTCGAGGGCATGGGCGTCTGGGAGCGGTTGAACAACACCTTCACCGACATGGTGTCCCAGGACAGCGGGTCGGCGGGTCTGATCGACGCGGGCACGGTCTTCGGCTACGCCGGCGTCGTCGGGCTGATCAACGTGGTGCTGTTCACCGCGCTGGGCACGGTGGGCACGTTCATCTACAACCAGTGCTGCGACCTCGTCGGCGGTATCCAGGTCACCCTGGCCGACCCCGACTAGAAAACCCGGTTCCAGGACGGCCGGTGCGGATTCGCACCGGCCGTTCGCCGTTTCCGAAACGCCGAAGAATATGCTTCTGACCAGCCGTTTTGGTTGTACCCGGTGGTGTCGGGTAATCTTTGTCCTCGGCTCGGGTACTACACCACAGGGTCGATACGGGCCTATAGCTCAGGCGGTTAGAGCGCTTCGCTGATAACGAAGAGGTCGGAGGTTCAAGTCCTCCTAGGCCCACCCTCATCTCCAAGATTTACGGCTCATGCGCAACGCATGGGCCGTTTCTCGTTACCGGGGCCCGCGCGCGGTGTGAAGTACGCTGGGGTCATGAAACTTCTTCTCACAGTTGGAATTGCGGTCGCCGTTCTCATCGGAATCAGCAAGCTGCGCAAGCGCGACGACGCCGATCTGTGGCACGAGGTCACCAACCGCTGACTTCCGCCACCCACCTGGCAGTTCGCCCGGCACGGGCTTGTTTGACGCGGCAAACGCTCGGCAGGTACCGTTTCGGGCGTCGAGGGGCCTTAGCTCAATTGGCAGAGCACTGCCTTTGCAAGGCAGGGGTTAGGGGTTCGATTCCCCTAGGCTCCACAGCGATCGGGGCGGGTCAGAGAGTGTTATCACTTTCTGACCCGCCCCTTTGCATGAACAGGGCCGTCAGAACGCGGGGGCGGTGCAGTTCACCACGGCGTACTTGCCGGTTGCGGTCTGCTCGTCAGCGACCTTGCCGTCGACGGTGATCCGGCACGTCACCGATGACCCGTTCGTCTGCGCGCCCAGACTGATGAGCGCGACGGTCGAGGAGTTTGTGAATGACTTCGACCACGGCGCGGTCGCGCTGGTTTCCTGTTTCAGTTCAGAATTGCCGTCGAAGTAGGTCACTGAGTTGAGTTCGCCGGCATCCGACACGATCTCGTAAGTGATGCTCTTGCCCTTGGCGCTCGAGGTACCCGGCGTCAGTGGCGGGATCGATGCGCCGGGCGAGGCCGGCACATCGGGTGCGGTCGGCGCAGCCGAGATCGAGCTGACCGCGGCGTCGATGGATTTGCTTACTTCTTCACCCGCCTTGCCGAGGATGGCAACGCATCCGCCGAATCCGCAGAGCAGGACGACGGCGACGACGCCGAGCACGATCCATTTCGTGTTCGACTTTTTCGGCGGCTGCGGCGGGTATCCCGGCTGTTGACCGTAGGGCTGTTGACCGTAGGGCTGCTGCGGGTACTGCGGACCGGTCAAAGTGTTCCCCCATGCTCTCGAGGTTGGATGTCGCGATGTGATCGCGGTCTCGGTTTCGAGTGTTACGAGGCATCGCGCCTGATCCCGAGCGCGGGACACGCCGGGTGGATAGGGCGGCTGGCGTCCGCGCTCGGATTGACTTCGGTGATGGAGAGTCGGAAGCGGACGGTGCTCTACGGTGCTTTGCTCATGCTGGGGGCGCTGGTGGGCGGGCTTTGGGTTCACGATTTGCCGACGCAGCCGTTGCGGGTGATCGGGTACGTCGTGGTTATTGGGGTTGCCGGGGTGGGGTTTGTGATGACCCTGCGGGACGACTCGTAGGGGTCAGCGGGGGACGCGGCGGTGGTGGACGCGTTCCCAGGCGTCGATGGCGGCGTCCCATTGGTCGCCGGACAGGGTGGTCAGGGACATCGGGAAGAGGCCGTCTTCTTCCTTTTCGATGTGCGGCCAGAGGGTGGCGAGTGAGGCGAGGATCTGGTCGCGGCCCGCGGGGGTGGTGATGTCGGCGGTGAGGGCGACGGTCATTTCGCGGTGCTCGGATTCCAGCGCTTCGATGTAGTCGGCGCAGTCGGGGTCGTCGCGCATCACCGCGAACAGGCCTTGTTCCTCGCCGGCCCAGTGTTCGCGCAGCTTTCGTTCGATCTCGGCCAGCTGCTGTCGCGCGGCGGCGATATCGCCGCGTTCCAGGGCGCGCTCGATCTCGCCCGAAAGGTTGTACACCGCCTCGTGTTCGGCGATGAACTCCTTGATCAGCGGGATGTCGCGGCAACCGCAGTACTGGCACATCAGGCGTCCTCGAGCGGGCCGTGCCGGTCCAGGTGCAGGTAGGTGTAGCCGGTGGTGAGCAGGCAGACCAGGAACGCGGCGATGAGCATGGCCCAGCCGGGGACGGCCAGGCTGAGCAGCCCGCCGATGAGGGCGCCGAGGGCGAAGGCGGTGTAGAGCAGGAAGTAGTTGAGCCAGTCGGCGTAGTCGCCGCCGCTGAGGTGGCGTTCGATGCCCTGGCCCATTTTCACGACCGTGCCGGTGACGTAGCTGAGTGGGATCGACACCTCACCGTCCTTGACGAAGGAGGTGTTCAGCGCGCCGACGCCGAAGGCCACGAACAGGATGGGGACGAAGGCGATCGTGGTTCCGTCGTCGTCGTGGCTGACCAGGTACAGGTCGGTGAGCGCGGCCACGGCGAGGCTGACGGTGGTGAGCAGGGTGGGGCCGTGCGGGTGCCCCTCCCAGAAGTGCCGCCGGCACCAGGACGCGACGACGACACCGGAGAGGAAGGCGGCCAGCAGCGCGGCCGCGGCGGCGGCCATATCGCTCTCCTCATGGAAATAGCCGAGGACGGCACGTTCGGTATTGCCGGTCATGAACGTGACGAAGTAGCCGGCGGTGTGCATGAACGCGGCGGCGCCGATCAGCCCGGCCAGTCCGGCCAGCACCCAGGAGATGCGGGCTTCGGCGTCGAACAGGGCCTGTTTGCGCGCCGGATCCGGCTGCTTCACAGGTCAGGCTCCTCCCGGGGCGGTGGACAATGCCCCAGTTTCACCCATGGGAGGCGCGGATTCCCGGAGGTCTCCGGCGATTTGCGGTGGCTTACACCAGAGCCGCCGCCTCGGCGCGGTCGTAGGCGTCGCGGGCGGAGGCGATCTCGCGCTGATGCGATTCGGTCCAGCTCACCAGGGCTTGAATGGTGTGGTGCAGGCCGGCACCGAGCGGGGTGAGTTCGTAGTCGACCCGCGGCGGCACCACCGGATACACCGTGCGCCGGACCAGGCCGTCGCGTTCGAGGTGCCGCAGGGTGCGGGTGAGCATGCGCTGGCTGATGCCGTCGATCTCGCGGCGCAGTTCGGTGAAGCGCATGGTGCGGCCGGCGAGCAGCGCGATGGCGAGCAGGGACCACTTGTCGGCGATACGGTCCAGGATCTGGCGGACCTCGCAGTCTTCGCGGGTGTCCCACTGCCGGGCGGTGTAATCGCCGGTATCCCCGCAGTAACCGAGGGACTCGTAAGTGCCTTCTTCCATGGTTACTAATAGTGACGCATGATGGGCTCAGTTACAAGAAGTAACCGACACGCTAGAGAAGAACCTTCATGGAAGGGCACGGCCATGAGCAGGAAAGTGACGGAGTTCGCGGAGCTGGAGTCGGAGTTCGACGCCTACGTCGGCCGGATCGTCTACGCCACGATGGTGACGGTGGACAGCAAGGACCGGCCGCGGACCCGGGTGCTGATCCCGATCTGGGAGAACGTCGACGGGCGTCCGGTCGGCTGGCTGGCCACCTACAAGACACCGGTGAAGGCGGCGCATATCGCGCGCAACCCGCATGTGAGCTTCTCCTACTGGGATCGGCGCAACGACTCGGTGGCGATCGACGCGACCGCCGCCTGGGACGACGAGATGACTGTCCGGCAACGGGTCTGGGACCTGTACTCCCGGACCAGCCCGCCGGGCGCGGGCTACCCGCTCGGTCAGTTCTGGAGTTCACCCGCCGATCCGAAGCTGCACATCATGCGCCTGGAGCCGTTCCGGATCCAGGTGATTCGCGGCCGGGATCTGCGCAGCCGCATCTGGACACCGGCGCAGCGGCCGGTCCCGGCCGGAACGCGGGTTACCGTGCAGGAGTGAACGATGTGCTCGAGTACCTGCTGACCGCACCGATCGCCGAGGCCGCGCCGGCCGATCTGGACCAGGCGTGGGCTCGGCACGCGGCGCTCACCGAGCCGTTCCGGTCGCCGGTGGACCGCGCGATCGCGGGCGGATTCGCGGCCGATCGGCTGGGTTTCGCGTTCCTGTCCGGGTATCAGGAGGCGCTGCGGCAGCTGTTGCCCGAGGTGGCCGGCGCGGAGTTGATCGCGGTGTCGGCGACCGAGGAGGGCGGGGCGCATCCCGCGGCGATCCGGACCGTGCTGGAGCCGGCCGGCGACGGCTGGATCGTGCGCGGTACCAAGACCTTCACGACGATCGGGGAGTACGCGCGCTGGTTGGTGGTGGTGGCCGCGACGGGTGCGGTCGTCGACGGCCGGCATCAGCTGCGCGCGGTCCTGGTCGAGGCCGGGCAACCGGGGGTGACGGTGACGAACCGGCCGCCGCTGCCGATGGCGCCGGAGATCCCGCACGCCACAGTGCTTTTCGAGGACGCGGTGGCGCGGCCGCTGCCGGGGGACGGCTACGCGGACTTCCTGAAACCGTTCCGGACCGTCGAGGACGTGCACGTGCTCGCCGCGACGCTGGGGTGGCTGGTGCGGGTGGGACGGACGGCCGGTTGGCCGCAGCCGGAATTACAGCGCTTGCTGGCGGCGGTGGCGATGGTGCGGGGCCTGGATCTGGACCGGCCCGATTCGCCCGGCGTGCACATCGCGCTGGGCGGGATCTTCGCGGAATTCGCGCGGCTGCTGGAGCAGTCGGAACCGCTGTGGCAGCAGACCGACGCGGTGACCCGGGACCGGTGGGAGCGGGATCGCGCGCTGCTGGCGACCGCGGGGCGGGTGCGGGCGAAACGGCTGGAAACGGCTTGGCGCCGGGTCGCCGCAGCGGCGGAATGAGGCGGGAAAACCTGCCCTGAAAATGGGGAGCGGGCCTCGGCGAAGGGGGGGAGTTAGCCGAGGCCCGCGTAGGGTCGGCCCGGGGGGGAGGGGCCGACGAGAATGATCCTACGCGATGATTTCGGTTTGTGTGTGCGTGGGGATCGCCACTTTCGTAGTTTTTCAGGGGTCGACATACCTAGGTCGGCGCGGCCGGGTTTCCCCCACCGTGGCCGGGTTCTCCGGCGCCGGTAGAGCATCGGCTGATTGTTAGCCAAAACCGTTGTCTCCCAGGAAATTTCCGCGCCATAATCCCCGTTCAGCTGGAACTCTGCCGGTTCTCGGCAAACATGCAGACCGGTCGCTGCCTGTCCCGCAGCGGGATTGGGTGTGGCGCGTTGGTCCGGATTCTGTCGTATTTGTCGCGTGTCATCCGGGGCTCGGGCATGTCGGGGGAGCGAACCTGTCGGACCCTGATGCGAGCATGACCACATGATTCGGGTAGCCGGCTACGCACGACCCGCGGGGGTGGTGTGCGCGAGGATCGGATCGGTCGCATCCCGTTCCGGTACCCCCGAGCACCGCCTGGACCGGGATGCGGCCTTCGACGTCTCCGACGCGACCGGCGCACCCGATTCAAGGGGTGAAATTGTCGGTACCCAGGGCAATACTTGCACGGGTATTGATCAGCCCATTTCGCGAGTTTCACGAACCTCAGGAGAGTCATGCCCGACGCAATAGTCGCCGAGGGTCTGGTCAAGCGTTACGGCCAGTTGATCGCCCTCGACGGACTCGATCTCTCGGTGCCCGAGGGCACCGTCACCGCCCTGCTCGGCCCGAACGGCGCCGGCAAGACGACCACCGTCCGCGTGTTCACCACCTTGCTCATTCCGGACGAGGGCCGCGCCACGGTCGCCGGCATCGACGTGCTGCGCAATCCCCAGGCGCTGCGCTCGCGGATCGGGGCGTCGGGTCAGTACGCCGCGGTCGACGAGTACCTCACCGGTTTCGAGAACCTCGAAATGGTGGGCCGGCTGTATCACATGGGCGTGCAGCGCAGTAAGGAGCGCGCCCGTGAGCTGCTGGAACGTTTCCGGCTCAGCGATGCGGCCGACCGCCCGGTCAAGGGTTACTCCGGCGGTATGCGCCGCCGGCTCGACCTGGCGGGCGCGCTCGTCGCCAATCCGCCGGTGCTGTTTCTGGACGAGCCGACCACCGGCCTGGATCCGCGGGCCCGGCTCGACCTCTGGGATGTCATCGAGGAGCTGGTCGCCGGTGGCACCACGCTGCTGCTCACCACCCAGTACATGGAGGAGGCCGATCGCCTGGCCGATTCCATCGCGGTGATCGACCACGGCAAGGTGATCGCGCGCGGCACCGCCGACGAGCTCAAGACACTGGTCGGTGGCGACCGCATCGAACTCACCGTCGGTGATCCCGCGAAGCTGGGCATCGCCGAGCAGGTGCTGAAAGGCCTGGCGGACGGCGAGATCCACATCGAACCGGGCTTGCGCCGGATCATCGTCCCGGTCAGCAACGGGTCGCAGGCGCTGGTCGACGCGATCGGGCTGCTCGGGTCCAACGATGTCCACATCAACGATGTCGGCTTGCGCCGGCCCTCGCTCGACGATGTCTTCCTGACCCTCACCGGGCACGAGGCCGAGGATTACGTCAACGGCAACGGTGCGGCCGCCCAGCTCGAGCCGGAAGGAACGGTCCGATGACCGATTTGCAGAAGGATGCCGCTCCCGCGTTCGCCGTACCGGAGCAGCCCGGCCTGGGCCAGCGCCTGTCCTATCTGGTCAACGACAGCCTGACCATCGCGAAGCGCAATGTCATCAAGATCAAGCGCGTGCCCGACGTGCTGATCTTCTCGACCATGTCGCCGATCATGTTCGTGCTGCTGTTCGCCTATGTCTTCGGCAACGCGATCGCGGTGCCGGGGATGGAGGGCGGCTACCGGGAATTCCTGATCGCGGGCATCTTCGCCCAGACCGTGGTCTTCGGCGCCTCCTTCACCGGCGCGGGCCTGGCCGAGGATATGCAGAAGGGCATCATCGACCGCTTCCGGTCCCTGCCGATGGCGCCGTCCGCGGTGCTGTTCGGGCGCACGATCAGCGACGTCGTCATCAACGTGGTGAGCCTGACGGTGATGTCGCTGACGGGCTACCTGGTCGGCTGGCGGATCCGCGGTTCCATCCTGGACGCGGTCCTGGCCTACGTGCTGTTGCTGCTGTTCGCCTACGCGATCTCCTGGATCATGGCCGTGGTCGGCCTGCTGGTCCGCGCGCCGGAGGTGTTCAACAACGCCAGCTTCATGGTGATGTTCCCGCTCACCTTCCTGGCCAACACCTTTGTGCCGCTGGAGAACCTGCCGCAGGTGCTGCGGGTCTTCGCCGAGTGGAACCCGGTGTCGGCGCTGACCCAGGCCACTCGCAACCTGTTCGGCAACACCGATCCGATGATGCCGCCGGAGTCGCAGGCCTGGTCCATCCAGCACCCGGTGGCTACCTCGCTGATCTGGGTGGTGGTCATCTTGGTGATCTTCGTGCCGCTGGCGATGCGGCAGTACAAGAGCGCCGTAAGCCGCTGAGCTCGAACGTTTCCGCCGCGCCGGCTCCCAGGGGCCGGCGCGGTGTCGTTTCCGGGGTCGGGGCTACGCCCCGCCGCTGCCGTCGACGCTGACCGGCTGCGGCGAGCCGTTGCGCGAATAACCGATCCGCGGCGGCTCCGGGGCCACCGCGGGCGGCTGCGGCCGCCGGCTGCGCAGCAACCAGGCAACGGCTCCGGCCAGCGCGACGACGACCGCGGCAACGAGCCGGTTACGAGAACGTGCGGATACAAGCTGGCGCCCCAAGGTCATTCGACCACTCTGGCACAACCAGCGAAATACCGCAGTAACGGCAGGTGACCGGGGCGGATCGGGCGACGCGTCGAGAACCCGGTTCGGCGGCGCATGCTCCGCCCGCGACTAACATGGCGGCGTGACCTCACCGATTCAGACTGCGAGCGCGACGCTGCATACCAACCACGGCGATATCAAGATCGCGCTATTCGGCAACCACGCGCCGAAGACAGTGCGGAACTTCCTCGGCCTCGCGGATGGTTCGGCGCAGTACACCACGCAGAACGCGAGCGGCGGCAGCACCGGCCCGTTCTACGACGGCGCGGTCTTCCACCGGGTGATGGACGGATTCATGATCCAGGGCGGCGACCCGACCGGTACCGGTCGCGGCGGCCCCGGCTTCGAGTTCGGCGACGAATTCCACCCGGAACTGCGCTTCGACCGCGGCTACCTGCTGGCGATGGCGAACGCGGGGCCGGGCACCAACGGGTCGCAGTTCTTCATCACGCTCACCCCGCAGCCGCATCTGAATCGCAAGCACACCATCTACGGTGAGGTCATCGATCCGGATTCGCGCAAGGTGGTCGACGCCATCGCGACCACACCCACGGATCGCAACGACCGCCCCAAGGAGCCGGTCGTCATCTCCAAGATCACCCTCGATACCGAGTGAAGCTATGAACCCGCAGCCGCCCGCACCGATGTGCGTCCGCCATCCCGATCGCCCCACCGGACTGGCGTGTACGCGCTGCGGGCAGCCCGCCTGCCCCGAGTGTCTGCAGCCCGCCGCGGTCGGGCAGCACTGCGTCGACTGTGTGCGCGAGGGGCAGAGTCAGACCCGGCAGGTCCGCACCGTCGCGGGCGCCGTGGCCGGCAAGGCCGCGGTCCCGTACGTCACCTATGCGCTGATCGCGGTGAACGTGGCCGTGTACGCGATCACCGCGTGGCAGTCCAAGAATCTGGTGGACAACGCCCAGGGCGGCACGAACTTCTTCACCTCGCGCCTGTTCTACGACTGGGTGCTGGTGCCGGCAATGGTGTCGCACGGCGAGTGGATCCGGGTGCTCGGCTCGGGGTTCCTGCACTACGGCCCGATCCATCTGGCGCTGAACATGTTCGCGCTCTGGATCATCGGCCGCAGTCTGGAGCCGCCGCTGGGCCGGCTGCGTTTCTTCGCGATCTACCTGGTCTCGCTGCTCGCGGGGTCCGCCGCGTGCATGGTTTTCCAGGGGTCGCTGGAGGCGACCGCCGGTGCCTCCGGCGCGGTGTACGGGCTGTTCGGCGCGATCACGGTGCTGCTGCTGCGCCTGCGGCAGAACGCCAATCAGATGTTCATCCTGATCGGCATCAACCTGTTCATCAGCTTCTCCATCCCGCACCTGTCGATCGCCGGTCACCTCGGCGGGCTGGTCGCGGGCACGCTGGCGGCGCTCGGTGTGCTGTTCCTGCCGGAACGGCTGGGCGCCAAGACACAGGAGGCGGCACGCAGTATCGGCTGGGCGAGCATCGCCGCGATCGGGCTGATCGCGCTGGCGATCATCGCGGCGCGGGCGATCGCGCTCGGCTGACTCAGCGGTTTTGCTTCACGTGAAACGTTGGTAATTCAGGCCAGGCTGGCGAGGCCGTGTTCGACCAGGGCGTCGAACACGTCTTCCGGGCCGGCGCCGAGATCCCAGCGTCCGAAGATGAGCAGGCGCTCGGTGCCCGCGTCGTCGACATCGATCTCCAGCATCGGCATCTTGCGGCCGAGCCGGCGATAGCTCACGATGCGGGCGCGCTGGATCTGGTCGCGGCCGTACTCCGCGGCGCCGAACATCGACCGCACCAGCAGGCGCGGTTCCGGGCCGGGCCGGATGGCCAGGCGCGGTCGTTGCCGGAAACCGAGCAGGGCCAGGCCCAGCAGCCCGGTGGCGGCGAGGCCGATCAGCAGGCGGCTGGCGCCGTCGCGGCTCAGTACGGCGGCACCCGCGAGCAGCACGCCGCCCACGGTGACCGCGATCAGCATCGGCTTAGGAGTAGCCCAGGTCAGAGTGGATTCCGTCGGCTGCGGAATCGAAGATTCCGGTTCCATGCGGCCGGTTCCCTCTCGAGTTGTCCCCACCTTTATCCACAGGTGGGGATGAATGACATGTCTGTTATCCGGTTAAATCCGGCAGCTCGAGGGGCTCAGCGCCAGCGCATGGTCATGATCAGGCCGACCACCATGAGGCCGAAACCGATCAGGAAGTTCCAGGCGTTGAGATCGTTCATCCAGGTGATCTTCTCGGCCGCCAGGTAGTAGACCAGCAACCAGACCAGCCCGGCCACCATGAAGCCCAGCATGATCGCCACGTACCAGACCGGCGATGGACCACCCTTGATCTTGACCGGGGTCCGGCTGGCGGGGTTGATCGTGTAGTCGGTCTTCTTACGGACCTTCGACTTCGGCATGACGTCCTCGTGTTCGGCGTGCAGGTCGGTACCGGTACCGGGCCCAGCCAGGACCGATCCGGGCGCGGCTCGGACGCCCTCCGGTGTGTGTCCAGGCTATCTCACCTGGTAATAGAAATAGGCACCGTGCCACGTAACCAGTAACCTCGACCTCATGCGCGTTCTCGTCGTCGACAACTACGACAGCTTCGTCTTCAACCTGGTGCAGTACCTCGGCCAGCTCGGAGCCGAGGCCGTGGTCTGGCGCAACGACGATCCGCAGCTCGCCGATGTCGACGCCGTAGCCGCCGCGTACGACGGCATTCTGATCAGCCCCGGCCCCGGCTCGCCGGACCGCGCGGGCGCCAGCATCCCGCTCGTACACGCCTGCGCCCGGTCCGCGACCCCGCTGCTCGGCGTGTGCCTGGGCCACCAGGCGATCGGCGAGGCGTTCGGCGCCACCGTCACCCGGGCGCCGGAGCTGCTGCACGGCAAGACCTCGCTGGTGTTCCACAGCGGCAAGGGCGTGCTGGGCGGGCTGCCCGACCCCTTCACCGCCACCCGCTACCACTCGCTCACGGTGCCCGAGGAGACGCTGCCCGCCGAGCTCGAGGTCACCGGCCGCACCGAATCCGGCATCGTGATGGCCGTGCGCCACCGCGACCTGCCCATCCACGGCGTGCAGTTCCACCCGGAATCGGTGCTCACCCAGGGCGGGCACCGCATGCTCGCGAACTGGCTCGAGGTGTGCGGCGAGCGCCCCGCCGAGGGCCTGGTCGAGATGCTCGAATCGGAGGTCGCCGCGTTGGTGACGCAGTGAGCCTGCGCCCCCATGTGGTGCTCTCGGTCGCGGTCAGCATCGACGGCTACATCGACGACGCGAGTCCCGATCGCCTGACGCTTTCCGATGCCGCGGACTTCGATCGCGTCGACGCGGTCCGCGCCGAATCCGACGCCATCCTGGTCGGCGCGGAAACCCTGCGCCGCGACAATCCGCGCCTGCTGGTGAACAGTCCGGAACGCCGCGCCGCCCGGGTCGCCGCCGGCCGGCCGGAGTATCCGCTGAAGGTGACCGTCACGGCCGGTGGCGAATTGGACCCGGCCTGGCGATTCTGGCACCACGGCGGCGCCAAGCTCGTCTACACCACCGATGCCGGTGCGGCCCGGCTCGGCGACCGGCTGTCCGGGCTGGCGGAGGTCGTGAGTCTCGGCGGCACGGTCGATTTCGCGGCTCTGCTCGATGATCTCGGCCGGCGCGGAACAACCCGGCTGATGGTCGAGGGCGGCACCGGCATGCACACCGAGTTCCTCGCCGCCGACTTGGCCGACGAACTGCACTTGGCCGTCGCACCCCTGCTCGTCGGCGATCCGGCCGCCCCTCGCTTCCTCGGGCCCGCCGCGTATCCCGATGCGCCGCACCGCCGTTTGCGCCTGGCCGGAGTCACGCAGGTCGGCGACATGGCCGTGCTGCGCTACCTGCGCCCGGACGACGATTACCGATTCATGCGCCGGGCCATCGAACTCGCGCGCGAGTGCCCGCCGAGCCCGACCGCGTTCTCGGTCGGTGCCGTGATCGTGGCGGACGGCGCGGAGATCGCGACGGGTTTTTCCCGGGAGACCGACGCGAAGGTGCATGCCGAGGAGTCGGCGCTGGACAAACTGGGCGACGCGGATCCGCGGCTGGCCCGCGCGACCATCTACAGCACGCTCGAACCGTGTTCGCAGCGCGCCAGCGCCGGCCGGGCGCCGTGCACGGAACGGATTCTGCGCGCGGGGATTCCACGGGTGGTCATCGCGTGGCGCGAGCCGACGACGTTCGTGACCAACTGCGTGGGCGTGGAGCGGTTACGGCAGGCGGGGGTCGAGGTGGTGGAACTGGCCGATCTCGCGGAGGCGGCCATGGCGATGAACCGGCACCTCGACCTGACCTAGCGCTACGGGCGGCCGTAGATGGAGTTCACCCACTCGCCGAGCTGATTGTCGTCGAGGTGCTTGGCCAGGTCGGCCTCGCTGATCATGCCGACGAGTTTCTTCTCGTCGTCGATGACGGGGACCCGCTTGATGCGGTGCCCTTCCATCTCGTCGAGCACCTCTTCGACGTCGGCGTCGGCCGGGACCCAGCGCGGGGTGGCCTCGCAGAGGTCGCCGGCCAGGGTGGCACCGGGCGACTTGCCCTGGGCGACGCACTTCACGACGATGTCGCGATCGGTGATGATGCCGCGCATGCGCTTGTTGTCGTCGGAGACGATCAGGCATCCGACGCCGAGCTCGGCCATCAGCCGGGCGGCTTTGCCGAGAGTGTCCTCGGTGGATATCCAGTGCGCTCCGGGGCGCATGATGTCGCGGGCAGTGGTCATGGGGCTACCTCCTGTTGCGTGGACGCATTCGGATGAGCAGCCCCATTCTCCCGTCGATCACTGAGCGAAGACTGAGTTTTCCAGAAAGTAGCTGTTGACGGTCACGGCGGGCCGAGAACGCCGACCGAAATGGTGATTGTCGCGGTCTTGGCCAGCGGAGAACCGGTTGCCGGAGATTGGCCGAGGATCCGCCCGACACTGCCCGTGTCGAAGGTGCCCTGCGGCTGCTGGACGATCTGGCTGGTGCTGCCGGTCCAGCCCTTGGAGCGCAGCACCTCCACGGCCTGCGACGGGGTCATGCCGGTCACGCTGGGCATGGTGATCTCGCCGCTGGAGATCTGCACGGTCACCGTGGAGCCCTTGTCGGCCTGGGTGCCGCCGGACGGGGTGGTGCCGATGACCTCACCCTTGGGCTTCGAGGACGCCACCTCCTCGATGTTGACCTTGAAACCGGCGCTGCCCTCCAGGTTCGGCTGGGCCACGCTGATGTCCTGGCCGACCACCGAGGGCACCCGGACCTTCTCCGGGCCGTCGCCGAGGGTGACGATGATGGCCTGGTCGAGATCGACCTTCAACCCCGCGGACGGTTCGGTCCCGATGACCTTGTCCTTCTCCTGCTGGCTGGACGGCTTGCGCAGCACGTTCGGATCTATGCGCAGGCCTTGGGAATTGAGCACCTGCTCGGCCTGCTCCTGGGTCATCCCGTCCAGCCGCGGCACCTGTACCTGTTGCGGTCCGGTGGACACCACCAGGGTGACGGTGCTGCCCTCGTCGATGCGGGAACCACCCAGCGGCTGAGTGGCGATCACATTGCCCTGGGCGATCTTGCTGTCCGGCTTCTGCTCCACCGCGACGGTGAAGCCGAGCTTCTGCAGCGAATCCTTGGCCTGCGGCTGGGTTTTGTTCGAAAGGTCCGGCACGGCAACCTGATCCGGCTGGCTTCCGGGACCGATCAGCACCCAGAACAGCGCGAACGCCACCGCGACCGCGGCCGCGGCGCCGACGGCGATCCAGGTGCGCCGCGAAGCGCCGGGATCGGTCGCCTCCTGCTCGGCCGTGTCGTCGGTGCGCTCGACGGTGCGGTAGGCGCGCGGTGCGGGTTCGTCGTTGCCGAAGACGGTGGTGCGGTCCTCATCGGTCATCACCATCGGCGCGCTCGGGCGCTGCCCGCCCAGGACGCGGATCAGATCGGCGCGCATCTCGGCCGCGGTCTGATACCGGTTGGCCGGGTTCTTGCTCATCGCCTTGAGAATCACCGAGTCGAGCTCGCGCGGCACTCCGGAGTGCACGTGCGAGGGCAACCGCGGATCCTCGCGGACATGCTGATAGGCCACCGCGACCGGCGAGTCGCCGGTGAAAGGCGGTTCGCCGGTGAGGATCTCGAACAGCACGCAGCCGACCGAGTACACGTCCGAGCGGGCGTCGACGGTCTCACCGCGCGCCTGCTCGGGCGAAAGATATTGCGCGGTACCGATTACGGCCGCGGTCTGAGTCATCGGGTTGGAGCTGTCGGCGAGCGCGCGCGCGATGCCGAAGTCCATCACCTTCACCGCGCCCGCACGGTTGATCATGATGTTGGCGGGCTTCATATCGCGGTGCACGATGCCGGCCTTGTGGCTGAAATCCAGTGCGGCGCAGACGTCGGCGACGACCTCCATGGCGCGGCGCGGAGCCATCGGGCCGTCGCCGCGCACCAGATCGCGCAGCGTGTCGCCGTCGACGTACTCCATCACGATGTAGGGCAGCGGGCCGCCGTCCACCTCGGCCTCGCCGGTGTCGTACACCGCGACGATGGCCGGATGATTCAGGGCGGCCGCGTTCTGCGCCTCGCGCTTGAAGCGCAGGTAGAACGTGGGGTCGCGCGCGAGGTCCGCACGCAAGACCTTGATCGCGACATCGCGGCTCAGCCGCAGGTCACGGGCCTTGTGCACCTCGGACATACCGCCGAATCCGATGATCTCGCCGAGTTCGTAGCGAGAACCGAGATTCTTCGGGGTCGTCATGGTTGTCCTTGCGAAGGAGTAGGCGCGCTACGAGTGGACGAGGGACCGCGAGCACCGGGACTATCCGGAAATGGTAAGTCGAGCGTGGGGAAGTACGGGGGCCGGGTGGTCGTGGTCGTCTTGCCGGTCTTGGTGGTGCTCGGAACCGGTGTCGTCGTCGGAGGTTTGGTCGTCGTCGGCGGTTCCGTGGTGGTCGTCGGCGGCTCGGTCGTCGTGGTCGGCGGCACCGTGGTGGTCGTCGGCGGGACCGTGGTCGTGGTGGTGACCGGCGGCGGTGGCGGCGCCGGCGCCTGCGTCGTGGTGACCGGCTGCTTCGTCGTGGTCGGCGGCAGCTGGGTGGTGGTGACGGCGGGACGGTCCGGGGACGGATTGGTGTCGCCGCCGAAAGCCAGCCAGGTCGCGGCGCCGCCGAGCAGCACCGCGCCGATACCTAGGCCGATCAGCCATTTCTGGGTGTTGTTGAGCCCGTCGGGCTTCGGCGACGGTGGCGGCGTCGAGCCGGGGTTCATCGCGGTGGCGGGCGCACCGTAGGTGCCCGCGGCGCCGCCGTTGTTGTAGGGGACGGTCGGGCCGTCCTGCTGCGGCGCGGGCAGGATGACCGTCGGGCCGGGCGGCAGCACCCGGGTGGCGCCCTCGGTGAACGGACCGGTGCCGGGAGACGCGGTGGCGCCCTTCGGTTCCGGCGGACGATGACCCGCGCGCACGGCGGCCACCGCGTCGGCGAACTCGCCGCCGCTGGCGTAGCGCTGGTTCGGGTCCTTGCGCATGGTGATCTCGATGAGCTGATGCACGTTGGCCGGCAGATCGTCGGGCATCGGCGGCGGCGTCTCGCGCACGTGCTTCATCGCGACGGTGATGGCGCCGTCGCCGCTGAACGGGCGCTGGCCCGCCAGCGCCTCGTAGCCGACGATACCGAGGGAGTACACGTCGCTGGCGGAGGTCGCGTCCTCTCCGACGGCCTGCTCCGGCGCGATGTACTGGGCGGTGCCCATCACCATGCCGGTCTTGGTGACCGGGGACGCGTCCACGGCCTTGGCGATGCCGAAGTCGGTGATCTTGATCTGACCGGTCGGCGTCACCAGGATGTTGCCCGGCTTCACGTCACGGTGCACGACGCCCGCGGCGTGCGCCACCTCGAGCGCGCGCCCGGTCTGCTCCAGCATGTCCAGGCCCTGCACCACCGAGAGCCGGCCGAGCCGGTTCAGCACCGTGTTCAGCGGCTCGCCCTGGACCAATTCCATGACCAGGTAGGCGGTTTCACCCGCGGACGGGTCGTAGGTCTCGCCGTAGTCGTAGATCCCGGCGATGCCGGGATGATTCAGCTGGGCGGTGGTCCTGGCCTCGGTGCGGAACCGTTGCCGGAAAGTGGGATCGGCCGAGAACTCGGCTTTGAGCACCTTCACCGCGACCCGGCGGTCCAGCCGGGTGTCCAGAGCCTCCCAGACCTGACCCATTCCGCCCGTGGCGATGAGCCGTTGCAGGCGGTAGCGGTCGGCGATCAACGCGCCGTTGTTCAGCATCGGGGACTCCGTACATTCACTCGCACAGTCATATCGTTCAGCCCCCTCGCAGACCGGCGTCCAGGACCGCCCGCGCGACCGGCGCGGCCACGGAACCGCCGGTCGCGGCCAGCGCCCGATCGCCGCCGTTCTCGACGATCACCGCGATGGCGATGGTCGGATTCTGGGCCGGGGCAAAGGCGATATACCAGGCGTGGGGCGGCGTATTGCGCGGATTGTCGCCGTGTTCGGCGGTTCCGGTCTTGGACGCGATGGTGTAGCCACGGTTCTGCTGACCGCCCGCGGTGTTCTGCTCCGAGGCGATCATCATGCTGGTCAGCTGGGAGGCGACCGGGGCGCTGACGGCCTGGCCGACCGAGACCGGCTTGGTCTTGGACAACTCGCTCAGGTCCGGCGCCTGCAGCGAATCCACCAGGTAGGGCTCCATCCGCACGCCGCCGTTGGCGACGGTCGCCGCGATCACCGCGTTCTCCAGCGGGGTCAGCGCGACGTCGCGCTGGCCGATGCTGCTCTGCGCGAGCGCGGCGTTGTCCGGGATCGAGCCGACGGTGGACTCGGCGACCGGGATCGGGATCCCGCGGCTCGGGCCGACGCCGAACGCGGCGGCCGCGTCCTTGAGGTTGGACGCGCCGATCTTCTGGCTGAGTTCGGCGAAGGCGGTGTTGCAGGACAACCGGAACGCGTCGTAGAGCGAGGCGGTGTTGCCGCCGCCGCAGTGCGAGCCGTTGTAGTTCTCCAGCGTGGTCTTGGTGCCGGGCAGTTCGATCTGGCTCGCGGCGGTGAACTGGTCCTCCGGTGTCGCGACGCCGTCCGAGAGGGCCGCGGCGGTGGTCACCACCTTGAAGGTGGACCCGGGCGGGTAGGTCTGGGAGACAGCGCGATTGAGCATCGGCTTGGACTTGTCCCCGCTCAGTTCCTCCCAGGCCTGGGTGCCCTTGGCCCCGTCGTGCCCGGACAGCAGGTTCGGGTCGTAGCTGGGGGTGGAGACCATGGTCAGGATCTTGCCGGTGCTCGGCTCGATGGCGACCACCGAACCGGTGTAGCCCTTGGCGGTCAGCTGGTCGTAGGCGACCTGCTGCATCGCCGGGTTCAGCGTGGTCAGCACGTTCGCGCCGCGCGGATCCCGGCCGGAGATCATGTCGATCAGCCGGCGGCCGAACAGCTGGCTGTCCGAGCCGTTGAGCACCGAATCCTCGGCCTTCTCCAGGCCGTTGCTGCCGTACTGCATCGAGTAGAAACCGGTGATCGGGGCGTAGGCGTCCGGATCGGTCGGGTAGGTGCGCAGGTACTTGTAGCGGTCGTCGGTGGCGACCGAGCTGGCCAGCACGGTGCCGCTGGCCGAGATCTGGCCGCGCTGGCGCGAGTACTCGTCGAGCAGCACCCGGGAGTTGCGCGGATCGTGGCGCAGGCTGTCGGCCTTGCCGAAGGGACCGATGGACACCTGCACGTAGGTGGCGTTGATCAGCAGCGCGACGATCATCAGCATCACCGCGACCGCGACCCGCCGTAGGGGAGTGTTCATTCCTGCGGCCTCGCATCCTTACGGATCATCTCGGTCGGCGCCTCGGCCAGGGGAGCCGCGGGTTCTTTCTTGCGGCCCGGCGCCGGCGCGCGAGCCGCGTCGGAGATCTTGATCAGCAGTGCCAGCAGCAGGTAGTTGGCCAGCAGCGAGGAACCGCCGTAGGACATGAAGGGCGTGGTGAGACCGGTGAGCGGAATCAGCTTGGTGACACCGCCGACAACCACGAACAGCTGGATCGCCATGGTGAACGCCAGGCCGGCCGCGAGCAGCTTGCCGAAGCTGTCGCGCACGGCCAGCGCGGTGCGCAGGCCGCGCACCACGAACATCAGGAACAGCATCAGCACCGCGGTCAGGCCGATCAGGCCGAGTTCCTCACCGATGGTGGTGACGATGAAGTCGGTCTTGGCGAACGGGACCTGGTTGGGCCGTCCGTTGCCCAGGCCGGTGCCCGCCAGACCGCCGGTGGCCAGGCCGAACATCGACTGCGAGATCTGGTAGCCGGTGTTGTTGTAGTCCGAGAACGGATCCAGCCAGGTGTGCACGCGCACCTGGACGTGGCCGAAGGCGTTGTAGGCGAAGACGAATCCGATCGCGAGCAGCCCGCCGCCGATGATCAGCCAGCCGACCCGCTCGGTGGCGATGTAGAGCATCACCAGCACGGTGGAGAAGATCAGCAGCGAGGTGCCGAGATCCTTTTCCAGCACCAGCACGCCGATGCAGACGATCCACACCGCCAGGATCGGCCCGAGGTCGCGGGCGCGCGGGAACTCCATGCCCAGCATGTGCCGACCGGCGGTGGTGAACAGATCACGCTTGGCGACCAGCACCGAGGCGAAGAAGATGATCAGCAGGATCTTGGAGAACTCGCCGGGCTGCACGCTGAAACCGGGCAGCCGGATCCAGATCTTGGCGCCGTTGGTCTCGGAGTACGCGCTGGGCAGCAGCGCCGGAATCATCAGGGCGACAAGGCCGATCAGGCCCAGGGTGTAGCTGTAGCGGGCCAGCGTGCGGTAGTCGCGCAGGATGGCGAGCACCGCGATGAAGCCGATCGTGCCGAGCGCGGTCCACATGATCTGCGGGCTGGCGTCGGGGGAGGGGATGGTCCACGAGTTGTAGCGGGCGTTCTGCGCTGCCCCGAGATCCAGGCGATGGATCAGCACCAGCCCGATGCCGTTGAGCACCGCGACAATCGGGAGCAGCAGCGGGTCGGCGAAGGGGGCGAAGCGGCGCACCGCGAGGTGGGCAACGCCGAACAGGGCCAGGTAGGCCGCGCCGTACTTGGCGATGTCCCAGGTGACGGACTGCTCCTGGCTCGCTTCCACCAGGAACAGCGACACCGTCGTCAGCACGGCCGCGAAACCCAGCAGCATCAGTTCGACGTTGCGCCGGGTAGACGGCGGCGGCGCGGGCGCGAAGCCGCCGGGCGGACTGGGGTAGGCCCCAGCGGACGGCGGTGCCGGTGCGGACATCAGTCCGTCACCCGGCAGTTCTCCCCCGGCGTCTGGGGGGTCGCCGACGTGGACGTCGGCGCGGTGGGCTCCACCTTCGTCGGTGTCTTGAGGTCGGTACCCCGGGTGTCTCCAGGAGTCGGCTCGCCCGGCGGCGGCACCGGAACCGGGCCGGTGGTGGGCGCCGGGTTCGGCGTGGGTGTCGCGCTGGGATCGCCCGACGGGACGACGCCGGGCTGCGGCACCGATTCCTTGGGCGTGCACACCGGCAGCAGCTGCTGGGAGGCCAGGCGCCGCATCTGGCTCTCGGCCTCGTTCAGCGAACCGGGCGGCAGACCCTGGTTGACCTGGTTGCGCCCGGTCTGGGTGAGATCCTCGACCTCGAGGGCCCGGCAGCCGGCGGGCAGGGTGGTGCCCGTCTTCAGCACGGTGAGCTCACCGTTCTTGGTCACGCAGCCGATGGTGTCGACCTCGTGGATCGAATAGCCGAGCACCGAACCCGGAAGTCCGCGCATGATCACCACTTTGCCACCGTCGGCGGCGACGTAGTAGTTGTTGCGCACCATCTTGTAGCCGACCAGCAGGCCGACGCCGACCGCGAGCACCAGGCCCAGCGACAGCAGGATCCAGCGCAGCTTGTGCGATTTGGCCGGCGGCTCCGGTTCCGGAGCGGCACTGGCCCGGCGCGGCGGCGCGGCGCGCGGGGGGCGCATCGCGGCGGCCCGCCCGGCGGCGGTGTTCGGGGGCGGGGTGTCCTCGTCCTGACCGGAGGCGGCGCCCGCCACGATCGGATGACTCTGCCCGTAATCGAGATCGATGACGTCGGCGACGACTACCGTGACGTTGTCCGGGCCGCCGCTGCGCAGCGCCAATTCGATGAGCCGGTCGGCGCATTCGTCGGTGCTGCCCTCGCGCAGGGTGTTCGCGATGGTCTCGTCGCTCACCACATCGGACAGACCGTCCGAGCAGAGCAGATAGCGGTCGCCCGCGCGGGCCTCCCGCATGATCAGCGTCGGCTCGATCTCGTTGCCGGTGAGCGCGCGCATGATCAGTGAGCGCTGCGGATGGGTGTGCGCCTGCTCGGGGGTAATCCGGCCCTCGTCCACCAGGGACTGCACGAAGGTGTCGTCGCGGGTGATCTGGGCCAGCTCGCCGCCGCGCAGCAGATAGGCGCGGGAGTCGCCGATGTGGGCGAGGCCGAGTTTGTTGCCGGCGAACAGGATCGCGGTGAGCGTGGTGCCCATGCCGTCGAGCTCGGGCTCTTCCTCGACCTGGTCGGCGATCGCGCCGTTGCCCTCGTGGATCGCGTGGTCGAGCTTGCCGAGGAGATCGGTGCCCGGCTCGTCGTCGTCGAGATGGGCCAGGGCGGCGATCATCAATTGGGAGGCGACTTCACCGGCGGCGTGGCCGCCCATGCCGTCGGCCAGTGCGAGCAGTCTGGCGCCCGCGTAGACGGAATCTTCGTTGTTGCCTCGCACGAGGCCGCGGTCGCTACGCGCTGCGTAGCGGAGAACAAGTGTCACGATCGGAGCTCGATCACTGTCTTGCCGACACGAACCGGAGTGCCGAGCGGAACACGGACGGCGGTGGTGACTTTCGCGCGGTCGAGATAGGTGCCATTGGTCGAGCCGAGGTCTTCGACGTACCAGTCGTCACCACGCGGGGAAAGTCGCGCATGCCGGGTGGAGGCGTAATCATCGGTGAGTACCAGCGTGGAATCATCCGCGCGCCCGAGCAGCACCGGTTGGGTGCCGAGCGTGATGCGCGTGCCGGCGAGTGAACCTTGAGTCACCACAAGATATTTGGCGCCCTTCTGGCCGCGGCTGAAGGACGGCAGCACCGCGGAACCGCGTGCGGCCCTGGGCTGGATCCGAATGCCGGAGGCCGCGTAGATGTCGCTGCGCAAGGTTCGCAGAACCGCCCACACGAACAGCCACAACAGCAAGAGGAACCCCGCTCGGGTCAACTGCAGGATCAATCCCTGCACGGCGTTCCACCTCCTGTTCGACCGTGATGTCTGTCGGTGCCGGGGAGGTGCAGGTTCGCCCCCACCCGGCTGCTGGTCTTGCCCGGCCCCATGACGGTGCCGCGCGTTGGCAGCATCATAGGGCCGTCAGTCGATTTCGATCACGATACGACCGCAGAACCGCTGTTCGCCATGTTCAGCACACGTCATGTCATGACCTGGACGCGAGCTTACGGGATCAGACGATTCGGATCAGGATCTCGGAGTGCCCGGCGCGGATGACATCGCCGTCGGCGAGCTGCCAGTCCTGTACCGGGGAGCCGTTGACCAGGGTGCCGTTGGTGGACCCGAGATCGGACAGCATCGCGGTCTGACCGTCCCAGCGCACCTCGATGTGGCGGCGCGAAACACCGGTGTCGGGGAGGCGGAAATGCGCGTCCTGGCCCCGGCCGATGATGTTGCTGCCCTCTCGTAGCTGGTAGGTGCGGCCGCTGCCGTCATCCAGCTGCAGGGTGGCCGAATAGCCCGAACCCGCCGGTGCCGCACCGGAATACGGCGCGGGCTGGGCGTACCCGGCCTGTGCGCCGTAGCCGCCCGGTTGCGAGTAGGCCTGGCCGTAGCCGCCCTGCTCCTCGGCGTAACCCTGTTCGCCGTAGCCGGGTTCGGCATATCCCTGCTGGCCATAGCCCTGCTGCTGGCCGTAGCCGGGCTGGCCGTAAGCCGGCTCCTGGTAGCCCGGTTCGCCGTAGCCGGGCGCCTGCCCGTAGCCCGGCTGCCCGTAGCCCGGCTGCTGCTGGCCGTAACCCGGCTGGCCGTAGGCCGGCTCCTGGTAACCGGCAGGGGCCTGCCCGTAACCCTGTTCGCCATAACCTTGCTGGCCGTACCCGGGGGCCGCGCCCTGGCCGTAGCCGGGCTCCTCGTAACCGCCCGGGGCCTGGTACCCACCCGGCGCCTGGTAACCGGCCGCGGCCTGGCCGCCCTGCTGGTAGTCGTAGCCGTTCTGGTATTCGCCGTAACCCTGCTGACCACCCTCGGGCGCGCGGTAGCCCTCGGCGCCCTCGTAGGGCGCGCGGTACTCGTCGCGGTAGGCGCCGTTGGGCGGGTTGGGCCGCCCCGCCGGCGGCGGTGCGTACCCGCGATTGCGTGGATCGGACTCCGCGGGCTCACGGCTCGGGTCGTAGCCAGAGTTCTGCGTCATGGGGCCAGCTCCTGGTTGCGGGTTTGCAGGTCGTTGTGGCGAGGGTTCCGGGCGGTGAGCCGGTGTAGCTCCGCTGCCGGCGTCGGGATCGACCCGGCCGCGTGCCCTGAACTGTCCGGTGTGCAGCGTAGGTGATGCCTCGAACGCTACGTGTACTTCGCCGTAGGTCTGCCACCCCTGATCGCGGATGTAGTCCTGGAGATGTTTGGCGAACGCACGGGTGGTGAGGGTGTGATCGGCGTCGAGTTTGCCGTGATCGGAGGAGTTGATGGTGATCACATAATTGTTCGGCGCCAGCAGATGTCCGCCGCCCACGTCCTCGATGTGCTCGGAAGCTTCGCGCTGCAGCGCCGCCTCCACCTCCTTGGGTACGACATTGCCGCCGAAGGCACGAGCGAACGCGTCGTCGACGGTGCCTCGCAAGCGAGCTTCGAATCGCGAAACGATGCCCATCCCCGGCCTCCCTTCGTCGAACGTCTTCCCCGAGTCATAGCCCATTTCATAACAACGACACGCGCGTATGGCGTGTCGTGTGTCGACCACGTTCATTGCATGATATCCACGATCGTCCACACCTGTAACTCCTGAGAACCGCGGTGGGTTCCCACTGTCACCAGGAGTCATCAACGGTATCGCTGACCAGGTGATTTCGTTTCCGAGACACACCCGTGATAAGTTCTTCCAGTCGCTCGGGCGAGTGGCGGAATGGCAGACGCGCTGGCTTCAGGTGCCAGTGTCCTTCGGGACGTGGGGGTTCAAGTCCCCCTTCGCCCACCAGATGAGAGGCCCACACTCGATGAGTGTGGGCCTCTTCTCTTTTCGGCATCAGTTCTTCGTCATTTTGGGTGTCGAACGTGCCGCCGGGCGTGGCGCGCCCGTCCCCGCCGGATCCGTGATAGTGATTTCCGTCTCGATGAGTCCGCGCCGGCCCGATCCGGCCGCTTCCGCGCAAACCGTTGCCCCGACATGAGAACCTGTTCTAGTTTGGGGCATGCGTAGATATGAAGGCCGTCGTGTAGTGGTGACCGGAGCCGGTTCGGGGATCGGGCAGGGCATCGCCCTGCGGCTGCTCGACGAGGGGGCGCAGCTGATCGCCGCCGACATCGACGAGGCCGGCCTGCAGACCACCGCCGAGAAAGCGGGCGACGCGGCCGAGCGGCTGCGGACCGTCCGGGTGAACATCGCCGATCCCGAGTCGGCCGCCGCGGGTATCGCCGAAGCGCTCGAATTCCTCGGTGGGCTCGATGTGCTGGTGAACGCGGCCGGCATCCTCAAGCCCGCGCGCACGCACGAGATGCCGCTGGACGCCTGGAACCAGGTCATCACCGTCAACCTGACCGGCACCTTCCTGATGACGCAGGCCGCGCTGCCCGCGCTGCTGGACTCCGGGCACGGCGTCGTGGTGAACCTGTCCTCGACCGCGGCCACCAACGCCGCGCCCTATCTCGCGGCCTACGCGGCCTCCAAGGGCGGGGTCAACGCGTTCACCCACGCCATCGCGCTGGAATACGCCAAGCAGGGGCTGCGCGCGGTCAACATCCTGCCCGCCGGCATCACCAGCGGGATCACCACCAAGTCCATCCTGGATCAGCCCGACGGCGCGGACTGGAAACTGTTCACCCGCCTGACCGGCTGGCTCAACGAGGGCGCGCTCGGCAACCCGGACGACATCGCGGGTGTGGTCGCCATGGTCGCCTCCGACGACGGCCGCTATATGACCGGCTGCGAGATCCGGGTCGACGGCGGCGCGGCCATGTAGCTCACCGCGGCGTGGCCACCAGCAGATGCGCGGGGATCGGCCGGCCCGGGAGCTGCTGGTGTGTCACGGTGCAGCCCGCGCGTTCCAGCGCGGCGCTCACCTCGGCGACCGGACGGAGCGTGAAACCGTAGGCGGTGAACGGCATCTTGGTCATCGCGTCCGGATCGCCGATGCCGATCACCAGCTTGCCGCCGGGGCGCACGACGCGCGCCAGCTCGGCGCAGGCGGCATCCAGATCGGGCAGGAAGTAGATGGTGTTGACCGTGATCGCGGCGTCCAGGCTGTCGTCGGTGAACGGCAGGGCGGTCAGCGATCCCGCGTCGAGGCGCAGGCGTCCGGCTTCGATCGCGCGGGCGAAGCGCGCGCGGGCCCGGGCCAGCATGTCCGGCGAGATCTCCACGCCGTGCACGACGCCGTCCGCCGCGGGCCGGGCGAGCAGCAGCTCCAGCCCGACGCCGCCGCCGAACCCGATGTCGGCGACGGTCGCGCCGGTTGCCGCGCCGGCGGCGGCTTCGATCAGACCCCGGTTGCCGCGATTGAGCACCAGGGCGACGCCCTTGCCGAGTACACCGTGCGGATTGCCGAGCTGGCCGGCGAGGGTGGACAGGACTTTGGCGCGCATTCCGGGCATGGGTTCATCGTAGGGAGAGCGCCGTGGTCCGGCTTGGACGAATTGAACCGCTGATGGTTCAAATACTGTTGCCGACGGCGCCGGTCGGGTTGGATCGGCACCGACGCCTCGCACCCGAACTCGAAAGCTGACCGTATGCGCACCCCGTTTGTCCTGCTCGCCGCCTGTGCGCTGGCGCTCGCGCCGTCCGGCGCGGCCCAGGCCGCCGACTGGGGGCCGCTGGCGCCGCCGAACCCGCATCTGGGCCCGGTGGGCACCTCGACCATGCACGGCGACGCGGGTTCCTCGGACGCGACGCCGCTCGCCGGGCCGGGCGCGGGATCGATCTCGGTGGCGGCCTACCCGCTGGCTTCGGCCTGCCCGACCATCTTGCAGGGTGCGGACGGGCTGGCGGTGGCGCTGTGCACCGCGATCCTCGGGCAGAAGCCGACGGTGCATCTGCTCGATCCGGCGAGCGACGGCCCGATCGGTACCTCGCTGGCTTCCTTGGAATTGGCGAAAGGCAGTCTGCTCGGCGGGGTTTACGCGTACCTGGACAACGCCGATCGGCTGGTGGCCGTGGACGGCGACCGAAAACTGGTGCGAATAGGGCATAGCCGCGAATCCGGGCGCTGGCGCTTGTCGGTCGACTCCACCGTAGATCTGTCCGGCGTAATTCCGGTGGGCGACAACGTGACCGGGCTGGTGCCCGATTGGTCGGGCAATGTCTGGTTCGCCACCGGCAAGGGCGTGGTCGGGCTGGTGCCGCCGTCCGGTGCGCCGGCAACCCTCGGGCTGCCCGCGGGCGAGCAAGTGGCAAACAGCATTTCGGCGGCGCCGAACGGGGCGGTCGCGGTCGCGACGACGCACGCGCTCTACGAGTTGCGCGCCGGCGCGAACGGCGGGCCCGAAATCCGCTGGCGCGCGGACTATGCGCGAGGCTCGGCGCGCAAGCCCGGGCAGCTCAGCTGGGGGACCGGTTCGACGCCTACATATTTCGGCCCGACCAACGGCGCCGATTATCTGACCATCGTCGACAACGCCGACGATCAGGTGCGGCTGCTGGTGTTCCGTTCCGGCAGCGGTGAACTGGTGTGCTCGCGCCCGGTCCTCACCAAGGGCGGTGCGGGCAGCGAGAATTCGCCGATCGGGGTCGGGCGCTCGGTGTTCGTGGCGAGCACCTATGGCTATCCCTATCCCGCCGTGCCGGAGGGCGCGGGACCGGCGGTGCCCGCGACCGCGCCGTTCACCGGCGGGATGACGCGGGTGGACGTGGACGAAAACGGTTGCCACACGGTGTGGGAGAACACGGTGCGCAGCGCGGCGGTGCCGCATCTGTCCACCGCCGACGGCAATCTCTACACCGTCAGCCGGGTGGGCCCGGATACCACTACGCCGCTGGATGGTTACGCCTTCACCGTGCTGGATCCCGAGACGGGCGCGGTGCTTTCGGATCGGCCGCTGCCCGGCACCATCGTCGACGATCCGCTGCAGACCTCGGCATTGCTCGCGACGGGTGGGCGGGTGCTGCAGGGCACGATCACCGGAATCCTGCGTATCAGCTGAACTTTCGCGCCCAGGCTGTGGATATCTGGGGATGACCTGTGGAATTCGGCTGTGCCACACCGAAAGCGCTGGTAGCGCGCGCTGCCGGGGACAGGCGCGCCGACGGCCGGTGAAACGCTGAATTTCCGGCCCGCCCGCAGCGTCGGCGTAGTCGTGTTTGCGCCGTTCGCCCGATGTACGCGAGCCTGTGGATATCTGGGGTCGAATTGTGGATAACACTTGTGTGCGAACGGTGTTTGCGCAGGCTGTGGCGGCGTGGTTCGGGGTGGGGAGTGAAAGCCGCTGTGCTGCACAGGGTGTGCACATCCGAGTGGCGCAACTGTGCCGCGTAGCGGCTCCCGCGCTGATGGGACCCGGTTTCGGCAGTCGAGGGGAAGATCGGCGCAACTGTGCACAGTTGAACGTTGAACTGTGGATCGAGCGCCGTGCGGTGCGCGAGATGCGGGGCTCGCCGGGTTGTCCACAAGGAAGGTGGCTCGGTGCTGGCCGTGCTGGTCACGGCGGCGGTTCCCGGGCCGAAATCGGGGTCCGTCCGAACTCGGAGATATGTCCGTGCGCCGGTTCCGGAAACTCGGCTGAGGCGAAGATCACACCGGTGTGCGGGGTTGCGGTTGTGCTGCTGTTCGGGCCGGATGGCGCAGGCGGGGCCGCAGTCTTTCTGTAACTGGTTATCGTCGGGTAGTAGCTGTCCGGAGTATGCCTAGGGGCGAAACTCTAGGCGGACATACTGCGAATAGCCCAATAAACAAACCTGGAGTTGCTTTCTTTGGTTCGGTGCACTGGTTATCGGCCGGGCAACCCTGAAGTTGCAGGTGGAGAGCCTCAGGGTGAGTTCGCGGCGCGCCGGGATGCCTCCGGGCAAATGGATCTGGCAACGATTGTTGCGTTTGGTTCCGCTCCGCGCAATCGATTTTCGTATCCAGTAAAGCGCTCTATACAGAGCCCGCCGCGGCGTCTCCGGTGCGGAGCCATGGATTAGCTGGGGGTATGAAAAACCGTGCGGTCACTAGGGTTTGCTGGAGAGCTGCTAAATACGCTTGACACCCGTGCAGGGGGTTGCGTAGGGGTAACGATTGTGTAGAGTTAATGCCAACGCTGGCCGCAGCTGAGCTGGACTCGCTGCGGCCAGCGGAACTCAAATGGGGGGTTCCGAAACCACGCTGGATCAGGCGTTGCTACCGCGTTTGCGGACCCGTTCCACTCATCGTGTGCTCGGCGTTGTCTGCCACGGATTTTCGAGACTGTGCACAGTCCGATCGCCGGTTGCTCCGAGTGCTGCCCGGCGGCCGAGGACGAAGACATACAGCAGGAACAGCACCTCCGCGAGCAAGCCGATGCCGATCCGCATCGGGGCGGGCAGCGTGCTCGGCGTCACGAAACCCTCCAGCAGGCCGGACACGAACAGCACCGCCACCAGACCGAGCGCGATCGTCGCGGTGGCCCGGCCCTGCCTGGCCACCGCCTCCAACCGGCTCAGCCGGCCCGGATCGATCAGCGTCCAGCCCAGCTTCAGGCCCGCGCCGCCGGCCACGAAAATCGCGGTCAACTCCAGCATTCCGTGCGGCAGGATGTAGCCGAAGAACGCGTCCAGCCGCCCCGCCTCGGCCATCAGCCCGCCGGTGATGCCGATATTCACCGCGTTCATCACCAGCATGTAGAGCACCGGCAGGATCAGCACGCCGGTGAACAGGCAGATCGCCGTCACCCACGCGTTGTTCGTCCAGACCTGCGCGGCGAACGCGTCGTTCGGATGCTCGGTGTAATAGGTCTCGAACGCGCCACCGGGCGCGGTGATCTCGGAATTATCCGGCGGAATGCCGAACAGCTCTCGGGCCGCGCCGGACCCGCGCACCCACTCCGCCAGGCCCGCCGACAGCAGCACGAACAGCGCGCCCACGGTCGCCCACCACACCCAGGTCCGGTACACCGCCGCCGGGAAGACCTGCGTCCAGAACCGGCCGAATTCCCCCCACGCGCCGGACCTGGTGCCGAGCACCTTGCCGCGGGCCCGCGTGAGCACCGCGCTGAGCCCGGCGATGAGTTCGGGCTCCGGACTGTGCGACTGCAATCGGGCCAGCTGCTGGGAGGTGCGCCGATACAGCGCTACCAGCTCCTCCGCCTCCGCGCCGGTGAGTTTGCCCCGCCGGGACAGAAAATCGAGGCGGTCCCACGACCGTCGATGCATGACGCTGTAGGCGTCCACGTCCATTTCGGTTGCCTCCCATACCGCCGATGGGAAGAATGCTAGTCACATGGCTGAATTCACTACCGGCGAAGCAGTCTCGCTAGAGCTGCCGATCGCCCGGATCCCCACCAGGGCCACCGCGTTCCTCATCGACGTGCTGGTCCAGTTCATGCTTGCCACCATCGCCTTGATCGCGGTCGGCATCACCCTCACCGAGCTCGACGCCGACGACGCCTGGGCTGCCGCCCTGATCCTGCTGACCGTCGTCGGTGTCCTGGTCGGCTACCCGGTCGCCTGCGAAACCCTGACCCGGGGCCGCACGCTCGGCAAGCTCACCGTCGGCCTGCGGGTGGTGCGCACCGACGGCGGCCCCATCGACTTCCGGCACGCCCTCACTCGCGGCCTGACCGGCGTCATCGTCGACTTCTGGATCCTGGGCGGTTTCGGCGTGATCGCCGTCGTCTCCTCGATCTGCTCCCCGAACGCGCGCCGGGTCGGCGACGTGCTCGCGGGCACGGTCGTCGTGCACGCCCAGCAGCCGATGCCCCGCCCCGCCCTGGCCGTGCCGCCGGTCTGGCTGGCCGGCTGGGTCACCCAGCTCGACCTCACCGGTATCCCGGAGGACCTGGCCCTCGCGGTGCGTCAATACCTGACCCGCCTCAAAACCCTCACCCCCGCCGCGCAATCCGCCCTGGGCTACCACCTGGTCGACGCCGTCTGCACCCGCCTGCGCGTGCCACCCCCACCGGATTACCCGCCGGTCCAAATCCTCGGCGCGATCATCGCCGAACGCCAGCGTCGCGCCCTCACCCCCAAGGGCCCCAGCCTGGTCCGCACGGGCTAGACCGCGCCGACGGCGCTAGCCGGTGAAGGGTGGGATCAGTTCGCAGGGGACCGGTCGGGGGTTGGCCGGGTCGAGGGCGTTGAGGGCGAAGGCGGCGGCCCGGGGGCTGCCGGCGATGCCGAGATGTTCGGAGAGGTCGGATTCGCAGCCGTCCTGGACGACGATGGTGGTGGCGTTGGGTCCGGGGGCCTGGCCGACGGTGTACGGCACGATGATCTCGTCGTAGCGGGTGAGGATGTTGGTGTAGGTGACTGTCGGGTTGTAGCCGCCGCCGGATTCGGGGAGCCATTCGGTGCCGCGCAGCCAGCGGGGCGCGAGGGCGACGAAGGTGTCGACCTTGCCGGCGCCGCCGAGATTGTTGATGTAGTAATTGCCGACGGCGTTGCCGCGGGAGTGGCCGACGATGTCGACGCGGTCGGCGCCGGTCGCGGCGCGGACGCGATCGATGAAAGCGCCGACCTGGGCCGCGCTTTCGGGGATCGGGCGCTGGGCGCCGATCGAGTCGAGCGGCCACGGGGCGGGGAGCGCGCCGTAGGTGAGGCTGTAGACGCAGTAGCCCTCGTTGGCGAGCAGTGGCGCGTAGACGCCCCAGTTGGTTTGGCCGCCGCCGCCCGAGCCGTGCAGCAGGACAACGGGATCCGGGTGGACCGCGGTGGGGCGGCAGGACCAGTCGTTCGCGCCGGGCAGCGAGCCGCCGGGGTTGGTCAATTCAGCGGGGATGCCGGAGAAGAAGTTGTAGTCCACGGGGTAGTCGGCCTGGGCGGGTGCGCTCGCGGTGGTCCACACGGCCGCGAGGGCGGCGGCGAACAGCACTGATTTCGGTGAGCGCCGGAGCAATCCACGCATTGTCGGTCCCCTCGGGGTCGATCCACCGCAGTGCTACCCGAACCGGGTCCGCGCCCCCGCGGCTGAAGTCCTGCCCGCGAATCTAACTGGAATCAGTTCCCCGTGTGCGGGAAGCGGTCGCTACATCGTGCCGGACTGCTTGAGTTCCAGGTACTCGTCCGCGAGCGCTCCGGGCAGCCGGTCCGGCGGCGCGGAGACGACCGCGATGCCCATGCGGCGCAGCGACTCCTGCACCAAGGCCCGTTCGGCGAGCACCGATTCGGCGGCGGCCGCGGTATAGAGATCGGCCAGGTGGTCGCGGCGGGTGGCGGCCGCGGCGATGTCGGGGTCGGTGACCGAGACGATCAGGACGCGGTGCCGTACGGCGAGGACCGGCAGCACCGGCAGCAGGTTTTCCTCGACGGCCGCGCCGTCCAGGGTGGTGAACCAGACGACCAGGCTGCGGCGACGGGCGCGTTGGATGACGGCGCGGACCAGGCCGGGGGCGTCGGTGTCCAGCAGGGCCGGGGTCACCCCGGCCAGCGCGTGCATCAGTTTGAGTTGCAGTCGGCTGCCGCCGATTCCGCGCACTTCGGCGCGCACCCGGCGGTCGTAGGCGAGGAGATCGACGGTGTCGCCCGCGGCCCCGGCGAGGCCGCCGAGCAGTAGTGCCGCCTCGATGCTCGCGTCCAGGCGGGTGCCCGCGCCGACCCGGCCGGCGCTGATGCGGCCGGTGTCGAGCAGCATCATCACGTGCCGGTTGCGTTCGGGCCGCCAGGTGCGCACCAGCACGTCGGTGGCGCGGGCGGTAGCGCGCCAATCGATGGAGCGCACGTCGTCGCCGGCGACATACTCACGGAACGAATCGAATTCGGTGCCCTGGCCGCGGGTGTTCGCGACGTTGCGGCCTTCCAGATGCTGTAGCCGCTTCACCTTCGAACGCATCAGTCGTTCACTGCGGAACGGCGGCAGGGCGCGCACCCGCGCGGGCACGACGTGGCGAGTCTGACGGCCCGCCAACCCGAGTGGGCCGAGCAGCCGCAGCGTCACCGGACCCGCGACGCGGTCGCCGCGGTAGGTGGGCGTGAGCGTGGTGCGCAGGCGAACCAGTGTGTTCGGCGCCAAATGGATGCGGTGGCGGCGGTTTCGGGTGCGCGCGCTGTCGGGCCAGTCGTCCCACAGGTAGCCGCGCACGGTGCGGTTACCGGTGTTGGTCACGACCAGTTCCACCTCGGTGCTGCGATCGAGCCGGACCACGGTCAGCGGGTCCCGGGTCAGGGTCAGATCGCGCGCCCGCGCCACCCAGCCCAGGTCGATCAGCAGCAGCCAGCCCAGGATCGAGGTGACGAAGATGATGCCGCCCCAGCCGTGCAGGAACGCGGCGACCAGCACTGCGCCCAGCGCCGCGACGGCGGCCAGCCGCCCGGTGACGACCACGACTACACCGGGACCGGGACCGACAGCAGCAGCGACGAGAGCACGCCCTCGGTCGTCACGCCGTCCAGCTCGGCTTCCGGCTTCAGCTGCAACCGGTGCCGCAGTACGGCGGTGGCAACGTATTTCACGTCGTCGGGGGTGGTGAACGTGCGCCCGTTCAACCAGGCGAAGGCGCGGGCGGCCGCCATCAGGGCGGTGGCGCCGCGGGTCGAGGCGCCGTGCTGCACGGCGGGGGAGTTGCGGGTGGCCCGGCACAGGTCGACCGTGTAGGCCAGCACCTCGGGGCTGATCGTCACCTGGGCGATCGCGGCCCGGCCGGCCGTGATGTGCGCGGGCCCGGCGACCGGACGCAGCCCGGCGGCGGTCAGATCGCGGGGGTCGAAGCCGGCGGCGTGCCGCTGCAGGATGCGGAATTCGTCGTCGCGACCGGGCAACTGGATGTCGACCTTGAACAGGAACCGGTCCAGCTGCGCCTCCGGCAGCGGGTAGGTGCCCTCCTGCTCGATCGGGTTCTGGGTGGCGATGACCACGAACGGGTCCGGCAGCAGCTGCGGCTTGCCGTCTACCGAAACCTGGCGCTCCTCCATCGATTCCAGCAGCGAGGACTGGGTCTTCGGGGGCGTGCGGTTGATCTCGTCGGCGAGCAGCAGATTGGTGAACACCGGGCCGTGCCGGAAGGTGAACTCCGCCGAGTGCGGGTCGTAGATCTGCGAACCGGTGACATCGCCCGGCATCAGGTCGGGGGTGAACTGCACCCGCGAGTGCTCCAGATCCAGCGCGGTCGCGAGCGCCCGCACCAGCAGGGTCTTCGCGACACCGGGCACACCCTCGAGCAGCACGTGCCCGCGGCACAGCAGCGCGAGCACCAGATACATGACGGCCTGATCGTTGCCGACCACCGCCTTGCCGATCTCGGTGCGCAACGCGGCGAAGGCCTGGGCGGCCTCCGCGGCGGTGGGGGTGTGGGTGGCGTCGGTCTGGGTCATCGGTCCCCTCCTCTGGGTCCGGCGGCGAGGCCGGCTGGTGTGCCGCGTGGTTCGTCGGCCTCGATCAGATCGAGCACGGCGGCGACGATACGCAGGGTGTCGGTGTCGGGCACGGGCCCGTAGAGCGCGGTGCCGGCCACCTGCTGGTCGAGTCCGGACCGCGCGCAGACGGCGGCGATGATCTGATCCGGCCGGGCGTCGGCGGGCACGCCCAGCGTCGGGCGGATCCGGCGCAGGGTGGCGGCCCGCAGTTTGGCGGCGACGTACTCGTGGTCGCCGGAACGGCGATAGAGCGCGGCCTGTCCGGCCTGCAGCTCGTTGGCCGCGACCTCGACCGGGCGCGGCTCCCGGACCAGCGCGCCCCGGCGGCGGCCGCGCCACCAGGCCAGCGCGGCGCCGGCGATCAGGAATTGCAATCCGCCGAACGCCAGCCACGGCGGCAGCCGGGTGAAGATCGAATCCTCGCCCTCGGCACCGCAGAAGAACCAGCAGGTGTCCTCGTCGGGCTGGTCGGGCGGGGGCGGGACGTCCGGTGCGGTGGGCGGTTTCGGCGCGGGCGGTGTGCCCAGCGCGTTGAGCGCGCCCCACAGGATCAGCCCCAGCGCGAGCGTGGCGAGCACGATCGCCCAGAATTTCGGGTTCCGGAGCAGTTTCGGCACCGCGGGTAGCTCGCGGCGTTTGCGCGCGTTCACCTCCACCGGCGCGGCTTCGGCGGGCCCCGGCTTGGGTGCGGGCGCGGCCTCGGAGTAGCGGTCGGCCTGCGCCAGGCGGCGGTATTCGTCCTCGGTGGCGCGGCGGCCGCCGTAGACGACCTCGTCGAAACTGCGTGCCGTCGGCTCGATCTCGGTGCTCACCTCGGGCGGTAGCGCACCCGAGGTGTCCTGGGCCGTCTCGTCGGCGGTGCGCGAGCGCCGGACCTCGAGCACGCCGTTCTGTTCCAGCCCGCGCACCATGGCCCGGAAACGTTCGCGCAGCGCCCGGTCGTAGTCGAGGTCGGCGGCGGCGGCGTCGGCCGCGCCCCGGTGCTGGGCGGCGGGGCCGAGCGGCGGGATATCCGGCGCGGGCGCTTCGGGTGTGACCCGCCAGAACTCGAGTTCGTCGCTCATCGCACCTCGGGGATTCGGATGTCGAGACCCTCACGGCGGCAGCGCAGATCGAGATAGCAGACCACCCGGGTCGCCGCCTCCACGATCTCGCCGACCGCGAGGAACAGCAGCAGCATCGTGGTGGTCAGCGCGACCACGGTCCACATGCGGGTGCCGGAGAAATCGGAGAGGAACAGCCACAGGCCGAACAGGGGCAGCATCATCAGCAACAGCAGGCCGCGATGGGCCAGCCACAGACCGGCCAGCGCCCAGGTCTTCCCGGAGACCAGCAGTTTCGTGCGGGCTTCGGCGACGGCGCGGCCGGCCTGCTCGGCGAAGATCACCGGCACGGCGACATAGTGCCTGGCCCGCAGCCACCCGACGAGCGGAAGCACCAGCAGGCCGAGCATCGACAGCAGGGTCAGCCCGAGCAAAGGTGCGGCCGTGACCAGCAGAGCCAGCAGGCCGAACACTACCGTCCAGATCAGGGTGTAGGGCAGTTCGAACAGCAGTAGCGGAACCACCACGGCGCGTAGCCGTTCCAGTGCGGCGCGCCGGCCGAGCCGGTGGCCGGCGACGTCGGCCAGCCCGAGCGCGACGGTCGTGCCCCGCAGCAGAAAGCGCAGCGCCCAGACGGCGATCAGCATGGCCAGGATCGCGCCCCACCGGATTCCGGCGTCGGAATCGCCGGTCAGCCGCGCGATGACGAGGGTGAACCCGAGCACGAACAGCTCCGCCAGCACCAGCCCCACGGCCGCGAGCCCGGCCAGCACCGCGATATTGGCCTGGACCAGTGCGAACGGTACGTCTAGTAGTTCACGGAAGGTCAACGGGCGCACGGGCACCGTCGGTCCTACTGACCCTGGTGCCGGATCGTCTTCCGCCCCGACGGCACCGGCCGGGTCGGCTGGTAACACGCGGCCCACTCTAGAGCGTCCGCGCCGCTCCCGTCACCTCGGTAAACGGCGCGACCCGCCGGGTCAGCGACCGGCCGCCGGCCCGAGCAGGCGGGCGACGATGTCGCGATACAGCGCGGGCTCGACGGGTGGCAGGCCGAGCAGGGCACGCAGGTAGACGCCGTCGCCGACCAGGCCGACGATCTGGGCCTGGACCGGGTCGGCGATCTCGCTGTCCAGTCCGGCTTGCCATTTCGCCATCACCTGGTCCAGCGCGTGGTCGACCTCGTCCGCGTCCGGCGCGCCGTCCAGGGTGCGCATGGCGGCGAGCATGGAGCGCTGCACGGCGATCTCGAGGGCGTCGTCCGCGTCGTCCGGGTGCGGGGCTTGCAGATACCACTCGGCCACCGATTTGCCCTCGGCGACGGCGTTTTCCAACTGCTGGTCGGCGCGCTCACCGAGGCGGCGGACCAACCCGGCGAGCAGGGCGTCCTTGGATTTGAAGTGGTAGAGCAGGCCGCCCTTGGAGACGCCGGCCGCGGCGGCGACGCTCTCCAGAGTCACCTGGGACATGCCCTTGTCCAAGAGCAGCGTTTCCAGCGCGTCCAGGATGCGGTCGCGGGTGCCGTTGGGGTCGCGAGGTGTCACGCCCACCGACTGTACCGTCTGGACGGTAAATCTGTTACTGTACCGGCTGGACGGTTCACCCCTCGAGAGCAGAAGGATCATGACCACCAAACCCACCGCCGTACCCGGTCCGGGCGCACCCGCGCCGGCCCGGGCCACCGCCCGCACCTGGGCCGGTCTCGGCGTCCTCGCACTCGCGCTGCTGCTGATCGCGGTGGACGCGACGGTGCTCGATCTCGCCGTTCCCGCCATCAGCGCCGACCTGGCCCCGACCACGCCGCAGCTGCTGTGGATCATCGACGTCTACTCGTTCGTGCTGGCCGGCCTGCTGATCACCATGGGCACCCTCGGCGACCGCATCGGCCGCCGCCGGCTGCTGCTGGTCGGCGCCGCCGGCTTCGGCCTGGCCTCCGCGCTGGCGGCCTGGGCGGTCAGCCCGGAAATGCTCATCGCCGCCCGGGTGCTGCAGGGCGTCGCCGGCGCGACGCTGATGCCCGCCACCCTCGGCCTGATCCGCGGCATGTTCGCCGACCCGCGCCAGCGCACCATCGCCATCTCGGTGTGGGGCGCGATGGCGGGCTCCGGCTCCGCGCTCGGCCCGCTGCTCGGCGGCTGGCTGCTCGAGCACTTCTGGTGGGGCTCGGTCTTCCTGGTGAACCTGCCGGTGATGGCGCTGCTCATCGTGCTCGCACCGCTGCTGGTGCCGGAGTCGCGCGATCCGAACCCGGGCCGCTTCGATCTGTTCAGCGCGGGGTTGTCCATGCTGGCGCTGATCCCGATCGTGTACGCGGTCAAGGAAACGGCGGCGCACGGCTTCGAGTGGGGCGCGGTCGTCGCGGCCGCCGTCGGCGTGCTGTCCGGCGCGCTGTTCCTGCGCAGGCAGCGCCGCCTGGCCGACCCGCTGCTCGATTTGGCGCTGTTCCGCCGCCCGCCCTTCCGGGCGGCCGTGCTGACCAACCTGCTGTCGGTCTTCGCGCTGGCCGGTGTCCTGTTCTTCGGCTCGCAGTATTTGCAGCTGGTCCTGAACCGCTCGCCGTTGGAGGCGGGTCTGCTGCTGGTCCCGGGCACGGTGGGCAGCATCGCCGGTTCGCTGGGCGCGGCCTGGCTGGTGCGCTACTGGCGGCCGGTGCACGTGCTGTGCGGTGCGCTGCTGGTGGCCGCCGCGGGCGGGATGCTGTTCTGGTCACTGCGCGCCGATCCGTCGGCGGGCGTGCTGCCGTTCGTCCTCGGCTTCACCCTGATCGGCGTCGGAGCCGGTGTGGCGCTCACGGTGTCGGCCGACCTGATCATCAGCTCGGCGCCCGCCGAGCGGGCCGGAAACGCCGCCGCCATCTCGGAGACGGCGCTGGAAGCCGGTGTCGCCCTGGGTGTCGCGGTACTCGGCAGCGTCGTCATGGGTGTGTTCCGGAACGGCTTGGACGCGTCCGCGGTCCCGGCCGCGCACTCGGGCGCGGCTCGCGAGTCCCTGGGTGGCGCGGTCGAAACCGCCCGTCTGCTACCGGAATCCGCGGCCGCCGAGCTGCTGGAATCGGCCCGCTCGGCCTTCGTGTCCGGCGTGCACTGGGCGGCGACCGGCACCACGGTGATCCTGCTCCTGACCGCGGTGATGGTGTGGCGGTCGGCGCGCACGAAGCGCTCGGCAGACTAGAAACCCGCGCTCGGAATCAGTTGGCGGGCGGGAGTTCGCGGGGGCCGCGCCGGCCCAGCAGTGAGCGCGACTTGCGGGGCGGAATCTTGTCGTACCGCTCCGAATCGAGACTCGGGCGCTGCGGGGGCTCGGGCTGGGGGAGCGCCGAATACTGCGGCGCCTGGGAGTAATCCGCGTCGACGACCGTCGCCGCGATGTGCTGGGCCTGCGGTGCGCCGGGCGCGAGCTGGTACCCGGTGTGCGCGGCGCTCATGGCCGGAGCGTGCGAATCCTGGCTGTCCACCGTGACTTTGCGGGTGCGGCGCAGGGTGAAGGTGATCTCCTCGACCTCTTCGAACGCCTGGCGGGCGGTGCGCAGCGGGTGCGTGGCGGTGTCGAACGCGTTCGCGACGAAGGCGGGCACCAGCGGGCGGATGAAGCGGGCCGCGGTGTCGGAGAACGGAACCTGGCCGATGATCGGCAGTTCCAGTCCGCCCCTGGATTCCGCCCGGGCCTGGTGCGGCACGAGTTCGGTGGCGCGCACGGCGGGCGGGTGCGAGACGGTGGCGGGTAGGTGGGAAGACACGGAGCTGTCCTTTCCGGCCGGAAGTTCGGCGGGTCGCGGTGCTGGGCCGAGGGGTTCGTTGACGCCGATCTCGAGCCCGCCGATGGCGGCGACGATGCGGGTGCGCTGGCGCTCCCGGTCGATGGCGGTGTCGGCCTCGGCGGCCAGCCGGGCGGCGGTGAGTTGCTGTTCGGCGCGCAGGTTTTCGGCCGCGGCGCGCACCTCGGCCTGCTTCACCGCGATCGCGGTGTCGGCGGCGCGCTCGGCCTCGTCCTGCACGGTGTGGAAGGAGTTGCGTCGTTCGAAGGAAGTGCTGCCGCGCCACCAGCGCAGCAGCAGCGGCAGCAGGGCCAGCAGGACGAAGGCCACCAGCGTGAGCAGCCACAGCAGCAGCGCGCCGGCACTGCCGAAGGCGTGGTCGTGCACGGCGAGCCAGCGCGCGCCGAGGCCGCGGTCGGCGTCGGCGAAGGCGGTGGAGCGCGCCGTGGCGGCGGTCTTCGCGGTGTCGGCGACGCGCTGGTCGGCCGTGTCCACCCGGGCCTGGGCCGCGGCCAATTGCGCGCGCGCGTCGTCGAGCATGGCGTTGGCGGTGCGTGTCTCGGGTCCGTTGCCGGGCACGCCGGTGATCACGGTCGGCGGGCACTGCGGCGATGGATTGAACTCGCACCGCGCGATCACGAGCGCGCGGTCGATCTCGGCCTGCGCTTTGACGATCGCCTGGTCCAGTGCGGAGCGGTCGGCCCGGGCCCGATCGAACTCGCCGGCCGTGGCCAGCACGGCGGGCGCGGTCGCGACGCCGCGCTGGGCCTTCTCGTCCACCAGCCGGTCGACGGTGCCGCCGAACAGGACGGTGGCGGCCAGCTCGGCGAGCAGCACGCCGGCCAGGACGGTGACGCCGATCGCGGCGAGCTGCCGACCCTGATCGGGCGCGGCGCCGGGGCGGGCGGTGGCCAGCGTCCGGCCGAGCGCGCCGGCCAGCAGCGTGACCACCAGGGCGACGGAGCCCAGCGCGACGAGCGAGAAGCCCGCGGCGCCCAGCGCCAGCGCGGTAACCGTGCCCGCGACCACGGCGAACAGCGCGACCACCGCGCCGGTGACGGCGTAGGAAGAGCGTTCGTGCCGCTGGATGTCCGCTCGATCCGGGGCGCCCCACCGCAGACCCCCGCCGAGCCAGGTGAACAAGCCGGTGACGGTCATGGGATCTCACATCCTCTTATGGCGTCAGGCGAAACTGTCACAGATTCGTTGTCACAGCGTGACAGCCCGTCCGGCGACACACCGAGCGCGTGGCCGGGGTTGTGGGCAGCCTCACAATCGGGCGGGGAGCCGCCGCTCGGGTCCCGGATTCGGCCGCGAGCGGGGTGTGCCGGAGGTGCTCTGCGAGGTTGCGCGCGGTCGCCGGCGAGCTGTGGCGAATCCCACCAAATTCGGTAGCTGGAAATGTGCTGTCAGCCACAAAATGAGAAAGAGTCCGGACGGTCGGATTCGCCTCCGCTGCTCGTCACACCTTCTGTCGGAAATGTCTCACGCGCCGCCGCAGCGAGGTAGCCGCCACTGCTTGGTTTGTCGATCGAGAGCGCGGGGAAATCCACTGCGATGCAGGTCGGAAGCTGGATCGACGAGGATCCGGCGGGCGGCGACCGGCAGGTTCGCGCAGGTTGACACCCCGAGCCCGGGAATCGATCCCGCGGCACCCGCTGCTTTACACTGGACAACGCGCACGAGTTGGAGGACCGAATGAAGAAGCCCAGCTAGACCTGGTTATTAGTCAAACCTAAGTTGGTTGGGCCCCGGACCTGACTTATCGTTTGCTCTTACGCCGAACACAAACTGGTCGGCACTATCGCCCGCACGGTTCACCCAGCCGGTGCCCCAGCGTAGCGGGCGACACCCGCAAGGAAGTTAGGAACTAGTAAGAGTTCCGTTACTTCCGAGCACCCCAACACCAATGCGGGTGGACAACTGGAGACGTGACTGCACACCGGACCATCAGCGCGGCTGGATCCGGAACGGCGGGCGCAGTCTTGACGTAGGCGTTCGACGGAAAGGCCATTTTCTCTTCGAAGGCCGACTTTTCTTGAAGGCAGAGGCATGACGCAACTTCCTGGCCACAGGTCCCCCGGACCCATCGGGCTTTATGACCCGGCGAACGAGCACGACGCCTGCGGTGTCGCGTTCGTCGTCGACATGCACGGCCGCCGCAGCCGCGACATCGTCGATAAGGCTATTACGGCTCTGTTGAACCTGGAGCACCGTGGTGCGGCCGGCGCCGAACCGAACTCCGGTGACGGTGCGGGCATCCTGCTGCAGGTCCCGGACCGATTCTTCCGCGCCATCGTGGACTTCGAGCTGCCGGCGGAGGGCTCCTACGCCACCGGTATCGCCTTCCTGCCCCAGGCCCGCCGCGAGGCCGCGCGCGCCGCCTACGGCGTGGAGAAGATCGTCAAGGAAGAGGGCCTCGAGGTCCTCGGCTGGCGTGAGGTCCCGATCGACGAGACGTCGCTGGGCGCGCTGGCCCGCGACGCCATGCCGACCTTCCGTCAGATCTTCGTCGCCTCGCCCAAGGACAGCGCCGAGCAGCTCGCCGGCGCCGACCTGGAACGCCGCGCCTACGTCATCCGCAAGCGGGTCGAGCACGAGCTCGGCCGCGCGGGCGCGGGCGAGGGCTCCACCGGCAAGGAATCGGTGTACTTCCCGAGCCTGTCCGGCGAGACCTTCGTCTACAAGGGCATGTTCACCACGCCCCAGCTGCGCGCCTTCTACCTGGACCTGCAGGACGACCGCGTCGAGTCGGCGCTGGGCATCGTGCACTCCCGCTTCTCCACCAACACCTTCCCGTCCTGGCCGCTGGCGCACCCGTTCCGCCGCGTCGCGCACAACGGTGAGATCAACACCGTCACCGGTAACGAGAACTGGATGCGCGCCCGCGAGGCGCTGCTGAACTCCGATGTCTTCGGCACCGATTCGGCCGGCAAGAACCGCCTGGAGAAGATCTTCCCGGTCTGCACCCCCGGCGCCTCGGACACCGCGCGTTTCGACGAGGTGCTCGAACTGCTGCACCTGGGCGGGCGCAGCCTGCCGCACGCCGTGCTGATGATGATCCCCGAAGCGTGGGAACGCAGCGAGAACATGGATCCGCAGCGGCGCGCGTTCTACGAGTACCACTCCTACCTGATGGAGCCGTGGGACGGCCCGGCCTCGGTCTGCTTCTCCGACGGCACCGTCGTCGGCGCGGTGCTGGACCGCAACGGCCTGCGCCCCGGCCGCATCTGGGTGACCGAGGACGGCCTGGTCGTGCTCGCCTCCGAGGTCGGCGTGCTCGATATCGAGCCGTCCAAGGTGGTGCAGAAGTTCCGCCTGCAGCCCGGCAAGATGTTCCTGGTCGACACCGCCCAGGGCCGCATCATCAGCGATGACGAGTTCAAGACGCAGCTGGCGAGCGAGCACCCCTACGAGGAGTGGCTGGCCGAGGGCGTCACCAAGCTCGGCGATCTGCCGGACCGCCCGCACGTGCACATGTCGCACGACCGCGTGCTGATCCGCCAGCAGATCTTCGGATACACCACCGAGGAGCTGAACCTGCTGATCTCGCCGATGGCGAAGAACGGCATGGAAGCGCTCGGCTCGATGGGCACCGATACCCCGATCGCGGTGCTGTCCTCGCGGCCGCGGCTGCTGTTCGACTACTTCTCGCAGTTGTTCGCGCAGGTCACCAACCCGCCGCTGGACGCCATCCGCGAAGAGGTCGTCACCAGCCTGAAGCGGGCCATCGGCCCCGAGGCCGACCTGCTGCACCCGGGCCCGGAGTCCTGTAAGCAGATCTCGCTCGAAGGCCCGATTCTCGACAACGACGAGCTGGCCAAGCTCGTGCACATCAACGACGACGGCTCGCACCCCGAGCTGCGCTCGGTCGTGGTGCGCGGCCTGTACCCGGTGAAAAAGGGTGGCAAGGGCCTGCGCAAGGCGCTCGAGGCCATCAACACCCAGGTGTCGGCGGCCATCGACGGCGGCGCGGCGATCATCGTGCTGTCCGATCGCGAGTCCAACGAGAAGCTGGCGCCGATTCCGTCGCTGCTGCTCACCGCCTCGGTGCACCATCACCTGGTGCGCGAGCGCACCCGCACCAAGGTCGGTCTGGTCGTGGAGGCCGGTGACGCCCGCGAGGTGCACCACATGGCCATGCTGGTCGGCTTCGGCGCGGCCGCGATCAACCCGTACATGGCCTTCGAGACCATCGAGGACCTGCTCGAGCGCGGCGCGCTGGAGATGCCGGGCAGCACCGGCGATCACGGCGCCGACTTCCGCAAGGCGGTCGCGAACTACAACAAGGCCGCCGGCAAGGGTGTGCTGAAGGTGATGTCCAAGATGGGCATCTCCACCGTGGCCTCCTACAACGGCGCCAAGCTGTTCCAGGTCATCGGTCTGTCGCAGGAGCTCGTCGACGAGTACTTCACCGGTCTGAACTCGCCGCTGAGCGGCATCGGCCTGGACGAGATCGCCGACGACGTGGCGGCCCGGCACCGGGTGGCCTACCTGGAGAACCGCAACGAGCGCGCGCACCGCGAGCTCGAGGTCGGCGGCGAATACCAGTGGCGGCGCGAGGGTGAGTACCACCTGTTCAACCCGGACACCGTGTTCAAGCTGCAGCACGCGACCCGCACCGGCCAGTACAAGGTCTTCAAGGAGTACACCAAGCTGGTCGACGACCAGTCCGAGCGCTTGGCCTCGCTGCGCGGTCTGTTCAAGTTCAAGACCAAGGAGCGCGCGCCGATCTCGATCGACGAGGTCGAGCCCGCCTCGGAGATCGTGAAGCGGTTCTCCACCGGCGCGATGAGCTACGGCTCCATCTCCTCGGAGGCGCACGAGACCCTCGCGATCGCGATGAACCGGCTCGGCGGCCGCTCGAACTCCGGTGAGGGCGGCGAGCATCCGGCGCGCTTCGAGGTCGAGGAGAACGGCGATTGGCGCCGCTCCGCGATCAAGCAGGTGGCCTCGGGCCGCTTCGGCGTGACCTCGCACTACCTGTCGAACTGTACGGACATCCAGATCAAAATGGCCCAGGGCGCGAAGCCGGGCGAGGGCGGCCAGCTGCCCGCGCACAAGGTGTACCCGTGGGTCGCCGAGGTCCGGCACTCGACGCCGGGCGTCGGCCTGATCTCGCCGCCGCCGCACCACGACATCTACTCGATCGAGGATCTGGCCCAGCTGATCCACGACCTGAAGAACGCGAACCCGCAGGCTCGGATTCACGTGAAACTTGTCGCGGAGCCGGGTGTCGGCACCGTCGCCGCGGGCGTCTCCAAGGCGCACGCCGACGTGGTGCTGATCTCGGGCCACGACGGCGGCACCGGCGCCTCGCCGCTGACCTCGCTCAAGCACGCGGGCGGTCCCTGGGAGCTCGGTCTGGCCGAGACCCAGCAGACGCTGCTGCTCAACGGTCTGCGCGACCGCATCGTAGTGCAGGTCGACGGTCAGATGAAGACCGGCCGCGACGTCATGATCGCCGCGCTGCTCGGTGCGGAGGAGTACGGCTTCGCGACCGCGCCGCTGGTGGTCTCCGGCTGCATCATGATGCGGGTCTGCCACCTCGACACCTGCCCCGTTGGCGTCGCGACGCAGAATCCGCTGCTGCGCGAACGCTTCACCGGCAAGCCGGAATTCGTCGAGAACTTCTTCATGTACATCGCCGAAGAGGTCCGGGAACTGCTGGCGTCGCTGGGCTTCCGCACGCTGGACGAGGCCGTCGGCCGGGTCGACATGCTGGACACCGCCAAGGCCAAGCAGCATCACTGGAAGGCCAGCAAGCTGGACCTGTCGCCGATCCTCGACGATGTCGAGACGGCGTTCATGTACCAGGATCGCCGCTGCACCAAGACCCAGGACCACGGCCTGGACAAGGCGCTGGATCAGCAGCTGATCACCCAGGCCCGCGAGGCCCTGGAGCGCGGTACCCGGGTCAAGTTCGAAACCAAGATCACGAACGTGAACCGCACCGTCGGCACCATGCTCGGCCACGAGGTGACGAAGAACTTCGGTGGCGTCGGCCTGCCCGACGACACCATCGACATCACCTTCACCGGCTCCGCGGGCAACAGCTTCGGCGCCTTCGTGCCGGCCGGCATCACGCTGCGCGTGCAGGGTGACGCGAACGACTATGTGGGCAAGGGCCTTTCCGGCGGCCACCTGGTCGTGCGCCCGTCGCTCAACGCCCCGGCCAACTTCAAGGCGGAGCAGAACATCATCGCGGGCAACGTGATCCTGTTCGGCGCCACCAGCGGCAAGGCGTTCCTCTCGGGTGTGGTCGGCGAGCGCTTCGCGGTCCGCAACTCCGGCGCCACCACGGTCGTCGAGGGTGTGGGCGACCACGCGCTCGAGTACATGACCGGTGGCAAGGTGGTCATCCTCGGTGAGACCGGCCGTAACTTCGGCGCCGGTATGTCCGGCGGTGTCGCCTACGTCTACAGCCCCAACGGCACCTTCCCGGACCGGGTCAACCCGGAACAGGCCGCTGCCCTGGAGGTGCTCGACGACGAGGACCGCACCTGGCTGCACGACATCATCGCCGAGCATCGGGCCCAGACCGATTCGGCTGTGGCCGAGCGGATTCTGAACGACTGGTCGCAGCAGGCGGCCAACTTCGTGAAGGTCATGCCGCGCGAATACAAGAAGGTTCTGCTCGCGATCTCCGAGGCCGAAAAGAATGGCGCGGACGTGAACGAGGCGATCATGGAGGCGGCTCGTGGCTGACCCACAGGGATTTTTGAAGCACACCAAGCGGGAACTGCCGACGCGTCGACCCGTGCCGCTGCGCCTCATGGACTGGAAAGAGGTCTATGAGGAGGCGGGGTTCGAGAAGGACACCCTCAAGCGGCAGGCCAGCCGCTGCATGGACTGCGGTATCCCGTTCTGCCACAACGGTTGTCCGCTGGGGAATCTGATCCCCGAGTGGAACGACCTGGTCTACAAGGGCCAGTGGCGTGAGGGCATCGACCGGCTGCACGCGACCAACAACTTCCCGGAGTTCACCGGGCGGCTGTGCCCCGCGCCGTGTGAGGCGTCCTGCGTCCTGGGCATCAACCAGGATCCGGTGACGATCAAGCAGGTCGAGGTCGAGCTGATCGAGAACGCCTTCGACGAGGGCTGGGTGACCCCGGTCTACCCGACCCGCCTGACCGGCAAGAAGATCGCCGTCGTCGGCTCCGGCCCGGCCGGTATGGCCGCCGCGCAGCAGCTGACCCGGGCCGGCCACACCGTGACCGTGTTCGAGCGCGCCGACCGCATCGGCGGCCTGCTGCGCTACGGCATCCCGGAATTCAAGATGGAGAAGCGTTTCATCGATCGCCGGATGGCGCAGATGGAGGCCGAGGGCACCATCTTCAAGACCGGCGTGAACGTGGGCGTCGACATCACCGCCGAGCAGCTGCGCGAGCAGTTCGACTCGGTCGTGCTGGCCGGCGGCGCCACCCTGGCCCGCGACCTGCCGATCCCGGGTCGCGAGCTGGACGGCATCCACCAGGCGATGGAGTTCCTGCCGTGGGCCAATCGCGTGCAGCACGGCGACGCGGTCACCGACGAGCAGGGCCTGCCGCCGATTCACGCGCGCGGCAAGAAGGTCGTCATCATCGGCGGCGGCGACACCGGCGCGGACTGCCTGGGCACCTCGCACCGCCAGGGTGCGGAGAGCATCCACCAGTTCGAGATCATGCCGCGTCCGCCGGAGGAGCGTGCCGGTTCCACCCCGTGGCCGACCTACCCGCTGATGTACCGGGTGTCCTCGGCGCACGAGGAGGGCGGCGAGCGCGTGTTCTCCGTCAACACCGAGCGTTTCGTCGGTGCGGACGGCAAGGTCACCGGGCTGCAGGCGCACGAGGTGCAGATGTCCAACGGCCGCTTCGAGAAGGTCGAGGGCACCGACTTCACCCTCGAGGCCGACCTGGTGCTGCTCGCCATGGGCTTCACCGGCCCCGAGAAGCCGGGCCTGCTCGAAGATCTCGGCGTCGGCTACGACCAGCGCGGCAACGTGCAGCGCGACAAGGGCTGGTCCACCAATATCCCCGGCGTCTTCGTGGCCGGCGATATGGGCCGCGGCCAGTCGCTCATCGTGTGGGCCATCGCCGAGGGCCGCGCCGCGGCCGCCGCGGTGGACAACTACCTGGAGGGTGAGACCGCGCTGCCGTCGCCGATCACCCCCACGATGGTCGCCCAGCGCTGACCCGAATCGAATAGCCAAGAGCGCCTGCGGACTCCGAGTCCGCGGGCGCTTTTGCATTTCCGGCGCGGCTCTGCTGAAGTGATCTTCGTCGGAAATCGGACATGGTGGTCCGGTTTGCGTGGCGCATGGCGTCTTTGGGCCTTATTGTGATCAGCGGCGTGCTGCGGATCTCCTCGGGATGTGAGATTTCACAGCGCAGCGCCACCGGGTTAACCACTGAGTTACTCGGCGTGCACTAGTGAGTCATCCGCCGAGTTCAATATGGTTAGCGGCTACTTGTCGGGGTGTGCCCTTCACGAGAGGGCGAGTGTGAACTGGAGCAGTATGCGGTTGAAGAAGGTTGTCGCGGCCCTCGGCGCGTCCGCGGCACTCGCGTCCGGCTTTGTCCTCGGCAGCGGTGCCGCTGCGGCGGCCCCCGGATGCCCGAGTCTCTATGTCGTCGCGATCCCCGGCACGTGGGAGACCGGCCATGACAAGGAGCCGGGTCCCGGCATGCTGTCCGGCGTCACCCGCGGCCTACCGCGCAACACCGAGGTCGACTACGTCACCTACGCGGCGACCGCCTTCCCTTGGGAGGGCGAGGTTTACGGCAACTCCAAGAAGGAGGCCGTCGGCAACGCGCGCGGGTTGATCGGTGCGATGGCGGCCCGCTGCGGCGCGACCAAGATCGCGCTCGTCGGCTACAGCCAGGGCGCGGACGCCGCCGGTGATCTCGCGGCCGAGATCGGCACCGGGCTCGGTGTCGTGCTGCCCGATCGCATCGCCGGTGTCGGCCTGATCTCCGATCCGCGGCGCTCGCCCACCGACATTCAGGTCGGCCCGTTCGCGGACGGCGGCGGCGCGGGCGGCCCCCGGGTCGGCGGCTTCGGCTTCCTGTCCGACCGCACCCGCACCATCTGCGCGGTGGACGACCTGTACTGCGCGACCGCGAGCGACGACTTCGTCACCCGCTTCGCGGGTTTCCTGGCCCAGAGCTCGGAGGCCAACCCGGCCAACATCTGGCGCTACCAACTCGAAGCGGGCGCGATCGTCAGCGATCTGATGGCGAACGGCGGTGTCTCGGTCCTGCAGTCGCAGCTGACCGAGTCCGCGAACCAGGAGCGGGCCAAGAACCTCGAGGAGTTCTACCGGTCGCAGTCGCACACGCTGTACGGCAGCTACCGCGTCGACGGCGGGCAGACCGCGATCTCCTGGATGCACAACTGGATCGCGGGCATGGCTTAATCACCACGAACAATGACGAAGGCCCACCTCGTTTTCGAGGTGGGCCTTCGTCATTGTGTTGTTAGCTGCTGCCGGCGGAGCCGGTGGCGGGGCGGTGCTGGAGGTGGAAGGTCGGGCCCTGCTCGGGGTGGTCGCCGCGGGGGTGGTGCGGGCGGGCGGGGACCGAGTCGGGGCCGGGGCCGGGGCCGCCGGGGTTGATGACGATGGTCTGGCTGGGGTCGCCGGGGGTGGGGAGGGCCGGGATGGCGGGGCGCCAGCGGTTGTCGTTGATCTCGGTGCCCTCGGGCGCCTCGGTGGTCACCGTGTTCGCGAAGTCCACCGGGTCGTCGGTGGGGGCCTGCGCGTTGGCGGTGACGGCGAGGGCGCCGAGCGGAACGGTGACCAGGGCACCCGCGATGATCACTCGGGCGGCGCGGCGACGGAAGGTCTTCTTGTCGGTAGGCACGTGGTTCCTTTCTCTGGGACGGTGACCGCCTCGCGGCGGCGCACTGCACCCATCAAAGGGCCGATCACTGGGACGCCGGTGCGACGAAGCTGGCAATCGGCTGGGAGTGGCTACACCGCTATTTCAGATTTCGCGGCAGCAGATCCCAGACGTGGCCGTTCTCGTTCACGGTGGCCGCGGTGCGGCGACCGGTGCGGGAGAACAGGACCCGGGTGATCGAGCAGTAGTCGATCGGGAAGGTCAGCGGGCGGGCCAGGCCGAGCACCTCTTGCAGCAGCACGTTGATCACACCACCGTGCGCGAACGCGACCACGGTGTCGGCCGGATCGGTGCTCGCGGCGATCTCGGTGACGGCGTCGCGGACCCGCTGGACGAAGGCCGCGCCGTCGATCTGCTCGGGCAGGTGACCGGCCTTGATCCGCTCGTAGGTGGCCTGGAATTCGGTCTTCGCGTCCTCGATCGGGATGTAGGCCGGCAGGTCGCGGTCGTATTCGGCGAGGTCGTCGACGATCTCGACGGCCAGGCCGAGTTTGCCGGCCAGCGGGTCGGCGGTGGCGCGGGCCCGGCGCTGCGGGCTGCTCAGGATCCGGCTGATCCGGTGCTGGCTCAGTGCGGCGGGCACTCGTTCGGCCTGCTCCTGCCCGATGGGCGACAGCTCCGGATCGGCCGGGCCGGTCGCGTTGACGACGCGGAGCGGTTGGGCATGGCGGACGAGAATCAACTGCACACCCCCACTCTGCCGCAAGGGGACGAAGCGGACCGGCCCGGGTCGCGTTGCGCGATCCGGGCCGGTGAGCGGGGCGGGATTGGGCTAGTTCCGCTTGCTGCGCTTGTAGAGCAGGTAGCCGCCGACGGCCAGCGCGATGACGAGCACGATGCAGATGAGGCCGAAGATCAGGCCGCCACCCTTGCTCTTCTTCTTTTTCTTGGCCGCGTACTCGATCGCCTGGGTGTAGGTGTCCGACGCCAGGTAGGTGTCCGGGTTGGCCCACACCGAGTGGTCGATCAACGTCACGTTGTGCAGCAGGTCGAGGTACATATGGCTCCCCAAAGTCGATGGCGGTGTCGGCCTCCTCCCGGGGCCGAGTTTCCAACATAGCCCGTGCTTTCGCCCGATGTGCGTAGTTCTCGAATGCGAAATCTCACGCCGAAAATTGCGCGCGATCGTTAACGATCAACGTGGTTTCACCAATGGGAAGGGCAGAGTTTCGCGAATACTGCGGCCGGTGATCAACATGACGATTCGATCCACACCCATCCCCAGCCCGCCGGTCGGCGGCATCGCGTGCTCGAGGGCCTGCAGGAAATCCTCGTCCAATTCCATGGCCTCGGGATCGCCGTTGGCCGCGAGCATCGACTGCTCGGTGAGCCGGCGGCGCTGCTCGACCGGGTCGGTGAGTTCGCTGTAGGCCGTGCCCAATTCGACGCCCCAGGCCACCAGGTCCCAGCGTTCGGCGACGCCGGGAATGCTGCGGTGCGCGCGGGTCAGCGGTGACACCGAGGTGGGGAAGTCGAGGTAGAAGGTGGGTTCCTCGGTCTGCGATTCCACCAGGTGCTCATACATTTCCAGCACCACCTGGCCGGCGTCCCAGCCGTGCTGATAGGGCACCTCGGCCTTGTCGCACAGCTCGCGCAGCTCGGCCAGCGTTGTCTGCGGGGTGATTTCGGCGCCGACGGCCTCCGACACCGCGCCGTGCACGGTCTTGACTGTCCACTGCCCGGAGATGTCGATTTCGGTGAGCGCGCCGTCCGGGCCGGGCCGCAGCGCGACCATTTTCCCGTTGGCCGCCAGCGCCGCCTGCTGAATGAGCTGGCGGCAAGTGTCCATCATTCGCTGGTAATCACTGTGCGCCTCATAGGCTTCCAAGATCGTGAATTCCGGGTTGTGGCTGAAATCCACGCCCTCGTTGCGGAAAGTCCGGCCCAGTTCGAACACCTTCTCCATGCCGCCCACGCACAACCGTTTCAAATACAGTTCGGGCGCGATCCGCAGGTAGAGGTCCAGGTCGTAGGCGTTGATGTGGGTGAGGAACGGTGTCGCGTTGGCGCCGCCGTGCACCTGCTGCAGGATCGGGGTCTCCACCTCGAGGTAGCCCAGGCCGTTGAGCGAGTCCCGCAGCGAGCGCACCACCGCGCTGCGCTTGGCCAGGATCTCGCGGGTCTCCGGGTTGATCGCCATGTCGACGTAGCGCTGGCGCACCCGGGCCTCCGGGTCGGCCAGGCCTTTCCACTTGTCCGGCAGCGGATGCAGGCATTTGCCGTTCATCCGCCAGTCCGCGGCAAGCAGCGATAGCTCACCGCGCCGGCTGGTGCCGATCTGGCCGCTGACCTCGATCAGGTCACCGAGGTCGAAGAATTCGGTGAACTCGGCGCTGCGTTCGACCCCGACCCGGTCCCGGTCGATGACCAGCTGGATATCGTCGGACCAGTCCCGCACCACCGCGAAGATGACGCCGCCGTAGTCCCGAATCCGCAGCAGCCGCCCGCAGATTCGCACCGTGGTGCCGCGCGGTGAGCGCCGCGCGGCGGCGACGGTGTGGGTCGGGGGATAGGCGGTCGGGTAGGCCTCGATGCCCGCGGCGGTGAGCCGGTCGAGCTTGTCCATGCGCACCCGCACCTGCTCCGGGCGGCGCGGGAACTGTTCCTCCACTTCGAGTTCGGGCGGTTCCGGCGGGCTGCCGTCGGCGTGCAGGCCGGTGCAGGCCGCGGGGACCGCGCTGCGCAAACCGGTGTGCGCCGAGGTCTCCGGGTCGCGGCCCAGGCGCGGCAGGAAGCCCTCGGCCAGCGCACTGGCCATCGCGGCGCGCGGCAGATGCCGGCGCTCCTCGAACAGGAAGAACCGCGGCACCCAGTGCGGCTGATACTTCACATTGGAGCGGTACAGCGCCTCCAGCTGCCACCAGCGCGAAAAGAACAGCAGCACACTGCGCCACATCCGCAGCACCGGTCCGGCGCCGATCCGCGCGCCCTCCTCGAACACCGAGCGGAAGACGGCGAAGTTCAGCGAGACCTTGGTGATGCCGTGCTGCTCGGAGGTCAGCGCCAGCTGCGAGATCATCAGCTCCATCACGCCGTTGGGCCCGTTCGGATCCCGGCGCATGAGCTCGAGCGAGGCGCCGGTGCGCCCCCACGGCACCAGCGACAGCATGCCGAGCACGTCCTCGCGGCTGTTGACCGCCTCGACCAGCAGGCAGTCACCGTCGAGCGGATCGCCCAGGCGGCCCAGCGCCATCGAGAAGCCGCGCTCGGTCTCGGTGTCGCGCCAAGCGTCGGCGCGGGCGATCACCTGCGCGAACTCCTCGGCCGGGACATCGCGGTGCCGCCGGATCCGCACGGTCACATCGTGTTTGCGCAACCGGTTCGCGGCCTGGCGGACCTGTTTGAGCTCCGGACCGGCCAGCGAGAAACTGCGGGTGTCGAGGATGGCCTCGTCGCCCAGGCGCAGAGCCGAGAGCCCGGCCCGGCGATAGGCGGTCGCGCCCACCTCGCTCGCGCCCATGACCGCGGGCGCCCAGCCGAATTGGTCGGCCTGGCGCAGCCAGGCGTCGATCGCCTGCGGCCAGGCCTCCCGGATGCCGATCGGGTCGCCGCTGGCCAGGCAGACGCCCAGCTCCACGCGATAGGTGATGGCCGCCTTGCCGCTGGGCGCGAACACCACCGCCTTGTCCCGGCGGGTGGCGAAGTAGCCGAGCGAGTCCTCGACGTCGGCGCGCTCCAGCAGCCCGCGGATCGCGGACTCGTCGGTGCCCGTCATCGCGTTGTCCGCGCGCTGCGAGCGCAGCAGCACGATCACCGCGGCCAGCAGCGCGGCGGCGCCGAACAGGCCGAGCAGGAAGTTGACGAATTGGTGTGGGCGGCCGTCGAAGTGCTCGTTGTCCACCAGCACCGCGGCGGTCACCCGGTAGACCGCCCAGCCCGGCCGCTGCCAGCCCTGCGGCAGCGTGCCGGGGAACAGCTCGACCAGGCCCCAGCCGAGCAGGCAGCCCGCGGCCAGGCCGCCGGCCAGCACGCCAAGCGCTTTCCAGCCGGCGCCGCTGCGCACCCGGGTGTAGAACTCGCGCCAGGCCGCCAGCAGCAGCCCCAGCACGACGACGTGCACGACCAGCGCGACCAGCGCGTGCATGCTGCCGCTCGCGGCGAAGTCCAGGGCGTTGGCGCCCGACCACAGCAGCGAATACCCGATCAGCAGCCACCAGGCGATGCGCTTGCGGCTGGCCACCGCGCCGGCCAGCAGGCCGACGATCAGCGCCCACATCAGGTTGGTCTCGGGCGCATCGATGTAGTAGTCGTCGATGTAGTGCCGCGGGACGTGGGTCAGGAAACGGAACGCGGGGGACAGACTCCACAGAAAACAGGTGACCGCGAAGACGCCCAAGATCGTGGCCGCGACATGCGGGACGTCGCTGAGGCGTCCGTGGCCGCGGTGCGGAACAGGTGGATTCGATCTCTCCGGCGGACGTTCGGTGGTGCGGTGCTCGGCTTGCGTGGAAGTCACCGGACCAGTGTGTACGGTCCGGCCGCTTCGGGCCGCCATCACCGCCCGGGATGTCGGCTCTCGGCGCGTCGTTTACGGCGGCAGGGGGGTGGCGTACGCCGCTGTTCGCCCGCAAGGTAAGCATGTAGACATGTCAGATCCAGTCGAGATTCCGATCGATGACGAAGTCATTCGGCTCGGCCAGTTTCTGAAGCTGGCCAACCTGATCGATTCCGGATCCGAGGCCAAGACCGTGATCGCCAACGGGCTGGTCCGGGTGAACGACGAGGTGGAACTACGCCGCGGACGGCAGTTGCAGGTCGGCGACGTCGTCGCCCTCGCCGGTCACAAGGCCAAAGTCGGCGGCTGACTCAGTCTTCGGCGCGCACCACGACACCGTCGTGGTCGCTGTAGAGCACCTCGCCCGGGGTGAAGGTGATGCCACCGAACTCGACCGGCACGTCCTTTTCGCCGCTGCCGGTCTGGGTGCTCTTGCGCGGGTTGGTGCCCAGCGCCTTGACGCCGATATCGAGGGTGCGCAGGATCGCCGAATCGCGCACGGCGCCGTTGACGATGACACCGGCCCAGCCGTTGTCCACGCCGCGGCCCGCGATGATGTCGCCGACGAGCGCGGTGTGCACGCTGGCGCCGCCGTCGACCACCAGCACGCCGCCGTTGCCCGGCTCACCGAGCGTCTGCTTCACCAGCAGGTTGTCCTGGAAGCAGCGGATGGTGGTGATCCGGCCGGAAAACGCGGCGCGCCCGCCGAACTGAATGAACTGGGTATCGCAGCTGCGAATCTCGGGGCCGATCTCGTCGGCTAGGTCCGCGGTGGCAACAACATTCGATTCGGTCATGGGGCCAGCTTAGGGGTGGGCCGGACGGTTTTCCGGTCGGCCCGCACCCCGTGTGACCTGCGTCGCAGGGCTGTCCGCCGGGCCGGCGCTCGTAGTCGAGGCGGCCGGGGTACCGGCGTCAGTGCGAGTCGGACTGCTGGGCGCGCGCAATGTGGAACGCGGCGATCTGCTTGATCAGATTGTCGGTGGTGTGCTTGACCGCGACCTTGACGAACGGCTCGATCGTGCGGCCCAGCGCCTTACCGGCGAGACCGCCCGGCACCCGGTAGTCGACGAGGGCGTCGACGGTGCAGGCGTCGGCGCCCTTCGGCTGGAACCGGAAGGTGGCGTGGATCTCGAAGCCCTTGATCGTGGTGATCCCGATGGCGGCGTTCTCTTCCCACTTGTTCACCTCGACGCGTGACTTCAGCGAGGCCGGGCCGAGTTTCACATGCGCGTCGAAGGCCGCGCCAACGCCTTCCACCTGCGTACCGACCGGCGTGAAGGACTGGATGCCGTAGAGGAACTCGGTCAGATTGCGGTAGTCGTTCATGTAGCTGAACGCGGATTCGGCCGATGCCGCACAGGTCTCGTTGATCTTGACTTCGGTCATGCGGGCAACTGTAACGGGTTCTATAGCAGGTCGCTTTTCAGGCGGTGACGGCCAAAGTCGCCGCCAAACCGAAGACGAACGCCAGCACCACGACCTCGAACACGGCCCGGCGCAGCGAGGATTCCGCGGTCATCCGATGGTCGGCGGCACGGCGCACCCAGGTGCGCCGCCACCACCAGCCCAGCGCCAGCAACCCGAGCAGCAGCACGGCTTTCGCGAGCAGAATGCGCCCGTAACCGGTGCTCACCAGCGCGCCCAGGCCGTCGATCCGGACCAGCCCGTTGACCACGCCGGTGACCGCGACCGCACCGGCCAGCGGCAGCGCCACCGCCGAATAGCGGGGCAGCACCACCGCCCACTCGCCCCGGGTGCGCACCACCAGCGCCAGCGCCACGAGCAGGCCGAACCAGGTCGCCGCCGCGAGCGCGTGCACCGCGGCCAGCACCGAACCGAACGGCTGCTGCGACATGTGACCGGTGATCGGCCGCAGCGCCAGCGCCACCGCGGCGAACACCAGCACCAGATCGGTCGAGGCGGTCTCCGGTCGCCGATAGGCCAGCGCCGCGTAACCCGCGACCACCGCGGTGCCGACCAGCACCGCGATCCCGATCTGCCCGCCGCTGATATCGGTGAGGAAGGTGCCGAACTGGCCCGCGCTCAAACGCCGCACCGGCACGCCGACGACCTCGGCCGCGTCGAAGACGAGCACCGCGGCCTCGGTGGCACACCAGATCCCGGCCAGCGCGCTCAGCGCCCGCCACGGCGGATCCAGTCGCTCGTGCAGCCGCGGCAGCGCGGCCAGGCCGAGCACGGTGGCGCCGAGACAGTCGGCCAGCGTCCGCGCCGCCGCCTCCGCGCTCGCCGCGCCCTGGGCGGTCAGCGCCCAGGCCAGGACGACGCCGAGCAGCCCGGCCGGGACCAGCAACAGCACCGTCCCCGCGTCCCGGCCGCCACCGCGTCTACTCACTTCGCGGCTTTCCCCTTGCCGCCGAACAGCGCGAAGGCCAGGCCGCCGCCGAACAGCACGACCGCACCGGCGATGAAGACCCACAGCGGAATTCCGCCGGACTCGTCCGCGCCGTCCGCGTTCGCCTTGGCATCGGCGCGCGGACCGGGGGTGCCCGTGCCCGCCTTGGTCAGCGTGAAGGTCCGGGTACCGCTGACCGGATGGCCGTCGGCCGAGGTGACCCGGAAGGCGATGGTGTACTCGCCGGCCGGGCCGAGGTCACCGACCTCCATGCTGATCGTGCTGCCCTCGACCACCGGCTTGCCCTGGGACCACAGGTTGCGATCCGGCGGGCCGACCACGGTCAGCGACGGGAAGCTGGGCTGCAACTCCTCGTTGAAGGTGATGGAGACCTTGCCGGGGCTGACTTCGATGCTGGCGCCGTCTGCGGGGACGCTGGCGATCGGCGCGGAGTGCGCCGCCGCCGGGCCCGCGCCGGCCACGCCGAAGCCGAGCAGCAGCAGGCCCGCGGCCACCGCGCTCAGCAGCCGGGTCGCCTTGGCGGCGTTCACGACTTGCGTCCACGCAGGACGTTGCCGATGCCGAGCGCCACCGCGAAGATGCCGAGCGCGAGTCCGGCGCCGCCGAGCCAGCGGGCGGTGTCGTCGGTCGACTTCGGCGCGCTCGCGGCGCTGTCGTCGACCTTGTGGCCGGTCTCCTCGCCGTCCTTGCTCGCCGTCAGGGTCAGCGTGGGGGCCGGATGTTCCGGCTCGGTGCCGTCGGCCTTGGCGGGCTGATCCCAGGCCACGACCTTGCCGTCGCTGTAGGTCTGGGTGGTCGGGAAGGTGACCGTTTCCTGCTTGGGCAGCGGGCCGACCGAGAGCACGAAGCGCTGGAACTGGCCCGGCGCGACGCCCGGGTTACCGGGGTCCGCGGTCCAGGTGACCGACACGGCTTCCTTCTGGCCGTTCTTCTCCACCTTGGAGGTCCAGCCCGGAATCGGCTCGGTGCGAGCGCTTTTCAGATTCGGCAGGGTGACCGTGAGCGCCGTGGTCGAGGCGGTGTCCGACTCGGTCGGGACCCGGAAGGTGGCGACCGAGTACTTCCCCTGTTGCGCGCCGGGCGCATCCACGGTGACGTGCGCGGCGGCGGTGCCGCCGGCGAGCAGGACGAGGCCGACGGCGGGGACGATCGCGCCGCAGGCACGCAGAACAGAACTACGCATGATGAAAGACTTTCTCTCCGAATGGAATATCCCAGACCACGACCCGGAACGGGTCAGGCGGCGGCGGGCGGTGCGCGCGGCCCGCGCGCGCCGTTCGGATGAAATCGATAGGGCGCCAGGCCCGGAGCGGCCCAGCCGGTGGCCGCGGCCGGCGGATACCACCGGGGCGGGCGCGCGAGCACGGACCGGATGGCGCCCGAGACAACGAGATAGAGCCGCTGCGCCAACAGGATGACCGCGCCGCCCAGCAGCGTGGCCACCCCATGGGCGAGCAGCATCCACCCCGCGGGCAGCTGTGCCCGCTGGGCATGGTCGTGCCCGTCGAGCACGGAAAGCGCCGCGTGGCCGGCGAATTGGCCGCCGGCCAGCATGAGGAGCACCCCGAGCCGGCTGCGGGCCGCGGGGAGCGTGGCCGCCAGGCAGGCGGCCGGTGCGGCGACCAGCAGCACCAGCGCGGCCTCGGCCGAGCCAGGGAACCCGCCACCCGCCGCCCCGTGCGCGGCGACGGCCAGCGCGGCGATCATCGCGCCGACGACACCGCCGACCAGCACCTGGCGTGGGCTGGTCATGCCGGTGCCGTCGCTCTGGGCATGGCCGGGGTCAGCTGACGCCGAGGCGGGCGAGCACGTCGGTCTCGATGGTGGTGAGCTCGTGCGCGATCGAGGTGTGCACCGCGCGGCGGCGGGCCGCGGGCATCTGCTCGGCGGTGCGCACGGCGGCGCTGAGGCTGTCGAGCCGATCGCGGGTGGCCAGGGAGAACTCGGCCTGATCGGTGATCTTGGCAAGAGCCGCTTCGGTATTGGCGATCCGCGCGTGCAATTTGGCGCCGTGGCCGCTGAAATCGCCGAGCTGATCGATGCCGACGCCGAGCTGCTGGGCTTTGCGCGCGTCGAGCTGGGCGCGGACCATGGTGGCGGCGCGGTAGGCCAGCGGCGCGAGCACCGGTACCAGGATCCGGGCCACGCCAAGGTATTTGCGGACCTGAGCGGCACTGAACGGGTCGCGCTCGGCCTTGGCGGCCAGCTTCACGGCCGCCTTCTCCTCGGCCTGGAACGCGGCGATCTGCGCCTTGGCGACCTGGCGCTGGGTGCGCCCCTCCGCACGCTTGGCCTTGCGGGTGATCTTCGCCCCGTACTTGGCCTCCAACGCGGCCTTGTGCTTGAGGGCTTTCGCCTCGGCCCGGCGGCTCGGCCGCCGCTTGCGCTTCGTGAACAACCCCATCGAAGGCCCTCCGTCATGCTGGTTCGCCACGGCGGAACGACGTGCACAAACGCCCGTCCGCCCATGTCACACGGTTTGGAAGTACCCTATCGGTTCCCGTGCCCCGGCTGCCATCGGGTGAACCGCGCATGTCGAACGCGACACCGCCACCGGGTGCAGCTGCAGGACATGTCGGGGGTAGGGACCATACTTGCCTACGTGTACTCGGGCATCGATGACCGCGACGGTCGCAACAACGACGCTTCGGCCGAGGATCGGCCGGCCGGTGTCGATGCGTCCGCCCATGGTGCCCCGGCCGCCTTCATCGACGCGCGAGCGCTGATCGGCTGCCGGCATCGGCTGCATCTGGATGCCAATTTTCCGCGGCACCTGTCCGGGGTGGTGGAGGACGCGGGCGTGCGCCAGCGCCGCGAAGCGGCCGCCGCGCACCGCAATCGGGTCCGTGACGCCCTGATCGCCGCCGACCCGGACAACTGGGTGGTGATCGATCCGGCGCAGCCGGCCCGGGCCCGCGCCGCGGCCACCATGGCCGCGTGTGAGGCTGCGGCCCAGCATATTTGGGGTGCTCTGCTACCGCAGGAGCCCGACACCGGCAGACGCGGCGGTTCGGAGATCCTGCTGCGCGATCTGGATCGCGGCGGCTATATCCCGGTCATCGTGGTCAACCACAAGGTCACCGATCCGCGCCGCCCCGAGCCCGCCGATTTCCACCCCACCACCTCCGACCCCTACGCGTGGAATCCGAAACCGGATCCCACCCGCAAGCTGCGCCAGCAGCCGCGCGATCAGCAGCGCCTGGCCCATCTCTACCGGATGCTGCAGCGCCACGGCCTGGCCAGCCCGGCCTTGGTCGGCGGCGTCATCGGCTACCACCTGGACCGGATCCTGGTGCACGATCTCGGCCCGCTGCTCGACGATTACGACCGGCGCTACGCCGATCGCATCGCGGTGGTGCGCGGCGAGCTGCCCACCATCCCGTCCAAGGTGCCCGAGTGCCGGCAGTGCCCGTGGTGGAATCGCGCCGCGCCGAGTGCGGCCGCCGGCGAGCTCAGCTGTGCCGATTGGCTGGCCGAGCATCGCGATGTCAGCCTGGTCGCGCCGGGTTCGCGCGCCGAGGTGCTGCGCGGGCACGGCGTGCAGACCATCGACGATCTGGCCGGCTGGACCGGCGAGGATCCCGACGATTGGCAGCACGGCCCGTTCGACGAGGCCGTGGTCACCGCGCGCGCCTGGCTGGCCAACGCGCCGCTGGTGCGCCGGGTGGACCGGGTCTGGGTCAAGCGCGCCGACGTCGAGGTCGATGTCGATCTGGAGAGCTACCAGGAGTACGGCGCCTACCTGTGGGGCACGCTGCTGGACGGGGTGTACCGCCCGTTCGTCACCTGGGATCCGCTGCCCACCGAGGACGAGGGCCGCTCCTTCGCCGAGTTCTGGACCTGGCTCATGCAGGTCCGCGCCGAGGCCGCGATGGCCGGGAAAACCTTTGCCGCCTACTGCTATTCGCGTACCGCCGAGGACAAGTGGCTCTACGAGTCGGCGCGCCGGTTCGCGGGGCAGCCCGGCGTGCCCACGGTCGATCAGATCCGCGCGTTCGTCGACGGGCCGGAGTGGGTGGACATGTTCCAGGCCGTCTCCGATCAGTTCATCTGCCCGAGCGGCAAGGGCCTGAAGAAGATCGCGCCGGTCGCCGGCTTCTCCTGGCGTGATCCGGAGGCCGGCGGCGAAGCCTCGATGAGCTGGTATCGCCTGGCCGTCGGCTACGACGACGAGCCGGATATGTCCCAGCGCACCCGATTGTTCGAATACAACGAGGACGATGTGCGCGCCACCATGGTGCTGCGCGAGTGGATGTGCCCGAAGCAACCCTCGGCGCACAGCGCGGATGTGGAAGTGCCCGGCCTCGAGGATTTCACCGCCCGAGTCGGCCAGTGAGGCACGCGGGCTAATATTCCGGGCGTGACAGAGCACGTCGAACAACTCGAGTTCCAGGCCGAGGCTCATCAGCTCCTGGAGCTGATGATCCACTCGATCTACTCCAACAAAGACTCGTTCCTGCGGGAGCTGATCTCGAACGCTTCCGACGCCCTGGACAAGCTGCGGCTGGAGTCCTACAAGGACAAGGATCTGCAGGTCGACACCTCCGACCTGCACATCGAGCTGGAGGTCGGCACCGACCCCAGGATCCTGACGGTCCGGGACAACGGCATCGGCATGTCCCGCGCCGAGGTAGTCGACCTGATCGGCACCCTGGCCAAGTCCGGCACCGCGGAACTGCGCAGGCAACTGAACGAAGCCAAGTCCGAGGCGGCCGCCGAGGAACTGATCGGCCAGTTCGGTATCGGCTTCTACTCGACCTTCATGGTCGCCGACAAGGTCGTCCTGACCACCCGCAAGGCGGGCGAAACCGAGGGCACCCGCTGGGAATCGGCCGCGGGCAGCTCCACCTACACCATCGAGACCGTCGAAGACGCTCCGCAGGGCACCGCGGTCACCCTGCACCTGAAGCCGGCCGACGAGGACGATCACCTCTTCGACTACACGCTGGAGTGGAAGCTCCGCGAGATCGTCAAGAAGTACTCCGACTTCATCGCCTGGCCCATCCGGATGACGGTGGAACGCACCGTCACCGAGGGTGAAGGCGAGGAGAAGACCGAGAAGACGGTCGCCGAGGAGCAGACCCTCAACTCCATGAAGGCGCTGTGGACCCGCCCCAAGAGCGAGGTCAGCGACGAGGAGTACAAGGAGTTCTACCACCACGTCAGCCACAGCTGGGACGATCCGCTCGAGATCATCCCGCTCAAGGCCGAGGGCACCTTCGAATACCAGGCGCTGCTGTTCATTCCGTCGCACGCGCCGTTCGACCTGTTCACCCGCGAGCACAAGCGCGGCGTGCAGCTCTACGTCAAGCGGGTGTTCATCATGGACAACTGCGAAGAGCTGATGCCGGAGTACCTGCGCTTCGTCAAGGGCGTGGTGGACGCGCAGGATCTCTCGCTCAACGTCTCCCGCGAGATCCTGCAGCAGGACCGGCAGATCCAGATGATCCGCAAGCGCCTGGTCAAGAAGGTGCTGTCCACGGTCAAGGATTTGCAGGGCGCCGAGGACCAGGAGAAGTACCAGACCTTCTGGAAGGAATTCGGCCGCGTCCTCAAGGAGGGCCTGCTCGCGGACTTCGACAACCGCGACACCCTGCTGGGCGTCAGCTCGTTCGCCTCGACCGCGTCCGATACCGAGCTGACCACGCTGCGGCAGTACCTGGAGCGGATGCCCGAGGGCCAGGAGCAGATCTACTACATGACCGGCGAGAGCCGGCAGCAGATCGAATCCTCGCCGCACATCGAGGCGTTCAAGGCCAAGGGCCGCGAGGTGCTGATCCTGACCGATCCGGTCGACGAGATGTGGGTCGGCTCGGTGACCGAGTTCGAGGGCAAGCCGTTCCAGTCCATCGCCAAGGGCGAGGTGGATCTGGAGACCGAGGACGAGAAGAAGGCCTCCGAGGCGCTGCGCGAACAGCAGGACAAGGACTACGCCGACGTGCTGACCTGGCTCGGCAAGACCTTGGACGAGAGCGTGAAGGAGGTGCGCCTGACCAACCGGCTCACCACCTCGCCTGCCTGCCTGGTCGGTGACACCTTCGACTTCACGCCGATGCTGGAGCGGATGTACCGCGCTTCCGGCCAAGCGGTGCCGGAGTCCAAGCGGATCCTCGAGCTGAACCCGACGCATCCACTGGTCAACGGGCTCAAGGAGGCGTACTTCGCACGCAAGGAAGACGCCGACGAGCAGAAGGTGCCGGAGCTGACCGAGACCGCGGAGCTGCTCTACGGCACCGCGGTGCTGGCCGAGGGCGGCGAGCTGAAGGATCCGGCGCGGTTCGCCCACATCCTGACCGATCGGCTCACCCGGACGCTGTAGTCGTTTCCGGCGAGAAGTTCCTGTTACGAATGGCCACCCCCGCCGGGGGTGGCCATTCGTCGTAGCGGGGGTTTCGGGCGGGGTATTCCCTGGTACAGGAGTTGGCCGAGTGCACGGGAAATCACACGGCTGGCACTCAGTGGTACTTGTGTGCCAGGTGATGTCTAGTTCATTCTCTGACTCCATCAGTTTGGTGGAGCCGGTGCCGGCGGAATGGAGGCATCATGCGGACCAGTGGACCGATCGGCATCACGCCGTTTCAAGCGAGTGGATTGCTTCGCGGCTTCGTCATCAGCGGGCGCTGGCCCGATACCACCAAGGAATGGGCCCAGGTGCTGGTGCTCGCGGTGCGGGTAGCGACATTACCCGGGCTGCTGCATACCTCGACGGTCTTCGGGGTCCGTGAGGAGCTGCCCGACGATCCCGCGCCGGACATGGTCGGCCTGGTGCTGGCCGAGGGGCCGGTGCTGGGTGAGCGGGCGGTGGCACCCGGAAGGTTTGCCGAGCATGTGCCACCGGCGCTGTTGATGCTGCATCCGCCCTCGGAGACCCGGCCGTCCCTGCCGGAGTGCGCGGGCGCGGCTTCGGGCTGTGTGCTGCTGCCGGGTGTGCCGCATCTGGGTCTGGAGCATCGGGCCGCGTGGGTCGAGGCGGAGTCGGACGGCACGATAACCTCGCTGGTCAGCCGGGTCGGACTGGATCCGATCAGCGATCCCGATACCGCGGTTCTGGCCATGCTGCTGGCCGCGTGAGCGTGCCCGCGCCAGCGGGTAAGGGTACCCGAATCTTTTCGCGTCGGAGCCCAAACTTATTGTGCGCATTGCGATTTCGGTAACGTCAGCTTGGCAATCGGTGGGCATCCGGGTAAAGTCGGTGGCAGCGAAGGGGAGTAGCCCCCAATCATGCAGTCGACATACTGATCCACCGCTCAGCGTGAGCCCGGGTCCGGTTGCATGAACCGGTAGCGAACCGGTGGGCGAGACCTTCGGCCTGAACAACCATTCGTTGTCGGCCGGAGGCGTACCCGTCTCCAGGCCGGCAGGCCGGAGACCTGGGAGCACACCACCGACATGATCGCCACGATATTGCTGAGTATCGGCATCGTCTTCCTGGCCGAGCTAGGCGACAAATCACAGCTCATGGCCCTGACTTTCGCCCTGCGCTACCGCTGGTGGGTAGTGCTCGGCGGCATCGCCACCGCGACCGCCCTGGTCCACATCATCTCGGTCGCCGTCGGCCACTTCCTCGGCGCGGCCCTGCCCACCACCGCCATCGCGCTGGTCGCGGCGCTGATGTTCCTCGGCGTCGGCCTCTGGACGCTGCGCGAGAACCTCGCCGTCCCCGATCCCGAGGACGAACCGAAGCCGCCGCGCTCCGGCAAGGCGCCGTACTTCGTCGTCCTGTCGGCCTTCCTGCTGGCCGAACTGGGTGACCGCACCATGTTCGCCACCGCGGCGCTGGCCACCGACAACAACTGGTTCGGCGTCTGGCTCGGGTCCACCATCGGCATGGTCGCCGCCGACGCCCTGGCCATCGCGCTGGGCATCGTGATCGGCAAGCACCTGCCGGAGCGCACCATCGGCCTGGCCGCGGGCCTGCTGTTCCTCTACTTCGGTGCGGCCACCCTGCTCGCCACCGTCCTGCCCGGCCTCGGCCTGCTGGCGGGCGCGCTGCTGGCCATCCTCGTCCCCGCTGCCGCGGGCGCCGTGCTGCTGGCCCGCCGGGCCCGCCGCCGCACCGCGCCCGCGCCGGTCAAGACGGTCGAGTCACCGCGCGTCCCGTAGGGCGTGGGCGGTCCCGTAGAGATCGCCGCTGCGCTGGACCAGGTCCAGCAGCGGTGCGCGCAGGGCACGCAGGCCGTCCAGGTCGTCGACGGCGATGCGCGCGGTGACCATGGCGCTGACGCCCGCCGCCAGGGTCTGGCAGGCGAAACGCTGTGCCTCGGTCTCGGCGCCCAGCACCTCGGCCATCAGCGCGACGAAGGATTCCTGCATCTGGGCGCGGCGGGCCACGGCCTTGCTGCCCGCGGCGTACACCTCGACCAGGAAGAGCCGGGCGTAGGCGGGTTCGGCGGCCAGACCGTCCAGGTAGGCGCCGAGGATGCGGCCCATGCGATCGGGATCGACGGGAGCCCCCGGATCCGATTCGGGGGTGGCGGAGGCGTTCGCGATATGGGTGAGCAGGCCGCCGACGGCCCGCTCGTAGGCTGCCTCGAAACAGTCCTCCTTGGAGCGGAACTGCTCGTAGAAGGTCTCCCGGGAGACGCCCGCGCGTTTCAGGACCACCGCGACCGAAGTCCCGACGTACCCGTTCTCCGCCATGGCCTCGGCCATGGCCTGCAGGATGCGCTCGCGCTGGGACGCGATCACCTGCTCCCGCGGCAGGCCGTGGCGGCCGCGGGGGAGTTGGCGGGCGGCAGGTTGGGTCATACGGTGGCTCCGGGTTCGGGGTAGGGCAGGCTGCGGCTCCATTCTGCTGGGTGGGAACCGCTGCCCGCGGTGGGGTGCGCCGGAATGTCGGGCCGGATTACGCGGCGCCGCCGGTTTCGGATTGCACGCTGCGCGCCCGGCGCGGCTGATCGGTGGTGAACGGCGCGTCCTCGGTGCGGGCGATCTCGAGCGCCGCCTCGACGCCGCCGCGCAGCGTGATATCGATGAGCCGCTGGGCGACCGCGCGCATCGGCAGTGCCACCGCCACCCACCACGGCGAGACGATCTGGCGCTTGCGCCGGGCGATGGCCCGCTCGATGCCGTCGATCGCGGGACCCAGCGGCGCGGTGCCGGACACCGTGGACCGGCCGAGGATCGCGCGGGCGGCCGCGGTACCGAAACCGCGGGTGGTCATGTCGGTGTCGAGCTCGGCGAAATAGGCGATGCCGACCTTGGCCCCGGTGTGCCGGATCTCGTTGCGCAGGGTGTTGCCGAGTGCTTCCACGCCGGCCTTGGACGCGCTGTAGGCGCCGGCCAGCGGCAGGTTCACCGACGCCGCGAGCGAGGACACGATCAGTACGTACCCGCTCGCGTGCAGCACGTAGGGGCCCGCGGCGCGCAGCGTGTAGTAGACGCCGAGGGTGTTCACGGCGAGGGTCTCCTCCATCACGCGCGGATCACCCCCGAGCAGCGGAAGTTGTTTGGCCACACCGGCGTTGGCGATCACCACGTCGAGCCCGCCGAGTTCGGCGACCAGCGTGGCCACCACCCGCTCCACCTGTGCGGGATCGCCGATATCGCAGTACCGCCACGGCGCGTCACCGCAATCGCCGGCCACCTCCGCCAGCAGATCCGGCTCGATCCCGAGCAGCGCCACCGCCGCGCCGCGGGCGTGCAGCTGCCGTGCGAGCGCCGCACCGATGCCGCGGGCCGCGCCGGTGATCAAGACCTTCCGACCGCGAACCCCCGGGCCGGTGAACAGCTTCATGCGGGCGACGATACCACCGATGAACACACTTGTTCGTAAATAATTTCGCGGCATCGAGCGGACAATCGGCTGTCCCACCGGGGTGAGAAGGAGGGGTGCTAGGTCTCTCAAAGGGCAGACGCTAGGGTGCAATTGACGAAAGGCCAACTGGCTGTCACGAACGAGAGGACCATCGTGGAGATTTCGGGTTCCGCCGCCATTGTCACCGGAGGCGCATCCGGCCTCGGCGCCGCCACCGCCAAGCGTTTCGCCGACCTCGGCGCGACCGTTTTCGGCCTTGACGTGCCGCAGTCCATCGAACGCGCCGGGGACAACGTGCCCGCGGGCGTCACCCTCATCCCGGCCGATGTGACCAGCCACGACGAGGTTTCCGCGGCCGTCGCGAAGGTCGTCGAATCCGGCATCCCGCTGCGCGTGGTGGTCAACTGCGCCGGTGTCGGCTGGGCCGGGCGCATCCTGTCCAAGAACGGCCCGCACGACCTCGAGCTGTTCCGCACGGTCATCACCGTGAACCTGCTCGGCACCTTCAACGTCATGCGCCTGGCCGCCGACGCCATCGCCAAGACCGACACGGTCGACGAATACGGCTCGCGCGGCGTCATCATCAACACCGCCTCCGTGGCGGCGTTCGAGGGGCAGATCGGCCAGATCGCGTACTCCGCGTCCAAGGGCGGCGTGCACGGCATGACCGTTCCGGCCGCGCGCGACCTGGCGCAGTTCGGTATCCGGGTGAACACCATCGCCCCCGGCATCATCGACACCCCGATGCTGGCCGGCGTCACCGAGGAGTACCGCAAGGGCCTCGAGGCCGGTGTGCCGTTCCCGTCGCGCCTGGGCCGTCCGGATGAGTACGCGCAGCTCGCGCAGTACATCACCGAGCACGACTACCTGAACGGCGAAACCTTCCGCATGGACGGCGCGCTTCGCATGGCGCCTCGCTGATCGGGTCGAAGCCCTCGCTTCGCTCGGTTTCGACCCGATCAGCTTCGATCCATGGAGTACTGGTCCCGGCTTGCCTCGCTTCGCTCGGCGGTTCGCCCAGCGATCGGTTAGGGCTACGCCTCGCTTCGCATTGGCGGGGTGGGGCGGGTGGCTGGGAGGGTTGAGGTGGTGGTGGACTGCGCGTGATCCTTTAGGGGGTTGCGCGCGGTTTGCGTTTCAAGGGGTTGGTTTGTGGCCGATGCCTAGGAAGGCTGTGGTGGCCAAGGGGGTTCGGGGGCGGTAGTTGGTGGCGAGGTAGTCGCGCATGACGGGGGCGCGTTCGGACCAGAGGGGTTCGCCGAGGCGGCGGCGGAGCAGGGCCAAGGGGGCGCTGGAGCGGGCCATGCTGTCCCACATCTGGGTGCCGTCGGGGTAGGAGACCTCGGTGGTGTGGCGCTGGATGGTGACGCCGGCGAAGCCGGCGGCGCGCATTTCGGTGGCGAAGACCTCCGGGTTTTCCAGGCTGAGGTAGTTCGGCTGAGGTTCCTGGATGGTGGGGTCGGCCGCGGTCATGGCGCCGAACATCATGCGCATCAGGGGGGATTCGATGACGGGGGCCCAGCTCGAGACCACTGCGACGCCGCCGGGGCGCAGGACGCGCCGGAGTTCGCTGAAGCCTCGGGTGCGGTCGGGGAAGAACATCAGGCCGAACATGGAGAAGGCGGCGTCGAACTCGTTGTCCGCGAAGGGCAGGGCCTGGCCGTCGCCGACCCGGGTTTCGATGGTGCTGTGCCCGGCGGCTTTCGCGGCCCGGTCCAGCACTTCGAGCATGTGCGCGGCGAAATCGAGGGCGACGACGCGGGCGGACTGGGGCGCCGCGAGCAGGCTCAGGGTGCCCGGCCCGGCGGCCACGTCGAGGACCTGCGAATCCTGGGACAGGCCCGCCAATTCCAGGGCGCGCGCGGAGAACGGCTCCATGATCGCCAGCGCCTCTTCGGCGTAACCATCGGCGACGAGGTCCCACGGCTCGGCGGCGGCCAGGGGGTTTCCGGACATCTGTTCCTCCACGATCTACCCAACCGCCCCAGGTTACGCGGCTACCCCCGGGGCCAACTACCACCTCGGGCGAATATTGCTGGGCCCTAACGTGTCTGAAGTCACCCCCCGGAACTACGTGGAGGGCGCGACGGCGCTCCGCAACCAGCGCGCACCGCGACCGGTGCTGACCACCGCGGCCTCGGCCACGGCCTTGCTCACGAAATGCCCGGCCGCCGTGGCCACGAAGACCGCCGCGATCAGGATCGGCGCCCATGACCAGGTCAGCGCCAGCAGCACCCGTTCGAAGGTATCGGCGGGCTGCACCATCGGCTCCCAGCTGTTGAGCCGGGTCCAGCGTCCGAGGAAAACGCCTACCGCGCACAGGAAGTGCAGCGTCACGGTGACCGGCACCCGCCAGGTCCCCAGACCGTTCCGGTCGAGGTAGCGCCCCAGTTGATCCAGCGCCAGGTAGTAGGCCAGGAATCCGGATCCGATGAATGCCGCGTACACCGGCAGCACCGTGGTGACCACCGGTCCCTCGCCGACGAACTCGATGTCGTAGCGCAGGTGTACCAGATCGGTCACCACGTAGGGCGCGTTCGGCAGGAACAGCACGAACAGCACGAGCCCCGCCCACCACAGCGGCGACCGCGGAAACCGCCTGTCAGCAGCGGGTCTCATCCGAAAGATCAGCAGTGCGAGGCCGACCGGGATCCAGGCCAGAACCGTGTTCCAGGCCATCCACCAGAAATCCCGCCGAACCACATCGAGCAGATTCGGCCCCACCCGTTCGAGCACGTCCATGCCCCCAGCTTGGCCGACGGAACTCGGCCCGGGCCAGGCCATCGGCGGACGCCCACGACATCTTCACGACATCTCCACAGCAACGCAGCGAGCCCGCGAACCTCGAGGGTTCGCGGGCTCGAAAAGCGTGGGTCAGCCTCAGCCGAAGATGAGGCCCTTGCCCTGCGCGACGGCGCGGGTGTAGCGATCCTGCACCTCGGCCCAGTTGACGACGTTCCAGAACGCCTTCACGTAGTCGGCCTTGACGTTCTTGTACTGCAGGTAGAAGGCGTGCTCCCACATGTCCAGGCCGAGCAGCGGGATGATGCCCAGCGGCACGTTGCCCTGCTGATCGGTCAGCTGGAAGGTGAGCAGCTTGCCCGAGAGCGTGTCCAGACCCAGCCAGGCCCAGCCCGAGCCCTGCAGGCCGTTGGCGGCCGCGGAGAACTGATCGCGGAACTTGTCGAACGAACCGAACTGGTCGACGAGGGCGGCTTCCAGGTCACCGACCGGCTTGTCGCCGCCGTCCTTGGACAGGCTCTTCCACCAGATGGTGTGGTTCACGTGGCCACCGAGGTGGAAGGCCAGGTTCTTCTCCAGCAGGAAGATGGAGCCGTGATCGCCCGACTCACGGGCGGCTTCCAGCTTCTCCAGCGCGGTGTTCGCGCCCGCGACGTAGGCGGCGTGGTGCTTGGAGTGGTGGAGCTCGTTGATCTCGCCGGAGATGAAAGGCTCCAGGGCGCTGTAGTCGTAATCGAGTTCTGGCAGCGTGTAAACAGCCACGATGTCCCTTCCTTATGTCGGGCCGTGTGTGCCCGTTGTCGAGCAACACCCAACCACCATTCGTACACCCGCTAGGTAGCAACCTGGCTCGGTCCCCCCTCATTCCCCCAGCGAAACTACCGAACGGCTCGGGGTGCCGGGTACCCGCTGCGCGCCAGAAAACGCCTCTTTTTCTGGGCAACGAAGCGGCCGCGCACCCTGAGGAGTGCGCGGCCGTGAAGGTGGATGCCCGGTCGGGTTACAGCTGCGGGACGATCCCGGGACGGATGGTCCGTGGATCGCCCGCGTCGTGGGCCTTCCACCAGTTCTTACCGCCCGCGATGAACTCCTCCAGGGGAATCTGTCTCCCGGCGGCATCGTGGATGGTCATGTTGTCGAACCACACGCGGATGTCGAGCTCCCGTGGGTCGATGCCCTCTTCCTGGGAGAACTCCAGAACGTGCGCGGAGACGTGATCATCGAACTTGGTGTCGAAGCTGAGCAGCTCCCGCCAGAGCGCCCATCCGCTGTCGTCGAGATCGATGAACTCCCAGCCGTGCAGCCGGCCACCGCCGAAGCTGTGGATGGCCTCGTCGAGCCCGTCGAGTTCCAGCGGTAGCACCTGTGGTTCCACGTCGTCCCAGCGCTGCATGCGCAAGGAGGACGCGACCCGGCTGACCCCGGTGAAGGTCAGCTGGACGGGAAAATCATCGCTGGCCTGCCCTTCGGCAGGAAGGGTCAACACACCCAGTTGCAAGCGCAGCTCACGCGCCTTGGTGTCGACCTCCAGGCCGAGGCATGTCGCCTCGGACAGAGCGGTGTTGAGTCCGGTGGTGTCCAATCCGTCGAGTAGCCCCCTGCTCACGTTCATGCATCAAGGCTACCGATACGACCTTGTGGAACCTGGTATTTCACTTTTTCGTCACTGTTTGCCGCTTTCGACGGAACCGAATGGCCGGTTGTTCCGTCCAAATAGGTGCCGGGTCCCGCTAGGGGTTCCTCGCGGCAGCGGCGGATGACCGCTCCGGGATTTCAGGAGGGGAGTCTCGGATCGGTCGTTCGCGCCGGCCGTGCGGGGCGAAGTCTGAACCTGTGGATGAGGTTGTGGATTATGTGGATAACTCTCGCCCCGCGCCTTCCCCGGGGCGACAGCTTGCCCGACATGGCAGGATCGGAAACGTGACAAGCCCCGAAGTCCCGTCGGTGCCGGTGCAGGACCTGCCCGCGGCGTTCGACAGCCCTGCGCGCGACGCGGCGGGGCCCATCCTGCTCGACGTGCGCGAGGACGACGAATGGGAACTCGGGCACGCGCCGGGCGCGATCCACATCCCGATGGTCGACCTGCCGGCCCGCCTCGACGAGCTGGAGTTCGACGTCGACCTCTACGTCGTCTGCCGCCAGGGCGGGCGCTCCATCGAGGTGGCCAAATATCTCGCGCATGTCGGGTTCGACGCCATCCAGGTGAACGGTGGCATGGTGGCCTGGCAGCAACAGGGTCGTCCGCTCGTGGGCGAGGGCGATCACCCCGCCAAGATCTACTGACCGAAATGCCGCAGAGGAGTAAGCCATGAGCGTGGTGCAACCATGTGCGCGCTGCGGCGCGCGCTGGGCCGTGCAGACGACCCCGATGCACTGGTGCCCACGCTGCCGGGGCGTGCTCCTCTCGCCCGCGCCCATCGACGCGCCCGCCGAGCGGCGGAACTACCGCTGGATCGCGCGCCGTCCGGACCAGCGCGCCCGGCGCAACGGCAGCCGGCCCGGAACCCACCCGGGCACACCGAAGTACACCCAGATGCCGCGCTGGGGCCTGATCGACCCGGTGCCGGAGCGCGCCGTCGCGGCGCCGTCGCGGTGGCAGCGCTGGACCCAGCGGGTGGAACCCCTGCTCATCGTCACCGCCGGGCTGTTCGCGCTGGCCGCGGCCGCCGAGCTCGGGCGCTACGGCGTGCTGCTGCGCAACCGCACCCGGCTGATCGAGCCGCTGCTGCTGCGCGCTTCCGACGCGCTGGTCATCGGGTCCGCCGTGCTCGGCCTGGTTTTCGCGCTGCTCGCCGCGGTGGCGCTGGTCGGCTGGCTGATCGAGACCCGCGCCGCCGCCTTCGCGCGGGTCGGCCGCCGCGATCCGCGCTCGGTGCGCACGCTCACGCTGGGCTGTGTGATTCCCGGCGTCAACCTGCTCTGGCCCGGTGTCTTCCTGACCGAACTGGCCGCACAGCGCGAGGATCCCCGCGCCCTGCGGGCGGTCCGGTTCTGGTGGTGTGCTTGGGTTCTCGGCGGCGCCATGGCGGTCGGCGCGCTGCTCTGGCGCACCGCGGATTCGTTGCAGGCCCAGGCCGACGGCGTGCTGTTCATGGTCTGGACCGATGTGGTGGCCGCGGGCGTCGCGGTGCTCACGCTGTGGGTGGTGCGCCTGTTCGCGGGCCGGGATCTGCTGGGCCGCACCACACTGGCCCGGCGCTGGGTGGTCGCCACCGAGGCGGCCGTGCCGGTCATCGAGCCGGTGCAGCCGGGCGCCGGCAAGGCGAAGAAAGAGGACCAGGAGGTTATGGCCAAGTGACCCAGGGCAATCGCGCACCGTTCGTCGTGGCGCATCGGGGTGCGTCGGCGGCGCGACCCGAGCACACGCTCGCCGCATACGAACTCGCGCTGCAGGAGGGCGCCGACGGGGTGGAATGCGATGTCCGGCTCACCCGCGACGGTCAGCTGGTCTGCGTGCACGACCGCACCGTGGACCGGACCTCCGACGGCACCGGGCTGGTCAGCGAGATGACCCTGGACGAACTGAAGGAACTCGACTTCGGTGCCGAGGGCGCACCGGCCGAGGTACTCACCCTGGCCGAGCTGATCGAGCTCGTGCTGGACTGGCGCAGCCGCCCCACCAAGCTGTTCATCGAGACCAAGCACCCGGTCCGCTACGGCGCCCTGGTGGAGAACAAGCTGCTCGCCGAACTGCAGCGATTCGGCATCGCCGCCCCGGCCTCGGCCGACCATTCCCGCGCTGTCGTCATGTCTTTCGCGGCCACCGCGGTCTGGCGGATCCGCCGCGCCGCGCCGCTGCTGCCGACCGTGCTGCTGGGTGAGTCCTCGCGCTATCTCGGCGGCGGTGCGGCCACCACGGTCGGCGCCACCGCGGTCGGCCCGTCGGTGAAGACCCTGCGCGAACATCCCGAGCTGGTCGACAAGGCCGCCGCCGCCGGTCGCGCCACCTATTGCTGGACCGTCGACGATCCCGCCGACGTGCAACTGTGCGCCGACCTCGGCGTCAGCTGGGTCGCCACCAACCATCCGGGCCGCACGAAAACTCTGCTCGGGGCCGACCCTGTAGTTTGACCCTCCGTGGGTAAAAGCAAGCGCAATAGTCCTAAGCCCGGAGGGAACCGGGCCCAGCGTCTCGCCGAGCGGAAGGCGGCGCTGGAGCAGGCCGCGCAGGCCGTGACGCGCCCGTTCGCGGGGCTGGCCGCCGAATGTGATCTGGTGGCGCTGCGGGAGTTCGTGCCGTCGGCGACCGCGACGTTGAAGCTGGCGCCGGGCGTGGCCGCCGAACGCCCGGTCGTGCTGGCCACGGTGCTGCCGGGCGCGGTGGCCGCACTGGTGCGCGCCGGTGACCAGGAGACCGGTTTCGTCGGCACCCAGGTGCAGTTCCAGGCCGCCGATCCGGGCGCGGATATCGCCGCCGCCATCCTGTGGACCCAGTCCGCCGAGGGCGGTGAATCGCTGACCGCGGCCGAATCCATCGAGGGCGGACCGAGTCTGGCCGATGTCATCGATGCCGGCGCCGATCTGGAACTGACGGTGCACCAGGACTTCGACTGGTGGGTCCCCGAGGGTGTCACGCCCGACGCGCAGGTCGCCGCGACGATCGAGCAGGCCAAGCAGGCGATCATGCCGTCGGCGCGGCTGAATCTGGGCCCCGACTCCATCGGCGCGGCCTGGTGGGTCGACGCGGGCGAGAAGGCGCACATCCGCTGGGTGCGCCCGGAGGACGAGGACGACCTGATGCTGGCGCTGGCCCGCCTGCACGCCAAGGGCGAACTGCACCTGGGCGAGGGGTCGCGCTTCGCGGGTTCGTTCCGCACGCACGGTGTGCTGGTGCCGGTGTTCGATCTGGATCCGGAGCTTCATCCGACCGAATGGGAAGCACCGGCCAAGGAATTCGGTGTGCGGCTGGCCGCGGCGCTGGCCGACGACGCGCCGATGACCGCGGACGAGCGGCGGTCCCGCGACGGACTGCGGTCGCGTCAGGTCACGCTGCGCTGAAACAAGTTTCGTGAAGTAAAAGAATTCGGGCCCAGCTCTGCACGAAGAGCTGGGCCCGAGTCCGTATTGCGCGCTGTATTACAGCGAACCGCCGGCCGCGGACGGGGCGCCCGACGCATCGGAAGCGCCACCCATTTCGCGAGCCATGAAATTCTCCAGGTCGAACAGATTGGCGCCGGCCCGCTCGGCGACATTGAGCAGGGTGTGCATCGCGGCGACTTCCTCGACCTGCTCCTTGAGGAACCACTGCATGAACTGCTCGCCCAGGTAATCGCCCTCTTCGCGAGCGGTGCTGGCGAGCTGGATGATCTGGTCGGTGACCGTCTTCTCCTGCTTGAGCGCGAGCTGGATCGGATCGATCGCGCTCTTGAACGAGGACTTGGCGGCATCGACGCCGGTCAGCTCGACGCTGAGGTCGCGATCCAGGAAGTACTGGGCGATCATCATGGCGTGGTTGCGCTCTTCCACCGCCTGGGCGTAGAAGCGCTTCGCCAGCTGCGGCAGGTCCGCGTTATCGAACCACACCGCGATGGCAATGTACTGATGCTCGGCATTGAATTCATGCCGGATCTGGTCGTGAAGCAGTTTGTGGAATTTGCTGCGCGGGGTCTCTGGGTGGCTGGACATGTGTGACACATTAACGCTGGTCAGAGCGCGTGTCATCCAAGTGCAGCCTTATTGAGCACAGCCTTATTGAGGTCAGCCATTCCTAATTAAAGGCGTGCGGTACCCGCTATTTTCGGGGCGGTGCGATCGGGATGCGCCGGGGTGTGCACCTCGCGTGCGATGAACTCCTCCACGTCGAAAAGATCATCGGAACCGCGCTCCAGCACGGTCAGCAGCGTGTTCATCCGGGCGACGTTGTCGACCTGCTCCTTGAGGAACCACTGGATGAAGCGCTCGCCGAGATAGTCGTTCGCTCCGCGCGCCGCCTCGGCCAGTTCGGTGACCTTGGCGGTGTAGGTGTTCTCGACGTCCTGCAACAGCAGCAGCGCCGCCCGCGGGGACGCGAAATCGGGCTGCACCGCGCCGAGATCGCCGACGCGCACCTCGAGCTCGCGGTCCAGCAGGTACTGGATCATCCGCAGCGCGTGCGCGCGGAACAGCTCGCAGCGGTGATAGCAGTGGGCGGCCAGCCGGGGCAGGCGGTTCGCGTCGAAATAGACCGCGATGGCCAGGCACTGCTGGGCAGCGGTGAAACCGTGCCGGATCTGGTCACGAAGCAGGACGGGGAAGGACTCGGTACCGGCCATGCTTCCGACGTTACCGCGTGAGCAGTGCCTCCGGCACCTGTTGATCCGAAGCCAGCGCATCGAAGAACTCGCCGGCCTTGGCCTTGTCCCACAGCAGCACGTTGCCGCTGTCGGTGTCGTCGAAGCCGCCGATCGGCACCGTGGTGGCCACCGTGTCGGCCCGCAGCGCCCAGCCCAGGCGGGCCAGATGCCACAGGTGATCGCCCTCGTCGACCTTCAGCGATTTCGCGGTGTCACTGGCCAGTGGCCACAGCTTGAACGGGTTCACCAGGGTGGACCAGCTGGTCGCCTTCTTCAGCAACGCGGCCATGAACAGGCGCTGGTTGTTCATCCGGTCGATGTCGGCGAGCGCGGTCGCGCGGGAGCGCACGAAGCCCAGCGCCTCGGGGCCGCTGAGTTCCTGGCAGCCCGCCTCCAGGTTGATGCCGGCCAGCGGGTCGTCCAGCGGGGTCGGCACACAGACGTCGATGCCGCCGAGCGCGTCGACGATGCCCGCGAACCCGGCGAAGCCGATCTGGGCGTAGTGGTCGATGTGCAGGCCGGTCGCGATCTCCACCGTCTGCACCAGTAGTTGCGAGCCGCCGAAGGTGAAGGCGGAGTTGAGTTTGTCGCGGCCGTGGCCCGGGATGGAGACGTAGGAGTCGCGCGGCAGGCTGACCATGGTGGTGCTGCCGGATTTCGGCACGTGGATCAGCATGATCGTGTCGGTGCGTTCGCCGCCGACCTCGCCGCCGGTCGCGAGTTCGCTCTCCTGGTCCGTGCTCAGGCCGGTGCGGGAATCGGAGCCGACGAGCAGCCAGTTGGTGCCCGGCGTATCGCCCACGCGGTCTTCGTAGTTCGCCAGCGCGTCGATGCGCTGGAGTTTGCCGTCCAGATGGATGACACCCGCGACCGAGCCGACGATCAGCACCAGCAGGAAGATCAGGAACCACCGGAACGGATGCCGCTTACGGCGGGCGCGCGGGGGACGCGGGTCGCCACCGCGGCGTGTCGGCGGACCGGCCGGAGGTGCTGGCGGCGGCTGGCGGCGGCGCCGCGCGGCGTCCTCGCGGTACGGCTGCGGTTGCTGGGTGGGTGCGTGAGTCCGCCGCGGCGGGGGCGGGGGCGGCTGTTGCTGCCGCCGCGCCTGGGAATAGGCCTGCGGTGGTTCATAGGCCCGGCCGTCGCGGCGCAGCACCTCGGTCGGCTTCAGATGCTGCGAACCGGCCGAGCCGGGAACGTAATTGGGCGGCGGCATCCGGCGGGGGCGGGCGTTGCGCTGGTTTTCGTCGCCGTTCATCACTCTGACTTTACTGTTCGGGGGTCGCGCGCTGTCCTCTATCGATCCCGCAGGGGGCGGAATCCGTTACGGCAACCAGGTCACATGTCCGTGCAGGAAGGTGTACCCGATATAAGCCACCGTATCGATGGTGGCGTGCGCGAGTATCAGAGGCCACAACCTGTCGGTGCGCTGCCAGAATCGGCCGAAGATCACACCCATCACCAGATTGCCGACTCCGCCACCGAGGCCCTGATACAGGTGATAGCTGCCGCGTAGCAGGGCGGCGGCGAACAGGGACCGGTTCGCGGTCCAGCCGAGTTGCCGCAACCGGGTCAGCAGGTAGCCGACCACCAGGATCTCCTCGGCCACCGCGTTCGCACAGGCCGCCAGCACGAGCACCGGCAACCGCCACCAGTGATCCCCGAGCGACGCCGGCACGATCGTCACGCTCATCCCGAGCGCGTGCGCGGTCAAATACAGTCCGAGCCCGGGTATTCCGATCAGCGCCGCCAGCCCCAGCCCGGGCAGCACGTCCTGGCGCCACCGGATCCGCCGGGCCAGGCCGATCGCCTTCGGCCCGATCCCGCTGCGCCACAGCAGATACAGGCCCAGCGCCGCCCACGCCAGCAGGCGCAGCACCCCGAGCAACTGGAACAGCAGGTCCAGCACCGACTGCGCCGAGCGCGACGGGTTCAGCTTCATCGTCTGCCCGCCCACCCCGCCGGGCGAGAGCGCGCTCTCCACCAGCGACAGCGCCGCGCTCATCCCGCTCAGCCCGAAGGTGACCAGGAGCACCACCACGATCTCGATCCGGATCCCGCGGCGCTCGTGTTCGGTCAATTCGGTCCCGCCCGGCCCGGGCTCTGCTCCCATGGGTCCGAATCTATTGCCTCGGCCGCAGTGTGGGGCGCACGGCGGCGGCGCCCGGGTGAAATCAGATGCGGCGGATGCCGTTCAGGAAGGGGCAGCCCGCGAGGGTGCGCACGGCCCGGCTGAGCGATTCGACATCGTCGGCGGGTGCGTTGAACGGGAGGCGGAAGTCGTGGTCGCCGTCGTGGCCCTCGATGCGCAGGGTCAGGCCGTAGCGGTCGATGGCCAGCGGGTGCACGGCGCCGGTGCGCAGGCGCGGCGGCAGGTGCCGGGACAGCTGGGCGATGATGTCGGCGTGGTCCTCGTCCAGGTGCTGTAGCCACGCGGATTCCATGCCGCAGAACGGATCCGGCTGGGCCAGCCGCAACTGCTCGACGCAGACCGACTCGGCGCCGGTGGCGTCGGCCATCACCGCAGACTCCAGCACCAGGCGCAGCAGCGTCGCGCTGTGCCCGACGTCCAGCAGTTCCGGATGCGGGTGATCCTTGGCGACCTCGGTCGCCAGCGCGCGCTGGGCCTGCACCGGAACCGAGCGCACCGACCCGCGCAGCCACACCAGCGAGCGCACCGGCTCCCGCAGCGGCAGCGGGGCGTGATCGGTCAACTCCAGGACCGCCGCCGACGCACCGGCGCGGGCATTGCCGACCAGCACCGCGGCCACCGACGCCGAGGGCACCGCGATCACGACGTCACCGCATTCGCGCAGGTAGTGCACGGAGGTCGGCGTCGGATCGACGCCGGGGAGGGCGAGCACCGCCTGCTCGGCATGAGCACACGCGCTCCGCACCCGCTCAGCGGTCGTCGGCGCGATGGTCGAAGTCGGCATGCAAACCTCCGAGGGAGACGGCGGTGGAATTAGGTAAACCTAAGCTAAGTCACAGAGGTCACTTCCGCAACCTCTCGGTCCGACTTCTTTCGCCGTGCGTGGCGGCCGAAGTTACGGTGTACGGGTGGCGGATGGTGCGAACGAACCGGTCCTGGTGGCGCTGACGGTGCCGGCCCGGCGCAGTCTGGTCGAGGGCTTGGTGCGCGCGCCGGGAAGCGCGGCGGTAGTCGACGCCGACGTACCCGACGCGGACCTCGCGGCCTTTCTGGCCGGAGCGGCCCATACCGACGGCGGCTTCGTCGCGCGCACCGGCAGCGGCGAGCGGGCGGTGGCGGTGGTCGCGGCGACGGTGGCCGCGCTGTGCGGCTTCGACATCCGGGCCGCGCTCGCGCGGCCGGATATCGCGTTCCTGACCGGGTTGAAGCCACCCGCCGTGGAGGCCGCGCGCAGTGTGTTGCTGGCCATCGAAACCGACGCGGTGACCGAGGTGACCCGGGCGCTCGGCATTCTTGCCCCGAATTAGCCCACGATCCCGGAGCCGTACTTCCGGACGCAAGTAACCTCGTAGGCGTGCCGCGTATCGCGTACTTCGGTCCCTCCGGGACATTCACCGAGATGGCTCTGGCCAAGCTCGAATCCGCCGCCGCTTTCGACGGGCCCGTGGAGCGCGTTGCCGCGCCCAGCCAAGGGGCCGCGCTGGAATTGATCCGGGCCGGGCAGGTCGAGGGCGCCGTGGTGCCCATCGAGAGCTCGGTGGAGGGGTCGATCTCGGCGACGCTGGATTCGCTGGCGATCGGCCCGCGGTTGCAGATCATCGCCGAGACGGAGCTGGAGGTCACCTTCACGATCCTGGGGCGGCCGGGAACAGCGCTGGCCGACGTGCGCACCCTGGCCGCGTACCCGGTGGCCGCGGCGCAGGTCCGGGAATGGGTCGCGCGCGAAATGCCCGCGGCACAGCTCTATACCTCCGCCTCCAATGCCGCCGCCGCCGAAGACGTGGCGGCCGGCCATGCCGAGGCGGCGGTGTCCACCGCGCTGGCCGGCGAGCGGCTCGGGCTGGCCGCGCTCGCCAGTGGCGTCGCCGACCACGATCAGGCGATCACCCGCTTCGTGCTGGTCACCCCGCCGCGCGTCGCGCCCGCCGCGACCGGCGCCGACCGCACCTCGATCGTGCTGGAACTGGCCAACGAGCCGGGCGCGCTGATGCGCGCGTTCGCCGAGTTCGCGACCCGCGGCATCGACCTGACCCGCATCGAATCCCGGCCCACCCGAACCAGTTTCGGCACCTATCGGTTCTACCTGGACTGTATCGGGCACATCGACGACACCGCGGTGGCGGAGGCGCTCAAGGCGCTGCATCGCACCGCGCGGATCCGCTTCCTCGGATCCTGGCCGGCGACCGCGGTCACCGGCACCCCGCCCCCGTCGGACGAGACGGCGGCGGAATGGCTCACGCAGTTGCGAAAGGGGGTGGCCGACCTATGAGCAAGCTCGTGTTGGTCCGGCACGGCGAGACAGAGGGCAATGTCGCGAAGATCCTCGATACCCGGGTCCCGGGCCTACCGCTGACCGAACGCGGTGCGGCACAGGCGAAGACGTTCGGCGCGAACCTGCCGGCGCCGCCGCAGGCGCTGTTCTGCTCGGCCGCGCTGCGGGCGCGCCAGACCGCGGGTTACATCGAGGCGGCCACCGGTGTGCCGGTGCAGTTGCTCGAAGGCGTGCACGAGGTGCAGGTCGGTGATCTGGAGGGCCGCAACGACACCGCGGCGCACGACACCTTCCTCGACGTCTACCACGCCTGGCACGAGGGCGATCTGTCCCGGCGCGTCCCGGGCGGCGAATCCGGCCACGAGGTGCTGGCGCGCTTCCTACCGGTGCTGGAGGACCTGCGCGCGAACTATCTGACCGATGCCGACGCCGGCGATATCCTGCTCGTAATCCACGGCGCCGCAATGCGTTTGATCGGCCGCACGCTGGCCGGCGTGGCGCCGCCGTTCTCCACCAACAACCACCTGGACAACACCGAGACCATCGAGCTGGTCCCGCGCGCCGACGGCGGCTGGGATTGCGCGCGCTGGGGCCGCTTCACCCCGCCGTTCAGCTACCAGGCCGCGCCGACCCAGGACGACCCGATGGGTTAGAAACAGCTCACCCCGCCGCAGGAGCCTGCGACGGGGTGAAAGTCTGCGCTGCTACTAACGTTTCGCGTTGGGCGGGAATTCTTCCCGCTCCGGCAGCGAGTTCATCAGTTCGAGCAGGGCCTGGCGCAGCCGGGACGTGGAGCCGCCGCTGATCGAGGACCACTTGGTGCCGTCCTCGGCGATACTCGCGGTGACCACGATCCGCCCGCCCCGGGTGTTGAAGAGGGCGATGTGATTATCGGAGATGTCGCGGGTGCCGTCGCCGTACACCACCGCCGAAATCTGGGCGTGCGAATGGATTTCGACCAGCGCCGAGGCGAGCAGCTGTGCGTCCCGGTTCGGGTTGCAGACCCGCGCGAGCCGGGTGGCGGTGGCGGCCGCGTCCCCGGTGTCACCGAAAATCGGTGCGAGCAGTTCGGTCTGGGCGTTCATGGCCGACAGCTCGAGCGGTTCGGCGGCGCCGATCGCCGCGATGATCGGGCCCGGCAGATCGTCGTCGACCGTGCTGATCACGTAGGACTCCGGCCCGCGCAGGGCGAGGACCGCGATGTCGTCACCCTTCGCGAGGCACAGCCGGCTGACCTCACCGTCCACGACCAGGCGCAGCGCGAGCACCCAGTGTGGCCGGTAGAGGGTGCGCAGCCGGTCTTCGAGTTCCGGTTGCACCACCCGGTCGACCACGAGATCGCGGTCGGCCAGGGACTGGGCGGCCACGTCCATCGCCGCGTCGTGGGCGAGTTGGTCGTCGTAGCGCCCGATGGCTTGCAGCACCACGGGCATCTCGTCGAGCTCCAGTTTCTCCAGGAGAAACTGCATCTCGTCGAGCGACAACACGACGCTCCCGAGCATCGACGGACCGCGGCCCGCACCCAGAATTGTCACTTATTCTGCCCGGTATTCGCGCCGATCACACCGTCGGCGATGAAGCGACCGTCGGTGAACTGGTCATCCTGCAGGTCGACGGCGGACTTGCGCTCGTGCTCTTCTTCCTCGTCCTGCGCGGAGCGGGCGGGGGTGAGCGGGCTGTTCAGCGTGGATGCCGGACGGGTGGTGGCCGTTTCCATCCGCATGCCGCTGCTCGAGGGCATCGAGCCGAAGCCGCCACCGACCGTGGCCGGGGTGCCCCAGCCCGCGGGCAGCTGCACCGTGGTGGCGCCGACCGTGGACGGAACGGTGACCGCGGCGGCGGGCACGGACACCGCGGCGGCGGCGACCGGTGCCATCGCGGCGGCACCGACGCCGGCGCCGGCCGGGGCGGTGACCGCGGAGACGGCCGCACCGGCGAGGTTGGCGCCGGTGCCGACCACGCTGCTGGCCGCGGAGCCCGCGACATTGGCGATCTGGGTGGCCGCGCCGCCCGCGTTCTGCACCGCGGCGGAGACGGCGCTCATCGCCATGCTGATCGGATCGGCCGCGCCCGCGCCCTCGGCGATGTGCGGCGGGTCGGAGAACTCGCCGGGCGTCGACACCTGCGCGGTGGTCGCCGCCTCGTAGGTCTCCATGGTCAGCGCGGCCCGCAGGTCCATCGCGGCCTTGGCGGCCTCGAGCGCCTCGGCGTCGCCGCGCAGCGCACCACCGGTGCCGTGCGAGGCGGCGCGCGCGGTGTTGAGCGCGACGATCTCGGGCAGGCTCGGCATTGCGAGCGAGGCCACCGTGTAGGCGGCCGCGTTGGCGGCGGTCTTGGCGCTCAGGGCCGCGGACAGCACGCCCTGCTGCTCGGCCCAGCCGGTGAACCCGGCGAGCTTGCCGATGGCGGACATGCCGTTGACGCCCTGCATGCCGACGCCGAGTTCGGCGACGACGCGGGACACGGTCGCGGTGGCGTCCACCCAGACGGCGGTGAGGGCGCCCCACGCGCTGGAGGCGGCCGAGATCGGAACGGCATGGGTGCCGGCGTTCAGCGCGATGGAATTGGCTTCGGCCATGCGGGGCAGCCAGAACACCCCGGTGATTCCTGCGGTCATGCTTGTTTCTCCCCTGTAATCAGTTTTAGGTGTTTCCGTGGCCTAGACGATGGTGTTCATGACGGCGCTCATGACGCCCGCCTTGGCCGAGTCTTCGGAGATATGGGCGGCGAGCTGGGCACGCAGCACGTTGGCGGCGTGGTGCAGCTCGAGCACGCCCTGCGCGACCACACGGTCGTGGCTGCTGGCTGCCTTGTTGAAGTGGTTCGCGGCGAGCAAGGAAACTTCCTCGGCGCCGGAGGGCAGGACATGTGTGGCGGGAGCGGTGATCGCGCCGGCGGCGGCCAGCCGATCGGCGAGCAGATCCAGCTCCGCGGCAGCGAGGAGGACAGCTTCGGGTGTGATGTTTACCAGGCCAACCATGACTCGACTCCTTCTAGTGGCGGCAAATGGGCGGAACCACGAGAATTCCCCCTTCGAGTGATAGGACGCGATAGCGCTGCGATCGGTTCCATCGAATCCCCTACTTCTTTCAGCGATCTTGCCCAGCTCTTAATGAACCCGCAAGCTCGGACAAGATTATCCCCATCCCAGCTCATGCAACCGGTCTTCGTCAATGCCGAAATAGTGTGCTATTTCATGGATCACGGTGATCACGACCTCGTCGACGACCTGCGCGTCATCGGCGCAGATGTCGAGAATCGCCGCCCGGTAGATGGTGATCGTGTCGGGCAGCATCCCGCCGTACTGACTGTCCACCCGATCGGTGAGTGCGATCCCCTGATAGAGACCCAGCAGATGCGGATCTTCCGGATTGCGAGCCTCGATCAGCACGACCACGTTATCGATGGCCCGGGCCAGTTCCGGCGGGATCTGATCGAGCGCGTCGCCGACCAATTCCTCGAAGCGGTCCGCGGACATGGAAACGGCCATGGGGCGCTGTCCTATCGGGGCTGCGGCTGCGCGGGCAGCGGCGCGGCGCCGGGCAGCGGCGCCGGGGTCGAGCGGCCCGAATTCGGCGGCGGCACCGGGGCCTGGCCGTTGATCAGGATCTCGCCCTTGGCCGAACCCTGGATCGGCGCGAAGCCCTCCCGGTCGGTGCCCTTGCCGATCATGCAGTCCAGTTTGCGGCTGCCGGCCAGCCAGCTGCGCGCGTCGATGTAGTCGAAGAACAGCGTCAGGGTCTTGTTGCGGATGGCGTCGGGCGCGCCGAGGTAGTCGGTGGAGGTGCGCGAGCACTCCTCCTCGACGTATTTGTCCTGCTCTTCCTTGGCGGGCGGGCGGCCCTGGAAGCGGGCGCCGAGGTCGACGGTGGACACGATCTCCACCGCGTGCGACTGGGCGCAATCCACCGGATCGGTCGGCAGGTTCTGGTTGATCCCCAGGCAGGTGCCCGGTTCGAAGACCTTGGACTGGTCGTGCTCGATCGCGCTGCCGGTCGCGGCCAGCGGGGTGCCGGTGCTGCCGGAGAACTGCAGGCCGCAGCGCAGCGTGCGGTCGCCGTTCTTCCAGCCGTCGGGGCTCGGGTACATCAGGCCGACGACGTAGCGGCCACGCGGATCGAACTTCCCCTGCATGTACTGCTGCACGGCGGGCACGCAGTGTTCTTCTTTGAGCTCGGTCAGCCGCAGCGAATCCGGGAAGCGGGAGCCGGAACCGAATTCGACGCCCGGGTACTTGCTCATGTCGATATCGGAGGCGACCTCGAACAGGTGCTTGCCGGTGCAGGAGACCTTCAGCAGGTCGGAACGGTCGGCCTTGGTCCAGCTCAGGCAATCGCCGGCGGACGCGGTGCCGAATTCCTTGTCCAGGACGGTCTCCGCGGGCGCGGCCGGATTGTGCGCCTCCAGGCCGTTCTTGTTGTCGTAGCCGGTGATGAACAAGCCCACCAGGGACGCGACCACGGCCCCGGCCGCGACGGCGAGCAGCACCCAGCGCAGCGTCGGCGCGGGCAATTGGACCTTGCCGTCGGACACGACGCTGCGATCGATGATCAGCTGATCCCGCAATGCCTCGGCCTGCCCACCGCGGCGCGCGCGCCGGCCGGTGTGGGCACGGTCGTGCGCCCCGTCGGGGTAATCGTCGGGGTAATCGGCGTGCGCATCGTCTTCGGACATCGCGGTCCATCATGGCAGTGTCGAAGCGGCTGTGCCACGACCCGGTGTGCGCGCCCGCTCAGCCGCGTAGCGCGGACAGGAACAGGCCGGGCAGCCGCGCGGGGTTGGCGCCGGCGTAGAACTCGGTGAGTTTGCGCCCGGTCGCCGCGCCGGTGTTGTTGTTCACGAACCACGGCGGTTTGGGTGACAGCGCGAGCTCACCGTGCAGCAGCGTGCGCGGTGCGGGGCGGAACGGCCCGTGCACCACGGTGCGTTCCACGTCGTCGAGCAGGAAAGCGTTGTGCACCACCCCGATTCCGCTCTGCACGTCCTCGACGGTGTGGCCCGGGAAGGCGCCCCAGGAGGCGCGCGGGGTGAGGAACGCGAGGCCGGTCCAGGCGTTGACGGCGATGGCGCCGTAGCGCAGTCGTTCGACGGCGCGGTCGAAGGCGGTGCCGAGGCGGCGGATGGTGGTGGGGTGCGCCAGCACGTTGGCGCCGAGCGTGCCGGCGAGCTCCTCGTTCGCGAAATCGACGGCGCGGGCCAGGAATTCGCCGCCGGTGTAGGGCAGCTCGACCACGCCGAGGACGGGCGCGAAGTATTCGGTGCGCAGCAGCGGCGTGTCGGTGGGCGGCAGCTTGTCGACGAGAACCCGGCCCTGGCCGAGCCGTTCGGCGTCGGGATAGGAGGCCAGCGCGTCGGCGACGCGGCGGTCGCTGCCGGGGTAGTAGGGCGGGCGCTGCGGCGCGAGTTCGAGGGCGGCCCGCAGTTCGTTCAGGAACTTGTGCTTGAGCGGCCAGTCGGCGGCGAGCACGACGGTCTGCGCGGCGACGCAGTTGTAGCCGCCGTTGTGCAGCCGCTGGGTCGCCAGGTGCTCGGCCTGGAACACCAGGTCGGCGTCGGACCAGTCGCCGGGCACCACGATGGTGGGGGAGACGCCGCCGAGCTCGCTGGTGATCGGCTTGTCCAGCTGCTTGTGCTCGCGCTTGCCGGTGCCCCAGACGATGGCGTCGTGGGTCTGGGTGCTGCCGGTCATGTGCACGTGGGCGACGTCGGCGTGCCGCACCAGGTAGCTGCCGGCCTCGGTGCCGCCGAGCAGGATGCGCAGCACGCCGAGCTCGAGCAGCGGCGCGAAGATCATCTCGAACACCGTGTACAGCGGATCGGTGAGCGGGTTCAGCTTCAGCGCGACCACCCGGTTGTGCGCGTACAGCTCGTACAGCGCGTCCAGCACCGGGATCGAGGTGATGTTGCCCGCGCCGAGCACCGCGCCGATGCCGTGCGTGGTGGTCGGGTCCAGCTGGGCCAGGCCCGCGCGCCGCCGCGCGGTGTCCGCGTCCACACCGGGCCGCAGCCAGACTTCGCCGCGAAAACCGCTGAGCAGCAGGCGATCGTAGCGATCGTGCGGCAGGATCGGCACCGCCACCCGGCCACCCGGCGCGGTGCCCAGGCGCACCCCGTCCAGCGGGCTGCGCCCGGCCGCCAGCTTGTCCAGGGTCGCCGCGAGCGCGGCGGTGGCCTGCAACAGGGTCAGCGGCCCGGACATCCACTCCTCGCCGGCCAGCGGTGAGCTCGCGTCCAGGCCCTTGATCTCGCCGGCCGCGCGCACCCAGTCCTCGGCGAAGCGGCCGGTGCGCTGGTGCAGCTCGTCGAGCAGTTCCCGGCGCCGGTGCAGCGAGGTCTGCGCCCAGACCTTCTCCCCGGCGGCCAGGTCGGCGAGTGCGTTGTCGATGGCTGATTCGTCGAAAGTCGTACCCACAGGCCAACTATGCGCGCGGCGCATGATCAACTGGCCGGAACCGGGCAGATCGGTGCAAACCGGGCACGGCATATCCAGGTGAAATCGTCATATCCCGCCGACTAGGCTGGCTGTCCATGATCGACCTCCGACTCCTGCGGGAAGACCCCGAAGCGGTCCGCGCCTCCCAGCGCGCCCGTGGTGAAGACCCGGCCCTCGTCGACGCTCTGCTGGAAGCCGACGTGGCCCGCCGTTCCGCCATCGCCACCGCCGACAATCTGCGCGCCGAGCACAAGTCGATGGGCAAGGTGATCGGTAAGGCGTCCAAGGAGGAGCGGCCGGCGCTGCTCGCGCAGGCGACGGAGATGTCGGTCAAGGTCAAGGAGGCCGAAGCCGCGCAGACGGCCGCGGAGGCGGAACTCGAGGCCGCGCACCGCGCCATCTCCAACGTGGTGCAGCAGGGCGCGCCCGCCGGCGGCGAGGACGACTACATCGTGCTCGAAACCGTCGGCACGCCCACCGCCTTCGACTTCGAGCCGAAGGACCACCTCGAACTCGGTGAGTCGCTGGGCCTGATCGACATGGAACGCGGCGCCAAGGTGTCGGGTTCGCGCTTCTACTTCCTCACCGGCTACGGCGCGCTGCTGCAACTGGGCATGCTGCAACTGGCCGCGCAGAAGGCGGTGGCCAACGGCTTCACCATGATGATTCCGCCGGTGCTGGTGCGCCCGGAGATCATGGCGGGCACCGGTTTCCTCGGCCAGCACGCCGACGAGGTCTACCACCTGCCGGATCAGGATCTCTACCTGGTCGGCACCTCGGAGGTGCCGCTGGCCGGCTACCACTCGGGCGAGATCCTCGATCTCGGCGACGGCGCGAAGCGCTACGCGGGCTGGTCGTCGTGTTTCCGCAGCGAGGCGGGCAGCTACGGCAAGGACACCCGCGGCATCATCCGCGTGCACCAGTTCGACAAGGTGGAGATGTTCGTCTACACCAAGCCCGAGGAAGCCGACGCCGAGCATCAGCGGCTGCTGGCCTGGGAGCGGGAGATGCTCGCGGCCGTCGAGGTGCCTTATCGCATCATCGACACCGCGGCGGGCGATCTGGGCAGCTCGGCGGCGCGCAAGTTCGACTGTGAGGCCTGGGTGCCGACCCAGCAGACCTACCGCGAGCTGTCCTCCACCTCGAACTGCACCACTTTCCAGGCTCGTCGGCTGGCCGTTCGCTATCGCGACGAGAACGGAAAACCGCAGATCGCGGCCACTTTGAACGGCACCCTGGCGACCACCCGGTGGATCGTGGCGATCCTGGAGAACCACCAGCGGGCCGACGGTTCGGTGCGGGTGCCCGCGGCCCTGGTGCCCTTCGTCGGGACCGAGGTGCTGACACCGCCGAAAGTTGCCGGCAGGTAAATAGCCAACGGTTCGCGGGGGTTGATTCCCTAGTTGTGGCAACCGCCGAGAATCATTGCCTCTACGCTATTCCCCGTGCGAGGAATCGGGGCGCGCGGCGATACCCGAACCCGGGTGCGGGCGGCATCGGCGCTGGCGACAGCAATGGTCATGGCTCGGACCACCGGGGCGTTCTACGTCATGGGTGGTGTGCTGGGCCTGGTGATCACTGCCATCGCCCCGGGTTCGGAAGGTAATCGACCGCTGGTTGGCACGGCGGCAGCGATCGCGCTGCTGCTGGGCCTGACGTTGCTGGCGTGGGGTCCGCGATTACCCCACGGAATCCACCATGCCTATGTCGCGATAGCGACGGTGCTGGTCACGGTCGCGGTGCATTCGTTCCCGAATACCGTCGGCGCGATCAGCCTGGCGGCGTTCTATGTGTTCGTCGCCTGTGACGCGGCGCTGTTCTTCCGGTGGAGCCAGGCCGCCGCGCACATCGCGTTCGCGGTGCTGCTGTGCCTGTGGGTGCTGCCGACGCGGGATCTGCCGTGGTGGTCGGGGCTGATCCCGGCGGGCGTCACCTTCGGTGTCGGCGTGGTCGTCGGCATCCTGACCCGGATGGCCTCCGAGGCCGATATAGATGTGCTGACCGGGTTGCACAACCGGCGCGGTTTCGACCGGGCGCTCAACGGCGCGATCGAGCTGGCCACCCGGACCGGACAGGGACTTTCGCTGGTGCTGGTCGATCTCGACCGCTTCCAGAAGATCAACGATCATCTCGGCCATCGTGCCGGTGACGCCGTCTTGCAGCGGGTCGCCGACACCTGGTCCGCGCTGCTGCAACCCGGGCAGGTGCTCGCGCGCTACGGCGGCGACGCGTTCGCGCTGTTGTTGCCCAACACCACCGAACAGGCCGCGATCCTGCTCACCGAGCAGTTGCGGGCCGCGGTCACCACCGGCTGCTCCGCGGGCGTGACCTCCTGGCAGCCCGGCGAATCCGGCTCGCTGCTGGTCTCCCGCGCCGATGTCGGGCTCTACCGGGCCAAGCAGGCCGGGCGTAACCGCACCGTGCTGGAATCCTCGCGGCAGCTGCCGCTGGCGGTCGAACTGCGCGAGGCCATCGACCGCGGCGCGCTGGACGTGCACTACCAGCCGATCGTCAGCCTCAGCGAAGGCGGCGGCAAGGCGGTCGGCGTGGAGGCGCTGCTGCGCTGGTCCTCCAACGCGCAGCCCGACGTCACGACCGAGGGCCTGATCCGCGTGGCCGAGGAGTACGACCTCATCGCCGACCTGGACGAGCTGGTGCTGCGCCGCGCCTGCGCCGACGCGGCCCGCCTCCAGGACACCTTCGCCCAGCTGGATCTGACCTTGAACGTCAACGTGAGCGGGCTGGAACTGGCCGAAACCGGCTACGCCGACCGGGTTTCCGGCATCCTGGCCAGCACCGGCTGGCCCGCCGACCAGCTGGTGCTCGAGGTCACCGAAAGCGAACTGGCCGCGGAATCCCAGACGGCCATCGCGAACCTGCACACCCTCCGGGATCGCGGTGTGCGCATCGCCATCGACGATTTCGGTACCGGTTACTCGTCGCTGAGCCGGCTGGCCACGCTGCCCAGCGACATCATCAAGGTCGACCAGTCCTTCGTCGCCGCGATCCGTTCCGATTCACCCGCGCCGCCGCTGCTCGGCGTGATCGCGGCCCTGAGTTCGGCGCTGGATCTGCAGGTCATCGCGGAGGGCGTCGAAACCGAGTACCAGGCCGCGGTGCTCACCGAGCTCGGCTTCGCACTGGCCCAGGGTTACCACTACAGCGACTCGCATCCGGTCGCGGACCTGATCAGCGATCTGAACGAGGGGCAGGGCCGGGTCGGGCCCATGACAGACGGCGACCCCATGTCCGCCACGAACGGCTGGTTGCCGCTCGGGTGAGCACGGGGTCGCGTCGAAAAGCTGTGCGGCGCCGCTCAGTACTGGCTCGACATGCCGGCGTAGCTCGCCAGCAGTTCTTCGCTCTCGCGCGAGAACTTCCAGGTGCCGCCGACGTCCTTCCAGGTGACCGGGATCGGGTAGCTCTGGCCGGCGAAGCGGCTGTTCAGCGTCGCGTTCAGGGTGTCGCCGTCGACGGTGACCGGGCCCGAGACATCCCAGCTGTAGCCGGGCAGCTTGCTGATGACATCGCGGACACCCGCGAGGTTGCCGGGGTTGCCCGATTCCAGCTCGGCGGCCGAGCCGTTGAGCGCGGCCTGCAGCTTGCCCTGCAGCTGGGCCGGCGAGGGGGCGGCGGGCGCGGCGACGGCGACCGGCGCCGTGACGACGACGGCGGCGCTGACCGGAAGAATGAGGGCGGCGGCCGCCAGCGAGGCTGCGGCGAACGAGCGGATCATGGGTACATCTCCTTGTGCTAGGTAAGCCTAAGCTTAAGAGGCACCCTAACACTCGGCGCACCGCAAACGGGTTGACGAGGTGGACGGGGTGCGGTGAAGTGGATGACATGCGCATGCTCATCTATGGCTGTTGATCTTCCAGCCCCATGGCGTACGGGGTTCGTGGGCTGACCCTGCGTGCGGTGCTGTTCAAAGGCTCCCGCGATCTCATTCCGCTGTACGCCCTGTACGCGTTGCTGTTCGCCGAGCACGGGCTCGGTACCGCGCAGATTTCCTCGTTGCTGGCGATCTGGTCGCTGACGGCGTTCGTGCTCGAGGTGCCCTCGGGCGCCTGGGCCGACACCGTCTCCCGCCGTGGGTTGCTGATTCTCAGTGCCGTGCTGATGGCCGCGGGCTTCGCGGTCTGGACCGTCGCGCCGTCCTATCCCGGGTTCGCGATCGGCTTCGTCCTGTGGGGTGCCGCAGGCGCTTTGGAGTCCGGCACCTTCGAGGCCCTGGTCTATGACGATCTGGTCGCCCGCGGTGCCCGTGCGGCCTATCCCCGCATCATGGGTTACACCCGGGCGGCCGAGGAAACCAGTGTCGTGGTTGCCATCCTGGCGGCCGCCCCGCTCTACGCCTGGGGCGGATATGCCCTGGTGGGCTGGGCCAGTGTGGGTGTCGCGGTGTCGCACACGGTGATCGCGCTGTCGCTGCCGCGCGCACCGATGGCGGTGTCGGCAGTCGCGGTCGACGAGTTGGATGAGCAAGGAGCGGAGCCTCTTGTGCTCCCGGCCGACGCGCCGTGCGAGGAGATGCGCGGAACGGTTTCGCGGTATCTACTGATGCTGCGCACCGGAATCGGGGAGGCGGTCCGGGTGCGGCGGGTGCGCTACGGCGTCCTGCTCGGGTCGCTGCTGTACGGAATCACCGCCTTCGACGAGTATTTCGGGCTGCTGGCCCAGTCGGCGGGCGCGCCTACCGCGGTGGTGGCGATCCTGGTCGGCGTCACGGTGCTGGGGTCGATGGCGGGCGCGCTGCTCGCGGGGCGCACCGAGGGCATGTCGGCGCGTGCCATGGCGATCGCGCTGGTGCTCGCGGCGGCGCTGTTCATCCTGGGTTCGATGGTGACCGGGCTGGCGGTGGACCACCCGAACGCCGTCTACCTGCTGACCGGTTTCGGCTTCACCGCGATCGGCGCGGCCTACGGCGTCGTCTACAACAGCAGTGTGATCGCCGAGGCACGCCTGCAGGACTCCATCGAGGGCCCGGCCCGCGCCACCGTCACCTCGGTGTCCGGGCTGCTGGCCGAGTTGGTCGCGCTGGCCATTTTCGGGTTCGTCGCGCTGGTCACGCTCTGGCTGTCGATGGCCGCCACGGTGGCCCTGCTGGGTGTGCTCATCCTGGCGATCGCGCTGGTCACCCCGGCTTGGCTACCGCGCAGGGCCGAGGTCGCCGAAATCTGGCAGGAGGCGTTGCCAGATTGATGATTGTGTGAGACCGTCGGTATCAGACGCGACGTTCCGATCGATGGGTGCAATGCAATGGCGCATGACAACCAGGCCTTCCTGCCGACCCCGCAGTTGTTCACCGAGTTCCCGTACAAGTACGCGGTGCCGGTGTACGCGCCGGGGGATCTGCGCTGCACCGCGGCGCAGCGGGATTCGTTCCGCAAGTTCGCCCAGGTGGGTGATCCGCTCGCGGATGACGTGGTGGCCATGTTCAAGCAGCTGCCGGTCGGCGAGGGCCGGCGGATGTTCGAGATCGCCGTCGAGCGCGGTATCGACGCGGTGCCGGACCCGCCCGCGCAGTTGCGCGCCTTCTTCGCGCAGGTCGAGGCCGATCCGTACTGGCTGGATCGCGCCAAGATCGATCGCGGCGCCCGGGTGGTGGGCCGCACCAGCGTGTGGGGCGGCATCGCGATGGGCATGTTCGCGCTGATGGGCGGCTATCTCGCGTCCCGCGCCGACAAGACCCTGGTCGGCACCGGCGATCTGGATTCGATGGCGCCGCGCCGCCTCGCCGAGACCACCCAGTGGTGGCTCGATGTCACCACGCCCGGTGCGCTGCGGCGCAATTCGGTCGGCTACCAGAGTGTGCTGCGGGTGCGCCTGATGCACGCGCTGGTCCGCGCGGGCATGAACCGGCGGCCCGACTGGGATTACGAAGCCTGGGATCACCCGGTGAACCAGGTGCTCACCGTCGGCACCCTCGGCCTGTTCTCGATGGCGAATCTCGTTGGCGCGCAAGCTCTAGGCCTGCGGTTCTCCGGCGCGGAGAAGGATTCGGTCTTCCATCTGTGGCGCTATGTGGGCTTCCTGCTCGGCATCGACCAGGAAATTCTGCCCACCTGTGAAACCGACACCTGGCGGGCGTTCTGGATCCTCGCCGACACCGAGTTCATCCCCGACGCGGACTCCCAGCGCCTGGCTCAAGCCCTGATCCCCGCTGCCGGCGGCCTGTTCATCGGCAACGACACCGCGCCGCAGCGCGCCGTCCGCCGCGTGCTCACCGAATACATGGTCGCCTACAGCCGGATCGTGCTGGGCCCCACCAACTCCGACTTCCTCGGCCTGCCCGACCGCCGGCTCTTCAAATCCGCCGTCCTGGCGACCGCCGCGCTCAACACCATCCTGGAAACCCCGCGCCAGCTCATCCCCGGCGCCACCCGCCTGCACGAAAAACTCGGCGCCCGCCTGCGCACCAGCCTGGTCCGCGGTTCCATCGCCCGCAACGGCGGCGACCGCACCTACGCCCGCCACGACACCTACGCCCGTCCCGCCCTGCGCGCCGGATAGGTCGCCCACTCCCTGGCGGTACCGTGCGGGAGTGGATGGGCGGATGCGGCTGGGGGTGGTTTTCGGGTTTTGCATCGGGGCGGGTGTGGCGGTGCAGAGCCGGATCAATGGGGCGCTCGGGGAGCGGCTGCATGATGGGATCGCCGCTGCCGTCGTCAGTTTCGGGACCGGGTTGCTGGTGCTGGGCGTCGGGTTCCTGGTCAGTGGGCTATTGCGGAGTGGTGTCCGGCGCGTGCGGCAGGGGCTCCGGGTAGGGGAGTTGCGTGGGTGGCAGCTCCTCGGGGGGCTGTGCGGGGCGCTGTTCGTCGCATGTCAGGGGCTGACTGTCGGGGCGATCGGGGTTACCGCGTTCACGGTGGCGGCGGTCGCGGGACAGTTGATCAGCAGTTTGGTGGTAGACCGGCTCGGGCTGGCGCCGAGTGGGCGGACACCGGTGACAGTGCTGCGGATCGGTGGGGCGGTGCTGGCGGTGGGGGCGGTGTTGCTTGCCGGGTTGAACAGAGCCGGGGGCTCGGCGGGGACGCTGGCGCTGCCGGATTCGGTGCGGAACGTGCCGTCGGTGTTGCTGATCGTGCTGCCGGCGTTGGCGGGGGTCGGGTTGGCGTGGCAGCAGGCGGTGAACGGGCGGGTGGGCGCGGCCGGTGGGCCGTTTTCGGCCGCGCTGGTCAACTTCGCGGTAGGGCTGGCCGCTTTGCTCGTTATCGAGGCCGTGGTGTTGGTCGCCGTCGGCGGGCCGCACGAATTCCCTACCGAGCCATGGCTGTACCTCGGTGGACTGATCGGCGTCGCCTTCATCGCACTGGCCGCGGTGACGGTGCGCTGGATCAGCGTGCTGCTGCTCGGGCTCACCTCCGTGGCCGGGCAACTCACCACCGCGCTGGTGCTGGATCTCGTGCTGCCGACCGGTACCGGGCTGTCGCCGCTGTCGGTGCTCGGCTGCTCACTCACGCTCGTGGCGGTCGTCATCGCCGCCCGGCGCGGCGATCGAGCCTAGGCAAACCGTACGGTCAGGGCCGTATCTGATCGAAATCTGTTCTGGGCATTCATATTTCACCACAGGCTCACCTGTGGGATGGTGCGAATATGGCCGAGTACGGGGTGTGGGTCGTGCGGTTGGGGCTGGCTGCGGTGTTCGGGCTGGCGGCGTGGGGGAAGGTGACCGATCCGGTCGGGGCGCGGCAGGCGGTGGTCGATTTCGGGGTGCCGGTGCGCTGGGGTCCGGCGGTCGCGTGGGGGTTGCCGGTGCTGGAAGCCGGGCTGGCACTGGGACTTCTGATCGCCTGGTCGGCGGTGGGCGCGGCGGTGCTCGCGGTGCTGCTGCTGACGGTGTTCACCGTGGCGGTGAGCAGGCTGCTGGCGCAGGGCAAGCGTCCCGCTTGCTCGTGCTTCGGTACGGCGAGCACCGTGCCGATCGGCCGGCGAACGCTGGTGCGCAACGGAGTACTGATCCTGCTGACGGTCCTCGCCGCGGCGGGTTCGGCCGTGTACCAGCAGGTTCCGAACGAGCTGCCGACGGACCACGTCGTGGGGACGGCCGCGCTGGCGGCGCTCGCCGCGGTGCTGGCCTGGGTGCTCGGTCAGGTGCGGGCGTTGCGGCGGACCCTGGATGAGCAGGCCCGATCGACGCTCGGCGCGGAGGGCTTGCCGGTGGGGGCGGTCGCGCCGGAGGTCGAATTGCTGCGGACGGCCGGGGAGCGCGTCAGCCTGACCGACTTGCTGGGTACGGGACGGCAGGTCTTGCTGGTATTCACCCACCCCGGTTGCGAGATGTGCGCCGCCCTGGCCCGGGAGTTGCCGCGCTGGCAGGCCCGGTCCGAGCGGGAACTGCGCATCGTCGTGCTGGGCAATGGGGAAGCGGAGGTGCACGCACGGTGGGCCGAGGAGCAGGGGCTCGGTGACATTCCGATGCTGGTTCAGCAGGGCAACGAGGCGGCGCTGCGCTACCGGGTGCGGGGAACGCCGTCGGGCGTGCTGATCGGGGCGGACGGCCGGATCGCCGCGCCGGTCGCCCGGGGCGCGATGGCGGTCCGCGAGCTGATCATGCAGGCGAAAAATACGGGCCGGCAATCAATTCCGGGACGAAACGGGCATCGAGTACCGGATCGCCGATAGCCGATCTTGCCACCGCCGTTTCGCCGCGATAAACGGGCCGGTATCTTAAATCTATTGTCACGCAATCGATTTCGCGCAAATCGACCGTTTCGGAGACTTATCATCGAAAGGCAGGTTCTTCATCCGATCGCCCGGCCGAGAGGAAATGTCATGGCCTACTTCGCGTTTACCGACTACTCCGGTAAAGAATTCGTCTTCAAGCTGACCAATGAACAGCGCATCCAGGAGGCGCGCCGCATTCTCTCCGGCGAGGAGACGATGTCGACGCACGTGATGGGCAAGATCCGGAAACGGCCGGAGCCCTACAACCCGGGCTGGTCCTTCGCCTTCGACCCCGACACCATCACGTTCTTCACGATGGCGATCGAGGTCTGCGATTCCAGCATCCAGTACACCGAGGACTACCTCGACGAGGCCTGCGGCGCATTCCTACCCGGCTGCTTCTGGTGTCCGTGGTCGTCGCGGCTCACCCGGGAACTCCAGCCCTCGGAGGTGCAGGGCTGAGGCTGCGCGGTGCCTGCCGGATCGGCGGGTCAGCCGTTCGCGGCGGGCTCGTCGATCCGGCGTGAACGCAGCTCGTGCCCCTTGGACGTCTTGCAGCGCCCGGTTTCCAGATCCCACTGCCACCCGTGCAGGTTGCAGGTGAGGTTATTGCCCTCCACCACGCCGAACTTCGAGAGATCCGCTTTCAGGTGCGGGCAGCGGCGCTGAATTTCCCAGCCCGCGAGTTCGGTGGTCGCGGTATCGTCGTGCGCTTCGGAGAACCAGCCGTCGGCATAGGCGATGCGTTCATCGGTGAGACATTTGAAGAACGTGTAGAGGAATTCGTTGTAACCGCCGATGCGCCACGCCTGGAAACGGGTGGACAGGAAAATGGTGTTCACCCAGTCGGGTTCGTTGTCGCGCAGCACGGTGCGCACCAATTCCGGCGCGATGCGGAAACCGTAGCGGTATTTGCCTTCACCCTCGATGGGCGCCCGGACGACGCGCTTCGGGAAGTCCAGCACCACCGTCTCGTCGCCGAGCACCAAGCCGACCGGATAGCCGATGCCGTCGCAGATCAGATCCGACTGCGCCATGATCGGCTCGAACAGCGCCTGCAGCGGCTCCAGGAACGGCTCCGAACCGGTTGCCCAGGAGGCCTTCTCGGCGGCCAGCACCGGCGCGAGCCGCTGTGCCATGTCCGCGATGTAGCCGGCCTTGTCGTCGTAGACCGTCCCCGGATCGACCGGATGCTTCAGCTCCGCCAGGTCTTTGCCGTGCACCTCGGCCACCGAACCTGGGATCATCAGGATCCCGCCGGGGTTGCCGTGGATCTTCATCTGCTCCAGGAACACCATCTGGTCCGGGAAGATATTGCCCTCGTCGCCGCGGTCGTCGTTGAGGTAGCGCAGTTCGTCGTCGAGGAAGACCGGCGGGCCGGCCGAGGGCACCACCCAGGTCGCGCCGACCTGCTCGATGTAGCTGCGCGCCCGGTCCATGCCGCGCTGGCGCTTCTGCTTGCCGAAGTTCGACTTGGTGCGGGCCGGGATGTCGTACACCATCGGATACCAGATCGCGCCCGAGTACTGCAGCAGGTGGATGTCGATGTGGCCGAACGCGTCGTGCACCACGTCCATGTCGACGGGGCGGGCGTCGTTCATGTTGAAGCAGGTGGTCTCGCCGTCGGAGACGATCAGGCCGGAGTCGCCGATCGGGCCGTCGGCGGGCGCGCGCAACGCCACGATCATGATGTCGAGCGTCGCGTCCGCGGGGACACCCGCGCGCCACGGCAGGCCGATCAGCGAGTGCTTGACCGAATCATTGGTCTCGAAGAACCGGTGGAAGCCGAGCTCCACCAGTTCCCGGCGCAGATCCGGCACCGGATAGTCCGGCAGCAGCACGGTCGCGTCCTTGTTGACGTGCGCGGCCAGCAGTTTCGCGTCGAAATGGTCGCGGTGCAGGTGCGAGACGTAGAGGAAGTCGCAATTGCCCAGATCGTCCCAGTCCAGCTGGGTGTTGTCGGGGAACGGGAACCACGAACCGAAATACGCGGGATTGACCCAGGGGTCGCAAAGGATCGTCCCCGCCGCGGTGCGGATGTGGAATCCGGCGTGTCCGACGCTGGTGATCTGCACGAGCTGCTCCTCCTACCGTTACCAGCCATCCAGGGTACGGCTGTGTGGAATCGGCGGCGTTCGCGGTGCCCTCCATGGTTACGCTGCGCTACCGCTTCCGGGCCCTGAGCTCACGCCGCTAGGGCGAAACATCCCCGATGCAGTACCCCTCCGGCTGTTCGACCAGGGTGAATGTGCGCGTCTGGGTGACGCTCGAGGAATTGGTGACCGGCACCGTCACGGCGATGTAGTCGCCGCGCAGGCGCTCGGAGCTGATCTGCTGATCGGCGAACTTCGTGGTGCCGGTGAGGCGCCCGGGGTTGTTGAACAGGGGCGCGGGCACGGGCTTGCCGGTGCCGGTCGGATCCCAGGCGGCCGGACTGGCCGAGCAGACCAGCGGGTAGTCGCCCTCGGTGTCGGCGGGATCGAGCGGCGTGCCGACGAACCGCGAGAGGTAGCGGCGGACGGTGTGCCGGGCGTCGGCGTCGTCGTAGCCGGGCTCGGTCCCCGCCGCGAACACCCGCGGGCAGGCGTAACCAGAGGCGACCGCGTCCCGCTCGACGGTGACGGTGGTCTCGGAATCTTTCCAGGTCAGGGTGTTCTTGGCCGCGGTGCCCGGCTTCGCGAGCGCGGCCAGGACGGCGGCCTCGTCGGCGTACATGTCCTGCGCGCTCTTCGGCGGGATGCTCCAGCACCGGTCCTGGAGTTCGGCAACGGTTTTCGAGCGCAGGTCGGCGGCCCAGCGCTGTAGCGCGGGCGCGGCCTCGGGCACACCGGCGACGGCGCCGACCGGCGGAGCGTCCGCGGGCGGCGGAGCCAGGGTGGCGGTGGCGGGAGCCGGGATCGCCGCCGGGGGCGTGGTGCGCACCGGCGCGGCGACCGACCTCGGTTCGTCACCGGGGATGCCGGACACCGAATCACAACCGGCCAGCAGGAACACCGCGGCCACCGCCAGGCAGATCGGCAACGCTCGCCGGTCGCGCTGTGTTTTCCGTTCGCCGACACGCGATTTCGGCCGAGCCCGTTCCACTTCGTCGATCCTCTTCCCTGATTCGGAATTGCGGTGCTCACTCTGCCGTACCGGGTGGCGCCGCGCCACCGCGGGGCGACTACGCTAGGGGACTTGTGGAACCCGTCTATCGCACGATCATCGGGCTCGCCCGAACCGTCTTCTTCGTCGAAGGCCTGAAGTTCACCGTCAAGGGTGCGGAGAACATCCCCGCCTCGGGTGGTGCCGTGCTCGCGGTCAACCACACCGGCTACATGGACTTCACCTATGCCGGCCTGCCGGTGCGCACCCCCAAGCGCTACATCCGGTTCATGGCCAAGAAGGAAGTCTTCGACAACGCCGTCTCCGGCCCGATCATGCGGGTGCTCAAGCACATTCCGGTGGATCGTGCTGCGGGCGCCGACTCCTATCTGGCCGCCGTCGACTATCTGAAGCGCGGTGAACTGGTCGGGGTCTATCCCGAGGCGACGATCAGCCGCAGCTTCGAGATCAAGGAATTCAAGTCCGGCGCGGCCCGCATGGCCATCGAGGCCGGCGTGCCGGTGGTGCCGATCGTCATCTGGGGCGCGCAGCGGGTGTGGACCAAGGGCTTCCCGAAGCGCCTGGGCCGCACCAACACTCCGATCTCCATCGCCGTCGGCAAGCCGATCGAGCCCTACGAGCCCGCCGCCGACCTCACCGCCGAACTGCGCACCACCATGCAGGGCCTGCTGCTCGACCTGCAAGCGGACTACGTCCACGAGCCCGGCGCCTACTGGGTGCCGGCCCGTCTCGGCGGCAGCGCACCCACCCTCGAGGAGGCCGACGCGCTCGACGCCGCCGAGGCCGCCGAACGCGTCGCCCGCAAGAAGCCGGACAGCGAAGGCTGAACGGACCTTCTCAGGAGGCCCAGGGGCCGATACCGCCGACCTTGTCGATGCGGATGCGGGTCAGCAGACCCGGCGGGGCATCAGCCGGTGGGAAGTCGGTGCCTGGGCCGGCGAGGGTTTTGGCCAGCTCGGTCAGGAGTTCGGGGGCGCCGCCCTCGACGACCCGGGCCGTGCCCTTGATCGCCAGGTAGGGGCGCATCAGCTCGCCGGGCTCCTTGGCGAGGATCGTCACCGAGACGCGGCCGTCGCGGCGGACGTTGCGCACCTTCAGGTACTCGCCGAGGTGCGCGGTCACCAGTTCGTCGCCGTCGGGGGTTTCCTGCAACGCCATCCACACCACCGACACCTGCGGACTGCCGTCGGCGTTGATCGTCACCAGGGTCGCATCGGCGCCCGCGCCGATCAGTTCACGTGCGGAGTCATGAAGTCGCATGCGTAGTACCAACAGTGTTGCGGCGGATTCATTCCGCGGCGGATCCCCTCAGTCGGGTGCACTGCAAGCGGTCGGCGCGGGCAGGTCGCCCCGGATGAACTTCGCCGGCGGTACGCCCATGAGGGTGCGGAAATCCGCGGTCATGTGGGATTGGTCGTAGTAACCGGTCGCCGTCGCCAGTTGCGCCCAGGGCGTGTTGCCCGCCTGGGCCAGGACGGTGCGGACCCGACCGATCCGCGCGAAGTGTTTCGGGGAAACACCGACGCCCGCGGTGAACAGGTTGCGCAGCTGCCGCTCACTGACGGCGAGATCGTTCGCCAGCGTGTGGACGGGAGTCGTCGCGGTCGCGAGCGATTCGATCGCGGAACGGAGCAAGCGCCGGTGCGCGCGCCGCGCCGGATCATCGGAGAGTCGCTGCGGCAGCACACGTTCCAGATAGGGCAGCACCTCGGCCGGATCGAGTTCGGCGAGCTCGGGCACCAGGTCGGCCGCGACGCCCGGCAGATCCGCCAGGCGAAATACCCGATCGGCCAGGTCGATTGCCGGAACTCCGAGCAACTCCTGCGTCGCACCCGGCGCCAGCCGCAGCCGCAGGCACCCCGCCGGCTTCTCGGCCACCGAATAGGTGGCCCGCGTCTGCGGCCCGAGCACCAGCGCGTTGCGCCGCCCGGACGTTTCGGTCCGCAGCACAATGGTGGTCGCGGTATGCGGGACGTGTGTGAACGGCGCGGACACATCGGCCACCGTGGGGATATGCCCGAGCTCGGTGATCCACGGCCGCAGCGATTCCGGCGCCTGCACCGTCGATTCGACGAGATCCTCGGTCGGCACCGGCCGGCGCACCACATCCACTCGGCCGGTCTCCGGTGTCAGTAGTTGCAGCGCGCTCACCAGGCCAACTGTAGAGGTGTTCCACCCCGCCGAGTGTGCCGAAATTTCCTATCCGCGGGATGCGGCGGTCGACCCGCGCGGCGCAGCTCACCGGCAGAGTCGGTGTGCGGTCGTTGCCCGCTTCGGCTGTGGATGAGTGTGCACAAGTTGGACGACCCCTAGCCGGGGGCCGATTCACCGGTGGACGACCGTGCCGAATTCTCCTATAGACCTCCGGCTCTGGGCGGCAGGCTCGGATTCATGATTCTGGTTACCGGTGCTACGGGCACCATCGGCAGTGAGATCGTTCGGCAGCTGGCGCAGCGGGAAGTGAAAGTGCGGGCGGTGACGCGGGATCCGGGTCGGGCACGGGTACCGGCGGGGGTCGAGGTAGTGCGGGGGGATTATCGCGATGCGGCATCGATGTCGGCGGCTATGGCCGGGGTGGAGGCGGTGTTCCTGGTGAGCGTGCTCGGGCCGGACGACGCGGACACCGATCGGGCGCTGGTGGCCGCCGCGCGGGCGGCGGGGGTGCGCCGGGTGGTGAAGTTGTCCGCGATCGGGACGGGGGAGCCGGGGCTGGGGGATTTCAGCACCTGGCATCTGCCGGGGGAGAACGCGGTCCGTGACAGCGGGCTGGAGTGGACGATCCTGCGGCCCAGTTCTTTTGCCTCCAACACGCTGAGCTGGGCCGATGCCCTCCGGGCCGGGCAGCCCGTGCCCAATCTCACCGGCACCGGAACGCAGGGTGTCATCGATCCGCGTGACGTCGCCGCCGTGGCGGTGGCCGCGCTCGTCTCCTCGGAGCATGCGGGTCGCCTGTACACCTTGACCGGGCCCGAGTTGCTCAGCGGTCCGGACCAGGCCGCGATCCTGGCCGAGGTCCTGGGCCGCCCGGTCGACAGCACCGATATCCCGCATGCCCTTGCCGCCGACCACATGCGAGCCGCCGGCCTGTCCCCGCAATTCGTCGAGGGCGCGCTCGCGGGCCAGGCCTACGTCCGCGACGGCGGCAACGCGGTACTCACCGACGACGTCGCGACCGCGCTCGCCCGACCACCCCGCTCCTACGCCGACTGGGTCGCGGCGAACGCCGCCGCCTTCATCGCCTGACCCGGTGCCCGGGTTTCCGCCGGACCGCCGGGCCCACACCGATACCCTGGGCTGATGATCAAGGTGGTGGTGTTCGACGTCGGCGAGACACTCATCGACGAGACCCGAATCTGGGGCCGGTGGGCGGATCGGCTCAGCGTGCCCCGGTTCGCGTTGCTCGGGGTGATCGGCGGGATGGCGGCGACCGGGCGGCCGCTCACCGACGCGTTCGAACTGGTGGCGCCGGGAATCGATGTGGAGGCCGAGCAGATCGCCTGGGCCGCGGCTGATCCCGAGGGGCTGCGGGTCAACTTCGACGCCGACGATCTCTATCCCGATGTGCGCGGTGCGCTGACCGAGCTGCGCAACCGCGAACTGCGGGTGCTCATCGCGGGAAACCAGCCGCCGCAGGCGAAGTCGGCGCTGGAGCGGATGCAGCTCCCGGTCGACGGCATCTACACCTCCGACGAATGGGATCTGCACAAGCCGGACCCGAAGTTCTTCCTGAAGGTCGCCGAGGTGGCGGGCGTGCGTCCGGCCCAGATCTGCTACGTCGGCGACCGCATCGACAACGACGTGCTGCCGGCGCACGCGGCGGGCATGAAACCGGTCCTGATCCGGCGCGGCCCCTGGGGTTACCTGCACGCCGAGCTGCCCCAGGCCGCCCGCTACGGCACGGTCGTCGACACCTTGGACGCCCTGCCCGATCTGCTCGCGCCCCAGGTCGTGTGACCAGGGGATTTCTATATTCGACCGCGACCGGCTAGAGTTCTTGTTCGCACGAGGTGCCGGTTTCCGGCGCTGAAATGCGTGCGGATGTGGCGCAGTGGTAGCGCATCACCTTGCCAAGGTGAGGGTCGCGAGTTCGAATCTCGTCATCCGCTCAGCAACGAAGGCCCCTACTCGATCGAGCAGGGGCCTTCGTCGTGTCCGGGGTCAGCGGAAGCCGCGCAGCCGCAGGCTGTTGGTGACCACGAAGACCGAACTGAAGGCCATCGCGGCACCGGCGAGCATCGGGTTCAGCAGCCCCGCCATCGCCAGCGGGATCATGGCGATGTTGTAGGCGAAGGCCCAGAACAGGTTGCCCTTGATGGTGCCGAGGGTTTTGCGGGACAGCCGGATCGCGTCCCCCGCCGCCCGCAGGTCGCCACGGACCAGGGTGAGATCGCTGGCTTCGATGGCGACATCGGTGCCGGTGCCCATCGCCAGGCCGAGATCGGCCTGGGCCAGCGCGGCCGCGTCGTTGACGCCGTCGCCCACCATGGCCACGATCTTGCCCTCGGCTTGCAGCCGCTTGACGGTGTCGACCTTGTCCTGCGGCATGACCTCCGCGATCACCTCGTCGATGCCGACCTCGTCCGCGATGGCGCGGGCGGCGGCGGTGTTGTCGCCGGTCAGCATGATCGGGGTGAGGCCGAGCGCCTTCAGCTGCGAGATCGCTTCGGCGGAGGTGGGTTTCACCGCGTCGGCGACGACCAGGACGCCGCGGGCCTTGCCGTCCCAGCCGACCGCGACGGCGGTCTTGCCCTCGGCTTCGGCGGTGCGCACGGCCTGTTCCAGATCGGCGTCCAAGGGCTGGGACCAGTCGGCCAGCAGCCGGACCCGGCCGACGAGCACCGCGTGCCCGTCCACCATGCCCTGCACCCCGAGGCCTTCGATATTGGTGAAGTCCTGCACCGCTTTCCGGGTGCCGACCCGGTCCCGGGCGCCCTTGGCGATGGCCTGGGCGATCGGGTGCTCCGAGGAATCCTCCAGCGCCCCGGCCAGTTCCAGCACCTCGGTGGCGTCCTCGCCGGCGGCGGTGACGACGTCGAGCAGGGTCATCTTGCCGGTGGTGACGGTGCCGGTCTTGTCCAGCACGATGGTGTCCACGCGCCGGGTGGATTCCAGCACCTCGGGACCCTTGATCAGGATGCCGAGCTGGGCGCCGCGGCCGGTGCCGACCATCAGCGCGGTCGGCGTGGCCAGGCCGAGGGCGCAGGGGCAGGCGATGATGAGGACCGCGACCGCGGCGGTGAAGGCCGCGGCGACGGAACCGCCGGTGCCGAGCCAGAATCCGAGCGTGGCCACCGCGAGGGCGATCACGATGGGGACGAAGATCCCCGAGATCCGGTCGGCCAGCCGCTGGGCCTGCGCCTTGCCGTTCTGCGCGTCCTCCACCAGCCGGGCCATCTGGGCCAGCTGGGTGTCGGAGCCGATCCGGGTGGCGCGCACCACGATCCGGCCGCCGACGTTGCCGGTCGCGCCGACCACGGTGTCGCCGGGTGCGACCTCGACCGGCACCGATTCGCCGGTCAGCATGGACGCGTCGACCGCCGAGGAACCCTCGGTCACCACGCCGTCGGTGGCGATCTTCTCCCCGGGCCGCACCACGAACTGGTCGCCGACGGCCAACTGCTCCACCGGGATTCGCGTCTCGGCGCCGTCGCGCAGCACCGAGACATCCTTGGCGCCCAGCTCCAGCAGCGCCCGCAGGGCGGCGCCGGCGCGGCGCTTGGATCGGGCCTCGAAATAGCGCCCGGCCAGGATGAACGTGGTGACGCCCGCGGCGGCCTCGAGATAGATGCTGCCGGTGCCGTCCATCCGGGAGATGGTGAACTCGAACGGGTGCTTCATGCCGGAGATGCCGGCGGTGCCCCAGAACAGCGCGTACAGCGACCACGCGAACGCGGCGATGGTGCCCATCGACACCAGGGTGTCCATGGTGGCGGCGCCGTGCCGCAGATTGGTCCAGGCGGCGCGGTGGAACGGCAGCGCGCCCCACACCACCACCGGCGCGGCCAATGTCAGCGAGAGCCACTGCCAGTTGGTGAACTGCAGCGCGGGGATCATCGCCATCGCGATCACCGGCACGGTGAGCACCAGCGATACCAGCAGCCGGGTGCGCAGCGCGGCGGCCGGATCCGGCTCGGCGGGGCCGGGCTCCGCCGCCGCGGCGGGCGGCGCGGGCAGGCTCGCGGTGTAGCCGGTCTGTTCGACCGTGGCGATCAGCTCTTCGGGCGTGACGGCGCCGGTGAAATCGACGCGGGCCTTCTCGGTCGCGTAGTTCACGGTCGCGGTGACGCCGTCGAGTTTGTTGAGCTTCTTCTCGATGCGGTTGGCGCACGAAGCGCAGGTCATCCCGCCGATCACCAATTCGACCTGTCCGGCGGACTGTTCAGTCACGGTGGTCATCGTAGGTTCCTTTCTGTGCGCTGCGCGGGGTCAGTGCCCGTGACCGGGCTCTGGTGCGGGGGCCGGCGCGGACGGCGGGTTCGCACCGCCGGCGCTGAGGGTGAACTCCGCCGTGCGGACGACGCCCTCGTGCTGGAAGTCGAGGAACAACCGGTAGTCGCCGGTGCTGGGCGCGGTGACGAAGAAGGTGATGCCGGGCCCCGGCGGGGTGACACCGTCTCCGGGCGCACCCTCCGGGTGCACGTGCAGGTAGGCCAGGTCGGCGCCGCGCAGGGCGACCAGGTGACCATAGGCCCCCAGGTAGGGCTGCAGGTCGGTGACCGGTACGCCGCCGCGTTGCACCGCGAGCGTGACCTTCGAGGACGTGCCCGGGGTGATGGCGCCGTTCAGCGTGACGGTGTAGTCGCCGACCGTCGCGGTAGACGACGGCGCCGGTAGCGGCCGGGGGTCGTAGCCGCCCGCGACTCGCAGGTCGGCGCCGAGGGTCAGGTTTTCGCCGCCCTCGGGCGTGAAGTCGGCGAAGACGCGGTAGTCACCCGCGCGGGTGAGGTCGAGCGGGACGCTCCAGGTTCCGGTGCTGTCGAGCACCGGGTGTACGTGCTGGAAGGCCGCCATGTCGCGGCGGACCACGATCAGGTGCAGATCCTTGTCGTGCGCGCGGGTGTACCGGGTGACCGGCCGCCCGGCGTCGTCGAGAATCTGGAAGCGGATGGGCGTGGCGGCCGCGGCGGGGGCCTGCGGGCTGTCCAGCCGCAGGGTGTAGCCGGATTCGGTGACCATCAGCCCGCCGGGCAGGTGATCGGCGGCGGGGGCGGGCGCGTCGTGTGCCGCCTCGTGGGCGGGCGGTGCGGTGGGTTCCGGGCCGAGCAGGGCGCCGGCGCCGAGCGCGATCCCGAAGACCGCGGCCAGGCCGGCGGTGAAGCCGGCGAATTTGGTGGTGGTGTTCATCGGAGTGGCTCCGTAGGGGTCGGGGCGATCATTCGGCGAGCCGGTAACCGGCCTTGGTGACGGCCGCGGCGAGCGTGTCGTGGGTGACCGGTGCCGCGCTGCCGACGGTGACCTGCCCGCTGGCCAGGTCGATGTCCACGGAGGTGACGCCGTCGATGCGGCCGACCTCGGTGCGCACGGAGTTGGCGCAGCCGCCGCAGGTCATGCCGGTGACGGTGACAGTGGCGGTGCTGGCTGCGGTGCTCATGGTGTTCTCCTCCGGTCTGTCGACGATCCTCGCCGTCGCTCTGAGAGTTACCATACCCCCCTAGGGTATTTTGTCAACGGTCGATATCCGGGCACGAAAAAGGCACCCCCGACCTGCGGGGGTGCCTTGGAGGGCGAGCGCGTACTAGCTCGGCTGTGCGTGCAGATTGCGCGCGGTGGGCGAGGCCGGCGTCTCCGCCGGATCCGGATAGGTGCCGAAGAGCCGATCGGCGGTGCCGGAGCTGGTGACCGTGAACCAATAGTGCTCGTTCTTGTAGTGATGGTGCCGGTGGTTCTTCCACACCGCGCGATACAGCGCCGTCTTCGGCTTGTAGTCGGTGTGGATGAGGTAGTGCGTCCACTCGTAGACCAGGCCGACCACCGTGATGGTGAGCAGGAAGGTCAGGCCGAGACCGGCGCGCGGGAAGGCGAAGGCCGTCAGCGCCAGCAGCACCACGATCACCACCACCAGCGAGCGGGTGGGGATGAAGATCAGCGGGATGTTGCGCGGATCCACATGGTGCTCACGGTGTTTGCGCGCCAGCTCGCTGTCCAGCTGGAACCGCCCGAGGCGCTTGGGCCGCCAATGCAGCACCAGCACGTGGATCACCCATTCGAAAGCCGGAAAGGCGGCCAGCATCAGCACGGGCAGCACCGCGTCGGTGAGCTGCCAGTCGCCGACCAGGACGCGCAGCGTCAGCGCGACGACCAGGGCCGTGCCGATCAGCCACGGCGAAGGGTGCCGGGTGAACTCGCGGAACGCGGCGCCAAGGCCGAGCCCGCGGCGGAGGGCGGGAACGGATTTACTCATGAGACTTCCTCGATGACACGTGATCAGGCCCCTCGTAGGGCGCCGATCAGGGCTTTGGTCGCCGGCTCGAGCAGCGCCCGAGCCTGTTTGGCGGCCGACTTCGGCCGGCCCGCCACGATGGCGGCGGCCAGATCGCGGTAGCCCGCGGTGTTGTCCACCTCGGCGGACATGATCGGGGCCAGCGCCGCGAGCGCGGGTTCATAGGCGGCGCGCAGCATGTTGAACATCAGGCCGAACACGATCGAATCGGCCACGTCGACCACCTGATCCCAGAACTCCAGGGCGTGGCGCTGCTTGCCGATCGGATCCGATTCGGCGGCAAGGGCATCGATGATGCGATCGAATTCCGCCCGCACCCGCTCGGGATCGGTGCGGCGCTCGGCGGCCAGCTCGGCGATCTTGGGACCGTTGTGCAGCCGGGCCTCCAGGATGCTGCGCGCCACCGCCGGCTCGAGCACGCCGGACTGCACCAGCAGCCGCGGCAGCACCTCCAGCCCGGCGCCGCGCCGATAGTCCAGCACCGTGGTGGTATCGCCCTGCCGCACCGCGACCAGGCCGGCCGCGGCCAGCCGCTGCAACGCCTCGCGCACCGCCGGCCGCGAGACCCCGAGTGCCTCCGCCAGCTGCCGTTCACTCGGCAGCGCGGCCCCCGGCGCGAGTTCGCCGCTGAGCACCTCCGCTGCGATCTGCTCGAAAACATCCGCCGACACCGACCGCTTGACCACAGGTTGCAACGCCATGTCCCCACTGTGCGCCCTGATGGTCAGTTGGTCAAGTGGTCATACCAATTTTTATCGACAAGTCATCGCGCCGCCGAGCGTGGCAGACTCGACACCGGGAGGAGGGAGTGGGACATGACAGAACGCAACGGCGAGCAGCGGTGGACGGCGCACGCGCTGCCCATCCGCACCGGCAAAGTGCTACTGCTGCACCGCAATCCAGCCCGGCCGCTGGGCGGCCTCTGGGACATTCCGGGCGGCTGCGTAGCGCCCGGTGAGAACCCGGCCGACGCCGCCCGCCGCGAGGTCGCCGAGGAAACCGGCCTCGACGTGCTGGTCACCGACGAGCTGACACATTTCGTCAACCCCGACACCGAGGGTCGCGAGATCGATTTCCACACGATCACCTTCGGCTGCTTCGAGAACGAACTCGGGCGCACCGTGCACCTGCCCGACGACGAACACGACGAATTCGAATGGATGACCTACGAGGAAGCCACCCACGTGCCGCTCGTCTGGCACGTGCGCAAAACACTCGACCACGCCGACGCTCTCGGCCTGCTCAGCTGAGCTCAGCTCGGGTCGGAGCCGCGGATAGCGGCCAGCCAAACGGCGGCGGCGAACGCTACACAGAACGCCCCGGCGAACGCGGGCAGGCCGCCGCCATCGATGTACACCCAGAGCAGCGCGGCGAACGGGGCGGCGACAGCCGATTGCGCGTCGAGCAGCAGACGGCGGGTCACGCGCGTGGAAGTGACCGCGAGGGTAGCGGATTCGGGATCCGGCCGCGACGGGTTGTCGATCAGCCGGCCCGGCGGCTCCGTCGTACGCGCCCGGCCCGAAGGATAGAGGCGGACCTCGCCGAGCTGGATCGCACGACCCGCCAGCGTGACGCCCGACTCGGTGAGACTCAACAGCGCCGGATCGAAATGCACTGGAAGCCAGTAGGTTCTCGGCGCATCGGCAGCTGACGGGGCTGGGGATGATTGTGGATGATTCGGCGTTGCCGCCGAAATGGTGAATTCCAGCCAGGAGCGGCTGAGGAGGCGGTGCTCCTGGCGGATGCGCTTGACGTCGGCGGTGGGGGCGTTCGGAAGTCCGGTCGGCAATGCGCCGTGGGCGATCGCGAGTTGAAATGCGGTGTAGCCGAAGACGACCAGGCCGAGTGCGGCAAGTGCCGCCAACTGGTTCACAGTGGCGAACGGCGCCCACGCGGCACAGACCGCGAGGGCGCCGATCGTCACGCCGACCGGATAGGTCAGCGGGTTGGTATCCATGGTTACTTCAGGAACCCGATATCGGTGTAGTTGGGCGACGCCAGCCCGAATGCGCCGTAGTTGGCCAGGTTGTTCCGGACCGCCGTATTTCCGGGGGACTGTGCGACCGGGAGCGAGTGGCCCATCTCGAAGATCATTTTGTCGGCCTGGTTCGCCAACTCGATCGCCTTTTCCGGATCGAGTTCGGAGATCACCTGATCGATCAGCGCGTTGAGTTCCGGCGAGCCGATGCGGCCTTTGTTGCTGAGCCGATTCGCGGGATCGTAGGCGTAGATCTGCGGCAGCGCACCCAGCGGGAAAATGCTACGCGACCAGCTGAATTGCGCGATCTCGAAGTTGCCGGGATCGATCACGTCGGTGAACAGGCCACTGCCCGGGTAGGTCTGGATCTCCAGCTTCACGCCGACCTGCTTCAGGTTCTGCTGAGCGACCTGCGCCAGTTGCACCCAGGTGTCCTGCTGGTACATCACATCGCGCAGGACCAACTGACGCCCGTCCTTTTCGCGATACTCGCCGTTGAGCTTCCAGCCGAGTTCGTCCAGCATCTGAGCTGCTGCCGCAGGGTCGTAGGCAACAGCCTGGGAATTGTCCTGGTAGCCCTTCTGGCCTTGGAGATAGACGTGGTTGTTCATCGGCTTGGGATCCTCGACGATCCCGTTCTGCAGCGCGGTCACCATGCTCTGCCGATCGAACGCCTTCGAAATCGCGAGGCGCAAGCGCGGATCCTCGAGGATCGACCCCGGTGCGCCGTTGAAAGTGAAATGTGAATTGTAGGGGCGAGAGGCCCGGCGGACGATGATCCCAGGCGCGTTCTTGGCCGTCTTGACCTCTTCGATCCCGCTCAGATCGACCGTGTCCAGCTCGTCGTTGAGCAGCGCGTTGAGCATTGCGGAGTGATCCAGCACGCTGTAGGTGACAGTTTCGAGCTTCGGCGTCGCACCCCACCATTTCGGGTTGCGGCTCAGTACGATTCGCTTCGCACCGCGGTCGATCGAGGTGACGATGAACGGTCCCGCCGACTTGGCCGGTTCGTTTCGAGCCAGATCACTGAAGGCCTGCGGGGTAGCCGTCACTTCCTTGGGCAGCAGCGGGTTGAACAGTCCGCGCCATTCCGCGTAATGCTGAGCGAAAGTGACGATCGCCTGCCGGTCGTCGGCGCCGCGCTCGACCGTGGCAAGCCTGCTGTAGCCCTGGGTCGCGGACACCAGGAATTCGGGATTGCGCCCACTGAGCGCCTCGGCCTGCGAGCGCAGATCTTCCCAGGTGATCGGCGATCCGTCGGACCAGACCGCCTTGGGATTGATCGTATAGACGATCCGCTGCGGATCGGTCCCGGTGAGCTCGATATCGGTGTAGTAGTCGTTATCGTTGGTCAACTCGCCGGCCGCGTCGGAGTCGAGCGTGCTCGGCAGGGTCCAGGCCTGCAGATCGCCGGCCTCGCCGTCGGAATCCACATGCAGCGGGTTGAAGGTCGACGGGAACGCCGTCATCGACAGCCGGAAATTTCCGCCGTCCCGCACCTCGTCCCGGCTCTTGGGATTGATGTCGTTGACCGAGCCGATAGCATTCGAACTCGCCTCGACCCCGCCGTTGTCCGCACTGCAGCCCGCCAGAATCAACGAAACCACGGCCACCGGCGCGGCGACCGCCCGCAACCGCCGCGAATACTTAGTGCTCACTTCACAAATCCGATCTTCGAGTAGTCGTACGATGCCAGCCCGTGCGATCCCATGTTCGCCACTTCGGCGCGCACGCCGAAGGTGCCGGGGTCCTGGGTCAGCGGCAGCGAGAATCCTTCTTCGAATACCTTGCGGTCGATCTCGTTCGCCAGGTCGATCGCCTTCTTCGGGTCCAGCTCCGCGATGGCGCGATCGATGAGCGCGTTCAATTCCGGCGAGCCGATGCGCCCGTAATTGCCTTGCAGATCATTGGGGTCGTAGTAGTAGATCTGGCGGACTCCGCTCATCGGGAACGCGTCGCCCTGCCAGATGAACTGCGCGGCATCGAAATCGCCCTTCTGGATGACATCCGGGAAGAAGCCGACGGCGGGCTTGGTGTCGATGGTCAGCTTCACGCCGACCGCGGCCAGGTTCTGCTGGATGACCTGGGCGAGTTGCACCCACAGCGGGGCGTTGTACATGACATCGCGGATGACGAGTTGCTTGCCGTCCTTCTCCCGGAATTCGCCGTTGAGTTTCCAGCCGAGTGCGTCCAGCTCCTTGGCGGCGGCCGCGGGGTCGAAGCCGAAGCTGTTGTCCTTGTAGCCTTCCTGGCCCTCCAGGAAGATGTGATTGTTCAATGGCTTCGGGTTTTCGACCAGCCCCATTTGGGTGGCCGTGGCGATGGACTGCCGATCGATCGCCTTGGAGATCGCGACGCGTACCGCCGGATCGGCCAGAATGGATCCGGGAGCGCCGTTGAAAGTCAGATGCCGCCAGCGATTTCCAGGTGCGCGCCGGACCGCCAGGCCGCCCGTATTGGTGACTCGCTTCACCTCGTCGATCGAAGACAGCCGAGTCAGATCGATCTCGTTGTTCAGCAGCGCGTCCATCCACGCGTTCTGATCGAGGATGCTGAAGGTGATGGTGTCGAGTTTGGCGGGTTCACCCCACCATTTCGGGTCGCGTTCCAGCACGATCCGCGACTGTCCGCGATCGATGTTCTGCACCTTGAACGGCCCGGCGGTCGGGCCCATAGTGTTGGCCAGGCTGTGGTTGAACGAGTCCGGGTCCGCCGTCACCGATTTCGGGAACAGCGACGCGTTGCCGGCGAACTGCCCGCGCCATTCGCCGTAGGGCTGGGAGAAGGTCAGGACGGCCTGCCGGTCGTCGGCCCCGCGTTCCACCTTGGCCACGAATTCGAACCCGTTGGTGATGGCGATGAGGAAGCGCTTGTCCCGGCCGCTGAGCGCGTTCGCCTGGGACTGGATGTCCTCCCAGGTAATCGGTTTGCCGTCGGACCAGAACGCTTTCGGGTTGATGGTGTAGGTGACCTGCTGCGGATTGGTGCCGGTCAGCGCGATATCGGTGAAATAGTCCCGGTTGATGGAGAGGTTGCCGGCCGCGTCGACCTGGAACGATCGCGGCATCATCGGGCGCTCGATGTCGGCGACCTCGCCGTTGTTGCCGTCGTTGGACAGTGTGTTCCAGTTATCCGGCATCGAGGTGGTCGCCAGCCGCAGATTTCCGCCCTCGCGCACTTCCTCACGTGGCTTCGGATTGATGTCGCTGCTGGAGCCGACAGCGTCGGACAGGCCCTCGGTCGAGGGATCGTTACCCGAACCGCACCCGGCCGCGGCGAGCGCGACCGCGACCACCGCGGCGGCACAACGCATTCGGTTCCTTCGGATCCGCATGGTGCACTCCTGCCTTTCGTTCGACTATCGGCCGGCGACCGGTACGGGCACCGCATCGATGAGTTTGCGCGTGTACTCGTGCGCGGGAGCGGCGAAGATCTGTTCGGCGGGGCCGGATTCGACGATCTTGCCGCGGTACATGACGGCGATGTCGTGGGCGAGGTTGCGGACTACCGAAAGGTCGTGCGAGACGAACAGATACGACAGGCCGTGTTCGGTCTGCAGGTTGCGCAGCAGGTTCAGGACTCCGGCCTGGATGGAGACGTCGAGCGAGGACACCGGCTCGTCGAGCACGAGCATCGAGGGCTCCAAGGCCAGGGCGCGCGCGATGCTGACCCGCTGTTTCTGCCCGCCGGAGAAGTCGGCGGGGTAGCGGTCGGCGTGTTCGGGTCGCAGGCCGACCTGTTCGAGCAGTTCCGGTACGCGGGTAGCGATTTCGCTGCGTGAGCGCCCGTCGATCCGCAGGGGTTCGGCGACGACGTCGAAGATGGGCAGGCGGGGGTCCAGGGAGGCTGTCGGGTCCTGGAAGACGATCTGCATCTGGCGGCGGATCGCGCGCTTCTCGGTTTTGGACATGACGCTGATGTCGCGGCCGAGGATTTCGATGGTGCCGCCCTCGGGGCGGACCAGATCGAGGATCTGGGTGAGGGTGGTGGATTTGCCGGAGCCGGATTCACCGACCAGGGCCAGGGTGCGACCGGCGTGTACTTCGAAGCTGATGCCGTCGACCGCGCGGACCTCGCCGGTGCGGCGCCGGAACACTACCCCCGAGGTGAGGGTGAAGGTCTTGACCAGGTCGGTCACCCGCAGCACCACCTGCGGGTCCGGCGTCGCCTCGGCGGCGGGTTCGGTGATCTCGCGGCGGTAGGCGCTGAACAGATCGTCGGTGCCGACCTCGCCGGTGCGCAGGCAAGCGGCCACATGTCCGGGTTCGGTCGCGGTCAGCGGGGGCTCGGTGTGACGGCATTCGTCGAGGACGACCGGGCAGCGGGGTGCGAACGAGCAGCCCGCGGGCAGGGCGTGCATGGCGGGCGGCGCGCCGACGATCGGGATCAGCGGGGTGCGGGCCGGGCCGTCGATGCGGGGGATGGAACCGAGCAGACCGACGGTGTAGGGCATGCGCGGTGCGGTGAAAAGCGCGTCGGCGGCGGCGGTTTCGACGATCTTGCCCGCGTACATGACCGCGACCCGATCGGCGATGGTAGCCGCGATCCCCATGTCGTGGGTGATCATGATGACCCCGGCGCCGGTGATATCGCGCGCTTTGCGCAGCAGATTCAGGATCTGGGCCTGCACTGTGACGTCGAGGGCGGTGGTCGGTTCGTCGCAGATGATCAGTTCGGGATCGTTGGCGATGGCCATGGCGATCACGACGCGCTGGCGCATACCGCCGGAGAACTCGTGCGGGAAAGCCTTGGCCCGCACCGCCGCATCGTCGATACCGACGAGCTCGAGCAGTTCGACGGCCTTGGCCGCGGCTTCCTTCTTGCCCATGGCGCCGTGTGCGAGCAGGGCTTCGGCGATCTGCTCGCCGACGCGATAGACCGGGGTCAGTGCCGAGAGCGGATCCTGGAACACCATGCTGATCGAACTGCCGCGCAACCGCGAGAGCTGCCGGTCGCCCAGGCCGAGCAGTTCGCGCCCGCGCAACCTGATGGAACCCCGCACCCGCGCCTGCTCGGGCAGCAGCCCGATCACCGCCAGCGAGGACACCGATTTCCCGGAGCCGGATTCGCCGACGATCGCCAGCACTTCCCCGTCGGAGACGGTGTAGTCGACCCCGCGCACCGCATTGATGCGGCCCTCCTCGCTGGGGAACGAGACGCGCAGATCGGTGACTTCCAGCAGGGGCGCGGTCGAGTTCATGCCTTCTCCTGCTTACGGGCACGCGCACGCTTGGCGCTCGGGTCGAAGGCGTCGCGCAACCCGTCACCGACGAGGTTCGCGCACAACACCGTCGTCACCAGGAACCCGCCCGCGAACATGAACAGCCACGGATAGGTCAGCGCCGACTTGGTTCCGGCCGCGATCAGCGAGCCCAGCGAGACATCCGGGGGCTGCACGCCGAAACCCAGGAAGCTCAAACCGGTTTCGGCCATGATCGCCGCACCGACGGTCAGGGTGGTGTCGATGATCAGGATCGAGGCGATGTTGGGCACGATGTGGGAGATGATCACCGACCGCGTCGGCGCACCCATATACCGTGCGGCCTTGACGAATTCGCGTTCGCGCAGGCTCAGCGTCAGCCCCCGCACGATGCGGGCGCTGATCATCCAGCCGAACGCGGCCAGCAGCACGATCAGCAGCAGAATCGAGCCGCTGCCCTTGGTGCGCGGGGCGAAGATGGCGATGATGATGAAGCTCGGAACCACCAGCAGCAGATCGACCAGCCACATGATCGCGCGGTCGGTCCAGCCGCCGAGCAGCCCGGCCACCGCGCCGGCGGTCGCGGCGATGGTGGTGGAGATCAGGGCTACGCACACCCCGATGGTCAGCGACTTCTGCAGGCCCCGAAGGGTTTGGGCGAGCACGTCCTGCCCGATCAGGGTGGTGCCGAAGGGATGCTTGCCGCTCGGCGGTTTCAGATAGGCCGTGGGGTCCATCTGCTGGTAGTCGTAGGCCAGGAACGGCGGCAGCGCGTAGCTCAGGACGAACAGCAGGATCAGGATCACCGCGCCCACCACCGCGGCCTTGTTGCGTAGGAACCGGCGCAGCACCAGTTTGCGGCGACCCGCGGCCGCGGGCGGCGCACCTTGAACAATCAGCTCCGTCTCGGTCACTGCTCCACCTTGCTGGCGCTCGGTTCCGCCGCGACCGACGGTGCTGTGTTGTTGGTTCCCTCGCTGCGCTCGTTCACGAGACACGCACCCGCGGATCCAGAATCGCGTACACCACATCCGAGAGCAGCCCGGAAATCAGCACCACCAGCCCGGCGAACGCGGTGATCGTGACCACCACGTAGATGTCCTGGGCGTTGATCGAATCGAGCAGCCACTCACCCATGCCGTGCCAGCCGAAGATCTTCTCGGTGAAGGTCGCACCGGTGATCAACCCGCCGATGCTGTAGGCGAACAGCGTGGCCATCGGTATCAGCGCGGTCCGTAAACCGTGTTTGTACAAGGCTTTTCCACGGGTGAGTCCTTTCGCCCGCGCGGTGCGGATGAAATCGCTGCCCAGCACGTCCAGCATCGCGTTGCGCTGATACCGGCTGTATCCGGCCATCGCGCCCATCGCCAGTGCCAGCGTCGGCAGCACCAGATGCTGGGCCCGGTCCAGCAGCTGCGGGCCGAAGCCGACGATGCGATTGGCCGAGGTTTCCCCGGTGTACAGGAAGATCTGCTCCCCGGTCAGCGAGTTCACCTCCAGCGCACCGTATTTCAGCAGGGTGGCGAGCAGGAAGATCGGTGTGCTCAATAAGAGCAGCGAGAACACGGTCGTGAAATAGTCGCTGAACTTGTACTGGCGGATCGCGCCCGCGGCGCCGATCAGCACGCCCAGCACCGTGCCCACGATCGACCCGATCAGCAACAGCCGCAAACTCACCCCGATCCGGCGGCCCAGTTCCTGGCTGACCGGCTGCCCGGCCAGGGTCTTACCGAAATCGCCCTCCGGGATCCCCTTGACCCAGTCGAAGTAGCGCTGCGGGATCGGGTCGTTGAGATGCAACTCTTCGGCTTTGGCATCGATCACCGACTGCGGCGGCCGCGGACTGCGCTGCTCCAAACTATCCAGCGGCCGAAACGTCAACGAGGTCAACGCGAAGGTCAGGAACGACGCCAGCAGCAACAGCACGACGTAATTGAGAGCGCGTCGCAGCAGGAAGCCGGTCATCAGTCCTCACGGTCTTTCACCTCGGGGGCAATAGGCACTGATCATAAGGAGCGGAGGTGGTTCGCGCAGGCGAGCGTGGCTCAGGCATGTCGCGACGGGTGTCGTGGCTGGGGTTTACCCTTGGGCGTTCAGTGTGTTCGAGATGGGGGAGTCATGGTTTATCCGCAGCAATATCCGGGGCAGTACGACCCGTACGCGGGTGGGGGATACGCGCCCGGGCCGGCGGCGCCGAGTGGTGGCACCGCGATCACCGCGGGGGTGCTGGCCGCGCTCGGCGCGGTATCGCAGCTCGCCGGCGCCGCGATCTCGCTCACCACTTCGACCGTCTTCACCGATTCCGGTCTCTCCGACAGCGATCTGACTTCCCAGCTGCGGACGTTGATGACGGTCACCTCGGTGGTGAGTTTCCTGGTGGCGGCCCTGCTGGGTGGCGGCGCGGTGCTGCTGTTCCTGCGCAAGGCGGCGGGCCGGATTCTGGTCGCCGCGGGCTGCGGTCTGGTGATCGTGGCGCAGCTCGCGAACACCGTCCTGATGGCGACGTTGTTCGCCGACCTCGATGACGACGGTTCGGTCCTGGCGGTCGCCGGTCTCTCGGCGGTGTTCAGCCTGATCTTCCCGATTGTCACCCTGGTGCTGGCCCTGCTGCCCGCGACCGCGCGCTGGCTGGCGCACCGCCCGGCCGAGGCCGGGTACCCATATGGCCAGCCGCCGATGGGATACCAGCAGCCGAATCCGTACGGCTACAACCCTTCCGGTGGTTACGGCCAGCCGCCCGGCTATCCGCCGGTGGATCCGTTCGGACAGGGACCGACGCAGATGCTGCCCGGGGCCGCGCCGACTCAGCGGGTCGACGGCTTCGGCGACGCCGCGACACAGGTGGTCGGGCCCGGCGGCGCGCCGCCGAACCCCTTCGAAAAGCCGGCGGAGGATCAGTGGCAACGCCCGAACTCCTGACCGCGACCGCGCCGAGACGGTTTTCCGGCAGGATGGAATAGGTGACCCGCCTGCACCTGCCCAAGCCCAAGATGGTGGCCTCCGATGTGGACGGCACGCTCATCGATCACGACGAGCGTGTGACGGCACGCACCAAGGCCGCCGTCGACGCCCTGATCGCCGACGGCGTGCCCTTCGTGCTCGCCACCGGCAGGCCGCCACGCTGGATCGATCCGGTGGTCGATGGGCTGGGCTACGCCCCGCTCTGCGTCTGCGGCAACGGCGCGGTGATCTACGACAGCGCCAACGACAGCGTGCTCGCCAGCCGCACCCTGGACGTGGAGACGCTGTCCTGGATCGCCGACCTCGCCGAATCCGCGCTACCGGGCTGCGGCCTGGCGGCCGAGCGGGTCGGCGCCAGCGCGCACGACGCGGTCACCCCGCAGTTCGTGAGCTCGCCGCAGTACGAGCACGCCTGGCTGAACCCGGACGACACCATGGTCGCCCGGCACGAGGTGATCGACTCGCCCGCCATCAAGATGCTGATTCGCCTGCGCGACATGCGCAGCGGCGACATGCGCACCAAGCTCGCCCCGCTGATCGGCGACCGCGCCGACATCACCTATTCGACCGATCACGGCCTGATCGAACTGTCCGCCCCGGGCGTCACCAAGGCCTCCGGCCTGGCCATCGTCGCGCAGCGCCTGGGCGTCGAGCACTCGGCCATCATCGCCTTCGGCGACATGCCCAACGATGTGCCGATGCTCACCATGGCGGGCCACGGTGTCGCGATGGCCAACGCGCACCCCGAGGCCATCGCCGCCGCGAACGAGGTCACCGGCACCAACGTCAACGACGGCGTCGCGCAGGTGCTGGAACGCTGGTGGTCCTGAGCGCCGGTCAGCCGGCGTCGGCGTAGTAGTCCGGCGCCGCCGGATATTCCGGCTCGACCCACTCCTCGGGCGCCGCGCTCGCGGCGGGCGCCGGCTCGTCGGCAGGTGCGGGTTCCTCGGTGAACGCCGACTCCTCGATAGGTGCCGGCTCCTGGGCGGGCGCGGGTTCCGCTGCGGGCGTGCCGATTTCGGCGGGTGTCTGTCCCGGCGCGGACACCTCGACCGGTGCCCCGTTCGGGTCGGTGTTGATTTCCTTCCACGCCGTGCGGACGATGCCGGTGACCTCGTCGACGATCAGCGAGCCGTGCTGGAAATCCGACCGCAATCCGTGCAGCACCGGGTAGACATTGCTCACGGGCAGTCCGAGCAGACCCGAGTCGCCGCCGAGCTCGAGGAAGCGGTCGAGAATGCTGCCCGCCACCTCGAAGACCTGCCCGTTGCGCGGGTTGTAGACGTAGCCGTTGACGAATTGCGCGTACTGGCCACCGCTCGCGGCGGCCATCGGCTCGGAGCGCGGCGCGCCGAGCGGCCCGTTCGCGCCGCCCTTGGCCGCCCAGTGCTTGGCGATGGCGTTGTTGTCGAGCATGTCGAGCAGGCGGTCGGTCAGCGCCGCCAGTTTCCCGGCGTCCTCCTCGACGGCCGGGGCCGGCGGCTTGGGCGCACTGCCCAGGGGAGTCGGCGCGGTGCTCGCCTTGCGCTGTTGCTGTGCGGAAGCGCGCGGCGCCGGGCCGGGTGCGTCGGCCGCGATCGCGCGGATGCGGTCCATCAGGTCGTAGGCCGCGTCACCCGGGCAGGTGGTGTTGCCGACATCGCGATGCGCGAAAACGATAGGGAGATCTATGGTTTCGCCCTGCGGGATCGGCGTGAACTCGGTGCCTTCGGATTCCATGACGGTGGAGCCCTCCGGGTCCAGGCCCGCGAGCTTGGCCCGCCAGCCGATGAACCGGCCGATCGCGTCGAGCGCCACCTCCGAGGGCGGCTCGGACACGTGGTTACCCATCAGTGCCACGCCCGCGGTGTTCTCGTTGAACCCGCCCGCGTGCGCGCCCTGCACCGGCTTGTCCAGGCCGCCGGCCCGGCCCTCGAAGATCTGGCCGTACTTGTCGACCAGGGCGTTGTAGCCGATGTCGCACCAGCCCAGCGTCTTCGCGTGATAGGCGTAGATGGCGCGCACGATGCCCGCGGACTCGGATTTGTCGTAGTCGTTGCGGCCCGCGGTGTGGTGCACCGCGACCCCGCCGAGGAAGTCGTCGTAGGTGGGGTCTTCACAGCGGATCGACTCGTCGGCGCCCCAACCGGCCCGCGTGATGACGCTCGGCCCGCCGCCGGGCAGCCCTGCGGCGACCTGGGTGAGCGCGCCGTCACCGGCGCCGTGGCCCGGATCGATGAGCACCGCGGTCAGCTGGGACAGCACGTCTCGGCCGAAAACCTCTTCATCACTGGGGAATTGGAGACCGCCGGCGGAATCCGGGAGCGGTTCCGCGGCCGGCGCCGCGACATGGGGTGACGCCGTGTCCTTGCGGGTGACCAGGATCTGCACGGCGTTGGTGGTGCCGACATAGATCGGCTCGGTGCCCCGGGTCCGGCTCGCGCCGCCGCGGTCGTTGCGGTGCGTGTCGACGGGTTCGGTTTCGTACCAGGGTCCCCAGCTGCCGTCGGGCTGCTTGGCACGGATCATCGCCTTGGTGCCGGCGAGGTCCTTGGCGGTCAGGGCGACCACGCTGAACGGGGTCTCCCGGGACAGCTCCTTGACCTGGGCGCCGACCTGCTGAAGCAGGTCGGCGGGGACGGCTCCGGGCGTGAGAGCCGGTGTGTCCGCGCTGGTTTCGGCTCCGAAGACCGGACCGTTCGGCCGGACCGGAGCACCGGCGAGATCCTTTGCGGCCGGACCTGTTCCGGGAATCGGCTGTGCGGTGACCGGAGCCGGATCGGCGACGTCACGCGGTGTGTCGCTGAAATCGCTGGTGCCGGGCGTTGATTCGATGTCCTGCGGATCCGCCACCAAGCGGATGTCGCCGGCGGCGGACGTCCCCTCGAGCGGCCGCGCCGTGCCTGCGGGCCGCGCGGTACCGGCTGGGGTAGGCGGCTGGTTCGACACGCCCGGCGTGGAATTCTGGCCCGGGGTGGGCTGCGGTGTGGCGGCGGTGCCAGGATTCTGGCCGCTCGCGGGTGGCGTCTGACCGGGAGCCACGGCCGTCTGGCCCGGCGTCTGACCGGTGGAGTTCTGAGCTGGGGCCGCTTGGCCGGTGGTGGCGGGCGCCACGGGTGTCGTGCTGGGGGCCGTCGAGTACTGGCCGGGATCGTTCTGTCCGGAACCCAATCTGGGGAGCGGGATCTCTCTGGGTAACTCGATCCCGGGCGGTAGCGGCAGGCCCTCGGGGACCTGGATGGACGCCGGGAGCGGGAGTCTGCGCAGGTCGGACAGGTGCAAGTCGGGTAGCTCGAGGCCGGTGAGCTCGCGCAGCGGCAGGGTGATGTCGGGTACCGAACTGAGCACGACCTCGGCCAGTTGCGTGGGCACGGCAGCGAATTCGCTGTCGTTCGCGGTGCGGTAGTCGGTGGAATCGGCCAGCGCCAGGGTCAGGAGCGGGGCCGCGACCGCGAGCGTGGTGACAACCGGGAGCAGGTAGGAGCGTTTCGGTCTGCGGTACGGCACGAGCATCTCCATTCAGGTTGGAACCAGCAATCACATGTGCTTGCTTCTTGATGCCTCACGGACCACACTAAGCAACAAATGTCACAAGCCTAAATGTCTAGTTGAGGATTGCTCGAATGTAGCTTCCTTGATCTGCACGGATGCAGCGACATGCCGACGGCTATCGAACCGATGCGTCGGCGGAAACCGGTGGGAGTGAACGCTATGCGACACCGTCAAAGCCCTGTTCTTCCCCGAATCCACTACGCCCGCGGCCGCTGGGCACTCCGGCGCCGACGCCGGATCCAGCCGTCCGCGCTGACCGGGATCTGGCGCCCACTACTGGTCACCGGATGTGCGGCCGCCCTGGTCGGCACCCTGTTGACCAGTGTCGACTGGTCTGCAGGCTATCGGCAGCTGGCCGGGCCGGGGCACGGCCGCGGCATGAGCCAGCACGGCGCGTTCGACAACGCGGTGCAGGGCTGGGCCGCCGAGCGCATCCTCGAGCACTACTACCCGGGCGCGGCGCTGGGCGGCATCGGTCCGACCACCCTCGCGGTGCGGCTGATGGCGCAGGACGATTCGACGCTGGACACCTACGCCGCCGCCGGAGCTCGTGTTGCCGGTCGTGTGCTGGAGCCCGGTGAGGTCGCCCATCTGACCGCACTGCCGGACGGGGGCGCGAACGTCGTCGTCACCGCCGGATGCGACGGTGACGTGCGCTGGCAGACCGACACCCAGGACCCGTGGGTCTACCCGCTCGACCCGAATCCGGGCCGCCCGGGCGAGGAACATCTGATGCTGTGCAACGGCACCGGATACCGCGGCTCGCTCGGACTGGCGACCGAGGACGGCGTGGCGCGCACGGTCAACCGGCTCGATGTGGAGGACTACCTGCTCGGCGTCGTTCCCGCCGAGATGCAGGCGAACTGGGCCGACAAGGGCGCGAGCGAGGCGCTGCGCGCCCAGGCCATCGCCGCCCGCTCCTACGCGCTGGCCGAGACCCGCTATCCCTACGCCCAGACCTGCGACACCACCGACTGCCAGGCCTATGCCGGCACCGTCATCGAGGATCCGCGGGCCGCCGAAGCCGTCGCCGCCACCGCGGGCACCGTGCTGCTGCGCGACGGGCGGATCCTGCGCTCGGAATACTCCTCGGCCCCCGACGGCGGCGGACCGGCCGACATCTACACCTTCGAAGTGGGGCCGACGCCGGCCGAACTCGGCATCGGGCACATCCCGGAGGCGATGGCGCCGGCCGCGGCCGACCTGTCGGTCATCGATCACGAATATCAGCGGCTCGGCGGCGTTTCCGGCACGCTCGGCGTGCCGCTCGGGCCGGAACTGCGGTTGCCGCGCGGCGCGGGCGACTACCGGATGTTCAGCAACGGCGTCATCGTCGCGACACCGGCGCTGGGCGCGCGCGTCATCGACTTCGCCGCGCTGCTGGAGCTGGCACCGGAGGCGATCGCCGACCGCCCCGCCGACTGGACCGCGCCGCCGCGCACCGCGTCCACCCCGACACCGCGGCCGACCGCGAATGTCCCTATCCCGTATGGGACTTCGCCGCAGCGGCCCGAAGCCGCCGAGCCGTCGGTGCCGGAATCGGAAGTACCGCAAGAGGTTTCCGTGGAGTCGGCCGAGGCCGAGCCGGAGTCGAGCTTGCCGGAGTAGGGAACTCGGCACCTAGTTCAGGCTGGTGTCACCCATGGACTCGGCCAGTGCGCGCAGCAGATCGGCCAGCTGCGCCTGATCCCCGGCGCCGAGGCCGGCCAGCAGGCGCTGCTCGTTGGCCATGTGGACGGGCAGCAGCTCGTCGACGAGCGCGCGGCCCTCGGGCGTGAGCTGTACGCGGATGGCCCGGCGGTCGTTGGGGTCGGCGGCGCGCGTGACCAGGCCGCGCGCGCTGAGCCGGTCGACGCGGTTGGTGATGGCGCCGGAGGTGCGCATGGCCGCGCTGTTCAACGCGCCCGCGGTGAGACCGTTCTCGCCGCCGGAGCGGCGCAGCGTGGCCAGCACGTCGAACTCCCAGAACTCCAGCCCCTGTGCGTTGAAGAACTTCTTGAGTTCGTTGTCCAGCATTTGCGCCAGCCGGGTGATCCGGCCGATCACCGCCATGGGCGTGACGTCCACGTCGGGGCGCTCGCGGTTCCAGTGCGCGGCGATGAGGTCGATCGCGTCGCTCATGTGTGCTTCCTCTGTAAATATCTCAATGTTCATCTACTTGACGATGAGACACCTGGGCGGGTAAATATTTCAACGTTGAGATTATCAATGAGGAGCGAACGACATGAACAGCACCGCAGTGCGCACCGGCTCACCGGCCGGCACCCTCGCGCTCACCGCTCTGGCCCCCATCGTCTGGGGCTCCACCTACTTCGTCACCACCGAATTCCTGCCGCCGGACCGGCCGCTGTTCACCGCCCTGCTGCGCGCGCTGCCCGCCGGGCTGATCCTGATCGCCCTCAGCCGCTCCCTCCCGCGCGGCGCCTGGATCGGCCGGGCGGCCGTGCTCGGCCTGCTCAATATCGGCGCCTTCTTCCCGCTGCTCTTCCTGGCCGCCTACCGGCTGCCCGGCGGTGTGGCCGGCGTCCTCGGGGCGGTGGCGCCGATGTTCGCGCTCGGCTTCGCCGCGCTGGTGCTCAGCGAGAAGCTCACCGGCCGCAAGCTGCTCGCCGCGCTGATCGGCGTCGCCGGTGTCGCGCTGGTGGTCTTGCAGGGCACCGCGCAACTGGACACCGTCGGGGTGATCGCCGGACTCGCGGGCGCCGCCTCCATGGCGCTCGGCACCATTCTCACCAAGCGCTGGGGCCGCCCCGACGGCGTCGGCCCGCTCGCCATGACCGGCTGGCAGCTCACCGCTGGCGGCCTGATCATCGCCCCGTTCGCCCTGCTCATCGAGGGTGCGCCGCCCGCGCTGGACGGTCGCGCCGTCGGCGGCTACCTCTACCTCGGCATCATCGGCACCGCCGTCGCCTACTGGTTCTGGGTGCGCGGGATCTCCAAGGTGCCCGCCACCTCGGTCGCGTTCCTCGGCCTGCTGTCGCCGGTGTCGGCGGCGGTGATCGGATGGGTCGCGCTCGGCCAGGCGCTCACCCCGCTGCAGGTGCTCGGCATGGCCATCGCGCTCGCCGGGACCCTGCTCGGCCAGCTCGCCGCCCGGGCCCCGCGCCCGGTCCCGGTGCCGCCGATGGCGGGCATACTGGTCAAGGCTTGACCTTGACGTTACGTCAACTTGCAGACTGGTCTCACCGACGAGAAACGGGAAGGAGAACTGGAGATGAGTACGGCGACCCACACCGGTGAATGGTCCATCCAGGATCTGGCCAAGGCGGCCGGTACCACCAGCCGCACGCTGCGCCACTACGGGCAGCTCGGGCTGTTGCCGCCCAGCCGGATCGGGACCAACGGGTACCGCTACTACGACCAGGACTCCCTCGTGCGGTTGCAACGCATCCTGCTGCTGCGAGAACTCGGCCTCGGCCTGCCGGCCATCGCCGAAGTCTTCGCCGGAGAGCAGGATACGACCACCGCACTGCGCACGCACCTGGATTTGCTACGGCAGGAACAGGACCGGATCCGGCGCCAGATCGACTCGGTACTGACCACGCTGCACAAGACGGAAAGAGGTGAGAAGCTCGTGGCCGCAGAGGTTTTCGACGGGTTCGATCACACCCAGTACAAGGACGAAGTAGAACAGCGGTGGGGCAAGCAGGCCTACGCCGACAGCGACAAGTGGTGGCGTTCGCTGGACGACAACGGCAAGCGGGCCTTCCAGCAGGAGGCGGCGGACATCTCCACCGCCTTCGGCAACGCGCGCACCGCCGGTCTGGCCCCGGACAGCACCGAGGTGCTGGCCATCGCCGCCCGCCACCGCGCCTGGATGGGCAACGGCTGGGGCGGCAAGCAGGTCCCGCTGGAGACCTTCGCCTGCATCGGCGAAATGTATGTCTCCGACGAGCGTTTCCGCGCCAACTACGACATCCACGGGGATGGCACCGCGGAGTTCGTCCGCGACGCCATGAAGGCCTACGCGGACCGGAACCAGGACTGATCCGAAGCGACCGAGGCGCCCGCACAGCCAGTGCGGGCGCCTCGTTTGCCGGTAAGGTTCCGGGAGAAGGCAAGTGGGGGGAGTTTTGTGATGTCGTTTCAACAGCCGTACCCGGCGCCGCCGGGGTTCGCGCCGCACGCCTACGGGCCGCCGCCCGCGAGCGGGGCGACCGGCATCATCGCCACGCTGCTGGCTTTGGCCGGCGGCCTGATGAACGGCGGCCTCGCGATCGCCGGCGTCGTCTCGATAACCCAAACCTGGCAGGGTCCGCTGACAATGCAGCCGGACGGGAACTTTCAGACCGAGCCGTCCATCGCGCACATCGATGGTGTCGAAGCCGCCTGGTGCGCGGGCACGGGGATCACCGCGCTGCTGCTCCTGCTCGGCGGGATCCTGCTCCTACTGCGCTCCCCGGTGGGCCGCGTGCTGGTAGCGAGCGGTTCGGTACTGGCCCTGCTACTCGCGGTGCTGCCCTTCCTCTTCAGCGCGATGTTGCTCGACAGCGCGATGCTCGCCGATTCCTCGATCTTGCTGCTCCTCGGAATCGGCGGATTCTTCCCGTTCCTGACGTTGGTTCTCGCGTGCATTCCGCCCACGGGGCGCTGGATCGCGACCCGCCCACGCCGGTAGGGTGCGCTGGGAACAACGCAACGCCGGGGGAGGGCTTGATGAGTTATCCATATGGGCAGCAAGGGGTTCCGCCGAATCCGTACGGTCGGCCGGGTGGGTCCGGCAGGGCGGTTATCCGCCGATGCCGGGCCGGATGCGGGGCCCGGCCACGGGCGGTACCGCCCGGACGGCGGCGGGACTCGGGCTGATGGTCGCTGTGCTGCACGCGATTTCCGGCGCCCGGCTGCTGTCGGCGATCGACAAGATGAAGGACGCGCGCAAGGCGCTCGGGTCGCTCAGCGGCAGCGGTATCTCGGTCCCCGAGATCGACACCGGCCGTTGGGAATTCCTCGCGGTCGTGAACTTCGGCTTGATGATCGCCTGGGCGATCGGCGCCCTGCTGCTGTTCAGCCGTAAGTCGGCGGGCCGCGGCCTGGTTCTCGGACTCTCGGTGATCGCCGGCGGATTCAGCGTCTACGGCCTGGCCCAGGCCGCCGAGATCTCCAGCAAGTACAAGGGCGCCGACGTCGGCGACCTCATCGCCCTCAACGGCATCTCGCTGCTCATCGCCGCGGTGATCGCCCTCCTCTGCGCGCTCAAATCCACCGGCGACTGGCTGGCCACCGCCCCGAACTTCCGCCGCCCCGCCTTCGGAGTTCCGGCCAATCCCTACGGTCGGCCCGCTCCGTACGGTCGGCCTGCCGCGCCATATGGCCCGCCCGCCGCGCCATATGGCCCGCCCGCGGTGCCGTACGGCCAAGCTCCGTACGGTCCGGCGCCCTATGGTCGACCCGCGGGACCGCCGCCTGCGAATCCCTATGGGCAGCAGCCGTATCCGCCGCGCCACTGAGCGGAGTCAGCGGCACCGTCCTACTTCTGCTGGCGCAGGGCGCTCATCAGCTGATCCTCGGTGATCGGGGGTTCCGGCAGGGGGTGGGCGGCGGTAGCGCGGAGTCCGTCGAGGACGAGCGCCAGGTGCCGGCGCCAGGCGTTGGGGGCCAACTGAGCGGTGGCTTCGACGATCCGGGTGTGCGACCAGGTGATGAAGGCGATGTCCTCGAGCACCCAGTCGGCGCGCAGATGCCCGGAAGTCTGCGCGCGGGTGATGATTTCGCGCATCAGGCGATGGCCGTGTTCCTGGGCGCGGGCGACGGCGGGGCTGGGGGCGGCGCGCAGGGCGAGATCGCCGAGCAGACGGTCACCGGCCTGGAGTTCGCAGATCTTCTCGATGAGGTAGACGAAGGATTCCCACGGGTCGGTGATCGCGAGTGCTTTCTCGGCGACCCGCCCGCCCGCCTCGATCCGGTCCTCGACGGCGGCGGCGATGAGGTCGTCGCGGGTGGGGAAGCGGTTGTAGAGGGTGCCGATGGCGACGCCCGCGCGCGCGGCGACCTCCTTGAGCGGCGCGTCCAGCCCGCGTTCCAGGAAGACCGACCGAGCCGCGGCCACCAGCGCGTCGCGATTGCGTCGGGCGTCGCTGCGTAGCGGCTTGTCGTCGGGCATTCGCCGATCCTACAAATTCGTCCGCGGAAATATCTTGAGCATAGCCTCAACTTAAGCTAGCTTCGAGAGCGAACTTGAACTACTGCTCAACTTAGCGGGAGATGTGAATGTCCAAGACACTGGCCATTTTTGGGTACGGTCCCGGCCTGGGCGTGGGTACCGCCAAGCGCTTCGGGCGGGAGGGCTACCGGGTCGCTGTAATCGGCCGCAGTCCGGACAAGGCCCGAGGCCACGTCGCGGATCTGGCGGCGGAGGGGATCGAGGCCGCGGCGTTCCCGGCCGATCTGACCGTCGAGACGGAGGTCGAGCGGGTAGTCCGCGAGGTCATCGCCGAATTCGGGCAGATCGATGTCGCGATGCACGGCGCCGCGGGCAACATGGCCGATCGCGCGCCCAGCACGCTGACCCTGGAGGTGGGCGCGCTGCGGATCCCGTTGGCGCTCAAGCTCTATTCGCCGATCTGGATGACCCGGGCCCTCGCGCCCGCGATGATCGAGCGCGGCGACGGCGCCCTGCTGTTCTCCTCGGGATCCTCGCCGCACTACCCGCTGCCGTACCTGGCCAACTTCGGTGTGGCCCTGGCCGCGCAGCGCGGCTACGTGCAGCAGCTGGCGGCGGAACTGGAAGGCACCGGCGTCTACGCCGGGGTCCTCAATATCGGCGTGCTGATCGGCGACAGCGAGGCCGAACGGATCATCGACGCGCACCCCGAGCTGGTGCCGCCGGGTGTGGAGATCGCCCGCATGAGCAATGACGCGCTGGGCGAACACTATTGGCAGCTGTTCACCAAGCGCGACACCGTCGAACTCGATATCGGTTTCGACGCCTGACCTACGCGCCGCACATGGATTGCAGCACGCCGCGCACGATCGGCGCGCCGTAGGTGGTGGGTGCGAAGGCCAGCGTCTGGACGATGGACAGCGGCGTCGTGACAGTCGACGCGACGCCGCTGAAGCCCAGTGCCGTGTTGCCGAGGGTCAGCAGCAGACTGGTCACATCCAGGGACAGGATCGCCAGGTCGAAGGCGTTCTCGACCTGGATCTCCGACAGCGGCACGGTATTGAGCGCCTTGCCCTCGTAGACGCTGAAGCCGAGGTTGGCCAGGAGCGTGAGCGGCCCGTAGTCCGCGGCGTTCACCAGCGGGCCGAGTTCCTCGGTGCGGCGCAGCAGGAGCAGTTCGGTCACGCGGTTCCCGGCCAGGAAAGCTTGCAGGCTGTCCGCGCCGGCGTTCAGGGCGACACGGTCCAGCGCCAGGTCGGTGCTGTTCAGATAGTCGCGCGTGCGTTCGATGAGGTCGCGGGTGGTGAGTTCGGCCAGCGGCGTGCAGGATTCGTTCGCGTTGACCAGCGAGTTGGCCAGATCCACCAGGGGCGCGGGCAGATCGACCCGCTCGATCCGGGATTCGCCCAGGTCGAGCGGGGCGTAGGCGGTGGGCGCGGCGCACTGGGCGGCGAGGTGGTCCTGCACCTTCCGGGTCAGCGACTTCACGCCGTTGAAGACCGCGCCGACGATCGGTTTGAGCAGAATGCCCACCGAGGGCACCAGACTGGCGGCCAGCTGGGCCGGGATCTTCACGATGCGGGTGGCCAGGACGAAGACCTCGATGGCGTCGTTCACCGTCAGCTCCGACACCGACAGGGTGGTGTGGATGCGGCCGGTGCGGACGGCGTCCAGGCCGTTGACCAGGTAGGTGACGATCGGATCGTCGAGGAAATCGGGCCGGGAGCCGACCAGCGCCGGGTCGACGGGCAGCCCGTCGCGGTGCACCCGAATCGTGGCGAGACTGTGCCGGAAATCGTTGACCTGCTGGTCGAAGCCGCTCAGTTGTGCGGCGGGGACCTGGCCGCGCAGTGCGGTGGCGGCGGCGGTGACGATGTCGTCGAAGGTGGGCGCACCGGCGGCGCACCCGTCGCTGATCGGGGTCGCGGCCAGGGTGCCGGTGGTTTCGGCGCGGGCGGGCGCGGCGGGCATGATCACCGCGACGCCTAGGACGCTGGTGAGGGCGAGGGCCCCGAGCAGCGGGGTGAGGAGGCGGGTGATCCGCATGTGACGAGCTCCGGGTGTCTTACTGCACAAGAACTGGACGGTCGTTCAGTTCGATGCCTATGTAATAACCGTTCCGTTTCACCATGTCTGCGTTTCGGCGAACACTGATTGAAATTCCGATTGCCACACCACGAAATCCGCCGTAGAACAGCGCACCCCAACACTGCACCCGGACGGCTTGCGCTTGTCCGATACTCTGGGCTCCCGTGACCGTCGCATCGTCCCCCGGTACCTCAAACTCCGCATTCGACCTCATCGTCGTCGGTTCGGGCTTTTTCGGCCTGACCATCGCCGAACGCGCAGCCACACAGCTCGGCAAACGCGTACTGGTCCTCGACCGCCGTCACCATCTGGGTGGCAACGCCTATTCGGAGCCGGAACCGGAAACCGGAATCGAGGTGCATGTCTACGGTGCGCATCTGTTCCACACCTCGAACAAGCGGGTCTGGGATTACGTCACCCAGTTCACCGAGTTCACCAACTACAACCACCGCGTCTTCGCGATGCACAAGGGGCAGGCCTACCAGTTCCCGATGGGCCTGGGCCTGATCTCCCAGTTCTTCGGCCGCTACTTCACTCCCGAGGAGGCCCGCAAGCTCATCGCCGAGCAGGCCGCCGAGGTCGAGACCAAGGACGCGCAGAACCTCGAGGAAAAGGCCATCTCGCTGATCGGCCGCCCGCTCTACGAGGCGTTCGTGCGCGACTACACCGCCAAGCAGTGGCAGACCGACCCGAAGGAACTGCCCGCCGGCAACATCACCCGCCTGCCGGTGCGCTACACCTTCGACAACCGCTACTTCAACGACAGCTACGAGGGCCTGCCCAAGCACGGCTACACCAAGTGGCTGGAGAACATGGCCGCCTCCGACCTCATCGAGGTGCGGGTCGACACCGACTGGTTCGACGTGCGTGACGAACTGCGCGCCCAGAACCCGGACGCCCCGGTCGTCTACACCGGCCCGCTGGACCGCTACTTCGACTTCGCCGAGGGCGAACTGGGCTGGCGCACCATCGATTTCGAGACCGAAGTGCTGGAAACCGGTGACTACCAGGGCACCTCGGTGATGAACTACAACGACGCGGACGTGCCGTACACCCGCATCATCGAGCCGCGGCACTTCCATCCGGAACGCGACTACCCGCAGGACAAAACGGTGATCATGCGCGAGTACTCGCGCTTCGCCCAGACCGGCGACGAGCCGTACTACCCGATCAACACCCCCGAGGACCGGGCCAAGCTGCTCGCCTACCGCGAGCGCGCCAAGGCCGAAACCGCCTCGCAGAAGGTGCTTTTCGGCGGCCGCCTGGGCACCTACCAGTACCTGGACATGCACATGGCGATCGGTAGCGCGCTCAACATGTTCGACAACGTGCTGCGTCCGCATTTGGAATCCGGTGCGACGCTCGAGGACAACGCATGAGTTCCCCGGCGATGGTGGATGAAGTGACCGAGACCCGCGCTATTTCGCTGCTGCAGCGGATAATTCTGCCGCGCCCGGGCGAACCGCTCGACGTGCGCACCCTCTACCTGGAGGAATCGACCACCAACGCGCGCCGCGCGCACGCCTCCACCCGCACCGAGCTCTCCATCGGCGCGGAATCGGAAGTCTCGTTCTGCACCTACTTCAACGCACTGCCCGCCAGCTACTGGCGGCGCTGGAGCATCCTGAAGTCCGTGGTGCTGCGGCTGGAGCTGGCCGGGCACGGGCGCGTCGATCTATACCGCTCCAAGGCGGACGGCTCGCGAATCCACGTGCAGGGCAACGAGTTCGCGGTCGCGCCCGGCACCGACTCCACCACCGTGGAGTTCGAGGCCGACCTCGGCCCGTTCGAGGACGGCGGCTGGCTCTGGTTCGACATCACCACCGACACGGCGGTCACGCTGCTGTCGGCCGGCTGGTACGCCCCGGTCGAGGCGCCCGGCGCGGGCACCATCGCCTGCGGCATGCCGACCTTCAACCGGCCCACCGATCTGGTGAAAACCCTTGCCGCGCTGGGCTCGGACCCGCTGGTGCTGGAGCACGTCAGCGCTGTGATCGTGGCCGACCAGGGCAACCGCAAGGTGGTCGACGAGCCCGGCTTCACCGAAGCCGCCGCGGCCCTGGGTGACCGGCTGGTCATCCGAGATCAGCCCAACCTCGGCGGTTCCGGCGGCTACAGCCGGGTGATGTACGAGGCGCTGAAGCACTCCGACGCCGAATTCATCGTCTACATGGACGACGACATCGAGATCGAACCCGATTCGATCCTGCGCGCGCTGGCCTTCTCCCGCTTCGCCAAGTCCCCGCTGCTGGTCGGCGGCCAGATGCTGAACCTGCAGGAGCGTTCGCACCTGCACTCCATGGGCGAGGTCGTGGACCGCGGCGTCTTCATGTGGTCCTCGGCGCCGAATGTCGAGTACGACCACGACTTCTCGAAGTACCCGCTCAAGGATCGCGACAACTCCAAGCTGCTGCACCGGCGCATCGACGTCGACTTCAACGGCTGGTGGACCTGTGTCATCCCGCGCAAGGTGGCCGAGGAGATCGGTCAGCCGCTGCCGCTGTTCCTGAAGTGGGACGACGTCGAATACGGCTTGCGCGCGCGCGATCACGGCTACCCGACCGTCACCCTGCCCGGCGCGGCGGTGTGGCACATGGCCTGGAGCGACAAGGACGACGCGATCGACTGGCAGGCCTACTTCCACCTGCGCAACCGCCTGGTGGTGGCCTCGCTGCAATTGCCGGGCAACGGCCGCGGCATGGTCGTGAACACCGTCAAGGCGACGCTCAAGCACCTGCTGTGCCTGGAGTATTCGACGGTCGCGATCCAGAACCTGGCGATCAAGGACTTCCTGGCGGGCCCGGAGCGGCTGTTCCAGCTGCTGCCGAGCGCGCTGGGCGCGGTGCACGAACTGCGTAGGCAGTACCCGGACGCGGTGATCCTGCCGTCCTCCACCGAGCTGCCGCTGGCCAGCCATCTCGGCGTCGGCGCGGTCGGCGAGCCGGCCAACCCGATCGCCAAGGTGGTCCGGCTGGCCAAGGGCGTGCTGCACAGCGTCAAGCCCGCGCACACCGAGCATCACCAGACCCCGCAGCTGAACGTCCCGACGCTGGACGCGCGCTGGTACCTGCTCTCGCAGGTCGACGGCGTCACCGTGACGACGGCCGACGGCCGCGGCGTGGTCTACCGCAAGCGCGATCCGCGCCAGGCGCGCGGCCTGTTCAAGGAGGCCGTGCGGCTGCGCAAGGAACTGGCCGCCCGGTTCCCGGAAATGCAGGAGCGCTATCGTGCCGCGCATCCGGAACTGACCAGCACCGCCGCCTGGGAAAAGGCATTCGGCATCGAGAAGGGGAGCGATCAGCAGTGAACGCGGTGAGCCAGGGCTTCTCGGAGCAGGCACTGCCCGAGGAATTCCGGGTCCAGGACTCGGCGACGGGAGCCAAGCGTCCCCCCGAGGTCGCGATTCTGAACGCGGTGCAGGGCACCATCGGCGCCAACCCGGCCGTGGTGTCCGCCGCCCGCGGCATGTCGCACTTCGGTGAGCACGCGCTCGGCTGGATCGGCATCGCGGCCGCGGGCTGGCTGGTCGACAAGCCGCGCCGGCGGCAGTGGGCCGGGGTCGCGGTCGGCGCGGTCGGCGCGCACGCCGCGTCCATCGTGATCAAGCGGGTGGTCCGCCGTCCCCGCCCGAACGACCCGTCGGTGCAGGTCAATGTGGGAACGCCGAGCAAGTTGAGCTTCCCGTCCTCGCACGCCACCTCCACGACCGCGGCTGCGGTGTTGCTCGGCAGACTGACCGGGCTACCCTTGCCAGCGGTGATCGTTCCGCCGATGTTGCTCTCCCGAGTGGTGCTCGGAGTGCACTATCCCTCCGACGTGCTCGCCGGATCCGCGCTCGGCGCAGCGTCCGCCGCCGTAGTGCTCGCCGCCGAAAAGAGACTCGATAGTCGTGACCAGCGCACAGGGAAAGACTGAGATGAGTGAAGAGCCGACCAGCACGGATCTAGCCGAAGCGGTCGTCAAGGGTCCTCCGAAGACCTTGGCGGGCGGCCTCGTCAAGGCGGTGCGCCCGCGTCAGTGGGTGAAGAACGTCCTGGTGCTGGCCGCACCGCTGGCCGCGGGCCCCGATGTGGTCGGCAACGCCAGCGTGCTCGGGAACGTCGCGATCGCGTTCGTGGTGTTCTGCATGGCGGCCTCGGGCATCTATCTGGTCAACGACTCGATGGATGTGGAAGCCGACCGCGCGCACCCGACCAAGCGCTACCGCCCGATCGCCGCCGGCATCGTGCCGGTGAACCTGGCCTACGCGCTGGCGCTGGTGCTGCTGATCGGCTCGATCCTGCTGTCCTTCTTGGCGTCCTGGCATCTGGCCATCGTGATGTCGGTGTACATCGGCATCCAGCTGGCCTACTGCTTCGGCCTCAAGCACCAGGCGGTGCTCGACATCTGCATCGTGTCCTCGGGCTTCCTGCTGCGCGCGGTGGCCGGCGGCGCGGCGGCGGGCATCGATCTGTCGCAGTGGTTCCTGCTGGTCATGGCGTTCGGTTCGCTGTTCATGGCGGCGGGCAAGCGCTACGCCGAATTGCAGATCGCGCTGAGCACCGGCGCCAAGATCCGCAAGTCGCTGGAGTACTACACCCCCACATATCTGCGCTTCGTCTGGACCCTGTCGGCGACCGCCCTGGTGATCTTCTATGGTCTGTGGGCATTCCAACAGGGCGAGAAGAACGACACCATCTGGTACGCGATCTCGATGGTGCCGTTCACTGTCGCAGTCCTGCGTTACGCGGTCGACGTCGATGGCGGCGAGGCCGGTGAACCCGAAGAAATCGCACTAGGGGACCGCGTATTGCAGGTCCTCGCAATCGCTTTGATCGGAGCGGTAGGTGTCGCTGTCTATCTCACCTGACGAGATGCTGGTCGCGGAAGTGGATCGGATCGAAGACGAGGCGGAGCGTGAAGAGCGCTCCGCCTCGCGGTTCGCTGTGCTATCCCGCACCACCTTCGTCGGTGGGATCGCGCTCACCGCCGTGCTTTTCGCGGCCGGCGGCTGGAATCGGCGCTGGATCGCCGACGACGGCCTGATCGTGCTGCGCACCGTCCGGAACCTGATCGCGGGCAACGGGCCGGTGTTCAACGCGGGCGAACGCGTCGAAGCCAACACCAGTACGGCCTGGACCTACCTGGTCTGGTTCTTCAGCTGGCTGACCCAGGCGCGCCTGGAATACGTGGTGCTCGGCATCGCGCTGACCATGTCGGTGCTCGCGGTGGTCTTCGCGATGCTCGGCTCGGCCCGGCTCTGGGGCGGCACCACCTCGGCGCTGCTGCTGCCGGCCGGTGTCCTGGTCTATGTCGCGCTGCCGCCGGCCCGCGACTACGCCACCTCCGGCCTGGAGAGCGGTCTGGTGATCTGCTGGATCGGCCTGCTCTGGTGGCTGATGATGCGCTGGGCGCAGGCCGCGCGGGTGCGCCTGCCCGCGCTGTTCGGCCTGGTGTTCCTGGCCGGGCTGGCGCCGCTGATCCGCCCGGAGATGACGCTGGTCGGCGCGCTGGCACTGCTGATGATCTTCCTGGCGCCGATGCCGGAGTCCCGGGTGCGGCCGTTCCTGGTGCGCGGCTTCATCATCGCCGTCGCCGGGCTGGTGCCGCTGGGCTACCAGATCTGGCGCATGGGCTACTACGGCCTGCCCTACCCGAACACCGCGGTCGCCAAGGACGCGGGCGGCGCCAAGTGGAGCCAGGGCTTCACCTACCTCTGGGATTTCGCCGGCCCGTACTACCTCTACATCCCGCTGCTGGTGCTGCTGGTCGTCGGCGTGCTCGCCGGCCTCGCGCGGCGCGAGCCGGGCGAACGGCAGCGCTGGACCGTGCGGCGGGTGCGCGAGTGGCTGCGCTCGCCGGGCGCGGTGGTCGCCATGGTGCTGTTCGCCGGACTGCTGCTCACCGTCTACGCACTGCGCGTCGGCGGCGACTTCATGCACGGGCGCATGCTGCTGCCGCAGCTGTTCCTGCTGCTGCTCCCGGTCGCGGTCATCCCGGTCACGCTGCCCGAGCGGGGCCGCCCGATCACCTGGGCGCTGGCCGGCATCGTGCTCGCGTGGGTCGTCACGATGGGCTGGGCGCTGTTCGCCGCCGGCACCACCGCGATCAAGTCCGGCACCACGATCCGGTCCTCCGGCATCGTCGACGAGCGCATCTACTACGTGCTCAACACCGGCCACGATCACCCGATCCGGGCCGAGGACTACCTCGACTACCCGCGCATCCGGGCCATGGTCGACGACATCGCCGCCAGCCCCAACGGCGGCGTGCTGCTGAACTCGCCGTCGTTCACCTTCTGGTACGTCGCGCCGCCGCCGCTGCCCATCCCCGAGGGCGGCTACGAGCACTCGGTGTTCTTCCTGAACCTGGGCATGACGAGCATGAACGTCCCGCTGGACGTGCGCGTCATCGACCAGATGGGCCTGGCCTATCCGCTGGCCGCGCACACCGATCGTCTCGTGGACGGCCGGATCGGGCACGACAAGAGCCTGTACCCGGACTGGGTCATCGTCGAGGCCGGCATGGTCGACGTGAAGCCGTGGATGCCGTGGTACCTGGACGAGAAGTGGGTCGCGCAGGCGCGCACCGCGCTGTCCTGCCCGGCCACCGAGGCGCTGCTGATCTCCTACCGGGATCCGTTCACCTTCGAGCGGTTCAAGCACAACGTGCTGCATTCGCTGACCTTCGCCAAGTACCGGATCGATCGGGTGCCGAAGTACGAGATCGAGCGTTGCGGGCTGGTCAATCCATATCCGGATCCGCCGCGATAAGCCGACGGGGGCGCATGTCACAGCGTTTTGTAAACGTGGCGTGCGCCTCAGTCATATCGGTTTGATAACGCGAGGGCATCGATGGAGCGATAGGCTCGATGAAAGTGCGCCCGTCGGGGGCGTCCACTCTGCGTGGGCAGGATCCGACGGGGCTGATCGTCGAAGGCGGCCGGTCCGGTCGCGATGAGGGAAAGGCCCCGAATAGATATGCGACCTCTCAGAGTCCGGAGAGCTGGTTCTTGGCTGAAAAAGTCGATGCTGGTGTCTCTGGCCGTGGTCCTGCCACTAGGGGCGTCCGTCGCCGGCGGGGTCGCCCCCGCGCAGGCCGCGTTCAACCCCACCGGGTTCGACTTCTGGGTCGACTCCAGCATGGGCCCGATCAAGTCCCGCGTGTTCCGCGCGGCCGACGGCAACACCAACCGCGTGGTCTACGCGCTCGACGGTATGCGCGCCCGCGGTGACCTCAGCGGCTGGGAAATCGAGACCAACGTCGCCGCCACGCTGACCAACGCGAACATCAACGTGGTCATGCCGATCGGCGGCCCGTCCAGCTTCTACGCCGACTGGAACGGCCCGAGCACCTTCCTGGGCATCGCCACCGGCTCCGGCCCGTCCGGCTCCTCCTCGGGTTCGTCGATGACCGGCTCCTCGGGCTGGCAGGAGACGCTGGGCAAGGCGAACACCTACAAGTGGGAAACCTTCCTCACCGACAACCTGAAGAACGCGCTGCGCGACCGCCTCGGCTTCAGCCCGGTCAACAACGGCGTGTTCGGCCTGTCCATGGGCGGCTCCGCGGCGCTGACCCTGTCGGCCTACCACCCGGAGCAGTTCAACTACGCCGGTTCGTTCTCCGGCTACCTGAACATCTCGGCGCCGGGCATGCGCGAGGCGCTGCGCGTCGCGATGATCAGCGCCGGCGGCTACAACATCGACGCGATGGCGCCGCCGTGGGGCCCCGCGTGGCTGCGGATGGACCCGTTCGTGTTCGCGCCGCGTCTGAAGGCCCAGAACACCCGCCTGTGGGTGGCCGCCGGTAGCGCGCTGCCGCAGGCCGGCGACATCAACAACCCGATGGACGTCATCCAGGGCATGCCGCTGGAAGCCTTGGCGCTGGTCAACACTCGCGCCTTCCAGGTGCGCATGGCGACGCTGGGCTACCAGAACGTGGTCTACAGCTTCCCGTCCGCCGGTATCCACAACTGGGCGAACTGGGAGGCCGAGGCCAACCGCATGATCCCGGACATGTCGGCGCATATCGGCTGAGCCGGCCAGAGTTCCGAAACCGCCCGGTGCGTTCGCGCACCGGGCGGTTTCGGCGTTTCAGGCACCTCCGCGACACCGTCGGCAACGAATCGCAAGGGCTGTTTACGCACGGTGCTTGTAGCGCGGGTCAACTTCCAGCAACATGTAGTCATTCAAGGGTTGTGCACCTCAGATTTGCTGGCTGATCGTCTGAAATGAGAGGTCGAGTCGAATGCGAATTGCCCGCTGGATGAGAAAACCCAGCTCTTCAGCAATCTGGAGTAGACGGCTCGAACTCGGGACGCTGGCAGCCGTTGCCGCGCTGCTGTTCCCGCTGGGCGCCGCTATGACGATCGACGCGCCGACTGCCAGAGCCGGGTTCGATCCGGCGGCATTCGACTTCTGGGTGGATTCACCCGTGATGGGCCCGATCAAAACCCGTGTGCTGCGCGCTCGTGACGGCAATACCCAGCGTGTCGTCTATGCCCTCGACGGAATGCGCGCCCCGGAAACTCTGAGCGGCTGGGAAATCGAAACCGGTGTTCCCGCGCTGCTCGCCGATTGGAATATCAACGTGGTCATGCCGGTCGGCGGCATGTCCAGCTTCTATGCCGACTGGAACGCGCCGAGTTCGTTCAGCGATGTCGGCTCGAGTTCTGGCTCCGGCGGCCCGACTGGGCCCGGTAAGAGCTATCGGTACGACTGGGAAACGTTCCTGACCAGGGATCTGCGGAATGCCCTGAACGAGCGTCTCGGATTCAACTCTTATCGCAATGGCGTCTTCGGTCTGTCCATGGGCGGCAGTGCCGCGCTGACCCTGGCCGCTTATCACCCCGATCAATTCAGCTTCGCCGGTTCGATGTCGGGCTTCCTGAACATCTCCGCTCCCGGTATGCGCGAGGCGCTGCGGATCGGCATGATCGACGCGGGCGGCTACAACGTGGATTCCATGGCCCCGCCCTGGGGGCCCAGCTGGCTGCGGATGGACCCGTTCGTGTTCGCGCCCAACCTGGTTGCCAACGGGACCCGGCTCTGGATCGCCTCGGGCAGCGGGCTGCCGATGGACGGCGATATCCACTCCGCGCTCGACGTCATCCAGGGTATGCCGCTCGAGGGCCTGGCCCTGGCCAATACCAGGGCGTTCCAGGTGCGTATGGATACCCTCGGCGGCGGCAACGCCTTCTATTCGTACCCCGCGGGTATCCATAACTGGCACAACTGGATCGACGAGGCGGCGCGGATGGCGCCGGATCTCTCGGCGAATATCGGCTGATCGACCCGGTTATAGCAAGATCGGATAGCACCGCCCGGCACACTGTGCCGGGCGGTGCGCTTTCTTTGTGAAATACGCCTCGGCATAACAAAATCCGGCCCAGGGGACGACATCACGCGGCCGACGCGGTACTGTCACCGCACGATCACAGTTTGTGCTCCAGTGGATTTCGTCACCAGATCATCCGGCAGCAGCCTTGCGCTCTTGCTAAGGATTCCGGGGTCGAATATCCTCCTGCGAGCGCAAGTGTGTGACCAGATCGTTGTAGCGCCGCCGTAGGGCCGGAAGGTCGGGATCCGGTTCGAATGTGGCGTGCGTCTCGTGTGATGCCACAACAGCAGAAAGAGAGCAGAATTCATGCGTTTCGGCAGGGCCGCCGCGCCGAAGAGTACTCAGCCGGGCCGGCGAAGCGAACCTCGCGGTTGGCGTAATCGAATTCTGGCCGTCGGTGCCGCCACCTTGGCGCTGCCGATCGCCGCTGGTGTGGCCGCTCCGACCGCTGTTGCCGCGCCCATCACCGCTCCGGTGCTGCGGGCTCCGGCCGGCGGTTACGAGGAGCTGATGGTCCCCTCGGCCATGGGCCCGATCAAGGTGCAGGTCCAGTGGGCCTCGCGTGGCGGTAGCGCCGCGCTGTACCTGCTCGACGGCCTCCGGGCCCGGGATGATCGCAACGCCTGGTCTTTCGAGACCAACGCGATCGAGCAGTTCAAGAACGACAACATCACCCTGGTGATGCCGGTCGGTGGTCAGTCCAGCTTCTACACCGACTGGGTCTCCCCGAGTAACACCAACGGCCAGAAGACCACCTACAAGTGGGAGACGTTCCTATCCAAGGAACTGCCGAACTTCCTGGCCAACTACGGTGTTTCCAAGACCAACAACGCGATCGCCGGTCTGTCCATGGGTGGTTCCGCCGCCCTGGCCATGGCGGCTTACCACCGCGATCAGTTCAAGTACGCCGCTTCCTACTCGGGCTACCTGAACATCTCGGCGCCGGGCATGCGTGAGGCGATTCGCGTCGCGATGCTCGATGCCGGCCGCTACAACGTCGACTCGATGGCTGCCCCGTGGAGCCCGGCGTGGCTGCGCATGGATCCGTTCGTGTTCGCGCCGCAGCTCAAGGGTCTGCCGATGTACATCTCGGCGGCCAGCGGCCTGCCGGGCCAGTTCGATCGCCCGGCTTCGCCGGTCGGTGTCTTCAACACCGGCACCGCGATGGGCCTGGAAGCGCTGTCGCTGGTGAACACCCGCGCGTTCCAGGCTCGCCTGAAGACGCTGAGCATTCCGGCGTTCTTCGACTTCCCGGCCAGTGGCACCCACTCCTGGAAGTACTGGGAAGGCCAGCTCTTCAACTCCCGCAAGGGAATCCTGGACGCCACCGGCGCCTGGTGAGCTGATCACAACGTAAAAAGCCGACGCCGCCGCTTCCTTCCGGAAGCGGCGGCGTCGCTTTATGTCCCCTCGCTATCAGCGCGTCGCCCGGGTTCTCGGCCTGCGGCGATGTACAAAACACCTATGACAGGGGCTGAGAGCGGCGGTAGATGGCGGCGAAACGGTCGGCGTGACGGAGCGAGACGCGTTGGTCTGGCCCTGATCGCGACGGCGCTGGTGCTGCCGCTGGCCACCGGCCTCGCGCCGGCCGCCCTGGCCGATCCCGTGGTCTTCGAGCCCGCGCCCAGACCGGCGCCGGCGATCTCCCCGAATCCAGAACCGGCGCCGCCGAATCCGGAACCGGCTCCCGCGCCCGCCGCGGCGCCCACGCCGGAACCCGCGCCGGAACCCGCGCCCCCTTCGGTTCCCCCGCCGTCCGAGCCCACCGCTCCGGCCCCGGAACTCGCACCGACTCCCGCGCACGCGCCGATCTACGGCCCGCCCGTGCCCTCGGCCCCGGCGGCGCCCGGACCGGCCGCCGAAGCCGCGCCGACCACCACCGCACCGGCGGAACCCGCGCCGACGGCGGAACCCGCACCGGCCGTGGAAGCCGTGCCCGCGGTGGTCGCCCCCACCGTGGAACCGGCTCCGGCCGCCGCGCACTCGGGTGGTCCCCGGGTGCAGAAGGCGATCTGGCTCAACGACCGCCGCGTCGCCCTGTGGGTGGAGTCCGCGGCCATGGCCACCCCGATCCAGGTGCAGCTGCTGCTGCCCCGGGACTGGAACACCCGCAAGGACGCCAAGTTCCCGACCCTGTTCCTGCTCGACGGACTGCGTGCCACCGACGACGAGAGCGGCTGGACCAAGGACGCGGGCGCCGCGGAGTTCTTCGCGGACAAGAACGTCACCGTGGTGCTGCCGGTCGGCGGCCAGTCCAGCTTCTACTCCGACTGGGTGGCGCCCAACAACGGCAAGAACTACAAGTGGGAGACCTTCCTGACCAAGGAGTTGCCGCCGCTGCTGGAGCAGGAGTGGCGCGCGACGGACGTGCGCGGTCTGGCCGGTCTGTCCATGGGCGGCACCGCCGCCATGTTCCTGGCCGGTCGCAATCCGGGCTTCGCGAAGTACGCGGCTTCCTACTCCGGATTCCTGACCACCACGACACTCGGTATGCCGCAGGCGATCATGTACGCGCTGCGCGACGCGGGCGGTTTCGACGCCAACGCGATGTGGGGACCGCCCACCAGCGACGAATGGGACAACCACGATCCGTACACGCTGGCGGACAAATTGAAGGGCACCAGCCTCTACATCTCCAGCGGCTCCGGCAGCACCGGCCCGTTCGATCAGGCCGGTGGCATCCCGGGGGTGAGCACCAATTACGCGGGCATGGGCCTGGAGATCCTGTCCCGGCTCACCTCGCAGAACTTCGTCACCAAGCTGGGCAAGCTGCAGATCCCGGCGCAGGTGAATTACCGCCCCTCGGGCACACATTCGTGGCCGTACTGGGATTTCGAGCTGCGCCAGTCCTGGCCGCAGGCCGCCGCCGCGCTCGGCGTCGACACCGGCGCGATCGAGTGCAGCCCGGCCGGCGCGATGGCCGCGCTGGTGCAGCACGCACCCTGGCTCGGTAATTGCAGCACCGCCGAATACCAGGTGCCCGGCGGCACCGCGCAGGATTTCCTGGGCGGGCGGGCCTACAACTCCGCGGCCGGCGGCACGCACGCCGTGGGCGGCATGATCGGCGGTGGCTACCAGGCGGCGAACGGTCCGTCCGGCCCGCTCGGCCTGCCCATCAGCGGTGAGCGCGGGCTGCCCGACGGCCGCGGCCGGATGCAGGATTTCGAGCGCGGCTCGATCTACTGGACCCCGCAGACCGGCGCGCAGATGGTGCGCGGCGCGATCTTGCAGAAGTGGGCCGAGCAGGGCTACGAACGCGGCCCGTCCGGCTATCCGCTGGCGCCGGAGGAGAAGACGCCCAGTCGCGACGGCGCGGTGCAGGCCTTCGAGGGCGGCCCGATCTACTACAGCGCGAAGACCGGCGTGTTCCGGGTGCAGGGCCAGGTGCTCGACAAGTACAAGCAGATGGGTTACGAGAACGGCTGGCTCGGTTTCCCGGCGAGCGAGGAGCAGCCGCTGAAAGACTTCGGCCGCTACAGCCGGTTCGAGGGCGGCGCCATCTACTGGAGTCCGCTCTCGGGTGCGTGGGCAGTGCGGACCGGCCCGATCTTCGAGGCTTGGCGCTCGGCCGGCTTCGAGAACGGCCGGCTCGGCTTCCCGACCGGGGACGAGATCGAGATTCCCGGCGGCGTGCAGCAGAACTTCCAGCTCGGGCGGATTGTGGTGAAGAACGGGAAGGTCGAGATTCAAGGTCTGTGAGCCGGGGTAAAACATCGAAGGGCCGCCGCACGTCTCGGGCGGCCCTTAGGATCGCCCGCTAGCCTGGTTGGCGACCCGCCCCCCAGCGAACAGATCGAGGATACGAATTCATGCATCGGACCCGTGGAAAGGTTCTCGGCGTTGCCGTGGCCATCGCTGCCTCCGGCCTGCTCGCCGCGTGCGGCGGCAACGACTCGACCGCGTCGAGCACGCCGACGCTGACCCACACCACGACATCCGCCGCCGCCGCGCCGTCCTCGGCCGCGCCCGCGGAGTCACCGTCCAGCACGGAGACCACCAGTTCGGCCCCGGCCGCCCCGAGCTCCGAGCTGGAGCGCCCGCAGCCGGTGCCCACCGAGTCGGCCGCACCCGCCGACACCTCGAAGCTGACCGACAAGGACAAGAAGTTCCTGGACGCGCTCAAGGCCGAGGGCATCGCGCCGTCCAGCCCGGATATCGCGCTGAGCATCGGCACCTATGTCTGCCAGGGCGTCACCGCGGGCGCCAGCGAAGCCGACCTGACCACGTTCGTGAACGCGATGGCCGGCTCGGATCCGACCTTCGACTCCAGCAAGATGTCGGTCGAGGACGCGGGCAAGAAGTACATCAGCACGGCTAAGTCGTCGTACTGCCAGTGAACGCGCGCCGAGGTTCCAGTCCCCGCCGGTCTCGACGACCGGCGGGGTGCCTGATATTCCTCGTCGCCATCGCCGTGCTGGTGGCGATCGCCCTGCTGATCTGGTCGATCGCCGCGGGCTGGTGGAAGCCGCCGGGGCCGACCAAGCCGCCGGAGGAAACCCCGAAATCGCAACCGGAGAGCTGCCCCGACGTGCAGTTCATCTCGATTCCGGGCACCTGGGAATCCAACAGCAACGATGACCCGTACAACCCGTCGGCGAATCCGGTCTCGTTGATGCTCAACATCTCCCAGCCGATGCAGCAGCAGTTCCCGAACAGCCGGCTCGACGTCTACACCGTTCCCTACGTCGCGCAGTTCTCCAATCCGGTGGCGTTCCCGCCGGACGGGCAGACCTCCTACAACCTCAGCCGCGCCGAGGGGGAGCAGCGCACGCTCGACTTCATGGTGCAGCGCCAGAAGGAATGCCCGCTGACCAATTACGTGATCGCGGGGTTCTCGCAGGGCGCGGTGATCGCGGGTGATGTCGCGGCCCGGATCGGCGAGGGCAAGGGCCCGGTCGCGGCCGAGCGTGTGCTCGGCGTGACGCTGATCGCCGACGGCCGCCGCGAGCCCGGTGCGGGTCAAGCGACCTTGATCGGCACCGATCCGCCCGGCGTCGGCGCCGAGGTCGCGCTGCGCGGCCTGAAGGTCCCCGGCATCACCATGACCGGCGCGCGCCCAGGTTTCGGCACGATCGCCGACCGCACCTTCACCATCTGCGCGCCCGGCGACATGATCTGCGATTCCCCCAAGCAGGCCTTGAACCCGGCCAACTTCATCTCCAGCGCGATGACGCTGGTGCGGGCCGCGGGTAATCCGGTGCACAGTCTGTACAACGGTTACGTCGTCGATCCGGCCACCGGGGCGACCGCGACCCAGTGGACCGTGAACTGGGCCACCGGCCTGGTGAACCAGGCTCCGCACCCGCCGCATTCGTGAGGCAATCGTGAATAAGCACAGTCCAGAGCGGTGGGGCGTGGTGTCCCACTCTGTGCCGCTGTGACATTCGCAATGCGATCGGTCGGCACGTTGTAAAGTGCGCTGAAGTTCGTAGACGCCGTCTAACTGCCAGGAGCAATGAGTTCATGACACAAGCCGCCGCACCGGCCGGTGAGCTGACCGCGCTGGGCACACCACTGCGTCCCTTCCGCTTCGCAGCCGCAGGTGAGGGGAACAAGCAAGAGGGCGGGGCCCGTAAGTTCATCCAGACGGCGCAACAGGCCGAGGAGTACGGGTTCGACACCTTCGTCGTCCCGGATCACCTGGGTGATCAGATCGGCCCGATCGCCGCGCTGGGCGCGCTGAGCCAGGCCACCGAGCGGATTCGTCTCGGAACTTCGGTGCTGGCCAACGGTTTCCGTCATCCGGTGGTGCTGGCCAAGGAGCTGGCGACCATCGACGTGCTGTCCAAGGGCCGCCTCGAGGTGGGCCTGGGCGCGGGCTGGAAGCAGGACGAGTTCCTCGCCGCCGGCCTGGCCTACGACAGCCCCGGCGTCCGCCTGGCCAAACTCGATGAGGCGCTGACCATCCTGGACGTGCTGCTGCGCGGCCAGGAGTGCACCTTCGACGGCAAGTACTACCAGGTCGAGGGCATCAAGGGCACGCCGCGACCGCGGCAGGGCCCGCGCCCGCCGATCTGCACCGGCGGCGGCGGGCCGAAGATGCTGCGCCTGGCGGCCAAGCACGCCGATATCGTCTCGATCGTGCCGGTCACCACCAAGCAGGGCAAAGGCTTGCTCTCGGGCATCACGCTGGAGAAGACCCTGGAGAAGGTCGAGCTGATCAAGGAGGCCGCCGGAGATCGGTTCAACGAGATCGAATTGAACTGGGCGATCACCGCCATCGTCATTACCGACGACCGGGAGAAGACCGCGGAGATGGCTCTGACGGCCATCGGCCGGGGCCTGCACCCGGACCTGGAGGTGGACGTCGAACTGACGGTCGAGGAGATCCTGAACTCGCCCTATGTGGCGATCGGGACGTTCGAGGAAATCGCGGAGCAGATCAAACGTGTGCGACAACTCACGTCGATGTCGTACGTCGGGGTGTTCCCCACCCAGATGGACGCGTTCGCTCCGGTTATCCCCCTGCTGAGGGACGAGTGAACGCCTCTCCTCTGTAACATAACAGCGGTTTGGGTACATCTAGCCGATATGCGGTCACCGCGCAGACCGCACAAGAATCGCAGGCTGGCTCATGCACATGGAGCGACCCGCGGGGCGATAGCGAGTCGGGGCCTCACAGGTGAACAGCGGCAAAGCTGCCGTATTGCTGCGTGTGCCTCGGAGGAGAAGAAGGAATGGAAGAGACTTTCGACGACTACCTGGACGAAGTCGGGAACATCATTATTCCCGAGGGTCGGACCCTGGTCGATCACGTCGAGAAGCACACCCGCAATGACGCGAACACGCTCGCGTACCGCTACATCGATTATTCGCGGGAACGCGACGGTGAGGTACACGAGCTGACGTGGCAGGAGTTCGGTGTTCGGCTGCGCGCGGTGGCCGCCCGTCTGCAGCAGGTCACCAAGCCCGGTGACCGGGTCGCCATTCTGGCGCCGCAGGGCTTGGACTACGTGATCTCCTTCTTCGCCGCGATCTATGCGGGCTGCATCTCGGTGCCGCTGTTCGACCCGGACGAGCCGGGTCACACCGACCGCCTGCACGCCGTGCTCGGCGACTGCACGCCGTCGGCCATCCTGACCGCCAGCTCGTCGGCGGCCGGCGTGCGCCAGTTCTTCCGCGCGCTGCCCGCGGCACAGCGTCCGCGCATCATCGCGGTGGACGCCATCCCGGACAGCGTCGGCGAGAGCTGGGTCTACCCGGATATCAAGGTCGACGACATCGCCTACCTGCAGTACACCTCGGGTTCCACCCGGGTTCCGGCCGGTGTGGAGATCACGCACACCGCCGTCGGCACCAACCTGCTGCAGATGGTCAAGGCGCTGAACCTGGACTGGAGCTCGCGCGGCGTCACCTGGCTGCCGCTGTTCCACGACATGGGCCTGCTGACGGTGATCCTGCCCGCCGTGGGCGGCAAGTACATCACCATCATGTCGCCGAGCGCGTTCGTGCGGCGGCCCTACCGCTGGATCAAGGAACTGGCCGCGGTCTCCGACGGCGCCGGAACCTTCGCGGCCGCACCCAATTTCGCGTTCGAGCACGCCGCCGCGCGCGGCCTGCCCAAGCCCGGTGAGTCGCTGGACCTGTCCAACGTGCTCGGCCTGATCAACGGTTCGGAGCCGGTGACGGTCTCCTCGATGAAGAAGTTCAACGAGGCGTTCGCCCCCTACGGCCTACCCAAGACCGCCATCAAGCCCTGCTACGGCATGGCCGAGGCCACGCTGTTCGTCTCGGCCACCAAGGCCGAGGACGAGGCCAAGGTCGTCTACGTCGATCGCAACGAGCTCAACGCCGGCCGCATGGTCAAGGTCGAGCAGGGCACCGAGAACTCGATCGCCCAGGTCAGTTGCGGCTATGTGGCGCTATCCCAGTGGGCCGCGATCGTCGATCCGGCCACGGTGGACGGCGACGGCGGCCACGAGCAGCCCGACGGCCAGGTCGGCGAGATCTGGTTGCACGGCAAGAACATGGGCATCGGTTACTGGGCGCGCCCGGACGAGACCGCCGCCACCTTCCAGAACAGAATCAGCAAGCGGATCCCCGAGGACAGCCACGCCGAGGGCGCCGCGGACGACGCGGACTGGATGCGCACCGGCGATTACGGCGTCTACTTCGAAGGCGAGCTCTACATCACCGGCCGGGTCAAGGACCTGGTCATCGTCGACGGCCGCAATCACTACCCGCAGGATCTCGAGTTCTCGGCGCAGGAGGCCTCGACCGCCTTGCGCCCGGGCTTCGTGGCGGCGTTCTCGGTGCCGGCCAATCAGCTGCCGTCCGAGGTCTTCGAGCAGGGCAGCCATTCCGGCCTGAAGTTCGACGCCGACGACGCCTCCGAGCAGCTGGTGATCGTGGCCGAGCGCGGCCCCGGCGCCGGCAAGGCCGATCCGCTGCCGATCGCCGACGCGGTCCGCGCCGCGGTCTCGCATCGGCACGGCGTCACCGTGCGTGACGTGCTGCTGGTGCCGGCCGGATCCATCCCGCGCACCTCCAGCGGCAAGATCGCCCGGCGGGCGTGCAAGGCGGAATATGTGGGCGGCACGCTGCGCGGCGGTTACACGCAGCAGGCTTTCCCCGATGCACCGGATGCCGAGTAGTTCAGCGGACTGAGCGCCCGACGTGGAGGAGCCCGGCTGCCGAGCCCACCCACTGGCGACCTGCGAGTGGTCGCTAGCGGGTGATGCTCGGCACCGGCTGCACCCGCGGGCGCTAATCTGCTTGCACGTCGCTCGTAATCACGCCCGGGCGACTACGCGCGGGGTACCGAACCACCGGGCGTCAATTCGCGGCGCGCCCGGTACGCAGACAGGTAGCTTGAGGAATTGATGGCTGACAACGAGGGCACACCCACCCAGACGACCGACGCCGCCGACATCGAGGCGGTTCCCGCTCCTGCCAAGGATGCGACCAACCCGGACATCTCGGTGGCGGAACTGCGAGAGTGGTTGCGGCGCTGGGTTTCCGACGCGAACGGTCAACCGCTGGAGAGCATCGCGGTGGACCGGCCGATGGAGGAATTCGGGCTGGCCTCACGCGATCTGCTCGCGCTCGGTGGCGACATCGAGGACCTGACCGGTGTGGTGCTCAACGCGACCGTCGTCTACCAGCATCCGACCATCGGCTCGCTGGCCGAGGTGATCGTCAACGGTGTGCCGGAGTTGCCCGAGGAGTCGACCGACGACGCGTTCTATGCCGGGTACACCCCGGGCGCGGCGCACGACATCGCCATCGTCGGCCTGTCCACCCGGCTGCCCGGCGCCGGCGATACGCCGGAGTCGAGCTGGGACTTCCTCATCAACCGCGGCGACGCCATCCGGGAACTGCCCGAGGGCCGCTGGGAAGAGTTCACCGCGGACCCGGCGGTCAAGCAGATCGTCGAGGAATCCAACACGCTCGGCGGCTATCTCGACCAGGACGTGGTCAAGGGCTTCGACGCCGAGTTCTTCGCCATGTCGCCGATCGAGGTGGAGCGCGTCGACCCGCAGCAGCGCCTGATGATGGAGCTGACCTGGGAAGCGCTCGAGCACGCCCGGATTCCGGCCAGTGACCTCAAGGGTGAGCCGGTCGGCGTGTTCGTCGGCTCCTCCACTCAGGATTTCCAGCTGATCGCCGCGCTCGGGCTCGGCGACATCGACCCGAACGTGCCGATCTCGGCGGAGGCGTACGCGCTGCTCGGCGCGTCCACCGGCATCATCGCCAATCGCACCTCCTACTTCTTCGACTTCCGCGGCCCCTCGGTCACCGTCGACACCGCGTGCTCGTCCACGCTGGTCGCGGTGCACCAGGCGGTGCGCGCGCTGCGCGACGGCGACGCCGATCTGGCGCTGGCCGGCGGCGTCAACATGATCCTGGCGCCGGCGGCGTCGCTCGGTTTCGAGAAGAACGGCGCCTTCGCCAAGAACGGCCGGATCAAGGCGTTCTCCTCCGATGCAGACGGCATGATCCGCTCCGAGGGCGCGGGCCTGGTAGTGCTCAAGCGCCTGGCCGACGCCGAACGCGACGGCGACAACATCCTGGCCGTCATCAAGGGCTCGGCGGTGAACAGCGACGGCCGCTCCAACGGCCTGTTCGCGCCGAACGCCGACGCGCAGGCCGAGGTGCTGCGCCGCGCGTACCGCGACGCGGGCATCAAGCCCTCCACCGTCGACTACATCGAGGCGCACGGCACCGGAACCCTGATCGGCGACCCGATCGAGGCCGAGGCACTCGGTCGCGTGATCGGCCGGGGCCGCGAGGCCGACAAGCCGGCGCTGCTCGGTTCGGCCAAGACCAACTTCGGCCACCTGGAGTCGGGCGCGGGCATCCCCAGCCTGGTCAAGGTCGTAATGGGCCTGCAGCACAACGTGATCGCGCCGAACCTGAACTACGCGGGCCCGAACCCCTACATCCCGTTCGAGCAGGCGCACCTGAAGGTGGTCGACCAGCCGACCGAGTTCCCGCGCTACAGCGGCACCGCGACCGTGGGCATCTCCGGGTTCGGTTTCGGCGGCACCAACGCCCACCTCGTGCTGCAGGAGTACGTGCCGACACCGGTCGCACCTGCCGCACCCGCGCTCGACGAGGCCGTCGACACCGACGTCACCAGCACCGATGTGGTGGCCGAGGCCACCGCGATCGCCGCCGAGGCGGTCCCGGAGCCGGAGTGGTCCGATCGCGAAGAGCCGCTGCCGGTCATCCTGGCGGTCTCGGGTTACCTGCCCTCGCGCCGCCGCCGCGCCGCCCAGGAACTGGCCGACTGGCTGGAGTCCGACGGCAAGGACGTGCCGCTGGCGGACGTGGCCCGGTCGCTGGCCAAGCGCAGCCACTGGCGTTCGCGCGGTGTGGTGATCGCCAAGGATCACGAGGAAGCCGTCGCCGGTCTGCGCGCCATCGCCGCGGGCAAGCCGGGCACCGGCGTCTTCACCGTCGACGCGCCCGCCGCCAAGGGCCCGCTCTGGGTGATGGCCGGTTTCGGTGCGCAGCACCGCAAGATGGGCAAGCAGCTCTACACCGAGAACCGCGTCTTCCGCGAGACCGTCGACAAGATCGACGCCCTCGTCGTCGACGAGGCCGGCTACTCGGTGCGCGAGATGATGCTCGACGATGCCCAGGATTGGGACATCGGCACCGGTCAGGTCGGCACCTTCACCATCCAGGCGGGCCTGGCCGCGATCCTGCGCGCGCACGGCGCGGAGCCGGACGGTGTGGTCGGCCATTCCCAGGGTGAGGTCGCGGGCGCCTACATCTCCGGCGGTCTGCCGCTGGAAGACGCTGTGCGCGTCATCGTTTCGCGCGGCCGCCTGATGGCCGAGGGCGAGCAGATGATCACCGACGACCAGGTGCGCAACATGGCCCTGGTCGAGCTGAGCGCCGAGGACGTCGAGGCGATGCTGCCGGACTTCCCCGACATCGAGCTCGCGGTGTTCGCCGCGCCGACCAACACGGTGATCGGCGGTCCGCCGGATCAGGTGCACGCGATCGTCGCCAAGGTCGAGGAGCAGGGCAAGTTCGCCCGCGTGCTGCAGACCCGCGGCGCGGGTCACACCTCCCAGATGGACGTGCTGCTCGGTGAATTGGCCGCGGAGCTGGCCGGCATCGAGCCCACCGCACTGAAGGTCGATCTGTACTCGACCGCGCACAAGAGCGCCGTCTACAAGGCGGGCCACCCGCCGGTGCACAACGAGGAGTACTGGGTCACCAATATGCGTGGCTCGGTGTACTTCACCAACGCCGTGCGCGCGGCGGTGGACAGCGGTATCACCACCTTCCTCGAGCTGGCCCCGAATTCCGTTGCGCTCATGCAGGTCATGGGCACCACGTTCGCGGCGGGCCTGCCCAACGCGGCGCTGATCCCCACCCTCAAGCGCAAGGAAGACGAGTCGGCGGCCGTGATCGCGGCGCTGGCCCAGCTCTACGTCAACGGGCACCGCGTGGACCTGTCCTCGCTGCTGCCCGCCGGTCCGTACGCCGATATTCCGCGAACCACGTTCGTGCGCAAGGAATTCTGGCTCAAGGGCAAGGCGCTCAGCACCGGCGGCGGCAACGCCAAGGTGCCCGGCGCGCACGTGTCGCTGCCGGACGGCCGCCACGTGTGGGAGGTGCAGGCCGGTTCCGTCACCGACCTCGGCGCGCTGGTGACAGCCGCTGCGGCGCAGGTGCTTTCGGAAGTCCAGGCGGGTGCGTCCTACGCCTACGCCGCCGTTCCGGCGACCGGCACGCTCACCACGACGCTCACCCCCTACCCGGGTGGCGCGGCGGCGCAGGTGCACGCCAAGGACGGCAAGTCCTTCACGCTGCTCTTCGACGGTGTGGTCACCTCGGGCGCGGCGCTGCCGGAACCCGTCGCGGTGCCGGCGGTCGCGCAGGCCCCGGCGGCCGGCGCGGAGGTCGCGGCGGTCGAAACCTTCGGTGACCGCTGGGATCCGAACGGCAACCAGCAGCTCGAAGACCGGCTCGCGCTGATCGTCGCCGAGTCCATGGGTTACGCGGTCGAGGACCTCCCGATGGAGATCCCGCTGATGGAGCTCGGCCTCGACTCGCTGATGGCGATGCGCATCAAGAACCGCGTCGAATACGAATTCGACATCCCGCAGCTGCAGATCCAGGCCGTGCGCGACGCCAACCTGACCGAGGTCGGCAAGGTGCTGCGCTACGCCATCGACCACCGCGACGAGGTCGCCGCGATCGCCGAGCGGCAGGCCGCCGGCGAAGAGGTGAGCATCGACGCCGACTTCGTGAACCAGGCGCGCGCCGCGATGGAGGCGGGCGAGGACCCGGCCGCCATCGCGAAAGCCGCCGCGGCGGAAGCGGAGCCGGTCGAGGCGAAGAAGGAAGCGATCGAAACCGCGGCGGGTGCGCTGGTCGCCGACGCCGTGGTCGCGACCGAGCCGGCCAAGGTCGCCGCGCCGGCGGCGGAGGAGCCGGTCTTCGGTGGCGGGGTCGCCTATGACGATGTCAGCGAGGACGATGTTCCGCCGCGTGACGCGGCCGAGCGGTTGGTCTACGCGACGTGGGCGGTAATCACCGGCAAGTCCGCGGGCGGAATTTTCAATACCCTGCCGATTCTCGATGAGGAGCGCGCCGAGAAGATGGCCGCCCGCCTCACCGAACGCGTGGGCGCTGAGATCACCGTCGATGATGTGCTCGACTCCGAGACGATCGAGGCGCTCGCCGAGATCGTGCGCAACCTGCAGGACAGCGGCGCCGACGTGGACGGGTTCATTCGTCCGCTGCGCGCCCGCGCCGAGGGCTCGAACGCGGTGCCGGTCTTCGTGTTCCATCCGGCGGGTGGCAACACGCTGGTCTACGAACCGCTGCTGAAGCGCATCCCGGCCGACACTCCGATGTACGGCTTCGAGCGCGTCGAGGGCTCCATCGAGGAGCGGGCGCGCCAGTACCTGCCGGAACTGCGCAAGATCCAGGGCGAGGGCCCGTACGTGCTGTACGGCTGGTCACTGGGCGCGGTGCTCGCGCTGCAGGTCGGGCAGCTGCTCCGGGAAGAAGGCGCCGACGTTCGCGCAATCGGCCTGATCGACCTGGCCCGCACGGTGCTGCCCGAGGACAACAGTCCGGAGGAGCGGGTGCGCCGCATCGAGCGCTACCAGGCCTTCGCCAAGAAGACCTACAACGTGCCGCACGAACTGGATCGCGAGCAGCTCGAAGAACTGGCCGCGGCCAGCGACGAGGACCAGTTCAAGATGATCGGCGACCTGGTCAAGCTCAGCGGTGCCAAGATCCCCGGCGGCGTGCTGGAACACCAGCGCACCTCGTGGCTGGAAAACCGTGAGCTGCAGAAGGTTCAGCCGCGTCGCTACGACGGCGACGTGGTCCTCTACCTGGCTGATCGCTATCACGACGGCGCCATCGAGCTGGAGCCCCGCTTCGCCGATCGGCTCCCGGACGGCGGCTGGGACGAATTCATCCCGAACCTCGAAGTCGTGCACATCCCCGGCGACCACCTGCAAATCGTCGACGAGCCCCGTATTGGCAAGATCGGTGCCGACCTCTCCGCGAAACTCGCTGAGATCGAGGCGAAGGGAGCGCAGTGAGCACTACTGCCGAAAAGCTCGCGGATCTGCGCAAGCGTTTAGAGCTTGCGCAGGAGCCGACGGGCGAGGCGGGGGTGGCCAAGCGGGCGAAGAAGGGAATTCCCAGCGCCCGCGATCGGATCGGCATGCTGCTGGATCCGGGCTCCTTCGTGGAAATCGGTGCGCTCGTGCGCAATCCGAACGACAAGAACGCCCTCTACAGCGATGGCGTCGTCACCGGTCACGGCCTGGTGGAGGGTCGCCCGGTCGCGGTCTTCTCCCATGATCAGACCGTCTACGGCGGGTCGGTCGGCGAGATGTTCGGCCGCAAGATCGTGGCCACCATGGAGTTCGCGGCCAAGATCGGCTGCCCGCTGGTCGGTATCAACGATTCCGGCGGCGCCCGCGTGCAGGAGGCCGTGACCTCGCTGCACTGGTACGGCCAGCTGGCCACCGCGATGGAGCCGCTGTCGGGCTATGTGCCGATGGTCTCGCTGATCCTGGGCAACTGCGCCGGCGGCGCGGTGTACCAGCCGATCTGCACCGACGTGGTGGTCGCCACCGAGGAAGCCCACATGTTCGTCACCGGCCCGAAGGTGATCCGCGAGGTCACCGGCGAGGACGTGAGCATCGAGGAGCTCGGCGGCGCGCGCAGCCAGGCCGGGTACGGCAACATCCATCATGTGGCCAAGGACGAGCAGGCCGCGTTCGCGTGGGTGCGGGATTACCTGGGCTTCCTGCCGTCGAGCTGTGTGGAGCTGCCGCCGGTGGTGAATCCCGGTCTGGAGCCGGAACGTACGGCCTCGGATCGCGAGCTGGACACCCTCGTCCCGGATTCCGACAACGCCGGGTACGACATGCACGAGGTGCTGCTGCGGATCTTCGACGACGGCGGTTTCCACGAAATCGGCGGCCAGGTCGCGCAGAACGTCATCACCGGCTTCGCCCGGGTGGACGGCCGTCCGGTCGGCGTGGTCGCGAATCAGCCCATGCACTACGCGGGCGCGCTGGACGCGGCCGCCTCGGACAAGGCCGCGCATTTCATCCGGGTGTGCGACGCGTTCGAGATTCCGCTGGTGCTCGTGGTCGATACGCCGGGCTTCATGCCGGGTGTCGAGCAGGAGAAGATCGGCGTCATCAAGCGCGGCGGCCGGTTCCTGTTCGCCTATACGGCGGCCTCGGTGCCGAAGCTCACCGTGGTGGTGCGCAAGGCCTACGGCGGCGGCTGGGCGGTCATGGGTTCCAAGGCGCTCGGCTCGGACGTGTACCTGGCCTGGCCGACCGCGCGCATCGCGGTGATGGGCGCGGAGAGCGCGGTCAGCCTGATGGGCGGGCGGCAGATCGAGGCCCTGCCCGAGGAGCAGCGCGAGGGCATGCGCAAGCAGATGATCGACTTCTACAACGCCACGGTGGCCACGCCCTGGCTGGCGGCCGAGCGCGGTTATCTCGACGCGGTGATCGAGCCCTCGGCCACCCGGCTGGAGTTGCGCCGGGCGCTGAAGATGTTGCAGGACAAGAAGATGGTGCGCTACCCGCGCAAGCACCACCTGATCCCGCTGTAAAGACCCGGTACGTAATCGGGCCGTACTCCCTTGGGAGACGGCCCGATTCGTGTTTGCCTACCGGGACTCAGGCGATGCTCGCCGATTCGATGACGACGTCGTCGCTCGGCACGTCCTGGTGCCCGCCCGCGGAGCCGGTGGACACGGCGCTGATCTTGTCGACCACCTCGGTGCCCTCGGTGACCTTGCCGAAAACGGTGTAGCCCCAACCGGAAGGCGTGGGTGCCGAGTGGTTGAGGAACTCGTTGTCGGCGGTGTTGATGAAGAACTGCGCGGTGGCCGAGTGCGGGTCGTTGGTGCGGGCCATCGCGACGGTGTACTTGGCGTTCTTCAGGCCGTTGGTGGCCTCGTTCTGGATGGGCGCCTGGGTGCCCTTCTGGCGCATACCCGGTTCGAAGCCGCCGCCCTGAACCATGAAGTTCGGGATGACGCGGTGGAAGATGGTGTTGTTGTAGTGGCCGGAGTTCACGTAGCTCACGAAGTTCTGCACCGTGTTCGGCGCCTGGGCATCGTCCAGTTCCAGGACGATGGGGCCGTAATTCGTCACGAGATTCACCTTGGTCATACCCCCACCCTGCCAAATACCCCGGGCCCGGTCAGCCACTCGGGTCCTTTTTCGGGGATCCAGCTATCGGTCGAGGGGGCTTTCGAGCACCACTCCAGCTAGCATTGCCAACCGTGTCAGACGCCGCCACAGCTGTACTCGAACGCCCGGCCCCCGCTCCGTCCGTCGCCCCCGGCGACTTCCGGACCGCGCGCACGATCGCACTGATCACGGGCTTGATAGGGGCGTTGCTGGCGCTGGCCACACCGTTTCTCCCGGTCACCCAGACCACCGCGACGCTGAGCTGGCCGCAGAGCGGCACGCTGGGCAACGTCACGGCGCCGCTGATGTCGCAGGTGCCGATGGACCTGAAGGCCTCGATTCCGTGTTCGGCGGTGGAGTCGCTGCCCGAGCAGGGCGGCATGCTGCTGGCGACCGCGCCGCCGCAGGGCGATCGCGCGGCGCTGGAAGCCATGTTCGTGCGGGTCTCCGCCGACACCGTCGACGTGGTCGATCGCAACGCGGTGGTGGCGTCCGCCCCGCGGTCGGACATGGGGCAGTGCTCCTCGATCCTGATCACCTCCGACAGCGACAAGACCCGGGCCGAGTTCGTCGGGCTGACCCGCACGGTGGAGAAGCCGGTGGCGGGCGCGGCGCCTGTCACGGTGACGGAACCGCTCGCCGGTGTGCTGGAGGGCGATCTGCGCCCGCAGGTGGTCGGTGTGTTCTCGGATCTGCGAGGTGCGGCGCCCGCGGGCCTGTCCTTCGAATCGACCATCGACACCCGCTTCACCACCAGCCCGACCGTGATCAAGATGGTCGCGATGATCGCGGCGGCGCTGCTGACGCTGATCGCGCTGGGCGCGCTGGCCAAGCTGGACACCACCGACGGCCGCGGGCACCGGCGTTTCCTGCCGGCGCACTGGCTCAAGCCGACCTGGGCCGACGGCGCGGTCGTCGGCACGCTGCTGGTGTGGCACTTCATCGGCGCCAACACCTCCGACGACGGCTACATCCTGAGCATGGTGCGGGTCGCGCCGCACGCCGGCTACATGGCCAACTACTTCCGCTGGTACGGCGTCCCCGAGGCGCCGTTCGGCTGGTACTACAACGTGATTCAGGTTTTCGCGGAGATCTCCACCGCGAGCGCGTGGGTCCGGCTGCCCGCGCTGGCCTGCGCCATCCTGTGCTGGATGGTGATCAGCCGCGAGGTCGTGCCGCGCCTGGGCCGCGGCGTGCGCAACAGCAAGGTCGCGCTGTGGACCGGCGGCCTGGTGTTCCTGGCCTTCTGGCTGCCCTACGACAACGGCCTGCGCTCGGAGCCGATCGTCGCGCTGGGCGCGCTGCTCACCTGGGTCTCGATCGAGCGTGCCATCGCCACCGGGCGACTGCTGCCCGCCGCGGCCGCGGTGCTGATCGCCGCGTTCACGCTCGCGGCCGCGCCGACCGGCCTGATGTGTGTGGCGGCGTTGCTCGCCGGTATCCGCCCGCTGATCCGGATCGTGGTGCGCCGGCGGCGCGACTTCATCAAACTCGGGGTCTCGCCCTGGTGGGGGTCGACGCTGCCACTGCTCGCGCCGATCGCGGCGGCGGGTGTGCTGGTGCTGACCGTGGTCTACAGCGACCAGACCTTCTCGGCGATCCAGGAAGCCAACCGCGTGCGGCAGGCGACCGGCCCGAACCTGGCCTGGTACGAGGACTACCTGCGCTACTACTACCTGTTCGTGGAGACGGTGGACGGCTCGCTGCCGCGCCGGTTCGCGTTCCTGACCATGCTGCTGTGCCTGTTCACCACGATGCTGGTGCTGCTGCGCCGGCGGCAGGTGGCCGGCATCGCCAGCGGCCCGACGTGGCGGCTGATGGGCATCGTCTTCGGCACCATCTTCTTCATGATGTTCAACCCGACGAAGTGGACGCACCACTTCGGCGCGTACGCGGGCATCGCCGGTTCGCTGGCCGCGGTCACCGCGGTCGCGGTGTCGGCCACGGCGCTGCGGCATCGTAAGAACCGGGCCATCTTCCTGGCCGGGCTGCTGTTCGTGCTGGCGGTGTCGTTCTCCGGCATCAACGGCTACTGGTACGTCTCCAGCTTCGGGGTGCCGTGGTTCGACAAGCGGATCTCGTTGTCGGGCTACCAGTCCAACACCCTGATGCTGGTGCTGTTCGGCGTGGCGCTGGCGCTGGTCGCCTGGCATGCGCTGCGGGAGGGCTACGCCAAGCCGGAGAGCTCGCCGAAATCCGAGCGCGGGCGGCGGATCCGGAAGTTCGCCGCGATTCCGCTGACCATCGTCGCCGCCCTCATGGTCTTGCTGGAGGTGCTCTCGCTGGTCAAGGGCGCTTACTCGCAGTACCCGGGATATTCGCTGGCACGTTCGAATATCGACTCGCTCGCCGGCAACTCCTGCGGCCTGGCCAACGACGTACTGGTGGAGGCGGATCCGAACGCGGGCCGGCTGCAACCGATCGTCGACCCGGCCAATCCGCCGCAGGACGGTGACCCGCTGGCGGGCGCCGCACCGGTCGGCTTCGCGCCCAGCGGCGTGCCCGACGACCTGTCCGCCGACAGCGTCGAGGTGAAGCCGGGCACCGGCAACACCTCCACCCAGTCGGTCGGCGCCGCGTTCGCCGAGGGCGAGAGCGCGGGCACCGGCGGCGGCAAGGGCGCGGTCGGCGTGAACGGCTCGAATGTCGCGCTGCCGTTCGGCCTGAACCCGGCCACCACCCCGATCATGGGCAGCTACCAGCCCGGCGTGCAGCAGCCCGCGCACCTGATCTCGAGCTGGTACGAGCTCGGCGCGCGGTCGGCGGACAAGCCGCTGGTGGTGATCTCCGCCGCGGGCCGCATCCTGTCCTTCGACGACACCGGCGATCTGAACTACGGCCAGTCGCTCACCGTCGATTACGGCCGGCGCCTGCCCGACGGCACCGTCGAGAAGCTCGGCACCTACCTGCCGCGCGACATCGGCCCGTTCCCGTCCTGGCGCAACCTGCGGGTGCCGCTGGACGAGATCGCGCCGGAGGCCGACACCGTGCGCATCGTGGCCAACGACCCGATCCTGATCGGCGACCAGTGGCTGGCGTTCACCCCGCCGCGGATGCCGAAGCTGGAGTCGCTCAACGACATGCTTGGCTCCGAGCAGCCGATCCTGGAGGACTGGGCCGTCGGCTTGCAGTTCCCGTGCCAGCAGCCGTTCCTGCATCGCAACGGTGTGGCCGAGGTGCCCAAGTTCCGCATCCTGCCGGACCGGCCGCTGGCCATCAGCTCCACCAACACCTGGCAGGCCCAGGAGTTCGGCGGACCGCTCGGGTTCAGCCAGATGCTGGCCAAGTCGACCACGCTGCCGACCTACCTGAAGGACGACTGGGCCCGGGACTGGGGTTCGCTGGAGCGTTACGACCAGTACCTGCCCGCGACCGCGGCACAGTTGAAGACCGGCAGCGAGAACCGCTGGGGCTTCTGGTCGCCCGGGCTGATGCGGGTCTTCTAGCCGAGCACGAGAAGTAGGCCCGCCGAGCATCGCTCGGCGGGCCTACTGCTGTTAGTAGTGACCTATACCTTCAACATGCGCCGGCCGAGCTCCCGGCGCAGCACCTCTTGCGAGGGCAACCGCCCGAGAACCCGCAGTACTTCCGGACGCAATTCCGATTGCTCCTCGTCGGTGAGCAGATCGACGAGATCGCGCAGACCCATGTCATCGAACGCCGCTGTCATACCGCAGATATTACGTCCCGGACGCGCCTTCGTCTCTCTTTCGACACATCGGTTACGAAGGTGTCATCGCTGTGAAACGGGTAGTGCCCCAAGCGGTTTCATGATCTTGGAGAGTTCGCCCGAGCGTTACCCGGCCGGAATCTCTACAAAATGTGAACGGCGGTGGCCCCAGGACTACCGGCAGCTGTCGTCATTGCCCAGAAAGTGATAGCACGGGCGATAGCGTGCCGGTAGCCCTTTCGGCCGACGCGGTCAGGGAATCCGGATCGGGGCATCCTTGGACACGCCCCAGCGCGTGACCGTCTCGCCGCCGATCCGGGCCGGCGCGGCCGCCGGATCGTAGGGCGCGAACCGCTCCAGCGAGCCCCAGTCCCGGCCCCAATCGTGCTGGAGGTAGCTGGGAATGGAGTCGGCCTCCAGCAGCAGCGAGGTCCAGCCGAGCGGGCCGCCGCCGATGTCGTCCTGCCAGGCGTTGGAGGCGTCCGAGCCGACCCGGTCGGGCAGGATGCGCCACCTGGGCACCTCGGCCACGCCGTCGTGGTGGTCGAACGGGCGCTGGCACGGGAAGGCCAGGCCGACGTGCCAGTCCAGCAGCACCGGATCGGTGTCGCCGACAACCGAATTCAGGGTCGCCAGGCGGGGGAGCCGGGGCGGGGTGACGGCCAGCCACTGCTTGGGCGTGATGTCGTTGTCGACGGCGACCAGGCGCACCGCGTTCACGCCCGCGGGCAGGCGATCCAGCGGGACGCGCAGATTACGCCAGGACGGAGCCGGGCCGACATCGATCGGATCGATGGACCCCTGCGTGCTGAACTGGCCGTCGGCCCCGCGGGTTCCGTACTCCAGGTGCAGTTCCTGGCCGTAGGTGAGCACGCCATCCGGGTCCACCGAGCGAATGCGGCCCGCCGCGGTGATGGTGAGCACCTGATAGGCGGGATCGTCGCGCATGGCCTCGGTCAGGTCCAGGCGGTACCACTGCGAGGTCAGCTGGGCCTGTTCCTGCGCGCCGTCGCTGTAGCTGCCGAGCACGGGGGTGCGGGCCGGGTCCAGGCCGAACGGCAGCGCGACTGTGCTGCCGTTGATTCCGGTCTGCTCGGTACTGCCGCCGCCGGTCCCCGCGCCGGTGGTGTTGGTGGTCTTGTTCTCGTCGGTGCCGATGGAGTTGGCGCCGCCGGAGACTGTCTCCTCCTGGTCGGCGGTCAGGTCGGCGGCGACGCCGTTGGGCGTGAATCCCTTGGTTTCGGCGGACAATCCGTCGGCGGGCGCGCCGTCATAGGGTTGCAGCAGCGAATCCGCCGTATTGGTCTCCACCAGGACGGCATTGGCCATGGCGCACGAATCGCCGCCCATCGTCTCGATATTCGACTTGCCGATGGAGTACGCGGGATACTGGGTGACCGCGGCCTTGGCCAGCGACGCGACCTCGAACAGCACCAGCAGCGCGGCCGCGATGGTCAGCGGCGCGGACGCGAAACGATCGAAGCGCTTGGCCGAACCGGCCTGCTGGTAGGGCGCACGGTAGTGCTCCCAGATCGCCCACAGCAGCGCCAGCACCGCCAGGCCCAGGAACACGGTGGACAGGCCCTTGCCCGCCACCAGCGGGGCCTTGTCCCAGAACGGCACACCGTAACTGGACACGTACCACCAGCCGTTGGAGCCGGTGAAGGTGATCGCCAGCACGAACAGCACCGCGGCCGCGAACAGCGCGCGGTTGCGCCGGAACCGGATGCCCTCGCTGCCCACCGCGACCGCCGCCAGCGCGGCCAGCGAACCGGCCAGCCCCGCGTACACGCCGAAGTGGTGCGTCCACTTGGTCGGGGTGAACATCATCAGCAGCAGCGAGGCGAACACGATGCCGAGGATGCGCACCGACGGTCCGCGGGACGTGCCGGGAATCCGGCCCTTCCGCAGCACCTGCAGCACGCAGACGAGCAGCGCCAGCAGCATCATCAGCACGCCGAACCGGCGGGCCAGCGAGCCGTCGGGGGACAGCATCAGCAGCGAATCCCAGCGGGTGCGCTCGTCGAACCAGGCGACGTTCGGGCCGATGATGGTGCGGACCCGGGTCGCCTCCATCACGGTGGCCAGGGTCTGGTCGGCGAAAACCACGGCCAGGACCAGGCTTCCGGCCGCCAGGCCCGGCGCGATCAGGGCGGCGAAGCGGAAGAAGGTGGTGCGCTTGGAACTGCTGACCGGATCGGCCGAATCGGCGGCGTACACCATCGGCGTGTCGGAAACCGCTGTCTCGGACTCGGTTCGGGCCGGTGCGCTCGCGTAGACATCGGCGTCGAGCTGCCGGGGCCGACTGCCCTTGGCGCGCTTGATGATGATCTCCAGCACCGGCCGCGAGCCCGCGATCAGCGCGGCCACACAGATGAGACCGGTGGGACCGGCCGCCAGCGAGAACGCCGCGATCAGCACGCCGATCGCGGCGGGCAGCAGGCGTCCGGTGGCGATGGCGCGCTCGATCGAGCACCAGGTGAGCAGCGCGCCGGCCGCGATCAGCGGTTCCGGGCGCAGGCCGTTGTCGTAGGGCAGCCAGAAGGCCAGGAACACCAGACCGGCGGTCCACAGGGCGATCCGGTGCCGGCGCACCCGCGCGCCGAGGCGGGGCAGCACCTCACGCGAGATCACCATCCAGCACACCAGCCCGGCGAGCAGCGTGGGCAGGCGCACCCACGGGCTGGCGTCGGAGACCTTCGTCATCCAGGCCAGCACCTCGTAGGACCAGCCGAACGGCGCTTCGGGGACGCCGAGCCAGCGGTAGTAGTTGGCCATGTAGCCCGAATGCTCCGAGGCGCGGGCCATGTTCAGGATGTAGCCGTCGTCGGAGGTGTTGGCGCCGATGAAATGCCACACCAGCAGCGTGCCGACCACCACGCCGTCGGCGGGGGTGACCCGCCACCAGTGCGCGGGCAGGAAACGGCGGGCCCGGCGGCCGTCGGAGTCGTCGAGCAGATGCAGAGCGACCAGCGCGATCAGGGTGCACAGGGCGGCCGCGATCATCGCGATCAGCTTCAGCGCGCTCGGGGTGGAGGTGAAGCGCGAGTCGATGTCGGCGTGCAAGCGCGCGCCGGTCAGCTCGGCCTGGTCGAGCTCGGTGAAGACGCCCACCACCTGCGGGCGGATGTCGCGGGTGACGGTGTTCTGGAACGCCGTCCCGTCCTGACGCTTCGCACCGGCGAATTCGACGGTGGTGGCGGTATCGGTCGCGTCGATCCGCACCGCGCCGCAGCCCGCGATCTCGGCGACCGGCGCCGACAGCAGCGGAACGTCGCGTTGCAGTACCGACAGCGTCCCGTCGGTGATCGACACGACGAGCCCCTTGGACGTCGCCTGGCCGGAGCCGACCGGAATCGTCGACAGCAGCGTCCGCGTCGCACCGGCCGCCGGCGTGGGCCTGTCCAGCACCGAGCACGGCAGCTCGGCCTGCAACCGCAGCGGCACATACGACACCAGCGGCGCTGCCACGCTGGTGCTGTTGCCCGCCTGCGGCCAATCCAGGGTCGCCCGATCCTGCTCGACCGGTAGCACCGGCGTCAGCAGCGCCAGCACGAATCCGAGTAACCCGGAGACGAGGGCGATCAGGCGGAAACGGTTGAACGCTGAAGTCGATCGGTCCGCTCGCACGATCGTTCATGCTAGCTACCGCTGTTCGGTAACCCGCGTCACCGGCCGATGTCAGCGCTCGACGGTGATCAGGGTGAAGGGGCCGATGTCGGTGGTGGTGAAGGCCGGATCGCTGAACAGGGACTTCGGGAAGGCGACCGAATAGCGTTCCACGTTCGGGTCGTTCGGGTAGACGTCGCGGGCCAGGCGCAGCGTGTAGTTGTCGCCGGAGCGGCGCAGCAGGAAGGCGTCCGGGGCGCGCCACGGGCCGGCGGCCAGGGCGGCGCGCAGCTCGGCCGAGGTCTTCAGCTTGCTCCAGCTCTCGATCAGGGCGGCGCGGCCGGGGAAGTCGGCGAGCGGGTTCGAGTAGTGCGAGGTGAGCGCCTGGAAGCCGAAGTACGGGTAGAAGGCGAGGAAGCTGGTGTCGGCGGTGAGCACGACCGACTGGTCCCGGGGACGCCCGGTCCGGGCCAGCAGCGCCTCGTCCACCGCGCGGTAGTGCGCCACCGCCGAGGCCGGGCGCTGGTCGGCGCGGACGCCGTCGCCGTCGGTATCGGTGTAGGCGGTGGTGATCTCCGGGGCCAGCACGTGCGGAATGTCCTGGGCGAACGCCAGCGCGCCGAGCACGGCCAGCGTCGCCGCGACCGGCTTCGCGGCGGGTGGTTCGTTCAACGCCTGATACACCGCCCGCGCGCCCTCGACGAAGCCGAACGCGCCGGCCGCGGCGAGCAGCACCTTCAGCGGCGCGTCCAAGCGGAACGACAGCAGCGTGGTGCCCGCCACCGTCGCCAGCATCGACAGCAGTGTCCACAGGTAGATGGCGACCACGCCGATGCCGATAGCCTGGGCCCGGCGCGAGGACGCGGCGCGCAGCACCAGCCAGATCGCGCCGATCAGGCACAGGCCGCCCTGCAGCGTGAATTCGGTCATCGGCAGCGGCAGTTCGCTACCGCCCTCCGGCAGATAGTGCAGCGCCGTGCCGGAACTCGGGACCGTGGTGGTCAGCAGTCGCAACAGATACGGCAGCCACACGATCGCCGCGATCAATCCGGCCAGCACCGCGATCGCCAGCAGCCGCAGCAGCGGCGGCACGGCGGCCCGCCAGGGCGCCGAATGTCCCTTGCGCGCACTGATGTTCACGCCGCGCGGGTCGTGCTCGGCGCGCTGGGCGCGCACCGCCAGCCCGGCGGCGAGCAGGCCCATCAGCGCCACCGCGAACGCCGCCACCAGGAAATACAGCGTGTAGAAGGTCGCCGCCACACCGAGGAACAGTCCGGCGCCGAGCACCGCGCCCCAGCCGCCGGCCGTCGGGCCCGGATCGGCGGGCCGGTGCAGTGCGCCCCAGACCAGCACCAGCGCGGGCGCCAGCAGCATCACGATCACCGCGCTGTAGGCCTCCGGCGCCGCCCAGGTCACCGCGACCGCCGTCGTCGCCGCCGTCACCGCGACCGCCCAATCGGCGCGAATCAGCTTGGACCACAGCACGAGTGACAGCACCGCCGCCACCGCGAGCGACCCGATCGCGTACGGCTTGAACGCCTCCCAGCCGTCCAGCCCGAGCACGTCGGCGAACCGGCCGCCGAACCAGAACCATCCGGCCGGATAGAACGGCGGCAGGTCGATGTAGGTCATATCCCGCAGTGCCGCACTGTCGGTCAGCCGCGTCAGATACTCGGTCCGGAACTCCTGATCGACCGAGACGCCGAACAGGTACAGCTTGGTCGCCGCCAGCGGCATCCCCAGTGTCACCGTGACGAACGCCGAAATACCCACCCAGGACAGTGCTTTCGCGAGCAACGGCCACTTCCGCGCCCGCAGCAGCCAGATCGCCGCGATCAGCAGGACCGCCGCCCCGACCTGTCCGACGGTGGTCAACGCGCGAGTCACATGGGAGGAGTTGAACGCGGGCCACTGCACCAGCGAGAACGCGACCAGCCCCACCCCGGCCACCACGGCCGCGACGATCGCCGCCAGCACCGCTTCCCCCAGCCCCGCCCCGACCTGCCGCGCCGCCGAGCGCATCCGCCCGGGTGTCGTCGCGCTGCCGGTCTCGGTAACGGTGCTGCTCATAGCCCCTCCGGTTTCCCTGTGTCGCCCAATTGCCCGAAAAGCCGTCGTCAGCCTAGTGCCCCATGATCACGACCCCTCCTGCTGCTGGTGGACGTGGCCCTGGTGCGGGCCACCGAGGAGTGGCGCCGGCGTCTCGCTGCTCGCAGTAATACTTGACAGAATGTTGTGTTTTTACAACACTATGTTGGGTGAGCCCAGTCAGAAGGGGAGAAACCCTCCCGATCTATAACCGGATCGCGGTACTGCGGGCCGAACACCGGATGAGCCGCGCGGCCCTGGCCGACGCGGTGAACGTCAACGTGCAGACCATCGGCGCGCTGGAGCGGGGCGATCACTACCCGAGTCTCGATCTCGCCCTGCGGATCTGCGATGTCTTCGGCCTGCCCGTCGAAGCGGTCTTCGCCCGGGCGGAGTTCACGCCGCTGTCGGCCGAGATATACCCGAAAGGACGGCCATGACCACCACGACCAACAACCTGCTCGACCGCTACCAGGATTACCGGCTGCGCCGCTGGCTGGTCCAGGAGGAGCGGCTGTCCGGCATGCTCCCCGGCTGGCGCACCCGCGGCCGTAGGCGCGCCCTGGTGGTCACGGTGACGGCCGCCATCGCCGTGATGTTCGTCGCCGGTCTGCTGTGCGCCTTCGACCTGCGCTGGGCGGCCCTGGCCATGCTGCCCGCCACGGTGCTCTTCATTCCGGCCTGGGGCATGCTGCGGATCGTCTCGCAGGTGCAGGACACCGCCCCCGCGGCGACGCTCGACGAACTCGAGATCGCGCAGCGCAACACCGCGCGCTCCATCGGCCTGACGGTCACCCAGTTCCTGGCGCTGCCGCCGGTGTTCTACCTGATCTTCGTGTCGTCACTGTTCCCGCACGTCAGCACCTTTCAGACCGCCTACGCGGGTGGCGTCATGGTGCTGGCCACGCTGCTCGCCGGCGGCTGCACGCCGGGGCTGATCCTGGCCTGGAACCGCGTCGATCCCGAACCCGAAGCCTGAGCGCCGGAAACGAAACGGCCCGCACACCATTCGGTGTGCGGGCCGTTCGGCGTTCGAACCGTCAGAGCGGCAGCTTGCGGAAGATCGGGCGCGGGATGTGCCGCATGACCGACATCAGGTAGCGCACCGGGCCGGGCGCCCAGATGAGCTCCTTGCCCTTCTGGGAAGCCGAAACCGCCAGCGCGGCAACCTCTTCCTTGTCCACGGTGAACGGGGCCTCCTTGGCGCCGGTCGCCTTCCAGTGCTCCAGCGTGGTGGTGGTGCGCACCTGGCCGGGCCGGATGACCAGCACGCGCGGGCCGTGCGGCCGCAGCGCCTCGCCCAGGCCCAGGTAGAACCCGTCCAGGCCGGCCTTGGTGGAGCCGTAGACGAAGTTGGAGCGGCGCACCCGCTCGCCTGCCACCGAGGACATGGCGATGATGCGGCCGAAGCCCTGCGCCTTCATCTTCTCGCCGAGCAGCACGCCGACCGAAACCGCGGCGGTGTAGTTGATCCCGACGGTCAGCACGGCCTTGCGCTGGTCCTGCCACAGCTCCTCGGCATCGCCGAGCACGCCGAAGGCCACGATCGCCACGTCGACGTCACCGCTGTCCCAGGCCGCGTCGATGACCTTGGGATGGCTGTCGGTGTCGAGCGCGTCGAAGTCGATGATGCCGACCTTGTCCGCGCCGGCGGCGTAGAGCTGCGCCGAAGCCTGTTCGCGCAGTGGATCGTTGGGCAGCATGGCCAGGATGACGTGGGCGGGACCCTTTTTCAGGTATTCCGCGCAGATCGCCAGGCCGATCTCGGAGGACCCGCCGAGCAGCAGAATCGTCTGCGGGTTACCAACGGCATTGATCACTGCAGCTCCAGCCTTCTCGCCATATCGGACATGAAAACGCCTGTGGGATCGACGGTCCGGCGGATCTTGATCCACTCGTCGATCCGCGGGTACATCTTGTGGAAGGTCTCGGCGGTGGTGCGCGAGTCCTTCGCGGTGTAGAGGCGCCCGCCGAATTCGGTGACGCGCCGGTCCAATTCGGAGACCAGCTCGTTGAGGCCGGGCCGGATCGGGAAGTCGCAGCAGATGTTCCAGCCGGGCATCGGGAAGCTCAGCGGGGCCGGGTTGCTCGGGCCGAACAGCTTGAACACGTTGAGCGCCGAGATGTGTCCCGAGGCCTGGATGTCGATGATGATCTTCTTGAACTCGTCGACGGCCTCGGTCGGCACCACGAACTGGTACTGCAGGAATCCGGCCGGGCCGTAGGCCCGATTCCACTCCGCGACCATGTCGAGCGGGTGGTAGAACTGCGTCAGATTCTGCACCTTGCCGGTGTAGGTACCGCCCATGGCGTAGTAGGCCTCGCCGACCGCGCCCAGGGTCAGCTTGTTCGCCGTCCAGCTCGGGAAGATGTTCGGCACCGTCAGCAGCTGCGGCGCGTCGAACTTCAGCGGCTTCTTCTGCAGTTTCTTCGGAAGCTCGTCCACCTTCGCCAGGCGGCCGCGGGTGATGCAGGCCCGGCCCAGCTTCGGGAGCGGGTTCATCACGTCGAACCACGCGCTCGAATAGGTGTAGTCGGCTTCGCTGCCGTCGCTGTGCGCCGCGATGGTCTCGTCGAGGGTGCTGGTCTTCAACCCGTCGTTGAGGAAGTACGCGGTCTCCGTCGGCGCCATCTCGATGGTGGCGCGCAGGATGATGCCGGTAAGCCCGTTGCCGCCCACCGTCGCCCAGAACAACTTGGTGTTGCGCTTGGGCGTGAGGTGCTGCACCGCACCGTCCGCGGTGAGCAGATCGATGGAGCGCACGTGGTTGCCGAAGCTGCCCTCGCTGTGGTGGTTCTTGCCGTGGATGTCGGAGGCGATGGCGCCGCCGATCGTCACCTGGCGCGTGCCCGGCAGCACCGGGACCCACAGTCCGAACGGCAGGGCCGCCTTCATCAACTGATCCAGGCTGACGCCACCGTCCACATCGACGATGCGGGTATCGCGGTCGATGCGGTGGATGTTGTTCAGCGCGGTCATGTCGACGACGAGGCCACCCGCGTTCTGGGCGTGGTCACCGTAGGAGCGGCCGAGGCCGCGTGCGATGACGCCGCGGCGCAGATGCGCGGGCTTGCTGTCGTTGTCCTCGGCCACCATGGCAACAGCCTTGGCGATCACTTCCGGATCGCTGGTGGTGAGCACTTCGGACGAGGTCGGTGCGGTGCGACCCCAGCCGGTCAGCGATCGGGTACGCGTCGGCAGTGTGAAGGACGCGGCAGCGGGGACGCTGGCGTTCACACTGTCGGCGGTCCCGCTGGCGGTGGCCGGTGCGGAGGTCGGAGCTTTCGTGGACATCGGCATAGAGGCTACAGGTAGGACCGGACATAGTGACGGCGAGCGTGGACCGGGGCCGACTGGTCCGGCCCCGGCGCACACTCCCCATCCGCCCTGGTTAGCGCGCCATAAAGAACCCGAGCGGTCGCTTGGGGGAGCGGCCGGGATGCGCGGGCTGTGACGCTCCCCTCGGACCCGGGCGCCCGGCCGTTAGGCTCGTCGCGTGCACGCCGAACCCCACCTCCCGCTGCCTGCCGAACTGCCGCTGGTAGACGAGCCGGGCGGGACCGATGTCGACCTGAAGACCCAGATCGTTCGTTTCACCCTCACGGGCGGACTGTCGGCGATCGTGGACTTCGGGCTCTATCTGTTCCTGTTGCAGGTGGTCGGCCTGCCGGTCAGCGTGGCCAAGGCGATCAGCTTCGTCGCGGGTACGACAACGGCGTATCTGATCAATCGCCGCTGGACCTTCAAGGCCGAGCCGAGCCGCGCGCGCTTCCTCGCGGTGATCGCGCTCTACGCGTGCACCTTCGGCATCCAGGTCGGCATCAATCAGGTGATGTACTCCACCATCGCCGAGCACTGGTGGCGCGTCCCGCTGGCCTTCCTGATCGCGCAGGGCACGGCAACGGTGCTCAATTTCGTGGTGCAGCGCGTGGTGATCTTCAAGATCCACTAGCTGCTGGGCACGGCCGCGAGGTCGCGATCCGCGGATTCCGCCTTGGCCCCGAAGTAGTCGCCGCCCTTGGCGCGCACGTTGTCGGTGCCCCAGTCGCGCTGTTCGCGCGGCGCGGGGATCAGGTGCGGGATGTGCTTGCGGCAGTGGATGTAGGCCTCTTCGACATCCACCACGACCCAGCGTTCGGCGTTGCGGCCCTTGAGGTTCGGCGGGAGGTCCGCGACGCAGCGGCGCAGCGCGTCATCGTCGACGATGCGGGCCGCACCGTTGATGTGCAATCCGATCAGGTCGCGCACGAAATCGACGAGCAGGATGCCGACGTGCGGATTCTCCAAGATGTTGCCGAGGCTGGCCATCACCCCGTTGCCACGATATTCCGGATAGGCAAGTGTGCGTTCGTCGATGACGTGCAGGAATCCCGGCGGACCGGCCCGGAAGGTGGTGTCGCATTCACCGTGTTTGTCGGCGGTGGCGAGGAAAGCCATATCCATCCGGGCGATGAACTCGATCATAACCGGGTTCAGGCGGTCGAGAACCTGGTCGGCGTAGAAACGGACCGCCCTGTCCTGAGTACCGTATCTGTCCTGCAGTTCGTGCTCGCCGTCACTGCCGCAACGTGTTTCGGGCATGGGTGCCCCCTAGGGTTGCTGGAATCCGCGTGCGCCGCAGCTCCCCGATGAGCGCGGGGGCACACCAAATCTTTTCTATTCTAAGGGAAACCGTACGGACTAATACCCGAAATCAATGTTGCGAAAGCGCTTAATACTTAGTTGGCACAAGCGTTTCCGGGTGTTAGCTACATTCCGACCGGACGTTTTGTATGGCGTTGCTGGAATCAGCGCCCGGCCGCGACGTCGGCGCGGAGTTTCGCCAGGCCCGCCTTCTCGGTCAGCAGCCGGGCGATCCCGGCCTCCACCTGGCGGGTGCGCTCGTCGAGCTGGGCCAGTACCTCGGCGCGGTCGGTGTCGGTGGCGCTCTGCGGCGCGGTGCAGGAGATGTGGATCAGCGCGGCCGCCTCGCCGAGGGTCAGGCCGGAACTGAGCAGGCAGCGGATGTCGTGCACGGTCTTGACGTCCTCGGGGCTGTACTCGCGGTAGCCGTTGGGATGACGCCGCGGCGTCAGCACGCCCGCGTTCTCGTAGTGCCGCAGCATCCGCGGGGTCGCGCCGGTGGCCTTGCTGAGGTCGCTGATCCGCATCCGACTTGCTCCTTGACATTGACGTTAATGTCATACTTTACCGTGGTCGTATGACGAACGAACAGCACCGGCCGCACGTCCTGCTCGTGGTCTCCCACCCCGACCACGACTCCGCCTCCTGGGCCCTGACCCGGGCCGTCGAACAGGGTATCCGCTCCGAGGGCGGCACCGAGGTCACCGTGCACGACCTGACCGCGACGGGCTTCGACCCGGTCTTCACCGCCGCCGACCTCGCCGTGCACCGGCTGCGCGGCGACGTGCCCGCCGACGTCGCCCGCGAACAGCGGCTGGTCGAGTCGGCCGAGGTACTGGCCGTGCTGTTCCCGGTCTACTGGTGGTCCATGCCCGCGCTGGCCAAGGGCTGGATCGATCGCGTGCTCAGTCGCGGCTGGGCCTACGAGAACAGCGCCACCGCCACCGGCAGCGCGATCGAGGAGCTGCACTTCCTCGGCCTGGCGGGCGTGGGCGAGGGGTCCTACACCCGGCGCGGCTACAAGGACGCGATCACGCTGCAACTCCAGCACGGGATCGCCGGATACTCCTCGATCCCGCACTCCTCGGTGGAGCTGCTCTACGGCACCGAGACCAGCGACCCCGCGGCCCACGAGGAACTGGCGGCCCAGGCCTACAAACTCGGCGTCGACCTGGCCCAGCGCGCGCAAGCGGCCTTCGACCGCAAGGCCGAGTAGGCGCTAGGGGGCGATCAGGGTCACGGGAACGCCGTTGAACACGGCGTTCCCGGACGGCACGTCCACGATCGAATCATCGGTCAGCACATTAGCGTTCACGCCGGCGTGCGCCCGCGCGACCGTCTGCGTGCTGGCCTCGTGCCCCCAGCCGTGCGGCAGGCTCACCACGCCCGGCATGATCGCCTCGGTCGGCTCCAGGGGCACCGTCAAAGTGCCCGCGGCCGACTTCACCACCGCCTGATCGCCCAGTCCGAGCCGGGCCACATCATCGGGATGAATGTGCAGGGTGCACCGATTGGATCCGCTGACCAGCGGCGCCACATTGTGCATCCAGCTGTTGTTGGACCGCAGCTGCCGTCGTCCGATCAGCACGAAATCCGGTGCCGCGTCACCGATCCGGGCCCGCATCCGCTCGGCGTCGGCGAGCAGCGCCGGCGGCGCGAGCTGCACCCGCTTGGTCGCGGTGATCAGCACGCCGGGCAGCCGCGGGCGCAGCGGGCCGAGATCGATGCCGTGCGGGTTGTCCAGCAGCGCTTGCAGATTCAGCGTTCCGCCGTTCCACTCACCGTAGGGGCCGACCCGCAGCATGAGATCGAGCCGCTGCTCGGTGCTGGTGGCGCCGCGCAACTCCGGTCGCCGCTCCTGCAGGCCGGCCTTCTGCAGGGTGCCGCCGATGATCAGCTCGTCCACCGCGGCGAGCAGGTCGCCGGTGTGCGGCTGCCCGGTCAGCGCCGCACCCAGCCGGGCCAGCACCGCGGCCTCGGAGGGCCGGTCGTCCAGCGGCACCAGCGGCGGGGAGTACCGGGCGTAGTTGCGCACCGCGAATTGCAGCAGCGCGAAATCGTAGTGCGGCGACTGCACCGGGCGCGGCGGCGGCAGGATCACATCCGCGTGCCGGGTGGTCTCGTTGACATAGCGGTCCACGCTGATCATGAAGTCCAGCTGCGCGAAGGCCGCGTCCAGCCGGGCGCCGCTCGGCGCGGACAGCACCGGGTTACCCGCCACGGTGAGCAGCGCGCGCACCTGACCGGTTCCGGGCGTGAGGATTTCGTCCGCCAGCGTGGCCACGGGCAACTCGCCCATCGCCTCCGGCAGCCCGCGCACCCGGCTGGCCCAGCGCCCGATCCGGAACGGCTTGGTGCGGGGGATACCGCCCGCCGCGGCCTCCGGGAACATCGCGCCGCCGGGCGCGTCGAGATTGCCGGTGAGCACGTTGATCGCGTCCACGAGCCACTGTGTGACAGTGCCGAATTCGGCGGTGCAGGTGCCGATGCGCGCGTAGACGGCGGCGGTCGGGGCGCCCGCGAGTTCGCGGGCCAGCCGCACGATGGTCGCCGCGGGGACGCCGGTGCGCGTCGCGACCGCCTCGGGCGTGAATTTCAACGCCGCCGTGCGCAATTCGTCCAGGCCGTCGACCTCGACGGCGACCGCGGTGAGCTGCTCGGCGAACAGCGTGTGCACGATCCCGAAGAGCAGGTAGGCATCGCTGCCCGGCCGGACGAACAGATGCTCGTCGGCCAGCTTCGCGGTCCGGGTGGCGCGCGGGTCCACCACCACGAACTTCCCGCCGCGCCGCCGCAGTGCCTTGAGGCGCCCGGGGAAGTCCGGCGCCGTGCACAGCGAGCCGTTCGACTCGAGCGGATTCGCCCCTAACATCAGCAGATAATCGGTGCGGTCCAGATCCGGCACCGCGATCCGCAGCGGGTCACCGAACATCAGCCCGCTGGCCACCTGCTTGGGCATCTGATCCGCGGTGCTCGCGGAGAACAGGTTCTTGGTGCCGAGCGCCCGGATCAGCACCGGGACGTACAGCGCGCCCGCCACCGTGTGCGCGTTCGGATTGCCCAGATATAGAGCCGCGGCCTGCCGGCCGTGCTCGGCGACGATCGGCGCGAAGCGCTCGGCGATGTAGTCGAAGGCCTCGTCCCAGCCGGCCGTGCGCCAGGCGCCGGTGGCGCGGTCCCGGATCAGCGGTTCGGTGACCCGGTCCGGGTCCTCGTCCAACTGCCCGAAACTGGCGCCCTTCGGGCACAGGAAGCCCTTGCTGAACGGATCCAGCTTGTCCCCGCGCACCGAGGTCACGTGGTCGTCGGCGTCGAGCTGGACTTCCAGGCCGCACACCGCCTCACAGAGCGGGCAGGTGCGCAGCAGGTTCCGGGACGTGATCTGGCTCATACGTCCATCTTGGCCCGCGCGGCCCGCCGACAACACCCCGGAAACCACAACGACCGGTATCCGCGCGAGGCGGTTACCGGTCGTTCCGCGGCCGTCCTAGGACCGGCCGCCCCTGCAGGGGGGAATCGTGGGGGAACGCAGATGTTCGGTGGTTCAGCAGGCGACGCTGGTGAGCCCGGCCTGGCCGGACTTGGCGGCCACGCCGGAGCGGGCCAGCACCGAGCGCACAGCCGCGCCGATCGCGACGACCGGCGGCAGCCAGCGGGCCTCGTGCGGGGCGACGCCCCAGCAGGCCGAGCCGGCGGAGAGCTGAGTGGGCGGCAGCGGGATGCCCGCGCCGTCGGTGTAGATAACCGCGCCGGCCTCGCGCAGCGCCTCCAGGGCGGCGGTGGCCTTGCGGACACCGGTGACCAGGTGGATTTCGCGGCGTTCGGCGCCGGGGATCTCGATGACCGGGCCGGACAGGTTGTTCGATCGAAGGAATCGGCGAACCTCACCCGCGAGCTCGCCGGTTACCTCGATGCCGGAAACGTCGGCATCGGTGATCAGGCAGATCCCGTTGGCCGTTTCGGCGACCGTCCACCCGCGCTGGCTGTAGTCCTGCGCTGCGGCGGTCATCTGCGCCGCCGAGACGGAAGTCGGAAACGTGGTGCGCACTGTCTTTCTCCATTCCCCGATAGATCTGGGTCTTGCTGCGTTCATGGGTCGTATCGACACCAGGTAGCTCCAGCGTTACGGATTGATCGGAAACTTCTTTTCGACTGTCGGATTCATCTCACCGGCACGGCTTCGCTATCAATGTCCGGTTGGCCGGTTTCGGCGTTTACGTGCAGGATCACGCCATGACGGATGACACCACGGGGATCCCACTCGACCCCGAGGAGTATGAGACCGAATCTCGTTGGATCACTTGGAAAGACCGCTTCGCCAAGCCGCGGCCGGTCGCGGAGGAGCCACCCGCCGAACCGTTCCAGAGCCCCCGGGCCTTCCGGGAGTGGGCGGTGGAGGCGGCCCGGGGCCTGCTCGATGTCCAGTTCCACCGCCCCGCCACCCGTACCCTGCTGCCGCTGGCCTACATGCTCGGCCTGGCCGGCGCGGTGGCCGTCCCGGTCGCGCTGGTCGTGCTGATGTGGCAGATCTCCGCGGTACTGGGGGTGCTGACGCTGCTGATCGGCATTCCACTGGGACTCACTATTGCGGCGGTCGTCCGGCTGCTGCTCGAATTCCTGGTGAACGCGTCCCGGCTGGCGACCCGCGTGGAGCACATCAGCGAACTGGCCGATGACCTGTTCCAAGCGCTCTCCGATGTGGCCGAACCGGTGAACCAGCTGTCCGAGGATGTCCGGGCGGTGCAGTTCTGGCGGTTCCGTAAAAGGGGTCCCAAAAGTAGCTAACCTGCCTATATTCCCCAAAATGCCAGCCACCTAACTGCTTTGACGCGAATGTGACAGTGGCGTATCTGAGTTGTACGTCGTACGCTATGTCAGATTTGCTGTGAAACAATGCTGTTCGGGTGTCCGGGTCACGACGACGGACGCCGGTAGGGAAGCGTCGTACCGGTGGCAGTGGAGGTGCCGCCGGGTAGTCGGCGCACGGCCGCGTGCCGTATCAGTACGAGGGGGAAAGCATGGCTTTACCGCACGGAACCACTGGATCAACCATGCCGCGACGGCAGCTCGGGCGGCAGTTGCGGGAATTGCGCACCCGGGCCCGGATGACCACCCGGACCGCCGCTCAGCAGCTGGAGTGGTCCGAAGCCAAGATCTGGCGCATCGAAACCGGTCAGACCTCGCTGCGCAGTCTCGACGTCGAAGCCATGTGCAAGATCTACGGCGCACCCGAGGAACTCGTCGCGCCGCTGGCCGCGCTGGCCAAGGAGACCAAATCCCGAGGCTGGTGGGCCAGCTACGGCGATGTCATCCCCGAGGGCTTCGAGGTCTACATCGGCCTGGAAGAAGCGGCGCGTGTGCTCGCCTCCTATGAGAACGAGCTGGTCCCGGGCCTGTTGCAGACCGAGGACTACGCGCGCGCGCTGATCGTGGCCGCGCGCCCCGGCATGTCGGCGCTCGAGGTGGACCGGCGGGTGCAGCTGCGCCTGGCCCGGCAGCAGCTGATCCTGCGCAGCGAATCGCCGGTGCAGATGGACGTCGTCATCACCGAGGCCGTGCTGTGGCGCCGCATCGGCGGTTCGGACGTGACGGCGGCCCAGCTCGAGCATTTGCGGCGGGTCTGCGATCTGCCGAACGTCCGGGTGCAGGTGGTGCAGTCGGAGTCGGAGTACCACGACGGCATGGAGGCCGGCCGCTTCGTCATGCTGGAGTTCCCCGAGAGCGCGTCGGGGGAGCGCGCGGAGCCGCCGGTGGTCTACATCGAGGCCTTCACGGGCCCGGTCTATCTGGACAAGGCGCCCGAGATCGACCGCTACCGTTCGGCTTTCGCGAGTATCAAGGCCGCCTCGGTGGACGCGCGCTCGATCATCGAGGACGCGCGCGCCAGCCTGGTGTAACCCGGCTCAGCGCTCGCAGCGGGCGCTGTTCTCCCAGGTGCTCGCGAGGACTTCGCGGTGCGTGGGCAGCGCCCGCTCGTAGGTTTCGCGGCCCTTCTCGGTGAGGCAGACGAAGATCGCGCGCCGGTCGTCGGCGCACATGCGCCGCGACACCAGGCCGTCGCGTTCCAGGCGGGCCACCGTGCGGGACAGGGCGCTCTGGCTCAGGTAGATGTCCTCGGCCAGATCGCTCATCCGGTAATCGCCGCAGTTCGCCTCGATCAGCCGGTCCAGCGTCTCGAACTCGCTGAGCCCGATCTCGTGCTGGTGCTGGAGTGCCTTCTCCAGCGCACAACTGACCGCCGCGTGACGATCGAGCAGCTCGCGCCACTCGCCGACCAGCCCGGAGGCGGCGCTGCCCCGGACTGTCTCGATAAGAGACGGCTTCGACATGACCACATCTTAGTGAGCGCGGCCGGTATATGCAACCGCATTAGATGTGTTGACAATAAATGCGCGTGCATGCAATTCTTTCGCTCATGACTTCACCGGCAACGCTTTCGGCCGCCGCACAGGCGACGGACCCGACCAAGTGGACCGCGCGGCTCTGGGGCATGTTGATCACCCTCTGCATCGTGCTTTTCCTCGACGGCCTCGATGTCTCGATGATCGGAGTCGCGCTCCCCTCGATCGGCGCCGAGCTCGATCTGTCCACCTCGACCCTGCAGTGGCTGGTCTCCGGCTACGTCCTCGGCTACGGCGGCCTGCTGCTGCTCGGCGGGCGCACCGCCGACCTGCTCGGCCGGCGCAAGGTCTTCCTGATCGCCCTGGCCGTCTTCGCGATCGCCTCGCTGGCCGGCGCCTTCGTCAGCTCCGGCCCGCTGCTGATCATCACCCGCTTCATCAAGGGCCTGGCCGCCGCGTTCACCGCGCCGACCGGTCTGTCGATCATCACCACCAACTTCGCCGAGGGCCCTGCCCGGAACAAGGCGCTGTCCATCTACACCGTCTTCGGTGCGGGCGGCTACTCCATGGGCCTGCTGTTCGGCGGCCTGATGACCGGTCTCGGCTGGCGCTGGACCTTCCTGCTCCCGGTCCCGGTCGCCGTCGCGGCCCTGGTCGCCGCCTGGTACCTGGTGCCCAAGGACAAGGCCGCCGAGGAAGGCGGGCACGACATCCTGGGCGCGGTGCTGTCCACCGGCGCCATGCTGCTGCTGGTCTACACCGTGGTCACCGCCCCCGAGGTGGGCTGGACCTCGGCGCGCACCCTGGGCTCGTTCCTGCTCACCCTCGCGCTGTTCGCCGGCTTCGTGGCGGTGGAGAAGCGAGTGAAGTACCCGCTGATCCGCCTGGGCATCCTGCGCAAGGCCAGCCTGGTCCGGGCCAGCCTCGCCATCATCGCGGTGGCCGGCTCCTACTTCAGCTGGCAGTTCATCACCACGCTGTACCTGCAGGAGTCCCTGGGCTGGTCGCCGCTGAAGCTGTCGCTCGCGCTGCTTCCGGTGGGTCTGCTCGTGGTGGCCTCGGCGTTCGTCTCCGACAAGCTGGTCGACCGCTTCGGCACCGGCCCGATCATCGCGGTCACCCTGGTGACCATGGCCGTGGGCTACCTGGCCTGGCTGCGCCTGGACATCGCGCCGAGCTACCTGACGGTGCTGCTGCCCGCGCTGCTGCTGATCGGCATCGGCTGGGTCGGGTTCCCGGCCATCAACATCCAGGCCACCAGCGGTATCGACGATGACGAGCAGGGCCTGGCGGCCGGCGTGCTGCAAACCGCGATGCAGGTCGGCGCGGCCATCATCCTGGCCGTGACCACCGCGATCATCACCAGCGGCGCGCACACCGACACCAGCCCCGCCGCGGTGCTGGACAACTACCGGCCCGGCCTGCAGTTCGCGGCCGGCGTGGCGATCGTCGGCGCCCTGGTCGCGCTCACGGTCTTCCTGCCCAAGCGCCGCAAGGCGGTGGCGGAGCCGGAATCGGGCGAGCTGAAGCCCGCCCTGGAACCCGTCGGCTGACCCCTCACCAGCCGATAGAAAAGCCGAACCCCACACGATCCGTGTGGGGTTCGGCTTTTCGGTCAGGAAAACGACGGGGCGGCAGTGTCTTTGGCGGAGCGGATATAGGTGAGCGGCTGCCCGTCGCGGCCCAGGCCCGGCCAGTCGATCGCCAGCCGGGAATCGAAAGCGTCCAGGTCCCGGTCGAATTCGGGGGTGTACTCGAGCGAGCACAGGTAGGTGACGGTGGATTGGTCCTCGAGCGACAGGATCGCGTGCCCGAGGCCCTCGGAGAGGAACACCGAGCGGCGGTGCACGTCGTCGAGCAGGACGCTGTCCCACCGGCCATAGGTGGGGGAGCCGGGGCGCAGGTCGACGACCACGTCGAAGAAGGCGCCGCGCACGCACGTCACGTACTTGGCCTGGCCCGGCGGATCCTCGGTGTAGTGGATGCCGCGCAGCACACCGGCCGCCGACACCGAGGTGTTCACCTGGCACAGGTCGAAGGTGCGCCCGGTCGCCTTCTCGAAGTCCGAGGCCTTGAAGGTCTCGGCGAAGGCGCCGCGCTCGTCGCCGAGCAGGCGCGGGGTCACCACCCACGCGCCGGGCACCGCGAGTTCCCGGAACTCCATCTTCACCAATCCCACCTGGGCCCACGCCCGTCCGCCGGGACCGGATTGTGCGTCATTCCGCCCTGGTCCGGCCCCTGCGCAAGCAGGTCCAGCAGGTAGCTGCCGTATCCCGAGCGCACCAGCGGCTCGGCCTGCTTGCACAGCTGCTCGTCGTCGATATACCCCATTCGCCAGGCCACCTCCTCGGGCACGCCGATTTTCAGGCCCTGGCGTTCCTCGATGGTGCGCACGTAGTTGGCGGCGTCGAGCAGCGAGTCGAAGGTGCCGGTGTCCAGCCAGGCGGTGCCGCGGGCCAGCACGTCCACCCGCAGGCGCTGCTGCTCCAGGTAGGCGCGGTTGATATCGGTGATCTCGTATTCGCCGCGCGCGGAGGGCCGCAGCGTCTTGGCGATCTCCACGACATCGTTGTCATAGAAGTACAGCCCCGGGATCGCGTAGTTGGAGCGCGGTTTCTTCGGCTTCTCCTCGATCGACACCGCGCGCCCCGCCTCGAACTCGATGACGCCGTAGGCCGTGGGGTCCGAGACCCAGTAGGCGAAGACCGCGCCGCCGTCCAGGCCGGTGAAGCGGTTCAGGCTGGTGCCGAGCCCCGGCCCGTGGAAGATGTTGTCGCCCAGCACGAGTGCGGCGCTCTCGCCGCCGATGTGGTCGGCGCCGAGGACGAACGCGCGCGCCAGCCCGTCCGGTTCGGGTTGCACCACGTAATCCAGGGCGATGCCGAACTGGGAGCCGTCGCCGAGCAGGCGGCGGAAGGCGTCCGCCTCCTCCGGGGTGGTGATCACCAGCACGTCCCGGATGCCCGCGAGCATCAGCGTGGACAGCGGGTAATAGATCATGGGCTTGTCGTAGACCGGGACCAGCTGCTTGCTCACCCCGCGCGTGATCGGGTGCAGCCGTGATCCGGTGCCGCCCGCCAAGATGATTCCGCGCATGCCCAGGAGTCTGCCAGTTTCGCTACTGGTCGTCGCACTCGACGTCGGACAGGTTCCGACACGCCCACGAAACAGTCACGGAGGTTTAGCTTCTCGGCGATTCGGGCGAATCTTGTCGCATAGGTCACATTCACGTGGTCTCCTGAGTTCGAGCGTTGTGAAACAACGCCGTGTGAGATGTCAGCGCCGATGTCTCGCCTGGTCCCGGTGGGTGATCCCCGCCGATCGGTCGGGCACGGCGCGCCAGTGGGAAGCAGGTGCGCTATGACCGTGATCGGTGTCGGCGAAGTAATGAATCCGGATGGACCCAGCCCGGCGGCCCGCCTGCTCCTGGCGACCTGCACCTCGGTCGTGCGCCCCGCGCTGCGGGTCGCCCCGATCACCCGGGCGACCATCCCGCTCGGCGCGTTCGCCATCGACAATCTGGCCCGGCTGCGGCCCGGCCCGCGCGGCGTCGACCGCGAACAGGTGACGCTGCGCGGTTTCCGGATGGAGATCCTGCGCCCGGCCGGCGGATCCAAGTCGCTGCGGCACGGCGCGATGCTCTATATGCACGGCGGCGGCTTCGCGGTCTGCGGGCTCACCACGCATCGGCCCGTGGCGGCCAGCCTGGCCCGGCGCACCGGCTTACCCGTGGTCAACGTGGAGTACCGCCAATTACCCGGCCGCAGCATTACCCAGTCGGTGGCGGACTGTCTCACCGCCTACCGCTGGCTGCTGCGCAAGGGCGCCGACCCGTCGCGCATCACCTTCGCCGGTGACTCCGCGGGCGGGTATCTCACCTTCGCCACCGCCCTGGCGGCCATCGAGACCGGCCTGCCCGCCCCCGCCGGTCTGATCGGCCTCAGCCCGCTGCTGGACCTGGACTACGCGGCCAAGCGCGAATATATGAATGTCGCCAAGGATCCGTATATCCCGCTCTCCGCGCTGGCGGCGGTGGTGCGGATCGGGGCCGAGATCGACGGCCGGCTCGATCCGATGCTGTCCCCGGTGAACGGCGCGCTCGCCAGCCTGCCGCCGGTGCTGCTGATCGCCGCCGAGGACGAAGTCCTGCGCTACGACTGCGAACTCATGGCGCAGCGCCTCACCGCCGCCGGCGTGCCGAACACGGTGGAACTGTGGCGCGGCCAGGTGCACGCGTTCATGAGCATCGCACCGGGGCTACCCGAGGGGCGCAAGGCGCTCGGGCGGGTGGCGCGCTTCGTGCGCGCCTGTACCGAGCAGAACGAGGCGGCTCGCACGGCCTGATTGGGCTCGGACGGTCTTGACTCCGGTCGGCCGGACGAGCATGAACCCCCGCTCCCCCCAGGGGCGGGGGTTCATTTGTGTGCGGCCGCTATGAATTGACACGTCTTTTCGTATCAGCGGTTGGTCAAGAATTTGTCGGTCATGTTGCGTAAAACAAACATCCACCGAATAGGCGGCGTGAGTTAATCTCCCGTTCACTGAACTCGGCTGGCCCAGACAATAGAAAACCCCGCCCGGGAGGAAAATTCCGGGCGGGGCTCCTGGTATTCGGTGCGACTACTTCGCGGGGGCCGGGGCCGGGGCCGGGGCGTTGATGGTGGCGAAGTACTGGATCGCCGCGCCGATCGCGACCGGGGCGGTGATGAAGATCTGACCCAGCACGGTGCCGACCGCGCCGACGAGCGCGATGCCGCCGATGCAGCCGGCGATGGCGGCCGGGACGAACGGGCCGAACAGGCCGACGATGGTGCCCAGCGCGACGGTGGTGCCGAGGATGCCGCCCAGGACGCAGCCGATGGCCGCGCCGCCGAGGCCGCCGACCAGGGTGCCGACGGTGGCGCCCATGGAGATGGTCGAGGTCAGACGCGACCAGGCGGCCTGCTCACGGTCGTATTCGTTCTTCCACGGCGCCTTGTCCTCGAAGGGCAGCGCGACCGGCTTGTAGACCGCCTTGCTGACATCGAGCTGCGGGGTCAGGGTCGCGGTGCGATCGGAGATGTCCGCGACGATCGGGAGCTCGAAGTCGTCGAGGCGGAACTTCAGCGGGGTGCCCGCGACGGTGGTGCCGTCGGCGGCCTTGATCTTGAGCGCGTCATCCTCGACGACCAGCGCACCGGCGTCGATGGAGATGATGGACTGGGTCTCGGTCGCCCGCGCCGAGAAGTTGATGGCCTCGGCCTCGGGAGTGGCAGGAGCGGCGTTGACGGTGCCGGCGGTGACGCCCATCGCGGCGATCAGCATCGCGGAGGTAGCGGCAAATTTCTTGAAACGCATGGTTTTCGGGTCCTCATCAGTTGCATTGGGCTGTTTACTGCGACCGATACCTTGGTCCGCAAACTTTCAGTAACTCGGTCGGGCCGAGGTGACCCCACCCGGGCTCACGCCGGGTGGGGTTCCTGGCTCGATGTTCAGTTGTGCCGATTCAGTTGTGCGGATTCAGTTGTAGGACTGGGGGTTCGGATTACTTCGCCGGCGCGGGGGCCGGGGCGTTGATGGTGGCGAAGTACTGGATCGCCGCGCCGATCGCGACCGGGCCGGTGATGAAGATCTGACCCAGGACCGTGCCGACCGCGCCGACGAGCGCGATGCCGCCGATGCAACCGGCCAGGGCGGCCGGAACGAACGGGCCGAACAGGCCGACGATGGTGCCCAGGGCAACCGTGGTGCCGAGGATGCCGCCCAGGACACAGCCGATGGCCGCGCCGCCGAGGCCGCCGACCAGGGTGCCGACAGTGGCGCCCATGGAGATGGTCGAGGTCAGACGCGACCAGGCGGCCTGCTCACGGTCGTACTCGTTCTTCCACGGCGCCTTGTCCTCGAAGGGCAGCGCGACCGGCTTGTAGACCGCCTTGCTGACATCGAGCTGCGGGGTCAGGGTCGCCGTGCGATCGGAGATGTCCGCGACGATCGGCAGTTCGAAGTCGTCGAGCTGGAACTTCAGTGGCGTACCGGCGACGGTGGTGCCGTCGGCGGCCTTGATCTTGAGCGCGTCATCCTCGACGACCAGCGCACCGGCGTCGATCGTGATGATGGACTGGGTCTCGGTGGCTTTGGCGGAGAAGTTGATGGCTTCGGCGGAGGACTGATCGGCCGGGGCCGCGTTCACGGTGCCTGCGGTGACGCCCATGGCGGCGATCAGCAGCGCCGACGTAGCGGCGAATTTCCTCATCAGCATTTGGTATTGAACCTTTGCGCAGCGTTCTAGGGGGACAAGCTGATCGAAATGTAGACCAGCTAACGGGCGGTGAATGAGTTGTGACCTTTAATTCAAATTTTGTTCACCATCCGGACTTGGAGCACGGTGCGGTCCCGGAAATATGTACGCCCAGCACGCATTTCATATTGCCGCGGAGTTTCGATCCGGCATTAACCGGCCCCTGATGTGACGAACGCCACTCAGGTTGCTCTCAGGTGGGGATCCGTGCCTCCGGGAACCCGCGCGCGGCCGCCGACGTAAGGTTCATGGCGTGCGACTGCTCGTAACCGGCGGAGCCGGATTCATCGGTGCGAATTTCGTGCACCAGACCGTGGCCCAACGCCCGGACACCACGGTGACGGTGCTCGACGCGCTCACCTACGCGGGGAACAAGGCCTCGCTGGACTCGGTCGCGGACCGTATCGACTTCGTGCACGGCGACATCGCCGACCTCGACCTGGTCGACGAGCTGGTCAGCGGCGTCGACGCGGTGGTGCACTTCGCGGCCGAATCACACAACGACAACTCGCTGACCGAGCCGTGGCCGTTCATCCAGACCAACATCGTCGGCACCTACTCGCTGCTGCAGGCGGTGCGCCGGTATGACGTGCGCTACCACCATGTCTCCACCGACGAGGTCTACGGCGATCTCACCCCGGACGAGCCGCGCTTCACCGAGCAGACCCCCTACAACCCGTCCAGCCCGTACTCCGCCTCCAAGGCCTCGAGCGATCTGCTGGTGCGCGCCTGGGCCAGGTCTTTCGGCGTGCGCGCCACCCTGTCCAACTGCTCCAACAACTACGGGCCGTACCAGCACGTGGAGAAGTTCATCCCGCGCCAGATCACCAACCTGATCGACGGCGTCCGGCCCCGGCTCTACGGCGCGGGGCATCAGATCCGCGACTGGATCCACGTCGAGGACCACAACCGCGCGGTCTGGGACGTCCTGGACCGCGGCAGCCTCGGCCGCACCTACCTGATCGGCGCCGACGGCGAACTCGACAACAAATCCGTCGTGCGGCTGATCCTCGAGGAATTCGGCCGCGCCCCGGACGATTTCGACCACGTCACCGACCGCCCGGGCCACGACCAGCGCTACGCCATCGACGCCTCCGCGCTGCGCGCCGAACTCGGCTGGTCCCCGCGCTACGCCGACTTCCGCGCCGGCCTGAAGGCGACCGTGCGGTGGTACCGCGACAACGAGGACTGGTGGCGGCCCGAGAAGGCCGCCACCGAACGTGCCTACGTCGCGGCGGGCGAGCGCAATCTGGACGCCACCGCCGAATAGAAGTGGTCAGTCCGCGTCGATCCCGTACAGCCGGGCCCAGTTCTCCCGGCTGGTGAGTTCCGGCACGGCGGCGCGGTATTCGGCCGTCAGGCGGGGCAGGTCCTTGCGCAGGCGGCGCAGCACCCGGATGGTGCGCTTGAGCAGTTGCCGCGCCCGCTCCTTGTCCCGCACCCGCACCCGCACGCCGGACTGGGAGGCGTCGGTGACGACCACATGGTCGAACAGCGAGACATGCCACCAGTGCGCGTCCTCGCGGGTCACGCCGACCACGCCGCGCTGGGTGCGTCCGGTCCACTGGTTGATCGCGCGCTTGACCAGCACCAGCAGGTCCCGGCTCGGCTGGCCGCCGGCCCGGCGCAGCTGGATGTCGGCGGTGCGCACCGGCGGGGTCGCGGCGGCGTGCTTGGCCGTCTCCGGGTAGTCGCCGCGGCTGGTGCGGGCCCGGGCGAGCGCGTCGATGCCGCCGTCGCGCAACACCTTCGGGCCTTCCAGGAAGTCCTCGATGCCCTGCAGCGTGGTGTGCGCCAGGCCGTACTGCATCGCCACCAGGTACTCGGCGATATTGCGGAACAGCTGGCGGGTGATCTTCTTGCCGTCCAGCTGGGCGTGCATGGCGCCGACGATCAGCGAGTTGCGCGTGCTGAAGTAGCGCGCCCAGTCGTCGAAGTCCTTCCAGTAGAAGTCGGCGTGCCACACGGCGGCGTTGGGCAGGGTGACGGTGACGAAGCCGTTCTCCCGCGCGCGCACGCCGTATTCCACGTCGTCCCACTGGAAGAAGATCGGCACCGGCAGCCCGATCTTCTTCACCACCTCGGCCGGGATCAGGCAGGTCCACCAGGCGTTGTAGCCGGCGTCGACGCGGCGTTCCTGGTTCTTCTTCAGCATGGAGGTGTTGCGCAGCGCCTTGGCCACCTTCTGCCCGTGCTTGAGCTCGTGCAGGTGCACCTCTTCGGCGCCGACGTTGAGGAAGTCGGGGTTGAGCAGGAACAGCATCTGCGCGCCGACCAGCGTCGGCTCCACGGTCAGGTTGGCGAAGGCGTTGAGCCGCAGCACCGTTTCGGGTTCGCACAGGATGTCGTCGTCCATCAGGATGACGTCGGCGTGCTCGTTGACCGCGGACACCTCGTAGAGGCCGCGGGTGAAGCCGCCCGCGCCACCGAGATTCGGCTGCTGGATGTAGCGCAGCTTGTCGCCCAGGATGGGCAGCGTCTCCTGGAAGCGCGGCCGGTCCTGCACCTGGTCGGTGCCCTGGTCGACCACGTACACGGCGTCGATCGCCGCCAGCACTGTCGGATCGGAGGCCAGCGCGGCAACGGTTTCCGCGCAGTCGGCCGCGCGGTTGAAGGTGCAGATGGCGATGGCGACCGGACGCATCCGGTCCGGCGCCTTCGCGGTCCAGGTGAGTTCGCTGATGCCGAGCGGCCCGCCGACGGCGTCGAATTCCAGCCAGAGCGCGCCACCGTCGACGAACTGATCCACCGGGGCGGTCAGCGTGAGCGCGCCGCTCGCGGTGACGTCGGCGGAGCCGATGATGCGGCGGTGCCCGGCGATGTCGGAGGCGACGATGCGGACCAGCGCCTTACCGGTCACCTCGAGCACCATGGTGGCCCGCACCTCGGTGACCACGGTCCAGCGCTGCCAGTAGGCGGCGGCGAACCGGCCGAAGTAGGTGTTGGTGTGCGCGGTCGCGCCCTTTTCCAGGCTCAGTTCCAGCCGGCTCCGGTGCGCCCGGCCCTTGACCACGGCGTAGAGCTCGTCGCTGATCTTCGCCGACGGCCCGGTGAAGATGCCGCGTTGCAGCACGAGGCGATCCGGCGCCCGATGATCGACACGTAAAGCCGCGGGTGCCGCCTCTGCCGAATCGTGGTCGTTCGTCTCGGTCACGGCCTCGGTAGCCGACTGCTCCATGAAGTCCTCGAAATCTTGATTGTGCCGACGGGATGCCGTTCGCGGCGGGGGTGAGGATATCAATCCGCACCCTCGATCGCCCGTCCAGCAGGCGGATCCCCGGTCGCATCGGCCGCGCGGCCCTTGGGGATGGTACGCGGCGAAGCCGACGGGGTGGGTGAATACAGCGTGGTGACGACCCAGGGTAGGACGAATCGTCAGGATTGCTGCTTCGAACCGGTGAAGACGAACTTGTTATAAGCCCAATAGCGGAAGCCCACGGCCACGGCCTGGCCGATGAAGGTGCCGGAGATGTTGTCCGACAGCGGGGTCGACAGGTCCAGCACATACCGGGAGAAGCCCAGGCAGCCGAGCTGCAACGCGATGGCGATCACGTTGAACACCGCGTACAGCAGATATTCGCGTCCCGGGTTGTCGGTCTGCTGGTCGGCGAAGGTCCACCACTTGTTGCCGAAATAGGTGACCACGGTGGCCACCAGGATCGCGATGATCTTCGCGGCCAGCGGCTGCTGGTACAGCGGCCCCTCGCCGCCCCAGAACACCAGCAGGTTGTAGGTGCCCGCGTCGACCAGGAATCCGATGCCGCCCACGATCAGGAAGGCGCTGCCCTTGCGCAGCGCGGAAATCAGCTTGGCGGCCAGGTTCGGGCCGGGTTCGGCAGCGGCCACGGCTTCGACGGCAGACACCGGCGGCGGATCCGGGAGTGACACGGGCTGCTCGGGGTAAGACACCGAGTGACGGTACCTGAATGCGGATGCGCACCAGACCGAACGGCCCTGTACCCTCCCGGTGTTCCCTTTCACCGCCGACATCGAGGATTTACCCGGGTGGATTCCACCGAGCTTCGAATCGCCGCAGTTGTCCCCTGCCACAACGAAGAGGCGTCGGTCGCCAAGGTCGTCGCCGATCTACAGGCCGCCGTGCCGGGTGTCGTCGTCTACGTCTACGACAACCTCAGCACCGACAAGACGGCCGAGCGGGCGCGCGAAGCCGGTGCGATCGTGCGGTACGAAAACACCAAGGGCAAAGGCAATGTGGTGCGCCGCGCCTTCGCCGACATCGACGCCGACGTCTATCTGATGATCGACGGTGACGACACCTACGAGGCGTCGGCCGCACCGCTGATGATCAAGACGCTGCTCGACGGCCCTTACGATCACGTGCTCGGCGTACGCCGGGAGGACGCGGGGGCCACCGCCTACCGCGCGGGCCACGAGACCGGTAACAAGGTGCTCAACGGCGTGGTCGGAAAGGTGTTCGGCGAGAACGTCGAAGACATGCTCAGCGGCTTCCGGGTGTTCTCCCGCCGGTTCGTGAAGAGCTTCCCCGCCGTCTCGCGCGAATTCGAGATCGAGACCGAGCTGACGGTGCATTCGCTGCACCTGCGCGTCCCGCAGACCGCGGTGCCGGTCGGGTTCCGCGATCGGCCGGCCGGCAGCGAGTCGAAACTGCGCACGTATCACGACGGTTTCAAGATCCTGAACCTGATCATCGGGCTGGCCCGGCACGAACGCCCGGTCGCGTTCTACGGGCTGTTCGGCACGCTGAGCTGGCTGATCTCCATCGCCCTCGCCATCCCGATCGTCGTCGAGTTCTACGACACCCACGAGGTGCCGCGATTCCCGACGCTGTTCCTCGCGTTCACGCTGCTGCTGCTCGGCAGCCTGGCCTGGACCGCGGGCCTGGTGCTCGACGGTATCCGCCGCTCCCGGCACGAGGCCTCGCGCCTGATCTACCTGCTGCACTCCGCACCGGGTGTGCACGACCGCGGCGGTGACGCGGAGCCTCGGCGGTGACCACCTCCGCCGATCGCACCGAGCCGGATACGGCCGGTGCCGCGGCCGCGACGAACGGGGCCGCGGCCGAGCCGAAGTCGACTCCCGCCGCTGAACAGGTACGCGCCGAGCAGGTGCACCCGGTGCGCCGGGTGGCCAGCTCGGTCGGGCATCGCTTCGGCGCCGCGGCGGTCGCGTTCGCGGTGCTCGTGACCATTTTCGGCGCGGCCTTCGCGGTGAGCACGCCGCCGTTCTGGGGGCACGACGAGATCACCCAGTTCGGGCGCGCCTATCAGGTGGCGCACGGCGGTTTCCTGCCGGAGCGGATCGAGGACACCCGCGGCATCTCCTACGGCGGCGAGGTGCCCACCAGCATCACCGAGCTGATGGGCTTCGCGCTGACCGACTACACCACCAATCCGCAGGAACCGGATCCGATGGTGGCCGACCCGGCCGACTACGACCGGCTCAAGTCGGCCGAGATCTCCGCGGCCGAGAAGCCGGTGTGGTTCACCAACACCGCCGCCTACTCGCCGGTGCCGTATATCCCGGCCGCCCTGGGCATTCGCGTCGCCGAGGCGCTCGGCCTCGAGGTCGGCGGCATGATCCTGGCGACCCGGCTGGCCGGGCTTGCCGTGTATCTCGCGCTGGTCGGTTTCGCGCTGTGGGCGCTGCGCCGGCACCGGGTGCAGTGGCTGGTGTTCGCGGTGGCGCTGCTGCCGATCGCGGTGTTCCAGGCGGGCACCGTCACCGCCGACACGATGACCAACGCGCTGGCCATCATGGTCTCCGCGCTGCTGGTGAAGGCGCTGTTCCGCGGTGATCGGCTGGGCCGCACCGAGACCGCCGCGCTGCTGGCCGCGACCGTCCTGCTGCCGCTGAGCAAGCCGACCTATGTGCTGCTGGCCATGCTGGTGGTGCTGGTGCCGGCCGAGCGGTTCGCGTTCGGCTCGGCCGAGCCCAAGCGCTGGCAACGGCTGGTGCCCTGGGTCTTCGCGGGCGTGGGCGCGGTGTGCTTCGCGCTCTGGACCAAGATCGCCGGACCGACCACCGAGGGCATGGGCCTGATGCGGCCCGAGCACCAGTGGAAGTCGGTGCGCCCCGGCGACCAGCTGTCCGGAATCCTGGGCGATCCGCTCGCTTTCGTGGACGTCTTCGGCGACAGTATCGTCTACCGCGACCAGCGCTGGTTCATCCAGTTCTTCGGTGAACTCGGCTTCGCCTACATCGACGTGCCCGCCCTGTCGATCGTGGCCTGCCTGCTCGCGTTCGCGGTGGCGCTGGGCATCTCCGACCGGATGACCGCCTCGACCCGCTGGCGCACTTGGGTGGCCGCGCTGACCGTGGCGGCCAGCGTCGCGATGATCTACGTGACGCTGTACATGTCGTTCACCCCGGTCGGCTACTACATCGTCGACGGCGTGCAGGGCCGCTACTTCGTGCCGCTGGCGATCGTCGCCTTCGCGGTGCTGCTGCGGTGGATGCCGTTGCGGCTCACCGATACCGAGGGCAAGACCCCGACCTTCGGCCCGGCGCTCACCATCATCGCCGCGAGCACGGTCGGCCTGATCGCCGCGTTCGCCAAGTACCACGCCATCGTCTGGGGCTAGTCCGTCGTCCCGGCCGCGGGCCGGGACGACGGCGCCGCGTCAGAGGAACAGGTCGGTGGTCAGTTCGCCGTCGCCCGGGGTGACCCGGTACTTCTCCAGGTCCGTGATGCCGTGTGCGGCAAGCACTTCGTCGTCGAGGAAGAAGTTGCCGGTGGTCTTCTCCGCGGGCGAGGTGAGCACCAGGTAGGCCGAGTCGGCGTAGATCGCGGGGGTGCGCGAGGTGGAGATCATCTCGTCACCGCCGAGCAGGTTGCGCACGGCGGCGGTGGCGATGGTGGTGCGCGGCCACAGCGAGTTCACGCCGATCCCGTCGCCCTTCAGCTCCTCCGCCAAACCCAGTGTGGTCAGCGACATTCCGTACTTGGCGATGGTGTAGCCCAGCGCCATACCGGCCCACTTCGGGTCCAGGTTCAGCGGCGGGGACAGCGTCAGGATGTGCGGGTTGCGCCCGGCCTGCGCGGACGCCCGCAGATGCGGGATCGACAGCTTGGACAGCAGGAAGCTGCCCCGGCAGTTGATGTCCTGCATCAGGTCGTACTTCTTCATCGACAGCGCCTCGGTGGGGGAGAGGTCGATCGCCGAGGCGTTGTTGACCACCAGATCGATCCCGCCGAACCGCTCGACGGTCTGCCGCACCGCCTCGGCCACCGATTCCTCGAGCCGCACATCGCCGACGAAGGGCAGCACCTGGCCGCCGGCCGCCTCGATCTCCGCGGCCGCGGTATGGATGGTGCCCGGCAGCTTCGGATGCGGCTGGTCGGTCTTGGCGATCAGCGTGACATTCGCCCCGTCCGCCGCCGCCAGCTTGGCGATCTCCAGCCCGATGCCCCGGCTCCCGCCCGACATGATCAACGTCTTGCCCGCCAACGGCTTACCCGAATCCGCCATGACCTGCTCCTGTCTGTATGCCGCAGGAATTACCGGCGCCCGCGGCCTCCGCACTTTCGCACCCTAAGCGTAAACCCGGCCGCTATGCAACCAGTTGCATATGCGGCGCGGGTAACAAAAACGGGGCATCGGACCGAATCGGTCCGATGCCCCGGGTGCGTAGGTGCCAGGTCAGGCCGCGGCGAGCCCGACGATGAACAGCAGCAGGCCCAGCACGCAGGGCAGCGCGATCAGGCCGTACATGATGTAGATGAAGATCAGGCCCGGGGTCTTCTGCGGGAATTCGCCGATGGCGCCGGGCAGCCAGAACATGGCGGGTGGCTTGTAGTAGTACCGAACCCCCTGGCCCTCGCTGAGCGCCACCTGCTGGTCCCCGGGGCCCATGTCGATCAGCCACGGCGTCGTGACCCGCAGGTGGTACTGGCCCGGCGCGACCGGAATGTGGTTCTCACCCCACTGGGTGTTGGGCACCTGCTGGCCGTTGATCAGGATCTTCGGCTTGGTGAGCAGGCCGAGCATGAAGGCGAACCACTCGTAGTCGGCCTGCACGGTGATTCCCGGCGGGGCCGGAGCGGCGTGCGGCTGTGGTTGGCCGTACTGCTGTGGCGCGCCCTGGCCGTATTGCGGTTGCCCGTAGGGCTGTTGGCCGTACTGCGGCTGCGGCTGACCGTACGGTTGTGCGCCGTAAGGCTGTGCGCCATAGGGCTGTCCGGCCGGAGGCTGTCCATACGGCTGCGGAGCGCCGTACGGCTGCCCCACGGGTTGCTGACCATACGCAGGCTGTCCGGGGTACTGCCCACCTTGCGCTTGGCCCTGAGGCGGGTATCCGCCGGGGTAACTCATCCAAACCCTCCCGAAAGCACGATCAATTCGCGCCGAACCCTACCGTGTGTCCGCGAGGGTGGCCGCACTGCCGACCGGCCGTCCGCACACCACGGGAATTCGGGTGTGCGGACGGTCTTTTCGGCACTCAGCGCCGGGAACCGCGCTCCCGGTACATGCGCCGCTGCTGCTTGCTGATCGACTTCCATTCGCGGGCACGTTCGGCCTGCACGCGCTTGTCGGTGCGGGACTCCATCCAGGCGTTCTCGCGGACCAGCTTGCGGTAGCTGTCGAACCGGCGCTGGGTCAGCGCGCCGGAGTCGAGGGCTGCCGCGATCGCGCAGCCGGGTTCGCCGCCGTGCGAGCAGTCCAGGAAGCGGCACTCGGCGGCCAGCGCCTCGATGTCGCTGAAGGTCTTCTCGATACCTTCGGCGGCGTCGTAGAGGCCGATACCGCGCAGCCCCGGGGTGTCGATCAGGGTGCCGCCGCCCGGCAGCGGCCGCAGCTCGCGGTGCACGGTGGTGTGCCTGCCCTTCTTGTCCACGGCGCGCACGTCGTTGGTGGCGAACACGTCCTGGCCGAGCAGTGCGTTGGCCAGGGTGGACTTCCCGGCCCCCGAGGGGCCGATCAGGGCGACGGTGCCGTCGAGCAGGGCGGTGAGCACGTCCAGGTCGGCCCCGGTGGCCGCGGAGACCGTCAGCACAGTCGCCCCGGGCGCCGCGGCCTGCACCTCCTCGATCGGAATATCCTCTGCCGCATCGGCTTTGGTGAGCACCACGATCGGCTGGGCAGCGCTCTCCCAGGTCAGGGCGAGCATGCGTTCGATCCGATTCAGGTCGACATCGCCGTCGGCCGCCGTGCAGATGAGCACGGTGTCGACATTGGCGGCCAGCACCTGGCCCTCGGAGCGGCCGGACACCGAGGAGCGCATGATCGCCGTGCGCCGCGGCAGCAGCTGCCGCACGGTCAGATCGGCGTCCACGGTGACCCAGTCACCGGTGCACAGGCCGCTGACCTCGGAATCCGAGCGCGGGCAGCGGGCCCGGGCCAAGCCGGTGGGTGTCGCCACATCGCATTCGCTGCGGTCCATCCGGATGACGCGGGCCGGTACCCGGCCGTCGGTGAGGAACGGGGCGTAAGTCGAGGCCAGGGCATCGGTCCAGCCGAAAGGAACGTGAAAGTTAGGGTCGTTCTCGACCATGATGGAGGGAATCCTTCGTCGGGTGCCGAACCCGAGCCGGGTTCAGCGAGGTGAGGTGGAGGGGGAGACGGGCGACGCGGGCACAGCCACCGCGGGCACGACAATCCGCACTGATGTAGTCACGCTCTCCACCTCCTCGACTCTCTCGACGTTCCAACCACCTTGGCACAGCCCGCGCGGGGCTCGCAACCTATTTTTCCGGCTTCCCGAACTGCTCGTGCCGTCCGAGGCTGCGTAGGTGGAACCATTCCTTCAGCCCGGCCGGGTCGCGGCGGGTGACCAGGAAGAACCAGGAGAACCGCACCCACTCCTGGGGCAGCAGCTTGCGCATGCCGGGCTGGGCCATCAGGTAGCCGCGGTTGCGATAGGTGAAGTACCGCTTCACCGGATCGTCCGGGTACTGGGTGTGCATCCGGCCGCCGAGAATCGGCTTGAACTCGGCCGCGCCGTTGGGGTGCAGGTAGGCGGTCTGCAAACAGGTGCCGAACGGCAGCCCCGACCGCACCAGCCGGCGATGCACCTCCACCTCGTCGCCGCGCACGAACAGCCGCAGGTCCGGCACGCCGATCTGATCGACCGCCTTCGCCGCGATCAGCGCGCCGTTGAACAGCGAGGCGATGCCGGGTAGGAAATCCTCGTCACCGAGCTCGGAGCGCAGCCGCCGCCACACCACGCCGCGGCGCAGCGGGAAGGCCAGCCGATCCGGTTCGTCGATATCGCAGACCACCGGCGAGACCTCGGCCAGCCCGTGCCGGCGGGCGCAATCCAGCAGCACCGCAAGCACTTCCGCGCCCTCGGGGCGCCCGTCGTCATCGGCCAGCCAGACCCAGTCCGCGCCGAGCGTCAGCGCGTGCAGCATGCCGAGCGCGAAACCGCCGGCCCCGCCCAGGTTGTGCGCCGAGCCCAGGTAGGTGGCCTCGATCGGCTGCTCGGCCACCAGTTCGGCGACCTCGGGCTCGTTCGCGTTGTCCACCACGATCAGGTGATCCACCGGCCGCGACTGGGAGGTCAGCACCTTCAGCGATTCGGTGAGCAGCTCACGGCGCTTGTGCGTGACCACCACCGCGACGATCCGGGCGTCGGCGCCGGTCGAGGGCTGCTCGAACGGCGCGTCCGGCCTGGTCGGGTCGCTCGGCCCGGTCGGGGAACTCATGCCTGATTACGCTCCAGTTCTCGATCACCTTGCGGGCCCGGCGTGCGTTCGGCCGCCAATTCCCGTAGCACCGTCGCCACGTGATTTCCCGCCTCGGGCCCCTCGTACGCGCGCACCACGTCTTCGATTCCGCCGCGTTCGCGGATCTGCCCGTGATCGATCCACAGCGCGGAATCGCAGAGCTGGGCGAGAAATTCGTTGGAATGGCTGGCGAACACCAGGATGCCAGACCGGGCCACGAGTTTCTGCAAGCGCAGCCGCGCCTTCTTCATGAATTCGGCGTCGACCGCGCCGATGCCCTCGTCCAGCAACAGGATTTCGGGATCGATCGAGGTCACCACGCCCATCGCCAGACGCACCCGCATGCCGGTGGAATAGGTGCGCAGCGGCATCGAGAGATATTCGCCGAGTTCGGTGAAATCGGCGATCTCATCGATCTTCGCCAGCATCTGCTTGCGGGTCTGCCCGAGGAAGAGACCGCGGATGATGATGTTCTCGTAGCCGGAGATCTCCGGGTCCATGCCGACGCCGAGGTCGAACACCGGCGCCACCCGCCCGCGAATCCGGGCGCTGCCCCGCGAGGGTTCGTAGATGCCCGAAAGCAGCCGCAGCAGCGTCGATTTGCCGGCGCCGTTGTGCCCGACCAATCCGACCTTGTCGCCCTCTTTCAGCGACAGGTTGATATCGCGAAGTGCTTCCACGACCACCACGTCGGACTGGTTGCGCCCGATGGAGCCGCCGGCCTTGCCGAGGAACGCCTTCTTCAGTGACCGCGACTTGGCGTCGAAGATCGGGAATTCCACCCAGGCGCCCTGGGTTTCGATGCTTACGTCGGACATATCGCCTTCACACCCAGTAGGGGACGCGGGACCGGTACTTCTTCATTGCCAAGACTGCCACCAGCCAGCCGACCACGGTGAAACTGATGACGACTATCCAGCTGCGCCAGTGGATCGGATCGCCGAGCAGGGGAGCGCGCACGATCTCCAAGTAGTGATAGGTCGGTACCAGTTCGACCAGTCGCGCGCGGTCGCTGACCGAACCACCCTGTTCGTGCAACACTTTCGCAGACCACATGACCGGTGTCAGCACGAACAGCATGCGGGTGAGGCTGCCCAGGATCGGTGCGATATCGCGGTAGCGGGTGCTGAAAATGCCGAACACGATGGTGACCCAGGCGGCGTTGAGGAAGAGCAGCACGATCGCCGGAATGGCGAGCAACACCGACCATCCGAGATCACGCCACACGCTGAAGGCCACCAGCAGCACCAGATAGATCGCCGCGTTGTGCGCGAAGAACAGGAACTGCCGCCACACCAGCCGGTAGACGTGCACACTCAACGCCGACGGAAGCTGTTTGATCAGGCCCTCGTTGGCGATGAACACATCGGAACCCTCGAGGATGCTGGCCTCGATCACGTTCCACACGATGATGCCGACGGTGACGTAGGGCAGATACTCCCGCAGCGGCTGGGCGAACAGCGTCGCGTACAGCAGACCGATGGCGGCCGCCTGCACGGCGGTGGAGATCGTGATCCAGAACGGCCCGAGCACCGAACGCCGGTAGCGCTGCTTGATGTCCTGCCAGCCCAGCGAAAGCCACAGCTCCCGTTGGGAGAACCCGTGGCGGAAGTCCTTGAACGCCCGCTGGAAGGTCTGCGAATCCGAGACGATCGGCTCCGCCGGAACGGCTTCCGCGGCCAATGGCTCGTCGGCAGTCACATGCACTGTGCTTTCTTCGGGACGCACCGTACTCACGTCGGAGTCGGGGCGAGCGGCAGCGGCGGACACGGTGCTCGACACTACCCTTGCGGCGTTCTGCGAGAACGGCCGGAACCAGGGTCGCGGGGGCGGGCGCTCAGAGGTACTGCCCGGACCCGCCGGTGACGTGGTTCGGGGTGCCGGTCCGGGCGTCACCGGCGTGGATGCCGGGCGGCAGCGCACCCTGGCGCATCTGCTCCAACTGCGCGCGGGCGGCCATCTGCTGGGCGAACAGCGCGGTCTGGATGCCGTGGAACAGGCCCTCCAGCCAGCCGACCAGCTGCGCCTGCGCGATGCGGAGTTCGGCGTCGGTGGGTACCGCGTCATCGGTGAACGGCAGGGTCAGGCGTTCCAGTTCCTCGCGCAGTTCCGGCGCCAGGCCCTGCTCGAGCTCGCGCACCGAGGACCGGTGGATCTCGCGCAGCCGGGTGCGGCTGGCGTCGTCCAGCGGTGCGGCGCGTACCTCCTCGAGCAGCTGTTTGATCATGGTGCCGATGCGCATCACCTTCGCGGGCTGCTCCACCATGTCGGCCAGCGATTCGCCGGCCTCGGCGTCCGCGGCCGCGGCGGCCTCGTCGTCGGAGACGACCTGAGCGTTCAGCGGCGTGCCCGCGTCGGCCGGGATCACCAGGTGCCGGCCGTCGGGTCCGACCACGACAATGGAATCGGGTGCGTCATCCGAATGCGTCATGACCCCCATCATGTCACCCGTTCCCGGGGTGCGCCCGTGCGCTCGGCGCCGGGGCCGGGGCGGCCGTGGCGGGCGTTGCGCCGGGTGCGAATCCGGCATCGCCGGTCGGTGTCTACGGGACGGCGCTGCGTCCTAAACTGGTCGGGTCGTCGTGTGGTTCGGATTTGCTGAAAGTCGGTTGCCATGCATTCACCCCGGTCGCTGCGGTGCCTTCCACCGGTCAGGCGGAACACGGTTACGCAGCCTCGGCCGCTGCCCTTAGAGTGGCCAGCATGACTTACGACGTCGCGAGGGTTCGGGGCCTGATACCGTCCCTGGGCGACGGCTGGATCCACTTCGACCCGCAGGCGGGCATGCTGGTCCCGGATGCGGTATCGCGTGCCGTCTCAACGGGTTTCCGCACGTCAGCGTTCTCGCACATCGGTCGTAACGGTGCCGCGGTGCGCAGCGCCGGCATTCTGGACGCGGCGCGCGAGGCGGTCGCGGATCTCGTCGGCGGCGACCCGGCGGGTGTGGTGCTCGGCCCCGATCGCGCGGTCCTGCTGGCCTGGCTGGCGGAGTCGCTGAGCTCGCGGCTCGGGCTCGGCACCGGCATCGTGCTGTCCCGCCTGGACGACGAGGCGAATGTCGCGCCCTGGCTGCGCATCGCGAACCGCTATGGCGCGCATGTGCGCTGGGCCGAGGTCGAGATCGAGACCTGTGAGATGCCGTCCTGGCAGTTCGAGGAATTGATCGGCCCGACCGCGCGGCTGGTGGCGCTGACGGCGGCCTCCCCGATCGTCGGGTCCGCGCCCGCGGTGCGGGTGGCGGCGGATCGGGTGCACGAGGTCGGTGGCCTGCTGGTTGCCGACGCGGTCGGCGCGGCGCCCTACGCGCTCATCGACATCGACGAACTCAACGCCGACGTGATCGCGCTCAGCGCGCCCGCGTGGGGTGGTCCGCAGATCGGCGCGCTGGTCTTCCGCGATCCCGCGTTCCTGGACCGGATCCCGTCGATGTCGTTGAATCCCTACGCCAAAGGCGCCGAGCGCCTCGAGGTCGGCGGCCATCAGTACGCGTTGCTGGCCGGGCTCACCACCTCCATCGATTTCCTGGCCGGCCTGGACGAGCGCGCCGCCGGCACGCGCCGCCAGCGGCTGGAGATCTCGATCACCTCGCTGCAGGACTACCACGATCAGCTGTTCGAGCACCTGATGGACGTGCTCGACAAGGTCCCCAATCTGACCGTCATCGGCCGGGCCTCCACCCGCATCCCGACGGTCAGCTTCACCCTGGCGGGCATGCAGGCGGAGAAGGTCGCGGCCAAGCTGGCCGACGCCCGGATCGGCACGCTGTCCGGTGTGCACGGCGGCAGCCGGCTGCTGGACGCGCTGGGCGTGAACGACGAGGGCGGCGCCGTCACCATCGGTTTGGCGCCGTACACAACGAAGTTCGAGATCGATCAGTTGGGCCGGGCGCTCACCGCGCTGGATTGATCCGCGTCAGTCCGCGACGCGCAGGACGACCTTGCCGAAAGTGCCGGAGTCGTCGAGCATTCGGTGTGCTCGCGCGGCGTCGGCGATCGGTACTTCCGCGTGGATGACCGGGGCGATGTCTTCGGCGGCGAGCAGCGGCCAGAGCCGGCGGCGCACCTCGGCGATCACCTCGGCTTTGCTGTTGGCACCCACGGCGGGGCGTTTGCGCAGGTTGTTCGCGTGGATGGTGCCCCATTTACCCAGCAGCGCGGCCAGATTCAGCTCGCCGGTGACGCCGCCCTGCATGCCGATGACCACCAGGCGGCCGTGATCGGCCAGCGCCTCCACATTGCGTGCCAGATAGGCCGCACCCATGTTGTCGAGGATGATGTCGGCGCCGGGACCGCCCGCGCCGGATTCCTGCGCCCGGACGATCTCGACGAAATCCTGCTCGCGATAGTTGATCAGCACACTGGCGCCGAGTTCCGCGCAGCGCTTCAGCTTCGCGTCCGATCCGGCCGTCACCGCGACCCGCGCCCCGCGCTGCACCGCGACCTGGATGGCGTGCGTGCCGATTCCGCTGCCGCCGCCGTGGATCAGCACCAGCTGCCCGGCGTCCAGCCCGGCCGTCATGACCAGGTTCGACCAAACCGTGGCGGCGACCTCGGGCAATCCGGCCGCGGCGGTGAGCTCCACGTTCCCGGGCACCGGCAGCACCTGCCCGGCGGGCGCCACCACCCGCTCGGCGTACCCGCCGCCGGACAACAGCGCGCACACCCGATCGCCGGCCCGCCAATCCTCGACGCCCGCACCGACTTCGGCGATCACCCCGGACACCTCCAGCCCCGGCAGCTCGCTGGCCCCGGGCGGCGGCGGGTAGAAGCCTTGCCGCTGCATCAGGTCCGCCCGGTTGACCCCGGCGGCCGCGACATCGATCAGCACCTCACCCGCACCCGGGCTCGGCTCGGGCACCTCGGTCCACTCCATGACCTCCGGCCCACCGAACCCGTTCAGCCTGATTCCGCGCATCCACCCATCCTGCCTCAGCGGCCTCCGCCGCCGCCCGCTCGCCGGACGCGTCGGCGAGTGCCGCCGGGTTGCGGAAATATGGGTGAGCGGCGCGCGCCGGGCGGCCGGAAAGACTAGCGTTCGGGCCGTGAGCAGCTTTATCGACTTCCAGAACGAGATCTACCTGGCGGGACTGGGTGGCGCGGTACCCGAGTTGCCGATGACGGCAGCCGGATTGGAACAGCGGGCGCGCGAGGTGCTCGGCGCCGCCGAGTTCGCGTACGTCGCGGGTAGCGCCTCCGCGGAGCGAACGGCCGCGGCCAATCGGGCCGCGTTCGATCGGCACCGGATCGTGCCGCGGATGCTGCGCGGCACCACCGGTCCCGGCGCGCGGGATCTGTCGGTGGAAGTGCTCGGCACCCGCCTTGCCGCGCCGGTGCTGACCGCTCCCGTGGGCGTGCTGGAGTTGATGCACGACAAGGGCGAGGTGGTCGTCGCCGATGTCACCAAGGAACTCGGGATCGGCTCGGTGCTGTCCACCGCGTCGTCCTCCACCATCGAGGAGGTCGGCGCCGCCGCGGGCGAGTGGTGGTATCAGCTGTACTGGCCGAACGACGACGATCTGGCCCGCTCCTTCGTCGAGCGCGCCGACCGCGCGGGCGCGAAGGCCATCGTGGTCACCGTCGACACCCCGAGCCTGGGCTGGCGGCCGCGCGATCTCGAACTGGCGCATCTGCCGTTCCTGCACGGCAAGGGCATCGCCAATTACCTGTCCGACCCGGTCTTCCGGGCGAAGCTGGCGGCCCCGCCGGAGCAGAGCCCGGAGGCGATGCAGATCGCGATCCTCACCTGGGTCGGCCTGTTCGGCAACCACACCCTGCGCCCGGCCGATCTGGCGCACCTGCGCGAATGGACCGATCTGCCGATCGCGGTGAAGGGCATTCAGCATCCCGACGACGCCCGCCAGGTCGTGGACGCGGGCGCCGACGCGGTGATCGTCAGCAACCACGGCGGCCGTCAGGTGGACGGCGCCATCGCATCCCTGGACGCGCTGCCCGCGGTGGTCGCCTCCGTCGGCGATCGCGCGGACGTGCTGTTCGACTCCGGCGTGCGCACCGGCTCCGACATGCTCGTCGCGCTGGCGCTGGGCGCGAAGGCCGTACTGTACGGCCGCCCGTGGGCCTACGGCCTCGGCATCGCCGGCCGCGCGGGCGCCCGGCACGCGCTGCGGCTGCTGCTCGCCGACTTCGATTCCGCACTGGGCCTTGCCGGTTGCGCGGCGCCCGCGGCGCTGGATCGCGCCCTGATCGCGACCACCCGCTGAAAGTCGTGCTCCCGGCCCGCGTCGGCCCGGTAATCGGAAAGCGTGCCGACTGCGCGGTGCGATAGCATCAGGGCCCTGGAGACGTGGCAGAGCGGCCGAATGCACTCGCCTTGAAAGCGAGCATGGGTAACACCATCGGGGGTTCAAATCCCTCCGTCTCCGCTGCGGCCTCTGGCCTGGGTAACCAGGTCAGAGGCCTTTTTGCTCACCCCCGGCGGACGAAGTTCGGGCGGATCAGATCGTCCGGCGGGTCGAAGTAGCGCTGGAAGGTGGGGGTCAGGCCCGAGGAGATGGGCGGGTTGATCCAGGACCAGTCGGTGGGGCAGGTGCGGCCGGCCGATTGCTCGCGAGCGACGTGGTCGCAGAACTGCTTGGCGACGGTGTGATGGTCGACGACGTAGACGCCCGCCTTGCGATAGCTGTGCAGTACCGCGCGGTTGAGTTCGATCAAAGCCTGGTCGCGCCACAGGGTGCGGGCACTCGAGGTGTCCAGGTTCATCATGTCGGCGATCAGCGGGAGCATGTTGTAGCGGTTGGTGTCGGACAGGTTGCGGGCGCCGATCTCGGTGCCGACGTACCAGCCGTTGAACGGCGCGCACGGATAGGTGACGCCGCCGATCTCCAGGTCCATGTTCGAAACCACCGGTACCGCATGCCATTTCAGGCCGAGCCCGGCGAACCAGTCGAAGTCCGGGTGCTCGAGCGCCACCTCGCGGGCCAGCTCGGGTGGCACGTCGAACCAGCGGATCGGCTCGTCGGGGGTGCTGATCAGCACCGGCAGGATGTCGAACGGCGTGCGCGCCCCGCGCCAGCCGAGCTTCTGCGCGAACTCGGTGATCGCGATGTGGGCGGCATCGCCGGTGACGGTGCCGTCACCGTTGCTGTATCCGGCGTAGCGGATGAGTTGTGGTGAGACGATGCGGAATTCGCGGCCACCGGGCCGGCGCGGCGGGCCGACGGTGATCATGGATTGGACCGCGCCGCCGTTGGTGGCCAGGCGCAGATGCTCCCAGCAGGCCTCGGCCAGCTCCCGGGCCGAGGACACCTGCCGCGCGTCGATCAATTTCAGTGCGCGCCAATGCTTCCGGCCGACGCAGCGGGCGTGGTTGCGCCAGGCGAGCCGGGCGCCGATCAGGATTTCCTCGGCGGTGTGCTCGTAGGTGGACTCGTGTTCGAGTTCGCGCAGGGCGACCCGGCGGCGATGACTCGGCAGGTGCGCCAGTTCCGGTTGTCGGAAGAACTCGTCGCACTCGCGCAGCCGGCGCGCCTGCTCCGGGCCGAACGCCCCTGCGTCGGTTAGTTTTTCGAACTGTCGAACAGGCAACATGTGGTTCACGATTTCTCCGGTCGGGCATCAGGTACTGCGAGCAGACAAGACAGCGAACGTGGAGCTGGGATCGATCACCGGCGTAGGCCGGCCGGGGGAGCGGCGCGCCCCCGCAAAAGTTCGCGCGGGGTATGCGCGGCAGCCGCCGGGCGGCAACGGGGGAGCGCGGTACGGCCGACCGCCACCGATGCCGTGAAGTAGCCCGCACTCGAGATCGAGTACTGGGCACGGGGTGTTACCGAGGCGGGCACCACCTCGGCGTCCTTCGCGCACATCCGCGCACGCAACACCGTGATCAGGGTGTGGGGCAGAGCTGCGCGCGGTCATACGATTTCCGATCGACGCCTGACGAAGGCCCGAAGAAAGCGTACGACCAGTGTGCTGACTGTGTGCCCGAATTCGGCGTATTTGCCGATGGATTGGTATCAGCTATCAATCAAGCGACCGAATCGGAGTTAGCTAGGCGCCTTCGTCCCGGTCGGCTGGCGCTTTCGTCCCGGATCGAACACCCGTGCCAGGCCCGGCCGACGCGCCCGCAGGACTCGCCGCGAGAATCGCTGGCGCGGGGGTCGAACCGTACATTTCTGGCAGTATGGCGGTATGCGGTCTCGGCGCAGAACCCTCTCCGAGCACATCAGACGCCGACTATCCGGCGTCCTCGTCGCTGCGGCCCTACTAGCGGGTACGGCGGCCGGGACACCTCTTGTGCTCGCAGACCCTCCGGACAGACCCAACAGCGGCTCCTCGGACAAGCCCGACCCGGCCGAGCCCACCACCACGCCGCCGAGCACGCCGTTCATCGAGCGTGTCATCCAGATCGGCCCGCGCAGGCTCAGCGTGCTCGTCTCCTCGCCCGCCATGCGCCGCACCGTCGAAGTGCAGGTTCTGCTGCCGCGCAATACCTCCCAGCCCCGCCCCGTCGTCTACATGCTCGACGGCCGCAGCGCGAAATCCGAGAGCAACAACTGGACCGTGCTCGGCGGGGCCGCCGAATTCTTCGAGGACAAGGACGTCACGGTGGTACTCACCGTGGGCGGTCCGGCCAGCTACTACACCGACTGGCAGCGTCCCGACCCGGTCCTGGGCCTGAACAAGTGGGAGACCTTTCTGACCGCGGAACTGCCGCCGCTGATCGACGCGCGGTTCGACGGCAACGGCCGCAACGCGGTGATGGGCGTCTCGATGGGCGCCGAGGCCGCCCTGATGCTGGCGGTCCGGCAGCCGGAGCTGTATTCCGCGGTGGCCGGGCACAGCGGCTGCTACGAAATGGGCAGCGACACCGGGCAAGCCCAGACCCGCGCCGTGATCGCCACCTATAACGGCAAGGCGGACAACATGTTCGGCACCGAGGACGATCCGCAGTGGCAGGCCCACGATGTGCTCTCGCAGGCGGAGGCGCTGCGGGGCATGGCGATCTATCTGTCCGCGGGCAGCGGCATCCCCGGCAAGTACGACGTGCCCGGCAACCCCGAGGTGGTCAGCGCCATCGGATTCGGCGGCCCGCTGGAGGCCGCCACCTTCACCTGCACCCGTACCCTGGCCGATCGCCTTGCCGCCCTGCGGATTCCGGCCGCGGTCAGCCTGCGCCCGACCGGAACCCACTCCTGGCCGTACTGGGTCGACGAACTGTCGGACTCCTGGCCGGCGGTCTCGGCGGGCCTCAGCTGAAGCGCGCCGCCACCGCGGGGTCGGTGGCGAAACGCAAGAACTGGTCGTTCTCGTGCGGATCGCCGGTGGTGACCCGCACGCCGTCGGTGCCGTAGGGCCGCACCAGCACGCCCGCTTCCGCGCTGGCCTCCGCGAACGCGCCGCTGCGCTCGCCCAGCGGCAGCCAGACGAAGTTGGTCTCGCTCGGCGGCACCGCGTAGCCGGCGGTGCGCAGCGCGTCCCGGACGCGCTCGCGCTCGACGATCAGCGCGTGCGTCCGATCGAGCAGCTCACCGCGCGCCTCCAGGGACGCGATCGCCGCCGCCTGCGCCACCCGGTTCACGCTGAACGGGATGTGCACCTTCATCAGCGCGGTGATCACCTCCGGATCGCCGACCGCGTAACCCACGCGCAGGCCCGCCAGCCCGTAGGCCTTCGAGAAGGTACGCAGCACAATGACATTGGGGCGGCCGCGGCCCAGCTCCACGCCGTCCGGGCACTGGCCGGTGCCGGCCAGCCGCAGGTATTCGAAGTACGCCTCGTCGAGCACGACGAGCACGTTCGTTGGCACCGCGTCGAGGAACCGCTCCAGCTCGTCGCGGCCCACCGCGGTGCCGGTCGGGTTGTTCGGATTGCAGACGAAGACCAGCTTGGTCCGGGGCGTCACCGCCGCCGCCAGCGCCGTCAGATCGTGCACGTGGTCCGCGGTCAGCGGAACCTGCACGGCCGTCGCGTGTCCCACCTGGGTGACGATCGGGTAGGCCTCGAACGAGCGCCACGCGTACAGCACCTCGTCCGCCGGGCCGGCGCAGGTGATCTGCACCAGCTCCTGCAGCAGCGCGACACTGCCGCAGCCGACGGCCACCTGCTCGACGGTCACGCCGAGGAAGTTCGCGAGCGCCGCGCGCAGTTCGGTGGCCTGGTTGTCCGGGTAGCGGTGCGCCAGCTCGGCGGCCGCGCCGATCGCCTTGGCCGCGGCGGGTAGCGGCGGCAACGTGGTCTCGTTGCTGGCGAGTTTCACCGCGCCGGGGTAACTGCGGCCTGGGGTGTAAGCCGGTATGGAGGAAAGGTCCGGCCGGATCTGCGCGCTCACCCTCTCACCCTAAACGGCGGCGATCGTATCGCGGAGGTCTCATTCGGGCTTCCGGGCGTGATCAAGCAGGTAATGCGTACCGGAAAAATTGCGGTTAGAACGCGCTCACGTGCAATTTCTCGCCAAGATCAGCCCCTCGCCCTACTCTGGATTCCATGTCGGGCACCTACGACGATATTGCCCCCCTACGCCGAGCCACCGCTCCGGCGCAGGCACCGGATGCCGACCGGCAAGTGCCGATCATGGTGATCGAGCCGGACGGGAACGCGCGTGGCGCGATCGTCGTCCTGCACGAGTCGCGAGAGTTCACCGCACCGTTGCTGGAGCTCATGCAGGCGCTCTCGCTCGACGGCTGGACGGTTGTGGCGCCCAACCTCTTTCACCGGGCCAATGGTGATGTTTCTCACGAAGTGTTCGGCGACGAGCTGTTCGACGACTTCGACGCCTGCCACGACTGGCTCACCGCGCACGGCGTCTTCCCCGACTGCATCGGGGTCCTCGGCTTCGATCACGCGGGCACCGCCGCGTTCCTGGTCGCCACCAATCGGCCGGTCGGCGCCGCGGTCAGCGTCGCCGCCCCCGGCATCATCGAGCCGCTCACCGCGGAGTGTGATGCCCTGGTCCAGGCCGCCCCCGGCCTGCAAGCCCCCTGGCTCGGGCTCTACGGCGCCGACGATCCACACATCCCGGCGGCCCATATCGATCAGCTCCGCGACGCCGCCGCGCTCGCCGCCGTCGCCTCCCTCGTCGTCAGTTACCCGGGTCTGCACCACCGCGCCGACCACGCCGCGCCCGAGGCCGAGGAAGACTTCGATCTCATCGCCTCCCAAACCCGCATCTTCGACTGGTTCGACAGCAACTTACGGTAGTTGACCAGGCGTTTTGTACTCTGAGCGATGCCTCCTGTAATCTTCATGCTCGGCGGTTCGAAAGGACCGGTGCCCTCGAAGAGAAGGCTCCAGGAGGCGTGCCAGAGCGGCCGAATGGGACTCACTGCTAATGAGTTGTCCCTTCACGGGGACCGGAGGTTCAAATCCTCTCGCCTCCGCCACACAACTGAATACCCATGCGCCCGTAGCTCAACGGATAGAGCACTTGACTACGGATCAAGAGGTTAGGGGTTCGAATCCCTTCGGGCGCACACACAACCAGCGAAAACGTTGGAAGCGCAAACCGCGAACAGAGCACGTGTTCGCGGTTTGTTTGCGTTGCAGAGCTTCTTGCACCTCGTTGGACATGGTCGACGTTGCATCACACTGAACTGTGGGCACCGCCGGCTCCAGTACGGCTTCGCGCTGGGAGCTGCCGGGCGCGGTCGCACGGCGGTGGTGGTGGTTGCCGCGTGGATGGCATGTGTAGTGAATCATGGACTCTCGGTGGCTACGTGTCGGCGCCCGAGCCCTGATCGATCCCCCTCGCGCAGCCTACGGAGCCGGGGATGGCGACGCTGCTAGCAAGGGCCCCTGGCGCCCCGCGCAGTCGAGCGCGAGTTGCAAGGTTAAGCGCCTCGCTGACACCCACTGACCACACGGTGCAGCGCAGCCACCGGCGACGTCAGGACCGAATGTAGTTGCGCGGATCGCTCCCGCCTCGCATCTTGGAAGCGTAACCTGATCCTCAGTTCAGAGGTTCGGAGGTGGTTCTGATGAACCGAGCAGTTGTCGTCGGAATCGACCGCTATGGTGGGGCACCACTGCATGGATGCGTGAATGACGCGAATGACGTTGCCGATTGCCTTTCGGACAAGGGCTACGACTTCGACTGCGTTACGCTTCTCGATGGTCAAGCAACTCGTTCCGGTATTCTCCAAACAGTTTCTGCCATAGCTTACGGGGAGAGCGGGCATACGCTGGTATTTTATTTTGCGGGCCATGGACATGTGATTGGCAATGCGGGGCATCTGGTCACCTGCGATGCGCAGCCATACGACCCCGGAGTATCTTTGAGTCATCTGGCGCAGATCATGGAGTCGGCGAGCTCAAATTTCGATCATGTGATTTCGATACTTGATTGCTGCCACTCGGGTTCCGCATTCAGCTGGACAGACAGTAGACCGCTGCGATCTGCTGACATCGAGCGTGAAATACCGTCCGTAAACGAGAGTAGATGCATCCTTGCCGCATGCCGCCCCGAACAGAGCGCTGTAGAGCAGGATGGCCACGGTATCTTCACGGATGCGCTGACTAGCGCACTGCTCGGTGGGGCGGTCGACTGGGAAGGGCAAGTAACGCTGCACAGCGTGTACGACTATGTTTCAAAAGCAATTCCGGTCGATACGCAAACCCCGGTGTTCAAAGGCGATATCGCCGGTACGGTAATCCTGGGCAGAGGTTTTCCACCCCGAGAGGGAAAGCCTATCGAAAGCAGCAAACTTGGCGAGACTCTGGCCAAGGCCCATAACCTAATCGATAAGTATCACTACCATCAACTGTCTGAACTGTCCGAACGTGGAGTTCGACTACAGCGGGGGGCCAAAAGCTGCGCGGAGACGCTCGAACCGATAGTGAAGTGGTTTGAGGACACTGAGCATGCCCTCCCGGATTTGCGGCGGGAACCGGACTGGAAGAGTCTGATCGTCAGACTCAGGGAGTTTCGAAAGAATCTGGCGGACATTACGATCGGAGAACAGACGCGATTCGGTCGGGTCGTTCGGCATCTCGGCCATGGAGGCTATGGCCATGTTTGGGAAGTCGAGGGGCCAGGCGGGATTAACCGCGCAATGAAGGTGTTTCATGGCAACGAACTAGATGACGAAGTTAAGGTCAGTCGTTTCCGGCATGGATACGAAAATATGCGCACTCTAAGCCACCCGCGAATTGTCCAAGTGTACGATATCGTCAAAGCGCCATACGGTTTCATCATGGATGCAATAGCCGGTGAGAATCTTCGTCGTGCGTATATTGACCGCGAAGATCCGGAAATAGTTCTTCGTTTACTGCTCGATATCTGCCAGACTGTTCAGTATGCTCACGCTAAATCGGTGAAGCATCGAGATATAAAGCCGGAAAACATAATCGCAGAGCGCGGTGATAATGGAGAACTGATTCCTTATCTAACGGACTTTGACCTTGCCTATCATGAGACAAATAGAACAGTCACGACCAATATCGGTGTCGGCGGAGTGATAAATTATGCTGCGCCGGAGCAACTCTTTGAGCCGAATACAAAGACTGCGCGCTCGGAGACTGTCGATATCTACAGTCTCGCGCAGCTGATGTTCTTTGTAATCACGGGCAGGGATCCCAGCGGAGAAAAACTCATGAAGAATGTAGAGGTTCTCACAAAAACGCTTGGAAACTGGGTTGACGACAGGGCTGCAACCCTCTTGATAGCTCTATATAAAAAGGCCACTTCTAAGCCTTCGGAGCGCCCGCAAACTGTGCTGGAATTTATGAAGGAAGTTAACAGAGCGGAAGCCATAATTTCGCTTGCGAGCGGAACGGATTATGTTTCTGAGGAAGATTTCTGTCGCCGGGTGGGCTTCCTCTATCGCGGTATCGGGGGATATACGGATTCCGATCGTGCATGCCGTATGAACAGCCTCTCTGGTCAAGTTGAGGTAGTGGCACGCTTGGTTGATGCCGATGGCGCACAACATGCAAATTTAGAGATTGAGTGCTCGGTCACCGGGTCGTTGACCATTCCAGCCCTGAAGTCGAGCAAAACCGGCAGGGAATCCATCAACGTCAGACTGGATAAATCTCTCAAGCGATTTCCTAACGCCACTCGGCATCCTGGAAACAAGGGAACTTTCCAAACATATGTGTACGTCAGGGATGTTTCCCTGGACGTAGCCGGCGTCAGTTCTGTCGTGGAGATCGTCTCCACAACTGTCGCGAGCATTGAGCAATGGTAGTAAACCGGCAACCAGCGCTGGCGCTGCCGGTTCTGCCATCCTGAGACGATGAGTATCGAGTGGCCCGCCGATTGGGCGAATCTGACGCGCGGTATCGGTTGTGTGATGTGCGATTCGAGGCGGGCCGACGCCGATGACTACGGGGTGCGGATCTTCAGCTCCGAGAACATCGATGCCGCGTTGCAGCGGGCCGACATTCAGCGGGGCTACACGGTGGTGCTCTGGCGCGGGCGGCACATCACCGAGCCGTTCGAGCTGACCGCCGCGGAGTCGGCGGAGTACTGGGGTGCGGTGATGCGGGTGGCCGAGGCTTTGATGGAGTACTACCGGCCGCTCAAGATGAACTACGAGACGCTCGGGAACTCGGTGCCGCACCTGCATACTCATCTGCTGCCGCGCTACGTCGTGGATCCGGCGCCCGGGCGGCCGTTTCCGTTGCTGCCGCAGAACGGGTCCGAGCCCAAGATTCCCGACGCCGACCTGCACGAGCAAGCCGAGGCACTGCGGCGGGCATTGGGTGGCCGGTAGGGGCCGGGCGGGATTATGGTCGGGAGGTGACCAGCGCTGATTCCGCCGCTCCCGTCGAGGTGATCGAGCAAGTGGCCGAGGGGACCACCCGGCTGCTCGCGACCATCGAGGGGATGAGCGAGAAGGACATCGAGCAACCCTCGGCGCTGCCGGGCTGGACGCAGGGGCACCTGCTGGCCCATATCGCGCGCAACGCCGACAGCCTGGTGAACTTGCTGACCTGGGCGCGCACCGGGGTCGAAACCCCGCAGTACGCAAGCCCTTCGGTGCGGGACCGGGAAATCGAGGAGGGCGCGCCGCGTCCGCTCGCGCAGCAGGCCGCCGATGTGCGGGACACGGCGGCGCACTGGCTCGAGCTGGCGTGCACCGCTCCCGAGTCGGCGTGGACCGCGACCGTGCGCAATCGACAGGGCGGCGAGCTGCCGGGGTCCTTCATTCCGTGGATGCGGTTGCGGGAGGTGGAGATTCACCACGTGGATCTCGGCCTGGGCTACCGCCCGGTGGACTGGCCGGCGCCGTTCGTGGCCCGCCTGCTGCCCGAGGCGGCCGCCGATCTCACCCGGGCCGCCGCCAAAAGCGATACGCCCGCACCGGCTTTCGCGATCGAGGCGGCCGATCTCGGCTTCCGCTCTACCATCGGCGTCGGCGCACCCCAGCACGCCGTCACGGGCCCGTCGCACGCGCTGCTCGCCTGGCTGCTCGGGCGCTCGGCCGGCGCCGGCCTGACCGGCGAACTGCCCGCGCTGCCCGCCTGGAAGTAGGCGCTAGCCGCCGAGGACGGCGTCGGCTTCGATCTCCACCAGCAGCGCCGGGGTGATGAAGGCCCGCACCTCGTACATCGAGGCCGCCGGTTTGATCTCGCCGAAGAACTCGCGGTGTGCCGCGGCCACCTCCGGCCAGCGCGCGATATCGGTGACGAAGATCCGGGTGCGGATGACATCGGACAGGCTCGCACCGGCCTCGCCGAGGGCGGTAGCGATGCGCCGCAAGGCTTCTCGGGCCTGCTCGCCGATATCGTCACCGCCGATCGCGGTGCCGCCGGGCGCGGCCGCGGTGCTGCCGCTGACCGCGATGACGTTCCCGATCCGCACCGCGCGCGAATAGCCGACGACGTCTTCGAAATCCGACTCCGAGGAGATGTTCACACGATCACTCACGGTGTCAGCATGTCATCCCGGGCCTCGCGCAACACGGCGATGCCGAGCGCGGCCAGCCACAGTGACATCGCCCCGACCTGGATGCGCTGGGCGATGCCGAGGGCGTAGTCGCCGGAGAGGTTGTCGGCCACCAGCATCCAGACGGTCGCCAGCGCGCCGAGGATCAGGAAGACCAGCCCGAGTTCGCGCAGGATCCGCCAGTGCGGCCGGTAACGGAAGGCGGCGAGACTGAACGCGAAGACCGCGACCGCGATCGAGGTGACGGCCAGCGTGCTGGACAGCGCATGCGGCTGGTGCAGCTGCGGGAACAGCGCCTTCTCCGCGCACGCGGGCGCGCCCGGGGTGCCGCAGTCGTGCAGCGGCAGCAGGACGTCGGCGATGGTCGACGCGCTGAAGCAGAGCAGCGCGACCCAGCCGACGGTGGTGAGCGCGCGTCTGGGGAACAACCAGAGCCCGGCCAGCGCGGTGGGGATCAGCAGGGTCGCGGTGATCTTGTCACCGGTGGAGAACACCCAGCGGTAGGGCTTGCCCTCGGCGTCGAGTTCGCTCAGGAAGCTGTTGACCGGGTCGGCGTGCACGGGCAGGACGAACTCCAGCAGCCAGGACGAATAGCAGAGGCCGGCCAGCACGAGCGCCACGGCCATGGCCAACGGGACGACCCTCCGCCGTAGGTGAGCTATCTCTCGGCTATCGGTCACGGGGTCCATTCTCGGGCACTCGGCCGGTGACAGCCCAGAAACAGACCGCACGTTTCGGTATCAATGGCGTATTCGCACCTCTCTGCCATGCCCGCCTCAGAGTTCTGCCAGGTTCAGGGCGGATTCTGGACTGGATCACAGGGGTAAGCAGAAGAGGAGTGTTCCAACAATGAACGGTCTGATTTCCGCCTTCGCCGGGCTCACGGTCATGGCGGCCATGGTGGTTTCCGGTTATCTGGCGACCCACGCACCCACCAACCTGGTCCAGCAGCGCCGCCGCCGGTAGTTCATCGCCCGATCGCGGCCTGGACCCGATCGGCCGCCGTGGCCGGGTCCTCGTGCTCCCAGATCCGGACCACCTGCCAGCCCGCGGCGATCAGCGCCGCGTCGGTGGCCCGGTCGCGCGTCACATTGCCGGCCAGTTTGGCCGCCCACCATTCGGCATTGTTCTTCGGATCCGTCGCGTGCCGCGGACAGCGGTGCCAGAAACATCCGTCGACATAGACCGCGACGCGTAACCGCGGGAACACCACGTCGGCCCGTCGCCGCTGGCCCCGCAGGGGCGCGCGATCGACGAAATAGCGCAGCCCGCGCCGGTGCAGCTCTTTGCGCAGTGCCAGTTCGGGTTTGGTATCGCTGCGGCGCTGGCGCGCCATGCGCGCACTGGTCGCCGCGTCGGTCGGGGGCCTGGTCATCGCCTACCAAGTTACGCAGCGCCGCTCAGGGCTGCATGCGCTCGAGGTGGCTGTGCACGTCATCGAGGAAACCGGGCGGGAAACGCAGGTTGCCCATGGTGGTGCGGCGCAGGAAGCCGGCCGTGGCCCGGGCCGAGAGCAGCTTGGAATCGGCGAGATAGTTCTTCAGGTCCTCATAGGGCTGGTGCACCGGCCAGGTGGACACTGGCATACGTTGAGCAACCCCTGCTCGACCCCATGCCGCCGTCGGCCACGCCGTGCTCTCCGACAGCGGCAAGCCTCTGGGAAAATCACCCTCGGGCGCCGCCAGTCGCGAGCCGATCCACTCGGCCATTCGCACGCTCACCGCGTTGCCGACCAGCTTCCACCGATGCCCGGGCCGCACGCCCGGCACCTCGGTCGAGGGCGCGGTCCAGCCGGCGGCGAATCCCTGCAACCGTTCCCCGTCGATCAGGCCGGGCGTCACCAGCTCGCCGGACGGCAGCCGGACCGCCGGCGGACTCGCGATCCCCAGCGCCGAACCGCCCTTCAGCGTGGGCACCGCGTTGACCGCCCAGCCCAGCCCGCGCACCCCCTCGGTCCAATAGAAACCGCACGGATCCCGGTGCGGATCACCGACTTCCCGCGGCCCGGCATCGGCGCCGAACAGCACCGGGCGCGGGTCCTCGGTGCGCGAGGCCAGCATCAGCACGCGCTGGCGCCGCTGCGGCAACCCGAACGCGCGCCCGTCCACCACCCGGTAAGCCCAGGTGTAGCCGAGCTCCTCCAGCACGCCGGTGATGTGCCGCATCGCCGCCCCGCGGCCCAGCTGCAGCATGAACGGCACGTTTTCGATGAGCAGCCAGCGCGGGCCGCGTTTGCGGCGCACCAGCCGGAAGACCTCGTCGACGAGCCCGGAACGCGACCCGGTGATGCCCGCGGTGCGCCCGGCTTGCGACAGGTCCTGGCACGGGAAGCCGGCCGCCACCAAATCGGTTCCCGCCGGGAGCGCGCGCAGCCGGGTGACGTCGGAATGCAGCTCGACCTCGGGAAAATGCGCGGCGAGCACGCCCTGCGCGCCCCGGTCGATTTCGCAGAGCAGCTCGGTCTGCCAGCCGTGCCTGCCGAGGCCGAGTTCCAGCCCGCCGATCCCGGCGAACAGCCCGACCATCCGCCCGCCCGTCACTGTCCACCTTTCAGCCGCCGCGATCCACCACCGCCGTGCGCGGTGTGCACGTTACTCGAGCCGTCGCGGCACTGCGCGACAGTGTGCGCCGAGCACGGCCCGGCCGGTACGCCCGTACCAGGTTGCGTGTCTTGCTGCGGATTAGCTCACCCTCCCCGATAATTCGATTCGGCCCCAGCCGTTCTAGGCTTGCGGCGCTTTGCCGATCTTCCCGCGCAGTTCCACCGGTCCCACCCGTGATGCCAGGAGAGCGAGCCTCATGCAGATTCCGTCCACCAAGTTCGGCAACTTTCCCGATGTCGTCGTGACCAGCCTCGCCGCGACCACCTCGATCGCCGGCGACGTCGATTCGACCTGGAAGGGCCTGCTCAGCGGCGAGAGCGGGATCGACGTGCTGGAAGACTCGTTCATCGAGCAGTTCGGGCTGCCGGTCCGGATCGGCGGGCACCTCAAGGTCTCGCCGGCCGCCGACCTCGCGCCGGGTGAGGCGCGCAGACTGGCCTACGTCGAGCAGATGGCGACGGTGCTGGGCCGGGAGGTCTGGCGCAACGCGGGCAGTCCCGAGGTGGACAAGACCCGCCTCGGCGTCTCCATCGGCACCGGACTCGGCGGGGCCGAGGCGATCATCGACCAGCGCGACAAGATGCAGAACGGCGGCTATCGCCGGGTCAATCCGCTTGCGGTGCAGTGGATCATGCCCAACGGCGCGGCATCCTGCGTCAGCCTGGAACTCGGCGCCGGCGCCGGCGCGTGCACGCCGGTCTCGGCCTGCTCGTCGGGGTCGGAGGCGATCGCCAACGCCTGGAAGATGATCGTGATGGGCGACGCCGACATGGTGGTCACCGGCGGCGTGGAGGGCTCCATCCAGGCGGTGCCGATCGCGGCGTTCACCATGATGCGCGCCATGAGCACCCGCAACCACGACCCGAAGGCCGCCTCGCGCCCCTTCGACATGGACCGCGACGGCTTCGTCTTCGGTGAAGCCGGCGCCATGATGGTGATCGAGACCGAGGCGCACGCCAAAGCGCGCGGCGCCACGATCCACGCGCGGCTGCTCGGCGCGGGCGTCACCAGCGACGGATTCCACTTGGTCGCACCGGATCCCGAGGGTTCCGGCGCGGCCCGCGCGATCACCCGCGCGCTGCAGACCGCCGGCATCACCAAGCACGACGTTCAGCACATCAACGCGCACGCCACCGCCACCCCGATCGGCGACACCGCCGAGGCGAACGCGATCAGCAAGGCGATCGGCAACCACGCCTCGGTCTACGCGCCCAAGTCGGCGCTGGGCCACTCGATCGGCGCGGTCGGCGCCCTGGAGTCGGTGCTCACCGTGCTCAGCGTGCGCGACAGCATCGTCCCGCCGACGCTGAATCTGGAGAACCAGGATCCGAACGTCGATCTCGACATCGTCAAGGGTCAGGCCCGGCCGGGTCGTATCGACTACGCGGTGAACAACTCGTTCGGTTTCGGTGGCCACAACGTCGCCCTCACCTTCGGGCGGTACTAGACGGGAGACGCTGAGTTATGTCCAGGCGGAATGACTATCGGGGCGTAACCTGCTAACCTTCCCGGCGCTCCATGGTCGATCTGTGTTCGGTGTCACGGCACTCCCGGTGCGTGCGTTGGATGAAGGAAAAAAGCGATGATCGGCGAGACCTTTGACGACTATCTGGACGAACAGGGCAATATCAAAATCCTCGGGGACAAAACCCTGATCGACTTCGTCGACAAGCACAGCGCGGAGAACGGCGACGCCCTCGCCTACCGCTACATCGACTACTCACGTGAGCGCGACGGCGAGTACCAGGACCTCACCTGGCGTGAGTTCGGTGTCCGGCTGCGCGCGGTAGCCGCACGGCTGCAACAGGTTTCGCAGCCGGGCGACCGGGTCGCGGTGCTCGCGCCGCAGGGCCTGGACTATGTGGTGTCGATTTTCGCCGCCGTCTACGCGGGCAATATCGCGGTGCCGCTGTTCGATCCGGAGGAGCAGGGGCACACCGACCGGCTGCACGCCGTGCTCGGCGACTGCACGCCGGCGGCGATCCTGACGGTGTCCACCTCGGCGGCGGGCGTGCGGAACTTCTTCCGGCACTTACCCGCTCCGCAGCGCCCGCGCATCATCGCCGTCGACGCCATCCCGGCCGGCGTCGGTGAGAGCTGGGTCCGCCCGGACATCAACATCGACAACGTCGCCTATCTGCAGTACACCTCCGGGTCCACCCGGACGCCGGCCGGCGTGGAGATCACCCACCGCGCCGTCGGCACCAACCTGCTGCAGATGATCGATGCCATTGGCGTGAAGGAGAATTCGCGCGGCGTCACCTGGCTGCCGCTGTTCCACGACATGGGCCTGCTGTGCGTCATCCTGCCGACCATCGGCGGCGGGTTCATCACCATCATGTCGCCGAGCGCGTTCGTGCGGCGGCCCTACCGCTGGATCAAGGAACTGGCCGCGGTCTCCGACGGCGCCGGAACCTTCGCGGCCGCGCCCAATTTCGCGTTCGAGCATGCCGCCGCGCGCGGCCTGCCCAAGGCCGGCGAGGAACTCGACCTGTCCAACGTCATCGGGCTGATCAACGGCAGCGAGCCGGTCTCGATGTCCTCGATGAAGAAGTTCAACGAGGCCTTCATGCCCTACGGCCTGCCCGCGACCGCGATCAAGCCCTGCTACGGCATGGCCGAGGCCACGCTGTTCGTCTCGGCCACCAAGGCCGAGGACGAGGCCAAGGTCGTCTATGTCGACCGCAACGAGCTCAACGCGGGCCGGATGACCGAGACCGATCCCACTGCCGACAACGCGATCGCGCAGGTCTCCTGCGGCTATGTCGCGCTGTCGCAGTGGGCCGTCATCGTGGATCCCGAGACCGGCGCCGAACGCGCCGACGGCGAGGTCGGCGAGATCTGGCTGCACGGCGAGAACATGGGCATCGGCTACTGGGGCCGGCCAGAGGAGAGCGAAGAGACCTTCCGCAACAAGCTCGAGGTCCGGCAGCCGGAAAGTCACGCCAAAGGCACCGCGCCCGAGGCTGATTGGATGCGCACCGGCGATTTCGGCGCCTACGTCGACGGCGAGCTCTACATCACCGGCCGGGTCAAGGATCTGGTCATCGTCGACGGCCGCAATCACTACCCGCAGGATCTCGAATACTCCGCGCAGGAGGCGAGTACGGCGCTGCGGCCGGGTTTCATCGCCGCCTTCTCCGTGCCCGCCAACCAGTTGCCCGCGCTGGTCTTCGACCAGGGCAGCCACTCCGGCCTGAAGTTCGACGCCGACGACACCTCCGAGCAACTCGTCGTCGTCGCCGAACGCGGTACGGGCGCAGCCAAACTCGACCCGGCGCCGGTCGCCGACACCGTGCGCGCCGCGATCTCGCAGCGGCACGGCGTCACCGTCCGCGACGTGCTGCTGGTCCCGGCCGGTTCGATTCCCCGCACCTCCAGCGGCAAGATCGCCCGCCGCGCCTGCCGCACCGCCTACCTGGAAGGCACCCTGCGCGGCGGCTACCAGCAGCAGGCGTTCCCGGACGCGGTCGAGCGCGAGCCGGAACGCGCCGGCGCCCGCTGACCCGCACCACCCCGAAGCCCCGGCGTCCGCGCCGGGGCTTCGCTAGTTGTGGGAGCACACGTGAAAAAGCCCCGCACCTGCGAACAGGGCGGGGCTTTTTGGCGGTGGCGGAGGGATTTGAACCCTCGGAGGGGGGTTACCCCTCACACGCTTTCGAGGCGTGCTCCTTAGGCCGCTCGGACACGCCACCGCCGACAACCATACCGGAGAGCGGGCGGATCGCTAAATCGCCTGGAAAACGGTGGGGAGCTGGCGAAATGCGGTGAGGTCGGTCACCGCTGGCGAGTGAAGAAGGTTGCGAGGACGGCGGCGCACTCGGCCTCCAGGATGCCGCCGCGGACCTGCGGGCGGTGGTTGAGGCGACGGTCGCGGACCACGTCCCAGAGCGAGCCGACGGCGCCGGTCTTGGGTTCCCAGGCGCCGAACAGGACCCGGTCGACGCGGGCCAGGACGAGCGCGCCCGCGCACATCGTGCAGGGCTCGAGGGTGACGGCCAGGGTGGCGCCTTCGAGCCGCCAGCCGTCCCCGTGCACCCGGGCGGCCGCGCGCAGCGCCAGCACCTCGGCGTGCGCGGTGGGGTCGCCGAGCGCCTCGCGCGCGTTGGCCGCCCGCGCGAGCTCCCGGCCGGACGCGTCGAAGACGACCGCGCCGACCGGAACATCCCGGGGATCGGCGGCCGCGGCCGCGTCGAGCGCGGCGCGCACCATCTCGGCGTCGGAGGGAACCGCGCCGGGAATGCGTTCGGTCAACGCGGCAATTTGTCCAGGACCGCCGAGAGTTCGGCGTCGAAACCGAGGCGCTGCGCGATCATCGACAGCTGCTCGTCCGGGTAGAGATCGGTGTCGGCGAGGATGACGCTCAGCACCGGCTCCGGCAGACCCAGATCGGCCAGCACGCCGAGATCGCCCTCCTCCCAGGGGTCGACGTCGTCGAGCTCGTCCGGGTCGATATCGGGGATCTCGACGTTCAGGGCCTCGAGCACGTCCGCGGCGATGTCGTAGTCGATCGCGGCGGTCGCGTCCGAGACCAGCAGCCGGGTGCCGCTCGGCGCGGGCCGCAGCACGATGAAGAATTCGTCGTCCACGTCGAGCAGCCCGAAGACCGCGCCCGAGCTGCGCAAAGCCTTCAACTCGGTCTCCGCGGTGGACAAGCTGCCCAGTGCCGCCTCGCTCAGCGGGCTACACCGCCACTTGCCTTCTTCCCGGACCACCGCCACGGCGAACCCTTCCACGGCGTCATAATCTTCCGACGCCGCACTGTTCGTGCCCGAGCGCTGTGCTGCCATGGTCGCAACGGTAGTCGGCCTAGGCCGAAATGTTGAAGTCGTATGCCAATCTGTTCCGATGACCCCTGACCCGAAGCTTCCCGTTTGCGTGCTCGGGACCGGCTTGATCGGTGGATCCCTGGTGCGCGCCGCCACTGCCGCGGGCTACCGGGTCTGGGCCTACAACCGCTCCGAGGACGGCGCCGCGGCTGCCCGGGCCGACGGTTTCGAGGTGACTTCCGACCTGGTGGGCACACTGCACCGGGCTGCCGAGGCCGGCGCGCTGATCGTGATCGCGGTGCCGATGCCCGCCGTCGGCGCCATGCTGAGCGCGATCGCCAGCTACGCGCCGAAGTGCCCGCTCACCGATGTGGTCAGCGTGAAGGGGCCGGTGCTGGCGGCGGTGCGCGAGCACGGGCTGGCGGCGCACTACGTGGGCGGGCATCCGATGGCCGGTACCTCCGAATCCGGTTGGGCGGCAACATTTCCCGAGCTGTTCCAGGGCGCGGTCTGGGCGGTCGGCGTGGACGAGGGCACACACGCGCAGCCGTGGCGCCGGGTGGCCGGGCTGGCGCTGGACTGCGGCTCGGTGGTCGTGCCCGTCGTCGCCGCGGACCACGATCGCGCGGTCGCGCGCATCTCGCACCTGCCGCACGTGCTGGCCGAGGCGCTGGCCGTCAGCGGCGCGGCCGGCGGGCCGCTGGCGCTCGGCCTGGCGGCGGGCTCCTTCCGGGACGGGACGCGCGTCGCGGGCACCGCGCCCGACCTGGTCCGGGCCATCTGTGAACCGAACGCCACGGCGCTGCTCGAAGTGCTCGACGACACCCTGGCCGTGCTGACCGCCGCCCGCGACGGCCTGCGCGCGGACGGTTCGCTCGCCGACCTCGTCGAAGCCGGGCACGACGGGCGTCAGGATTACGAGACCGCGCAGCGCTGGGAAATCACCGGTGTGACTCCGGGCGACCACGGTTGGCTCGAGGCCCTGCGTGACGCCGGACAGCGCGGGGGAGCGCTGACCGAGCTGCCCTGACCGGCGCGGGGTCAGATGCGCTCGGCGAGACCCGGGTAGTCCAGGACGAAGCCGTCGGCATCGACGGTGACGGTCGCGCTGGAAACCGGTGACAGCACGTTGATGCCGTTCGGCCCGCTGCTGTAGGTGAGGCTGGCTTCCTGCACCAGCAGATCCGGCAGCCGCACGTAGACGACCGGGACCTGCACATCCTGCACCGCGTTCTGCAACCCGAAGCGGCGGATGGGCAGGGTGTTGAAGAACGGGCTCAGCACCACGTCGACATCCAGCGCCCCGGCGAAGGTGGAGCGCACATGGCTGCCGCCGGCGTCGACCAGCCAGTAGTTCTCCTCGTCGCGGGCGAGCGAGGCATGCCGCTCACCGGCCGGGGTGGTGGTGCGCAGCGACAACCGCTTGGTGACGCCGTTCTCGTCGGTGACCAGGTCGTAGGAGGCGCTGAAGGCGGGATGTTCGTCGCAGCCGCCGCCGATCATGCGGCCGGCGGCGCGGATGCGGTTGCCGTTGAGCGTCACGCGCACCGACTCCATCCGCGTCGCGTTGTGCGCGCGCCACGTGAGCATCGCCGGCCAGCGGGAGGCGTTGCCGGAGCCAGGGGCTGGGTTGGTCACCTACCTACCGTAAGCGACGAGCGACGAGGAGCAGAGCTGGACCGCATCACACCGGCCCGCACCGAGCCGGGCGGACCAGCCGTGCCGCGCCCGGCCAACCCCGGGGCCGGGCGCGGCACACCTGGCGCTTTCCCTCACACGAGCGACTCGCGCCAGGCCGCGTGCAGGCCGGCGAACCGGCCGTTGCCGCCGATCAACTCGGCGGGCGCGCCGTCCTCGACGATCCGGCCGTGTTCGAGCACCAGCACCCGGTCGGCGATCGCCACGGTGGACAGCCGGTGCGCGATGATCACCGCGGTCCGGCCGTGCAGCACCGTCTCCAGCGCCCGCTGGACCAGCCGCTCGCTGGGGATGTCCAGGCTGGAGGTGGCCTCGTCCAGCACGATCACCGCCGGATCGGCCAGGAACACCCGCGCGAACGCGACCAGCTGCCGCTGGCCCGCCGACAACCGCCCGCCGCGCTTCTTCACATCGGTGCCGAAGCCCTGGGGGAGCGCCGCGACGAAGTCGTACAGCCCGACCGCCCGGGCCGCCGCGTACACCTCGGCGTCGGTGGCGCCGGGGCGGCCGAGCCGGATGTTGTCGGCCACGGACCCGGAGAACAGGTACGCCTCCTGCGTCACCATGACGACGTTGCGGCGCAGATCGGTGTCCGCGATGTCGCGCAGGTCCACACCGTCGAGGGTGACGGTCCCGCCGGACGGGTCGTAGAACCGGGTCAGCAGCTTGGCCAGCGTCGACTTTCCGGCACCGGTCGCGCCGACCAGGGCCACGACCTGGCCCGCGGGCAGCTCCAGGTCGAACTCCGGCAGTACCGCGGTGGCCGCCCGCTCGGATCCGCCGGACTTCGCCGGCCGCACGCCGGTCGCCGCCGGCTCGTCGGGCAGCTCGACCGGCTTCGACCCGGCCGCGTAGCCGAACCACACCTTGTCCATCCGGACCGCGCCGGCCGCTTTGTCCAGCGGCACCGGCGTTTTCGGCTCCGGCACGGACGGCTCCTCCTCCAGCACGCCGGAGATCTTCTCCAGCGCCGCCGCGGCCGACTGATAGGAGTTGAAGACCTGGGCGAGTTCGTCGAGCGGACCGTAGAACTCGGTGAGGTACAGCAGGTAGGCCGCGAGCACGCCGACCGCGAGATTGCCCTCGATCACCTGCCAGGCGCCGACCACGATCACCACGACCGTGGTCAGATTGCCCAGCAGCCGGGTGAGCCCGGCGTAATCGCCCATGCCGCGCATGGCCGAGATGGTCGCCTGCCGGTAGGTCGCGTCCTCCACGGCCAGCACCGATTCGTTGCGCTGCTCGCGCCGGAACGCCTGGACCGCGCGCATGCCGCCCATCGATTCCACGAACTGCACCACGACTTTCGCGATGGCGCCGCGGGTCTTGCGGTAGCCGGCCCGCTGGCGCCGCTGGGCCCAGCGGGTGACCAGCAGCAGCGGCACGAAGCCGACCAGCACGATGGTGGCGAGCGTGCGATCCAGGTAGATCAGGATCGCCGCGATGGTCACCACGGACAGGATCGCGCTCAGCGCCTGGTTCAGCGCGCTCTCCAGCAGCTCCTGCAGGGTTTCGATGTCACCGGTGAGCCGGGCCACCACCTTGCCGGAGGTGTACTTCTCGTGGAAGGCCACGCTGAGCCGCTGCACGTGCGTGAACGAGCGCACCCGCAGGTCGAAAAGCACGTTCTGACTGAGCCTTCCGGACACCCGCAGGAAGACGAAGGTGGTGCCCATGCTGAGCGCGACCGTGCCGAGATATCCGGCCACGGTCCAGATCAGCGGCGCCCAGTTGCCCTTGCCGCCCTGCGTGATCGCGGTGTCCAGGCCGTAGGCGATGAACAGCGGGCCCGCGACCTTGGCGGCGTTGTCCACCACGATCAGGACCAGGGCCAGGATCGCCTGCCCGCGGTAGGGCCGGACCAGCTCGAGCAGCAGCCGCCGGGAACGTTCGGCCAGCACCAGGTTGCCGGTCGCGGTGACCTCTTTGTCCTCACTGGCGATACCGCGCCAGTCCGCGACCTCGTCGCGCCGTGACGACTCCGCCGCGGTGTCTTTCGTGTCGATCGTTTCCGTGCTCATGGCCTATTCACCTCCCATCAATTCGCGATACAGCGCACTGGTGCGCAGCAACTGGTCGTGCGTGCCCTCGGCGGCGATCCGCCCGTCGGCGAGCACCGCGACCCGGTCGGCCAGGGCCGCCGTCGAAGGCCGGTGTGCGACAAGCAGTGTGGTGGCGCCGGCCAGCACCGTGCGCAGCCGCTCCTGCACCCGCTCCTCGGTCTCCACATCGAGCGCCGAGAGCGGATCATCGAGCACCATGACCCGGCCGTTCTTGCCGTTCAGCACCGCCCGGGCCAGGGCAAGGCGCTGGCGCTGGCCGCCGGACAGGCTCATGCCCTGCTCGCCGATCCGGGTGTCCAGGCCCCAGGGCAGGTTGTCCACGAACTCGGTGGCCTGCGCGACGTCGAGGGCGCGCCGCACGTCCGCGTCGGTGGCATCCGGGTCGCCCAGGGCCACGTTCTCGCGCACGCTCGCGGAGAACAGCACCGGCTCCTCGAAGGCCACCGACACCAGCGAGCGCAGGTCGGCCACCCGCAGCGCGGCGATATCGATGCCGTCGATGCTGATCACGCCGCCGGTCACGTCGTAGAGCCGCGGAATCAGGTTGAGCAGCGCGGTCTTTCCGCTGCCGGTCGCGCCGACCAGCGCGACCGTCTCCCCGGGGCGCACGGTGAGCGAGATGTCTTCCAGCACCGGATCGGCGTCGCCGGTGAAGCCGAACCGCACACCGGCCAACCGCAATTCGCCCTGGACCCGCTCGGGCAGCGGCACCGGATCCGGCGGATCGGTGATGTCGATCGGCGTATCGATGATCTCCCAGTAGCGATCCGCCGCGGTGCGGGCGTCGTTCCACTCGGCGAGCAGGAACCCGGTCCAGATGATCGGCCACTGCAGGAAGTTGGCCAGCGTGATGCAGGCGACCAGCGTGCCGAGCGTCATCCAGCCGTGCGCCACCGCGAAGGCGCCGTAACCCAGCGCGAACGCGATCACCAGCTGCGGCACCGCCACCATGGCCGACCACAGGTTCGCGTCCAGGCGCACCTTCAGCAGCTCGGTCTGCTGCAGTTCACGCGACTGCGCGGTGAAGCGGCCGCCGAAGAACGCGCCGCGGCCGAAGGCCTTGAGCACCCGCACGCCCTGCGCCGATTCCTCGGCGGTGGTGGCCAGGTCACCGGATTGGTCCTGGGAGCGGCGCGAGGCCACCGCGTACTTGCGCTCGAAGCGCATGCAGAACCAGGTCAGCGGGATGGCGATGAGCACGAACAGCAGCCCGATCTGCCAGTTGAGCACGACCAGCACCACCATGCCGACCGGAATGAGCACCATGTGGATCAGCAGGAACGGCCCGACGAAGGCGATGAACTTGCGCATCGTGGCCATATCGTCGACCGCGCGCGAGAGCAGCTGCCCGGACTCCCAGGCGTCGTGCCGGCCGATCGCCAGCGCCTGCAACTTACGGAAGATCTTGGCGCGCATGGTGATCTCGACCTGGGTGGCCGGCTTGGAGACCAGCCAGCGCCGCCCCCAGACGCCGAGCGCCTCCAGCAGCCCGAGCACCAGCACCAGGCCCACCGGTGCGAGCACACCGGCGAAATCGCGCCGGGCCAGGGGCCCGTCGATGATCCGGGCGATCACCACCGGGATGACGATCGCGGTGAGGGCGCTCAGCAGCGCCAAACCGGTAGCCGCGAGCAGCGCCGATCGGTGCGGCCGCACGTACGGCCCGAACCGGCGCAAGGAGTAGAGGCGGCCATGTGGCTTGGTGGTGCCCGGCCGCGGGAGTCTGTCGCCTTCCGATTCGGCGGCAGGTATCTCCAGTGCGAGTGACAAAGCTCCCCCTCGGGTTGGTGGTTTGCGGTGTCAAGAACGCGACGCCCGTGATGTTCCCACTGGGGTCCGACATCTCAGGGTGTCAAAGCGGCGGGCTGTGGGCCACTGATTTTCCGGGTGACCGAGCCGCGCGACGTCCATGGGAGCCAGTCAACAACCTGAAGTAATGTCGAGGTCAAGGAGCTCGATCATTTTCGGTACGAAGTTTCGGATAAATCGCGTTCCGGTGGGTATATCGCCCACCGGATGGAAGCGGGAAGGAGCGTCGCGCAGAAGCGTCGCTCGGCGGTCCGCTCTAGAAGAAGCGCGAGAGTTACATGAGAATCGGAAGCATCATCGTTCTGATCTGGCTGCTGATCGGCGTGGTCGCCGCGGCTCAGCGAGACTACTTCGACAGCGGGCCGGTCAACTGCGCCGGATTCGGCACGATCGTGGTGACCGTGGTCGCGGGGCCGCTCAACTACCTGGGCGTGAACCCCAAGGTCGACGATTGCAACGTGCCCCAACCCAGCCCGTAGACCATCTCTACGGGATGACGCCCGGCTACCGACTTCGGTAGCCGGGCGTTTGCTATTTGCCGATAAACACCTGCTGGTCACGGCCGCCCGGGTAGGCTCGAGACAAGCAAGGGAGGCGATAGCCATGCGAGATCGTGCTGCCTATGGGCGACCGGAGCGTGAGCGCGGTCTACCCGCTCGAATAGTGAGTGTCCTGCTCATGGCCTGGCTGGTTATCGGTCTCTTCGCCGCTGGTCAGCGTGGTTATTTCACGAACGGCCCGATCACCTGCTCCGGATTCGGCACCATCGCTCTGACTGCCGTCACCGGACCGCTGAACTACCTGGGCATGAAGCCGACGGTCGGCCAGTGCCACCTGCCACAACCGAGCCAGTAACCCGGGGATAGCACCGAGCCCCGCATGCCGATGGCATGCGGGGCTCGGTGTTTGCCCGGGTCAGGGTATCGGCTGGCCCGGCGCCGCCTGCCGCGCCGAATGATCCTGCAACTCACGCAGTTTCGTGCCCTCGATATCGATGTTCAGCACGATCTTGTCCAGCCACTTCGGCATCCACCAGGCCCACTTGCCCAGCAGCACCAGCAGCGACGGAATCAGCACCATGCGAACCAGGAACGCGTCCAGCAGCACGCCGATCGCCAGCGCGAAGCCCATCGACTTGGCCGTGGCGTCGGTCTCCAGCAGGAACGAACCGAACACCGAGATCATGATGATCGCGGCCGCGGTGACCACGCGGGCGCCGTGGTGGTAGCCGTTGATCACGGCCTGGGTCGGTGACTTGCCGTGCACGAATTCCTCGCGCATGCGGGTCATCAGGAACACCTGGTAATCCATGGCCAGGCCGAAGACCAGGCCGATCAGCATGATCGGCAGGAAGCTGACGATCGCGTGCGGATCCTTGATCAGACCGAACTTGCCGTCCTGGAAGATCAGCACGGTCGCGCCGAAGGTCGCCGCCATCGAGAGCAGGAAGCCCAGCGCCGCGGTCAACGGCACCAGGACCGAACGGAACACCGCGATCAGCAGCAGGAACGCCGCACCGGCCACGATCGCCAGGTAGGGCACGATCTTGCTGAGCAGCACGTGGTCGATATCGGCGTAGATCGCCGTGGTGCCGGTGATGCCGTATTCCATCCCGTACTCGGATTTCAGCTGCGCCTCGGCATCGCGCGCCTCCGACACCAGATCCTTGGTGCCCTTGGCATTCGGGCCGTCCTTCGGCACGCCCTCGATCAGCGCGCCGCTGCCGTCCTGGCTCATCGTCGGCTCGGTCACGTAGTCCATGTCCGAGTAGGACGCGAGCTTGTCGTGCAGCGCGGTCAGCGCCGGCACGCGGCGATCCTCGGGCACATTGCTCAGGTCGACGGCCACCTGCAGGACGCCGTTGCTGCCCGGGCCGAAGCCCTCGGTGCGCAGGTCGTAGGCCTTACGGACGGTGGAGGTCTTGGGCATGCTGTCCTCGCCGGGCAGGCCCAGGTTCAGGCCGGCGGCGGGCGCGGCCAGCAGGCCCAGGATCACGATGCTGAGCACGAGCGTCACCCAGGGCGCCTTGGCGATCACGCGGGCGACGCGGGTGCCGACGCTGACGACGTTGTCGTCCTCGGGATCGTCCTTGGCGATGAACGGCAGCTTCGGCTTGAACAGGAAGCGCCCGAGCGCGCCGAGCAGCGCGGGCATCAGCGTGATGGCGGTGAGCACCGCGAACGCCGCCGCGACCGCGCCGCCCAGGCCCATGAAGGTCAGGAACCGGACCCCGACGATGCTCAGGCCGACCAGGGCGATGATCACGGTCAGACCGGCGAACACCACCGCGGAGCCGGCCGTGCCGAGCGCGACGCCGGCCGCCTCCTCCGGCGAATTCTGTACCGCCAGTTCGTGTTTGTAGCGCGAGACGATGAACAGCGCGTAATCGATGGAGAGCGCGATGCCGATCATCGTGGCCAGGAAGGTGGTGAAGCTGGGCACCGACAGCACCGAGGTGCCGAGGAAGATCAGCGAGGTGGCCGCGCCGAGCCCGACGATCGCGGTGACGATCGGGACGAAGGCCGCCACGATCGCGCCGAAGGTGATCATCATGACGATGAACGCCACACCCATGCCGATCATCTCGGATTTGCCGCTCGGCATCTCCTGCTCCATCGCGATGGAGCCGCTCATCTCGACCGTCAGCCCGGCCGCGCGAGCCGAGTCGGCCGCGTCGTAGGCCGCCTTGCGATCGTCCGCGGTGACCTTGGTGAAGTCGGTGATGGTGAACGGCACGCTGAAGAAGGCGACCGTGTCGGGCGCGGTCTTGTTCAGCACGTTGAGCGGGGCGCCGCTGCACTTGCTCGGATCGGCGTCCGGGACCAGGCAGCCCAGCTTCTCGGTCGCCGCGATCGGGTCGACGATGGGCTTGCTGTGGTCGACGATCCCGAGCTGCCCGACCTTGCCGATCAAATCCGCGATCGCGGCCTGGTTGGCCGGGTCGGTGAGCTTCTGCCCGGCGGGCGCGCCGATCACATAGGTGCCGGTGACGGCGTCGAACTTGAACCCTTCCGACATCCCGGGGAAGTGCTTGTCGAGGATGTCCGTCGCCCGCTCCGAGGGCAGGTTCGGCATGCTGAAGTCGTTGCTCATCGGCTCCTTGAGCCCGTTGCCGAGCACGCCGAGGATCAGGAAGAGCAGAAGCCAGACGGGCAGCACCACCCATTTACGGCGGAAAGCGAACTTTCCCCACCGATACAGCCATACGGACACGGATTCTCCTCGCGGTGATCGGATCGAGCCGGGACACGCCACACCGGTTCGAGAGCACCGGTGAAAAACCGAGCTGAAGAACAGAACTTTGCTGCTGAGTCTGCTGCGGACGGCGCTCAAGATCAAGAACTGAGGACACCTGTAGAGCACCTGTTATGAAGGGGAAACGCACTCGGCCCCGCCCCTGAAGCAGGTGCGGGGCCGAGCGCTGTCAGGCCGGGATCAGCTTACGCCGACCGGCTCCTTCGTCAGTTCCACCGACTTCTGCTGCAGGCCTTGCAGCTTGGTGCCCTCGACGTCGATGTCCGGCAGGATCCGGTCCAGCCACTTCGGGATCCACCAGGACCACTTGCCCATCAGCACCAGCAGCGACGGGATCAGCACCATGCGGACGATGAACGCGTCGAACAGCACGCCCGCGGCCAGCGCGAAGCCCATCGACTTCGCCGTCGCGTCGGGCATCAGCATGAAGCCGCCGAACACCGAGACCATGATGACCGCGGCGGCGGTGACCACGCGGGCACCGTGGTGGTAGCCGCTGATCATGGCTTCCTTGGCCGACTTGCCGTGCACGAATTCCTCGCGCATACGGGTCACCAGGAACACCTGGTAATCCATGGCCAAGCCGAAGACCAGGCCGATCAGCATGATCGGCAGGAAGCTGATGATCGGCTGCGGATCCTTGATCAGCCCGAACGCGCCCTCCTGGAAGATGAGCACGGTCGCGCCGAAGGTCGCCGCCATCGACAGCAGGAAGCCGAGCGCCGCCGTCAGCGGCACCAGGATCGAGCGGAACACCAGGATCAGCAGCAGGAACGCGGCGCCGGCCACGATGGCCAGGTACGGCACGATCTTGCCGAGCAGCACGTTGTCGACATCGGCGAAGATCGCCGTCGCGCCGGTGACGCCGTATTCCATGCCGTACTCGGACTTGAAGTCGCCCTCGGCGTCTCGTGCGTGCTTGACCAGGTCCTTGGTGACCTGCTCGTTCGGGCCCGACTTGGGCACGCCGTTGAACATCGCACCCGCGCCGTCCGGACTCGGCATGGTCGCGGTCAGGTAATCCATGTCCGGGTAGGACGCGATCTTCTGGCGCAGCGCGGTCAGCGCGGCGTCCCGCTTGTCCTCGGGCACCTCGGTCAGGTCGACCGCGATGTTCAGCACGCCGTTGCTGCCCTCACCGAAGCCCTCGGTGCGGATGTCGTAGGCCTTGCGGACGGTCGTTTCCTTGGACATGCTGCCCTCGCCGGGCAGGCCGAGGTTCATCCCGGCCGCGGGTGCGGCCAGCGCGCCGAGCACCAGGATGCTCAGGATGAAGGTCAGCAGGGGCATCTTGCCGATGAAGCGGGCGAAGCGGGTGCCGTTGGTGACCGAGCTGTCGTCCTCGGGGTCGTGCTTGGCGACGAAGGGCACCTTCGGCTTGAACAGGAACCGGCCGAACGCACCCATCAGGGCGGGCAGGAAGGTGATCGCGGTGAGCACCGCGAAGGTCGCGGCGATCGCGCCGCCCAGACCCATGAAGGTCAGGAACTGCACGCCGACGATGCTCAGCCCGGTCAGCGCGATGATGACGGTCAGGCCGGCGAATACGACGGCCGAACCCGCGGTGCCCAGGGCGATGCCCGCGGCTTCCTCGGGCGAATCCTGTACGACCAGTTCGTGTTTGTAGCGCGAGACGATGAACAGCGCGTAGTCGATGGACAGCGCGATGCCGATCATGGTCGCCAGGATCGGCGTGAAGGTCGGGATCGTCAGGAACGAGGTGCCGAGCAGGATGGTCGAGGTCGCCAGGCCCAGGCCGATGATCGCGGTGATCAGCGGCACGAACGCGGCGATCAGCGCACCGAAGGCGATGATCATGACGATGAAGGCGACGGCGAAGCCGATCGCCTCCGAGGAACCGCTGGGCTGTTCCTGCTCCAGCGGCAGCGAGCCGCTCATCTCCACGGTGAGACCGGCGTTGCGCGCGGCGTCGGCCACGTTGTAGGCCAGCTTGCGATCCTCCGGGGTGACATCGGAGATGTTCGCGATCTTGAACGGGACATCGAGCGTCGCGACGGTGGCGGGCTGATCGCCCAGCACGTTCAACGGCGCACCGGCGCAATAGGACTTGGCGTCGGCGCTGGTGCGATCGACGGTCACGCAGTCGATCGACTTCTCCGCGTCGATCGGCATCTTCTCGGCCACGGTGACCGGGTTGACCAGCGACTTCTCCGCCTTCGCGGTATCGACGATCGGCAGCTCACGCAGCTTGCCGATCAGGTCGTCGATGGCGGTCTTGTTGGCCGGATCGGTGAGCTTCTGGCCCTCCGGCGCCTTGATCACGTAGGTGCCGAGCACGGCGTCCATGCTGAACTGCGCCGACATACCGGGGAAGTGCTTGTCCAGGATGTCGGAGGCCCGCTCGGAGGGCAGGTTCGGCATCGAGAAGTCGTCGTTCATCGGCTTGCTGATCGCGCCTGCCACGCCACCCACGACGATGAGCAGGACCAACCAGACCGGAAGTACGATCCACTTGCGGCGGAAAGCGAACTTTCCCCATCTGTACAGAAATACGGACACGAGAGGGTACTCCTAGCGATAACTGGGTTGGCCGGGTCGTGCCGGTCAGACAGTTGCGTTCGCGCGGGTGTCCAGCTGCGTCGTGGATGCGAATCCAGACCGGGGACTGCCCGCCTCCAATTGACGTTTTTTGCCTACCGTGCGGTAGGTAGACTCTAACTTGCGCCTAAGCGGAGGTTCAACCTCAATTTATCTGGGCACAGTTGGCACGGCTTAGTAAGTAGGACAGGACATCCGATGAATTCGACAGCGAGGTCAGAATCCGTTTCCGCTGGTAGCGGGACAAAAACGGCGATTCGGGACGCTGCGGTGAAGCTGTTCGACGCCAAAGGATTCGAGCAAACGAGCCTGCGCGAGGTCGCCGATGCGGTAGGAATCACAAAGGCTTCGCTCTACTATCACTACCCCTCCAAGCTGGATCTGCTTGTCGCGATCATCAATCCGATCATCGAGCACATGCGCGCGGTGACCGAGGACATCAAGACCGTGCCCTTCGGGCCGGAGGGCGTGCGCACCATCCTGCAGCGCTACATCCGCGGCATGCTGCGCAACCGCGACGCCGGCGCGCTGTGCGTGCGCGACACCGTCGCCATCCTGAACGCGATGGCCGACCGCTACCCGGATCTGTTCGAATTCGGCCGCCAGCTGGGGGATTGGCTGGCCGGCCCGGATCCGAGCCCGGAGCAGAAACTGCGGGCCAGCGCCGCGCTGCACGTGCTCGAGGTGGCGTTGCTCTCCAGCGAGGTCGCCCCCGAGGCGAACGAGGCGCTGATCGAAACCACCCTGCTCGACGCCGCCACCTGTGTACTGACCGCCTGCGGCACCCGGTAGCCCAGTAGATTTCCTAGCGGAGTCACCGCCGAATCGTTCAGGGAGCAGTCAGTGCACATCACCGCGAAGGTCGACTACGCGGTGCGAACCCTGCTCGAAATCGCCCGCGCCCCCCAGCCCACGGCGCTGTATCCACCCACCCCGCCGACTTCGTCGTCTGCCGTCCCCTTGAAGGCCGACGCCATCGCGAACGCACAGGCGATACCGCCCAAGGTGCTCGAGACCGTGCTCGGCGAATTGCGCCGGGCCGAGCTGGTGATCAGCCGGCGCGGCCCCGACGGCGGCTACTGGCTCGCGCGGCCCGCCGCCGCGATCACCGTCGCCGACGTGATCCGCGCCGTCGAGGGCCCGCTGGCCTCGGTGCGCGGCGAACGGCCCGAGGACGTGCGGTACGAGGGCGTGGCCGAGCCGCTGCAGCAGGTGTGGATCGCGGTCCGGGTGAACCTGCGCGCGGTCCTGGAGAACGTCTCGATCGAAGACATCGCCGACGACCGGCTGCCGGGCTTCCTGACCGAGCTGGTCGCCGATCCGGGTGCGTGGGCTCGGCGGGAACCGCATACCCAACCCAGCTGACCACAGCGGATTTATGCCGGTAGGTAAACCTCGCGACGGGCGTCACCACCAGCCGGTAGCCTGCCTAACATCATGTTGATCCGTCTGCTCCGCACCTATCTCGCGCCGTACCGAGCCCAGCTGGCCGGGGTTGTCGTGCTTCAGCTGATCTCGGTCATCGCGATGCTGTATTTGCCCAGCTTGAACGCCGATCTGATCGACCACGGCGTCACCAAGGGCGATATCGGATATATCTGGAGCACCGGCCTGTGGATGCTCGCGGTGACCGGCGTGCAGATCGTCGCGTCGGCCTGCTCGGTGTATCTGGGCGCGCAGGCCGCGATGGCGGCGGGCCGCGATATGCGTGGCGCGCTGCTGCACCGGGTCGGCACCTTCTCCGCGCGCGAGGTCGGCGTGTTCGGCGCGCCGTCGCTGATCACCCGCAATACCAACGACATCCAGCAGGTGCAGCTGCTGATCGTGATGTCGGCGACCATCCTGGTGATGGCGCCGATCATGTGCTTCGGCGGCATCTTCATGGCGCTGCGCGAAGATCTCGGGCTGTCCTGGCTGCTGCTGATCGCGGTGCCCCTGCTCGGCCTGTCGATGGGGCTCATCGTGGCCCGCATGGTGCCCGGCTTCCGGCAGATGCAGTTCCGGATCGACGAGGTCAACCGGGTGCTGCGCGAGCAGATCACCGGTATCCGGGTGGTCCGGGCGTTCGTCCGGGAGCGGCAGGAGACCTGGCGGTTCGGGCTCGCCAACTCCGAGCTCACCGAGACCTCGCTGCGCGTCGGGCGGTTGATGGCGCTGATGTTCCCGCTGGTCATGCTGATCTCCAACCTGACCGCGGTCGCGGTGATCTGGTTCGGCGGGCACCTGATCAACGACGGAACGCTGCAGATCGGCTCGCTCACCGCGCTGCTGTCCTACATCATGCAGATCCTGATGGCCGTGATGATGGCCTCGTTCCTGGCGATGATGGCGCCGCGCGCCGCGGTCTCGGCCGATCGGATCTCCGCCGTGCTGGAGACCGAGACCTCGGTGGTGCCGCCGAAGTTCCCGCAGCCCTTCGCCGCCGATCCCGCCCAGATCGATGTGGCCTACGCCGAATTCGCCTATCCCGGCGCCGAGAAGCCGGTGCTGAAGGCGATCAAGTTCGAGGTGAAACCGGGCACCACCACCGCGATCGTCGGGTCGACCGGCGCGGGCAAGACCACGCTGCTCAATCTGATCCCGCGGCTCATCGACGTCACCGACGGCGCGGTCTACCTCGGCGGCACCGATGTCCGGAACCTCGATCTCGAGGTGCTGCGCGAGCAGATCGGCCTGGTCCCGCAGAAGGCGTACCTGTTCTCCGGCACGGTCGCGAGCAATCTGCGCTACGGCAAACCCGACGCCACCGACGAAGAGCTCTGGCGCGCACTGGAAATCGCGCAGGCCGACGATTTCGTCCGGGAGATGCCGCAGGGCCTGGAATCGCCGGTCGCGCAGGGCGGCACCACCGTCTCCGGTGGGCAGCGCCAGCGCCTGGCGATCGCGCGGGCGCTGGTCCGGCAGCCGCGCGTCTATCTCTTCGACGACTCGTTCTCGGCGCTGGACGTCGCCACCGACGCGCGACTTCGAGCCGCGTTGCAGCCGGTGACCAGGCAATCCTCGGTAATCATTGTGGCGCAGCGGATCTCCACCATCCGCGACGCCGACCAGATCGTAGTGCTGGAGGACGGGGCGATGGCCGGCATCGGCACGCACGAGCAGTTGCTGCGCGACTGTCCGGAGTACCAGGAGATCGTCGAATCCCAGCTGTCGGCGGAGGAAGTGCGATGAGACCCGGCGTCAATCCCGGTGCGCCGGACGCGAAGCCGAAGTCCTTCGGCCCCTCGCTGAAACGACTGCTGCGCCGGCTCACGCCGGAGCGGTTCTACGTCGGGCTGATCATCGGGCTCGTCGTCGTCTCGGTGGTGCTCAACACCCTGGGCCCGTACCTGCTCGGCAAGGCGACGAACCTGGTGTTCGACGGCGCGGTCGGCAAGCAGCTGCCTGCCGGCGCCAGCAAAGAGCAAGTGATCGACCAGCTCCGGGCCAACGGCGACAACACCTTCGCCGACATGCTCGGCGCCATGGACGTGACGCCGGGCGTCGGCGTCGACTTCGGCGCGGTCGGCCGGGTGCTGATGGTGGTACTGGCGCTCTACATCGGCGCCTCGGTCTTCGGCTGGTTGCAGGCCTTCCTGCTCAATATCGTCATCAACCGCACGGTCAAGCGGCTGCGCAGCGATATCGAGGACAAGATCCACCGGCTGCCGCTGCGCTACTTCGACACCTCGCCGCGCGGTGACCTGCTCAGCCGCGTCACCAACGACGTCGACAATGTCTCGACCAGCCTGCAGCAGACCATGAGCCAGCTGCTCACCTCGCTGTTCACCGTGATCGGCATCCTGGTCATGATGTTCTGGATCTCGCCGCTGCTGGCGGTGATCGCGCTGCTCACCGTGCCCGCCGCGATCGTCATCACGGCGCAGATCGCGAAACGGTCCAAGCCGCACTTCGTGAACCAGTGGAAGTACACCGGCATGGTGAACGCCCAGGTCGAAGAGGCCTACACCGGCCACGAGGTGGTCACCGCGTTCGGCCGCAGCCGCGAGGTGGGCCGGGAGTTCGACAAGCGCAACCAGGAGCTCTACGAGTCGAGCTTCAAGGCGCAGTTCATCTCCGGCCTGATCATGCCGTCCATCATGTTCCTCGGCAACGTGAACTTCGTGCTGGTCGCCCTGGTCGGCGGCCTGCGGGTGGCCACCGGCAACCTCTCGCTCGGCGAGGTGCAAGCGTTCATCCAGTACTCCCGGCAGTTCAGCCAGCCACTCACCCAGATCGGCGCGATGGCCAACCTGTTGCAGTCCGGGGTGGCCTCGGCGGAGCGGATCTTCGAGATCCTCGACGCCGAGGAGCAGTCCGCGGATCCGGTCATGGAGAGCACCCGCCCGCTGGATCGGGGCCGCGTCGAATTCGAGGGCATCTCCTTCCGCTACGACCCGGAAAAGCCGGTGATCGAACGGCTTTCGCTGGTCGCGGAGCCGGGGCATGTGGTCGCCATCGTCGGCCCGACCGGCGCGGGCAAGACCACGCTGGTGAATCTGCTGATGCGGTTCTACGAACTCGACGCGGGCACCATCACCATCGACAACGTCGACATCACCGAGATGACCCGCGACAACCTGCGCTCGCGCATCGGCATGGTGCTGCAGGACACCTGGCTGTTCAAGGGCACCATCCGGGAGAACATCGCCTACGGCAACCCGAACGCGACCGAATCGGAAATCCTGGACGCGGCCCGCGCGGCCTACGTCGACCGGTTCGTGCACGCGCTGCCCGACGGCTACGACACCGTCATCGACGAGGAGGGCTCGGGGGTCAGCGCGGGGGAGAAGCAGCTGATCACCATCGCCCGCGCGTTCCTGGCCAAGCCGTCCATCCTGATCCTGGACGAGGCGACCAGCTCGGTCGACACCCGCACCGAACTGCTGGTGCAGCACGCGACCGCGGCGCTGCGCCGCGACCGCACCAGCTTCGTCATCGCGCACCGCTTGTCCACCATCCGCGACGCCGACCTGATCGTCGTCATGGAGGCGGGCCGCATCGTCGAGCACGGCAACCACGAACGCCTGCTCCAGGAGCGCGGCGCGTACTACCGCCTCTACAACGCCCAGTTCGCGGCGGCGGCCTCCGCCGACGTCTAGGCGACTCCCGGGACCTGGGAGGATGGACGCCGTGTCTGCACCCGAACAGTTCTCCTTCCGCATCGATGCCCGGCTCGACGGCGGGCGGCACGGCCGGGCGGGGGTGATCAGCACCCCGCACGGCGAGGTGGCGACGCCGGCGTTCATTCCGGTGGGCACCAAGGCGTCGGTCAAGGCGGTGCTGCCCGAGACCATGAAGGAGCTCGGGTCCCAGGCCCTGCTGGCCAACGCCTATCACCTGTACCTGCAGCCCGGCCCGGACATCGTGGACGAGGCCGGCGGGCTGGCGAAGTTCATGAACTGGCCCGGCCCGACCTTCACCGACAGCGGCGGCTTCCAGGTGATGTCGCTGGGCGTCGGCTTCAAGAAGGTGCTGGCCATGGAGGCCGTCGGCGTGCAGAACGACGACGTGATCGCCAAGGGCAAGGAGCGCCTGGCCACCGTCGACGACGACGGCGTCACCTTCCGCTCGCACCTGGACGGTTCCAAGCATCGCTTCACGCCCGAGGTGTCGATGGGTATCCAGCATCAGCTGGGCGCGGACGTCATGTTCGCCTTCGATGAGCTCACCACGCTGCTCAATACCCGTGGCTACCAGGAGAAGTCGCTGGAGCGCACGCGGCTGTGGGCCAAGCGCTGCCTGGACGAGCACGAGAAGCTGACCGCCGAGCGGACGCACCGGCCGTACCAGGCGCTGTTCGGCGTGATCCAGGGCGCGCAGTACGAGGACCTGCGCCGTTCGGCCTGCCGCGGGCTCGAGGAACTGCGCGGCACCGGCGGCACCGAGTTCGACGGGTACGGCATCGGCGGCGCGCTGGAGAAGCACAATCTCGGCACCATCGTCGGCTGGTGCTGCGACGAGCTGCCCGAGCACAAGCCGCGCCACATGCTCGGCATCAGCGAGCCGGAGGACATCTTCACCGCGGTGGAGCACGGCGCGGACACCTTCGACTGCGTGAATCCCTCCCGGGTCGCGCGCAATGCCGCGATCTACGTGGCCGAGGGCCGGTTCAATATCAACACCGCCCGGTTCCGCCGCGATTTCACCCCGATCGACGACACCTGCGACTGCTACACCTGCGCCAACTACACCCGCGCCTATATCCATCACCTGTTCAAGGCGAAGGAGATGCTGGCGGCGACGCTGTGCACGATCCACAACGAGCGCTACACGGTGCGCCTGGTGGACCGGATCCGGGAATCGATCCTGGGCGGCTACTTCGACGAGTACAAGGCCGAGACCCTGGGCATCTGGAAGGGCCGGATCAAAGTTCCGTCGTAGTCAGCGCGGCGTGCTCGGCCAGTTCGAGGTCGATGAACGCCCCGATCATGGCCCGCCACACGGCTTCGGCGACCTCGGGCGCGAGCCCGGCTCCGGTCGCGCGCTCGCGGGCCAGCGCCACCACGCGCTCGACCCGATCCGGCGCGCGCACCGCCTGCTGATCGGTCTTGAAGGCGGCGGCCGCCCGGACCAGCGCCTGCCGTTCGGCGAGCGTTTCGATCAGCGCGCCGTCGAGGGCATCGATGCGGGCACGGACTTCGGCGAGCGATTGCGGAGCGGACACAGCCGCAGACTGTAACCCACGGCGGCGCGCCCCCGCCGACTCGGCGGGGGCGCGGCTGCCTCAGGTGTGCAGGGGGTCGGAATCCTTTGGCGCGTAGGTGGGTTCGCGCTTCTTCAAGGTCTTGATGACGCGGTAGGTGACCGGCATGATCACGATCTCGATCAGGGTCTTCCACAGGAACCCGACGATCAGGTAGTTCAGGAACTGCTGCCAGGTGTCGATGCCGATGACCCCGGCCGCGATCGAGCAGAAGATCAGGGTGTCGGCGAACTCGCCGACCACCGTGGAGCCGATCAGCCGGGCCCACAGGTGTTTCTCCTTGGTCCGCTCCTTGATCAGCACCAGCGTCGCGGAATTCAGCAGCTGGCCGACGAAGTACCCGGCCAATCCGGCCAGCACCAAGCGCCAGGTGGGTCCGATGATGGCCTCGAGCGCCTGCTGATTCTCGTAGAAGCCCGCAGCGGGCAGGCGCACGGCGATGGCGAAGCACACCACCGTCAGCAGCAGGGCGCCGAAACCGTAGTAGATGGCGCGCCGGGTGGCCTTGAACCCGTACACCTCGCTCAGCACATCGCCGAGCACGTAGGCCAGGGGGAAGAGGAAGAAGGCGCCGTCGGTGACGATGGGCAGGATCTGGATCGGCCCCAGCGACAGCGAACTGCCGCTGAAGAACTCGACGCCCTTGCCGGCGCAGACATTGGAGATGATCAGCGTGGCCGCGAACAGCGCCACTATGGGTGTGTAGTACCCCCGCGCAACCTGGGCGAACGCCGCGTGGTCCGGCGCGGGGTGTCCAGACCCGTCGCGGGTTTGGTTTGTCTGTAAGTCACTCACAAGGTTTATCCAACCAGGTCTCACATACGCTGTATCCATGACGAAGCCAGGCGATTCCGACGAATGGTGGAAGCAGTACGGCGGTGAAGGCGTGTCCCCTGATGCGGGGGCACAGCAGCCTTCGGCTCCGCAGTACCCGACTTCCGAACCGTCCGGGTATCCCTCGGCGCCGCAGTACCCAGTGCAGCCGCCGTCCTACCCGCCGCATCAGCAAGCCCCCGCCCAGCCGTATCAGTCCGGGCCGCAACAGGTTCCGCAGGGCAGCGGTCCGGCGTATCCCTCCCCGCCGGGGTATCAGCCCTACGGGTACGCCCAGCAGCAGCCCAGCCAGACCAACGGCCTGGCCATCGGCGCGCTGGTGGCCTCGATCATCGGGTTCTGCAGCTGCGGTATCGGCTCGCTGGTCGGCATCGTGCTGGGCGTGCTCGCGCTGAATCAGCTCAAGGAGAACCCGTACCAGGAGGGCCGGGGCATGGCCCAGGCCGGCATCTGGATCGGCGTCGGCGGCATCGTGCTCACCATCCTGTACTGGACGCTGAGCATCGCCACCAATCTCTGACCGTCAGCCCTTGACGACCTGGGTGCCGCCGGCGAACTTGTCGTGCCAGCCCTGCTTGTTCGGGTCCTGCGACGTCGTGATCATCATGTAGATGACCAGGCCGATCGCGGCGATCTGGCCGATGCAGGGCACCACGTAGAGGATGGCGTACAGGTTGCGCTTGAGCGACTGCTCGGCCGTGACCTTGGGCGCACCGCCGGGTCCGAGCACCCGCAGCCCGAGCAGCTTCTTGCCCAGGGTGGTGCCCTGCTGGGTCTCCATCAGCACGAAGTACAGGGTCAGCGCGATGGAACCGAGCACGCTCACGCCGACGAAGAAGCCGCTGCCGGAGCCGTAGATCACCGACATGATGATGTTCACCGGGATCAGCACGATCAGGGTGTCGATCACCCGGGCGCCGATCCGGACGCCGAGGTCGGCGGGGGTGCCGGTGCCGGCGTAGGTATAGCCCTGGCCGTAGGGCTGACCGTATTGCGGCGGCTGCTGCGCGTAGGGATCCTGGCCGTAGGGCTGCTGCGCGTATTGCTGCTGCTGCCCGTAGGGATCCTGGTTGTACTGCGGCTGCGCGTACGGATCCTGCGCGTAGGGGTCCTGACCGTACTGGGGCTGCTGATACTGCTGCTGCCCGTACTGCGGCGGCGCGTCCTGCGGCTGCTGACCGTAGGGATCGCCCTGCGGGTACTGCTGCCCGCCACGTGGATCGGGCTGCCCGTACGGCTGATCGCCCTGCGGATTCTGGTTGGGGTCGTACCCACCGCTAGTCATAGGTTGTCCTCGTCGTGATCGGTCGATCAGCCAACTTCGGTCGCCTGCGTACGTTACGGACCTGCGTCGGGTTGCAACAACCCGTTCTCGTTCACGATCCACGGCTCGCGCGGCAGCCGCGCGGGGTCGAACCCGTCCAGGAGCTGGGCCGGTGAACCCGCAATATATCCGAGCGAACCGGTCAGTACGTTTAGTACTTCCTCGGGCGTGTCACCCAACGCGACACGGTCGGCCAGGGTGACGGCGCCGTCGCGCTTGGCCAGGCGCTGCCCGGCGGTGTTCAGGGCGAGCGGGACGTGCGCGTAGTGCGGGACCGGCAGGCCGAGCAGGGTGGCGAGGTAGGCCTGGCGCGGACTGGAGGACAGCAGGTCGTCGCCGCGCACCACCTGATCGACGCCCTGGGCGGCGTCGTCGACCACCACCGCCAGGTTGTAGGCGGGCAGGCCGTCACCGCGGCGCAGCACCAGATCGTCGACCGCGCCGCGGTAGGCGCCGTGCAACTCGTCGACGATCTCGAACTCGGCGACCTCGGCGCGCAGCCGCAGCGCGGCGGGCCTGCCCTCGGCCAGGTGCCGGGCGCGGGCCGCGGCACCGAGGTTTCGGCAGGTGCCGGGGTAGGCGCCCATCGGCCCGTGCGGCGCGGTCGCGGCCTGCTGGATTTCCCTTCGGGTGCAGAAGCATTCGTAGGTGCGCCCGGCGGCGGTGAGCTGGTCCAAGGCGGCGGTGTAGCGCGGCAGGCGCTCGGATTGCCGGACCACCGGGCCGTCCCAGTCCAGGCCCAGCGCGGCGAGGTCGGCGAGCTGACGTTCGGCGGCGCCGGGGCGGACCCGGTCCAGGTCTTCGATGCGCATCAGGAACCGGCGCCCGGTGCTGCGGGCGAACAGCCAGGCCAGCAGCGCGGTGCGCAGATTGCCCAGGTGCAGATCGCCGGAGGGGCTGGGCGCGTACCGCCCGGCGCCCGGGTGGGGCTCGAGGTCGGAGTCGGCGGGCACGAAGATCATTTTGCCAGGCGCGGCCGCAACTCCTCCGGGCCGATCGGCGTCCCCGCGTCGAGTGCGGCGAGCAGGGCATGGGCGTGCGCGATCAGCCCTTCCCGATCGATTCCATACGGAACTTTCGCATTTTGGTAGTCGCCAGGATTGTCTTCGCAATTGTCACTATTCGTGCTGGTGTCCGTTTCTCCGCTATCTACTGGCGCGTAGCGGCGCAGTCGCATCGCGGCCCGATCGAGTAGGGTGCGCGCACCCTTGGGATTTCCCCGCTGGATGTGCGTGATTCCGACTGCGTATTGCGCCAGACCCTGCCATAGCATCTTCTCGGCTAACGGTCCGTTCTTCCATGCGGCCTCTAATACCTCGTGCGCGTTGAATGCCAAGCCTTCATCCAGCAGTTGCTGCGCCAGGATTAGAGTTTGCTGGGGCGGCAGATCTAGATCATCCGGAATTCGCGGGACGCCCTCGCTGCCGAGCGGTAGGGGGCGACCGAAACGGTCACGGGGACGGGGGTTACGGGCGCGACCTGCCTCGTCGCGGGGGCGTTCGACCATGAATCCATCATCCACGATGCATCGGCCGCACGGTACCCGGGGTGATCTAGAAACGCTATAAATGACGAATCACGAAGTAATCACACGGACCAAAAGTTTGCGGGAGAAGGCCCTGTGGAAAAAATGTGGAGAACTGGCAACGGTATGGCTACATTCGGACTTCGCAACGTTGGCAGAAATCGTGATTACCCGAGCAAGAGATCGGCAAATATGTGGGATTCCTGCTAGTGTTTACCGCGCGGGGACAGCCCCGGGGGTGTAAAACACCTCGAAGTACAGTGCGAAAACGACGCACCGCGAAGGTTGCGCGCTGCTAACGGGGCGCGCACGGGGATTCGGCGGTCTCGCCGGGTGCCGGTGCTAGTTAGTGGGAAACGTCCAGAGGAATCCCTCGTTTTGACATAGCAAAGGAGCTAGTGCCGTGAAGCTCGATTTGACGGGTGCCGTCTGGCACAAGAGTACATACAGTGGTCCCGACGGGAACTGCGTCGAAGTTGCGATCGTGGGTGGCGGCAACGTCGCAGTTCGGGACACCAAAGACAACGAATGTGGCCCGGTGTTGGCGTTCACCCCGGGCGAATGGGATGCGTTCCTCAGCGGCGTATCCGCTGGGGAATTCGGACAGGCCTGAAACCCAGGCAGCGCTCCGAAGAGTCAGCACGGGGCCCCGGGTCGGCACAGACTCGGGGCCTTGGTGTGCGGTTTTCGTAAGGCGTGAATCAGCTGTGCTCCGGTTCGCCGGCGTGGTGCCCGTTGTCTGCCGTCTGGTCCTGGACCCGGCGAAGCACCGCGAGCTGCTTGCGTTCTTCTTCATGGTCGAACGCCAGGTTGCGTTCGGACTCTTGCCAGGGGTCCGGCCTGAAGAAGCCGCCGGTACCCGGCTTGCCCGCCGCGCCCAGCTGATTCATCTTCTTCGGTACCGGCGCGCCCTGGTATTCCAGCGCGAGCGGGTGGCCGTGCTCGTCGACCGGGCCCAGTGGTTGATGGAGTTCGATGTACTCGCCGTGCGGCAGCCGCCGGACCACGCCGGTCTCGATACCGTGCTCGAGTACCGCCCGGTCACTGCGTTGCAGGCCGAGGCAGATCCGGTAGGCGAGGAAGTAGGCCAGCGGCGGCAGCAGCAGCACGCCGATGCGCCCGGCCCAGGTGGTCGCGTTCAGTGAGATGTCGAACTTGTAGGCGATGATGTCGTTCACGCAGGTCAGCGTCAGGACGATGTAGAAGGTGATGACCATGGCGCCGATCGCGGTGCGTACCGGTACATCGCGCGGGCGCTGCACCAGATTGTGGGTCGCCAGGTCCTTGGTGAGGCGTTTCTCGATCCAGGGATAGGCGATCAGCAGCGTGAAGACCAGGCCCATGATCATCGCGCCCCAGAACGGCCCGGGCACGGTGTGCCCGAAGATGTAGAGCTCCCACGGCGGGATGAGCCGCATCATGCCGTCGGTCCACATCATGTAGAAGTCCGGCTGGGTGCCCGCCGAGATCTGAGACGGGTTGTAGGGCCCCATGTTCCAGACCGGATTGATCTGCAGCAGCCCGCCCATGATCGCCACGGTGCCCAGCGTGAAGGCGAAGAACGCGCCCTGGTCCAGCGAGAACACCGGCACGATGCGGGCGCCGATGACGTTCTTCTCGCTGCGGCCCGGCCCCGGATACTGGGTGTGCTTCTGGTACCAGACCAGGGCGACGTGGGCCGCGATCAGCGCCAGCATGATGCCCGGGAAGAGCAGCACGTGCGCGATGAACAAGCGCGGAATGATGATGGTGCCCGGATAGTCGCCGCCGAACATCAGCCAGTGCAGCCAGGTGCCGATCACCGGCATGCCCAGCGTGATCGAGGAGAACGCGGCACGCAGGCCGGTGCCGGAGAGCAGATCGTCGGGCAGCGAGTAGCCGAAGTAGCCCTCGAACATCGCCAGGATCAGCAGCAGCGAGCCGATCACCCAGTTCGCCTCGCGCGGCTTGCGGAACGCGCCGGTGAAGAAGACGCGGAACAGGTGCACGATGATGGACGCCGCGAACAGCAGCGCCGACCAGTGATGGACCTGCCGGACGAACAGCCCGCCGCGCACCTCGAAGGACAGGTTCAGCGAGGTCTCGTAGGCGCGTGACATGGTGACGCCGCGTAGCGGCTGGTAGGCGCCGTCGTAGACGACCTCGGTCATCGAGGGGTCGAAGAACAGGGACAGGTAGATGCCCGAGATCAGCAGGATGATGAAGGTATAGAGCGCGATCTCGCCGAGCAGGAACGACCAGTGCGTCGGAAACACCTTGTTGATCGACCGTTTCAGGAACGCGGCCGCCTGGTATCGCTGATCCGCCTCGTCGGCTTGCGCACTCGCTTTGCGTGCTACCGGAATGGTCATGGCCTGCACCCCGCCCCTGGGTGTGTGGAATGGGTCTACTACAGACGGTAGCAGCGGCCGTGCCCGGAATCGATGGATTTGCGAAATCCGCTGTTCTTCAAGATCGTTCACGGTTTCCGGGCGGCCGGGTGAGCTGGGTGAACAGGTGCCGATATGGTCGATCGGGTGAAGCACCGGCGGCGCATGGCCGCGCAGGACGCCACCATGTACTGGCTGTCCGAGCGCACCCGCAACGATCTCTTTCTGCTGTACGGCTTCACCGATACCGGCGTGCCGGCGGCCGACCTGCGCGCGCACGTCGAACGGCGCAGCGCGGCGATTCCGGATCTGCGGGTCCGGCTCCGGACGGTACCGCGCGACCTGGACTACCCGTCCTGGGAACCGTGCGGATTCTCCGCCGGGCAGATCATCGAACACGAACTGCCGCAGGCGGATTGGGCTCATCTGCAAGCGGCGCTGGGGGAGTTGCTCGGCACCGGCGTCGACGCCACGCACCGGCCGTGGCGGCTGCATGTCTTCCGCGGTGTCGCGGCCGTGCCCGGTGGTGCCGAGCCTGCCACCGTGGTGGTGCTACAGCTCTCGCATGCGCTGGCGGACGGTAAACGCGCCACGGCCATCGCGCGCTCGCTGTTCGGTCCGGAGGAACCCGCGGGGCCGGTGCGTCACGCTGCGCCGGAATTGCCGGACGCGCTCCGGATCATGATGGGGGCGTTGCGAATTCCGGTCCAGATCGCGGCGACGATGGCGCGTGGCTATCAAGCTTTTCGCGCACAGCGGGCCTTGGCCGAGCTCACCGATTCCGGCCGACTACCGGCACCCGGGCCGAGCTATGCGCCGAGCCTGGTGAATCGGCAAGACGGGGCGGCGGATCCGACGCATCAGGCCCGAATGCTGGTGCGGAACAGCGGCGAACTGAGCATTCCGGGACGAACCGTCACCGTGGTAGTACTGACCGCCGTATCGGTCGCGCTTCCCGACTATCTGAAATCCCTGGGGATGCCTGTGGAGCAATCGGGCGCCCAGGTGCCGATGGCGCTGCCGGGAAAAACACTGTCGCACAACAACTACCGGAGCCTCGGCGTGGATCTGCACCTCGACGAACCCGACCTGCGCCGCCGCGCGGAAAAGATCGGCGCGGCGCTGGCCGATCGCCGAATCCGGGGTGCGCATCCGCTGTTGTCGGTCCAGGATCGGGTCACCGCCGTCACACCCGCGATCTTCCTGCGCCGCGATATCGACCGCTTCCAGCTCGACACCGTCCCCGACGCCATCGCCGGTCACACCGTCGTCTCCAGCGTGCACCGCGGCCCCGCCGACCTGTTCTTCGGCGGTCCGGTCCGATTCACCGGCGGGTTTCCGGCCATCGGCTCGGTCATGCATCTCACGCACGGCGTGCACGGCCTCGGCGGCACCGTCACGATCTCGGTGCACGCCGATCCGGCGGCGGTGCCGGATATCGAGGTCTACCTGGAGTTTCTCGACACGGCACTGCGTGAGGTCCGGGCCGCCCACGACGCCTGAGTGCCGACCGGCAGGCGGACGGCCGGGAGCGGATGCTCCACAGCGCGATCCGCCGCCGGGCGCGAACCGCTCAGTCGGTGAGACCGATGCGCCGGGCGGCGGCGATCGGGTCGGCGTAGATGGCGCTCAACGAGGTGGCGACCGCGGCGAATTCCTGCACCTTGCCACCGAACCCGCTGATCCGGATGTCGGTGGGCGGCAGGCTGCTGCTCTGCCGGAAGGCACTCGCCACATGGGTGACGCCGGGACGGTAGCCGGTGAAGGCCTGGCCGCCCAGGATGACGCGATCCGGGTTGAACATGTCGCGAACCAGGGCGACGGTGTCGCCGAGGATCGTGGCGCGTTCCCGCAGCAGCTCCTGCGCCGGGGCGGACCCGGCCTCGGCGGTGCGGTACAGGTCGGCGATCGTGGTGCCCGCGGTGCCGTTGTGCGCCGGGATGATGCCGAGCCCGACCGCCCGCGCGTGCAGCGAGCGGTCACCCACGGTGACCTCCAAGCAACCGCGCCGGCCGCAGGTGCACTGCACCTGGGAGCCGGTCGGCAAGTGCGCGATCGAGCCCGGCCCGCTGCTGGGGGTGTGCACGCGACCGTCCAGAGTCACGGCGATACCGGCCATTTCGCGGACGTAGAAGTAGAGGCTGCTGCCGCGTTCCTGACCGGTGCGCGGCTCCGGGGTGGGGAGCAGCAGTTCCGCGGCGGCCATCGCCTCCACGTGCGGCGCCACCGACACGGGCAGCTCCAGCACGTCACCGAGGATGGCGCCGAGCGCGGCGCCCTGCCAGCCGAGTTTCGGGTGGTCGACCAGGCCGGTGGCCGGATCGACGCGGCCACCGATGGCGGCGCCGGCCCAGAGTGGTTTTCGCCGGTGCCACCGCTGCAGGAAGGCCTTCGCGCTGCGCGCCACGGTGGTGGTGGCGAAGTCCTGGCCGGTCTGCGGCGTCGCGATGGCCAGGCCGCCGAGAATACGGCCGCGCAGGTCGGCGACCACGATCTTGGTCGCGGCGGCGCCGATGTGGATGCCGAGGGTCAGGTAGGAGTCGTTGTCGATCTCGAACGGCACCCGGGGCCGGCCCACCGCACCCGAGGTGGCCAGGTCGGGGCGCTCGCGCAGCAGGCCGGCGGCCAGCAGCGAGGAGACCTGGCGGTTCACCGTCGCGATGCTGGAACCCGTTGAGCGGGCGGCGTTGTCACGCGAGACGGGGCCGCTGGTGGCGGCGCGCAGCACGGCCGCGGCCGGGTTGTCGGCAATCCGGAACTCCGGGGCGACGACGGGACGCTGAACGCGAGTACGAGCGGTGGTGGCAACCCGGGCGGAACCGGGGCGCTCGAGGGTGGTGAGAGCCATGAGATGAATCCAAGCTTCGAGTCCCGGCCGAGGGCGGGGACATGTCTACGGGGTCGGCGACGGGCGGCCGGTTCGGAAAGAACTCAGCCGCGACAGCGGGAACAACACAGTTCCCGCGTCAAAGGCAGCCGCAACCCCAGCGCGGCAGTCACATAGGTGACCCGCAACGCGGTGGAGGGACTGGTAGACACCTAACGAAGTTAACATCGAACCGGACCTCCGACCAAGCCCCGTTCTTCGGAGGTGCCATACGCCACAGTTATCAACGCAGGTCAACGCTCCGGAATTCGTGAAGTCCAGCGATTCCGGAGCGGCGTCGGCCGTCCGCGCGCAGACAAAAGCCCCGCCCAGCGAAAGCTGCTGGGCGGGGCTGTAGGTCGTGCGAGTTACTTGGCCGGCGCCGGAGCGTTGAACGGCTGGTTGATGGTGGTGAAGTACTGGATCGCCGCGCCGATCGCGAAGGGCGCGGTGATGAAGATCTGACCCAGGACCGTGCCGACCGCGCCCACGAGCGCGATGCCGCCGATGCAACCGGCGATGGCCGCCGGAACGAAGGGACCGAACAGGCCGACGATGGTGCCCAGCGCGACGGTGGTGCCCAGGATGCCGCCCAGGACGCAGCCGATGGCCGCGCCGCCGAGGCCGCCGACCAGGGTGCCGACCGCGGCACCCAGCGAGATGGTCGAGGTCAGACGCGACCAGGCGGCCTGCTCACGCTCGTACTCGTTCTTCCAGGGGGCCTTGTCCTCGTAGGGCAGCGCGACCGGCTTGTAGACGGCCTTGCTGACATCGAGCTGCGGGGTCAGGGTCGCCGTGCGGCCGTTGATGTCCGCGGCGATGGGCAGTTCGAAGTCGTCGAGCTGGAACTTCAGGGGGGTACCGGCGACGGTGGTGCCGTCGGCGGCCTTGATCTTCAGCGCCTCGTCCTCGACCACGATCGAGCCCGCGTCGATGTTGATGATGGACTGGGTTTCGGTGGCTTGCGCCGAGAAGTTGATCGCCTCGGCTTCGGGGGCGGCGGGCGCGGCGCCGGAAGTGCCGGCGGCAATTCCGGTCGCAACCGTCACCAATGCGGCCACGACGGCCAGCTTCCTGATCCTCATGTACAGCTATCCCTCATCTAAGTGGTACTTGTCGAGGGTCAGCTTCAACGAGCAAACTACTGGTGACCAGGGAAAAACGCAGGACGATTCTTACTTACCGGCGGCTTTGGCGGCGGCTTTCGCCTCCTTCTTGAAGGCCCGCACCTCGAGCAGCGACTCCTGATCGACGATGTCGGCGGCCGAGCGCCGCGAGTTCGTTTCCGAGTACGCGCCGGCCGCCTTCTCCCAGCCCGCGGGCCGCACACCGAGCTGTTTGCCCAGCAGCGCCAAGAAGATTCGGGCCTTCTGATCCCCGTAGCCGGGCAGCTCCTTGAGCCGGCGCAGCACCTCTTTGCCGTCGGGATCGCCCGCGGTCCAGATCGCGGCGGTGTCGCCGTCGTAGTGCTCGAGGACGTAGCGGGCCAGTTCCAGGGTGCGGCGGGCCATCGAGCGGCCGTAGCGATGAATGGCCGGCGGCGTCGAGCAGAGCTCCTCGAAGGCGGCCTGATCCGCGGCGGCGATCTTGTGGATGTCGAAGCCGTCCATCCGGTCGGCGATCTTCTTCGGCCCGCGGAAGGCGTGCTCGAGCGGGTACTGCTGATCCAGCAGCATGCCGGTGAGCAGCGCGAAAGGGTCCGCGGAGAGCAGTCGATCCGCCTCCGGTTCCTGAGCGAGACACAACGAGACGGTCACCGTCATTCCTTTCCTGCGGGCAGATTGGTCAACTCTCGGCATCGATCATCCCACTCTCGCCCGTGCGATCATCCGAGTGCGCTACGTCACAGCTGGGCGTATGCTCCCGGCCATGCCTCAGACGACGGCCTCATCCTCGGACCGGCTCAGCGATACCTACGCGCCGCGTCCGGATCGTTTCGACCGCGCCGGCCAGGACCAACTGGTCGACGTGCGTGACCTGCAAGCGGCGCTGCCCGGCATCCACCGGCTGCGCGACTGGGCGCACGACGCCCTGGCCCTGCACCCCGGCGAGCGCGCGGTGGACATCGGCTCCGGCACCGGATCCGAAGTGCTGGCCTTCGCCGACGCGGTCGGGCCGACCGGCACCGCGGTCGGGGTCGAACCCGACCCGCACCTGCTCGCTTCCGCCGAACGCCGCGCCAAGGACACCGGTTCGCACGCCAAGTTCCACTCCGGCGACGCCTACGGCCTGCCGTTCGGCGCGGACAGCTTCGACGCCGCCCTGTGCGAGCGGGTGTTCCAGCATCTGACCGCGCCCGCCCGCGCCGCCGCCGAGCTGGCCCGGGTGCTGCGGCCCGGCGGCCGCGCCGTGGTGGTCGACGTCGACTGGGGCACCGCGATCGTGCACCCGGGCGACCGGTCGGTGGTGCGCGAGGTCGTCGACACGCTGATCTCGGCGACCACCAACCCGTTCTCCGGGCGCCGCCTGCCCGGCCTGCTCACCAGCGCGGGGCTGGTCATCGACGAGATCGGTTCGCACGCCCTGATTCAGGACCGCACCCTCGGCGCCGGCTCGCTGGTGCACCGGATCTCGGCGATGGCGGTGGCGCGCGGCTCGATCAGCGAGGCGCAGCGCGACGAGCTGCTCGCCGAACTGGAGCGCGGGGCCGCCAACGGCGACATCCACCTGTCGGTCACCATGTTCGCGGTACAGGCGCACAAGCCGGAATAGCCGAAAACGGCGGGCGCCCAAGGGCACCCGCCGTTTCCCGGTCTTACTGGACCAGCAGTTTCTCGGTCGCGGCCAGCAGTACGCAGGTCGCCAGCCCGTCCATCGCCTGCTCCAGCGCCGGCGCCTTCGGGAAGCTTGGCGCGATGCGAATGTTCTTGTCCTCCGGGTCATTCCGGTAGGGGAAGGCCGAGCCCGCGGCGGTCAGCGCGATACCCGCGTCCTTGGCCAGCGAGATCACCCGGGACGCGGTGCCCTCGAGCACGTCCAGGCTGATGAAGTAGCCGCCCTTCGGCTCGGTCCAGGACGCCACCTTCGACGCGCCCAGCCGGTCCTCGAGGATCTTCAGCACCAGGGCGAACTTCGGCTCCAGGATCTCCCGGTGCTTCTGCATGTGGGCGCGCACGCCCGCGGCATCGCTGAAGAAGCGCAGGTGGCGCAGCTGGTTGAGCTTGTCCGGGCCGATGGTCTTCTTCCCGGCGTGCGACAGGTACCACTCCAGGTTCGGCGTCGAGGCGCCGAGGAAGCTGACACCCGCGCCCGCGAAGGTGATCTTCGAGGTGGAGGCGAACACGATCGGCCGGTTCGGGTTGCCGACCGAGGCGGCCAGGCCGAGCACGTCGATCACCGGTTCCGCGGTGTCGGTGAGCGGGTGCACCGCGTAGGCGTTGTCCCAGAGCATCCGGAAGTCCGGCGCCGCCGTCGGCATCGAAACCAGTTCCCGCACAATATCTTCGGAGTGCGTGTGGCCGGTCGGGTTGGAGTAGTTCGGTACCGCCCACAGGCCCTTGATCTGCGGGTCGTGCGCCACGAGTTCGGCGATGGCGCGCGTGTCGGGGCCGTCGGGGCTCATCGGGATCGGGATCATCTCGAAGCCGAGAGCCTCGGTGATGGCGAAATGCCGGTCGTAACCCGGGGTCGGACAGAGCCACTTGATGGTCTCCTCCGCGGCCCAGCGGCGTTCGGAATCGTTGGTGCCGTACAGCATCGCGAACGCGAGGGTGTCGTGCATGAGCTCGAGGCTGGCGTTGTTGCCGGCCAGCAGGTTCTCGACCGGGATGCCGAGCAGTTCGCCGAAGATGGCGCGCAGCTCCGGCAGCCCGTGCAGGCCGCCGTAGTTACGGCAGTCGGTGCCGCTGCCGTCCCGGTAGTCGCCCGAGCCGGGCAGCGAGAGCAGGCCTTCGGAGAGGTCGAGTTGTTCCGGCGACGGTTTTCCGCGGGTCAGGTCCAGCGTGAGCTTCTCGGTCTTGAGCTTCGCGTAGTTCGCGGTCTGGGTCTCGTGTTCGGACACGAGCTCCTCGTGGCTCATCAAACCGATCTGCGTTTGCCGGGGCATCCTGTGCAGCCTTTCGAAGCAGCGGGGGTGTGGTTGGCGATCCTGGCCGTCAGGCGGACCGCGGTTCACCGTACCCGGGTGTTGCTCCGAAGTGGAGGGGATTGTTCAGGGCCGGAATGGGATCCGCCCGGACGTTTCACGGGGGAGATTGGCACGGCCGAGCGCTCAACATTTAAGGGGACCCCGCGCACCCGGCAGAGCCCGTTGACCCTTGCTGCCTTCCGGCCCTGGGGGAGTTCACAGGATGCGCGCCGCGCGGGATCCGTTGACGAGTGTAGCCGATGATCGCCGGGCTTTAACCGCTGCCCTGAATTCGGACATAGTGGCTACGATCGGTGCGCAACATCGGAGGGGCTTTCCCGAAGAAACACGAGGGGATCGGTCGCGTGACTGAGAAGAATCCACCCAACGGCGATTCGGCACCGGAGGGTGCGAGCCAGGCCGACCCGACCGCGCACTGGTGGGAACAGCCGACAGCGGCCGCGCAGGCACCCGATCCGGCGCGCTCGGAGCCGACCATGATCGGCGGCCCCACAACGCCTTTCGCGGGTTACGACCAGTACACGCCGCCCCCGCAGCAGCAGCAGTACGCCCCGCCGCCGCAGCAGCAGCCCTACGTGCCGCAGCCGCCGCCGTACGTGCCGCAGCAGAACTTCGCCCCGCGGCCGCCGTATCAGCGGCCCAAGTCCAGCAAGGCGCCGTGGTTCATCGCCGGCGGTATCGCGCTCGTGCTGGTGCTCGGCCTGTTCGCGGGCTGCGTCGCGCTGATCAACTCCGCCTCGGACAGCCTGGACAGCGGCGGCGGCAACGCCGAGGGCAAGTACGCGATGGACAAGATCACCAATGCCTGCAGCCTGATCGACACCACGTCGGTGACCAAGTGGGCCAAGACGCCCTCGGGTGACCCGGAGCACACCGAGACCCAGCCCAAGAGCTACACCGGCGGCGAGCTGAAATGCCGGGCGCGCTACAAGGAATCGAGCCCGAGCAGCAAGTACCACACCAACACCGCCGACATCGCCCTCGAGGTCTCCTTCCTCGGCGACAGCTCCTTCGCCAAGCACGACTACGACAACTGGAAGGACTACGACACCGGCACCACCGGCACCGGCCGCTCCTCCGGTGACGTGACCGGCATCGGCGAGAAGGGCTACTGGCATTCCGAGGTCCGCGACTACTCCAGCTCGGCGGTGACCGAGTACACGGTCGCGGTGCAGGACAGCAATATCTCGATCAAGGTCGAGATCTCCATCGACCGCGCCGACGGCGACTCCTTCAACAAGGAGGAGGTCGCCCAGGTGGCCAAGGATCAGGTCCGCAAAGCCCTCGCCGGGCTCAAGAAGTAGGCCCCTGACAGGGGCATTTGGTACTGACCCGTGTCCACCCGGTATGCTGCTCCACGGAGGATTCGCCTAGTGGCCTATGGCGCTCGCCTGGAACGCGGGTTGGGTTAACAGCCCTCAGGGGTTCAAATCCCCTATCCTCCGCCACGAAAGGGCCCCGATCAGCTGATCGGGGCCCTTTCCGCGTCTTCGGTCAGTGGCTGCCTTGCTTGCCGAACAGGCTCTCCATGGCGGTGATGAAGTAGGGGAAGTGGCCCGCGAAGCGGAGCAGGTCCCGGTCGTTGTCGAAGCCGCCGAACCAGTAGATGCCGGGCTGGGAGTCGGCGGCCGGGTTGAGGTCGCGGAAGGTGCGCACCCAGTTGTCCGCGCGCCCGGACACGACGGCGAAGGGCAGCGCCCGGGAGAAGACGGTCTCCTGATCGGCGGGCGGAATCTGTTCCGGGCGAACGGTATCCAGCCCGCGCTGCAGCGCCCGCACCTGCCCGGCCAGCTCCCGGCCCAGCGCGGTGCGCGCGGGCAGGTACTTGGGCAGCAGCACGGTGGCCACGCCCGCGAGCAGGATCGCCACGCCGACCAGCGCGTGCCCGGCGGTGAACGCGAGCGCCAGCGTGGTGACGACGCCCGCCGCGATCAGGGCGCCGCCGAGCCAAGTGGCCAGTCCGGGGCGGGAGCGGTCGACCAGGGCGTCGCGGGCGACGGCGTCGGCGATGATGGCCTTGCCGATCGCCGCGGCCGGGATCCGGCCCGGCGCCCGCAGCTCGCTCACCCGCACCGATTCCGTGCCCGTCGGCAAAAGTGCGGTGTAGACGGCCTTTTCGTAGTCGCGCAGCTGATCGTCGGGGGTGTTCACCGGGGTGATCTGCCAGTCCTCGGCGCCGACCGGGGCGATCCAGAGGTAGCGGCGCACCGCGAGATCGACCACGGTGGCGGCGATGTCGATCGGGTCGGCGTACTCGTCGACCACCAGGCCCGCCTCGCCGGGCAGCAGACCGCCGGGGGAGACGAACTGCACCAGCCCGTCCTCCCGGCGCAGCGGCTCCACGACCTCCGAACCGGCGGTGGCACGGGCATTCTCCCGGCGGGCCCGGGTGGCGAAGGCGGCGAGCCCGGCCAGCGCCAGCAGCAGCGCGCCGAAGGCCAGCAGCACCGGCTTGGTGACCGCGAACGGGTTCGCCGGCTCGGCGACCGTGGCCACGGTGTCCGGCGGCATCCGCAAGGTCAGGTCGATCGCGTCACCCTTGCGCAGGTCGGTCTGCTCCAGGAACAGCACGCCGTCGGCCTCGACACGCACGTCGGCGCACGGCCGGGTGTTGCCGGGCGGACCGAGTTTGCAGTCCACGATGGCCATTTCGAAGCTCGGGCTGATCAGGGAGACGCTGATCGAGGCGATGTCGTTGTTCACCACGCCGAGCCAGCGGAACTCCTGCGCACCCGGTGCGTCGGAGACCATGTTGTGGATCGCGTACCCGAACTTCGACTCGCCCGGGTCGGCGTCGACAGTGAACTGATCGTTCGCGATTTTCGTGGTGCCCGCGCCGGTGGCCGTGATGTCGGTGATCTCGAAGGTCCGCACCACGTCGTCCTTCAGCTGCAAGCGCAGCGGCAGCGTCATGGTGAAATCGCCGCCGGGCGGCACCGTGATGGTCTCCTCGACCCGCAGCACACCGTCCCGGGTCAGCGTCAGGTCGGCGACGATGGTCGCACCGGGCCCGGCGGGTTGACCGAAGGCCGGCGGTGCGGCGGCGATCATCCCCAGGCCGGCGAGCGCGAGCGCCCCGGCTCGGAGCCCCCGAAATGTCAGCATGAACGCCCACTTTAGACAGGTTGCTATTCTGCGTCAGCGGAGCGTGACGACGAAACTGAGACGAGGGGGTACGGGGGAGTGAATCAGCCGCCGTACGGGCAGGGCCCGATTCCACCTGGTGGGCAACGTTTTCCGGCGCCCGGATACCGTCCGCAGCCGCCCGGCTACGGCAATCCGCCCGGTCACGGCTACCGTCCGCCCCCCGGATACGGTCCACCGCAGGGTTTTCCCGCGGTGCGACCGCATCAGCAGCCGCCCGCCCGCCGTCCACCGATTCCGCCGCCGCTGCCCTACGGCCCCTCCGGCGGCGCCCCGCGACCGCCGCGCAAACAGCGCGGCGGTGGCGTGCTGGCCCTGCTGCTCGCCGTAATCGTGCTGGTGACAGGCGGTTTGGTGCTGGTGGCGGTGCGCAGCGGTGACGGCGCCGATCCGGTGGTGGCCGCCGACGCGAACCCCGGCACCGCCGGGGACAACCCCCTGCTCACCGACCAGGACGCCACCCTGCTGCCCGCCAAGTGCGCGTACACGCAGTGGAGCACCGACGTCGACACCGCCCGCGCCTTCTTCGAAACCGCGGCCGACTGCCTGCACGACGCCTGGCAGCCGCTGCTGGCCAAGCAGAGCGTCACGCTGGAGGCGCCGACCCTGAACGTCAGCGCCAGCACCGAGGGCATCACCACCCCGTGCACCGGCGCGACCAGCAGCTTCGCCGCCTTCTACTGCCCGGCGAACAAGACCATCTACATGCCGATCAGCCAGTTGCAGACCGAGATCTTCAAGAACAACTGGGTGGTCTACCTGTCGGTGTTCGCGCACGAGTACGGCCACCACGTGCAAGCCACCTCCGGCATCCTGCGCCGCGCCAACGCCGAACGCGTCGACGCGGGCGTCCGCAGCGCCCGCGGCCTGGAACTGTCCCGGCGGGTCGAACTGCAGGCCCAGTGCTTCAACGGCATGTACCTGGGGTCCTCCAACGAGGGCGGCGCCCTGTCCAGCAATCAGATGAACGTGGCCCAGCGCGACGCCAACGGTCGCGGCGACGGCCCCACCGACGCCCGCGACCACGGCACCGCCGAGAACAGCGGCGACTGGTTCGAACTCGGCGTCGACAAGAACCGCACCGCCCAGTGCAACACCTTCACCGCACCGGCCGAGTCCGTCAGCTAGGTCAGCGAACGCGGTCGTAGACCGTGGCGATTTCGCCCAGCTCGCCCGTCTCCTGCCGGGTGAGGGCCCAGGCCGTGCCGGGCAGGCCGTCCTCGAACAGGCGCGCGCCGCCGCCCGCGATCTCCGGGCAGATCAGCAGGTAGAGCCGGTCGAGCAGGTCGGCGGCGAGCAACGCCTGGATGACGCTCGCACTGCTGTTGACGAGGATCTCGCCGGCGCCGGTGGCCTTCAGTTCGGTGATGACGTCCGCGGTGGGCGCGTTCGCGAGCCGGGTGCGTTCCCAGGGCGCTTCGGTCAATGTGCTGGACAGCACCACCTTTTCGGTATCGACCAGCCACTTCGCGTAGCTGCGGTCGCGCGGGTCGGCGTTCTCGTCGGCCGCGACCGTGGGCCAGAAGCCCAGGAAGCCTTCGGCGTTGCGCCGGCCGAGTACCGCTGTCGTCGCGTTCTCGTGGATCCGGGTGAGGTGATTCCGGGCGGTCTCGGTGGTCGCGTAGCGGACGATCGCCCCGGCGTCGGCCGGTCCGCCGGGGCCGCTGTAGCGGCCGTCGAGGGTGAGGGCGATGTTCGCGGACACAATGCGTGTGGTCATGACTGTGCTTCCTTTTCCATGGTGTGTGCCGTTGCGGCGCTGCCGAAACGACGAACGCCCAGCACCGGGCGGGGGCTGGGCGTTCGGTGTGCTTCGAGTCAGTGTGTGTTGCCGAAGACGCTCTTGTTGGACGTATGTCCGTGCACGCCCTCGGCGTACGCGGTCTCCGCGTGCAGGGCGAAGTCGATGCCCGAGGTCTCGTCCTCCTTGGTGATGCGGAAGCCGATCGTCTTGTCGATGAGCTTGCCCAGGACGAAGCTGACGGTGAAGGCGAAGGCCGCGACCGCGAGCACGCCGACCAGCTGCTTGCCGAGCTGGGCCAGGCCGCCGCCGTAGAACAGGCCGTCCACGCCACCGGTCATGACCTGGTTGGCGAGCAGGCCGATCAGGAGGGTGCCGACCACACCGCCGACGAAGTGCACGCCGACCACGTCGAGCGAATCGTCATAGCCCGCCTTGAACTTCCAGCCCACCGCGAACGAACACGCGATACCGGCGATCAAGCCGACAGCGATCGCGCCCAGGGTGTTCACCGAACCGCAGGAGGGGGTGATCGCGACCAGACCGGCCACCACACCCGAGGCCGCGCCGAAGGTGGTCGGGCGGCCGTCGCGGATCTGCTCCACCGCGAGCCAGCCGAGCATGCCCAGACAACCCGCGACCAGCGTGTTCAGGAAAACCGCCGCCGCGGTGCCGTTGGCCGACAGCGCCGAGCCCGCGTTGAACCCGAACCAGCCGAACCACAGCAGGCCCGCGCCCAGCAGCACGAAGGGCAGATTGTGCGGGCGCATCGCGTCGACCTTGAAGCCGATGCGTGGGCCGAGCACGATGGCCAGCGCCAGCGCCGAAGCGCCGGAAGCGATCTCGACGACCAGGCCGCCCGCGTAGTCGAGCGCGCCGAAGTTCAGCAGCCAGCCGTCCGGACCCCACACCCAGTGCGCGATCGGCACGTACACCGCCAGCGTCCACAGCGGCACGAACACCATCCAGCCGGCGAACTTGGCCCGATCCGCGATCGCGCCGCTGACCAGGGCCGCGGTCAGGATCGCGAAGGTCAGCTGGAAGGTGACGAACAGCAGCTCCGGCACCGTCCCCTTCACGGTGTTCGGGTCGATGCCCGCCAGCGCGAAGTGCTCCAGGTTGCCGATCAGGCCGCCGCCGGCGTCCTCACCGAAGGCCAGGGTGTAGCCGGCCAGCAGCCAGACCACCGTCACCAGCGGAATCGCGATGAAGCTCATCATGAGCATGTTGAGTACGCCGGTGGAGCGCACCATTCCGCCATAGAAGATGGCCAGGGCGGGCGTCATCAGCAACACCAGGGCGGTGCTGATGAGCAGCCACGCGGTGGCAGCTGGATCGATTGCGGACACGGAAACTCCCTTCACGCGGAATGCGTTGCAAGGAAATTACCGAATGCTCACCTGTGGTCCACGCCCTACCAGACGATTGTCTCAGTCGGGCGTGTTCGGTTCAGGCCCGGGATTTGCGGGCCAGCGTGCGCAGGCCGCGCTTACCGGGGACCGGCAGGTCGTCCTCCAGGGTGATCCACTCCGCGGTGGTCAGCCACAGCTGCTGGACCCGCGCGTCGGCGGTGTCGTGGAACAGCCGGCGGCCGCGGTCGTCGCGCAGTTCCCGGGCCAGCGTCGACCAGCGGGGCGGGCGCCCGTGCTCGGTGCGGTACTCCGCCAGGAACCCGGCGACCATGGTGCCGATCGTGTTCACCGGCCGCAGCGAGACCCGGTTGCCGTATTTCGCGGCATGAAAACGCCGGGCGGCGCACAGCGACTGCGGGTTGGCGTTGGAGGCGATCCAGCCGGCCCGCTGGGCCCGCTCGATCAGCCACAGATGCTTGACCGCCGTGGGCGCGATCTCGCCGATCCGCTCGGCGATGAGCGCCATCACCGGTTCGGAGGACAGCACGTCGCGGCGCGTGGGGCCGGTGTCGTGCGCGGTCCAGTGCTCGTGCGCGAGGCGGGCGAGGACCTTGCCGAAGTCGTCGATGCTGCGCTGGGCGCGGCGGCCGAGGCGTTCGATCCGCTCGGCCTCGCGGCGCATCTCGTTCTGCGCGGTGAGGGTGCGGATCGCGGCCATGGTCGGCACCTGGCCGCGTTGCAGGAGTTCGAGGATGGCGGCGGCGGTCGCGGGGTCGGCGGCCGCGGCGACCGGCAGCGAATCGCGCTTGAGTGCGAAGTCGTGTGGGCTGATCGCTCGGCTGAGGAGGACGGCCGCGTTGCGGTCCCCGGCGAAGTCGGTGCTGGAGAGCCAGGCCGCGGCGATGTCATCACAGGACGGCACGGGAGAGATTCCTCCGGGGGCGTTTCGGTGCAATCGGAACGAGCAATAGTTCAGGTTGTGCCCCGGCCGGGATGAGGGACCGGCCGGGGCCACCAACCTGATGAAGGTTTGGCTACCGAAGTTGCCGACTGCCACGGTAGCCAGCCGATTGCGTGATGTCATGGGTGGTAATGGATTCGTTACTTCCCAAATTTCCGGCATTAACGGGGCGTGAGTTCGGATAATTGCTGATCGGGTAGGTGCTTTGCCGGTGTAATTCGGATATCGGCCGTCCGTCACGCTGTGGTTGCTGACACATTGCTACTTCTCGCGGTGCGGAGCGGGCCGGAAGAAGGTGCCGCGCATGTAGTGATCTGCATCACATAGGCGGTCGTTTTCGCTGGCCCGATCCGGGGTGCCCTGGCGGGTGTGGGTTTTGTCGGTGGTCGCCGGTAACCTCTGGCCGTGGCTCTGTACCGGAAGTACCGACCGGCAACGTTCGCTGAGGTAGTGGGTCAGGAGCACGTCACCGACCCGATCAGTACCGCGCTCGACACCGGGCGGATCAGTCATGCCTATCTGTTCTCCGGCCCGCGCGGCTGCGGCAAGACCTCCTCCGCCCGCATCCTCGCGCGCTCGCTGAACTGCGCGGAGGGGCCCACCTCCCGGCCGTGCGGCGTCTGCCCGTCGTGCGTGGCGCTGGGCCCGGGCGGGCCGGGCAACCTCGACGTCATCGAGCTCGACGCCGCCAGCCATGGCGGCGTCGACGACACCCGCGAGCTGCGGGACCGTGCCTTCTACGCGCCCGCCGAGTCGCGCTATCGCGTCTTCATCGTCGACGAGGCGCACATGGTCACCACCGCGGGCTTCAACGCGCTGCTCAAGATCGTCGAGGAGCCGCCCGCCCACCTGATCTTCATCTTCGCCACCACCGAGCCGGAGAAGGTGCTGCCCACCATCCGCTCGCGCACCCATCACTATCCGTTCCGGCTGCTGCCCCCGGCCACCATGCGCGGCCTGCTCGGCAAGATCTGCGAGCAGGAGAACGTGGCGGTCGAGGAGGCGGTGTACCCGCTGGTGATCCGCGCGGGCGGCGGTTCGCCGCGCGACAGCCTCAGCGTGCTCGATCAGCTGCTGGCCGGCGCCGGTCCGGAGGGCGTCACCTACAACCGCGCGGTCTCGCTGCTCGGCGTCACCGATGTCGCCCTGATCGACGACGCCGTCGAAGCCCTGGCCGCCGACGACGGGGCCACGCTGTTCGACACCGTCGATCGGGTCATGGAGGCCGGGCACGATCCGCGCCGCTTCGCGGTCGACCTGCTGGAGCGCTTCCGCGACCTGATCCTCATGCGCGCGGTCCCCGACGCCGTCGAACGCAACCTGGTCACCGGCCCCGGCGATGTCCTCGAGCGGATGGGCGGCCAGGCCCAGCGCCTCGGCGCCGCCACCCTGGCCCGCTACGCCGAACTGCTGCACGCGGGCCTCGGTGAGATGCGCGGCGCCACCGCCCCCCGGCTGCTCCTCGAAATCGTCTGCGCCCGCATGCTGCTGCCCTCGGTCTCCGACGCCGAGTCCGCCACCCTGCAACGCCTGGAACGCCTCGAACGTGGCGTCGCCACCGGCACCCCACTCCCCGCGGTCGCCGGCGGCGCGCCCGTGCCGGCCGAAGCCGCCCCCCGCCGCCCCGCGGCCGCCGCCGACCCCAGCCGCCGGCGCGGCGCCGAAGCGCTCGCCGCCCTGCGCGCCAAACGCGAAGGCCCGGCACAGAACGCCGACCAGTCGCCCGCCCGAGGCTCCACTCCGCAGCAGGCGACCCCCACGCAAGGCGCCCAGCAGGGGGCCGCCGCGACAGGTGGGCAGGGCTCCACAGCGGGCGGTCACGTCGCCAGCCAGGGAAGCGCGCAGGGTGCCAGCCAATCGAACGCGCACGGGTCCAACGCGGCCTCCGCGGAAGGCGCTGCCGATACACCACAGCAGGGGGCCGCTGCCGCTCCCGCGCAAGGAGCCACCGCCTCCACAGGTGGGCAGGGCTCCACAGCGGGCGGTCACGTCGCCAGCCCGGGAAGCGCGCAGGGTGCCGGCCAGCCGAACGCACACGGGTCCAACCCGGCCGTCGCGCAGGGCGCTGCCTCCGGCACCCCGCAGCAGGGGGCGGCGAGCGAGCAAGGAGCGCACCAAGCCTCCGCTCCGGGCACACACGGTCCTGGCGAAGCGCAGAGTTCCGGCGTATCGCCCGCGCAGGCTTCCGCCGCGAATTCGCAGAGTTCTGACTCTGGCGCGCAGCAGGCTTCCGCGGGTGGGCAGGCTCCGCAGCAGGCTTCCGCGAGTGGGGAGGGCTCAGCGCCGAGCGCCGCGCAAACTTCCGCCTCGGTGGGCGATTCAGATTCGGTAGACGCACCGCGCTTTGCCGGGGGTGATCCGCAGGACCACGTCCAGAGCGCGGCGGCGCAGGGCTCCAGCGCCAGTGACATGCAGGCTGCTCCGCAGGAGCCGGTGCGGGAGGCCCAGCAGGGCTCCGGTCCGGCCGCGCAGGGCTCCGCCCCTGGTAGCGGCCAGGATTCTGCGTCGGTTGCGCCGAGTGCTGGGCAGCAGGGTGTGCAGAGTGGGGGTGACTCGCCTATTGCGCAGGGTGCTGAGCAGCAGGCGGTGCAGGGTTCTGCGCCGGTATCGCACGCTGCGGGGGAGCAGGTGGGCGATGGAGTGCCACAGCATAATGCCGGGGCGGAGCGGGCGGTTTCCGCGGAAGCGGAAGTGACGCAGACGAGTGCCGCGGCGCCGCAGTCGCCGATCGACGGGACAGGCGCGGGGCCGGAGTCGGCGGCCGCCGCACTCGCGCCCGAGCCGGTGTCAGCTCCGGCGATGGGTGCGGAATCGGATGAGTTGTTGCGGTCGGTGGAGGCCGCGTGGGCGGATATCCGGGCCAAGGTCCGGGAGTTCGGGGCGGCGGTGCAGGCGTTGCTGTCCGGTGCCTCGGTGGCGCGGATCGACGGTGACGTGATCGTGTTCGCGCATCAGCACGCGCCGCTGGCGAAGCGGCTCTCGGAGCCGCGCAATATCGAGGCGGTGCGTTCGGCCGTGCGCGCGGTGCTCGGGCGCGAACACGATATTCGGTGGGAGGCGGGCGCCGCGGTGGCGCGCCCGGCGGCGGCCGCCACCAAGGCGCCGCGTGCGGGCGGGCAGCCCGGTCAGCCGGCGCGGGGTGGTGCCGCCGCGAGCGGACCGGCGGCCCCGCCGCGCTTCTCCCGCCCGAGCCAGGCCAAGAACGTGCAGGCCGGTGCGGCGCAGCGTTCGGGTCCGGAGGTGAAACCGTACGGCGACGACGACATCCCACCCCCGGACTTCCCCGATCTGCCGGACGACCCGGGCCCTTTTGATTCCCCGCCCGAGCCGGGCGGGGAATCGGTCCAGGACGCGGTGCCGCGCGACCTGACGCCGGAGGAGGAGCAGGAGTTCATCGCCGAGGCGGCCGTGCCGGTCGCCCCGGAGGATCGGCGCGACCCGGACGAGGTCGCTCTGGAATTGCTCCGCGCCGAATTGGGCGCCACCCGTATCGACGGCTGAGATCCCGCTGGACCCGGGCGCGCCGGTTCTCCGGCGTGCCCGGTCGGCGGTGAGCCCGGCGCCACATACCCAGACGGTTGACAAGCACCGCCGCGAGGACGTTAAGTTAACCGGAGTTCGCACAGCGCGTAGTATGAACGGGTGGCCGTCGACTCTGGTATGGCGAGGCTCTATCGTGAGCAGTTGCGTGCCCGAATTTGTACAGCGTTATGCGGCACGAACGACGAGCCTGGAGCGTTATCAGCGCGTGGGCTCGGCAAGCGTCGCCAAGTGAATGAAGACGGTCGGTCGTAGCGCCGGTCGGTGCACAGAGCGCTCGGACGGGTGAACTCCCGGCCGCGGCACCCCAAGGAAGGAAACACTCCACATGACCACAGAGGCCTACATTTACGAGGCCATCCGCACCCCGCGCGGACGCGGCAAGAAGAACGGTTCGCTGCACTCGGTCAAGCCGATCGACCTGACCGTGGGTCTGATCCAGGAGCTGCGGAACCGTTTCCCGAACCTCGATGAGGACCAGATCTCGGACCTCATCCTGGGTGTGGTGAGCCCGGTCGGCGATCAGGGCATGGATATCGCCCGCACCGCCGTGACCGTGGCCGGCCTGCCCGACACCGTCGGCGGCTTCCAGCTCAACCGCTTCTGTGCCTCCGGCCTCGAGGCCGTCAACCTGGCCGCGCAGAAGGTGCGCTCGGGCTTCGACGACCTGGTCATCGCCGGCGGCGTCGAGTCGATGTCCCGCGTGGCCATGGGCTCCGACGGCGGCGCTTGGGCCCTGGACCCGGCCACCAACTACGACACCTACTTCGTCCCGCAGGGTGTCTCGGCCGACCTGATCGCGACCATCGAGGGCTTCTCCCGCGATGACGTCGACGCCTATGCCGTGCGCTCGCAGGAACTGGCCGCTGCGGCCACCACCGGCGGCTACTTCGCCAAGTCGATCGTGCCGGTCAAGGACCAGAACGGCCTGATCGTGCTGGACAGCGACGAGCACATGCGTCCCGGCACCACCGCCGCGGACCTGGGCAAGCTGAACCCGTCCTTCGCCCTGGTCGGCGAGATGGGCGGCTTCGACGCGGTGGCGCTGCAGAAGTACCACTTCGTGGAGAAGATCAACCACGTGCACCACGGCGGCAACAGCTCGGGCATCGTCGACGGCGCCGCGCTGGTGCTGATCGGCTCCGAGGAGGCCGGCAAGGCCTCGGGTCTGACCCCGCGCGCCCGCGTCGTCGCGACCGCCACCTCCGGCGCCGACTCCACCATCATGCTGACCGGCCCGACCCCGGCCGCCAAGAAGGCGCTGGCCAAGGCCGGCCTGTCCATCGAGGACATGGACCTGGTCGAGATCAACGAGGCCTTCGCCTCGGTCGTGCTGAAGTTCCAGAAGGACCTCAACGTCCCGGACGAGAAGCTCAACGTCAACGGCGGTGCCATCGCGATGGGCCACCCGCTGGGCGCCACCGGCGCGATGATCACCGGCACCATGGTCGACGAGCTGGAGCGCCGCAACGGCCGCTACGCGCTGATCACCCTGTGCATCGGCGGCGGCATGGGCGTCGCGACCATCATCGAGCGCGTCTAACCCAACCGACGCTGACTTTCACAAGGAGACAAAGAGCTGTGACCGAAAACAACATGATCGGTTGGGAGCAGGATTCGGACGGCATCGTCGTTTTGACGATGGACGACCCGAACCAGGGCGCCAACACGATGAACGAGCTGTACAAGAACTCGATGAGCGCGACCGTCGATCGCCTCGAGGCCGAGAAGGACAGCATCACCGGCGTTGTGGTGACCTCCGCGAAGAAGACCTTCTTCGCTGGCGGCGACCTGAAGAACATGATGAAGGTCGGCCCGGAAGACGGCCAGGGCCTGATGGACGAGCTCTTCAACATCAAGGGCGCGCTGCGTCGCCTGGAGCAGCTCGGCAAGCCGGTCGTGGCCGCCATCAACGGCGCCGCCCTCGGTGGTGGCCTGGAGATCGCGCTGGCGACCCACTACCGCGTGGCCGCCGACGTGCGTGGCCTGAAGATCGGCCTGCCCGAGGTCAAGCTGGGCCTGCTGCCCGCCGGCGGCGGTGTCACCCGCACCGTGCGCATGTTCGGCCTGCAGAACGCGCTGATGCAGATCCTGCTGCAGGGCAACGAGTTCAACGCCACCAAGGCCAAGGAAGTCGGCCTGGTCAACGAGGTCGTCGGCTCGATCGAGGAGCTGGTCCCCGCGGCCAAGGCGTGGATCAAGGCCAACCCCGAGGGTGGCGTGCAGCCCTGGGACAAGAAGGGCTACAAGATCCCCGGCGGCACCCCGTCGACCCCGGCCTTCGCGGCGAACCTGCCCGCGTTCCCGGCCAACCTGCGCAAGCAGATCAAGGGCGCGAACATGCCGGCCCCGCGGGCCATCATGTCCGCCGCGGTCGAGGGCTCGCAGGTCGATTTCGACAACGCGTCGCTGATCGAGTCCCGCTACTTCGTCGGCCTGCTGACCGGCCCGGTCGCGAAGAACATGATCCAGGCGTTCTTCTTCGACCTGCAGTCGATCAACAACGGCGGCTCCCGTCCGAACGATGTCCCGAAGAAGGACATCAAGAAGATCGGCGTGCTCGGCGCGGGCATGATGGGCGCGGGCATCGCCTACGTCTCGGCCAAGGCCGGCTACCAGGTCGTGCTCAAGGACGTCACCATCGAGGCGGCCGAGCGCGGCAAGAACTACTCCGAGAAGATCGAGGCCAAGGCCCTCTCGCGTGGCAAGACCACCGAGGAGAAGTCCAAGGCGCTGCTCGATCTGATCACCCCGGCCGCGGATCCCGAGGCCTTCGCCGGCGTCGATTTCGTCATCGAGGCCGTCTTCGAGAACACCGAGCTCAAGCACAAGGTGTTCCAGGAGATCGAGGACATCGTGGACGCGGACGCCCTGCTGGGCTCCAACACCTCGACTCTGCCGATCACCGGTCTCGCGGCCGGCGTGAAGCGCCAGGAAGATTTCATCGGCATCCACTTCTTCTCGCCGGTCGACAAGATGCCGCTGGTGGAGATCATCCGCGGTGAGAAGACCTCCGACGAGGCGCTGGCCCGGGTGTTCGATTACACCCTCGCGATCCGCAAGACCCCGATCGTGGTCAACGACAGCCGTGGCTTCTTCACCTCGCGCGTCATCGGCACCTTCGTCAACGAGGCGATCGCCATGCTCACCGAGGGCATCGATCCGTCGACCATCGAGCAGGCCGGTCTGCAGGCGGGCTACCCGGCCGCGCCGCTGCAGCTCTCGGATGAGCTGAACATGAAGCTCATGCTGAAGATCGCCAAGGAGACCGAGGAAGCGATCGCCAAGGGCGACGCGACCATGGGCCGCAAGCGGCACCCGGCGATCGACGTGATCGAGTACCTGGTGAACGAGGGTCGTCCGGGCCGCCTGGAGAAGGCCGGCTTCTACGAGTACGACGAGGCGGGCAAGCGCACCGGTCTGTGGCCGGGCCTGCGTGAGCACTTCAAGACCACCGCCGATTTCGGTGTGCCGATCCAGGATCTGATCGACCGCATGCTGTTCATCGAGGCGATCGAGACCCAGAAGTGCTTCGACGAGGGCGTGCTGACCACGACCGCCGACGCCAACATCGGCTCGATCTTCGGCATCGGCTACCCGGCGTGGACCGGTGGCGTGCACCAGTTCGTCGTCGGTTACCCGGGCGGCCAGGCCGGCTTCGTGGCCCGTGCCGACGAGCTGGCCGCGAAGTACGGCGAGCGTTTCCAGGTGCCGGACTCGCTGCGCAAGTAATCCCGCAGTAGCACCAACGGCGTAGCCCGCCACCACGATTCGTGGTGGCGGGCTTTGTCGTTTCCGGAAATGTCGTCATGACATCGTCATGTTTATCCGTGCGATATTCCGGGTAACTCGATTTTCGAAAAATCCCTGGTTAGAGGGTTTTCGGTATGTGCGGTATGGTTCACCTCGCGCTTATCACGGGACAGTAACGAGGGAGAACAAAAGTGGGTATTCGTGCCCTTTGTGTTGCCGGTGCTGCCCTGGGCGTCGCGCTCGCGGTCATGCCGTCGGGGAATGAGCCCACCGTGCACGGCTATCTGTCCGGCCCGGCCAGCCGGCAGGCGCAGTGCGCCGCGGGCGCCACGTCCTGCGGGCAGATCTCCTACGAGCCGCAGAGCGTCGAGGGTCCCAAGGGGCAGCGCAACTGCAGCGCGGGCCGGCCGGACTTCGCCGAACTCGACGACGACGGTAAGTCCTGGGCCGTGCACGAGGTCAGCGGCACCGTCGACTTCACGTGGACGCTGACCGCGCTGCGCCGCACCCTCAACTACGAGTACTACATCGGCGGCCGCCGCGTCGGATTCGTCGATGCCGGCAATGTGGTCCCGGATTCGACGACGCAGACCCACAAGATAGATCTGAGCGGTTTCAGCGGCCGGCAGAAGCTGCTGGCGATCTGGAACGTCGGCGACAGCGACGATGCCTTCTATTCGTGCGTCGACCTGGACCTCGGTACCGCCGATGTGCTGCCGCCGAGTGCGCCGACACTGCATCCGCCGGTCTGATCCGGATTCGGCATTTAATTGGATTATCCAAAATAACTGTTTCCTCCAATTACCCGAATTACTTGCCCCGGTAATCGTGAAAGTCCTATGGTTCACACTGCGTTGATCACAGGACAGTAACGTCGGCCCCTTGCTGTTCCTCCGCCCATCCATATCGATGAGGAGAACACGAGTGGGATTCCGTACCCTTTCCACCCTCGGTGCTGCGCTGGGGCTGGCTCCGCTGCTGATAGCGGTGCTGCCGGCCGCGACGGCCTCCGCCCACGGTTACGTTTCCGGGCCGGCCAGTCGCCAGGCGCAATGCCAAGCCCGGACCGTTTCCTGCGGGCCGGTGCAGTACGAGCCGCAAAGCGTGGAAGGCCCCAAAGGGCAGCGCAATTGCAGTGCCGGTCTGACGAACTTCAAAGAACTCGACGACGACAGCAAACCCTGGACCGTGCACGCGGTGCGTGGCTCCGTCGATTTCACCTGGACGCTGACCGCGCTGCACCGCACCGCGAGCTACGAGTACTACATCGGCGGTACCCGGGTCGGCTACTTCGACGAGGGGAACAAGGTCCCGTCGTCGAATACGCAAACCCACAAGGTCGACCTATCCGGCTTCAGCGGGAAGCAGAAGTTGCTGGCGATCTGGAACATCGGGGATACCAGCAATGCCTTCTACTCCTGCGTCGACCTGAATATCGGCGGCACCTCCACCCCGACGACGACCCGGCCGACCACGCCGCCGACCACGACCCGGCCGACGGATCCGACCACGACGCCGCCGGCCACCACGCCGCCGGCCACCACGCCCAGGCCCACCGACCCGACGACGACGCGCCCCACCGCGCCCCCGACCACCACGCCGAACCCCACCCAGCCCGACCCGGGCGGTTCGGCCTGGCGACCCCATGCCAGCTATAAGGTCGGCGACAAGGTGACCTACCAGGGCGTGACGTACAGCTGCCGGCAGGCGCACACTGTGCACGACCCGAACTGGACGCCGCCGAACACTCCGGCACTGTGGCAGCGGTCCTGATCAACCGCTGACCGAACAAGAGCCCGCCCCGTGTCTGTGGGGGCGGGCTTTTGTGCGGTCCAGGGCCGAAAACCTAAGGGGCGCGCAGTTCTTCGGTGGCCTGGTAGTACGCGTCGGTGGCGCGTTCGAAGTAGTCGAAGAGGACCGCGAGTTGCTCGGCGGTGTAGCTGCCGAGGATCTCGCCGACGGCGCGCCGGACGGGTGCCAGCACGGTGTTCAAATCCTCTGGCGTGCCGACCAATTCGACGGTGACCTTGCGGCGGTCGCCGGGAACGGGGGCGCGGCGCACGTATCCGGCCGCTTCCAGACGGTCGATCAGCCGGGTGGTGGGGCCGGTGGTGAGCCCGCTGCGGGTGCCGAGTTCGCCGGGGGTCAGCGGCCCGGAGAGCTCCAGAATATTCAGCGCGTACAGGTCGGTGGCGCCCAGGCCGACCGTGCGCGCGCCGGCTTGTCCGTGCATGACGACCGCGCTCAGGTAGCGCCGGTACACCTCGCTCGCGTCCGCGCGCATCTTCGGTGTTGACACGGGATACCTCCTCTCGTAATCTCTTCCTCAACGAAGAGACTTCTTAAAAGAAGAAAGCTCTTCTAAGCAGAGAATCTATCACGGAGGCATCATGACCAGCGAATACCGCACCGCCCAGCAGGCAGACACCGCCGCGATCCGAGCCGTATTCGACGAGGTGAACGCGGCCTGGGCTGCCGCCGATGCCGAGGCCTACGGCGCGCTGTTCACCGCGGACGCCACCTACACCGCGTTCTTCGGCACGCAGTACCGCGGCCGGGCCGACATCGTGGCGTCGCACCGGGCCCTGTCCGGCAGCTTCCTGAAGGGCACCGAGCTCGCCGGTGAGCTGATCGAGATCCGTTTCCTCACCGCCGAGGTCGCCGTCGTCATCGCCCGCGGTGACACCTACAAGAGCAAGCGGCCCGAGCGGCTGACCAAGGTGCAGACCTACACGCTGGTCCGCCGCGACGGCCGCTGGCTGATCGCCGCGTTCCAGAACACCAAGCGCAACCCGCTGCTCGAGTTCGTCACCTTCCGCACCACACCCGCCGCCCGCCCGGCCGCCCAGCGCTGAACCCGCTCTCTCCAGAGGAATCATCATGAATGCCACCGATATCCAGACCCCCGCCGCGCCGAAGTCCCGCCGCCGCACGCTCACTCGCGTCCTCGCGGCCACCGTCGTCACACTCGGCGTCGCCGCGGGCGGCGGCTACCTCTGGCTGAACCAGACCTCCGACGTGCACAATCTCGGCGCTGCGGAATGCGCCACGGTGCCACCCTCCGGTGCACCCACCGGCCAGGCCCTCGCCGAGGTGTGCGACCTGCTCGACCGGCTCACCGGCGCCTGGGCCCGTGGTGACGCCGACGCCTACGGCGCCCTGTTCACCGCGGACGCCACCTACACCAGCTACGTCGGCACCTACTACGCCGGCCGCGCGGATCTGACCGAGGGGCACCGGGCGCTGTTCGCCGGTTTCCTGAAGGGCACGAAACTGGCCGATTCCTATCTCGGCGTTCGCTTCTACGGCCCGGACACCGCGGTGGTCACCAGCCGCGGCGACACCTACACCGGCGACCGGACCAGTCCCGAAGACCTGTCCAAGACCCAGACCTACACCCTGGTGCGCCAGGACGGACGCTGGCAGATCGCCGCGTTCCAGAACACCCAGCGCGGCCGGGTGCTGGAACGGGTGTCGTTCCTGGTGGATCCGGACAGCAGGCCCGCTGCCGAACGCTGAAATCTCCACCCGTCGGCAGCGGTACCGCGCTACGTTGGAATAAGCGCAGACAATACGGACACACCGGTGCCTCTGCGGTGAGTCCCGATGTCGGCGCGCGTAACCACGATCGCCGAGGTCGCCGATTCTATGTGAGTTCGAGGTGGTCACATGAATCCACAGACGCGTTCGGGTGCTGGGGAGCCCGAGGCGCAGGCCGCGGATTCGCGTTCCCGCCGCAGCACCGACACCCAGCGGATGGAACCGGTCGCGATCGCCGAGGACCTGGCGGGCATGGGGTTGTCCGGGGCGGTGGAGATCGGCCGGGGCGGATTCGGTGTGGTGTATCGATGCCTGCAGGTTGCGCTGGAACGGGTGGTCGGCGTCAAGGTGCTGTCCTCGGAGATCGACGACGAGAGCCGGGAGCGGTTCCTGCGCGAGGAACAGGCGATGGGCCGATTATCCGGGCACCCGAATATCGTCGACATCCTCCAGGTCGACGTCACCGCCTCCGGGATGCCGATCATCGTGATGCCCTTCTGCACACACGGCTCCTTCGAGCAGCTCATTCGCGATCAGGGCCCGCTGACCTGGTCGGATTCCCTGCGAGCCGGGGTGAAACTGGCCGGCGCGATCGAGAGCGCGCACCGGGCCGGGATCCTGCACCGGGATGTGAAACCCGCTAACGTCCTGCTCAGCGCCTACGGCGAACCCCAGCTCACCGATTTCGGCATCGCCCGCATTCCCGGTGGCTTCCGGACCTCGAGCAGCCTGATCACCGGCTCGCCGGCGTTCACCGCGCCGGAAGTGCTCCGGGGTGACGAGCCGACCGTCCGTTCCGATATCTACAGCCTCGGCGCGACCTTGTTCGCCCTGCTCACCGGGCATGCCGCCTTCGAGCGGCAGGCCGGGGAGAAGGTGGTCGCGCAGTTCCTGCGGATCACCACCCAGCCCGTGCCCGACCTGCGCGACCAGGACATCCCGCCCGACGTGGCCGCCGCGATCGAGCAGGCGATGTCCACCGATCCGTCGCAGCGCCCGGCGTCGGCTTTCGAATTCGGTGAACTCCTGCGGGCGGTGCAGCGGGCGCACGGGGTGGTGCCCGACGAGATGGCGCTGCTGGATCCCGCGGCGCTGCCGGACGAGATCGACTTGGCGAAGGGGGAGCCCGCACCGAGCGGGCCGGAAGGCACGGGCAGCCGACCGGCGATCACCCGGCGCAGCTGGCCGCTGACGCTGCGGCCGGCGGTCTCCCAGCACCCGACCGGCGTGGGCCCGACCTTGCCGCCGACCGCGGCGACCAAGTTCCGGCCGCCGACCCCGGCGCGGGAACCGATGCTGCGGCCCCGCCTGCTGGATACGCTGCGCGCGGGCGGGCGGCGCCGGCTCGCGGTGCTGCACGCGCCCGCGGGTTTCGGCAAGTCGACGGTGGCCGCGCAGTGGCGGACCGAGCTGACCGCGGCCGGTGTGCCGGTGGCCTGGCTCGGCGTCGGCCGCGACGACGACAACGAGGTCTGGTTCCTGGCACATCTGATCGAGGCGATCCGCCGGGTCCGCCCCGATATCGGGGTCGGGCTGGATCAGGCGCTGGAGGAGCGGCCCGCCGACGCCGTCGCCTACGTCGTCGCCACGCTCATCGACGAGATCCACGGCAGCGGCGAGACCATCGTGGTGGTGGTCGACGACTGGCACCGCATCGACGACCCGGGCGCGCACCGGGTGATGGAGTCGTTGCTGGACAACGGATGTCACCATCTGCGCTTCGTGGTGACCAGCCGGGAGCAGTCGGGGCTGCCGACCAGCCGGATGCGGGTGCACGACGAATTGGTCGAGATCGGGTCGGCGGCGCTGCGGCTGACCCTGGCCGAGACCCGGTCGGTGCTGGTGGAGCGGCACGACTTCGAGCTCACCGACGCGCAGATCGAGCAGATACACACCGCGACCGACGGCTGGCCCGCCGCCATCCAGCTGGTGAGCCTGGCGCTGCGCGGCAACGCCGGCGCCGACCAGCTGATCGCGACACTGTGCGAGGGGACGCACGGGATCCGGGAGTACCTCGCGGAGAACGTGCTCGACACCCTCGAGCCGCGCATGCTGGATTTCCTGACCGCCATCTCGGTCTCGGAAAAAGTCTGCGGCTCACTGGCTTCCGCGCTCTCGGAGGACAGCGAGGGGGAGCTGCTGCTGGTCAAGGCCGAGCAGCGCGAGCTGTTCCTGCACCGGATCGAGCACGACCCGGAGTGGTTCCGGATGCAGCCGCTGTTCGCCGAGCACCTGCGCGGGCGGCTGGAGCAGACCGATCCCGCCAAGCTGAAGTCCCTGCATCGCAAGGCCTCGCGCTGGTTCGCCGAGCATCAGCAACTGCGCAAGTCGGTGGATCACGCGCTCGCGGCCACCGACCTCAAGCTGGCGCTGGATCTGCTCGAGGGCGGCGGCATGGACCTGATCGACGGGTCCCGCCTGGCGACGCTGCTCGGTACGGTGTCGAAACTGCCTGCCCAACAGGTGTCTTCGCGATCCAAGCTGCTGATGGCGGTGGCCCGGGCGAATGTGAACCTGCAGCAGTCGGGCGCGGCGCGTACCGCCCTGGGCCGCCTGTCCAGCATTCTGGCGCGCGGGTCGGCCACCGATGCCGAGGTGGCGCAGCAGCGCTGCGAGGCGGCGGTGCTCGCGGCCTCCGATCAGATCGCGGGCGATCACACCGAGGGGGTGCTGGATCGGGTCGCGGACTGTCTGGAGCGCCCCGACGATCTCCCGGCCTGGACGGTGTCGACGGCGGCGAACCTGACGGCCTTCGTGCGGCTGTGCCATTTCGACTTCGACGGTGCCCGCGAGATCCAGGAGTGGGCGCGGCCGTACCACGAGCGGTCCAAGGATCCGCTGGGCGCGGTGTTCGGATTGTGCTCGCAGGGTGCGGCGGCCTACGAGCAACTCGACATCGGGACCGCCACCGAGCGTTTCCAGCAGGCCTGGGACACCGCGCGCGAGCAGGCCGGGCCGCGGTCGCACGCGGCGCGGGTGGCGGCGACGCTGCTCGGTGAATTGAACTATCGCCGGGGCGATCTCGACGCGGCGGACCGCATGTTCGACGAGAGCCACCAGCTGGTCACCCGGGTCGGGCCGGTCGACTTCCTGATCGCGACCTTCGTCATCGGCGCCCGGGTGAAAGCGGTGCGCGGTGATCTGTACACCGCCGCGGCGCGGTTGGACGAGGGCGCGCGGATCGCCGAGGACAGCAGGCTGCCCCGGCTGGCCGCGCACATCCAGGCCGAGCGGCTGCGGCTCGGCCTGGTCGAGGCGCCGGGGGAGGGCGAGCTGGACCGGCTCGGCGTCTTCCACCATTCGCACCGGCTGCGCGGTGTGGCCGCGCTGACCGCCGAGGCGGAGGAGATCGCCGCCATCCGCGGCCTGCTGGTGCGGCGGCAGCTGCGTTTCGACGACAGCGCCGTCCGCCGGGCCCGCGCCCTGCACGGGTGGATGGACGAACAGGCCCGTCCCCGTGCGGAATTGGACACCGCGCTGCTGCTGGCCGAATGCCTGGCCGCCTCCGGCTGGGTCGGCGAGGCCGCCGGTCTACTGCTGCCGGCCGCCGCCAAATGCGCCGAGCTGGGCTGGACCCGGCCCCTGCTGGACGCGGGGCCGGGTGTCGTCGCCATTCTGCGGGTGCTGCGCACCGACATGCATCGGCGGCCGAACGAGTCCGAGGAGGTCACCCTCCCCGCACTGTTCCTCGCCGAACTCCTGGACTGAGCGCTACGGGGTCCACCAGGGGCGCAGCGGCAGGCCGGACTCCCCGTCCGGGCCGAGCTTCACACCCAGGACCTGGTGCAGCTGGACCACATTGCGCTGGAAACCGAGCCGCGAGCCCGCCATGTACAGGCCCCACACCTTCGCGGTGCTCTCGCCGACCTCGGCGACGCAGGCGTCCCAGTTCGCGACCAGGTTCTTGCACCACTCGTGCAGGGTGAGCGCGTAGTGCTCGCGCAGGTTCTCCTCGTGCATCACCTCGAGCCCGATGTTCTGGATCTCGGAGATGATGCGCCCGGACCCGATCAGCTCGCCGTCCGGGAACACGTACCGGTCGATGAAATCGCCGGCCTTGGTGGTGCGGGAGTTGTCGGGGCGGGTGATGCAGTGGTTCAGGAACAGGCCGCCGTCGCGCAGCTTGCTCTTGATGAACTCGAAGTAGAACGGGTAGTTGTGCACGCCGATGTGCTCGGTGAGCCCGATCGAGGAGACCGCGTCGAACCCGGTCTCGGCGATATCGCGGTAGTCGGAGTGGCGCACCTCGGCCAGCTCGGACAGACCCTCCTCGGCGATCTTGGCCTGCGCCCACTCGGCCTGCTCGGCGGACAGCGTCGCGCCGATCACGGTGACGCCGCGCTTGGCGGCGTAGCGCACCATGCCGCCCCAGCCGCAGCCGATGTCGAGCAGCCGGTCGCCCGCCTTCAGGCGCAGCTTGTCGAAGACGAGGCGGTACTTGTTCTCCTGGGCCTGCTCGAGGGTCCAGCTCTCGTCCTCGTAACACGCGCAGGTGTAGGTCATGGACGGGCCCAGCACGTACTCGTAGAACGTGTTGGAGACGTCGTAGTGGTGGTGGATGGCCTCGGCATCGCGCGTCTTGGAGTGCCGCAGGCCTTCCAGTGCGATCCGGCGCCAGCGCGGCAGGGTTTCCTGCGGCGGCGGCGCGACGGGTTTGAGTCGCTCCCAGCCCAGCGAGCGCGCGATGGTGACCAGCGCCAGCGCGGACGGGCGATGGAACCTCAGGCCGTTCAGCGCCTTCAGGATTTCGTACGGGTCACCCGGGTGCACGCCCTCGGCGACCATGTCGCCGGAGATGTAGGCGCGCGCCATGCCGAGATCGCCGGGCGCGGTGGCCAGATAGTTGATACCGCGCGCGGTTTTGATATCGAGCGCGAGCTCCGTGTCCGCCGGACCGGTGGAACTGCCGTCGTAGGCGGTGAGCCTGATCGGCATCTGGCCTTCGATCAGGGTGTCGAAGATTTCAGCAATGCTGAGTTTGGTTCCGAGATCGGTGAAGACATCGGAACGGTCCTTGAATGTCGTCATTTGCGTTGCACCGCCTTCGCATACAAATCCAGCAGCCGCTGGTCCGGGTCGTAGCGTTTCTTGAGCTCGGTGTAGTGCTCGCCGCCGTACAGGGCCGCGAATTCATCTTTGTCGTAATAAGCGTCCGAGTACAGCGACTTATGCCCGTCGAACTCGGTGACTTTGTGCTCGATGGCCCGGTTGGCCGCTCCTTCCGGCCGGCCGGGCACGGTGGGCACCGCGGACCAGAACCCGGCGTTGACGTAGGTGCGGTTGGGCTCCAGCGGGTACAGCGGCCACGGGCGGGCCGTCGTGCCCTCCGGGGCCGCGTCGCGTAACCGCAAGGGGCACAGCCACAGTGGTTCGATCGGGATGTCCTTCAGGAACCACTCGACGAAGTCGGCGGTGCGTTCCACCGGCACCTCGATGTCCTGCACCACGCGTTCGCGCGGGGGATTGCCCTGGCGCGCCTCCAGCTTGTCGCCGATGTGGTACTTGTGATCGAGGGCGATGAGTTTCCAGTAGAAACTGCTCCGGCGGTAGCGCTTCGGCCAGAGTCTGCGGATCTTCGGGTTCTGTGTGCCGAATGCGCGCGAGCACCAGAACCAGTCCGTATCCCAGCGCCACAGATAGTCGTGAATGGTGAGGCGGTCGGTCTTGATGCCCGCGTCGTGCTGGATGGAACGGTAGAAGATGTCCATGTCGGTGTAGTCGCTGACCGGGCCCGGTTCGTCGGTCTGCCGGCCCAGCGTCAGATAACTTTCCTCGGCGGTGAACACCACGCCGTCCAGATAATCGACCCGTTCGCCGTCATAGGACCGTTCGGTGACGATTCGCGCCAGCGTCGATTCCAGCTCGCGCAGGTCGTGGAAACGTATGTGACGTAACGCGACGAACGGCTGCACGGCTTCCAGTTCGATTTTCAGCCGCACCGTGTAGCCGAGCGTGCCGTAGGAATTCGGGAAACCGCGGAACAGGTCGGCGTGTTCGTTGTCCGGCGTCGCGGTGATGATTTCCCCGGCGCCGGTGAGCACGTCCATCTCCAGCACCGATTCGTGCGGCAGGCCGTTGCGGAACGAGGTGGATTCGATGCCGAGACCGGTGACCGCGCCGCCGAGGGTGATGGTCTTGAGCTGCGGCACCACCAGCGGCGCCAGGCCGTAGGGCAGCGTGGCGGCTACCAGTTCCTCGTAGGTCGTCATGCCCGCGACGTCGGCGGTCTGTGCTTCCGGATCCACCTGGATGACCTTCGCCAGGCCGGATACGTCCAGGCCGGGTGCGGGGTTCTTGGCCCGCGCCCGGAACAGATTCGATGTTTTTTTGGCAAGCCGCACGTTGGCGTCGGCGGGTATGGCGCGGTAGCTCGCGAGGAGCCGATCCACACCCGCCTGATGTGCTGCGAAACCCGATTCGTTCAGACTCACTGCCACCCTTCGACGCTAGTACGCACGATGGCCGACAGCCACGGAAAGCCGCCGACGGGCAAGAAATGTCACGCATATGTTGCACCGGGAATGTTTTCGACTTCCCACCGGTTCACCGAACCCGGTTCCTGGGCGGCCCCTGGGCGGCAAGCACCGGGCGTGACAGGGCAGGATAGGACGGACATTCAAGACCGGACAGAGGAGCTCATTGTGGGACAGGTCAGCGCCAGCAGTTCGATCGCCGTCGCGGCGGAGCCGCAGCGCGTGCTCGACGCCATCGCGGACTACCAGACGGTGCGTCCGCGCATCCTCAGCTCGCACTACCACGACTACAAGGTGGTCGAGGGCGGCACCGGCGCCGGCACGGTGGCCGAGTGGACCCTGCAGGCCACCAAGGATCGCTCGCGCAACGTGCAGGCCGTGGTCTCGGTCTCGGACTCCATCGTGACCGAGCGGGACAAGAACTCGTCCATGGTCAACACCTGGACCGTCACCCCCGACGGCACCGGCTCGCAGGTCACCCTGCGCACCACCTGGCAGGGCGCCGGCGGCGTCAAGGGCATCTTCGAGGGCATCTTCGCCCCGCTCGGCCTGAAGAAGATCCAGGCCGAGGTGCTGGAGAACCTGAAGCGCGAGATCGGCTGATCCCTCAGCGCGGGCGCACCGGCCAGCAGACCTCGGTGCGGTAGGCGCTCGGGTCGGCGGTGTCCCCGGGCGAGGTCGGGTACAGCTCGCGGACGGGTTCGGTGAGCGCGGTGTCGTGTTCGGCGACGTAGCTGCCGAGCGCGCCGTAGGTGCGGTCCAGATCGTCGAAGGCGCCGCTGTGCACCGCGACGGCGAAGCGCCGCGCGGGCAGTTCGACGACGGCCAGGCCGTCCGGCACGTCGAAGCGCGCGTCCGGCGGGATCGGGACGAACGCGACGACTCGGCCCCGATCCTCGGCGAAGAAGTCCATGGCGTAGGTGGCGCCGGCGACCCCGGCGGCGCCGACGCCCGCGCCGGCCAGCGTCCGGTACAGCGTGCCGAAGGACGCGGCGCACCACGCGCCGATGTCCGCGCGGGCGACGTCACCGGCCACGGCCAGCGCGGAAAACGCTGGGACGGAACGATATTCGACGCTGACCGGCGCGGACGGCGTGAGCAGCGCGCGCAGCGAAGCCACCACATCGCGGGTGCGCAGCAACTGCGCCTCCATCCGTTCCAGGTGCGCCCGCAGCGCGGCGTCGCGGGAGCCGGCGTCCGCGGCGTCCAGCACGGCCTTGATCTCGGGCAGCGGCATCTCCAACTGCCGCAACCGCCGGATCAGATGCGCCTGCCCCACCTGCTCGGTGGAGTAGCGCCGATACCCGGACCCGGCGTCCACCGCCACCGGTTCCAGCAGCGCGATGTCGTGGTAGTAGCGCAGCGTTTTCACGCTGAGATAGCTGAGCCGGGAGAACTCACCGATCGAAACGGTCGCCGTCATGGGTCCAGCGAACACCCTGCTCGCCGCGAGCGTCGAGTGGCCACGTTCAGTAGAGGACGAAGGCCAGCAGCAGCACGGTCTGCAAAGCTCCGCGCCACCACGAGTACCCGTACCAGACCCCGGGCGTGACCTCGCGGATCTCGTCGTACACCGGCGGCGTCGGCGAGGGCAGGTAGTCCAGCGCCCAGGTTTCGCGGCCGTCGAGGTAGCCCGGCGCGCGATAGACCTCGGCCCGCCAGGCCTCGACTCCCGCCCCGGTCACCCGATTCATCAGCCAGCCGCCGTCGGGCCCGGTGTAGAAGGTCTTGCCGATCCAGGCGCCCGCCGCCGTGCCGCTCGTCGCCGCGGGCCGCACCACCCAGCCGTTCTTCACGCCCTGCGGTACCGCGCCCGCCTCGGCGGCGCGGAAGATCGCGTCCTGCTGCTCGGCGGAGCAGTGGAAACGCAGGGCGGCCACGGTCGCCGCCTTGTCCTGCGGCTCCAGCACGCAGCCCGCGCCGTAATCCACGGCGGGTAAGACCTCGCCCGCGCCCGAATCCGCCGCGGCCACGCCGCTCGGCAACATCAGGGAAAACGCAAGCGCCCCAAGGGAAACAATCCGGGCTGTACTCATAATCCGACTCCGAAAACCGCGCTGTACTTCGAACCGATCGCAGGATATATGCCCTGCGGAGGGCGTCTGAACCTCGAACATCGGAAGGACTAGGCTCGGCGGCAGACAATTTCCTCGACGCGAAGGACAAACCGTGCAACCCGGTGGTCAGTTCGATATGCAGCAATTACTCGCGCAGGCGCAGCAGATGCAGCAGGCGGTGATGGAGGCGCAGGCCGAGATCGCGGCGTCCGAGGTCGAGGGTCAGGCCGGCAACGGCCTGGTCAAGGCCACTATCAAGGCGACCGGCGAGGTGGTCGCGCTGACCATCGATCCGAAGGTCGTCGACCCGGAGGATGTCGAGGGTCTGCAGGATCTGGTGATCGGCGCGATCAACGACGCCATGGCCAACGCGCAGCACCTCGCGGCCGAGAAGCTCGGTCCGCTCTCCGGCGGCATGGGCGGCGGCATCCCCGGCCTCCCCGGATTCTGAGGTAACCGTTGTACGAGGGTCCGGTCCAGGATCTGATCGACGAACTGGGCAAATTGCCCGGCGTCGGGCCGAAGAGCGCGCAGCGCATCGCCTTTCACCTGCTCTCGGTGGAGCCGCCGGATATCGACCGGCTGACCGCCGCATTGCAGAAGGTGCGCGACGGCGTGCAGTTCTGCGTGGTCTGCGGCACCGTCTCCGACAACGAGCTGTGCCGGATCTGCGCGGATCCGCGCCGCGACCGCACGATGATCTGCGTGGTCGAGGAGCCCAAGGACGTGCAGGCGATCGAGCGCACCCGCGAGTTCCGCGGCCGCTATCACGTGCTCGGCGGTGCGCTGGATCCGCTCAGCGGCGTCGGCCCGGATCAGCTGCGTATCCGGGAACTGCTGGGGCGCATCGGTAATCAGCAGGACGGCGTCGATGTCAGCGAGGTGATCATCGCGACCGACCCGAATACCGAGGGCGAGGCGACGGCCACCTATCTGGTGCGCATGCTGCGCGATTTCCCCGGGCTGTCGGTCACCCGGCTGGCCTCGGGCCTGCCGATGGGCGGCGATCTGGAGTTCGCCGACGAACTCACCCTGGGCCGGGCCCTGTCCGGCCGCCGTGCGCTCTAACTGAACATATTGCTACGGAACCCTTTCGGGGGTTGCGCCGGTTCGCCGGCGCGTTACTGTGCGGGTGATGAGCATCGAATTCTTGTTGACCACGCTCGTCATCTGCGCGACCCCGGGCACGGGCGTGCTGTTCACCTTGGCGGCGGGCCTGTCCCGGGGCACCCGCGCCAGCGTGATCGCGGCCTTCGGCTGCACCCTCGGCACCGTCCCGCACATGCTCGCCGCCATCACCGGGCTGGCCGCGCTGCTCAACGCCAGCGCCGTGGCCTTCCAGACGCTGAAGTATCTCGGCGTGCTCTACCTGCTCTACATGGCGTGGAACACCTTCCGCGACAAGGGCGCGCTGGCCGTCCCGGAGCAGCAGGCCGGGCCGGCGCCCTCGGTGCGCAAGGTCATCACCTCGGCGATCCTGCTCAATATCCTGAACCCGAAGCTGACGATCTTCTTCTTCGCCTTCCTGCCCCAGTTCGTGCCGAGCGGCTCGCCGAACGCCCTGATGCGGATGCTGGAGCTGTCGGCGATCTTCATGCTCGCGACGTTCCTGGTGTTCGCCGTCTACGGCGCCTGCGCCGCCGCGGTCCGCAGCCACGTCATCACCCGGCCGGTCGTGGTGACCTGGATGCGGCGGGTGTTCGGGGCCTCGTTCATCGCCCTGGCCGGGCGGCTGGCGGTGCAGAACCAGTAGGTCAGAACTGGACTCGGGACCAGTGCGCCGCGCGCGGCGAGCCGGTGGCCCAGGCCCAGATCAGGTCGCTGACCTCGGCGGGGTCGGCGGTCTCCAGGCCGAAGTGCGAGGCGGCGGACCCGTCGCGGTACTCGACGGTGTACTCGCCGTTCGCGGCCCGGTAGGTCTGGATGTAGTGCTCCGGCGCGCGCTCGGCGATCAGGAACGGATTCGGGTCGGCCAGCTCCGGAACCCACTGCGCGACAAGGGCTTCGGTGAGATAGGGGAACTCGCCCGCGCCGCCGTGCGTGACCGCGACCTCGACTCGGTCCGCCGGGTCGAACAGCCAGGCCAGCTGCGGGTCGTAGAGGGCGTAGTCCCGCGGCGTCGCGAGTTCGAACAGCAGGTTCCGGACGAAGCCGATGGCGTCGTAGGGGCAGGAGACGTGCAGCACCGTGCCGGACGGCGCACCGCCGACGGTGTCGGTGCCGAGGAAGGTGTCGGCTTCGGGTAGTTCGGCGTTGCGCTTGTTCAGTTCCGCGGCCAGTTCCGCGACCACGTCGCTCTCGGGCTGCCCCTGCTGCGCGCTCAGATAATCGTCGACGTCGGCGATAGTGGCGGCTCTGGAGGGCAGTAAGAGGTGGTCGTAGTTCACCAGCCCAGGCTACGGGGCGGGATCGGCGCAGGTCTCAGGCGGTGGAGTGGGACGCGCGGCCCCGGGTGCAGGCGCAGCCGCCGGCGATGTCGGTGCAGTCGACGATGAAGGTGTGGCGGGCGTGCTCCGGGTCCGCGCAGTTCTCGTCGGTGCATTCGGGGCGCTGTGCCAGATGCAGGACGAGGGTGCCGTGGCAGTGGTCGATGGCGGATGCGCAGGAATGGCAAGGCGATAGTCGCATTCTGACCTCCTGGGCGAGATCGGGTGGTCCTACCGTCCTATCACCGACCGCGCGAGTGCGGTGGGACCCCGGGTGCGTGTCGGGGAAGTGCGCAGTTCAGGGGGCTTTCGGCTGGTCGTAGTTGAAGCCGAAGGCGCGCGCGCCGGTTTCGGTGCGCGGACGGTGGCTGGTACCGGGTGCGAAGAAGAGATACGAGCCGGGACCGTAGGTGTGCGCGCCGTCGATGACCGTGCCCTCGACGACGTAGTAGGCCTCGCCGTAACCGGTGTGCTCGTCCACGCCGGGCCACTCGGCGCCGGGTGCGAGATCGATCACCCAGGGGCGAATTCCGGTGGTTCCCGGCAATTCCCGGGCGTGCACGCCCGGCCCGATCTCGACGCGGTCCACGGCGTCGATATGGGTCGCGAGCGTGGGTCCGGTGATCTCGGTCGGCATACCGCGATCATGGCGGAAATCCGGGGCCGGGGAAAGTGCGCGGCCCGAACGCGGAGCCGCGCACTACGTTCGGATGGTCAGCCGAGCCCGTTGAGGCCGACGCCGTTGAGCACCGGGATCTTCTCCTCCAGGGTTTCCGGCTGCTGCCACTGGGTTTGGGCCAGCGTCTCCAGCACGCAGACCAGCAGCAGTTTGCGGCCGCGCTGGCCCGGGGTCGGCTCGATCTCGCGCACGTCGCCGCCCGGAATCTGGGAGCGGATTCCCTTGCGCGGTTCGGGCTCGGACAGCAGCCAGAACAGCTCCGGGCCGACCAGGATCTGCTGGCCGCCGGATTCGTTGAACCAGCGACTGGACCACTCGATCAGCAGTTCCGTGAACGCCTCGCCGCTGCGGGTCCCGTCGGTGAATTGACTCAGTGCGGTCTTCCGGTCGTCGCTGCATTGAATTACCGAAGCCAGCCGCCGCGCGACATCACGGAACTGATCGAAACCCTGGTCCTGCCAAACTGGTTGCGCCATCGTGCTACTCCATCGAAGTAATTGAGCGTGGCTGAGGTGAGCGATACGGCAGAGCGTGAGCGGTACAGCGGCGGCGCCGAGTGTAACGTGCGGCGCCGCCGGTCAGCGATCGGCTCCTGAGCTGCCGGCCGACGAAAAGCTGTGCGGCATCATATTGGCCTGCCGCACCGCCGCGGCGAGGGGGCTGAGGCGCACCGGCGGGCTGGGCACGACGGCGGCGGTCAGCGCCGCGCGCTCGGGCTCGAAGACCTCCTCGCGCGGCCTGCCCTCGGTGTTCGGCTCGATCCAGGTGGCGAGGTGCTGGTCGGTGGTCATTTCCGGTTCGGCGGCCACCGATTTCGGTAGCCGGCTGCGCGCCCACAGCAGCAACGTGAGATGCACCGCGAAGAGCATCGTCAACGGCATGCCCGCGTAGATCGCGACGGCGACCAGGCCGCCGCCGATCTCGCGCGCGTATTGGATATTGCCCGCCACCGACACCAAGGTGGAAAACGCCAGCAGCATTGTCGCGTACCACCAGCCGAGGCTGTTCTTACGGAACGACGCGGTGGCCACAATGGAGCCGATCATCAATCCGTCGATCGCCAAGGGCACATTCGACGCCAGCCGCGGCTCCACGAGATTGTGTACCGCGAGATTGTGCAGTGCCGCGAACGACATCTCGAATGCCTTGAATGCCACCACGGCCGAAACGAGCACCGAGGCGTGCAACGGCCGCAGCCGAAAATCGCCGAACCGGCCGGACAATGGCCGACGACCCGGCTGCACCGGTTGCGCACCGTTCGCGGTTGCCCGCTCCTGTGTGATCGTCGTCATAGGCGATCAGGGTAATCCGCGACTGATCCCAATGTCGGGCCGGGTAGCGGGATTTCGGGAATTCCGCCGTCAGGCGCGCAACCGTTCGCGACGAAGTTGCTCGACCTCGGGCAGCCGCAACGGTTCCAGGTCCGAAACACCCAATGCGCGCGCCAGCAGCAAATCCGCCAATTCCGGATTCCGGGCCAATGCCGGACCGTGCATGTAGGTGCCGATCACCGAACCCTGCACGACACCCTCCACGCCGTCACCGACGCCGTTGCCGACACCGCGGGTGACGCGCGCCAGGCCGGTGGCATCGGCGCCGAGAGTGGTGCCGCCGCGGTGATTCTCGAAACCGGTCAGCGCGGCGGTGAGGCCGGACAGCAGCGGCGTGGTCGTCACCTCGCCGATCGCGCGGACGGCCTGCGGGGCGGTGGTGACGTCGATCATGCCGACGCCCTCGACGCGTTCGCCGGTGGAGGTCTCGTACCAGTGGCCGAGCACCTGGATGGCGGCGCAGATCGCCAGCACCGGAGCGCCTTTCGCGGCGGCCTGCTGCAGGCCGGGATAGCGCTGCAGGTGCCGGGTGGCCAGCCGCTGCGCGGAATCCTCCGCGCCGCCCAGGGTGTAGATATCCAGGGAATCCGGCACCGGGTCGGCCAGCGTGATCTCGACGACCTCGGCCTGGTACCCGCGCATCCGCAGCCGCTGCCGCAGCACCAGCGCGTTACCGCCGTCGCCGTAGGTACCCATCACATCCGGCAGCACCAAACCGATTCGCACGGTCGACTCACTCATTTGCGCGCCTCCAGATCGCGGTTCAAGTCGCGGAACGCGGTGTAGTTGGCCAGCACCTCGACGTGCCCGTCCGGGCAGGAGGCGATGGCGCGCACCGGATCCGGCACCGTGGTGTGCTCGACACCGGCGTAGGTCAGGCGCACCGCGAGGTCGGTGGCGCGCTCACCCGAGGCCACCACCTGCACGCCCTCGAAATGCTCGAACCGCACGTCCCAGAGCCAGGACAGATCCTCGCCGTCGGGCACCTGCCCGTTCACCGCGATCACCAGGCCCGCCGAGGTGGGCTCGATCATGGACAGCGCTTCCTGCCAGCCGGCCGGGTTCTTGGCCAGCAGCAGCCGGGCGTCGTGCGCACCGACCTGCACGGTGCGGTAGCGGCCCGCGATCTCGCGCACGGTGCCGGTGGCCTCGGCGGCCTTGGCGGGTTCGGCGCCGAGCGCGACGGCGGCGGCCACCGCCTGCGCGGCATTGCCCCGATTCGCGCGGCCGGGCAGCGCGAGCGTCAGCGGCAGCCGGACACCGTCGGGACCGAGCAGCTCGTCGCCATCGAGCCACCAATCAGGTTGCGGCCGCTCGAAATCCGTGCCGGTGCTGCGCCAGTGCGCACCCTCCCAGGCGATCGGCTCGCCGCTGCGCGGGCAACTGGTCGCGTCCACGGCCCAGCCGCTGCCGGCGGCCACCCACACCACCTTCGGATGGTCGTAGGCGATCGAGGCGATCAGCACGTCGTCACAGTTGGCGATGACCACGGTGCCGGGATGCCGGGCCAGGCCGGCCCGCAGCTTGCGCTCGATCATGTTGATCTCGCCGACCCGGTCCAGCTGGTCGCGGCTGAGGTTCAGCAGCACGACGGCGGCGGGATTCAGCGCGTCGGTGACATGCGGCAGATGCAGCTCGTCGACCTCGATCGCGGCCAAGTCGACACCCTGGTGCACGCTCAGCGCCGCGACGATGCCCGCATCCATATTGGCGCCGTCGGCCTGGGTGGCGACCTTGCCGAGGGTGCCCAGCGCGGCGGTGGTCATCCGGGTGGTGGTCGACTTGCCGTTGGTGCCGGTGACCAGCACCGTGCGCCGGCCGCGGCCGAGCTGCTCCATGATCGTCGGATCGATTTTCAGCGCGATCAGGCCGCCGATCATCGAACCCTTGCCACGCCCGGCTTTCTGTGATGCCCACGACGCCGCCGCCGCCGCTCGCAGGGCGATCCGCCCACGCACCGTTATGTCTGCCACGGGGCGAGTCTAGGAGGTATCGGAATCCGGTGCCGCGCCGCACTTCGATATCGCGTCAACCCTGATAGAGCTTGGGCTCGTAATTCTCCGGGGCGTAATACTGCTCGAGCTGCTCGACGGTTTCGGTGACATCGGGCTGCAGATCTTTCACCAGCTGGGCCGGCGAGGGCAGGTCGCCGGTCGACCACCGGTCCGGTTCCCAGAGGTGACTGCGCATAAAGGCTTTGGCGCAGTGGAAGAAGATCTGCTCGATCTCGACTTCCACGGCCAGAATCGGCCGGTGCCCGCGCACCACCATGTCGTCGAAATAGGCGGCTTCGCGCACCAGGTGCGCGCGGCCGTTGACGCGCAGCGTTTCCTTACGGCCGGGGACCAGGAAGATCAGTCCCACATGGGGATTGCTCAGGATATTGAGGTAGCCGTCGGCGCGGCGATTACCGGGACGTTCCGGAACGGCGAGGGTGTGATCATCGAGGACGCGCACGAAACCCGCCGGATCACCTTTCGGGGAGGCATCGCAATTGCCCTCGGCATCGCTGGTGGCGAGGATCAGGAAGGGGGAGGCGGCGATCCAATCGCGGTCCCGGGCATGCAGGGTGACGCGTTCCTTGCTGACCGCGCGAGGGACCGGGTCCCCGAGCAGGCGGCGCAGCTCGGCCGGGTCGGTGATCGCGGTCTTCTCGGTGATCTCGCCCATAAGCCATTCAAGCAACAATCACAGGGGCGTGTCGAACATATTCGGCTGTCCGCTCGCGTACCGGCCCGCGTCGACCAGCCGCAGCGGCTCCAATTCCGCGGCCCGGTACAGCGTGTACTTGCGGCAGCGTTCGGCGTTCGAACCCGCCACGTCGAGCAGGGCGTTCACCGCGGCGCGCGCGGATTCGTTGGCGCCCTCCATGGTCGCGAGGTCCACGTTGGTGCGCACGTAATCGCCTGCCAGGAAAAGGTTTTCGAGCGCGCCGTGCGGTTCGGGGCGGCAGTCCCAGGAGCCGGCGGTGTTGATCAGCAGCGGGTCGGCGTTGGCGTTGCGCCCGTTCTGCCAGGTGATGCCCGGGTCCAGGAACCAGGAGTGCAGGGCGTCCTCGCGCAGCGCCTCGCCGACGTGCGCGCGCATCTGCGCCCACACCTCGCGGGCGATCTCCTGGTGCGTGCACTCCTTGGCCGGTTTGCCGTACAGCACGCCCGGGGTGTTCCAGTCGGAGATGTCGACCGACAGGCAGTCCTGCACGGTGCCGTCACCGAAACCGGCGAGCTTGGAGCTCCACAGCTGGTTCTGGCTGATCGAGGTCAGCGACCACGGTGCGTCCACGTAGGCGGTGTGGCCGCGCGAGATCTCGGAGGGTGTGCGCAGATAGAACTGGATGCCGGCCATCCAATCCACGAAAAGCCGGTCCATCGCGGCCAATTCGGGCCGCACCGCGAGCACGTCGGGTGACCAGAGGGCGCGGGCGTGCTCGGCGGGCAGCGCAACCACGAAATAGTCGGCCTCGATGCTGCGCTGCGCGCCGCCCTCGACGATCTGCGCGGCGGTGATCCGCCGGTCCCGGACCTCCAGCCCGCGCACCTCCGCGCCGAGCGCGAACCGCACGCCCAGCTCGGACAGCCGGCGCGTCCACGGATCGATCCAGGCGGCGTTGGTGGGGCCGTTCAGCACCCGATCCAGCGCGCCGTCGTTGCCGACCTCGAACGGGTTGCCCAGGAACTGCTCACCCATGTTGCCGATGGTGCGCACGCTGGCGATGTTCTCCTTGGCCGCGACCATGATGCTGGTCAGCGCGCGGGAGATGAGGGCACGGAACTCGTGCGACCGGCGATTGCCGCCGACGTAGTCGAACCAGGACATGTGCTCCCACTGCCCGAACCGCCGGGCATCGGAGCTGGTGTTGTACACGAGCAGCCGGTTGGCGAAGTACAGCCCCTCGGCCGCGGGCATTTTCAGCGCCGTGGATAGCGCGGCGCCGACCGTTTCCTGGAACGCCGCGGGCGTGGGCTCGATCCGGGCGCGCAGGCCCAGCGGGAGCCGGAAGTCGTCGCCGTCCCGGCGGGCGAAGCGGGCCTCGGAGACGGTGACCAGATTGTTCCAGACGCCATTCGCGTTGCCCGCGACCGGAATTCGGCGCATGGTGTCCGGAATGTGCTGGTAGAAGCCGGGAAAGAAGCGAAAGCCGTGCTCACCGGGCAGATCGGGCCGGCCGCCGGATCCGGTGCCGGGCACCGGAACGCTGCGGGCCTTACCGCCCAGCGCTCTTCGCTCGTAGACGGTGACCTGGAATCCGCGCTCGGCCAGCTCGTGCGCCGCGGTCAGGCCGGCGACCCCGCCGCCGAGCACCGCGACCCGCGGGCCACTCGGATTCGCCGCCGCGCGCCCGGCTCCGGCCGCGCCGGTAGCTGTAGCAACCCCCACTGCCGCCGCCCCGCGCAGCATCGAGCGCCGCGAAACGGTCCATCGCTGATCTGCCATGAGCTTCTTCGCTGCCTAGCCTCGCCGCTGCTACGTCCCCTGCCGCACCACTGTAAAGCGACGATTGCGAAGCCTGGAGACCCACCCTCTCGAGACCTCATCGCACCCGGCCGCGCCGGGGATGGATAAGGAGGCGCAGCCGATGGGGTGGGTAAATACAGCGCTCCGGCCGATCACAGGGGTACGGCGACAGACATTACCGGCCGTGGCGTCAGGCGTGAGCAGATTCGTGGCATACCGAACACCGCCGCGACAGCCGAACCTACTTGTCGCCCGGCCCCTTCCACTGCTGGGCGCCGGAGCCGTCACACGGACGCAGCGCCGCGAACTCGCCCTTCGCGGTCAGGCAGCGCCCGGTGGCCTTGTTCGTGATCGGCCCGTTCGGCGCCCGGTTCCACTCCTGCGCGGGGGAGCCGTCGCAGGTGGCGGCCTCCACCTCGGACGAACCGGTCGCGCTGAGACAGGCGAAGTCCGAACGCACGGTGTGGTCGGCCGCGGCCACCCACGCCTGGTTGCGCTTCTTCTCGCACTTGCCGATCCGGAGTTCGCCGGTCGAGGTGCCGGCGGTCAGGCAGTTGCCGCCGGTGGTGGTCAGGCGCGCGCCGACCGAGTTGCCGACGCCGAGGCGGTGCGTGCTGTCCTGCCCGGTGTGGTCGGCGCCCGCGACGACCTGCACCTGGTCCGGGCAGCCGCCGCCGATCGCGGTGCTCGCCACGGTGCCGGTCACGCTGCCGGCATTGGCCCGGGGTGCCTCGAAGTGGGCCACCGAGTACGGCTCGTCCAGGCAGGTGGCGGCGCGGTTGTTCCAATCCCAGTACTCCACCCAGTTCGTCACCCCGTCGGGCTTGATGGTGGCCCCGGATCCGACCTTGATGCTGCCGATGGTCATGGTGTGGTGCTCGGTCGCGTCCTCGACGCGGGCCTGGTACCAGCCGTCGCCGTCGGGCGCGATGTGGAACAGGTAGAGGTGCCCGGGGGCGAAGCGCTTGTCGATTCGGCAGCTGCGGCCCGGTGCGCCGTCGGTGTCGGTGCGGCAGTAGGCGCCGTTGTCGCCGGGGCGCGCGTCCTCGGCGCCCCAGAGCGAGAACAGGAACATGCCGCGGCCGTCGACATGGGCCTGCATCCCGGCGTAGCCGCTGTGCGTGGTGAATCCGAACTGGTTGGACCAGAACACATTTCCCAGACCCGGGTCGGTCGTCACGGTGACGCCGAAGGTGAGGTCGGTCAGGGGTTGGTCGCCCATCCGGTAGGACGCGGAACTGCCCGGCGTCGCGCCCTGCTCCGCGGTCGGCGGCGCGCCGATCTCCTGGGGCGGCTGCGGCGATTGCGCGGGCCGCTGCACCCGGGGCGGTGGTGGTGGCGGCTGGTCCGGCTCGCCGTCGGCGATGGCGCAGGCGCCGGTCGAGGCGACCAGCAGTGCCGCCGCGACGCCGGCGCAGGTTCGCGTGGCCGGAATTCGTTGGCGCATCGGGTGATGCTAAACCGCTATGACCGATATGGCCGGTTGCCCCGCTGGCGGGTGGGCCGGCGGGGCTCGGCGTCAGGCTTTCGCGAGGGCCGGGCTCGCCTCGACGTCGGCGGCCGGTGTCGGGTCCAGCGCCGCGGCCTGCGCCGGCGCCACGGCCTTCGCCCGGGCGCCGGCGGTGGTCGCGGTGAAGGCGCCCGCGATGACGATCAGGCCGCCGACCACCTCCCAGGCCGAGGGCCGCTCACCCAGCGCGGCCCAGGCCGCGGCCATACCGACCACCGGGACCAGCAGCGTCAACGGTGCCACGGTGCCCGCGGGGTAGCGGCTCATCAGGTAGGTCCACATGCCCGAGCCCACGATGGTGGCCAGCACGGCGATGTAGGCGACGGCGATCAGCGCGTGCCACCAGCTGGGTGCGCCGAAATCGGTCAGCGCGTGCAGGCCGGCGGTCGGCCCCTCGGCCAGGACCGACAGGGCGAACAGCGGGATCGGCGGCACCACGGCCATCCACAGCGTCAGGTGCATCGTGTTCACCCCGCCCCCGGCGGCGGCCTTGCGCGAGCCCAGGTTGCCGAACGCCCAGCCCAAACCGCCGGCCAGGGTCAGCAGCAGCGGCAGCAGCGCGGCCGACTGCGCCCGGTCCACACCGATCACCACCATGCCCGCCACGGCCACGCCCAGACCGGCCAGCTGGATCGGCCGCAGCCGCTCGCGCAGGAAGATCGCGCCCAGCACCACCGTGAACGGCGCCGAGGATTGCAGCACCAGCGAGGCCAGGCCGGTCGGCATCCCGGCCCGCATGGCGCTGAACAGGAACGCGAACTGCAAGGTGCCGAAGCCGAACCCGTAGAGCAGCAACCACCGCAGCGGCACCTGCGGCCGCGGGACGAACAGCACCACCGGAATCGCGAGCACCGCGAAGCGCAGCCCCGCGAAGAAGAACGGCGGGAAGTGGTCCAGGCCCACGCGGATGGCGGTGAAGTTCACGCCCCACAGCAGGACGACGGAGAGGCCGATCAGGCGGTCGCGATTGTTCACGCCCCAATAGTCTGATTCGCAAAGCTTCAGAACAATCGAAATAAATTGGACTATCAATACAGTAGTGCTTCACTATGCAGGTCGGAAGCACGCGTGATCCCGGGGAGTGAGGTCTGTCATGTCGCAGCTGGCGGTGGATCGCCTGCGGGTCCTGCGCGAATTCGCCGATCGCGGCACCATCGGCGCGGTTGCCGAGGCGCTGTCGATGACACCCTCTGCGGTATCGCAGCAGCTGAAAGTATTGGCCAGGGAGGCCGGGGTGCAGTTGCTGGAACCCGACGGCCGGCGCATCCGGCTCACCGACGCGGGCCACGCGCTGGTCGTGCGCGCCGACGAGGTGCTGGCCGCGCTGGACCGCGCGGTCGCCGAGATGGCGCACTACCGCGCCTCACCGCGGGGGCGGGTCCGGGTCGCGCTGTTCCCGTCCGGTGCGGCGCTGCTGCTCCCGCACGTGCTGCCCGCGCTGGCCGACAGCGGCGTCGACATGGTGGCCAGCGACGAGGATCTGCCGCCCTCGGAAGCCTCGCGGCTGCTCGCCGACTACGACGTCGTCCTGACCCACCGCGACGAACGCGCGCCCAGTCTCGCCGGCCCGCGCATCGCGACCCGCGTACTCATGCGCGAGCCCACCGATGTCCTGGTCGCCCCGGATCATCCGCTGGCCGGCCGCACCGAGGTGAGCCCGGCCGAACTGGCCGACGAGACCTGGATCAGCGTGCGCGGCGGCTTCCCCGTCGACGACGTGCTGCGCTCGATCGCCAACCTCACCGGCGTCCGCCCCCGCATCGCCCAGCGTCTGAACGACTTCCGCGTCATCGAGACCCTGGTCCACTCCGGCTACGGCATCGCCCTGATGCCCCGCTTCGCCGTCGCCCACCCCGACCTGGTCCTGCTGCGCCTGTCCGGCGTGCGCGCCGCCCGCCTCTACGAGCTGGCCACCCGCCCGCACGCCGAGAAACGCCCGGCGATCGCCGCCGTCCTAGCGGCTTTCGAAACCGCTGCGCGTCGCATCACCGCGGACTGACCCTGCCGCAACGCGAACGCGGCCCGGCAGCGAACTGCCGGGCCGCGTTCACGGATGTGTGTGTCAGTGCCGGCCCATGGGCGGACCCGGACGGTACTGCTGGGACCCGATGTAGCCGAAGTCGTCGGCGACCATCGCCGCCAGCTCCAGCAGGGCGCGCCGGGTGGGCTTGCTGACCAGTTCCAGGTCGATCTCCGCGCCCTCGGCGAGGTGGTCGTCGAAGGGCACGACCTGCACGGCGCGGGTGCGGTCCAGGAACAGCTTGCGTAGCTGGTCCAGGTCGACGGTGGAGGCGCCGCGCCGGGAAGCGTTGACCACCACCACGGTGCGCTCGACGAGCTTGCCGTAGCCGTGGTGGTCGAGCCAGTCCAGGGTGGCCGAGGCCGACCGCGCGCCGTCGATGGCGGGGGAGGTGACCAGCACCAGGGAGCTGGCCATATCCAGGACGCCGGACATGGCCGAGTGCATCAGGCCGGTGCCGCAGTCGGTCAGGATGATGTTGTAGAAGGACTGCAGGATGCCGATGGCCTTGCGGTAATCGGCCTCGCTGAACGCCTCGGAGACCGCGGGATCCTGTTCGGAGGCGAGCACTTCCAAGCGGCTCGGGGCCTGCGAGGTGTGCGCCCGCACGTCCGAGTAGCGCGAGATGTGGTCGTCCTCGAGCAGGTTGCGCACGGTGGAGCGGGTCTGGCGCGGCACCCGGTGCGCGAGCGTGCCGAGGTCGGGGTTGGCGTCGATGGCGATGACGCGGTCACCGCGCAGCGAGGAGAAGGTGGAGCCGAGGCCGACCGTGGTGGTGGTCTTGCCGACGCCGCCCTTGAGCGACAGGATCGCGATCCGATAGTCGCCGCGCACCGGCTGATTCACGCGCTCGACGAGGTCGCGATGCACCACGTCGGCCGCGGACTCACCCGGGTTGATCATGCCGCCGGACGCCGTGTGCACCGCGCGCCGCCAGCCGCCGCGCGGCGCCTTCCGCGCGCGCTTGAGCAGATTCAGGTCGTTGACCGAATGCCCGGACTGACCCGGCTGACTCATGTGCTGCGGCTGGAACGGCTGCCCCTGCCCGGGCGGCGGACCGCCCTGCCAGGGCTGGCCGGGACCCGAATACCCGCCCGGGCCTTCGGGACCGGGGTATCCACCCGGACCCTGCGGCCCGCCGGGGCCCTCCGGCCCGCCGTACCCGCCTGGACCTTGCGGCCCGCCGGGGCCTTCAGGCCCGCCGTACCCACCTGGGCCCTGGGGCCCTTCCGGGCCGCCGTAGCCACCCGGACCCTGCGGCCCGGCGAATCCGCCCGGACCCTGCGGCTGCTGGAACATCTGCTGCTGCTGGGGCGGCGGACCGCCCTGCCAGGACTGACCGGGCCCGTTCGGATCGCCCATCCCCGGCGGCTGGAACGAAGGCTGCATCGGCGGCGGTGGCGGCGCCCAGCTGTAGATGGGGCCGTCCGAAGGCTCCTGCGGCGCACTGACTTCGGGCGGCGCGCTTTCCTGCGGGACGCGCCGGACCAGCCCGTCGGGGCCGATCTCCTGGCGGTAGTCGTCACCGTAGCGGGGGCCGGTGTGGTGTTCGGGCACCTGCTGCCCGCCGGTCGGGTACTGGCTGGGCGGCGCGAATTGGCCGCTGCCGGCGGCGAACTGCTGCTGCTCCGGCGGCGCGTAGCCACCCGGCGGCTGCGGCGGCGCGAAACCGTCCGGCGGCGGGGGCGGCGCGAAACCGTCCGGCGGGCCGTAACTCTGGGGGCCGCCACCGGCGTAGGCCGGCTGGTCGGACGGACCGGCCGCGAACCCGGCGAACTGCCCGGGCTCCGGCTGCGCGCCGGAATCCGGCTCCGCTTCGGGGTTCTCGGGCGTCTCGGTGGATTCGGCGGCGACCGGCTCGGACGCGGGCTCGGCGGCAGGCTCGGAGGGCTCCTCCGGCGCCGCGGGCGACTCGCTGGTCTCCTCCGCCATGTCTGTGGCAGGCCCAGCCGCCGGACTCTGCAGCCAGGGCGGAGAGGTCGGGTTGTGGTCGTTGTTTGTCACAGTTCCCCCATCTGCTCGTATCGAGCAGAGAGCTCGGCGCTTGAGTGCGAATCCACGCTAGCACGCGGTTCAGCGGCCCGCGCCTGCGTATTGGCGGTGGTATATGCAAGTGCGAAAGGCCCGGACGCACTGGGCGTCCGGGCCTTTCGCACTCGATCAGGACGCGGCGCGGTTGACCGCGGAGACCACCGCGCGCAGCGACGCGGTGGTGATGGAGGTGGCGATGCCGACGCCCCACACGACCTTGTCGCCGACCGCGCATTCCACGTAGGCCGCGGCCTGCGCGTCGTCGCCGGCGGACATGGCGTGCTCGGAGTAATCCAGCACCCGCACCTCGTAGCCCACGGTGCTGATGGCCTCGACGAACGCGGCCAGCGGGCCGTTGCCGGCGCCGGTGATCTCCTGCTCGACGCCGTCGACCTTCACCACGGCCGTGATGGAATCCACGCCGCCGTCGGTCTCGGACGCGGTGACCTTCTGCCGGATCCGCTCCAGCGGCCGGATCGGCGACAGGTACTCGTCGGAGAAGACGTCCCACATCTCCTTCGGGGTGACCTCGCCGCCCTCGCCGTCGGTGATCTTCTGGATCGCCTGGGAGAACTCGATCTGCAGCCGGCGCGGCAGCACCAGCCCGTGATCGGTCTTCATGATGTAGGCCACACCGCCCTTGCCGGACTGCGAGTTGACCCGGATGACGGCCTCGTAGGTGCGGCCCACGTCCTTCGGGTCGATCGGCAGGTACGGCACCGCCCAGGTGATGTCGTCGATATCGGAATCGGCCGCGTCGGCGGCGGCTTTCATGGCGTCCAGGCCCTTGTTGATGGCGTCCTGGTGCGAACCGGAGAACGCGGTGTAGACCAGATCGCCGCCGTAGGGGTGACGCTCGTGCACGGGCAGCTGGTTGCAGTATTCGACGGTGCGGCGGATCTCGTCGATATCGGAGAAGTTGATCTGCGGATCCACGCCCCGGGAGAACAGGTTCATGCCCAGGGTGACCAGGCAGACGTTGCCGGTGCGCTCGCCGTTGCCGAACAGGCAGCCCTCGATGCGGTCGGCGCCGGCCTGGTAGCCCAGTTCGGCGGCGGCCACCGCGGTGCCGCGGTCGTTGTGCGGATGCAGCGACAGCACGATGGACTCGCGGCGGGCCAGGTTGCGGCTCATCCACTCGATCGAGTCGGCGTAGACGTTCGGCGTCGCCATCTCGACGGTGGCGGGCAGGTTGATGATCATCGGCTTGGCCGGGGTGGGCGCGATGATCGCGGTGACCGCGTCGCAGACGTCCTTGGCGTATTCCAGCTCGGTGCCGGTGTAGGACTCCGGGCTGTACTCGTAGCGCCAGTCGGTGTCCGGGTAGCGCTTCTCGATCTCCAGGCACAGCGTCGCGGCGTCGGTGGCGATCTTCTTCACGGCGTCGCGGTCGGCGCGGAAGACCACCTTGCGCTGCAGGATCGAGGTGGAGTTGTAGAAGTGCACGATCACGTTCGGGGCGCCGGCGCAGGCCTCGAAGGTGCGCTCGATCAGCTCGGCGCGGCACTGGGTCAGCACCTGGATGGTGACGTCGGCGGGGACGGCCCCGTCCTCGATGATCTCGCGCACGAAGTCGAAATCGGTCTGGCTGGCGGCCGGGAAGCCGACCTCGATCTCCTTGTAGCCCATCCGGACCAGCAGGTCGAACATGCGGCGCTTGCGGGCCGGGCTCATCGGGTCGATCAGGGCCTGGTTGCCGTCGCGCAGGTCGACCGCGCACCAGGCGGGCGCCTTGTCGATCACCTTGTCCGGCCAGGTGCGGTCGGGCAGCGTGATGGGCTCGACCTCTTCGGCGAAGGGCCGGTACCGGAAGGCCGGCATCGAGGAGTTCTTCTGGGTGTTCCAGGCGGGCTGGTCGGCGGGGGCGGGCTTGGCCGGCGCGGTGATGGTGCGCGAGCTACCCGATACGAAGGCGTCAGCGGAAGACATGCGATTTCTCCAGGGTGTGGTGGATCCCGTTAATGGGTCGACCGACGCGGCAAAACCCCGCGACGGGGGGCCGGTCTGGTCAGACCCCGTCGCGGCGGTCGAGAAGAAGCGCCCGCTGCATGATGATCGCGAGTTTACCGTGCGGTGACATGGCGGGGAAAGTCCGGTCCCGGTTGCTGACCGGAAGCGGACAAAACGATAGCGTCGCTCACGAAACGAACGCTTGTACGGGGCCGGGCCCCGACGGGACGTGAGGAAACGTCACATGACCTTGCTGGAAATGCTCGCTGTCTTCGGCGCCGGAATCGCCGCGGGCTGCATCAACACCATCGTGGGATCGGGCACGCTGATCACCTTCCCGGTGCTGCTCGCGTTCGGGTTACCTCCGGTGACCGCGAACGTGTCCAACACCATCGGCCTGGTGCCGGGTGGGATCAGCGGCGCCCTGGGCTATCGGAAGGAACTGGCCGGGCAGGGCGGGCGGCTGCTCAAGCTCGGGTCGGCCTCGCTGGTCGGCGGCATCACCGGTGCCGTGCTGTTGCTGCGGCTGCCCGCCGACGCCTTCAAGGCGATCGTGCCGGTGCTGATCATCGCCGCCCTGATCCTGGTGATGGTGCAGCCGCGCCTGGCTCGCTGGGTCAAGGGGCGGCGCGAACGCAACGATGTCGCCCCGCCGCTGCACGGCGGGCCGATCCTGCTGGCCGGGATTTTCGCCGCGGGCGTCTACGGCGGATACTTCGGCGCGGCGCAGGGCGTGCTGCTGATGGGTCTGCTCGGTGTCTTCGTGCACGAGGACATCCAGCGCCTCAACGGCGTGAAGAATGTGCTCGGCCTGATCGTGAACGCGGTCTCGGCGATCATCTTCATCGTGATCGCCACCGTCGACTGGCGGGCCGCGGCGCTGATCGCGGTCGGCTCCATCATCGGCGGTCAGATCGGCGCGACCGTGGGCCGGCGCCTGCCCGCCAACGTGCTGCGCGGCGTGATCGTGGTGGTGGGCGTCATCGCGGTCGTCCGCCTGCTGATGACCTGAACGAGGAGAGTGGAATGGCTCTGGAGATGCGCGGCGCGTGCGAGCGCTGTGAGTCGGTGGTCGCCGCCGACGGTGTCGCCTGGATCTGTAGTTACGAGTGCACGTTCTGCGAGGACTGCACCGCCGCGCTGCGGCGGGTCTGCCCCAACTGCGCCGGCGAGCTGGTGCGCCGGCCGACCCGAGTGGCGCGGTAGGTCTCGGGGTGCGGTCGGGAGGATTTCGTCATTAAGGATGACGACGCCGAAGGGCTGTGGGGCACACCATGATCCGTATGCGTGCAAGCAAGCTGGTGACCCTGGGTGTGCTCGCTGTCGCGCTGCCCCTGCTGAGCGGCTGTGGCCTGCCGGAGCGGCAGACGGCGCTGAACGAACTGGCCGCGCAGGCCGACGCCGCGCCGGTGCCGGAGCTGGCCTGGGCGCCGTGCGCGGACCCCGAGCTGCGCAAGTTCCAGTGCGCGGTGGCCAAGGTGCCGCGGGACTACGGCCAGCCGCACGGCCCGGCGCTGGAGCTGGCGGTGGTGCGCCAGCCCGCCGCCGATCCGGAGCGCCGGATCGGCACGCTGTTCACCGCGGTCGGCGGCCCCGGCGGCTCGGGCCTGGACTGGGCGCGCAAGGGCGCCACGCTCTACGCCGGTGAGATCAGCCGCCGCTTCGATGTGGTGACCTTCGACCAGCGCGGGATCGGGCGCAGCGCCCAGGTGCGCTGTTTCGCCAATGCCGCGGAGCAGCAGCGGTTCTGGCTGGGCGCCACCATTCCGCCGGTGAACGCGCAGCAGGAGGCGGCCGCCGAACAGGCCAGCCGCGCGCTGGCGGCGGGCTGCGCCACCCACAGCGCCGACCTGCTGCCGCATCTGACCACGGTGGACGCGGCCCGCGACCTGGACCTGCTGCGCCGCGCGCTCGGCGAGGACAAGATCTCCTACGCCGGCGGCTCCTACGCCAGCTATCTGGGCCAGGTGTACGGGGCGCTGTTCGGTGATCGGGTCCGGGCGCTGCTGCTCGGTTCGATGATCGACCCGGAGATCTACACCGGGGATACCCGCGCCCAGGTCACCGCCACCGCCGTCGGCACCGAGGAGGTGTTCGGCGAGTTCCTGCGGCTGTGCGCCGAGGCGGGGCGGTTGCGATGCAGTTTCGCGGGCGGCCCGGAGCGGACCGAGGAACGCCGGGGCCAGGGCACCGCGCTGCCGAGCGAGCCGCGCACCAGCACGCCGACCACGAGCAACCCCGCCACCACCAGTCCGGCGCTGGAGGCGAAGAAGGCGCTGCAGCAGCGGGATTCCGCGCTGCTGGAGCGGCTGGCGCAGGGCCCGATCACGGTGGGGGAGCGCGAACGCGAGATCCAGGTGCATCACACCGAGGTCATGCAGGCGCGTTCGCTGCTGCTCTACGACGCGGATCAGGGCTGGCCGGCGCTGGCGCAGCTGCTCACCGAGCTGGAACGCGGCGCGGCTGGCAATTCCGAGACGGTGCGCAAGATTCTCGGTGGCGGCGGCGTGAGCTGGGACTTCCTCGACTCCTATACCGCGATCACCTGCGCCGACAACAGCACCCTGCGCCGGCCGGAACAGTGGCCGACCCTGGCCGCTGAGTTCACCGGCGCCGCAAAGATGTTCGGCCCGTTCTGGCTCTATCAGCACCAGCCGTGCGCGGCCTGGCCCGGCCCGGCCGAGGGCTATCCGCAGCGCTACACCGGACCCTGGACGCTGAGTTCGGACAAACCCGCCCTGCTGATCAACAACCGCTACGACCCGGTCACCCCGCTGGGCTTCGCCCAGGGCGCCCAGCAGGCCATGGTCAACGCCCGCCTGGTCGTGGTGACCGACGGTTACGGCCACGACACCGGCGGCGACTGCGTCGACCGGTTGCAGCAGCGCTACCTCGTCGACCTGCAGCTCCCCGCGCCCGGCGCCACCTGCACCCTGGACACCCGGCCCTTCGCCGGCTGATTCCCCGGTGAGCCGCCGGAAATTGGCGGCTCGAGCTGTTGGGATCGGCCACCCGCACCGGGTAATCTGCGCTCGGCCATGCGTGATGAGGGAGGTGGCCTGGTGCGAAGACGTGCGTTGTTCAAGGCGGCGGGTGTTGCCGCGGTACTCGGTGCCGCGGGTCCGGTCCTGCGCGCGGGCACGGCGGCCGCCGCGAACCCGTCCGGGCCCGGGCAGTTCCGGCAGTGGGTGCCCGAGATCTTCGCGCCGCTGGCGGATCCGCCGGAGCACACGCCGGCCATCGTGGTCGGCTCCGGGTTCGGCGCCGCGGTCACCGCGCTGCGACTAGCCCAGGCGGGCGTCGCGAATACCGTGCTCGAGCGCGGTTCCCGCTGGCCCAACGACCCGTGGCGCGAGATCTTCACCGGTGACGACCTGCCCGACGGCCGCGGCTTCTGGCATCGCACCAGCTTCACCGGCGTCACCAAGGTGCCGATGACGTTCACCAAGTTCGGTGGCGTGCTGGACTGCACGAACTACCCGGGCATCGATGTCTGGCGCGCGGCCGCGGTCGGCGGCGGTTCGGTGATCTTCACCGGCGCCATGGTCGCCCCCGAGAAGCGTTTCTTCGATCATGTCTTCGGCGGTGTCGTCGACCACGGCGAACTGGATCGCGTCTACTACCCGCGGGTGCGGGAGATGTTGCGGCTCAGCCCGATTCCGGCCGATATCTACAATTCCTCGCCGTTCACGCACTCCCGCGCCTGGGACGATCAGGTGCGCAAGGCCGGCTTCCAGCCGCAGGCCAACGACTCGATCTTCAACTGGGATGTGCTGCGGGCCGAATTGTCCGGCGGCGCACGATCTTCGGCGACCAGCGCGCGCAGCAATCTGGGCAACTCCAACGGCGCCAAGTTCGATCTGAACCAGAACTATCTGCGCTACGCGCAGGAGACCGGCCGGTCGGCGGTGTATCCCGGTCATCGCGTCGACACCATCGCGCAGGAGGTGTCCGGCCGCTTCGTCGTCACCGTGACGAAGCTGGCCCCGACCGGTGAGGCCCTGGCCACCCGCACGCTGACCTGCGATCAGCTCTTCCTCGGCGCGGGCTCGATCGGCACCTCCGAACTGCTGGTGCGCGCGCAGGGCACCGGCACGCTGCCCAACCTCAACGAACACGTCGGCGACGGCTGGGGCACCAACGGCGACGTCGTACTCGCCCGTGGCGCCAGCAATCTGGCGGGCCTGGGGCAGGGCGTGCCGAGCGCGAGCCGGATCTTCGACGAGTCCGGCCTGCCGGTCACCCTGGAGAACTGGTACATCCCCGGCATCCCGTTCGAGACCGGCGCGCTCGCCTCGCTCGGCATGGTGCTCGATTCGGCCCGCACCCGCTTCGGCTACAACAAGGCCGCCGACTCGGTGGGTCTGAGCTGGTCCACGCGCAACCGCGAGGACGTGGTCGGCGTGGCCCGCGCCGTGGATCACCGGATCGCCGAAAAGGCCGGTGCCATGGTCGAATACAGCGCGCTCGGCTACGACGCCAACGCGATGTTCACCGCACATCCGCTCGGCGGCGCGGTGCTGGGCCGGGCCACCGACGGCTACGGCCGGGTGCACGGCCACCCGGGGCTCTACGTCATGGACGGCGCGGCGATCCCGGGCAGCACCGGCACGGTCAACCCGTCGCTCACGATCACCGCCCTGGCCGAACGCAATATCGAGGCTATCGTCCGCGCGGGCCGCTGACCGGGTAGCGCGTTAGGACGCCGAAGCAGCGCTCGCGCATTACCCTCAGCGGGACCGGTCGCATCGAAGGGATCCTTGCTGTGGGTGCTCGTGTTGTCTACCCGCGGAAGCCATTGCCGCTGTGGGCCGATGTCCTCATGCTGGCGCTGGCCGTGGTGTCGGTGGCGCTGCTGGTGTGGATCACGGTGGCAACCGTCGACGAGAACACCCGGCGCACCGTGGTTTTCCTCGATTACGTGATCTGCGGGGTGTTCGCGCTCGAGTTCGTCTGGCGCTGGGGCCGGGCGGGCTGGCGCTGGACGTTCCCGTTCCGCTACTGGTACGACGTCCTGGGCCTGATCCCGGTGACCAGCCCGTGGCTGCGCGGTTTCCGGTTGCTGCGCATCGCGGTGCTGGTGGCGCGGCTGGTCCGGGCGGCGGATCGCGCGTTCACCGAGAAGATCGTCACGGCGGTGGTGAATCGCTTCCTGCCCACGATCATCGAGCTGACCCGGCGGCCGATGACGATCGCGGTGATGGACGAGGTCGCCCACGTGCTGCGTACCGGTCATTACACCCGCAATATCGCGGCGGCGCTGGCGGAGAACCGCGTCGAGATGGACGCGATGATCGTGGAACTGATCAAGAGCGATCCGCAGGCGGGCAAGGTTCGCTATATCCCGTTCCACGACGAGATCCTGCGGCTCATCGCCGACACCGTGTTCCGGATCCTGTTCGGGGTGCTGGCCGATCCGCGCACCGACGAGCTGGTCTCGGACGCGATCCGCGAGAACGTCGATCAGATCCGGCAGGCGGTGCACGACGGAGTGCGCGTCGAACCCTCCGCCTACGGCCCGACGCCGGCCGAGCACACGGTGGCGCACAAGCTCCGCGTGCGGGACTGACTCACGACTCGTGTGCGTGCCGGATCTGCTCGCGCGGTTGCGCGTTGCGCACCGTCTCCCATCCGATCAGGGCGATCAGCACGGCGCACAGCACCGCGAGGGACGCCAGCGCGGGCAGTGCCGTGGCGGGCGCGATCAGCGCGAGCAGCACCAGCACCGCCACCACGTGCGACACCGTGACCCGGCCGGTCGCGGCGTATTTGAAGCCGACCAGGCCGGTCAGATACAGCACGACGCCGCCGTACAGCGCGAACAGTGGGATGCCGTAGAGCGCGTCGGTGAGGGAGTGGTGTGAGGCGTCGCTGACGTAGGTCAGCACCTTCTTCAGGCCGAGCGAGATCCCGATGATGCCGACGATCATCGGGAAGTGCCAGTAGGTGTAGCCGTCCCGCGCGATCCGGACCTGCTGTTCCCCCTCGGCGCGCGCCAGCGCGTGCTCGGCGGAGAGCGCCGCCACATCGAAGTAGGCCCACCACAGCAGCCCGGACACGGCCAGCCCGAGCAGCGAGCCGAGGGTGATCGGCCAGGAGATCGGCTGCCCGCTCACCCCGATGCCGATCGAGACGATGGATTCGCCGAGGGCCACGATGATGATCAGCCCGTAGCGCTCGGAGAAGTGCCGCGCCGAGCGCACCCGCCATTCCAGTCCGGCCACCCGGGTCCACAGCATGTCGCCGACGATGGCGGCGATCCACAGCCCGATCTGCAGCGTGCCGTGCGTCATCGCGGCGATGATCAGCAGCGTGGTGCCGATGGCGATGGACCCGATTCCCCACTTGGTGACCTGCGCGCGCAGCGTCGGATCGTCGCCGGTCCCCAGGATGTACACGCCGACGTGCACCACCCGAACCACCAGGTAGGCCAGGGCGAACACCAGCGGGCCGTGCCAGCCGCCGGGCCCGTCCTGGAACGCCTCGGGGATGGTGAGCGCGGCGATGAACGCGCCGCCCATGGCCACGAACATGGCGAGCCGGGTGATGCCCTCGTCGGCGCGCACGGTGTTGGCCAGCCACGAGTAGGCGATCCAGGCCCACCACATCACCGCGAGGACGAGCAGGGCCCGCAGGATGTTCTGCGCGCTGGTCGGTTTCGCGGCGATCGCGGTGACCATGGTGAAGGCGAACACGAGGACCAGGTCGAAGAACAATTCGAGCTGGGTTACCGAACTGCCTTCGGCCATCGGCTGGAACCGAACGCGCTTGCTACCGATCATGGGCCTATCGTCGCACCCCGGCGGCCGGCGCGCGGACCGGAAATGTTGCGGCCGGGGCGATTTCGCTCACGGCGTCAACGGCTAGACCTGGTCGGTGTACGCCGGGTCCAGATAGGTCCCGTAGTCGTCGGGTTCGGGGACGGTCTCGGCGAACTCGATGAAGTTCTCCACGATGGTCTCGTGCCAGCGCTGCTGGGTCCGCTTCATCAGCAGCCCGGGCAGCGGGATCTTGGTCTGGAGTTCGGAGTGGTACCAGACCTGGGTTTCCTCGTCGCTCTCGGCGACCTCGAACCAGCCGCCGCCGCGAATTCCGCGCGAACTGTCGATGATCTGCCAGGTGACCCGGTCTTCGGTCCAGTGCCACTCCAGCACCTGCAGGTCGGAGCTGCCGTGTACGTCGGCGGTCACGTAGATCTTGGTCGGACGCTGATTCTTGTCCCGGGTGGCGACCCGGGCGTCCTGGTAGGCGGACCATTCGGGCAGCATGTCGACGTTCGCCAAGGCTTCGAAGACATGCGCCGGTGTCGCGTCGACAGTGAAGTGAATATCTATTTTCGTGCGCATGCCAAACCTCCGCCCCCCACAAACCAACTCGGCCGATTGTGCACAGGCGTACACCGAACGTCAACCAAGCAGTCTCTTCCCCTTTACCGCGCAATCCAGGGGCAAAACCCGAAGTGGTCGGGTGCGAGCGGCTTCGGCGCGGTGCGGTGCGCAGCCGGAAGCGTTAATCGCTCGCGGTGATCACCCGGTGCACCGCCGCCTCGATCAGGGCGGCGCTCTCTTCTTCGGTGAAGACCTCGGGCAGCGTGAGCCGGTCCACGATCAGCCAGTTCAGCGCCAGGTAGAGCAGCAGCACCGACTCCTTGTCGCCGGGCAGGCCGGAGTCGAGGTGGTTGCGCACGTTGAAGTCGATGTCGGCACGCACCCGCTCGGTCATCACCTTGCGCAGCTCGGGCCGCCGGGTGGCTTCCAAACGCAGTTCGAGCTGGGCCAGGTAGCCGGTGCGGAACGCCTCGATCCGGCCGACGACCTCGCGCATCAGCGCGACGACGTTCTCCCGGGTCTTGGGCCCGTCGGTGAGCTGGGACATGGTCTCGGCGCTGGGTTGCAGCCGCTCGTAGAAGCGTGCCCCGGCCTGGGTGAGCAGGTCGTCGCGGTTGGCGAAGTAGTTCGAGGCGGTGCCGGCGGGTACGCCGGCCGCCTTGTCCACCGCGCGGAAGGTCAGGCCGCGGGCGCCGTCGTCGGCCAGTACCTCGATCGCCGCGTCGACCAGGGCTTGTCGTCGTTCCGGGTTGGTCCGCACTTGACACCACTCCATCCGTAGTACTACATTTCAAAGCACTTCAGGCAGAGTACAACAGATTGGGCGGTCTACCAATGCGCAAGCTTGTCTACTACGTGGCCGTATCGATCGACGGGTATATCGCGGGTCCGAACGGCGAATTCGACTTCTACCCCTTCGACCCGAAACAGCTGGCCGAGCTCAACGCGGAGTATCCGGAGTTCGTCCCCACCCACCTGCGCGACCACGTGGGGATGGCTGTGGATGAACCGAACCGGCACTTCGACACGGTCATCGCCGGGCGCGCCACCTGGGAGCCCGCGCTGGCGCAGGGCATCACCAGCCCGTACGGCCATATGAAGCAGTACGTGGTCTCCACGTCGCTGCACTTCGAGGATCCGAAGGTCGAGATCGTCACCCGTGATCCCGTCGGCCTGGTGCGGCGGCTCAAGAAAGAAGAAGGCCTCGACATCTACCTCTGCGGCGGCGGCAACCTCGCGGCACAACTGCTCGGCGAGGTCGACGAGATTATCATCAAGAGCTACCCGGTGGTCGCCGGCGGCGGCATCCCGGCCTTCGCGGGCGCGTTCTCCCCGACGCTGTTCACCCCGGTCGAGCGCAAGGAATACGACAATCACGCCCTGGTCACCTGGTTCACCCGCGCCTGAGACCGAGCATTAGTTTTTCCGAAAGCAGGACCCCTTCATGCGAAAGCTCACCTACTTCGTCGGCATGTCCCTCGACGGCTACATCGCCGGTCCTGGTGACGACATCTCCTTCTACGAGGCGTCCCCGGACTTCTGGGCCTGGCTCGCCGCCGAATACCCCGAAACCCTGCCGGCGCATGTCTGGCCGCACTTCGGCGTCGCGGCGGGCACCGTGCCCGCGCACTTCGACACCCTGGTCATGGGCCGCGGCACCTACGAGCCGGGCCTGGCCGCCGGCATCGCCAGCCCGTACCCGCACATGCGCACCCAATACGTGGTGTCCGGCTCGCTGGGCGCGATCGACGCCCCCGGTGTCGAACTCGTCGAGAACGACCCGGCCGACCTGGTGCGCCGCCTCAAGAAAGAGGAGGGCCTCGGCATCTGGCTCGCGGGCGGCGGCAATCTCGCCGCACAGCTCACCGACGAGATCGACGAGCTGATCATCAAGAGCTACCCGACCATCGCGGGCGCGGGTACGCGCGCGTTCACCGGGCACTTCAACCCGACCCAGTTCCAGCTCGACCGCCGCCAGGACTTCGAGAACGGCACCCAGGTCAGCTGGTTCCGCCGCAAGCCCGCTTAACCGGCGAGGAACGACAGGCGCACCTGGCGGTCGGGGTTGTCGACATTGAGGTCGACGAAGGCGATCGACTGCCAGGTGCCCAGCGCCAGCTGCCCGCCGAGCACCGGCACCGTGGCGTACGGCGGAATCAGCGCGGGCATCACGTGCGAGCGCCCGTGCCCGCGCGAACCGTGCGCGTGCTGCCAGCGGTCATCGGCGGGCAACAGGTCGCGCAGCGCGGCCAGCAGATCGTCGTCGCTGCTCGCGCCCAGTTCGATGATCGCGATCCCCGCCGTCGCGTGCGGCACGAAAACATGCAGCAGACCGTCACCGCCCGCCTCGCGCGCGAAAGCCGCGCACTGGGGTGTGATGTTCTGCACCACTTCCTTTTTGCCCGTCCGCACTTCGATGAGTGAGCTCTTCATGCGCTCTATCATTCCCCGCTTACGGTGGGAATCGAGCCGCCATGCCCAGCGGTGCCGAGTCCATGTACGAATGTGCGGATTTCCACAGCTCGAGGAGGTAGCGGGAAATCCCGTGCACCCAGGCCGGTACTCTTGGTGGCTGTTACCAGCTGTTAGTCGATCTTGGAGGACCTTCTCGTGGCTCTCGTGGTTCAGAAGTACGGAGGATCCTCGGTGGCGACCGCCGAGCGCATCCGGCGCGTCGCTGAGCGGATCGTAGAGACGAAGAAGCAAGGCCACGATGTGGTGGTCGTCTGCTCCGCGATGGGTGACACCACCGACGAATTGCTCGATCTCGCCCAGCAGGTGGCGGTCACGCCGCCGCCGCGCGAGATGGACATGCTGCTCACCTCCGGTGAGCGCATCTCCAATGCGCTTGTCGCCATGGCGATTCACTCGCTCGGCGCCGAGGCGCGCTCGTTCACCGGCTCGCAGGCCGGCGTGATCACCACCGGTGCGCACGGCAACGCGAAGATCATCGACGTCACCCCGGGCCGCCTGCGGGAAGCGCTGAACGAGGGCACCATCGTGCTCGTCGCCGGCTTCCAGGGCGTGTCCCAGGACAGTAAGGACGTCACCACGCTCGGCCGTGGCGGCTCCGACACCACCGCCGTCGCGCTGGCCGCGGCGCTGGAGGCCGACGTCTGCGAGATCTACACCGATGTCGACGGCGTCTTCACCGCCGACCCGCGCATCGTCGCCGACGCCCAGCGCCTCGAGCAGGTCTCCTACGAGGAGATGCTGGAGATGGCGGCCTGTGGCTCGAAAGTCTTGATGCTGCGCTGCGTCGAGTACGCGCGCCGCTACAACGTGCCCGTGCATGTGCGCTCGTCCTACACGGACAAGCAGGGCACCTACGTTTACGGATCGATGGAGGACATCCCCTTGGAGCAAGCAATCCTCACCGGCGTCGCGCACGACCGCAGCGAGGCCAAGGTGACCGTGGTCGGACTGCCGGACGTTCCGGGCTACGCCGCCAAGGTGTTCCGCGCCGTCGCCGATTCCGAGATCAACATCGACATGGTCCTGCAGAACATCTCCAAGGTCGAGACGGGCAAGACCGACATCACCTTCACCCTGCCCAAGTCCGATCTGACCCGCGCGGTGGAGCACCTCACCAAGCAGCAGGACGAGATCGGCTTCTCGCAGATCATCTTCGACGACCACATCGGCAAGGTGTCCCTGGTCGGCGCTGGTATGAAGAGCCACCCCGGCGTCACCGCCAAGTTCTGTGAGGCGCTGGCCGCGGCCGGCATCAACATCGACCTCATCTCCACCTCCGAGATCCGCATCTCGGTGCTGGTCAAGGACACCGAGCTGGACCAGGCCGTGCAGGTGCTGCACAAGGCCTTCGATCTGGGCGGCGACGAGGTCGCCGTCGTGCACGCGGGAACGGGGCGATAGGCCATGGGAGTTCGCGTAGGCGTAGTGGGCGCGACCGGTCAGGTCGGCGCCGTCATGCGCAAACTGCTGGAGGAGCGCAACTTCCCGGCCGACGAGGTGCGGTTCTTCGCGTCCGCGCGCTCGGCCGGTAAGAAGCTGCCGTTCCGCGGCCAGGAGATCATCGTCGAGGACACCGAGACGGCCGACCCGTCCGGCCTGGACATCGCGCTGTTCTCCGCGGGCGCCACCATGTCCCGGGTGCAGGCGCCGCGGTTCGCCGCCGCCGGTGTCACCGTCATCGACAACTCGTCGGCCTGGCGCAAGGATCCCGAGGTCCCGCTGGTCGTCTCCGAGGTCAACCCGGAGGCCACCCGCAACCTGATCAAGGGCATCATCGCCAACCCGAACTGCACCACCATGGCGGCCATGCCGGTGCTCAAGCCGCTGCACGAGGCCGCGGGCCTGCAGCGCCTGATCATCTCCAGCTACCAGGCGGTGTCGGGCAGCGGCCTGGCCGGTGTCGAAGAGCTGGTCTCGCAGGTTCGCGCCGTGGTCGACGACGCCGAGAAGCTGGTGCACGACGGCAGCGCCGTGCAGTTCCCGGCCCCGAACAAGTACGTCGCGCCGATCGCGTTCGACGTGATCCCGCTCGCGGGCGCGCTGGTCGACGACGACTCCGGCGAGACCGACGAGGATCAGAAGCTGCGCAACGAGAGTCGCAAGATTCTCGGCCTGCCCGAGCTGCTGGTCAGCGGCACCTGCGTGCGCGTTCCGGTCTTCACCGGGCACTCGCTGTCGATCAACGCCGAGTTCGCCGATCCGCTGTCGGTGGCGCGCGCGAAGGAGATTCTCGCGAACGCTCCGGGTGTGCGCCTGGTCGACGTGCCCACCCCGCTGCAGGCCGCCGGCGCCGACGATTCGCTCGTCGGCCGGATCCGGCAGGATCCGGGCGTGCCGGACGGCCGTGGCCTGGCGCTGTTCGTCTCGGGTGACAACCTGCGAAAGGGCGCCGCGCTCAACACTATTCAGATCGCCGAGGTGCTGCTCAGGGGGATGGCAGCCGGCGAAGCCGGCGGGGTGGGTGAACTCAGCCAGCGCTGATCAGACCGCACACGAACGGGCCGCTCGGAATCCGAGCGGCCCGTTCGTTGTTGGCGGCCGATTCAGCGGATTCCGGGCGCGTTCGGGCCGAGACACACCAGGACCGCGCAGCCGGGCGCGGTGTCGGCGAACGGCGGGGCCAGCGGATAGTTCAGGCAGGCGAAGACCGTGCAGCCCGGGTAGGCGGACGGGCCGAGGCCGAACACCGCGATCAGGATGTCGGTGTCGAAGTACCGGCTCGGGTCGATGCGGATCGGCGGTTCGACGTAGGGCCCCGGGTCGGTCGCGCCGGGGAATGCCCCCATCAGCAGGCGGAAGAACTCGTGCGGCAGTTCTTCGAAGTTCTGCAGGATGCCCTGCAAGCCGTACTTGCTGACATTGCCGAAGACACCGGTCCACAGCACCGTGAGATCCAGGCTCGGAATGAAGAAGATGTTCTGCAAGCCGAGCCCGGACATCCCGTAGGTGTCCGCGGGCAGGAAGTCGGGCATCTCCGCGCAGCCCGCGCCGATCCAGAACAGATAGCCGTAGCAGCGATTCGTCGCCGACGGCGCGAGCGCCTTGGCCAGATACGCCTCGGACAGGATGCGCCGCTCGCCCCAGCGGCCCTCGTTGTGCACCAGCAGGCCGATCTTGGCGAAATCGTTCGGCGGGAGCATCAGGTGCGCGTACCCGTAGGTGTGCCCGGCGCGGTCCCGAGCCCAGTAGTAGTCGCCGGGCGCGATGCCGAGCGGGCCGAACAGCTCGCGCTGGGCGAACTGCTGCAGCGGTTCGCCCACCGCCAATTCGATGACGTAGGAGAGCAGGTCGACGTTGCGCTGGCTGTAGCTGAACGTCGTGCCCGGCGGATTGTCCAGCGGTACGCCCAGGGCCTGCACCGCACTGTTCGGATCGACCGGGATGACCCCGGTGATGCCCTCGGTGAAGACGCCGGTCCGCATCCCGGAGGTCTCGGTGAGCAGGTTCTCGGCGGTGATCGAACGCCGCAGCTCGTCGCCGAGCCCGGCGGGCAGATAGCTCCCGATCGGCGCCTCGAGATCGAGTTTGCCCTGATCCCAGGCGATTCCGGCGAGCATCGAGACGACGCTCTTGGTGGAGCTCCAGATGTTCCAGGCGGCATTGCCGCTCTGCTCGTTCGTCGGTCCCTCGCCGATCAGGCAGTTGTGCCGGAAGACCTGCACGTTGAATCGATTGCGGCCGGCCGCGAATTCCAGTGCCGCGCGCACCGCCGCGGCGTCCATGCCTACCTGCTCGGGTCTGGCGCGCTCCAGCTCCCGCGCCGAGGTCACCGAGCACTGTGTCTCGGCCGTCGCCGCCGCGGGCGCGGCCTGCGCGCTCGGTGTGAAGACACTGCCGCCTACCAGCGTTACCGCCGCGAACCCTGCCACGATTCCACCGAAGCGCCCCATAGCAATTGAGGCTAACGGGTGCGGACCCCGCTCCGGCGGATTACTCAGTCGTCCCGGCGCGCTCACGGCGCAGGAAATACCATCCGGCTCCGAGTGCGAGCACGCTCAGCCCGGCGCCGGCGGATTCGCGCGGCAGACTGCACCCGACCAGCACGCAGCCGGCCGTGCCGAGGATCGTCACCCAGCGGGCCGGGCGCCCCTCGCCCGCGCCCAGCGTCCCCGCCGCCACATTCGCGATCAGGTAGTAGACCAGCACGGTGAACGACGAAAAGCCGATGGCCGCACGCAGATCGAAAGTCGCGGCGGCCACCGCGACGACCGCGCCCACCACGAGTTCGGCCCGGTGCGGCCCGCCGAAGCGCGGATGCACCGCCGCCAGCGCGCCGGGCAACCAGCGATCGCGCGCCATCGCCAGCACGATCCGCGAGACCCCGAGCAGCAGGGCGAGCAGCGAGCCGGTGGCCGCGAGTACCGCGCCCACCCGCACCACCGGCGTCAATTCCGGTGCGCCCGCCACGGATACGACCCGGGCCAGCGGGTCCGCGCCCTGTGCCAAGCCGGCCGATCCGAGTGTGTTCAGCGCGGCCACCGCCACCAGGACGTAGACCGCGAGCGCCACCCCGAGCGCGATCATGATGGCGCGCGGGATGGTCCGCGCCGGCGCCCGGACCTCCTCGCCGAGCGTCGCGATGCGCGCGTACCCGGCGAACGCGAAGAACAGCAGCCCGGCGGCTTCCAGGACGCCGCCCGGGCCGACGCGCTCCGGCAGCGCCGGTGCGGTGGCGTGCGGTCCGAACAGGCCGACGCCCACCACGACGGTCAGCACCGCGAGGACCGCGGCGACGATGATCCGGGTGGCCAGCGCGGATTTCCGCACACCCAGATAGTCGAGCGCCGTGATCGCCACCACGGCCGCCACCGCCACCGCGCGCGCCTGGTCCGGCCAGGCATAGCTGCCGACCGTCAGCGCCATGGCCGCGCAGGACGCCGTCTTGCCGACGACGAACCCCCACCCCGCCAGATAGCCCCAGAACGGTCCGAGTCGTTCGCGCCCGTACACATAGGTTCCGCCCGAGACCGGATACCGGGCCGCCAGCCGGGCCGAGGACATGGCGTTGCAGTACGCGAGCACCGCGGCGATACCGAGGGCGAGCAACAGCCAGGATCCGGCCGCCGCCGCGGCCGGTGCGAGGGCCGCGAAGATTCCCGCGCCCACCATCGACCCGAGCCCGAGCACCACGGAGTCGCCGAGCCCGAGTCGCCGGCGCAGCTGATCGTGTGTGCTCACAGCGACATCCTGTCTGGTCCCGCGCGGCGCCGCGACTCGGCCGGATACGGCGAACGCCGCCGGATCCGTGGATCCGGCGGCGTTCGATCGTGCGAGCCGACGTCCCACAAGCGCCTCACGGCGGGTGGTCGCTCGTAGCGACTGATGGGGTGGGGCCCGGGGCTGTCCGGACGTCGGCAAACGGTTACAACGACGACCACCGGGCCGCTATTCCGGGGCCTGATTGTGTCCCGTCTCACCGCAGTTGACCAGCGGAAACGATTCGGTATCGGAAATCGGCGCCGCCGCGTACCGATCGGTCTGCAAATTAGGATCGCGGAATCGGCAACCGAGATGAGGTGGTCTGGTGAGCGAGGGTTCGATGGTCGGAACGCGCCTCGCGCGGGCCATTCACCTGGAACAACTCGGCCGGTACCAGGATGCCCGCACGCTGCTCGCCGAGGAACTGGCCAGCGATCCGGACAACGCCACCGCCGCGGCCTACCTGGCCGACTCCTGCCTGTCCCTGGGCGACTACCGGGCCGCCGCGGCCGCCGCCGACGCGGCGCTGCGGGTGAAACCGGATTCCGAATTCGGGCTGCGCGCCCGCGCCCTGGCCTGGAGCGGGCTGGGTGAGCCGGACACCGCCGCGGCCGCGGCCCGGCGCGCGGTCGAGATCGGCCCGGACTCGGCGGCCAACTATCGCGTGCTCGCCACCGTCACCCGGTCCGATCCGGAAGTGGCCCTGCCCGCCGTCACCCGGGCGCTGGAGCTGACACCGGACAACGCCAACCTGCACTGGTTGCGCGGCTCGATCCTGCTGCAGCAGAGCAAGGCGGGCCTGCGCACCTCCAGCCAGGCCGCCGCCGCGTTCGGCCGGGCCCTCGACCTCGATCCGGAACATCCGGCGGCCGCGCACGACCTGGCGATCGTGCGCCTGCGAGCCGGCCGCCTGGGCGCGGCGGCCGACGGCCTGCTGCGCGTCGGCGAGCTGGATCCGGCGACCATGGGCCCGCTGGTCCGGCGCAATGTCGGCTTGATCGTCCATCGGGCGCTGGTGCGACTGCACCTGCTGATGTTCCTGGTCGTGGGTGCGGTGCTGCTGTTCGGCTCCGCCCCGGAGGCGGCCTCGGCGCGGACCGTGGACATCGTGACCCGCCCCGGCCGGTTGATCGGCGTCGTCGGCCTGGCCGTGGTGGTGGCCGCCGTGGTGCTGGGCCTGCGTTCGCTGCCGCGCCGGCAGTGGCCCAGCGTCTGGTCGGCGTTCCGCGCGGATGTCGTCTCGGTCGCGCGGGTGCTGCTGCTGTGCGTGGTCTTCCTGCTCGTGCTGCTCGCCGTCGTCACCGGGTCGGCGGACCCGATCGGTATCGCGATGCCCAGCGTGGTCTTCGGCGCGCTGGCCCTGCAAATCCTGCGCTGGACCATCCGAGCTGTGAAGGAGAGACGCCATGTTCCGGCCTGAGGACGACCCGGTGCTCACCGAAATGCTGTCCGCCCTCGAACACAGCCCCGAGGTGCTGGCGCTGCGGGTGCGGGTGATCGAGTTGCAGGTCGAGCGCGGCCTGTTCACCGAGGCGCTGGCGCAGTGCGGCGCCGCGCTCACCCAGGAACCGGGCAACGCCCAGGTGCTGGGGCTGCTGCAACAGTGCACGATCGCCCTGGCCAGCAATAATTCCGGAGCGCTTCCGGTGATCGCGCCGCCGGAGCAGAACCTCGACGAGTACGACTTCTGGGCCGCGGCCGAGCGCCAGGTCGGCGACATCATCGCCCCGGCCTTCGTCGATCCCGGCGTCACCGAGTTCGCCACCGATCGCGACGCCGGTACTGTCGCCAGGCCGGCCGTCACGCTCGCCGATGTCGGCGGCATGGCCGAGGTGAAGCGGCAACTGGAGCTCTCGCTGCTCGGGCCACTCCGGAATCCCGCGCTGGCCAAGGCTTTCGGGACCAGCGCCCGCGGCGGGCTGCTGCTCTACGGGCCGCCCGGTTGCGGCAAGACCTTCCTGGCCTCGGCCGTCGCCGGCGAGCTCGGCGCGAATTTCTATCCCATCGAGATCGCCGACATCCTCGACATCTACACCGGCGCCAGCGAACGCAACTTGCACAGCGTCTTCGAGGTGGCCCGCCGCAACGCGCCCTGCGTGCTGTTCCTCGACGAACTCGACGCGCTCGGGCACAAGCGCAGCCAGATGTCCGGCTCGGCGACCATGCGCACCGTGGTGAATCAGCTACTCACCGAGCTGGATTCGGCCACCAGCGACAACGACGGCGTCTACGTCCTCGGCGCCACCAACCACCCGTGGGACGTGGACGTCGCCCTGCGCCGCCCGGGCCGTTTCGACCGCATGGTCCTGGTCGGCCTGCCCGACCCCGCCGCCCGCGCCGCCATCCTGCACTACCACCTGCGGGACCGCCCGGTCACCGGTGTCGACCTGAGCGCGCTCGCGCACCGCACCGAGGGCTTCTCCGGCGCCGATCTCGCGCACGTCTGCACCTCGGCCACCCAGCTCGCCTTGGCCGACTCCCTGCGCACCGGCGAGGTCCGCCCGGTCACCATGCCGGATCTGGAATCCGTCCTGGCCGACATCAAGCCCAGCGCCGCCGCCTGGTTCGAATCCGCCCGCAACGTAGTCGAATTCGCCAACGGCGACGGCACCTACGACGAACTCGCCCGCTACATGAAGGCCCGCAAGCTGCGGTAGGGCTCACGCTGTCACTTCGGCTCCGCGCCGGATCCCTTCGGACCGGAATGGCTCGGTGACCGGCGCGGATTCCCGGACCGGCGCGCGCAGGGCGAGCAGGGCCATCGCGTCGAGCAGGGTGATCCCGACCTCGGCCGCGCGCAGGTGCGCGACCTCGCGATCCAGTGGCTGGGCCGGGTAAAGCTGTTCCAGCAGAATCATTTCCGCCAGCACGATCCCTGACAGCGCCTGGTCCCGGTTCAGCCGGATGCTGGTGGGCAGGTAGGACAGCACCCACCGGCCCCGGTCGGGCTCGGGCAGGTCGATCCGAAATGCCGCCTCCAGGGCAATATCGCTGGTTATCAACCAGTCCGTCGCGGTGATGGCCATAGCGTCCCCCTCGGTACTGCGTCCGCGGCGCAGGGTGCGGCGCCGCGGTTCCATGGTCGCAACGTATTCCGGCGTGTCGCGATCCCTTTCGTACGCACCATGGCTTCCTCCCTTTCGAGTTCCTTGACCTGGGAAAACGGGACTGGTACGCAGGAAATATCACAAAGTGATCCCCGAATTTTCCGGCCGCCCGGGTCCGGAAGGTGTTGTGCGCCAGTGCACCTGGCGGGGGAGCTGCCGGAGGTGCGCGGCAATGCCATTCGATGACGGTGCGCGGTGGTGGTCGGATGGGGCCGGCGCGTCGGAGCGCCGGTGGCTGCGCGCTCGCCTGGCCGCGCTCGGCCTCAGCGATCAGGAACTGCTGGAACCGCTGGTCGCGGAGCTGCGGGCGCGCGGGTGGCGGCCCCGGGCCGCCTGGCGGCACGCACACGACCTCAAGCAGGGCGAGGTCGCCGACCGCTACCGGGCCCTGCCCGGCGAGACCGCGGCCATGAAGCCGAGCCGGATCTCCGAGTTCGAGAGCTGGCCGTTCACCCGCGCGGCCCGCCCGACCATGGAGGCGCTGAAGAACCTGGCGATCATCTACGCCACCACCTGGGATCAGCTGGTGGACGTCGCGGATCTGGAGTTCATGCCGGAGAAGGAGAAGCAGGAGTATCGCGACGCGGTGGCCCGGCGCGCCGCGGCCCGCTCGGCGGTGCCGCTGGGCGGCGAAATGCCCGCGCAGGCACCACATTTCACCGGCCGCGAGGGCATGCGCACGGAGCTGCACGAGCGCGTGCTGCGGCATCTGCACGGCGATTCCTCGGCGGTGCACGTCATCGAGGGGCCGCCCGGTGTCGGCAAGACGGCGCTGGCCAGCTACGCGGTCGCGGCGTTCGCCCGGCGCTATCCGGATGGGCCGCTCTGGCTGGATCTGCGCGGGCACACCGATGGCTGGGAGCCGCGCGACCCCGCCGACGTGCTCGAACAGCTACTGCTCGAGATCGGCGTGACACCGGAGCCGATCGAGGCCGATCGCGCCGCCCGGGCCAAGCGCTGGCGCGACGCGATGAAGGACCGCCGGATGTTCATCGTCTTCGACAACGTGCTCGAGACCGATCAGGCGCGCGACCTGCTGCCGCAGGCGCCGGGCTGCTTCGTGCTGCTCACCAGCCGCGCCAAGTTGACCGGCCTGGCCGGTGCCGCGCCGATGGAGCTCAAACCGATGGATTGGGCCGAGGCCGAAGCGCTGCTGGTCCGGCTGGCGAATCTGCGTCCCGGCTACGACGAGTCCGCGGTGCAGCAGATTCTGCGGACCTCGGGCCGGCTGCCGCTGGCGATCAAGCTGATCGCGGGGCAGATCGCGCACCACGGCGACGACCTGCTCGCCGACACCGCCCGCGAATTCGCGAACCTGACCAGCGAGCTGAAGGCCGGCGCGGCCGACCACATTCGCAGCGACGCCGCGGTCGAGCAGATCCTGGGCCACTTCAACGCCGAGGGTGAATCCCTGCTCGCGGCGTTCGAGGTGTCCTACCAGCGGCTACGTGATCCGGCGCAGCGGCGGACGCTGCAGCTGCTCGGCTGGTACCCGGGCCCGGAGATCACCGCCGAGGCGGTAGCGATGATGGCCGGGATACCGCTGGCCCCGGCGAAAGCGTTGCTGCGCAGGCTGTTCGAGGCGGGCTTCCTGGATCCGGCGGAGACCCGGGGCATCGGCGGCCCGCGCTACAGCCTGCACGACCTGACCCGGCTCTGCGCGAGATGGCATGCCCAGCAGGAGAATCCGCCGGCCGAGCGGACCGCGATGACGGAGCGGCTGATCAGCGGGAATCTGGCGATCGTGCGGCGGATGGTGGCGCCGGAGCCGACCGGCCCGGTCACCGGCGTCCGGCCCGCCAGGCAGCGGAATCCGCACGCCTCGGTGGAGACCGCGCTGGCCCGCGACTGGCTCAGCGCCGAGCGCGAGAACCTGCTCGGCTGCATCGAGGCGGCCGGCTCCAGCTCCGAGGTCGCGGAGCTGGCCCGGCTGCTCGCACCCGCCCTGTGGAGTCTCGGGCACTGGTCGGACGCGCACCGGCTCTACGGTGCCGCGCTGCGGGCGGCCCGGTTCGTCGGCGCGCACCGGGCCGAGGCCGACGCGCTGCTGGAACTCGGCCGGATCGACCAGCTCGGCGGCGAATACCGCCGGGCCCGGGACGGATTCCTGCTCGCCCGCGATATCGCCGTGCAGGTCGAGGACCCGCGCTGCGAGGCCGACGCGCTGTGCGAGCTCGGGCAGACGGCGTGGATCATCGGCGACCACGGCCCGGCCCGGCACTTCTACACCGAGGCCCTGCACATCGCCCGCGACATCGGCTACCGCCCGACCGAATGCGATGCCCGCAACGGTCTCGGGCATGTGGAGCGGCTGGTCTGCAACTACGCGGCGGCCCGGGAGCATTTCCGGGTGGCCTGGGAGATCGCGTCCGCGCTGGACGATCGCGGCCGGTCCGCGTCGGTGCAGTGGGGTCACGGCGAGGTGGTCCGGCGGATGGGCGACAACGACACCGCCCGCCGCAACTACACCGACGCGCTGCGCACCGCCCGCCAGATCAGCAATCCGAGGATCGAGGGCGACGCGCTGCGCGGGCTCGGGCATATCGCGCGCCTGGTCGGCGACCGGGAGGCGGCCCGCCGCTACTACAACGACTCCCTGGAGATCGCGCTGCACATCCACGACCGCTATGGCGAAGCCTGGTCCCTGTGGGGTCTGGGGCATGTCGAGCGCAGCCTGGCCGCCAACGAGGCGGCGCGGGGCTACTTCGAGAAGGCCTACGACATCGCCGTCGACATCAACCTCACCCTCGGCCAGGTCGACATGCTGCGCGGCCTCGGCCACCTCGAACGCTACTTCGCGAATTACGCCGCGGCACGCGACTTCTACACCGATTCGCTGACCGTGGCCGAGCGCATACCCGACCCGCACGGCAAGGCCGACGCGCTGCGCGGGCTGGGCCATGTGGCCTGCGAGACCGGCAACGGCGGCGAAGCCAGGCAGCGGTGGACCGAGGCGCTCGCGCTGTACGAGAGCATCGGCGTCCCGCTGGCCGACCAGGTGCGGGCGCAGTTGGCCCGGCTCGACGGTTAGCTTTGTGCGGTCAGCCAGGGCGAGCACCGGTACCGCCGGTTCGGGCGCAACCGTTGACTCAGGCGCAGCGTTGCACGGCGAGGGCCGCGAGCGTTCGTGCGCAGGCGGACATTTCGCTGATCAGCACGTGCAGTTCGGTGTCGTCCGGTGCGCCGCGCGGCCCGAACAGGCAGCATTCGATGCCCGCTCGGCTGAGGTGGGTGGTGTCGTTGCCGCAGTAGGAGTACGGCAGGGCCAGACCCGATTCCTCGACGTCGAAGGCGGAGACCTGGGGAAGCAGCGCTCGGATATCGCGCACGATCCGGGAATCCGGGTCGACGTCCATCGGCGGCATGTCGGTGCCGCCGACCCGGAAACGAGGGTCGGGCGGCTGGTCCACGGTGATCTGCGCGGCGGGGAACTGTTGCCGTGCTTTCGTCAGCGCCTGTTCGATCGCCGCTGTGACGTCGGCAGGCTCGTAGGGCGGGGGATAGCGCACATCGATCAGCGCGGTCGCCTGATCGGCGAGATAGCTGATCCCGGACAGCTCGTGGCCGTCCCCGCGCCCCGCGATCAGGCTCGCGATCTGTAACCGAGGGAGCGGCGGGAAGTCGGTGTTCCGCAAACCCAGATCGGCGGACTCGAGCAGGTCCAATGTCGCCCGCAGCACCGCTATGGCATCCACACCCTCGTGGTGTCTGCTGGTGTGCGCGGTGCGTCCCCGCACCACCACGGCGAACTTGTGCACGCCCGCGGTGCGGGTGATGACCCGGCGCACCGAATACGGTTCCGGCACCACCGCCGCGTCGGCGGTGAGCCCGCTGTCCAGCGCGAACCGCGTGCCGACCCCGCCCTGGAGTTCCCCGGCGACGAATTCCAGCAGCAGCGGACGTCGTAATCGAATTCCACTGCGCCGCACAGCGATCGCCGCGCCGAGCATCGCCGCGAGCCCGCTCTTCATGTTGTGCAAGCCCGCACCGTACAGCTTGTCGCCGACGCGCCGGGCGGTGTATTCGCCGCCGAGCGGATCCATATCCAGGTGCCCGTTGAACATCAGCGCGGGCCGCTCGTGTGCCGGACCCAGCACACCGATGGTCTGCGTACGCCCAGGCGCGACCTCTTGCGGGTACGCGTGAATACCGTTGTCCAGCAGCTTGGTTCGGACGAATTCGGCGAGCGCCGTTTCCTCGCCGGTGAGCGACGGCACCGCCGTCAGCTCGCCCGCGATCCGCACCAGTTCATCGTCGGGAAGCAGCCGGTCGAGCTGATCGATGAACGGTGCGGCCGGGTCGGTCATGCCGTGCGAAAGCCGATCAGCAGCACATCCCGGAACGCCGGGCTGCCGGGCTCCGAGACCTCGATGTCGTTGGTGTAGTGCATAACTTGCGCATCGTCGAAGACGAAGGAATCCAGCGGCTCGGTCAGCACGCACTTGTGCACTTCCCGGCCGGACAGGTCGTAGAGCAGCGAGTCCGCCCCGGTGATGTTCACCCGCCGCACCAGATGCGCCGAACCGGCGATCAATCCGTCCCGGTGAATGCCTTCCGGGCACGGCTTGCCGGGCGCGTAGATCCGGATGTAGTGCGCGTCTACCAGGCAATTCGGCGTCGCTTGGCCGTCGAGGACGCCGGCGGCGAGTAGTTGCCGGGCGACGGTGGCGGCGATCCGGGCCGTGATCGCGGTGACCGGATGCTCCGGGTCCAGGATGGTGAACGCGCGCGCGACCCCGCCCGCCACGGCGTTGACCTCTTTGGCCTGCAAGTACGGCGGCGGCGCGCTGAGCGCGTGGAAGGCCAAGTCCCGCACCGACATCCGGAAGCACTGATAGGCGCGATGCCGGTAGGTCTCCCCGGGCGGCAGCCAGCGGTCCAGCGCGATCTCCTCGGCGAAGGCCGCGGCCAGCGCGCGGTCGTCGGCGGGGGAGTAGTCGAAGTCGTCCCGAGTCATGATCGAGAACGCGGACTCGCGCAGACTCTGCTGGGGATTCGTGCTGGTCGGCAAGCTGCTCTCGTAAACGAGAATGGTGGAACTCCTTTCCCGGCCGGGACCTGAAGTTACGTTTGGGCACACCCTAACTCCCCGGACCGGCCGTTGCCGGGCAACCGTTCCGCTGCCACTTTCCCGGTCAGCCGCCGGATCGTAAGTTTACAAATTCTGTTTCTTGACTAATTCCAGTAAAGCCAGCACGATGGGGTCATGCACACCACCGGCACCGATCCACGCGAGTGGTTGCGGCACGCGGGCCTGCGGGTCACCGCGCCGCGGCTCGCGGTGCTGCGGGCGGTCGCCGACCGTCCGCATTCGGATGCCGACACGGTGGCGGTCACCGTCCGGGAAGCGCTCGGTTCGGTCTCCACGCAGGCCGTCTACGACGTGCTCCGGGCCTGCGTGCGAGCCGGGATCCTGCGCCGCATCGAGCCCGCCGGCTCGTCGGCGCTGTACGAGACCCGGACCGGTGACAACCACCATCACCTGGTGTGCCGCAGCTGCGGCACGGTCGCGGATGTGGACTGCACGGTGGGATCAGCCCCCTGCCTGACCCCAGCCGACGCCCACGGATTCGTTGTCGACGAGGCCGAGGTCGTCTTCTGGGGCCATTGCCCGAATTGTCAAAGAGCCGAGGAGGCTTTCGCATGATCAAGCCGACAACCACGAACACCGGCACCCCGGTCCCCAGCGACGACGAGTCGCTGACGGCGGGCACGCAGGGCCCGATCCTGCTGCACGACCACTACCTGATCGAGAAGCTCGCGCACTTCAACCGCGAGCGGGTGCCGGAGCGCGTGGTGCACGCCAAGGGCGCCGGCGCCTACGGCGAGCTGGTCGTGACCAACGATGTCAGCCGCTTCACCAAGGCCAAGCTGTTCCAGCCGGGTGCGCACACCGAGTCGCTGGTCCGCTTCTCCACCGTCGCCGGTGAGCAGGGCAGCCCCGACACCTGGCGCGATCCGCGCGGTTTCGCGGTGAAGTTCTACACCGAAGACGGCAATTACGACATCGTCGGCAACAACACCCCGGTGTTCTTCATCAAGGACCCGATCAAGTTCCCCGACTTCATCCATTCGCAGAAGCGCCTGCCGGGCAGCGGACTTCGCGATCACACCATGCAGTGGGATTTCTGGACCCTGCGCCCGGAGACCGCGCACCAGGTGACCTGGCTGATGGGTGACCGCGGCATCCCGAAGACCCTGCGGCACATGGACGGCTTCGGCTCGCACACCTACCAGTGGATCAACGCCGCCGGCGAGCGCTTCTGGGTGAAGTACCACTTCAAGACCGATCAGGGCATCGAGTTCCTGACCCAGGCCGAGGCCGACACCCTGGCCGGCACCAGCCCCGACCATCACCGCAAGGACCTCTACGAGGCGATCGAGCGCGGCGAGTTCCCGAGCTGGACGCTCAAGGTGCAGGTCATGCCCGTCGACGAGGCGGAGTCCTACCGCTTCAACCCCTTCGACCTGACCAAGGTCTGGTCGCAGCAGGACTACCCGCTGATCGAGGTCGGCCGCTGGACGCTGAACCGCAACCCCGGCAACTTCTTCGTCGACATCGAGCAGGCCGCCTTCGCGCCGTCGAATCTCGTTCCCGGCGTGGGCTTCTCGCCCGACAAGATGCTGCTCGGCCGCGTCTTCGCCTACGCCGACGCGCACCGCTACCGGATCGGCGTCAACCACCACGAGCTGCCGCCGAACCGGGCCCGGGCCGCGGAGGTGAACTCCTACTCCAAGGAGGGCGCCATGCGCTTCGGTTACAACGACCCCAGCGTCCCGGTCTACGCCCCGAACTCCTTCGGCGGCCCGCACGCCCAGTCGCACAAGGCCCCCGACGGCGGCGCCTGGGATTTCGACCCGACCATGCTGCGGGCCGGCTACATCCAGCACCCCGAGGACAACGACTTCGCCCAGGCGGGCACCCTGGTCCGCGAGGTCCTCAACGACGACCAGCGCGAGCGCCTGGTGAACAACATCGTCGGCCACATCCTCGGTGGCGTCCAGGAACCCATCCTGGGCCGCGTCTTCCAGTACTGGAAGAGCGTCGACGCCGACCTCGGCAAGCGCGTCGAGGTTGGTGTGCGCGAGGGCCTGGAAGGCTGATCCGACCGTAACCCAAGGCCGGGGCGGTGCGTACGAAAGTACGCACCGCCCCGGCCTTTTCGGCATAACCCGAGGTCTCGCAGCTCTTTTCGCGGTGGGGAGGTGCGTGTCCACCCAGATCGCACCTCCCCGATTCTGGTCTACCCCGGGGGTGGCGCGGGAATCATGGGATTACAGCAGACCCCACCAGTAGAGCAGGCAGGCGAGCACCCAGACCACCACGGTTTCCATCGCATCCCCAATCCTTGTCATGCACCGATATCCATCATCCGGCATGTGCGGGTGGCGCGTGGGCGATTTGGCTTCTACCTGCATTTTTGGTCGTACAAGTTCTTCTTAAGGCCCCTCTAAGAGGCCGGTTGCAAAGTTGTCTCAACGCCGGAGAACAGCCACCACCGGGGGTGGGGGATCCGGGACCCGGCCTGTCTACACGAGGGGTGGCAGGCCGAGTCGCGGAGGTGAAGTCAACCGGGCCGGTGCACGAGGGGTGACCGGCCCGGTCGGCTTTTACCGGGCAGTACTCAGTGGCTCTTCCGGGAGCTGATCGGCGCCGCGCCGCTGCCGATGGTAACCATTCGGGGAGCGCCGACGATCCCACCCACGGGTAATGGGCGGGCCGATCACGAGGGGTGACCGGCCCGCCCAGCGGTTCAGAGTCAGCGGGTGGCGTATTCGGGCAGGTCGTAGTCCTCGGTGGAGCTCATCATCTTGATCATCAAGGGCCGGAACAGCTTCGAGGTCATCAGCCGGGTGACGGCGTGCCCGGCCTTGATGCCGAAGCGGCTCTTGGGGGTCATCGCCTTGAGCCCACCCGGGGGCAGCTCCTGCGACTTGGCGATGAAGGGGCGCAGCAGTTCCTCGTAGCGGGTCAGCGCCTGCGGCAGGTCGTCGGCGTGCCCGGCGATCTCGCCGGCCAGGATGTACCCGCCGGTGAGCGCCATCGCGGTGCCCTGACCGGTCAGCGGCGAACCGCAGTAGCCGGAGTCGCCGACCAGTACGACCCGGCCCTTGATCCAGTTCGGCATCTCGATCCGGGCGATCTCGTCGAAGTAGAAGTCCTCGGCCTGGTCCATCGCGGCGAGAATCGTGCCGGTCTCCCAGCCGCCGCCGGCCAGCTTCTCGCGGATCAGCCGCTGCTGGGCCGCGACATCGCGGTGCAGCGCCGGGTCCGCGTCCGTGCGAATGGTGATGAGCGCCTTGCAGGTGGCGGGATCGAAGTCGGGGCGCAGGCCGACGTTCACCGCGCCGACCAGCGAGTGCATGGAGAACCAGTTCGGCTCCAAGCCCGCCGGGGTGGGCATGGTGAAGAAGGACATGTAACCACCGAGGTAGGTGCTGAACTGCTCTTCCGGCCCGAACACCAGGCGGCGGGTGGCCGAGTGCAGGCCGTCCGCGCCGACCACCAGGTCGAACCGCTCGGTCGCGCCGGAGGCGAAGGTGACGTCCACGCCGTCCGCGTCCTGCTCGATCGCGGTGATCCACTCGCCGTAGCGGTAGTCCACCCCGCCCGCGGTCTCGAGTTCGTCCAGCAGAACCTGGTTCAGATCGCCCCGGGTGATCTCGATTTCGGCGACCGCGCCCTTGCCGTCGAAGGATTCCATGTCCATCCGCAGGATCTCCGCGCCCTGATCGTCGACGTAGATCAGCCCGCGCTCGTCCATCTGGCGCTTGCGGATACCGGGCATCAGGCCCATCCGCTCGGCGACCTCGCCGCTGGCTCCGCGCAGGTCGACAGACTGCCCGCCGGGCCGGGGAGCGGCAGCGCGCTCGACCACCGTGGCCCGGATACCGGCCCGGAGCAGTTGCAGCGCAACGGCATTGCCACCGATGCCGCCGCCGGAGACGAGGATGCGGGGCTGGGTGGTGGAGCGGTCGGCGTTCATGTTCTGTCCTCTGCTGTGGAGCGAATGTCTTAGACATATGTTTAACAGAGGAGTTGCACATTTGTCTAGTACAAATGTTTAAGACATATGTTTATGCAGGTGGGGCCCGCAAACGCCGACGGACCGAGCGCTCAGAGCGAGCGATCGGTCCGTCGGAGAGGGTCGATTCAACCAGCAGCAGCCGCTGTCCGCGCGGTGAGTACCGCGTCGAGGGCGGTGGCGAACTCGGCGGGGGCGTGCACGTAGCCGACGTGGTCGCCCGGGAATTCCCGCAGTTCCAGCGAAAGCTCCGCCGCGAGCACATGATTGGGCCGCGCGGGAAAGTGCTCGGCGGCATCGCGACCGTTCACGAGCACCAGTTTGGCGGCGAGCCCGCGCAGCACCTCGAGGTCGGGCACATACCGGGGGTACTGGCGCACTTCGTGTTCGAGGAAGAACCGCAGGTTGCTCAGCGCGCGTCCACCGGCCGCCACCTGCTCCGGGGTGGCGTCCGCGCCGAGGGACCGGTTGGCCAGGCCGATGCCCTGGGAGAACTTGCCCATCGCGGGCTCGAAGCCGTCCGTCTCGAAGATCCGGTGCACATCGTCGAGGAACGCCAGCCAGTGGCCGGCGTCGTCCAGCACCCCGGCGATCGGCGGCTCGTGCACCACCACCGTGTGCAGGAGATCCGCTCGCGCGCTGAGCAATTCCAAGGCGACGATGGCGCCGGAACTGCTTCCGAGCACCGCGGCGGGCCTATCGGTGAGGTGCTCGAGCAGGGCCGCCGCGTCGGCGGCGTCGAGTTCGACCCGATGATCGACCGGCCCGTCCAGCGCGCTGCGGGAGAAGCCCCGCCGATCGAAGGTGACCACGGTGTAGCGCTCGGCGAGCGCTCCGGCCAGCGCCTCGAAAGTGCCGGCCTCGCCGTTGCCGCCCGGGATACACAGCAGCAGCGGCCCGCTGCCGCGGATCTCGTAATGCAGGGTGGCACCCGGGACTGAGAGCCGATGCTGGGTGGGGACATCCATGGGAAACACTCCTGGGAGAAAGGTCAATTGCCGCAGCGCTTCCCGGATCACCGGCAGCGCCGCGACCGGCGGATCGGCATCGGCCCACCGGTTGATCGCCACATCCAGCGCCGCGGTGACGGCGCCGGCCATGATGCGGGCGAACATATCCGTGTCCAGGTCGCGCCCGGTGCGCTCGGCGATCGCCCGCGCGAGCGCCTCCTGGATCACGGCCTGCGCCTTGCGGTACTCGCCCTGCAGCGCGGGCGCGCCGATGATCAGCCGGACGCCGGTGACCCAGGCGCGATCGGGGTGCTCGTCGTCCTCGGCGAACTCCGTCAGCACCGCGTGGATGATGGCCGGCCACAGCGGTTCCGCCGCGGGCCGCTCGCGCAGCGCGTCGGCCACCCGGTGGGCGCGATCCACCGCGGGTGCGCACATGGCTTCGTACTTGCCGGCGAAGTAGTTGTTGAAGGTGCGGGCCGAGACACCGGCCGCGGCCGCGATGTCCTCCACCAGTACCTGCTCCGGCCCGCGTGCGACGGCCAGCCGTAAAGCCGCGAATCCCAGTGTTTCCCGGGTCGCGAGCTTCTTACGCTCGCGCAAGCCGAGCACGAATGCCATGCCACCACTCTGCGACAAAGTTGCGTGCCGCGCAATTTTTCGTAGCACGCAACTTTGGCGCCGGGGTCAATTCCGGTTCTGCAGGAAGGCTTTCCAGCCGCCGAAGGCGGTGATGTCGGTGGCCGCCTGCGCGGCGTCGAAGGTGCAGGCGAAGCCGATGACCGAACGTCCGTCCGCCAGTTCGATACTGGTCAACGCCATCGGAGCGGGCAGTGCCGCCAGGAAGCCGCCGAGGCCCGCGGGGGAGACCCGGAACAGTTCCCCCAGGATCGGGGCGCCGAGCCCGGCGCCGTGCCGGACCAGGCCCGGCTTGGGTGGCACGGTGTCCAGGGCGGTCAGGCGATAGGCGTCGGTGGTGTGGATCTCGCCGGCGTAGCGCGCGCCGATCTGCTCCAGCTGCCAGTGCAGCGGCTGGCCGCGCAGGTGCGCCCCGAACACCGCCAGCTCGACGCCCTGCTCGACCAGAGCGGGCGACTCGGATCCGGTGAGCCGGGCGGCGAGATCGACCGCGACCTGATCGGCGAACGCGGGCGCCACCACCATCACGCCGAAGGGCGCGCCGTCGGCGGTGGGCGCGCCGGGCACGGCGACGGCGGCCATGTCGAGCAGATTGCAGAAATTGGTGTAGGTGCCCATCCGGCGATTGATGCCGGTCGGATCCGCCTGGACCGCCGCGATACTCGGATGTTCGGTGGTGGTCGGCAACAGCAGCCCGTCGAACCCGGCGAGTAGTGCCAGTGCCGCCGCGCGGGCCTTGGCCAGCGCGTCCAGATCCCGCACGAACCCGGGGCCGGTGGTGGCGCGCGCCGCCCCGATGATGGCCGCCACGGTCGGGTCGGCCCCGGCCGGAGCGGTGTCGAGGAACGCGCCGACGGCCGCGTAGCGCTCGGCGACGATCGCGCCGTCGTAGAGCAACTCGGCGGCCGCGAGCAGACCGGAGATATCCACCTCGCCGGTGTCGATGCCCGAATCGGCCAGCGCGGCGACGGTTCTCGCGAAGGCCTCGCGGTAGGACGGGTCGAGCGCGGTGAGTTCCGTGGCGCGCGGCACCGCGAGCCGCGGTCGCTGTGGCGCGGCGAGCCGGACGTCGGCCGGCCAGGCGCGGCTGCGCGGATCGCGCGCCTCCGGGCCCGCCATCACCGCGGCCGCGGCCACCGCGCGGTCGAGATCGGCGGCGAACACCGTGACGGCGTCGTAGTCCACGCACGCGGGCACGACGCCGTGTGCCGGGATGATCCCCAGCGTGGCCTTGATACCGACGATGCCGTGCAGCGCCGCCGGCACCCGCCCGGAACCCGCGGTGTCCGTGCCCACGCCGATATCGGCCAGGCCCAGCGCCACGGCCACCGCCGAACCCGAACTGGAGCCGCCGGACACCAAGTCCGGGTAGAGCGCGTTCCGCACCGCGCCGTACGGGCTGCGGGTGCCGACCAGGCCGGTCGCGAACTGATCGAGGTTCGTCTTGCCCAGCACCACCGCACCGGCGGCGACCAGGCGCTGCACCGCCGCCGCCGAAACATCCGGGGTGTAGGCGAATTCGGGGCAGCCCGCGGTCGTCGGCAGACCCGCCACGTCGATGTTGTCTTTGACGGCCACCACAGTGCCGGCCAGCGGCAGCGCGGCACCGGCGGCGAGATCGCGCTCCACCGCCGCCGCGTCCGCGGCCACCTCGGCCTCGGGGCGCAGCGTGATCCACACCTCGGGGCGATTCACCTCGGCGATCCGCCGGTAGGCGGCGGCGACGCGCTCGGTGGGGGACAGGTGCAGTGCGGTGCTCGCGGTCATGGTCACGCCTTTCGGGTACGAGGTCATTCGGTGGCCAGGGACATCGCGGCCATCGCCCGCGTGACCCGTTCCAGCACCACATCGAGGGATTCCCCGATGTGCCGGTGCAGCAGCCGATACGCCAGCGGCAGATCCTGGGCCAGCACGGCCTCCAGGATCGCCAGGTGCTCGGTGATGGTGGTTTCGATCCGGTTGTTGACCATGAAGTCGTACATCCGGACATGCCGGATCCGGGAGTTCACCGACTCCAGCGAGCGCACCAGTTCCGCGTTGCCCGCGGCCCGCAGCAGCGTGACGTGGAATTCCTCGTCGCGGACCACGAAACCCGGCTCCTGCGCCGGCGGATCGGCCCGCAGCGCCAGCCACGCCGCCCGTTCCGCGGTGAGCAGCTCGCGATCGTGGCGGATCTCCGGATTGTTGATGGCGCGCTGAATCCCGCCCAGCTCCAGCGTGATGCGCAGTTCGTAGAGATCGCGGATCAGCGGAATACTCGGCCGGACCGGGCTGAACCCGTACTCCTCGCGCCGCAGCAGACCGTCCGAGCACAGCACCGTCAGCGCCTCCCGGATCGGCGTCCGCGAAATCCCGAAGCGCGCCGACAATTTCGGTTCGGTGAGACGTTCACCGAACTTGATGTCGCCGTTCATGAGTTCGGCGCGCAGCGTCTCGTACACCACATCCCGCAGCGGCTGCCCCGCTGTAGCCACCCGTGTCGACATGGTTGTATACGCTATTGACCTCGCGTTTCCACAAGATCGCGGCAAGTAAGCACGCGGTTACGCTCCGCTCACAGCCGGCTCGTCGGGCCGGCGATACCGGGGATGGGTCAGCAGCGCCTGCCAGGTCCGGTCCCACGGGAACGCTGGAAGCTGCTCGGCACCCGCGCCGGGCTCGTGCGGCTCGGTGATGTCCGACCCGCCGACCACGATCACGCCCCACTCCGCGAGCTTGCCGATCGCCTCCTGGATCGCGGGAAACTCCAGTTGCGCCCGATTCGAGAACGGCACCGCCACCACCGGCAGGCCTTTACCCACCGCCTCCACCAGCAAGCCCAGCGGCAGTGTGTCCGAGATCCCGGCCGCCCACTTGGCCAGCGAGTTCGCCGTGATCGGCGCGACCACCATCGCGTCCGCGGGCGGCAGCAGATCCGGTGTGCCCGGCTCCTCGTACTCGCTGCGCACCGGAAACCCGGTCGCCTGCTCCAACTGCGCCACATCGATGAATTTCCGCCCGGCGGGCGAGGCGACCACGCACACCACCCAGCCCGCCGACTGCGCGATATCCACCAGCTTCCCGATATCCCGCGCCGCCGTCGACCCGGTGGCGATCGCGTAGAGGACCGGCTTGCCGTGCTCGTTCATCTATCCATGGTGGACCCGAAACCGCGGCCGCGCAGGCCTAGTCGATCCCGAACGGCGCGGCATAGCGCACGACACCGCCGGGCAGCGCCCGATCCGCGTCCAGCGTGAGCGCCATCAACGCCTCGTCGGGCACCTCGAAACTCACGCTGATCCCGTGCGCCGAGGCCCGATCGAACCCGAACCGCGGGTAATACTCCGGATGCCCGAGCACCACGACCGCATGCTCACCCCGCGCCGCGGCCGCCGCCAGCGCAGCCCGAATCGCCGCCGACCCCGCCCCCGTCCGCTGATACTCCGGCAACACCGAACACGGCGCCAAACACAACGCCGGCGTCTCCCCGACGTGACACCGCGTCAACAACGCATGCCCCACCGGCACCTCCTCCGGCGTCACACTCACAATCGACAACCCCTCGATCCACGCCACGTCCCCCCGCAGCGCATCGACAAGATCCGCCTCCTCGGCCGTATCGAACGCCGCCAGCACAATCTCCCGCACCACCGCCACATCCGCCGCGGTCTCCACCCGGGTCTCCCACTCACGAACGCTCATCGGTCCAACGTAGTGCCACGCCAGGCGATCACCGCGGCAGCTGGGAGAAGCAGAAAGGCACCTGATCGAAGATCAGGTGCCTTTCTTGTGTCTCAACCAACACGTCGGGGTGACAGGATTTGAACCTGCGACCTCTTCGTCCCGAACGAAGCGCGCTACCAAGCTGCGCCACACCCCGTGAAGCGAACCTGGAGTAGCTTACAACAGGGCGGGGGTAGGAGTTAAATCCGCTGGTCAAGGGGTTGATCTGGGTGCTCGTTCAACTGCCGTGGGGGCGGACGCTGGCGAAGATGCGTTTGGCGGTGTCGGGGTCGACGGCCTTGGGGACGCCGACGTCGGCGGCGATCACCATGACGAAGGTGCCCTGTTCGGCGGGGGTGGCGAAGGTGTAGACGGAGTATTCGGCGGCGCAGCCGGGGTTGGGGTTGTTGATGCGGCCCTTGGTTTCCACGAAGACGCCGTTCTGGCTGCCGTCGTAGGAGGCCAGGGGCTGCGGGGGACCGGGGTTCGCGCCGCCGGAGTAGGCCTGGGCGGCTTTGGCGCCGAGTTCGAGTGCGGCGCTGGTGGAATCGGCGGTGTCGGAGCCGGTGAGCAGGGCGACGGTGCGGGTCGAGCCGGGGCAGTAGTCCCGGCCCTCCGAGGCCATGCCCTTGCCCATCACGGTGTTGGGCGGTGCCCCGAACTTTCCGGTGACGTCCGGGGCGGCCACGGTCCAATCTGCGGGCACGTCGTAGGCCGCACCACTGTCGGGCGCCACCACCACCTGATAGCCGGGCACCGTCGGTTTCTCGTCGTTGGGCGGCGCGGTCGGCTCGGCCGCCTTCGACTTCGCCGCGGGATTCGGTTTCGTCGACAGCGCGCTCACCATCTCCGGCAGTTCCCCGGAAGGTTCCTCGGTCTCACCGTGCAGCGCGACGACGGTCGCACCGCCGGCGAGCACCAGCACGGCCACCGCGATCCCGATCCAGCCTCTGCGCGGCGGTGGCTTGGGCCCACCCTGCGGCGGCGGGAGGGGCACGCTCCACCCGGTATACGCGGCCTGATCCTGGCCCGCGAAGGGCGAATTCGTGGTCACAGGCCCGAATTGGGGCGGATGCGTGGACGCCGCCTCGAACTGAGGCGAATGCGTGGGGGCGGGCCCGAATGGGGGCGCCGACTCGGGCTCGAATTGGGGTGAATTCGCAGACATGGGCGCGAACTGAGGCGAATTCGTGGGTGCCGGCGGGAACTGGGGCGAATCCGCGGGCGTGAGCGCGAACTGGGGCGCGGGCTCGAACTGAGGCGGATGCGTGGACCCGGGCCCGAATGGGGGCGGATGCGCAGCCCCGAACTGGGGCGAATTCACGGGCGCGGGCGCGAACTGAGGCGGATGCGCGGCCCCGAACTGGGGCGAATTCCCGGGCGCGGCCCCGAACTGGGGACCCGACTGCCCAGGCGCAGCCTGAAATGCGGGCTGCCACTGCATATCCGGCCCACCCCCTTGCGCCCCGGACTGGTTCCCCACCCCGGAATGCTGGAAAACCGCCTGCTCGGGATACCCCGCCCCCGTGTGGCCCGCGCTCTCGCCGCGCGGCCCGTCGTATCCTCTGCTACTCAAAGTTGTCCCCTGCGTTGACTTCTCGTCTCGGCAGGGGACCCTAGCAAGCCGGAGCCCGGAGGGCTAACTCAGCGGGCGACGGCTTCGGACGCGGACAGCCCGCGATCGGCTTCGCTGAGCGGACGCCGCGGCGGGGCGGCGACCAGAGTCAGCAGGGTCGCCTCGGGGCGGCAGCAGAAGCGGTACGGGGCCCACGGTGAGGTGCCGACACCCGCGGAAACATGCAACTGGGTGTGATCGCCCCACTTCGAGGCGCCCTTCACCCGGGACTTGTCGATCCCGCAGTTGGTGACGAGCGCGCCGTAACCGGGCAGCACCAGCTGGCCGCCGTGGGTGTGGCCGGCGAGAACCAGGTCGTAGCCGTCCTCGGCGAACCGGTCCAGGACGCGCGGCTCGGGGGAGTGGGTCAGGCCGATCCGCAAGTCGGCCAGCGGGTTCGGCACGCCGGCCACGGTGTCGTAGCGGTCGCGCTGCAGATGCGGATCGTCGACGCCGGCGGTGGCGATGCGCACGCCCGCCACCTCGAGGTCGCGGCGCACGTGGGTGAGATCGAGCCAGCCGCGCTCGGTGAACGCGGCGCGCAGATCCTGCCAGGGCAGCGGCGCGCCGTAGACCCGGCAATGGTCCTTCTTGAAGTACTTGAGCGGGTTCTTCGGCACCGGCGCGAAGTAGTCGTTGCTGCCGAAGACGAAAAGACCCGGGCGGGAAAGCAATCCGCCCATCGACTGCACGACCGAGGGCACCGCCTTCAGATGCGACAGGTTGTCACCGGTGTTGACGACCAGATCCGGCTCCAGCCGATCCAGCTCGCGCAGCCACTGCTGCTTGAGCTTCTGGCCGGGCGTCATGTGCAGATCGCTGATATGTAGCACCCGCAGGCTCGACGAACCCGTCGGCAATACCGGCATGGTGGCCTCACGCAGGACGAACGCGTTGCGTTCGATCAATGAGGCATAACCGATTCCGGCCACCGCGGCCCCGGCGGCTCCCAGCGCGGTGCGGCGGACGGCGGAAGTCGAAATCACGGGCATTTGCCCAGCATAGGTGAGGCCCCTGCGAACCGCCGAGTGTGTTTCCGCACAAGGGTGTGTTCCCCGCGTGTGCCGCTAAATGTGGTGGGCGCGCGGCGGGCCAGCGGCTAGCGTGTGGGCCATGTCGGAACTCAAAGCGAGGTTGCGGACGGATATGACCGCCGCGATGAAAGCCAAGGACACCCTGCGCCTGTCCACCTTGCGCATGCTGCTGTCCGCGATCCAGAACGCCGAGGTCGCGGGTTCGGAGGCGCGCGAACTCTCCGACGCCGACGTCATCGTCGTGCTGCAGAAAGAGGCGAAGAAGCGCAACGAGTCCGCGGAGATCTACGCCCAGAACGGCCGCGGCGAGCTGGCCGCGAACGAGCACGCCGAGGCCCGGATCATCGACGAGTACCTGCCGACGCAGCTCACCGAGGCCGAGATCGCCGATCTCGCCGACACCGCCATCGCCCAGGTCGCCGAGGAGAACGGCGAGCGCCCGGGCATGCGCCAGATGGGCCAGGTCATGAAGATCGCGACCGCGCTGGCCGAGGGCAAGGCCGACGGCTCGCGCATCTCGGCGGCGGTCAAAGCCCGCCTGTAGATCCTGCGAAAACGAAACCGCCGACCCGGTGTTCCGGGTCGGCGGTTCTCGTTTCGGGCTACCTGGGCCACCAGGGCGGCAGCGGCAGGCCGGGTGGCAGCGCCGGCGGCGGGGGCGCGGGGCCCGGCGCCGGTGTCGGCGCGCGCTGGGTGCCGTCACTGATGTAGATCGTCACCACCGAGCCCGGGATCGCCGACCCGTTCGGCGCGGTGCTCATCACCGCGCCCTTAGGCAGCGGGCCCTCCTTGGTCACGGCCGAAGCCTGGAAGCCGGCGGCGGTCAGCGCGGAGGTGGCCTCGCCCTGTGTCAGGCCGACGACATCGGGCACCTGCGCGTTGTTGGAGCCGCGCACGTACTTGTCGTCCAGCGGCGGCAACGCGGGCGGCGGGAACCGATCCTGCACGCCCTTGATCGAGTTGAACCAGGTGCGGGCCGGCTCGTTACCGCCGAACAGGTTGCCGCTGCCGCAGTTGCGCAGCGGGTAGGAGCAGATCTCGCCGGGTGTCGGGCTGTCGCCGTAGATGTAGGTGGCGGCGGCCAGCGAGTTGGTGAAGCCGAGGAAGGCCGAGGAGCGGTGGCTCTCGGTGGTACCCGTCTTTGCCGCGACCGGAGCGTTCCAACCCGTCGAGGAGGCCGCGCCCGAGGCGGTGCCGCCGGGATCGTGGTCCTTGCCCATGGCATTGGCCAGGGTATTCGCCAAACCGGGCTCGACCACCTGCTCGCAGGCCTGCTGGGACAGCGGCACCGGCTTGCCGGTGCGGTCGACGACCTCGCGGATCGGGTTCGGCGGGCACCATTTGCCGCCCGAAGCCAGTGTCGCGGCCACGTTGGACAGTTCCAGCGGGTTGATCGCGGCCGGGCCCAGGGTGAACGAGCCGAGGTTCTGGCTCTTCACCATCTCGGCCAGGCTCTGGTTGCCGAATCCGGAGGTGCCGGGCTCGGTGTAGGAGCGCATGCCCAGCCGGATCGCCATGTCGACGGTCGGGGTGACGCCAACGGCCTGGATCAGCTTGACGAACGCGGTGTTCGGTGAGGTCGCGAGCGCTTCGGTCACCGACATCGGCGACTTGTACTTGCCCGCGTTCTCCACGCAGTAGGTCTCGGGCGGGCAGCCGCGGGCGCCGCCGTTACCCATGCCCTTCGCGTCGAACCGGCCGGGGACGTCGAGCTGGGCGTTGATGCCCATGCCCTTCTCCATGGCCGCCGCGGTGGTGAAGAGTTTGAAGACCGAGCCCGCGCCGTCGCCGACGAGCGAATAGGGCTGGGGCTGCATGGTTTCGTTGGCGTCGCGGTTGAGCCCGTAGGTGCGGCTCGAGGCCATCGCCACCACGGGGTGCGAGTCCTGGCCCGGGGCGACCACCGACATCACCTGGGCGATGTCGTCGAGGTTCGGGTTCGCGGTCTCGTTGATCGAGCGCTTCACCGAATCCTGCACGGCCGGATCGAGCGTGGTCTTGATCAGGTAGCCGCCCTTGTCGATCTGATCGCGGCTGATACCGGCGTTGGCCAGGTACTGCACCGCGTAGTCGCAGAAGAAGCCGCGATCGTTGGCCGCGATGCAGCCGCGCGGCAGGCCCTTGGGCTCGGGCAGCACGCCGAGCGGTTCCAGCTTGGCCTTGCGGAATTCCTCGGCCCGGCTGGGGATGTTCTGGATCATGGTGTCCAGCACGGTGTTGCGACGCTCGAGCACGCCGTTGGTGTTGGTGTAGGGGTTCAGCTTGGAGCTGGACTGCACCATGCCGGCCAGCATCGCGGCCTGCGGCACCTTGAGCTCGGCGGCGTCGACGCCGAAGTAGGTCTTGGCGGCGTCCTGGATGCCGTAGGAGGAGTTACCGAAGGGCACCAGGTTGAGGTAGCGGGTGAGGATTTCGTCCTTGGTGAGCTCGCGGTCCAGCGTGAGCGCCATCCGGATCTCGCGGATCTTGCGGGCCGGGGTGGTCTCGATGGCGGCGCGGCGTTCGGCGTCGGTCTTGGCGACCACCAACAGCTGGAAGTTCTTGACGTACTGCTGGTCCAGGGTGGACGCGCCCTGCTGTACCTCACCGCTGCTGGTGTTGGTGAGGAACGCGCGCAGTGTGCCCTGCCAGTCCACGCCCGCGTGGTCGGCGAAGCGCCGATCCTCGATGGAGACGATCGCCAACTTCATGTCGTTGGAGATCTTGTCGCTGGGGACTTCGAATCGGCGCTGCTCGTACAACCAGGCGATCGGTGCTCCGGTCGTGTCCACCATCGTCGAGACGGCGGGCACGGTGCCCTCCACCAGCTCCGCGGACACGTTGTCCACGGCGTCGGCGGCGCGGTTGGAAACGAACCCGAAACCGCCTGCGAGAGGGAACAACAACCCGGCGACGAGCACCGCGGCCAACGCGCAGCTGCCGGCCAGCTTCGCGAGGGCCTGGGGGATGGAAGAAGGCGAAGCCGACGGTGTGGGTGAATTTGGCGTGATCGGCACGAACTCCAGCCTACGGGTAACCCCTCCAGGTCTCTTCGGTGTGTTTGCGACTTCTTCCGAACGCGGGGTTCCGCCGCCCGTTGGGCGTGTCGTCGCGCGGCTTGCCGCGTGTCGCGAGATGGCCGACACCGTGCCGACTCGACCGCCCGGTTCTCTATCACGTTTGCAGGGACGGTCGTACCAAAAAATCTCGAGACGGTCTTGCGCTAGCCCCATACCTTTACCTAGATTGAGAACCCAGTGTGATAGAGCTAACACTCAAAGTGGAATGTGGTGCAGTTCGCAGCGGGGTTCGGGTTGCTGCGATGTGTACGCGATTCTGGAGCGCCGTGACCCGGTGTTCGGACTGCAAAGGGGCACACCAAATGCACATGACAACCCCCATCGCTCGATTGGACGTAGAGCAGGCCGAAGCGCGAATCGCCTGGGTAGCCCAGGCTCGATGCAAGGAAGTAGATCCCGATCAGCTGTTCGTCCGCGGTGCCGCGCAGCGCAAAGCCGCCACCATCTGCCGGCACTGCCCGGTGTTGATGCAGTGTGGTGCCGACGCGCTCGACAATCGGGTCGAATTCGGTGTGTGGGGCGGTATGACGGAGCGGCAGCGCCGCGCGCTGCTGAAACAGCATCCGGAGGTGACGTCCTGGGCGGACTTCTTCCAGGCCCAGCGGCAACATCAGATCGCGATGTGAAGCCGGAAAGTTCGAGACCGAGCCCGCGGTGCGGGCTCGGTCTCGTTTTGTCCCATAGCAATTCGATCTGATAATCGAACGTTTTATCGATCAGACGGAGACCGGCTGGGCCCCGGTGAGCTGGTCACCGACCGCGCGCAAGGCCGCTAGATCCGATACCTCGAACGGTAACGCGGTCACCGGGGCGATCGGAACCCGCGGGTGCGCGCCGGTGAACCGATGCAGCAGATGCTGCTCCCGCTTGGCGGTCGCCATCCGCTGCGCGTGGATGCGCAGCACGGCCGCGGTCAGCGGATCCGCCTCGGACAACTGATCGGCGGCGGTCAGCGCGTGATCGCCGCGCAGCGTGCTCAGCGCCGGGTGGGTGCGGTTCAGCACCAGCCCGGCCAGCGGCATCTTCTCGGTCGAGAGCCGGTCCACGAAGAACGAGGCCTCGCGCAGCGCGTCCGGTTCGGCCGCGGCGATCACCAAGAAGTGGGTGCCCGGCTTGGACAGCATCGCGTAGGTGCGATCGGCGCGATCCTGGAAACCGCCGAACAGCGACTCCAGCGACTGCAGGAAGTTCGACGCGTCCTTGAGCATCTGCCCGCCGATGACCGTCGAGACCCCGCGCATGGCCAGGCTCATCGCGCCGGTCACGAACCGGCCGACGCCGCGGCCCGGCGCCATGATCAGCCGGATCATCTTGCCGTTGAGGAAGTTCCCGAGCCGCTTGGGCGCGTCCAGGAAGTCCAGGGCGTTGCGGGAGGGCGGGGTGTCGACCACGATCAGGTCCCACTCCCGGCGCCCGGCCAGCTGGCCGAGCTTCTCCATCGCCATGTACTCCTGCGTGCCGCCGAAGGAGGAGGCCACGGTCTGGTAGATCGGGTTGGCGAAGATCTGCTCCGCCTTGTCCGGGCTGGTGTGCTCGAGCACCATGTCGTCGAAGGTGCGGCGCATGTTCAGCATCATGGCGTGCAGCTCACCGGGCACGTCCGGGCCGAGTTCCACCTTCTGCGGCGAGTTGTCCAGGTCGGCGACGCCGAGTGACTGAGCCAGCCGGCGCGCCGGATCGATGGTGAGCACGACGACCTTGCGGCCCATCTCGGCGGCGCGCAGCGCGATGGCCGCGGCGGTGGTGGTCTTGCCGACCCCGCCGGAGCCGCAGCACACCACCACGCGCGCGGAGCGATCCTCGATGATCTTCGAGATGTCCAGCGGCTCGGTCATTTCACACCCTGTTTGCTCAAGTGCTCGGCCAGCTCGTAGAGGCCGCCGAGGTCCATCCCGTCTTCGAGCGCGGGCAGATACAGCTGCGGTACGTCGACCTTCTTCAGTTCGGTCGCGCTGGCATCCTGCGCGACCAGCGTCGCCGAATGCTCGACCGCCTCGGTGATCAGCCCCTCGAAATCGCTGTCGGAGAGGCTGATCCCGGCCTTGGCGAGCCCGGCGGCGATGGCCTCGCGGTCGATCTCGCCGGTGGCGGCGTGATCGCGCACCTCGGCGGGCAGTTGCCCCTCGGTGGCGCGGTTCACGATGACCGTGCCGATGTGCAGGTCGTTGGCGGTGAGTTCGGCGACCGCGTCGGCGGTCTCCTGCACCGGCAGCGCCTCCAGCAGGGTGACCAGATGGATCATGGTCTGATCCGAATGCAGCAGCTTGGACACGCCCTCGGCCTGCGAGGCGATCGGGCCGCCCTTGGCGATTTCCTTCATCGCCTGGGTGACGTCGAGGAAGCTGGCGATCCGCCCGGTGGGCGGCGCGTCCACCACGATCTCGTCGTAGGCCGGCTTGCCCGCCTTGTCCACCCGGACAACGCATTCCTTGATCTTGCCGGTCACGATGACATCGCGCAGGCCCGGCGCGATGGTGGTGACGAACTCGATCGCCCCCATCCGGCGCATGGCCCGGCCCGCGAAGCCCAGGTTGTAGAACATGTCGAGGTATTCGAGGAAGGCGTGCTCGATGTCGAGTGCCAGCGCGACCACCTCACCGCCGCCCTCGGCGGTGGCGATCCGCGTCTCGGTGGGCGGCAGCGGCGGCAGATCGAACAGCTGCGCGATGGATTGCCTGCTCTCCACCTCCACCAGCAGCACCCGCCGGCCACCGGCCGCCAGGGCGAGCGCCAGCGCGGCGGCCACCGTGGACTTGCCGGTGCCGCCCTTGCCGGAAACGTAGTGCAAGCGCGCCTTTTCGGCGCGCCCCGGCCATCCCGTTTCCAGCCCTGGCTCCGCCGAAATGGGCACTGCTGTTGGTACTCCCACGCTCGCGAGCCTATAACCCGTTTCGACTTCCTGCCCCAGGGATGCCGGTTGACGCGCGGCGTTTCGGCAGTTCTGTATCAGACAGTGAGACGTAGCTAACCTCCCCGGCCCGATCGGCATGAGGGGCACGCGCACGTCACGCCGTGGGAACGGCCCCATAGACTTCGCCCCATGAGTGACTTGACCGTGTGGGAGTACGCCACCGTTCCGCTTCTGACGCACGCGACCAAGCAGATCCTCGACCAGTGGGGCGCCGACGGCTGGGAGCTGGTCTCGGTGCTGCCCGGCCCGACCGGCGAGCAGCACGTCGCCTACCTCAAGCGCGCGAAGCAGTAACCATGACCGCCCCAGCTACAGAGTGGGAAGCCAACCTCGGCAAGCTCGGCCTGACGCTGCCCCAGGTGGCCGCGCCGGTCGCCGCCTACATCCCGGCGGTGCAGAGCGGTTCGCTGGTCTACACCTCGGGCCAGATCCCGTTCGTGCAGGGTGAACTGCCGTGGATCGGCAAGGCCGGCGCGGAGATCTCGCTCGAGGACGCCGCCGAGGCCGCCCAGGCCTGTGCGCTGAACGCCCTGGCCGCGATCCACGCCCTGGTCGGCCTGGACAACGTGGTGCGGATCGTGAAGGTCACCGGATTCGTCGCCTCCGCCCCGGGTTTCACCGATCAGCCGCTGGTCATCAACGGCGCCTCGGAATTCCTGGGTGAGGTCTTCGGCGCGGCGGGCGTGCACGCGCGTGCCGCCGTCGGCGTGGCCGAACTGCCCAAGGGCGTCCCGGTCGAGGTAGAGGTCATCGCCGAGGTGCGCTAGAAACAGGTTGGCGGGCAGCGAGTCCCGCCCAACCACGTCCGAGGGAACGCGATGACGCTGACACACCCCGCGTACGGGCAGCTGCGGCAGGTCACTCCGACCGCCGCGGTGCTGCTCGCGGAAAATCCCGGCCAGATGACGCTCGAAGGCACCAATACCTGGATCCTGCGCGCGCCGGACTGTCCGGATTACGTGGTGGTCGACCCGGGGCCGAAGGACAAGGCGCACAGCGCGGCCATCGAAAAGGTCACCGGCGGCAACATCGCGCTCACCCTGATCACGCACCGGCACCACGATCACACCGGCGGCATCGACCGCCTGGTGAAGCGGACCGGCACGCCGGTGCGCGCCGTCGACCGCGAGTTCCTGCGCGGCTCGGACACACCGCTGTCCGACGGCGAGGTGATCGAGGCGGCCGGCCTGCGCATCGAGGTACTGGCAACCCCCGGGCACACGGGGGACTCGGTGAGTTTCGTGCTCGACGACGCGGTGCTCACCGGCGACACCATCCTCGGCAGCGGCACCACCGTGCTCGACTCCACCGACGGCACCCTCGCCGACTACCTCGCCTCGATGGACCGCCTGCTGGCGGCCGGCACGGGCAAGGCGATGCTGCCAGCGCACGGGCCCGATCATCCCGATCTGGAGCCGGTCGCGCGGTACTACATCAAGCACCGGCACGAACGCCTGGAACAGGTGCGGGCGGCGCTGCGGGAGCTCGGGCCGGACGCGGGCGCGATGGCGGTGGTCCGCAAGGTCTATGCCGACGTCGACAAGCGACTCTGGCTCGCGGCCCGCAGTTCGGTGCAGGCCCAGCTGGAATACCTGCGCACCCACCCATAGTCGCGCACACCGAAGCCCGCCGGTTCGTCAGCGACGAATCGGCGGGCTTCGCGGTATGGAATTGACTGCTGCCGGTGGCCTCAGCGCGCGCGGCGCGCCAGCCGCTCGGAGTCCGAGATGAGAACGCTCTTGCCCTCCAGGCGAAGCCAGCCGCGGTGCGCGAAGTCGGCCAGGGCCTTGTTCACGGTCTCGCGAGAGGCGCCGACCAGCTGGGCGATCTCTTCCTGGGTCAGGTCGTGGGTGACCCGCAGGGCGCCCGCCTCCTGGGTGCCGAAGCGCTGAGCGAGCTGCAGCAGCGCCTTGGCGACCCGGCCGGGGACATCGGTGAAGATGAGGTCGGCCAGGTTGTTGTTGGTACGGCGCAAACGCCGGGCAAGCACGCGGAGCAGCTGCTCGGCGATCTCCGGACGCTGGTCGATCCACGCCTTCAGCGCGTCCCGGTCCATGGTGACGGCGCGGACCTCGGTGACCGTGGTTGCGGTCGAGGTACGCGGGCCCGGGTCGAAGATGGAGAGCTCGCCGAACATGTCCGACGGACCCATGATGGTCAGCAGGTTCTCCCGCCCGTCGGGGGATCGGCGGCCGATCTTCACCTTGCCGGACGTGATGATGTACAGCCGGTCGCCGGGCTCACCCTCATTGAAGATGACATGGCCGCGTGGAAAGTCCACGGGCTGCAGCTGCTTGGCGAGCGCGGCCACCGCGGTGGGCTCAACGCCTTGGAAGATGCCTGCTCTGGCGAGGGCCTCGTCCACGAATGTGCTCCTTATGGGAAATGGCTCTGTCCTGGACCGATGCGATCGGCCAACAGCGCAGTCTACGCGGCTTTACTGAACGGTAGTGACAGACACCACGTAAAGAGTGCATTGCGTTGAGCACTGCCCTGCGGTTATTGCGGACGATTAAAGCGTTTTAGTGGGACACGCCCGAGCGTCAACTAGCGCGGGCGACGTCCAATTCTTCACTGCGGGTCCGGCGCTTGCGCATCCGGGCCACCGCAGCGGGAAGTCCGAGCTTGGTCAGCTCTGTGACCTCGGCGTTGCTTGCTTTGTCCAGGTACTGCTGAACCTCGGGGTCGGGTTCCAGAAGTTTGCGGAGCCGATTCTCGACCCGCTCCATCACCAGCGCGAACAGCATCAACGCCACTGGGAAGAGCACCACAGCGAGTCCTTGCATACCGGGAAGTAAACACGGTCTAGGTCTCAGATGGAACACGGGAGGAGAACTGACCGGGCACCGTCGCTCGCCGGTTCCGTATGGTGGACGCGTGCGTGTCCCCCCCTCTGCAACCGCCGTCAACGGGTCGTCGCCGGACGCCGGGGCCCCCGACGCGCAGCCCGGCAAACTTGCCGCGCCGAAGCGCAAAACCCGGTCGCGACAGGCGGAAACCCAACTGGGTCTGGTCCGCCGGGCGCGCCGGATGAACCGGACACTGGCCGAGGCCTTCCCGGACGCGCACTGCGAGCTGGATTTCACCACGCCGCTGGAATTGGCGGTGGCGACAATTCTTTCGGCGCAGTGCACCGACGAGCGGGTGAATCTGACGACGCCGGCGCTGTTCACGAAGTATCGCGACGCCCGCGCCTACGCCGAGGCGAACCGCGCGGAGCTGGAGGAATACATCCGGCCCACGGGGTTCTTCCGGAACAAGACCAGTTCGCTGATCGGGCTCGGCCAGGCCCTGCTGGAAAATCATGAAGGTGAGTTACCTCACACTCTCGACGAATTGGTGAAGTTGCCCGGCATCGGCCGCAAGACCGCCAACGTCATTCTCGGCAACGCGTTCGGAGTTCCGGGTATCACCGTCGACACCCATTTCGGCCGGTTGGTGCGGCGCTGGGGCTGGACCACCGAGGAAGATCCGGTGAAGGTCGAGCACATCGTCGGCGCGCTGATCGAGCGCAAGGATTGGACGATGCTCTCGCACCGGGTGATCTTCCACGGCCGCCGCGTCTGCCAGGCCCGCAAGCCGGCCTGCGGGGCCTGCGTGCTGGCCGCCGACTGCCCGTCCTTCGGCGCCGGGCCGACCGAGCCCGAGGTCGCGGCCAAACTGGTGAAGGGGCCCGAGCGCGAGCATCTGCTCCGGATGGTCGGCCTGTGAAGCAGGTGCCCATCGCGGTGCGCTGGGTTTTGGTGGGATTGATCACGGTGGTGGCGCTCGCGGTGGCCCTGTGGCCGCGCGGCGGCGCTGCCGAGACCGGACCGGATCATCAGGTTCAGCAGACCGCTCAGGTCTCCGCGGCGCAGCGGGCCGCCGCCGGGCTCGCGCCCTGCCCGCAACCCGCGCCCGGCGCCACGGCTGCCGGTCCGCTCGCCGGCCTCACCCTCGACTGTCTGGCCGACGGCAAGCCCGTCGACCTCGCCGCCGCCCTCGCCGGCAAGCCCGCCCTGCTGAACCTGTGGGCCTACTGGTGCGGACCCTGCAAGGAGGAGCTGCCGGATCTGCAGCTGTACGCGCAGCGCGCCGGCGACGCGATTACCGTGCTGACTGTGCACAGCGATCCCCAGGCGGCGGCCGCACTGTCGATGCTGACCGACCTGCACATCACCCTGCCCGGCGTCCTCGACCCGAACGCGAGCCTGCGGACGGCGGTGCGCGCTCCCGGGGTGCTGCCGGTGTCGGTGCTGGTGCGCGCCGACGGGTCCATCGCCGAGGTGGTGGTGCGCCGATTCGCCGGTGTCGCCGACATCGCCGACACCGTCGCCGCGGAGCTCGGAGTTCGCGCGTGAAGCCCATGAGCGCTGCGAGCACCCGGGCGAGCATGAGATGGTCTACAGCGCAAGGTATCTCGCAGCAACCGCTGCGGAGGCGAATATCGGCGGCGGAGGTTGGTTTGCGCACGAGCACCGGAGTCGGCAGATGAACCTCGAGCCGCAGAACGCCCCGGCGTGGCTGCGTCCCGCGGTCGAGTCCGCGGATGCCGACGCTACCGACGCCCTGTCCCTGGCCCGTGCCATGCGCCGGGCCATGACCGTGCTCAAGGAGCCGCGCCAGGCCGCGGTCCTGGTGCTGTTCAGCGGTTCCGCCGCGGACGGCGAGCCCGCACTGCCCGGTGACGCGGACGTGCTGCTCACCCAGCGCGCGTCCACCATGCGCCAGCATCGCGGCCAGGTCGCCTTCCCCGGCGGCGCGGTCGATCCCGGTGATCAGGGCCCGGTCGACACCGCCCTGCGCGAGGCCTGCGAGGAGACCGGCGTCCGGCGCGAGGATGTCACCCCGCTGGCCGTGATGCCGAAGTTGTTCGTCCCGCCGTCCCGCTTCGACGTGACGCCGGTACTCGGGTACTGGCGCAACCCCGCCGAGGTCCGGGTGGTGAACACCGGCGAGACCGAGCGGGTGGTGCGGGTGCCGCTCTCGGAGTTGCTGGACCCGGCGAACCGGTTCATGGTGCACCGCACCGGCTATCGGAGCCCGGCCTTCCAGGTCGACGGGATGCTGGTCTGGGGCCTGACCGGCGGCATCCTGAACGGTATTTTCAAAAATGCCGGCTGGGAACTGGATTGGGACCAGAATGACGTCCGTGATCTCGAAGAAGCGCTGGCCGCATTGGGGATGACGTTATGACTTCTTCGGTGTGGCTCGACATCGCCGTCGTGCTGCTCGCGCTGCTCGCTGCCTCCTCGGGCTGGCGGCAGGGCGCGGTGGCCTCGGCCCTGGCGTTCCTCGGTGTGGTGCTCGGCGCGGTCGCCGGCATCCTGATCGCCCCGCACATCCTCAAGCATGTGGACGAGGGCCGCACCCGGGTGCTGGCCGGTGTGCTGCTGATCGTGCTGCTGGTGATCGTCGGCGAGGTGGCGGGCATGGTGCTGGGCCGGGCCGCGCGCGGCGGCATGCGGCATCCGTTCACCCGCAGCGTGGACAGCGTGACCGGCGCGGTCTTGCAGGCGGTGGCGGTGCTGGTCACCGCGTGGCTGCTGGCGCTGCCGCTGGCCACCTCCTCCCAGCCCGCGATCGCCACCGCGATCAACGGGTCCCGGGTGCTGGCCGACGTCAACCAGATCGCGCCGAACTGGCTGCGCAAGGTCCCGAACGAATTCTCCAAGCTGCTCAATACTTCCGGGCTGCCGGACGTCATCGGGCCGTTCGGCCGCGCGCCGACGGCGCCGGTCGCCGCACCGGATCCGAGCGTGCTGGCCAGCCCGGTCGCGGCCTCGCTGCAGCAGAGTGTGCTGCGCATCCGTGGTGTGGCGCCGAGTTGCCAGCGGGCGCTGGAGGGTTCGGGCTTCGTGATCGCCCCCGAACGGGTGATCACCAACGCGCACGTCGTCGCGGGCACCACGAGCGTCGCGGTGGACACTCCGCGCGGCCCGTTGGACGCGACGGTCGTGCTGTTCGATCCGTCCCGCGATGTCGCGGTGCTGAAGGTGCCGGGGTTGACCGCCCCGGCGGTGGATCGGGCGCCGGAGCCGGCGAACTCGGGGGAGAGCGCGATCGTGCTCGGCTACCCGGGCGGCGGCCCGTACACGGCCAGCGCGGCCCGCGTCCGCGAGACGCTGGACCTGACCGGCCCGACGATCTACCGCAACGGGACCGTCGAGCGTGAGGTCTACACGGTGCGCGGCCTGGTGCGCGCGGGCAATTCCGGTGGGCCGCTGGTGGATACCGAGGGCAAGGTGCTCGGCATCGTCTTCGGCGCCGCCGTCACCGACGACGACACCGGTTACGTGCTGACCCTCAAAGAGATCCAGCCCGACATCAGCGCGGCGGAAGCCGCGAACACCCCCATCAATACGGGAGCCTGCGTCCTGAGCTGAGCGCTCAGGCCAGGAACTTGGCGAGCTCGGAGGTCACGGCCTCCGGGTTCTCCTGGTGCGCGAAATGCGCCGCGTCGGCGATGGTCACCGGATGCGCCTGCGGCGCCCACCGGTGCCCGCGCTGGAAGGTGCGCGGCAGCACGTAGTCGTCGAGTTCACCGCGCAGCGCGAGCACCGGCACCTCGATCGGCACCCGCATGGTCGCCATGAACCGGCGGCCGTCCGGGCGCCACTGGCTGCGGAAGGCCCAGCGCTGATACTCCAGCGCGCAGTGCGCCGCACCCGGAATCTGGATGGCCGAGCGCATCCGCCGGGCGGTGTCGACGAATTCCTCGGTGCCCGACCAGGACCCGCCGACCCGCTGGCGCAGCAGCCGTTCCACCTCGAAGCCGTCGGCGGTGGTCAGCAGATGCTCCGGATAGCGGGGGAGCTGATAGCGCAGGAAGTTCGGCAGCCAGGCCCGGCGCTGACCGCCGTCGTGCAGCACCGCGTTCTTCAGCGCCGCCGGATGCGGGGAACTGACCAGCGCGATGGAGCGCACCAGCCGCGGATGCAGCACGGCGGTGGTCCAGCAGACCAGCCCGCCGTCGGCGTGACCGATCAGTGTCGCGTCGGTGTGGCCGAGCGCGCGGATGAGACCGGCGATATCGCCGGCCAGGGTCCAGCCGTCATAGCCGCGCGGTGGTTTGTCGGTGTCGCCGTAGCCGCGCAGGTCCACCGCGATCACGCGGTAGCCGAGCCCGGCCAGCTCCGTCAGCTGATGCCGCCAGGACCACCAGAAATCGGCGAATCCGTGCAGCAGGACCACCAGGGGTCCGTCCCCGCCGGTTTCGGCTTCGACGACGTGGAAGCGAATGCCGTTGGCATGCACATCCCGATGCGTCCACGGTCCGTCGTAACGAACGCTGGACGGGTCCGGAAAGTTGTTCGACGACACGCCGAGGAAGCCTAGTGGGCGAAACGGCTTACTTGTCGAGCGAGTAAGGCGTTTCGTGTGCGCTCGCACCGAATCCGCTGGGCAGCACGTTCTTGGCCTGCTTGAGCGAGTCGATGGTCTTCTCGGGTGCGCGCAGCTTCTTCACGCGCAACCAGCCGAGCAGCGCCAGCACCACGGTGGTGAGCACCATCAGCAGGAACACGATCAGGAACGCGGCCCAGCGCGCCAGCCACACGTCGAGCAACTCGCCGAGGAAGAAGAAAAAGAAGAAGCTGCTGAACAGCAGCACGGTCAGCGCCAGGATGAAGAAGACGCTGCCCTGCAAGCCCTTCTTGATCTCGCCGGTGACCTCGGCCTTGGCCAGTTCGACCTCGGCCCGCACCAGCGTCGACATCTGCTCGGTGGCGTCGCGGACCAGGGTGCCGAAGCTCGCCGATCCGGGAGGATTGGCGTCGGTCAGGGGAATTGCGGTCAAGGAGCGGTCGCGCGCGCCGTCATTCCCGTTGCCCTGTGCGAAACTCACTTCGTCGACCCTTCTTCCATGTCCCGGCTAGGCCTGGGGTGTGTGCTTTCTGCGTCGCGCCGCGCTTGGTGGACACGCCCACGTCGCAACAGTAGCGCCGAACCGGCGAGGGATGCCGCCATTGAGGTGACCAACACCGCGGCCTTCGCCAATTCGACAGAGCTGCCTTCCAGTGCAAGTTCTGCCACAAGCAGGCTAACGGTGAACCCGATCGCGCCCAGCACCGACAGGGCGAACATGTCGCGGTATTCCAGATCTTGTGGGCGTTTCGCGACGCCGAACCGGATTGCGAGCCAGCTGATCCCGAAGATGCCGATGATTTTGCCGAGCAGCAGGCCGAGGATGACGGCGAGGGCGAGCCGGTCGGTGAACAACTGCCCGAACACCTCGCCGTCCAGCGGAACCCCGGAAGCGAACAGGGCGAACAGCGGCACGCACAGCCCGGCCGAGATCGGCTGCACCAGGTGTTCGAGCCGGGTGGCGGGCGCTTCGGCTTCGCCGGGATCGGGTTTGACCCGGGTGAGCAGACCCAGCGCCACACCGGCCAGGGTCGGGTGGATGCCGGCCTCGTGCAGGGCGTACCAGCAGACCAGCGCGAGCGGAACGTAGACCAGGGGTGTCCGGATGCGCCGCTGCTGTGCCAGCCACCAGCCCGCGCAGGTGGCCGCCGCGGCGAGTAGCCAGAGCAGGGACACCGACGCGGTGAACAGCACCGCGATCAACAGGATCGCGAGCAGGTCGTCGACCACCGCCAGGCTGAGCAGGAAGACACGCGCGCTGGTCGGGACGCGCGAGCCGGTCATCGCGAGAACGGCCAGCGCGAAGGCGATATCGGTGGCCACCGGGATGGCCCAGCCCTTGTCCATGCCGGGCGCGCCGAAGCCGACGGCCAGCGCGATCAACACCGGCGTGACCACGCCGCCGACCGCGGCGATGATCGGCAGGGCGGCGCGGCGGCGGTCGGCGAGTTCGCCGACCACGAGTTCGCGTTTGACCTCCAGGCCCGCGACGAAGAAGAAGACCGCCAGCAAGCCGTCCTTGGTCCAGTCGGCGAGGGTGAGTTCCAGGTGCAGCGGCTTGATCGGGAGCACCGTCTCGGCGAGCGTCGTATAGCTCTCGCCCCACGGGGAGTTAACCCAGAGCAACGCGGTGGCCGCGGCGATCAGAAGGAGGGCGCCGCCTACGGTTTCGGTCCGTAGATAGCGGGTCAATTCCGAGCGCACTTGGTTGATCACGGGGAAACCTTCCGGCAGGGTGGGCAGAGCCGCGAACACCTATTCCTGCCGCGTGGGCGAGGGATGAGCGTCCGCACGCCGACCAGACTTCCCGGCACACCTTACGCAATCCTAACGGGTCGGGCCGGTGACCTTGACGGGTCACCGGCCCGGTTTGCCGCTCGTGCGTGTTTGCCGCCGGTGCTTACTTGCGCAGTCTGCGTCCCCGCAACCTGTGCGCGTCGGTCGGGGCTCAGGCGCGACTGGCCCGGATCGCCTCGAAGACGTTGGGGTCGACCAGGGTCGAGGTATCGCCCAGTTCCCGGCCCTCGGCCACGTCGCGCAGCAGGCGTCGCATGATCTTGCCACTGCGGGTCTTCGGCAGCTCGGGCACGACGTGGATCTCCCGCGGCCGGGCGATCGGGCTGATCGCGCGCGCGACCTCTGCCTTCAATTCCTCGACCAGCGCGGTGTCGGTGTCCGCGGTCTCGGCGGTGAGGATGACGAAGGCGACGATGCCCTGCCCGGTGGTCGCGTCGCTCGCGCCGACCACCGCCGCTTCGGCGACGCCGGAGTGGCCGACGAGCGCGGATTCGACCTCGGCGGTGGAGATGCGGTGCCCGGAGACGTTCATGACGTCGTCGACGCGGCCGAGCACCCACAGGTCCCCGTCGGCGTCGAGCTTGGCGCCGTCGCCGGCGAAGTACCAGCCCTGCTGGGCGTAGCGCTCCCAGTAGGTGGCCCGGTAGCGATCCATGTCGCCCCAGATCCCGCGCAGCATGGACGGCCACGGCTGATCGAGAACCAGGTAGCCGTTGGCCTCGGTCTCGCCGAGTTGCACCGGCTTGCCCTCCTCGTCGACGACCGTCGCCGAGATGCCGGGCAGCGCGGTCATGGCCGCGCCGGGCTTGGCGGCGGTGACGCCGGGCAGGGGCGAGATCATGATGGCGCCGGTTTCGGTCTGCCACCAGGTGTCCACGATCGGGGTCTTGTTGCCGCCGATGACTTCCCGGTACCAGCGCCAGGCTTCGGGGTTGATCGGTTCACCGACCGAGCCGAGCAGACGCAGCGAGGACAGGTCGTGGGCGGCCGGAATCTCCCGGCCCCACTTCATGAAGGTCCGGACCAGCGTGGGCGCGGTGTAGTACAGGGAGACCTTGTACTTCTCGACGATGTTCCAGTGCCGGTGCTCGTCCGGGAAGTTGGGCGTGCCCTCGTAGACCACCTGGGTGGCCCGGTTCGACAGCGGTCCGTAGACGATGTAGGTGTGCCCGGTGACCCAGCCGATGTCGGCGGTGCACCAGTAGACGTCGTGTCCGGCTTTGTGATCGAAGACATTGTGGTGGGTGTAGGAGGCCTGGGTCAGGTAGCCGCCGGTGGTGTGCAGGATGCCCTTGGGCTTTCCGGTGGTGCCGGAGGTGTAGAGGATGAACAGTGGGTGCTCGGCATCGAACGCCTGTGCCTCGTGTTCGGGCGAGGCCTGCGCGACGGTCTCGTGCCACCACAGGTCCCGGCCGTCGGTCCAGGGCACCTCGATCTCGGTGCGCCGCACCACGAGCACGTGTTCGACGCTGTGCGGCACATCGCCGTTCGCGTAGAGCGCCTCGTCGACGGCTTCCTTGAGCGGTGCCGCCTTGCCGCGCCGCCACTGGCCGTCGGTGGTGATGATCAGCCGGGCCTGGGCGTCGTCGACGCGCTGGCGCAGCGCGGTGGGGGAGAAGCCCGCGAACACCACCGAGTGCGTCAGGCCCAGACGCGCGCAGGCCAGCATGGCGATGATCGCCTCGGGCACCATCGGCATGTAGATCGCGACCCGGTCCCCGGCTTCCAGCCCGAGCTCGGTCAGATAGTTTGCGGCCCTCGATACTTCGGCCAGCAATTCGTTGTAGGTGAGGTCGCGGGAATCGCCCGGCTCGCCCTCCCAGTGGATGGCGACCTGGCCGCCGTGCCCGGCGAGCACGTGCCGGTCGACGCAGTTGTAGGCGACGTTGAGTTTGCCGTCGACGAACCATTTCGCCACCGGCGCGTCCGACCAGTCCAGCACCTGCGACCAGCGTTCGTGCCAGTGCAGCCGGTCGGCCTGCGCGGCCCAGAACTTGTCGCGGTCGGCCTCGGCCTGCGCGTAGAGGTCGGCGTCCGCGTTGGCGGTGGCGGCGAACTCCGGCGACGGCGGGTACGAATCCTGGTGATCGGCAGTGGTTTCGGTCATCTCTTCTCTTCTTTCCACGTAACCTGAGCGCACGATTCGATGCGGCCAAGCTCGACAGTAACCAACGGGGCTTGCCGCCGTGTCGAGTGTGTCCACCAGGTTTCAAAAGATCACGGCCGGGGAAACTCGGCTGTGAGGTGAGCCGACCCGTGGAACCTTGAGAAGCCTCAGGTGTAGGCATTGTTCCGGCGGATGGGCGATATTCGCGCGATAATTTCTGTGTAACGGCTATTCCACCGTATTTGTAAATTGTGGGATGAACCTTGCTCGATCCCAGGACAGGACTGTCCAGGATGGTTAACCTCCGATGCATCCTGGGGGATCGGCCAGGGTGCGTCGGTGCTGGACCGTGCGTATGCCACCGGTCCCCTCGCACCTGAGATCGGGAGTTGCGTTGAGATTCAACAGAGCAATCGCGCTGACCGCGGCAGCACTGGTGGCCACAAGCCTCGGGCTGACCGCTTGTTCTTCGTCGGACGACAGTGCCGGCGCCGGCATCGTCAAGGTCAACGGCGGTGAGCCACAGAACCCCTTGGTGCCCTCCAATACGAACGAGAACATGGGTGGTCGCGTCGTCGACCGCCTCTACTCCGGCCTGAAGTTCTACGACGGTGACGGCAAGGCGCGCAACGAGGTAGCCGACAAGATCGAGACCTCGGATCGCAAGAACTACAAGATCACGATCAAGGACTGGAAGTTCACCGACGGCACCCAGGTCAAGTCGAAGAACTTCGTCGACGCCTGGAACTACGGCGCCCTCGGCACCAACGCCCAGCTGCAGAGCTACGTCTACAGCTCGATCGTCGGCTTCGACGAGGTGTCCTCCGATCCGCCGAAGGCCCAGACCATGAAGGGCCTCAAGGTCGTCGACGACAAGACCTTCACCGTCGAGCTGACCCAGCCCTCCATCGACTTCGAGCTGAGCCTGGGCTACGCGCCGTTCTATCCGCTGCCCGATGTCGCGTTCAAGGACATGAAGGCCTTCGGCGAGGCGCCGGTCGGCAACGGCCCCTACAAGTTCAAGACCTGGGAACACAACGTCAAGATCGATCTCGACGTGAACCCGGACTACCAGGGCGGACGCCCGGCCAAGAACAAGGGCCTGCAGTTCGTGCACTACCAGTCCTTCGACACCGCCTACGCCGATCTGCAGGCCGGCAACCTGGACGCGCTCGACACCATCCCGGCCAGCGCCCTGGCGACCTACAAGAACGATCTCGGCGACCGCGCGATCACCAAGCCGACCGCGCAGAACCAGCACATCGGCATCCAGACCAGCGTTCCGCACTTCGGCGGCGAAGAAGGCGTGCTGCGCCGCAAGGCCATCTCGATGGCCATCAACCGCGAGCAGATCATCGACAAGATCCTGCGCGGCACCCGCAAGCCCGCCCTCGACTTCACCGCGAGCACGCTGCCCGGCTTCAACGGCAACCTGCCCGGCGTGGAGAACCTGAAGTACAACCCGGACGAGGCCAAGAAGGTGTGGGCCCAGGCCGACGCCATCTCCCCGTGGTCGGGCAAGTACGAGTTCTCCTACAACTCCGACGGCGGCCACCAGGAATGGGCCGAGGCTGTCACCAACAGCATCAAGAACACCCTCGGTATCGATGCCTCCGCCACCCCGTTCCCGACCTTCAAGCAGATCCGGGACCTGGTGAACGCCAAGACCATCGGCAAGGCGTTCCGCTACGGCTGGCAGGGTGACTACCCGACCATGCTGCAGTTCCTCACCTCGCAGTACTTCAGCTTCTCCGACACCAACAACGTCGACTACAACAACCCGGAGTTCGACAAGCTGCTCTACGCCGCGCTGTCCGCGTCCAGCGAAGAGGAGTCCTACAAGCTGGTCGGTCAGGCGCAGGCGCTGCTGATCAAGGACATGGCCGACATCCCGCTGTGGGATTACATCGCCGCCGCCGGTATCTCGGACAAGATGAAGGCCGGCCCGCTCGCCTGGAGTGGCCTGTTCGACTTCGAGAACCTCGAACTGAAGTAATCGCCGCGCTGGAGCCGCACCGCCACTACTGGGGTGCGGCTCTCAGCCTTTTCCGGAGGAATACAGCTATGGCTTGGTATATCCTGCGGCGTCTGCTCCAGATGATCCCCGTGTTCCTCGGGGCGACGTTGCTTGTCTACGCGATGGTGTTCTTGATCCCCGGCGATCCCATCAAGGCGCTGGCCGGTGAGAAACCATTGACACCCGCGGTCGAGGCCACGCTTCGGGCGCGCTACAACCTCGATAAGCCCTTCCTGATGCAGTACGTGTACTACCTCAAGGGCATCGTGACCTTCGATTTCGGGACCGCGTTCTCCGGTCGCCCGGTGAAAGCCGAACTCGCCCGGGCCTTCCCGATCACCATCAAACTGGCCTTCATGGCGGTCGCCATCGAGGGCATCTTCGGCATCATCTTCGGCCTGGTCTCGGGCCTGCGCAAAGGCAAACTGTTCGACTCGACCATGCTGGTCGTCAGCTTGGTGATCATCGCGGTGCCGGTCTTCGTGGTCGGCTTCCTCGCGCAGTTCTTCCTCGGCGTGAAGTGGGGCATCGCCCCGGTGACGGTGACCGGTAAGGCCAGTTACGGCGAGTTGCTGGTCCCGGCGTTCGTGCTGGGGTCGCTGTCGTTCGCCTACGTGCTCCGGCTGACCCGGAACTCCGTGGCCGAGAACATGACCGCCGACTACGTCCGCACCGCGACCGCCAAGGGCCTGAGCCGGCCCCGGGTCATCACCGTGCACATCCTGCGCAACTCGATGATCCCGGTGGTCACCTTCCTGGGCGCCGATCTCGGCGCGCTGATGGGCGGCGCGATCGTCACCGAGGGCATCTTCAATATCCCCGGTGTCGGCGGCACGCTGTACCAGGCGGTCGTCCGCGGCGAACCGCCCACGGTGGTTTCGTTCGTCACCGTGCTGATCGTCATCTTCCTGGTGTCGAATCTTTTGATCGACCTGCTCTACGCCGCACTCGACCCGAGGATCCGCTATGCCTGACCTCGAGAAGAAACCGCCCGCCGATGCCCGGCCCGGGCAGGAGTACTACGTCGCACCGCCGGACGAGGTGGAGGTGCTCGCCACCGACAAGGTCGTCGACACCGGCACCCCCACGAGTATCTGGGCCGACGCGTGGCGGCAGCTGCGCCGTAATCCGATCTTCGTGGTCGCCACCCTGATGATCATGTTCGTCCTGGTGCTGGTGTTCTTCCCGTCGCTGTTCACCGACACGGACCCGCAATACTGCGACGGCGCCAACAGCATGGCCCCGCGCAGCTCCGGGCATCCGTTCGGGTTCGACAAACAGGGCTGCGACATCTACGCCCGAACCATCTACGGCGCACGGGCTTCGGTCGAAGCCGGCGTCGGCTCGGCATTCCTGTTCCTGATGTTCGGCGGCACGCTCGGGGCCCTGGCCGGGTTCTACGGCGGCCTGCTGGATTCGTTCGTGTCCCGCGTGGCGGAGATCTTCTACGCCATCCCGCTGATGCTGGCCGCGATCGTGATCATGCAGCTGCTCGAACAGCGCACCATCTGGACGGTGATCGTCATTCTGGCCCTGTTCACCTGGCCGCAGGCGGCCCGCATCGCCCGCAGCGCGGTGATCGAGGCCAGGAACAGCGAGTACGTCACGGCGGCAAAGGCATTGGGAGTATCCCGATTCCGGACGCTGCTGCGGCACGTGGTGCCGAACGCGGCCGGCCCGGTGATCGTGGTGACCACGATCTGGCTCGGCGTCTTCATCGTCACCGAGGCGACGCTGTCGTTCCTCGGCGTCGGTTTGCCGCGCTCGGTGGTTTCCTGGGGTTCGGACATCGCGCAGGCCCGCGTCGACATCCGCACCTCGCCGATCCTGTTCTATCCCGCGACCGCGCTGGCGTTGACCGTGCTGAGCTTCATCATGCTCGGTGACGCGGTGCGCGACGCGCTCGATCCGAAAGCCAGGAAGAGGTGACCGCCGCGATGGAGCCACTGCTCGAGATCAAGGACCTGAACGTCTGTTTCACCGCCGAGGGCAAGAAGATTCCGGCGGTGCGGGGGGTCAACCTCGCGGTGTATCCGGGGCAGACCGTGGCCATCGTCGGCGAATCGGGTTCCGGCAAGTCGACCACCGCACACGCGATCATCGACCTGCTGCCCGGCACCGGCGAGGTCACCTCCGGCACCATCACCTTCGACGGTAAGGATCTGACCGCCGCCTCCTCGAAAGACATCGTGGCGATACGCGGCAAGGGCATCGGCCTGGTTCCGCAGGACCCCATGTCGAACCTGAACCCCGTATGGAAGGTCGGCTTCCAGATCAAGGAAACCCTGGAGGCCAACGGAATCGCCAAGGGCAAGGAGGCCACCAAGCGGTCCGCCGAACTGCTCGAGGAAGCGGGGATGTCCGATGCCGCGCGGCGGATGAATCAGTATCCGCACGAGTTCTCCGGCGGTATGCGCCAGCGCGCGCTGATCGCCATCGGACTGTCCTGCCGGCCGAAACTGCTGATCGCCGACGAGCCGACCTCGGCGCTGGACGTCACCGTGCAGCGCCAGATCCTCGACCACCTGGACAGCCTGACCAGTGAACTCGGCACCGCGGTGCTGTTGATCACGCACGACCTCGGGCTGGCTGCGGAACGGGCCGAGCACCTGGTGGTGATGTATCGCGGCAAGGTGGTGGAATCCGGGCCGGCGTTGCAGATTCTGCGCAATCCCCAGCACCTGTACACCAAGAAACTGGTGAACTCGGCGCCGTCACTGGCCTCGCAGCGACTCTCGGCGGTACGTAAGCGCGCCGAGATTCGCGAGCAGGCGGTGGAAGTCGCCGAACAGGTGCTCGCCGAGGATCCGGCGATCGCGACCGTCACCGATGACGTGGTGATCGCGGACAACCTGACCAAAGCGTTCAAGATCCGGGGCAGCACGCCGTGGAAGTCGACGGATTTCATCGCTGTCGACAATGTGTCGTTCCGCCTGAAACGCGGCACCACCACCGCGATCGTGGGCGAGTCCGGGTCCGGCAAGTCCACCGTCACCCAGATGGTGCTCGGCCTGCTGGAACCCACCTCGGGCTCGGTGACCTTCGACGGGCGCGAGGTCGCCAAGCTGAACAGCAAGGACGCCTTCGCCTTCCGGCGTCGGGTGCAGCCGATCTTCCAGGACCCCTACGGCTCCCTGGACCCGATGTACTCGATCTACCGCACGATCGAGGAGCCGCTGCGCACGCACAAGATCGGCACCGCGAAAGAACGCGAGGCCACCGTGCGGGATCTGCTGGACAAGGTGTCGCTGCCGTCCACCGTGATGCGCCGCTATCCGAACGAGCTGTCCGGCGGGCAGCGCCAGCGCGTCGCCATCGCCCGGGCACTGGCCCTCAATCCGGAGGTCGTGGTCTGTGACGAGGCGGTCTCGGCGCTGGACGTGCTGGTCCAGGCGCAGATCCTGAATCTGCTCAACGATCTGCAAGCCGAATTGGGCCTGTCCTACCTGTTCGTCACCCACGATCTGGCCGTTGTGCGCCAGATCGCGGACAACGTGCTGGTCATGCAGAAGGGCGCGGTCGTCGAATCCAACACCACCACAGGGGTGTTCGACAGTCCGCAAACGGAATACACCCGGCGGCTGCTGGACGCCATCCCCGGTCGCGAGTTGCTCGCCGCGACCTGAGGCAGTGGACGAGCGCCCCGCTTTCTGGCGGGGCGCTCGTTCTGTCCGAGGTCCCGCTCGTCCTGGAACGGCGGATCGCCGACCGGTCCGCGGCACGGCCCGGCTAGCCTCGTCCTCGTGACCGACCCGCTACAGCCCCTCGTCGACCTGCCCGGCGTCCAGGATGCCGCCGACCGCGCCCGGGACGCGCTCGCGGTCGTGCACCGGCACCAGGCCAACCGGCGGGGCTGGCCGACCACGGCGGCCGAGGCGGCCGTGCGGGCCGCGCGTTCGTCGGCGGCGATCGACGGCGGCAGCACCGAGCTGCCGACGGCGGAGGGCGTGGTCGAGGACCCGATCCTGGCGGGATCCCTGCGTGTCGGCCAGGCTCTCGACGCGGACGCGCTGCGCACCCTGACCGGGGTCTGGCAGCGCGCGCCGCTGCAGGCGCTGGCCCGGCTGCACCTGCAGGCCGCCGCCGATCTGGTGACCGACGAGACCCTGCTGGGCCGCCCGCGCTCCGCGCCCGGCGTCGCCGAACGTCTGGACCTCTTGACACAGACGGTGCTCGCGACCCGCGCGCCCGCGCCGGTGATCGCCGCGGTGGTGCACGGCGAGCTGCTGACACTGCGGCCCTTCGGTACCGCGGACGGCATCGTCGCGCGGGCGGCCGCGCGGCTGGTGACCGTGTCGAGCGGCCTGGACCCGCACAGCCTCGGCGTGCCCGAAGTGTTCTGGTTGCGGCGCCGGCAGGCCTACCTGGACGCGGCCGCGGCATTCGGGACGGGGGAGCCGGACGCGGTGGGCGCCTGGGTCATCCTGTGCTGCGCGGCGCTGGAAGACGGGGCGCGCGAAGCCGCCTCGATCGCGGATTCGGCAGTGGGCTAGCGGCCCGGAGACATCAAAGCGGGCGGCGTAGTCGCTATTGCGACCGCACCGCCCGCGAAGCACGGACTACCCGGTTACCAAGCGTGCTAGGTGGGTTGTGTTTGCGGCCTCGGCGATAACTCGGACTCCCACGGTTCATCCCCGCAACCTGTGCGAGGCTCTCGCCGTAACAAACCGAATCTCGCAGGCCCACAACGCTTCTGCCATTGTCGCGGCGTGCTCCGCGTGGGTGCCTGGTGTCCGTGCTGGGAAGGTGGGATGGGAGACTGAATCTTCTCTTCCGATTCCGCCCAGGCCTTCCGTCCTTCCGTAGCTACCTTTTTACCACTGTGACCGGCGCCACTCAAGGGCTACAGAAACATCAGTTCATCGGCGTGTTGATCGGCGTTTCGTGGTTCAATGCCTGGTCGTCACGCGGCCGCGAAGATCTCAGCAAACGCTCTCGCTAGTCCTCGGCTGCACCGCCCAGCAGCACGGCGACCGCCGAACTGCCCGGCAGCTAAGGCTCAGCGGCGCTTACGCAGCAGCCGGTAGGAGATCGCGCCGGCCACCACCGCGCTCACGCCCACCGCCGCCGTCGCGGCAAGGGTGGTCGACGACGGCGCCTGGAATCGCGCCCACAGCGACACCGGATTGGAGAAGGTGAGCACCGGCCAATTCCGGGCCACCGCCTCGCGGCGCAGGTTGCGATCCGGGTTCACCGCCGTCGGGTGCCCTACCGCCTGCAGCATCGGCAGATCGGTCACCGAATCGGAGTACGCGTAGCACCGCGAGAGGTCGTAACCCTCACTGGCGGCCAGCTTTTCGATGGCCTGGACCTTGCCCTCGTGATAGCAGTAGAAGTCGACCGCGCCGGTGTACTTGCCGTCCTCGACGACCATGCGGGTGGCCGCGGTGTGCGAGGCGCCGAGCACTTGCGCGATCGGGGCGACGATCTCCTCGCCCGAGGCCGACACGATCACCACGTCGTGGCCCCGGATCTTGTGGTCGGCAATGAGATCCGCCGCCTCGGCGTAGATGAGCGGATCGACGAGTTCGTGAAGTGTCTCCGCCACAATGGATTTCACCTGTTCGACATCCCAGCCCGCGCACATCCTGGTCAGATGCTCGCGCATCCGCTCCATCTGATCGTGATCGGCGCCGGAGAGCAGGAACATGAAGTGGGCATAGCTGCTCTCCAGTACCGTGCGCCGGTTGAGCAGGCCCTGGGCGAAGAAGGGCTTACTGAAGACGTAGGTGCTCGACTTGGCGATCACCGTCTTGTCGAGGTCGAAGAAAGCGGCCACGCGCTCCCTGGGGATGTCAGGTTTGTCCGATGTCTGATCATCGTCGGCCGTCACCCGTTCAGAATAGGGCCGCGGCCACCGGAGTCGGGGACCCACGGTCCGCGGGTGCGCGAACGAGCGTGGGTCGTGGAACGATCGATCGTCTCCGCGCAGCGGGTGGCGCGAGGTTTGCCCGGAGGACGCCGGGCCGGTGACAGCGTCAAATTTCTCGAACGACGGACTTGCGTTCTGGCCCGGGCTTGGGTGTAGTATTGCTGGCACCTGGACTTAGTCCAGGTGCGTTCAGCCCGACCCCCCGGGGCTGAACCCGACGACCCCAGCCTCCTCCCCCCCCGGCTGGGGTCGTCCTCTATTTGGGGGACGGCCCGTGATTCCGCCGGGCCCGGCGCAAAGTTATCCACAGCCTCCGAGTTATCCACAATCGGCATAACGGGTCTTCCGCAAGCCGCCGCGGTGCCGCACTCTCGGCGCATGGAACTCGAAGTAGCGCAGGTGATCGCGGCCCCACCGGCCCTGGTGCTCGTTCGCGACAGCCGGCTCCGCGCGGAGGTCCGCCGCATCGCGGCCGCCGCGCAACGCGCGCTGGACGAGCGTGAAGTCCCCATCGGGCGGCACAGCTGGGCCGCCGCGCCCCTCGTCATCCTCGACACCGCCGCCGGGCAGGCGTGCGCCGCGGCCGGATATCTGCGCCGCATCGGTGTCGTCCTGGTCACCGACGGCGAGCCGGAGCTGTCCGATTGGCAGGCCGCCGCGGCCGTCGGCGCCGAGCTCGTCAGCCCGCTGCCGGACGCCGCGGAGAAGCTTGTCGGAAAGTTTGCTGAGCATGCCGAGTACCGCCATGGCGACGGTGTGGTTATCGCCGTCGCGGGTGCCGGTGGCGGTGCCGGCGCCTCCACCCTGGCGGCCGCCACCGCCCTCTGTTCGGCCGCGCAACGCTTCCGCTCCGACACCGTCCTGGTCGATGCCGCACCCCTCGGCGGTGGCCTCGACCTGCTACTCGGCCTCGAGAACGCCACCGGCCCGCGCTGGCCAGACCTGGTCGTCGAAGACGGCCGCATCGCCGCCGCGGCCCTGCATGCCGCCCTCCCGGCCGCGGCGCCCGGCCTGGCCGTTCTGTCCTGCGGGCGCGGTGGTGCCGGTCGATTGCCCACCGAAATAACACCCGCCGCCATCCACGCCGTAATCGAAGCCGGAAGGGCCGCAGGGGATCTCGTGATTTGCGACCTCTCGGCCGAACGCGGCCCGCACATCGAGGCCGTCCTCGACTCGGCCGATCTGGTCGTCCTCGTCGTTCCGGCCAGGCTGCGCGCGCTCGCGGCCGCCGAAACTGTGTCTTCCTACATCGGTGCCCGAAACCCCAACCAGGGCTTGATAGTTCGCGGGCCCGCGCCGGGCGGTCTCCGTGGCGCCGAAATCGCCGAGATCTTGGACCTGCCCCTGCTCGCCGCCGTCCGGCCCCAATCCGGTCTCACGGCCCGCCTGGAGCGCGCCGGGCTCACTCTGCCGCGCCGCGGGCCGCTGCGGGCCGCCGCGGGCGCGGTGCTCTCCGTGCTGAGTTCGCCTGTGGGGCAGGGGAGTCGATGAGCGCGGTCGATGTGCTCCGGGCCGCTCCGAACGCCTGTCGTCGGCCAGCTGTGACCGAATTCACTTGTGGCGGTGCGGATTCGCTCGGTGCAGCGCGTTTGCGGGGAATCGGGCCTGTGGGGAGGTGCCCGCGATGACCACCCTGGTGACCACGCAGCTACTGGATCGGGTGCGGGAACGGCTGGCGGGACACACCGGTGACCCGGATCCGGCCCAGGTCGCGGCCGCGATTCGAGCCGAGGCGGGCGCCGTACTCGGCGACACCGATCTGCTCCGGGCGCTGCGCCTGTTGCAGACCGAACTGACCGGCGCGGGCGTGCTCGAGCCGCTGCTGCACGACCCGGACGTCGCCGATGTCCTCGTCACCGCCCCCGACGCGGTGTGGATCGATCGCGGCCGCGGCCTGGAGAAGACCGCCATCACTTTCTCCGACGAAGCCGCCGTCCGCAGGTTGGCCCAGCGCCTGGCGCTGTCGGCGGGCCGCCGGCTCGACGACGCCCAACCGTGGGTGGATGGCCGCCTCTCCGGAAGCGAAGCAGCACTGGGTGATTCGTTCGGCGTCCGCTTGCACGCCGTCCTCGCGCCCATCGCGCACGCCGGCACCTGCCTGTCCCTGCGCGTGCTGCGCCCGGCCACCCAGGGGTTGGACGCACTCGCCGCCTCCGGCGCGGTGCCGCCGGACGCGAAACTGCTGCTGGAGCGGATCATCAGCGCGCGTTTGGCTTTCCTCGTCGTCGGGGGAACCGGAGCGGGAAAAACAACCCTGCTGTCCGGCCTGCTCGCCAAGGTCGACCCGAGCGAACGCATCATCTGCGTGGAAGACGCCGCCGAACTCGCCCCACCCCACCCGCACGTGGTCCGGTTGGTCGCCCGCACTGCCAACGTCGAGGGCGTAGGCGCGGTAACCGTCCGCGACCTGGTCCGCCAGGCCTTACGCATGCGCCCCGACCGCATCGTCGTCGGCGAGGTCCGCGGCGCCGAGGTAGTCGACCTCCTCACCGCCCTCAACACCGGCCACGACGGGGGAGCGGGCACAGTTCACGCCAACTCGCCCCGCGAAGTCCCCGCCCGCCTCGAAGCCCTCGCCGCCCTCGGCGGCATGGACCGCACCGCCCTGCACAGCCAGCTAGCCGCCGCCGTCCAAATAATCCTGCACGTCCATCGCCGCGCCAACGGCACCCGCGGCCTCCAAGAAATCGGCTTGGTCCAACGCGATCAAGACGGCCGCATCCACATAACCCCCGCCTGGCACGCCACCCCCACCCCAACCCCCGCCGCCGACGACCTCACCCGCCTCCTCGCCGAACGGCTGGGGCGATGAAGCCGTTTACCTGGCACTACGTCACATGGTCGCGTCCGCGACTGCGCCGACGTCCGGCTCGGCTGATGATCGCCAGGCGCATCTACTCGGACGTCATTGCGGTCCACGTCTGCGCTGAAACAGATGTCAGTGGCGGTCTGCTTTGCCCGGTGGGTTCCGGGTTCGGCGGCTCGGAGCCGTCGATGCGCGATGGGACGCTCCGGTGATCGCCGCGTGTGCTTGTCTCGTTGCGGCCCTGATTGCCGCACCGGATCCGACCGCACGTCGTCGGTTTCAAGTGGCGTTCGGCACGAGGCCATCGGTGCGGAAGCCTCTGCCGCGCATGCTATTTCCGCTGTTGGCGGGCGGCGCACTGGCTGCGGTGCTTCTGGCGGGGATCGGTCCGCTCAGTGCCGCCGCAATGGTCAGCGGCACCGTAGTGCTCCGCACTCGCCGCGCGCGGCAGGAACGGGACCGCACGGCGGAATCCGCACATCTCCTCGATGCTCTCGACGCGGTGATCGGCGAACTCCGGGTCGGCGCCCACCCGAGCTCCGCCGCCGAGGCCGCTGCCCGGGAATCGCAAGGTCTCGCAGCACAAGCCTTCACCACCAGTGCCGCCCGCAGCCGCCTCGGCGGTTCGGGTGCAGCGGGCCTGCTCTACCCCGACTGCGCCATCACCTCCGAACTCGCCCGCGTCGCCACCGCCTGGCAGGTGGCCGAACAACACGGCTTGGCACTGGCCGAACTCCTCGCCGCTGCCCGCGCAGATCTCCTGTGCCGCAACCGTTTCCGCAGCCGCACCGCCGCAGCCCTGGCAGGCCCCCGCGCCACGGCCACGGTTCTCGCTTACCTCCCCCTCCTGGGCCTGGCCCTGGGCCACCTGATGGACGCCGACCCCCTCCAAACCCTCTTCACCACCCCCGCCGGCGCCCTCCTCCTCCCACTTGGCACCGCCCTGGCCTGCACCGGCCTCCTCTGGAGCGACGCCATCACCCGAAAGGTCCTCACATGAGCCCCCTGTGGATGCCTGTGCACAATTCCCACCCCACCCGTTTCCGCCCGCGACGTGAACCAGCCGATCACCCTTCGAGGCACCGCCCACACTTCGCGTGCGCCACGAGTCGCACGCATCCCCCAATCCGGATGCAGCGCAAAGTCTCCCGCCCACGACACGTCACCTCGAAGCCTGCTCGCCCCTGCTGGGACCCCACCCGCCACCGCAAGCGACCTGCGGCAACCGAATCATCCAACGGCTCCCGCCCGATCAGCATGGGGATACCTGTGCACAACTTCAAGCCGCCACAATTCGTGCCGAATCGTGTCAGACCACCCCACCCATGGCCCCCCGACCCGCCGCGATCAACCCCACCGACCCAACGAACACAAGCCGCCCCAGATGTTCTCACGCGCCACTCCACCGCCCACACGGAGCTGGCTCCTTCAGATCAAGCTTCGGCACGCCCACCCGCTCGGCGCTGGCCCCGCCATTTCACTCGCGGCAGCGCCCCGACTGGCTGTTGCGGACAACACAGCAGCCCTCCCGAACTCGGGGCACAGTCGCAGAGGCACAGCCGACGAGATCACTGGGAGTTTCGAGCTGTTGCAATCCCTCCCAGTTGTGGTCGAGCTGCGTTTCGGGTGGAGGTTCGGGACGCCCGCATGGCACCGACCTACCTTCGATGGCGACACCGCTCCCGCACGCTGCTGCGGATATGCCACGGCAGCCCGCCCCGGCGCGGCCAATTGCGCTGTACCGGTCCTATCCGCCGAAGTCCCCGGCTTTTCGAGTTCCGGCTCACTGGCACTAACCCTTGCTCGCGCGGAGTTGGCGCTTTCGGATGGGGGCTCGAGCGGTCGCCCGCCAAGCGGTGTTTTAGCCGTTTCGGCGCCGACTGCTGTCGGCCTGTCACAGCAGTCCAGCCACGGTTGGCGCTTCGCGGGACCGGCCCGTAACCGCCGAGGTTGGAGGTGCTTTCGCGCTACAGACCGGGCGGCCTACATGAACACAGGTCCGAGGACTGACGGTTTTCGCCGTACCTGGGTCGAGGTCGTGTCCGCGATGCGGAAGTCGAGCTGGGGATGAGTGTGCACAACTTGCACCTACCTCTAATCGAGGAGGTTCGAGGCAGTAGCGCCTATCGACTGCCTCGATCGCCGAGCAGACGACATTGTGCGTCAGCCCAGGCAGGCACTCGCAGAGTGGTCCGACCTCCACACTGCGATCCGCCGGGGCAGGCGGTGGACCACCGAGATTCTCGATGTGCGCTGGCCAGGAGGGCGCTCGCGGAGAGGCCGGGCCGCCGAGTGCGGTCCAGCGGCTGGAAGCGGAAACCGGGGTTCTCGATCGACCCGGCTCAACGTTCAGTAGTGGCCTGGAACGACCCCACGGTCAGAGAGCAGCCGACCGGAATTGACGAAGGAAGGGCTGGGGATGAGTGGGATAGCAGCTGTTTCGGTTCTTCTGATTGCAGGCGCTTCGGCGCTGCTACCAGGCCGTGTGGCGGTAGCCCGGCGACTCCGCTCGATGCGGAGCGATCCGGTGGAGCCGCTGCCGCGCAGGAAACTTCGAGGAAGCAAGCCGGATCCACTCGCGGTCGCTACGGCTTTCGACCTGCTGGCCGCCTGCTTGCGGGCCGGCTTACCGATGGCCGGCGCGGCCCGAGCGGTGGCGCCGACCGCGCCCGAGATGCTCGGCGAAGCGCTGCGCCGGGCCGCGGATCTGTTGTCCCTGGGAGCCGACGCGGGGACAGCATGGGAACGGACGGTAGGCGAGGTGACGGGCCGCCCCGGCGCGACGGAAGTAGAGGCACTGGCACGCATGGCCCGGCGCTCGGCCAGATCCGGCGCCTCCCTCGCCGTCGCGGTGAGTGAGCTCGCCGAACAACACCGGGCCGCGCTCGAGGACGCGGCAGTCGCCCGAGCGGAACGAGCAGGGGTCCTGATCAGCGGCCCCCTCGGCCTCTGTTTCCTCCCGGCCTTCCTCTGCCTCGGCATAGTCCCGGTCGTCATCGGCCTGGCGGGCCGCGTCCTCGGGGACGGCCTCCTGTGACCACCACCAAAACGTGCCCGCGCGGACCGGCCGCACGGGCGGGAGAGATAGGGGAGTCCGTTGCGAATCGACAATGCACCCGGTGCGGTCGCGGAACGAATGCGGATGCGAGCCAGATTCCGGAGTGGTCAGTGGGCCAGCCCGCTCCCGCCGCCCGCCGCCACCGAGTACGAGCAGTCACCCGGCCCGAGACTGAATCCCGTACGCGCCACACCCCGGCGCGGGCAGTTGCCCGCCTCGTGGCTGACCCCGGTGCGCACCGGATTCGAAAATGGGCACGCAGCCCTGCATGCGATCCCGACGCAACTCGTCACCGGTCGACGCACGAATTCCGAAACGCGCGAGCCGGTGCCGAGACCGACGGCAGCGCGCCAGGACGGCCCGACGACGGCAGCGGGTCGAGTCGACCCACAGGCGGCGTTGAGCGGACGCCGTCCGGGATCGGCGTCCATATGGAGCGGTCCGCGGAGGGCGTGGAAGCGCGTGGGCCTGCGGGCTGCGGTGTCGCGCTCGTACGCGGAAATCCGCTGCCGGTTGCTGCGAGCAGTGGTGGCCGACGACGGGATGAGCACGGTGGAGTACGCGATCGGCACGATCGCCGCGGCGGCCTTCGGGGCAGTGCTGTACGCCGTGGTGACGGGGGACTCGATCGTGACCGCGTTGACGAAGATCATCGACAAGGCACTGAACACCGCTGTGTAAAGCGCTCGGGGGCGGCGACTCTCCGGGGGGACAGGGGTGCGGTGACGGTCGAGGCGGCGATCGCGCTCACCGCGGTCGTTCTCGCGGTGGTCCTGTGCTTCGGGGCACTGTTCGCGGCGTCGACGCAGGTGCGCTGTGTCGACGCCGCGCGCGAAGCGGCACGGCTGGCCGCCCGCGGGGATCACGACAACGCGCTGTCCTCCGCCCGTCGAGTAGCGCCCCCGGGCGCCGACATCGCGCTGCGTACCGAGGGTGACCGGGTGGTGGCAGTCGTCTCCGCCCGGTCGCCCTTCCTTCCTCTGGTCCTGCGCGCTGACGCCGTAGCCGCGCAGGAGCCGGGAGCGGCCCGATGAATCTGGACGAAACTGGCCGTAGAGCAGCGATTTACGTGACTGCGAGGACCCGCCACCGACCACTCAGCGCGTGCATTCCACCACGCACTGCGTGCAATCCCGCAGAGCGTGTAGCGCAGCCGGACACCGCCGTCATGAGCGGTCCGACAGCAGCGGACGAAACCGCAGGTACACCAATAGTTCCCGAGCACGTGAAGCGACGACGTCCACCCCGTGCGCGCACCGCGCGGGCAGCGGACCTCGCCCGAGGCGACTCCGGCGCCGCCACCGTCCTGGCCTGCCTGGCCCTGGCAAGCCTGATCGTGGTGACGATATTGCTGGGACAGGTCGGGGTGGCGGTGGTGGCCCGGCATCGAGTGCAGGCGGCGGCCGATTTGGCGGCGTTGGCCGGAGCGGGTGCACTCGGGGAGGGAAGTGACGCGGGGTGTGCGGCGGCGGGGGAGATCGCGCGTCTTATGCGGGCGCGAGTGCGCGCGTGTGTGGTGTCGCAATGGGATGTAACAGTGACGGCCGAACAGAATGTACCAATGGGTCTGTTTGGTGTTCGCGAAGTTAGCGCGATGGCTCGCGCCGGGCCGGTGCAGGAGGAACTGTGAGGCGCGGTGTGCGCTTACCAGTCGCACCGGATTCCGCGCAATTCCGGTAATTGCGCTGACCAACAAATGCGACTCGAGTTCTATTTATGCAGGTGCCCGCGGAGCTATTCGAATAAAACCGCATGTCGCAACGTAATGGCCGTGGCAATAGCGCAGTTAACCTGAAATCGATCCTCTTTAATCGACCGGAACCGCTCCGGACGGTCCACTAGTGGCACTACCTGCACCGAACCGCGCCGACCTGGTGATCCGCCAGCCAGGTGGCGACACGGTCACGCCCCGAGCGCGGCACTGTCACGAATCGAAATCCGGGCCCCTACCGGGGGCTGGTGTGCGATCCAGCTCGCCCAGAACGGCCGCCAGGAGCCGGGCCGCGGCGTCCTTGTGCAACGGGTGATTGCCGTTGCCGCACTTGGGCGACTGCACGCAGGACGGGCACCCGGCGGCACACCCGCAGGACCGGATAGCCGCGAGTGTGGCCCCCAGCCAGTGTCGCAGCTGCGCGAAGCCCCGCTCGGCGAATCCGGCTCCGCCGGGCTGCCCGTCGTAGACGAAGATCGTCGGCAGCCCGGTGTCGGGATGCTCGGCGGTGGAGACACCGCCGATATCCCACCGGTCGCAGGTCGCGACCAGGGGGAGCAGGCCGATCGCCGCGTGCTCGGCCGCGTGCAAAGCCCCAGGTACATCGGGTGGTTCGATGCCCGCGCGATCCAGCAGCTCGGGCGTGACGGTGTAGAAGACGGCGCGGGTGGGCAGCGTCTGCGCCGGCAGATCGAGTTCGACGATGTCGAGCACCTCGCCGGTGCGCAGCGTCCGCAGGTAACCGATGACCTGGCTCGTCACCCTGACCTGCGCCAACCCGCTGGTCACCGCGCCATGGTGGTGCTGCTCGGTGACGCCGTCGAGCGCGATGGAGGTGCGCTGCCGGGCGCTGGTGGTGAACCCCGGATCGACGGCGGTCACGAACGCGACCCCGCCGTCGAGGTCCAGCTCGTCCACCAGATAGGTCTCGCCCTGATGCAGGTGTACCGCGCCGTGATGCAGGGTGGCGGGCGCCCGCCCGGCGTCGGCGGTACCGAGCAGCCGCCCGGTCTCACCGTCCACGATCGCGACCGGGGTGCCGATGCCGCCGCGCACGTCCACGGCATCGTGCGGTCCGGCCTGCGCGTCGGTCACATACCAGCGTCCGCCACCGTTTCCACGCCACCGAACCAGTCCCTGAGCTGCGAGATCTTCCATCAGCGCGCGAGCCTCGAGTGTATCCACCTCGGCGTCGGTGAGCGGCAGTTCCAGCGCCGCGCAGAGCAACTGCGGCCCCAGGACATAGGGATTGTGCGGGTCGGTGATGGTGGCCTCGATCGGCTTGTCCAGCAGCGCCGCCGGATTCCGCACCAGGTAGGTATCGAGCGGATCGTCCCTGGCCACGAGCAGGACCAGCGAGCCCTGGGTGCGCCGCCCGGCCCGCCCGGCCTGCTGCCAGAACGAGGCCACGGTCCCCGGGAAGCCGGACATCACCACCGCGTCCAGCCCGGCGATATCCACGCCGAGCTCCAGCGCGTTGGTGGTGGCGGCGCCGAGCAGGGTGCCGTCGGACAGCGCCGCTTCCAGGGCCCGCCGGTCTTCGCCGAGGTATCCGGCCCGATAGGCGGCCACCCGTTCGGCGAGCTCGGGATCCACGTCGAGCAACCGCTGCCGGGTGTCCATGGCGACGAGTTCGGCGGCCCGCCGGGAGCGCACGAAGGTGAGCGTCCGCGCACCCTCGGTCACCAGATCCGCCATGATCCCGGCCGCCTCGGACGTGGCCGAACGCCGGATCGGCGCACCGTTTTCGCCGGTCAGCGTGGTCAAGGGCGGCTCGACCAGCGCGATGGTGCGCGCACCCTGCGGCGATCCGTCCTCGGTCACCGCGACGCAGGGCGCCCCGATCAGCCGGGATGCGGCAGCCGCGGGTTCGGCGGTGGTGGCCGAGCACAACACGAACACCGGGTCCGCTCCGTAGTACTGGGCGATGCGCCGCAACCGCCGCAGCACCAGCGCGACGTGCGAGCCGAAGACCCCGCGGTAGGCGTGGCATTCGTCGATCACGACGTAGCGCAGCCGCTTCAATACCCGGGCCCAGCGCTGATGCGACCGGAGTATGCCCAGGTGCAGCATGTCGGGGTTGGTGAAGATCCAGCGGCCGTTGGCCCGGACCCACTGCCTGATCTCGGCCGGGGTGTCGCCGTCGTAGGTGGCGGGATGGATTTCGCGCAGTGGCCCCTCGTGCGTCAACTCGCCGATCGCGCGCAGCTGATCGGCGCCCAGCGCCTTGGTCGGCGCCAGATAAAGGGCGGTGGCCCGGGGATCCTCGCGCAATGCGGTGAGGACGGGCAGCTGATACCCCAGCGACTTTCCGGATGCTGTGCCGGTGCTGACGACGACGTGCCGGCCGCTCGCGGCGAGATCGGCGGTCCGGGTCTGGTGACTCCAGGGCTTTTCTATGCCGGTCGCGTGCAGCGCGCCGACCACCTCCGGCGCCGCCCAGGCGGGCCAATCCGTGCTGCTCGCGGGCCGCGCTGGTAGCTCTACGACATGGGTGAGTCGGGGGTCACCGGGGAGGACACGATTCAGCAACGATCGCCCATAGCTGAGCTCGCCGAGACTGTGCGCCAGGGTTGCCGGCTCGTGCGGATTCACGACGCGGCACGTCCGACACGCCGGGAAAGTGTGAAACGTGTGTGGTTAGCAACCCCTACCTGCCATTTCGATACCAAATAGCGACCCGGGTCACAGGGGGTTTGCCAGATGCTCACTAGGTTATCTAGAGGCAAACGAACCTTGAGTCCGGATTCACCCATTGTGTCCCTCACCTGCGCATTCGCAAGATCAAGTTTTTTGCAAATTGTCGGTAACTCGACTGTCGAATTGCTCAGAGACATGGTTCACTGGTTCCTGGTCGCAAGCTTCTGTGTTCGAGGGACGGATCCAAAGTCCAAACCGTCAGCAGGATCGATGTTGCGAACGGTGTGCTTGGTGCTTTCCTGCAGGGGGAACCAACAGTACAACGGTCGGAACGGGCCCGGTGGACGAACCCAGTTGTCCGCCGTTCCGGTAGAAAAGAGAAGGAACAGAATGGCACAGGGAACTGTGAAGTGGTTCAACGCGGAGAAGGGGTTCGGCTTCATCGCGCCCGAGGACGGCTCCGCTGACGTCTTCGTCCACTACTCCGAGATTCAGGGTTCGGGCTTCCGTACTCTCGAAGAAAACCAGAAGGTCGAGTTCGAGGTCGGCCAGGGCACCAAGGGCCCGCAGGCCACCGGAGTTCGCGCGCTCAGCTGAGTGACGCAATCCCCAGCTCGTCCCTCACCCCCGGTAACGGAGGTGGGGGACGAGCTATATCTGGGGTAGGGCACGCACCGAGTGGCATACGGCACCTTCCGCTCCACACACTGCATACTGGGTTCCGGTTACCACGTACGCTCGGTGGTTCGGGGTCGCAAGCAATCAACACCCGCAGCCACCGTCAAGGTATAAACGTGTCCGGTAGCGGCGGCAGAGGTTGTCATCGCTTACCCCAACCGCGGTAGTAGACGCACCAGCGTCACGCGGGTCGAGAAGGAAAGGTGTATTCGCCGGTGGCAGCACGAGACCTCGGTTCAGCCGACCAGGGCCGTCCCCTGCGTCGTCTCGTGATCGTCGAGTCCCCGACCAAGGCCCGCAAGATTGCGCCATACCTGGGTCGTAACTATGTGGTCGAAGCCTCTGTCGGTCATATTCGGGACCTTCCGCGCGGTGCCGCGGACGTGCCCGCCAAATACAAGGGCGAGTCCTGGGCCCGCCTAGGCGTCGACGTCGATCATGATTTCGAGCCCATCTACGTGGTGAGCCCGGAGAAGAAGACGAAGGTCGCCGAGCTCAAGAGCCTGCTCAAGGACGCCGACGAGCTCTACCTCGCCACCGACCCCGACCGCGAGGGCGAGGCCATCGCCTGGCACCTGCTGGAGACGCTCAAACCCAAGGTGCCGGTGCGGCGCATGGTGTTCCACGAGATCACCGAGCCGGCCATTCAGGCCGCCGCCGCCGACACCCGTGAGCTCGACAACGACCTGGTCGACGCGCAGGAAACCCGCCGCATCCTGGACCGCCTCTACGGCTACGAAGTCAGTCCGGTGCTGTGGAAGAAGGTCATGCCGAAGCTGTCGGCGGGCCGCGTGCAGTCCGTCGCGACCCGGGTGATCGTGCGCCGCGAACGCGAGCGGATGGCGTTCCGGTCGGCCGAATACTGGGATATCGCAGCCAAACTCGATGCCGGTACCGCCACCGAGTCCGACGCCTCCAATCCGCGGACCTTCGGCGCGCGCCTGGTCCAGGTCGACGGCTCCCGCGTCGCCAGCGGCCGTGACTTCGGCTCCGACGGTCAGCTCAAGGGCAGCGGCGTCGTCGTCTTGGACGAGGCGCACGCCCGCCGCCTAGCCGAGGCCCTCGATGGCGCCGACCTGGTGGTTTCCTCCGCGGAGTCCAAGCCGTACTCGCGCAAACCGTATCCGCCGTTCATGACCTCGACGTTGCAGCAGGAGGCGGGCCGCAAGCTGCGGTTCAGCTCCGAGCGCACCATGCGGGTCGCCCAGCGGCTCTACGAAAACGGCTACATCACCTACATGCGTACCGACTCGACCACGCTGTCGCAGTCCGCGATCGACGCCGCGCGTTCGCAAGCTACGCAACTCTATGGTCCGGATTACGTCTCGCCGTCGCCGCGTCAGTACACCCGCAAGGTGAAGAACGCGCAGGAGGCACACGAGGCGATCCGCCCCTCCGGCGATACCTTCCAGACGCCGGGTCAGCTGCACGCGCGGCTCGACACCGACGAATTCAAGCTTTACGAGCTGATCTGGCAGCGCACCGTCGCCTCGCAGATGGCCGACGCCAAAGGCACCACGCTGACGCTGCGCATCACCGGCGTCGCGGGCACCGGCGAGGAGTGCGTGTTCTCCGCCTCCGGCCGCACCATCACCTTCGCGGGCTTCCTCAAGGCCTACGTGGAGAGTGTGGACGAGGAGGCCGGCGGCCAGTCCGACGACGCCGAGTCCCGCCTGCCCGCGCTGGAGCAGGGCCAGGGCGTCACCGCGGTGGAGCTGAATCCCGATGGGCACAGCACGAACCCGCCCGCGCGTTTCACCGAAGCCTCGCTGATCAAGACGCTGGAAGAGCTCGGCATCGGTCGTCCGTCGACCTATGCCTCGATCATCAAGACGATCCTGGACCGCGGCTATGTCTACAAGCGCGGTAGCGCGCTGGTGCCGTCCTGGGTGGCGTTCGCGGTGATCGGTCTGCTGGAGGCCTACTTCGGCCGGCTGGTCGACTTCGACTTCACCGCCGCCATGGAAGACGACCTCGACGCCATCGCCGGTGGGCGCGAGCAGCGCGGAAACTGGTTGTCCTCCTTCTACTTCGGTGGCGATCACGGTGTCGACGGTTCGGTCGCGCGCTCGGGTGGCCTGAAGAAGATGGTCGGCGAGCAGCTCGACGACATCGATGCCCGCGAGGTCAACTCGATCAAGCTCTTCGTCGATGACGAAGGTCGCGACGTGGTGGTCCGGGTCGGCCGGTTCGGTCCGTACCTGGAGCGGATGGTCACCAATCCCGATGACCCCGAAGGGGATTCGATCTCGCAGCGGGCGAATCTGCCCGACGATCTGCCGCCGGACGAGCTGACCGCCGAGGTCGCCGAGAAGCTTTTCTCGACGCCGCAGGAAGGTCGCAAGCTCGGCCCCGATCCGGTGACCGGCAACGAAATCGTCGCCAAGGAAGGACGTTTCGGTCCGTACGTGACCGAGATCCTGCCCGAGCCGCCCGCCGACGCCGCGCCCGCGGCTCCGGCGAAGAAGACCACGAAGAAGGCCGCCGCGCCGAAGCCGCGCACCGGATCGCTGCTCAAGTCGATGGATCTGGCGACCATCACACTGGACGACGCGCTGAAGCTGCTCTCGCTGCCGCGCGTGGTCGGTCTCGACCCGGAGTCCAAGGAAGAGATCACCGCGCAGAACGGCCGCTACGGCCCGTATCTGAAGAAGGGCACGGACTCGCGTTCGCTGGCGACCGAGGATCAGATCTTCACGGTCACGCTGGATGAGGCGCTGAAGATCTACGCCGAACCCAAGCGCCGTGGCCGGCAGGCGGCCAGCGCCGCCCCGCTACGCGAACTCGGCAACGACTCCGCCACCGACAAGCCGATGGTGATCAAGGACGGCCGCTTCGGCCCGTACGTCACCGACGGTGAGACCAACGCCAGCCTGCGTAAGGGTGACGAGGTCGAAACCATCACCGACGCAAGGGCTTCGGAGCTGCTGGCCGATCGGCGGGCGCGTGGGCCGGTGAAGAAGACGACCAAGAAGGCCGCCGCGAAGAAGGCGCCGGCCAAGAAGACAGCCGCGAAAACCACCGCCAAGGCAGCGGCCAAGAAGACGACGGCCAAGAAGACCGCCGCGAAGAAGACCGCCACCAAGAAGGCCTGAGGACGGTTCGACATGGCCATCGATCAGGAACGCGAGGATCTGATCGCGATACTCGCCGAGCAGCGTGAGCTGTTCAAGATCACGGTGCGTGGGCTCGACGAAGAGCAGGCGCGCAAGCGCACCACGGTCAGCGAGCTGACCCTGGGTGGTCTGCTGCATCACCTGAACAACTGTGAGCGGCACTGGACCAAGGTGATCGTCGATCGCGACGAGAACGCCGCCATGGACGTCGCCGCGTTCGGCGGCGAGTACGTGATGGCGCCGGGGGAGACGGTGGCCGAACTGCTGGCCGCCTGGGACGCGGCCGCGGTGGCCACCGCCGAGCTGATCCGCACGGTCGACAGTCTGGACACCTCCATTCCGACGCCGACCAACCCGTGGGTGGAGGGGCAGGTCTGGCAGTCGGTGCGGACCACGTTCCTGCATATCCTGCGGGAAGTCTCGCAGCACGCCGGCCACGCGGACATCATCCGCGAAGAGCTGGACGGCCAGAACAGCACCTACAGCCGAGTGTCCTGACCTGTCGGTGCCGCCCTATATGGTGTAGCCCGTGGCAGGTGTCTTCGATCGTCTGGTCGGCCAGGATACGGTCGAGTCCGAGCTGACGGCTGCCGCCGTGGCGGCCCGCGCCGACGTCATCGAAGGCGCGATGACGCACTCCTGGCTGTTCACCGGCCCGCCCGGCTCGGGCAGGTCTACCGCGGCACTGTGTTTCGCGGCCGCCCTGCAATGCACCGATTCCGGTACACCCGGTTGCGGCCGCTGCCATGCCTGCACCACGACCATGGCGGGCACGCACGGCGACGTGCGCCGGGTGGTCCCCGAGGGGCTGAGTATCAGCACCAAGGAGATGCGCGAGATCGTGCAGATCGCCGCGCGCCGGCCCAGCACCGGGCGCTGGCAGGTGGTCGTCATCGAGGATGCCGACCGGCTCACCGAGGCCGCGGGCAACGTGCTGCTGAAGGTCGTCGAGGAGCCGCCGGACCGCACGGTCTTCCTGCTGTGCGCGCCCTCGGTAGACCCAGAGGACATCTCCATCACCCTGCGCTCGCGCTGCCGGCACGTGCATTTGGTCACACCGTCGGTCCCCGCCATCGCGCGGGTACTGCACGAACGCGACCAGCTCGACGAGAAGACGGCTGCCTGGGCGGCTTCCATCAGCGGCGGCCACGTCGGCCGGGCCCGCCGCCTGGCCACCGACGAGGAAGCGCGCGACCGCCGCCAGCGCGCGCTCGCCCTGGTCTTCGCCGCCGGGCGCCCGGGCGCCGCCTACGCCGCCGCCGACGAACTCGTGAAGTCCGCCGACGACGAAGCCAAGCAGATGAGCGCCGTCCGGGACGAGCGTGAACGCGACGAACTCGCCACCGCCATGGGCGCCGGCGGTACCGGCAAGGGCGCGGCCGGCGCGACCCGCGGCTCGGCGGGTGTCCTGAAAGATCTGGAACGCCGCCAGAAATCCCGCGCCACCCGCACCGGCCGCGACGCCCTCGACCGCGCCCTCATCGATGTCGCCGGCGTCTACCGCGATGCGCTCGCCATCAAATTCGGCGCCGCCCGCAAGGGTTCCGGCGTCACCCTCACCCACCCCGACATCACCGACCAGATCCACGATCTCGCCGACCGTGTCCGCCCCGAGGGCCTGCTCAGCTCCATCGAAGCCGTCCTCGCCTGCCGCGAAGCCCTCGACACCAACGTCAAACCCCGCTTCGCCTTGGCCGCCATGGTCGCCACCCTCATCGCCGCCCAGACTTCCTGACCTGCCGTTTTCGCGATCTGGACACCGAGACGATAGACTCGCGACGCCCGTATGGGCACGCCGCCTTAGCTCAGTCGGTAGAGCGCTTCACTCGTAATGAAAAGGTCGCGAGTTCGATTCTCGCAGGCGGCTCCACTCGGAAAGCGGTCCTAACCAGCCGCTTTCCGACCTTTCCTCCGCTTCCGCCGAGCCGGAGCATTCCCCGTCTTGTCACGCTTTGCCACAAGCGCCTCCAGAGTGCCCGCCGCCGAGACCAGCGCATCGTTCTGCGAGTGCACGTAGGTACGCATCGTGAACGCGCTGTCCGCGTGCCCCAACCACTCCGAGATCACGGCGATCGGGACCCCCTGCAGGTGCATCAGGGTCCCACAAGTGTGGCGCGCGTCATGCAGGCGAATCCTGCGTACCTCGGCGGTCTTGGTGATCTTCTCCCAGTAGTCGGTCAGGGTGTCCGGGTGATAGGACGCGCCAGCCTCGTTGATCACCACATGGGTGCCAGGCCCGTACGCCTCACCGAGTGCCAACTTCTCGGCTGCCTGCCGCTTGCGTGCCGCCCGGAGTTCCGCCGTCAACGTGCGCGTGAGCGGCAAGGTCCGCCCGGAATCCTCGGACTTCGGATCGTATTCTTCGGCCTTGCCGTTCACCGATACACGATTGTTGGAGATCGTCAGCTCTCCGGCGTCCAGGTCGACATCCGTCCAGCGCAATCCACCGATCTCACCGCGGCGCAGGCCCGACAATGCCAGGTGCCAAGCGTGGCGATTGCGATCGTCGGACGCGACTGCCAGGACCTTGCGTACCTCGGCCTCGGAGTAGGTGACGTGCTTCTTCTTCGGCCCGGTCGGCACGCGGTCGACCAGTGCGGCGACGTTGCGGACCAACTTCCCCTCGGCGATCAGTGATTCCAACACCGTCTCGAACCGGTCGAGAGTGGCATTAACCGTCTGGGGTTTCCACGGGCGCCGGTTCTTGCCGTTGGCCTTCTTCGCGGACCCGGTGAGCAGATCGGTCACGAGGTCATCGAGGTGGCGCTTCGACAGTTTCTGTACTGCCTCGGCCCCGTACCGATCACGGACGGGCTGGAGCGCGTTTCTGTAGTTGGAGGCAGTTGTCCCGCGGACTCGCTTGCCAGCCAACCAGTCCTCGCACGCCTGTTCCACCGTCAATGTCGAGTTCGGGACGTAGGTGCCTCGGCGGACAGCCATCGACGTGTCGGCCAGAGCATCGCGGGCTTCAGCCTCGCTGCGGTAGCGCTTCTTCGTCTGCCGGCGCTTGCCCGTCTCGGGGTCCGTCCCCGCTTCAGCGGTCACCTGATACCGGATCGCTCCACTTTTCAGAGTGATCTTCTCGATCTGCGGGGGTAGCTGTCGCCTACTCATGCCGCCGCCTGATCGAGGGCATCTTCATCCAACTTCGCGATGAACTCCGCGACGGCCTGCGCTGTGACGAAGCGCCTACGACCGATCTTGACCGAGCGCAGTTCACCCGACGCGATCAGCTCGTAGTACTTGCTGTGACCCACCGGGATCAGCTTCCGGACTTCCTGTTCCGTCAATAGCTGCGACATGACCCAATCCCTTCTACGCTGCCAGTGGAGTTGCCGAAGTTTTCTGCGGCCCTGGCGGTTCGGCTGCCAGCCGGGCTCTGTTGTATTGCGCGCGCCAGGCTGTCCGCTTGGAGATCGCGCCCATGATCAGGTGCTCTCGCAATGGCCGGGACTTGTCGCCGGCCTCCACCGGTGTCACCCGCAGATGCGAGGTATCGGGCTTCTCGATTCCCACCGAGGCCAGCAGTTGCCGAACAAACTCGGCACGGTCGGCCTTGTGATCGGGGAGCGTCTTACCGGACCAGCGGCGCGAGACCAGAACGCGCCGACCCGGGAGTCCGAGGGTGTCTCGTCGGTGTGCCTTGCCCTTGCAGCGGCCGGGAGTCGTCTTCTCGTTGGCGCCCTGGGGGACGATGCCGTACTCCAGCCACACCGCGCACCGCGGGGAACAAGGCACGTTCTGAAGGGCGGCATGTAACCGGTCGTAGTGGTCGGCGGCCCGATCCGATTGCGGCTCCACGATTTCGGAGATGGACTTCACCAGGTACTTGGTGACGTAGCCGATGGTGCGGCCGGCCTTCTCGGTGCCCGCGAGCACGCCGGTGATGTGCTTGGGGTCCATCTGCACGCCGAAACGCACAACGTGCGCCGGTTCCAGGTCATCGACGGTATCCAGGACATCGAGCACGTCATCCCAGTACCCCAAGGACTTCCCGGTGCGCGGGTCGACGAACGTGGCCTTCTTGTGGTCCCACTCCGGTTGGTTCCCACCGCCGTAGAGCTTGTCCTCAGGATTGAAGTAGGGCCACCACACCTGGTGATAGGTCGCCGCGGTCACCTGCTTGAGCAGCTCGCGGGAGACGGTGCCACGGAACAGGATGTGCAGATGCGGGGCACCACGCTTCTGCGGTTCGACGGTGGCGAAGTATTGGACCTCCCAGCCGACCGCACGGCGAAGATTTTGGATCCAGCGGTCGACCAGTTTGGAGAAGAACACGACATCCCGAGCCGCAGCCGTGTAGTCATAGCTGCCGGGGTCGACGGGGGAGCCGTCCGAGCACACCGTGCCGTCACGGTCGGTCGCTCCATCGGCGTTGATACGGCCATAGGAGGGCATGGTCAGCGTGACGAACATCGAAGGCTGATGTTTCCCGGCGTAGACCTTGCCGACCGTGGTCTTCGCGACCTTCAACCGCGGAAGGTCCGGGACGTCCTGGCGCCGGCGGGTGGAACGTCGACGCCGATCCTTCGCCACGGCATCCAGACCCGGGAGCCGACCACGAAGGCCGGTTTCCCGCAGCTCTTCATCGAGATCGCGCACCAACTCCCGGATCCCATCGGCCAGCTCTTCATCGCAGGCAGCGACTGCTTGCTGGTACTGACCGACGAGATCCGCACGCGCGGTGAGCAATTCGACCTGCTTTTCGGTCGGATCCGAGTCGGGTTCGACAGGTTCGGTTTCGGCGTGCCAGCCTTCGCGGCATTGGGTGATCCGCAGCAGCCGATTCGCCTTCGCGCACGCCGGGCACACCGATTCGATCGTCGACTTGCACGGGGCACCCTCATAGGTGACCGAGCCGGTGCGCGGGTCTTCCACTCGCATCGCGATGGGGCGTTTGCACACCTCGTACTTCTCGGCGGCGGCCTGAGCGACCTCGTGCAGGTTCGGCATCGCACGCCGAGCTGCGGCAGTCTGCCGGGCCAGGGGAGCGTCCAAGTCGATCGTCGCGGTCATTGCGAGGCCTCCTCGTCGGCGAGGTCGAAACTGAGCTGGGTGGCGATGGGCTTGTCTGTGCTCCACATCCGCCACAGGTCTTCGTCGGAACGTCGGTAGACCACTAGCGATTTCGGCTGTGCACCGCGGGTTGCCCTCTCGGCGAACAGCAGAGCCGCTGTGAGGTGGCGTGCTTGCGGGAGAGGGCGCACCGACCGTCCGATCAGCACGCCCCACTGCACCGGTTCGCGCACACTCACGCCGCGTCTCCGTCGTCATATCCGTGGTCCCAGGCCGGAAGGTCGCCGGTTTCGGCCCACAGCCCCACTGCCACCTGGAGTGGGTCGGCACCGGCGCGTTCTAGTCGGCATCGCCGCCGGGCCTGGAGGTCGATGACGTTGTCGTCGTCGGGGTCGGTGTTCATGGCTGGGCCTCGTTTTCGTTGATTCCGCACACCGAGCAGGCACGTGGATGGGGGGCGCTCAGCAGCAGCCGGGCTGGGATGCGCGGGCGGGGGAATTCGTGACCGCGCTGTTCGCACTGCGCTGAGGCTCGGCAGCCGTCGCACAGGACTCGGTCACCGTCGTAATGCCAACCGAGGCCGGCGGATTGGACGTTGAGGTAGGTGACGGCCTGGTGCACCGAGTCGAAGCAGACACTCTCGCCGCTCTGGTCGCTGTAGGTGTCACCGCAGCCATCGCAGTAGATGACCACGTGCGTCTCTGACACGAATCCGGTCTTCATGCCGCCACTCCGTCCTCGTCGCCGAGATCGTCGGGATTGAAACCGCTGTAATCAGTTGTGGGAGCTTCGATCACCGGGGCCGGGGTGTAGGTGTCGATGATGCGGTCGATATCGGCATCGGACTGCCAGTAGGCACGCACCCGCACAAACTCCGAGGTGCCGTCCTCACCGACGTAGCCGACACCGGGAGTGGATTCAGTGATCCGGTCACACCGCGCACCACGATCACGAGCACCCTGACCATGGACCATGCTGGTCTGGGTCGGCTCATCCAGGCGCAACCCGATCCGCACCGGGAACAACTGCCGATTCGGCATCGTCTCCTTCGACGGATCTTGCAGTGCGGCAACCACACTCACAGCCGCAGCACGCCCTTGCGACAGGAGCAGACCGGTCAGGCGCCGGAACTCCTGCTGCTCGTCACGCTCGGCGTAGGAGGACAGTGCCGCGGCTTCGTCGATGATGATCAGGATCAACGGCTCATCTGCGGTCGGGACATGCTTGCGCACACCCGCGGCACGCATACTCGCCAACCGTTCCTGCATCACTTCCACGGCTTCGGCGAGCATGGCGAGGATGGTCGGGTTGTCGGTGGTGAAGCGGACGAACAGCTTGTTCTCTCCGCGCCCGAACTCCACACCACCCTTCGGATCAGCCAGCCACAGATCGACCAGGCCGTCACGGATGGCAGGGCCGAGACCGGCGATGATCGACCACAGCACCGAGCCCTTGCCCGAGCCGGTGGCACCGGCGAGCAGGATGTGGGAGTACAGGACCTTCAGGCGCCAGGTGTCGAAGTCTTCGGTGACCCCGACCGGGATCGCCTCCAGGTCCACGTCGTTGTGGACTGCGGCCGGCGCCGTTGCCGGGGCAGCGAGGGTGTCGAACACCCGCACCTGAAGACGAACCCAGGACGGTTCCGGAGAGACCGCGGTTACCTCCGGGACCTGCATATAGGTGGCGAACTGGTCCAAGGTTTCCTGCTTGGACCAATCGGTGAGGGATTGGCCGCCCAGCATCAGGACTTCCACGCTGAGGCCGTGGTCGGTGTAGTAGACGCCATCCAGTTTCGGGAACCCGCCCTCCGCCGATCCGAGGCCGAGAGCGGCGAACATCAGTGTGAGCTGGTCGTGGTCGGTGAGAATGCTTACCGCGGTGCGCAATTCGAGCGGGGCCTCGGCGACGATGTCAGCGACTGTCACCACTTCAGGCGTGCGACTCGGCAGCAGCGAGCTCAGCCACCACAGGCCGGCTGATCCGCCGATCATCGCGCCGTAGGAGAGCAGGATCGTGTTTGTCATGACTGATCACCCACCACGGCAGGGGTTTCCGGGCAGAACATGATGCAGCCGTCCGGACGGTCGGGGGTCTGCGGGATGACTACGGTGGTGTCGCGGTCGGTGGTCAGCAGCAGTGCGGCCGGGATCACGACGAGCAGGGCCAGGGCCAGCATCGCGGCCAGGATCGGGCGGGTGAACAACTCGGTGACCCCCACGCCACCTGCTTCTTGGTCAGGTCGACCGCAGTGAACTCGATCGCCAGTTCGTGATCGGTCAACGCCTTGATCAGACCTGCGGCCAGCAGCTGGGCATCTTCGATGCTGAGTGCCAGGGACGCTTTCGACCCGTAGCGCACCCAGATCGCGGCGCCGGCGTGCCCGCTGTACTCCCCAGCCGAGCCGTAGGTGTAGCCGTGAGCGGGCTCGTAGCTGACATCGATCTCAGCGTCGGCACTGCCGTCGATGTAATGGGTAGTGGTCAGGTAGACGCTCATGATTTATATACCTCCGACAGGGACCGCGATCGGCAGCATCGGCTGTTCCGGTCGCGAAGAACGAATAGGTGACACCGAAGCCGCGGACTCCGGCAAAGGCTGCGAAACAGCAGGAGCAGCAACCACTTCTGGTTCCGCGTCGCTGGCAGCGTTGGCCTCGATGACCGGTTCTCGCACCGTGTCGGAGGCTGAATGTTGTTGTGCTGCACGGAACAGCACCGCTAAGCCGTGCGTGTCGACGAGCAGGGATATCGGGGCGACCGCAGCCACCAGGGCCGAGGCCCACCAGGGCAGTTCGCGGCCGGCGGCAACAGCGTGCAGTGAGTTCCCGACCACCGACACCAGGGCGCCGATGACCAGTACCCCGATGAACCATTGCCGTTGAGGGCTTTTCGCCAGCACCAGAACCCCGAGAGTGGCCTGGACAATGGTGCCGTCCACGATCACCGGAAACAGCCAGGCATCCCCGGGCGGGATGTGGGCCAGGATCGCGAGGTCTCGCAGGGTCGCGAAGGACAGCCGGAACGCCGCGAGTCCGACCGCCACGATGATGATCACGGCGGACCAGCGCGCGAAGCGCATTCCCGTCGACCGGTCCGCCGTATCCATCACGCCGCCTTGGTGGACGGACGTGCAGCACCCGGATCGGCCGGTGCCTGTTTGGCCCCGGAGGTATCGCCCTTGATGCCCGTGGCCCGGATCGTCCAGCCGAGGGTCTTGAACTCACCCTGACCGGTAACCTTCGGCTGCAAGGTCATGTTCTCGAGCTCGATCACCCGCAGGCCCGTACCCGAGATCAGCTCTGCGCCATGGGGGATCGGTGCCACGTCGGCCAGAAAGATCACCTGAACACTCGAACGCTTCGGATTCGATTCCGATGGATCGGTGCAGGTGGCCTTCCATTGCCGCAGCCCGGTCACCGGATCCACCTTCTGGCGGGCCGGAGCGTTGCGGTTCTGGTTGTACTCGGTGTCGGGTTCGATGTCCCCGACGAGCAGCAGAGCCTTCTCGAACGCCTGGAAGAAGGTCATCTGGAATCGCAGATCTTTGAGCGCCATCTCGTTGTCTCCTTGGTCGTAGAGCGGTTTAATAGAACCAGCTCTATCGGACCATGCGCAGGTGAGCTGCGCAATAGAACCAGATGTAATTGGCCGAAAATATGGATATCGTGATTACAGCTACTCTTAATAGGTGCGGCACCGAGACGAAAGGACAACATCAACATGAGCGGTTACCGCGATGTGGCAGCCAGCCTGCGCGAGGCCATCCAGCAGGGCGAGTACGCCCCAGGTTCGACGCTGCCTAAGCAGGACGAGCTCGCCACCCGCTTCGGTGTCAACATCAAGACGGTCCGCCAAGCGGTTGGATTGCTAGAGGTCGAAGGCCTCGTCACGCCGATCAGGCGTCGGGGCACGGTTGTCCGCGAGCGCCCACCGATGAAGCGACTCGGAGTGGACCGCTACGCGAAAAAGAAGTGGAAGTACGGCGATACTGTCGCCTTCGTGGCCGACCGCGAGGCTTCTGGTCGACCGTGGAAGCTGACCGACCAAACCCAAACGGTCTCGCTGGTCGAGGCTGATCCCGAAGTAGCCGCAGCGTTCGGTATCGAACCGAAATCGCCTGTCTACGAACGTGCTCGAACCGTTCGCGACGGGGATCAGCCAACCCACACATTGACCAGCTACTACCTGCCCGAACATGTCGAGGGCACGCCCTTGGTCGACCCGACGCCAGGCCCCGCCGGTCGGGGTGGTGGCTTCGCAGTGCTGACCATGCAAGGCTACGAACCCGACCACATGACCGAGACGATCTGCGCCCGCATGCCAACTCCGGAAGAGACACAGGCGCTCGATCTACTCACCGGCGAGCCTGTGATGATCCTGACCCGCCGGACCTACACCACCAATGACGTAATCATCGAGTTCGCCCGCGGTGTCCACGCCGCGTCCAGGTTCTCCTGGACATACGATTTCAAGCTCCCCGACTAGAAGGGATCGCTCCATGCCAGACGCCGGCGTGCCCGAGGAGCTGCGCTCTGAGGTTGAAACCCTCTGGGACTACAACCAAATGCATCACGCACCACGCCCCGTCGACGTCGGCATCGGTCTGGGAGGCCACGACCTCGGCGTAGCAGACCGCATCGCCGAGCTCTATCACGACGGCATGTTCCCGCTGATCGTCTTCACCGGCGCCAACGCCCCGACGACCAGGGAACTCTTCCCGCGGGGCGAAGCCATGCACTTCCGCGAACGCGCAATCGAACTCGGCGTGCCAGAAGATGTGATCCTGGTGGAACCGCGTGCCACCAACACCGGAGAGAACATCGACTTCACCCGAGCCCTCCTCCAGGACCGGGACGTACGATCGGTCCTGCTCGTCTCACGCCCGTACCAGGAGCGCCGAAGCTACGCCATCTGCCGCAAGCGATGGCCTGCGGTTGAAGTCATCTGTGGGTCGCGGTCGCTGACGCTAGACGACTACCTTCCGAGCATCGGCGACGTTGATCGGGTGATCAACATGCTTGTCGGTGACACGCAACGGATCTGGGTCTACGCGGAGAAGAACTGGGCAATCGAGCAGGAGATGCCCGCCGAAGTGCGGAAGGCATACTCCCGACTGGTTGACGCTGGATACGCGCGCCGCGTTATCGCTGAGTGAAATCGCGTCCAGCGATTCCCGATCGGCTGCGAGGTCATGGCCGATGCATGCGGGGATGTTATTACGTGTGATCGCGCGTCGGCTGGTGGCCGTGGTCTGGTCGCAGCATCACGATGTACGGACCGGTGATGCTCTCGCACTTCACGCTGTAGGCGACCACCGTGCTCGGGAACAACGGATGCTGAAGCACGTAGTCGATCAGACCCTGGCGGCGGACGGCGTCGGGGTGGTCCGAGGCGACGCCGAGGCCATGCTTGTCGGCCCACCAGGCGACGCGCTCACCCACCCGCAAGCCCTCGTTCCACTCGAACATAGTTTCGAACTATGCCAGACGGGGCGCTGCTCGCGGGGAGGCGATCAGACGCGATTCGATATCAGCCGGGACTGGTCGGCCACGGCTTCCAATCAGGCGGGCGGACGTTGGTGAAGTAGTCCCCGCTCAGCCACTCCTCGAAGCGTTGACATTGACTCAACAGACCCTCGGCCGTGTAGCCGTCCCAAGGGTCGGCGTCGAACTCAGAAGTCGTGTCCATGCCCGGTTGGATGCCTCGATCATTGCCGCGGTTCCGCTCGGCGGTGCACCTGTCCGAGGTTGTCCGCTGCCACCCGACCTCAAGCAGCTGGAGGGAACAGCGTTTGCAGCCAGCCTTTCACCGCGGCCAGATCCCCGTACCCGTGGATCTTGAGTGTGTTCACGACATCGGCACCGCAGATCAAGGCGATGGGATGGCCGTCGCTGCGAACCTCGTCGTAGACCTGGGAAGCGAAGTACGACAGCGTGACGAAGACACCGAAGTTCCGGTGGCGCAGCCGGGAGATCAGCCGGGCCATCTCCTTGACGCCGACCGAGTTCGACGCCTTGTAGCACTTGGCCTCGAGCGCGAAGTCGATCAAAACCGGATCCGCGGCCGGGCCGAGCTGGTACTGCCCGACGGCATCGCGGCCGCCATCACGACTCGGCCGGGTCACATCGCACGTCGTGGTCGCCGGGGCCAACATCCGCCAGATCGCGACCGCGCACTTCTCGAAATCATGCGGGCGCCCGTCGAAATGCTCATGGATAGCGGCCAGGATCTTCTGACCGGCCTTGTCGGCGGGCAGTTGATCGGCTTTGCTCCGGATGATCGTGGTCGACGGAGCGATCAGCGTGTCGTAGCTACGGCTCTTCACCCACCTGCGCCACGCCGGCGGGCAATGCACACTTGCCACCGGTGCCGTGCCGGCTATGAGATCGTCGATCCACGCGCGCTCCACCTTGCCTACGTCGAGCACGCTGAACCTCGCCCGGTAGTTCTGGAACCGCACCTTGTCCTTGGTGCGCCAGATGGCCACGAGGTCATCGTCGGCGCTCACCGACTCCGCGCCGGGAGCCAGCAGTCCGCGGAAACGCGTGGCCCGGCCCGGAAGGGCCTTCTCGAACAACAGGAACGGCGGGACCTGTTCGCGCTCGGCTGCGGTTGCGTGTGTGGCGTCGAAAACCCTGTGCAGCAGGGCATTACCACGGCGTGAGGTCTTATGAAGATCCGCGCTTCCCGCCGTCCTATTGTCGCCGTAGTAGGTGAAGATCCCGGTCTGCGGATCGAGCTCGTCGGGCCAGTCGGTGCTGGTTCCGCTGGTGTAGAGGACCACGAAAGCGGCCTTGCCCTTCGTGGGTGAACTCTTGGGGCGGAAGCCGCCCAGGTTGCCTACCGGCAGTAGCTTGGCGAGAGCGTCATTGCCTGTACTGCCTTCCGCGCCACCCAAATACACCGTTTCGAGGGTGAGGTCGGAGGTCGCCAGATCCTTGAAGGATACCGTGTCGGACATAGGCGTCACCGTAACCGGGCCCACCGACACGAAGATCAACTGATTGAGCATGAGGCGGAGTCGCTGCACCCGCATGAACGGGCGTCTGCCCATAGAAGGAAGGCTGGGCCGGGCGTCCAGACGCCCGGCCCCAAACCTTTAGACGAGCTCGTGCGGGCTCGTGCCTTCGCGCTGCCGCAGAGACGACAGGATGTCGCCGAGGAGCACCTTCAGGGCAGGGTCCTCGCGGTAAAGCTCGGCATTCTCATCACGGATGACATACTCGGTGCCGGCGCTGCTGTACACGCCGACCATAAGTGAAAGTATCTGCATTGCCGTGTTGTACAGATCGGCCTTGGTCATATCGGCGGCGTTCGCCAGTTTTTCCGAGAACTCGGCCGTGTACGGCGTCTGAGTAAAAGTCAGCCGCCGGTCACTACCTTTCCTCCTGTCAGTGTTCGCATTTGCCATTTTTCCTGTACCTGCTCCCGCTATGTTGACAACCGGTAGGCCGGTGCTGTTAAGAGATCAGTGCCTACGCTGCCGGTAGACGACCAGCACCGTCATCACGATGATGGCGATGATCTCGATGAGCACAAGCGTGCCTCGCCAGTTATCAGAAATCGTTCCTGCGCTGACATAGAGCGTGGCCCAGGGCGCCGCGAAGAGCGCGAGGAACCCGATGCCGATCACCGGCATCGACATGTGCGCTTTCGCCTTACCTTCGAACGGCCAGGTCTTGCTGTTCACCTCAAGCGTGGTCTCGATGCGATCGTCGATACCGTTAGGCCGGTTGCGGACAATCTCGTCGTTTGCGACAGTGGCGTCACTGACCTGCTCGTGATGTTCATGGCAGGCGTGCCCCGCGTTCAAATAGGCCTTGCGGCCCTGGGGCGCGTTCTTGTTCTTGCTGGTCAAGATTCCTCCAGTCCGGTCCTTGGGCATCGTTAGACGGGACGGATTGGAAGGCGTTCAAGTCGGGGCCGATCTCCTCTCTAGACCCTGGTGTCACTCATGCAAGGTGGAGTTTCGGTGCGACCATCAGGTGCTCCGATCGTCCCGTCTAACGAATAGGTCCGCGCACGCGGCGGCAACGATAATCAGCGGTGCTCTCCGGTGTATCTGGGTCACATGGGCCATCGGAACATCTCCATAATGTGGGTTGCGTGAACCGGCTGGTTGAGCCGGAATCGTTGTGCCACAAGTGCATTGACGTCGGAGCAACGCACTCGTTCGCCTTGATCGGCACAGCACCAAGCTACACCGCTATGGATGCGCTTGCAACATCCATTTGGATGCCCTTGGTACGGGCGGTGGCTCGGCTACTTCTCCCGTCTGCCTTGTGCCCGACCGCTGGTTCGGTAGTTGCCGAATTCGGCCATACAGGATCAAGAGCGGCGCTGCGCGCCGCCCGCGCGGCTACCGCCGCGCCGCGCCGCGCGCCCGCCCGCCTCCGCAAGCTACGGCCAGCGGGCGCGTCGGCACGTCGGTAACCGCGCTCACTCCCGCAATGTCGCTCCAGGACATGCCTGGTCGCTTCTGCATCTACCAAGGAGTGTGGGCGCTTCGCCTGCCGTACCCGGCTTACCTCCCGCTGCCGAGCACGAATCTGCCGGCGCCCGGCCCGGTCATCCGGCGATGGTTGCCTCCCAAAAGACGCCGGTACCGAGAGGCATCCATCACCGCGCTTTGCGCCGGATGCCCCCAAACCCGCCACCTACGTCTTCCACGGCTGGCCACTGTGCACCGACTGCCTCGCCCAGGCCCTCACCGACCTCTTCAAACCCGTCAGCGCCGCCAGCTAGCCCCCCCGGGGGCTTCCGGCCCAACCGGCAATGACGCCGGACAGCGGGACCGTCAACGGCGACGGTTCCAGGCTCGGGATACGACGATGCCCGCAGCGGTAATACTCTCCCGCTGCGGGCATCTCGGTGTTAGGCCAAGCTTCGGAGGTTACCGAGGCTTCGGCGTGATGATGATCGTCCCGACAGGTCCGAGCAACGTAATTGTCTTACGACGGTCCGGCCGGATGGTGATCCGCTTAGTTGCCGTCGTGATCAACCCGCCGGCGGAAAGGGGTCATTGCCGGGCGCGACGGTGTCGGACCCCCGGATCTGGCCATTGGGGCGATGGATTACGGCCTCACCACCGCCGTCATTCCCCAGGATCCGCTTGGCAATCTGTTCGGCCTGCTTCTGGGTAGGGGCCGTCGCGCTTGCCCGGGAAGCACCCGGCTTCACGACCTTCCAACCTTGCTGAGCTGGCACAACATGCCGTGCATTGCGAGCCATGATTTGGCTCCCTTCAGCCAACGTCCATACCGGCAACTCGGGCGATCTGATACCGCACCGAGCGGGTTGAGGTATGTTCGGCTGGCACAACCCCGCAGAAGTGCAAACCGAACGAGCCTCAGCCGGTAGCCCCGTATGGGGCTCGTTCCCTTTGCAGGGGTTGGCGAGATCAGATACTACCCCTAGTAGCGAGCCTCGAGAAGGCCCCCAACATGTAGTAGTTGCATGTATGTGATTCTGCTATCGATGCAGTATGCTGGCCTGCCGGAGTCTGCTCACCCACCTGTCGTTGTGCCCTGCCTCCTCATTGCCGAATGATGTGAACTCCCTCGGGCTGGTCAAGGACCGTAATGGACGTCCGCTACGCGGTGGCTACACCATCCCTGACAAGCCCTCCCTCGCTTCAGGGCGGCAACTATGAGGAAGCGGGGCGGGGGAAGTCGCCGAGGCGGGCAAGGCGGGGGTTCGATGTCACCCGCTATCTTGGCCAGGGTTCGCCACTGGGCCATTCGCCGCCGAGGCCGAAGAATTCCAGTCGGTCGATCGACTCTGGGGTCACCCGCAACCCCGCATCGAAGGTGACTTCAGACCAGGGCATCCCCAAATTTTCAGCAAGCGGATAGCGGGCGGCTGGATGTCTCCACAAGTCGATATCGGTAACGGAAGGCTTATGAAAGTAGTACGGCATCAATTGATTTACCAGCAAAACGGCAGATGTATGTTCATTTTTCCATGTGTCCGGTACCCCGAAGTATCCATCTGGACCGCGGAACGGCTCCCCTTCGACTACCCCTGCCCCTTCTTTTAAGATTAGCGGATATTCCAAAGTGCCGTACAACGCGTTACTGGTGTGCCATCTATCTGTATCGGACATGTACATGCCGATGGCCACCACGTACGGACTCGACAACGTGCCATATCTTTTATGTTTCTTGAGCAAAGCTGAAAGAATTACCGGCGCTTCGTCAATTCGCTCAACGGCGGCTGGGTATATGCCGATGGCTTGTTCGTGTTCGCCTCGACGGTGAGCGGGCTTGGGGATCGCCTTGAAGGATGCGCTCCAGTCATGGACCTGCCAATCCTTCTCGGGCCACGGCACACCGGGTTGATAGTCGTCAACATCGAAGGAATTTAGCCAGGCTTCCAGATCGGACCGAAGGCGTGACACCTTGACCGGCCCGCTCCCGGTATGCAGTTCCGTGACGTATATCAGGAAATCATCGTTCTTTATTCCGTTAACTGCATCGTATACCTGAGCAGTCCGAGCAGCCTTTCCTCTAACCTCATCGCTTGCTGCGGGCGAGATCGCCTCTAGGTAGAAGCCTTCGCCGTCGCGTTCCGCATGGAAGTCGGGATGACGCGTAGTGCCAGGAATGTCCGGGTGAATTTTTACAACAAACCCGGCTCTAATCAAAGCTTCATGAAGGTAGAGTTCCAGGAAGGTGCTGCGGAATGCATAGTCATCTGGGGTGAGAAACCTGCTACGGATCTCGTTATATTCTGCGGGATCGTCAATTCGGTTTGCCCATCGCTGGATTAAATCTCGAACCTGATCCCAATACTCACCCGCTACGCGATTGAGAAATGTGAATGTCGATTCTCCGTGGCCGCATGGAACAACATTAACGCGGTCGCGTGTATCGAATATTGGCAAATATTGCGCACCGAAGTTACCGGCTGGAGAAACGGTCATTGGTTACCGCTCCTTTCGTTTGGAAACGGCGAGCCAAGATACATACTAGTCCTGCCGCGACCGATTGCCGAGGGTTGCTTTCGGTCATCGCTGTTCAGCAACCCTGCCCGCTTCCTGGCAGTGGCCCGCTCCGCTCCCTAATCCTCTCTACCCGGGACGTCGAGGAAGCGCGATGTCCGTCTCTGGCGGCCTCCGTGTTCGACTTCAAGAGGCGTCGTCGGGCGGGAGGTGTCACCGCGTTGTCACAACTCGCCCATACGGCCCCGGACGCGACCAGACCCCCGCGGAAGCATCTCTCCAGTTCGCGTGGTGGTGCGGACGTCGAAAGATTGTCGGCAGACACGTCGATCTCAACTCGTAATGAAAAGGTCGCGAGTTCGATTCTCGCAGGCGGCTCCAAGGTCAAGACCCTTTCCGGATGTCCGGAGAGGGTCTTTTGCTGTATTCAGGGTTGCTGGAGCCAGGGATGCATAGAAGTCTTTGCATAGATATCTGTGCAAAGAGTACTGTGCAACTATGGCTGACGAGGTACCGCCCCGAGAGATCACTGATCCCGTGGCTCTGCGCGCGCTCGCGCATCCCTTGCGGCAGCGGATCCTTCGTGCGCTGGCCGAGGACGGGCCAGCGACGGCTACGGCGTTGGGGGCGCGGTTGGGGGAGAACACCGGTGCGACCAGTTATCACCTGCGGCAGCTCGCTGAACACGGCTTTATCGAAGAGGCGCCGGAACTGGCCAAGGGGAAGGAGCGGTGGTGGCGGTCGCAGCCGAAGGATCTGCGCTACCGGATGGATCGGGAACAGTCGCCGGAGATGCGTGAGTTGCTGGAAGGGCTGTTCGCTCAGCACATCACCGAGGATGTCGAGATGTTCCAGCGGTTCCAGGGCGAGCGGGCCGAGCTGGGCGAGTGGGCCGAGGTGATGCCCTTCTCGCGCGGCGCGATCTACGCGACGCCCGCGGAACTCGAGGAGTTCTTCGAGGACTACATCGCGCTGCTCAAGCGCTTTCAGCAGTCTCACCAGCAGGATCGGCCCGGGACCCGGCGCGTGCTGACCCGTTTTCTCGCTTTCCCCGCACCACGTACGAACACCGCGGACTAGGACTTTGGCGTGCTCTCACTCTTTCGACGAATCATTCTGCTGACCATCATGATCGCGACCGTCGCCGGGTTTCCGGCGGCGCAGGCGCAGAACAACACCACAACCACCGACATCACCTTCGATCGCGGCGACGGCACAACCACGGCCGGGACCGTGCACGCTCCGGCCGGCGCGACCGGCAGGCCGGGCGTCGTGCTCGTCCACGGATCGGGCGACGGCAGCGGGGAGCACTATGACAATGTCGCCGAGGCCTTCGCACGCGCGGGCATCGTCGCGCTGCGCTACGACAAACGCACCGAGGGGTACACGCCGGCGCACCGTGACTACTCGCTCTTGGCCGACGACGCGCTGGCAGGCCTCGCCGCATTGCGGAAGTGGCCCGAAGTAGACCCGGCGCGGGTCGGCTTGTGGGGGCTGTCCGAGGGTGGATGGGTTGCGCCACTGGCTGCTTCGCGATCCACCGAGGCCGCCTTCCTGATCACGGTCGGCGCGAATTCGGCCGCACCCGCCGCGCAGCAGGCCTGGGCCAACGAGACCCGGTTCGGTGCGGCAGGTGTGCGCGGTTCGATGGTTGATGTATCGGCCCGCAACGCTATTCGTCAGCTGGTGACCGCCGGCCAGTTCGCGCAGGCCGACTACGATCCGATTCCGGTGCTGCAGCGCATCACGCAACCGGTGCTCGCGATCTGGGGTGACCAGGACCGCCTCACGCCACCCGGCGACAGCCTGCGCGGGTTCCAGGCCGCCTTCGACAGTGCCGGAAAAACGAACTACACGCTGCGCACCCTGCCGAACGCTCAGCACGGCGGACAATCGACCACCGACGGCTTCGACAAACTTCCCGGCTTGGCGCCGGGATACGGCGAGCTCATGGGCGAATGGGTGAACGGACTACCCGCCTCCGCCGCGTCACCCTCCGCGGATCGACCTGCGCCACAGGGACATTCCGTGCGAGCACTGGAACCCGCGTCCTGGTGGGAGACGACCGCGGTCCAGCTGACCTTGCTGTTCGGCACGATCCTTGCCCTGGCCACCTACGCGTTCACCGGGATGGTCAAGTCCTGGCGATTCTCTGATCGCCGGGCAGCGCGAGTGCTGTTGTGTGCCACTGTGATCGGCATTGTCGGCACCGTCATCCAACTCGGCCTCATCCTGACCACCCGCGCAACCTCGTTCGGCCCACTGCTGCTCGGCCGCACCTTGCCATGGCTGGCACTGCAACTGATCGCCCTCGGCGCGGTGGTCGCGCTCGGATTCGTGCTCGCCCGCGCCCGCCACACCCTCACGGGCGTGCCCGCCGGTGCCCGGATCCGGTGGTCACTACTGGTCTGCGGCGGAACAGGATTCGCACTCTGGGCTATTTACTGGGGCCTGCTGCTCCCCTGAATGGACTTCTTCGCGGATATCCCCTGCGCCGATCATCGTTGATCGGCTTCGGGAGAACGGACGCGGGTCGGCGGGCGGCAGGAGCGGATGGATTGGGCCACGCCCCACCTGACCATCGACGCGGCCAGGCGGCGATCTTCCCAGATGGCGGATGGGTCCGCGGCTTTCTGCTGCGCCGGAGGCTCAGGCCGAGGCCAGGGCCTGGACGGGGTAGTCGGTGTAACCGGTGGCGTCGCCACCGTAGAAGTAGGCGTCGCGGAAGGGGGTGATGGGGGTGTTGTGGCGGAGGCGGTCGACCAGGTCGGGGTTGGCGAGGAAGGGGCGGCCGAGGGAGATGAGGTCGGCGCCGGCGTCGAGGAGGCGGTGGGCGTGGTGTTTGCCGCCGTCGGCGGGGAGGGGTTCGCCCCAGCCGAGGTAGGGGTTGGCGATCAGGGTGCCGGGCCAGGTGCGGCGGATGTCCTGGAAGACGGGGGAGTCGGGGTCGGCGAAGACGACGTGCAGGTAGGCAGGGTGGTGCGGGGCGAGGGCCGCGACCAGGGCGGGGTAGAGGGCGGCGGTGTCGGATTCGGCGATGGCGTTGGCGGTGACGCCGGGGGCGATGCGGACGCCGACGCGTTCGGGGCCGATGGCGGCGGTGACGGCCGCGACGACCTCGCTGGTGAAGCGGATGCGGTTGGCGAGGGAGCCGCCGTAGGCGTCGGTGCGATGGTTGGTGTTGTCGGAGAGGAACTGGTGCAGCAGGAAGCCGTTGGCGCTGTGGATTTCGACGCCGTCGAAACCGGCGGTGACGGCGTTGCGGGCGGCGGTGACGAAATCGGCGACGGTGGCGTGGATTTCGGCGACGGTCATTGCACGTGGGACGGCGGCGGGCTGGGCGCCGTCGGCGGTGTGGATGGTGCCGGGCAGCGGGATCGGCGAGGGAGCGATCGGGGTGTGGCCTGTGTTGTCGGGGTGGCCGATTCGGCCGCCGTGCTGTAGTTGCAGGAAGATCCGGCCGCCTTCGGCGTGCACCGCGTCGGTGACGCGCCGCCAGCCGGCGATGTGCGCGGCGGTGTAGATGGCGGGGATGCCGGCGAAGGTCTTGCCGACCAGGTTCGGTGTCGCGGCCTCGGCGATGATCAGGCCGGCGCCGGCGCGCTGGGCGTAGTAGGTGGCCATCAGGTCGGTGGGGGTGCCGTCGGCCGTGGCGCGGTTGCGTGACATCGGCGCCATCACCAGGCGATTGGGGAGTTCGAGGGCCCCGAGGCGGGCGGTGTCGAAGAGGCTGGTGGGTGCTGCTGTGTTCGTCATGTGGGTACGGTAAAACTTGACATCAATGTGAGGATCAAGTCCGAATGTGAAAGGCCAGGTGGCGGATGCGAATCGGGGAGTTGGCCGAGCGCACCGGGGTCAGTGAACGGTCGCTGCGCTACTACGAGGAGCAGGGATTGCTGGTCTCCGGGCGCACACCGGGCGGCCACCGCGACTATCCCGAGCCCGCCGTGGACCGGGTCGTGCACATTCAAGAACTGTTCGCGGCGGGGCTGTCCAGCAAGAAGATCGTGCAGATCCTGCCCTGCATGCGCGACGTAGACGGCGGCGCCAACGAGTTCGCCACACCGGAACTGGTGGACGAGCTGCGCACCGAACGCGAGCGCATCGATCGCAAGATCCGCGATCTGCTGCGCTCGCGCGAGGTGCTCGATGAGGTCATCGGGCGGGCCGCCGTCTGAGGCGTCCTCAGGAGCCGATCGGCTTGCCGAACAGCGCCAGTACGGTCTCGCCGAGCATCGTGCCGGCGTAGGGCAGCACGCCGGGCGCGGCAGCCATCGAGCTGACATCGCTGGTGCTGCAACCGGATTGGGCGGGCACGCCGTTCAGCCGATCGCGCAGCCAGAGCAGGGCGGCGGGACCACCGCTGACCTCGGCGACGATGTGCTCACTGGCCCAGTCGCGGGTGTACTGGACCTGGGCGCTGGGGTCGGTGCAGTAGCTGTCGACCATGGTGTTGGCCGCGCCCAGCGGCAGGATCTCGTCCCAGCGGGAGTGCCAGATGAACATCGGCATATCGGGGACGGTCTTGCCGAGCCGGGTTTCCTCCACGACGCGCTGTACTGCCGGATTGCGCATCGGGTCACCCGCGGTGGACCACAGCAGGCCCTTCAGGTCGACGAAGGGCAGCAGCATCGACTGATATTGCACGCACAGCGGGCCTTTGGCGGTGATGAGCGCCCGGCCGAGCGGGTCGATATTGCGGTCGATGTACTCGGCGAAATACGGGTATTCGCGGGTCAATCCGATCACCGCGGCCAAGACCAGCGCGGCGGTGGCCTGCCCGTTGGCCATCTCGAGCGCGGCGCCCAGGTCGGGGCCGTTGCCGCCGCTGGCGGAGGCGACGATGTTGAGGTCGGGCGCGTAGCTCTGCTTCAGTTCGGCGGCGTGCTGGGTGGCCAGGGCGCCACCGGAGTAGCCGTACATGCCGACCGGGGCCTGCGCGCCGACGCCGAGCGGTTCGAACGCGGTGGCGGCGCGGATGCCGTCGAGGGTGATGCGCCCGGCGAGCGGGCCGGCGGCGTAGGCCGAGTTCGGGCCCTGGTGGTCGGGGATGACGACGGCCCAGCCCTGTTGCAGCGCGGCCTGCGCGAAGAGGAATTCGGCGGGCGCCACGATCTGGCCGGCGAAGGTGGCGGCCGAGAGGAATTGCAGCGCGTAGGACGGCGCGCAGTACCCGGCGAGCGAGTCCTCGGCGATCTGCACCGACAGCAGTTTGCGGGGTTCGGGGGCGACGCCGCGCGGCTTGAGCATGGTGGCCACGGCCGGAATCGGTTGTCCGGCGGTGTTGTTGGAGCGGTAGGACACCTGCCAGGCGTCGACATTGAGCGGGATGATCCCCGCGTTCGCGACGTTGACCTGCCGGACCGCGATGAGCCCGCCGGGGTCGGTGGCGGCGACCACGTCCGCGGGCGGGTTGTAGAAGGCGGCGTCGAATTCCGGCGGCAGCGGTATCGGGGCCGGCGCCTGAATGGCCGGCTGGGCCGGCGCCGGTTCGGCGACGGCGGTTGTCGTAGTGGCCAATACCGCGAGCACGCCGGCGGCCAGGGCTGCGGTACGACGCAGCGCGTGTGATTTCCAGATGGTCATCTTCGACCCACATCCCTTGTTCCCCGCATTGAGACACCTGCGTCTCAATGTTGCGCGTCACTATCGCACGAACGTGACCGGGATCGCAATTACCCCTCGGATGTGCTGGGGATCAGCAAGGCGAACAGCAGCGTCGACAGCATCTCGACCAGGGCACGCACCGGCGGCCGCTGCTCGTCCATGCTCCAGTGATGGGCCGCGCCGTTGAGCGCGCCGATGAAGCCGGCCATGGCGGTCGGCCAGCCGCAGGCCGGAGCGCGCACCTCGGGCACGTTGGAGGCGATGGCCTCGATGGTGTTGGCCCACTCGTCGCGCACGCCGAGCCGGTGCTGTTCGACGCGTTCGCTGACGCCGACCACCTCGACGTAGGCGACCTTGGCCCGGCGGATATCGCTGACCATCGCGTCCAGATACGCGGTCAGGCCCACGGTGACCAGTTCGCGGGCCGAACCGCCGGTGGTGTCGGCCAGCGCCGCCGCGACGGCGTCCCGGGCCGCCTGATGGGCCGCGTCGTAGGCGGCCATCAGGAGATCTTCGCGGCTCGAGTACTCCTCGTAGAACTGGCGCCGGGACAGGCCCGCGGTCGAGCAGATCTCTGTCACAGAGCTTTTCGCGTACGACCGATCGGCGAACACCGTCAGCGCCGCGTCTACGAACAAGGCGCGGCGCTCGGCGCGGCGCTCCAGGACCGATTGTCCGGAGTAGCTGTGTCTGGTCTGCGGCGTACCCATCGCCGCCCAGCGTAGTGCCCGCCGCGGCGCGGTTCCCGATCGGTGGCCGCAACCGAAAAGGCAGGTGCGGGCAGGTTTCCCGGCCCGCACCCGCCTTGCGGAGGTCAGTCGAGGCAGGCGGCCGCGCCGGCGCTCGGATCGGAGAAGTCGCGGGTTTCAGGGGTGGGGTTCCACAGGCCGTCGGTCTTGGCGTACTTCCAGGACGGGCCGTGCTCGACGAGCGTGGCGACGGCCTGGATCAGCCGATCGACGTCCGCGGAGCTGGTGCCGAGGCCGACGCTGGCGCGCAGCGCGCCTTCCAAGCCGAGGCGGGCCAGCAGCGGGTGGGCGCAGAAGCGGCCGTCGCGGACGCCGATGCCGTGCTCGGCGGAGAGGTAGGCGGCGACCTCGCCGGGGGCGAAGCCGTCCAGGGTGAAGGCGACGATGCCGACGATGTCGGGGCTGTCGGCCCACAGCCGCAGCTGGCGGACGCCGGGGAGGGCGGACAGGCCGGTGCGGAGGCGTTCGGCGAGTTCGTGTTCGTGCGAGATGAGGGTCTGCGGGTCGATCTGACACAGGGCGTCACAGGCGGCCGCGAGGGCGGCGACGCCGAGCACGTTGGGCGAGCCGGCCTCGTGCCGCTGCGGGGCGGGCGCCCACTGCGCCCCCGCGGTGGTGACCTCGCGGACCGCGCCGCCGCCGGCCAGATACGGTTCGGCCTGATCGAGCCAGTCCCGCCGGCCGACCAGCACGCCGGCGCCGAACGGCGCGTAGAGCTTGTGGCCGGAGAAAGCCAGGTAGTCGATGCCGGTGTCGCGCAGGCTGATCCGGCGATGCGGCGCCAGCTGCGCGGCGTCGACCAGGATGCGGGCGCCGCACTGGTGCGCGATCAGGGCGAGGCGTTCCAGCGGCAGCACCTCCCCGGTGACGTTGGAGGCGCCGGTGACCGCCAGCAGCGCGGCGGGCTTGCTGCACAATTCGGCGACGACCAGGCGGATGGTCTCCTCGACGGTGTCGGCGGCGCGCACGACGCGGCGGCCGTTCTTGGTCCACGGCAGGAAGTTGGCGTGGTGCTCGATGTCGAGGACGACGGTGTCGCCGGGGACGCAGCCGGCCAGCAGGTTCAGCGAATCGGTGGTGTTGCGGGTGAACACGACGACCTGGTCGTCGGCGGCGTCGAGGAAGCGGGTGACCGAACCGCGGGCCGCTTCGTAGCGCTCGGTGGAGATGCGCGAGGCGTAGCCGGCGCCGCGGTGCACGCTCGCGTAGAACGGCAGCAGCTCCTGCACCCGGTCGGTGACCTGGGCCAGAGCCGGCGCGCTGGCGGCGTAGTCGAAGTTGGCGTAGGTGGTGGTTCCGCCCTGCACGAGCGGCACCTGGAGATCGTCGCCGGATACTCGGGCGAGGGGGGCGCAGATCTGGGTGGCCACAGCAGTCATCACGTAAATCCCGTCGGTTCAGGGACCCGCAATCGTGAGATCGGTCGAGTCCGCGCTTGCCGCGCCCATCTGGACGAACAGCCTGGTCGTCACCCGGAGCACCCCACCGCGGAGGAGGGTTGCCGACCAGCTAGCCGGGGCTTAGTGCTGGTACTCATGACCTGAACCGAGATTGTCAGACGCACCGGCGGCCTGTCAACCGCCATTTCCCGCTAGTCGCGGCTGCATGAAAATGCAGTGAAAAGAATAAACTTGCGAACTTGTTCCGGATGCGTTCCCATGGAGGGGTGACACCTTCACTCCTGCTCAGCTTCGTCGGCCTGTGCATCCTGCTGTCCCTCACGCCCGGTCCGGACACCTTCCTGGTGCTGCGCTACTCGATCGCCGATGCCCGACCGGGGATCGCGGCGGCGATGGGGTCGGCGCTGGGCGGAATGGTGTGGGCGGTGGTCGTGGCCGCCGGTGTCGCCGCGCTGCTGGAGCAGTCCGCCACGGCCTATCGGCTGTTGAAGGTGGTCGGCGGAATCTACTTGCTGTACTTGGGAATTCGCGCCCTGATCGACCTGCGGAAGCAGCGCCGGGCGGCCGCCGCGGAACCGGCGGACACCCCGGCCCGCCCGGCGGCGGCCGCCTCGGTTCGCTCGGCGTTCGCCGCGGGCGTGATCTCCTGCCTGTTCAACCCGAAGGTCGGGTTGTTCTACCTGGCGGTACTGCCGCAGTTCCTGTCCGAGGTCAGCTTCGCCAACACCTTGGCGCTCGGCGCCATCGAATCCGCCATCGCCGCGATCGAAATGGTGCTGGTCGCGCTGCTCGCTTCGCGGGCGGTGGCGCTGCTGCGGCGGCCGGTGATCCGGGAGCGGCTCGAGCAGGCCTCGGCGGGAATTCTCGCCACGCTCGGGATCGGCACCGCCGCTTCGGCCGCGTAACGCTGCCGCGGTTCGGCGACGGGAAATTCGCAGGTACCGCAGGTACCGTGGACAGTTGGTCACCGTGGTGTTTGCCCACTGGTAACCCTGGTCGTGCAGTATTTCCGCCGTCTCGGTATGGGCCGGGATCGGTCTATGAGAGGTGGGCAGGGCGGATGCTCCAGCCGGAGGTCGATGCGGTAGCCGAGGAGCTATCGAATCCTTTGCTGCGCGGCACCCTTGCCCCGCCGGCCCGGACCCTGGTCGATATTCTCGCCGCGACCGCGGACACCTACCCCGACGCGCCCGCCCTCGATGACGGCACGACGGTGCTCGGGTACGCCGAACTGCTGGCCGAGGTCGATACCGTGGTCGGTCGGCTGGCCGCCGCGGGTGTCCGGGCGGGGGACCGGGTCGGGGTGCGGATGCCCTCGGGGAGCAGCGATCTCTACGTCACCATTCTCGCGGTGCTGCACGCGGGCGCCGCCTACGTCCCGGTCGACGCCGACGATCCGGACGAGCGGGCCCGCCTGGTCTTCGGCGAGGCGCGGGTCAGCGCGATCGTCACGGCGGCCGGTGTGGAGCGCACCGGAGTCGAAACAGCCGACGCGGCAGTGGAATCCACCGAACTCCCGGCACCCGACGACGACGCCTGGATCATCTTCACCTCCGGGTCCACCGGTACGCCGAAAGGTGTTGCGGTGACCCATCGCAACGCCGCCGCGTTCGTCGACGCCGAGGCCCGGCTGTTCCTGCGCGACGCGCCGATCGGCCCCGGCGACCGGGTACTGGCGGGGCTCTCGGTGGCCTTCGACGCCTCCTGCGAGGAGATGTGGCTGGCCTGGCGGCACGGCGCCTGCCTGGTGCCCGCGCCGCGCGCGCTGGTGCGGACCGGCGCGGATCTGGGGCCGTGGCTGGTGCGCCGGGAGATCAGCATCGTCTCCACCGTGCCGACCCTGGCCGCCACCTGGCCGGCCGAGGCGCTGGACTCGGTCCGGCTGCTCATCTTCGGCGGCGAGGCGGTCCCGCCCGAACTCGCGGAAAAGCTCGCCGGAAACAGCAGTTCGGGAGACGTCGACTCGGTCCGGGAGGTGTGGAACACCTACGGGCCGACCGAGGCCACCGTGGTCGCCTGCGCGGCGCTGCTCGACGGCACCTGGCCGGTCCGGATCGGTCTCCCGCTCGACGGCTGGGACCTCACCGTCGTCGACGCGGCCGGTAATCCGGTGGGGGAGGGCGAATCCGGCGAGCTCGTCATCGGCGGTATCGGCTTGGCCCGGTACCTCGACCCCGCCAAGGATGCCGAGAAATACGCGCCGCTGGCCTCGGTCGGCTGGGAGCGGGCGTACCGCAGCGGCGATCTGGTGCGCAACGACCGGGAGGGTCTGGTCTTCCTCGGCCGCGCCGACGACCAGATCAAGCTGGGCGGCCGCCGGATCGAACTCGGCGAGATCGACAACGCGTTGCAGCACCTGCCGGGTGTCACCGGCGCCGCGGCCGCGATCCGAACCACCAAGGCGGGCAACAAGATCCTGGTCGGCTATCTGACCGGCCCCGGCGACGATTTCGACCAGGCCGGAGCCAGAGCGATACTAGCCGAACAACTTCCGGCGCCACTGGTGCCCCGGCTCGCTGTCGTCGCGGAACTGCCCACCCGCACCTCCGGCAAGGTCGACCGCGACGCGCTGCCCTGGCCGCTGCCCAAGCACAAGGACCCGGACGCCGACACCGGACTGTCCCCGACGGCGCAGTGGGTCGCGGGACTGTGGGATTCGCTCCTCGGCGCGGAGGCCACCGGACCGGGCACCGACTTCTTCGATCTCGGCGGCGGCTCGCTCGCGGCCGCCCAGCTGGTGGCGGCCTTGCGCGAGCGCTATCCGCACGTCGCGGTCGCCGATCTGTACGACCATCCGCGCCTCGGCGCGCTGGCCGACTTCCTGGACGCGAGCGCCCCGGTCGAGGCCGTCGACGAACGCCTCGTGCGCCCGACGCCGCTGAGCGCCCAGACCTTCCAGGTCCTGGCCACCATCCCGCTGACCACGCTCACCGGCCTGCAATGGCTGACCTGGCTCGCCATCGTCGGCAATATCGCCGCCCGCTACGGCGCGCTGCCGTGGCTGCCGCATCTGTCCTGGTGGTGGGCACTGGTGGCGTTCCTGCTGTTCATTTCCCCGCCGGGGCGCATGGCGCTGTGTGTGCTCGGGGCCCGGCTGCTGCTGCGCGGCGTCGAGCCGGGCAGTTACGAGCGCGGCGGCCCGGTGCATCTGCGGCTGTGGGCCGCGATCCGGCTCTCCGAGGCCAGCGGCGCGGAGAACCTGTCCGGCGCACCGTGGATGGTGCCGTTCGCGCGGGCGCTGGGCGCGAAGATCGGCGAGGGCGTCGATCTGCACACGCTGCCGCCGGTCACCGGCATGCTGGAACTCGGCGACGGGTGCAGCATCGAACCCGAGGTCGACCTGTCCGGCTACTGGATCGACGGCGACCTGGTGCACATCGGCCCGATCACCATCGGACCGGGGGCCGTGGTTGGTGCGCGCTCGATCCTGCTGCCCGGCACCCGGATCGGGAAGAACGCCGAGATCGCCGCGGGTTCCGCGGTCGCGGGCAAGGTCAAGGCCGAACAGGAGTGGGCGGGCTCGCCCGCGGTGAAAGTCGGTAAGGCGCAGCATCGCTGGCCCGGCACCACGCCCGCGCGGGCCGCGCACTGGGTGCTGATCTTCGGTATCACCTCGATGGTGCTCGCCGCCGTGCCGATCCTGGGTATCGGCACGGGCGGCGCCTTCATCGCCTGGTGGGTGCGCGATACGCCGACGCTCGCGGCCGGGCTGGTGCGCGCCTTCGCGATCCTGCCGGTCGCCATGCTGCTCAGTCTCGGGGTGTACGCCGGGATCACGATCGTGGCGGTGCGGTTGTTCAGCATCGGACTGACCGAGGGCTATCACCCGGTGCGCAGCCGGGTCGGGTGGCAGGTCTGGTCCACCGAACGTTTGCTGGACGCGGCGCGCACCTTCCTGTTCCCGCTCTACGCCAGCCTGCTCACCCCGATCTGGCTGCGGCTGCTCGGCGCCAAGATCGGCAAGCGGGTGGAGGCGTCCACGGTGCTGCTGCTGCCCAGGTTCACCACCGTCGCCGACGGCGCGTTCCTGGCCGACGACACCATGATCGCCAGCTACGAGCTCGGCGGCGGCTGGCTGCGGATCGGCGAGGCCAAGATCGGCAAGCGCGCCTTCCTCGGCAACTCCGGCATGACCGCCCCGGGCCGCCGGGTGCCGAAAAATGGTCTGGTGGCGGTGCTTTCGGCCGCACCGTCCAAGTCCAAGGCGGGGTCGTCGTGGCTGGGCAGCCCGCCGGTCCGGCTGCGCCGTGCCTCCGAGAACGCCGACACCGAGCGCACCTTCGATCCGCCCATGCGGCTGCGCGTGGCCCGCGGCATCGTCGAAACCTGCCGCCTGATACCGGTTTTCGTGACTTTCGCGATCGGGCTCGGCGTGATCTTCGGGCTGGCCTGGCTGGCCCAGACCTTCGGGCATCTGACCGCGGCGCTGCTCAGCGGCCTCGTGCTACTGGCCGCGGGTGCGCTGGCCGGGGCCAGCGCCGTCGCCGCCAAATGGTTGCTGGTGGGCCGGATCCGGGCCGAGGAGCATCCGCTGTGGAGCTCGTTCGTGTGGCGTAACGAGGTCGCCGACACCTTCGTCGAGACCGTCGCCGCGCCCTGGTTCGCGCGCGCCGCGACCGGCACACCCGTACTCAATCTGTGGCTGCGCGGGCTCGGCGCGACGATCGGCCGCGGGGTATGGTGCGAGTCCTACTGGCTACCGGAGGCGGACCTGGTGACACTCGGTGACGGCGCGACCGTGGAACGCGGCTGCGTGGTGCAGACCCACCTGTTCCACGACCGCATCATGGCGATGGACACCGTCACCCTCGCGCCCGGCGCCACCCTCGGCCCGCACTGTGTCGCGCTGCCCGCCTCGCGCATCGGCGCGGGCGCCACCATCGGCCCCGCCTCGCTGGTCATGCGCGGTGACTCGGTGCCGCCCTCGACCCGCTGGTGGGGCAATCCGATCGCGCCGTGGCCCGGCGACGAGGGGACGGTTCGTTGATGCGGGGCAAGTTCTACGAACCGCCGATCGACGAATACCTCCCGCAGAACGGCAACCGCGGCTATCGGGTCTCGCGCTACGAGCTGGACCTGGTCTACAAGGTCGCCAGCAACCGGTTGACCGGGCGGGCCGAGATCACCGCCGTCAGCACCGCCGCCCGGGACCGGTTCGCACTGGACCTGTCCCAATCTCTCAGTGTCGGGAAGGTTTTCGTCAACGGCGCGAAGGCCGCGAAGTACGCGCACCAGAACGGCAAGCTGGTGATCACCCCGGCGCAGAAGATCCCGGCGGGCGGCGCGCTGGTGCTGATCGTGCAGTACGCGGGCGTGCCCAAGCCGGTGCGCGGCCCGTGGGGCGAGGTCGGCTGGGAGGAGCTGACCGAAGGCGCGCTGGTGGCCAGCCAGCCCAACGGCGCGGCCTCCTGGTTCCCCTGTGACGATCACCCGAGTTCCAAGGCCAGCTACCGCATGTCGATCACCACCGACAGCCCGTTCTACGCCCTGGCCAACGGCGCGCTGCTGCGCAAGCAGACCAAGGCCAGCCAGACCACCTGGGTGTACGAGCAGACCGAGCCGATGGCTACCTACCTGGCGACCATCCAGATCGGGCCCTATCAGCGTTATCGGGTCGGGCCGACGAGTAGCCCGGTGCCGATGCACGCGGTGCTGCCGGCCCGGTTGCGGGCCGAATTCGAGCATGATTTCGCGCGGCAGCCGCAGATGATGGAGCTGTTCACCGAACGGTTCGGGCCGTACCCGTTCGAGTCCTACACCGTGGTGGTCACCGGCGACGAGCTGGAGATTCCCATCGAGGCGCAAGGGATTTCGATCTTCGGCGCCAACCACTGCGATGGCCGCCGGGGTGCGGAACGCCTGGTGGCACACGAGCTCGCGCACCAGTGGTTCGGCAACAGTCTCACCATCCGGCACTGGCGCGATATCTGGCTGCACGAGGGTTTCGCCTGCTACGCCGAATGGATCTGGTCCGAGGCCGCCGGCGGGCCCAGCGCCGATCAGCAGGCCCGCGCGGCCCGGCACAATCTGGCCCGGCAGCCGCAGGACATCGTTCTCGGCGATCCCGGCCCGCTGCGCATGTTCGACGACCGCGTGTACAAGCGCGGCGCGCTGGCCCTGCACGCGCTGCGGCTGCACATCGGCGACCTGGCGTTCTTCGATCTGCTGCGGGACTGGACGATTCGCTACCGGCACGCCTCGGTCGACACCGAGGAATTCACGGATCTGGCCGGGCACTACAGCGCGGTGCCGCTGCGGCCACTGTGGGACAGCTGGCTGCGCCAGGAGCGCTTGCCCGCGCTGCCGCCGCCCGGCCGCTAGGCGACCAGGTAGCGCGCGGCCAGCTCCTCGACCAGCGGGTCGTCGGCGCCGACGCTGTCGAGATCGTCGAGGTCGGTGACCAGCGCGATCTGGGGGGGTCGTCCTGTTCCTGGTCGGGGGCGCCGTCCTCATCGAGCTGGCGGACGATCTTGGCGCGGACGCGCTGCTTCAGCGAATCGCTCATGGTCTTCGCGTGCCCTCTCTGCCGATGGTTGATCAGACGGGGGTGAGCCAGGTGCCCCAGGGGGTATTGCGCAGGACCGAATAGACGACCACCAGGATAAACACGACGATCAGCGCCGGCCGGTTGACATGCGGGATCGTCATCCGCTCGCCGCGCCAGGCGCGCATCGTCCACATCCCGACCAGGGCCGCGAAGGCGAGCAGCAGCGGGATCGCGATCAGATTGCTGTGCAGCGAATCGATCAACCGGCCCTCGGTGAAGTTGTGCACCGCGCGCATGCCACCGCAGCCGGGGCAGTAGATCCCGGACAGCGCGTAGACGGGGCAGAGTCCATAGGAGCCTTCGACGTGCGGATCCCGGAAATGCAGCAGCGTGACGGCGCCCAGGCCCGCGGCGGCGGTGAGCAGCGGTGCGGCCAGCGCACGCAGGCCGGAATGCTTAGCGGGGGCCGGGCCGGGGGCGAGGTGCGTGCTGTCCACAAGCACCAACGGTAACCGCGGCGGCGGGTGCGCCGCCATCCGATCCGGCTACTCCGGCTGGGCGAACCGCAGGGTATTGCCGAACGGGTCGCCCAGCTGGAATCCAGGGCCGCCCGGACCGTCCTCGGGCGCACCGGGTTTCGCGTACCGGTAATCCTTGGGCGCGAGCTCGGCATGGAAGGCGTGGATATCGTCGACCGCGATCCACACCACCGAACCGGGCGTGCCGTCGCCGTGGTGCTCGCTGAGGTGCAGCTTGGCCGCCGAGCGCGAGACCTGCGCGTACAGCGGGAAGTTCTCGCCGAAGCGATGCTCCCAATCGACGGTGAAGCCGAGATAGTCACGGTAGAACTCGTAGGCCTTGGCCACGTCGAACATCCGCAGCACGGGTATCGGGGCCGCCAGGCCGATCTGCTCGGTCGCCATGCCGTGATCATGCCACCGCACCCCGACAACCAGCGGAAGCGCTGTGACGCCGATGTTTTCGAGTGCGGTACGGGTGATTCGACAGGGCGATTTCCGGGTATCCAACTGTTCGAGCCAGGATTTTCCGCCGTTAGTGCTTGCACTAGCTAGCACACAGCTTGCACTGTACTGTGGCGGCAGACACAAAGGAGTGCTCGAATGCTGGTCACGTCGATGAAGACGCTGGCGGGGCTGCGTGCCGCCGAACCGCTGAATGCCGCTTACCGCGCCGCACTGCGGAACCGCACCTTCGAAACCGCCGCCTTCAACAAGCCCGCGGTTCCCGCCGAAATCATCCCGGTCACCACCGTCGACGGTGTTCGCCTGCGGGTGCATGCCTACGGCCCCGCCGACGGCGAGGTGCTGGTGCTGATCCACGGCTGGAGCTGCAGCATCGAGTACTGGAACCCGCAGATCAACGCCTTCGCCGACCGGTACCGGGTGATCTGCTACGACCAGCGCGGGCACGGCGAGAGCCAGTTCGGCAGCCGGATGCCCAGCGCCGAGACCCTCGCCGACGATCTCGCCACCGTCCTGGACGCCACTCTGCCGCGCGGCCGCCGGGCCGTCCTGGCCGGTCACAGCATGGGCGGCTTCACCTTGCAGGCCTGGGCGGCGCGCTACCCGGAGCAGGTGCAACGCCGGGCGTCGGCGGTCATGCTGGTCAACACCGCGGCCGCCGATCTCCGCGAGGAGATGGATCTACTACCCCTGCTGAACAAGCCGCTGGTCGTTCGTGGCCGCCCGGTCAGCGTCCTGGGCGCCGGTCTGCGGATGCCGATCGTGGTCGGCAAGACCGTGCTCTCAGCCCCGGTGCCGCTCACCGGCACCTGGCCGGTGCGCGCGATCTTCAAGGCCCGCGTGCTGACCAGCCGGGCCACCACCGACGAGGTGGACTTCGGGCTCGGCATCGTGCGCGCCTGTCGTCCGCTGGTCCGCGGGTTGTATGCCGCCGCGCTCGCCGAGATCGATCTCGGCGACTCCGCGAAGTACCTGACCGTGCCCACCACCGTCATCGCCGGCTCCGCGGATCATCTGCTGCCGGAGCGGATGAACAAGCGGATCGTCGCCGCCCTGCGCGCCGCCGGCAGCCTGGTCGCCTATCACGTCTGGCCCACCGGCCATCTCGGCAATATCGAGGCCGCCGCCCGGTTCAACACCGAGTTGCAGTCCGTTCTGACCAGTGCGAACCAGCAGGCCGCGGCCGCGGTCTGAATATCGTTTCTCCTGGAGCGGTCAACGGCGCCCGGTCCAGAAGTAACGCCACAGGAAAGCCCCGTAGCTCCCTCGTGGAGGTACGGGGCTTTCCTGGCTGGGCTCAGGCGGTAACGGTGCCGCTGTACTCGTTCCAGGACCGGCCTTTGGACTTGCAGCCGAAGCTGCCGTGGAAGCCCACTTCGCAACGCGCGCCGGCGAATTCGATGAACGGCCCCCACGCGCCGTCGCCGGTCTTGACGTCGTAGATGCTCGGATTGCCGCCGGGCAGGGTGCGCGACCCGGGGCTGAAGGTCGGGTGCGCGGGCAGCCACTGCTGGTCGATGACGATGTCGTTCACCGGAATCGTGATCGGCAGGAAGGTGTACTGCAGCCGGGCGGTATCCGAGCCGAAGTCGCAGCCGACGACCCCGTCCGGGGCAATCGCGCAGTTACGACTGCCGACACTGAAGTAGACGGTGTCCGCGGCGTGCGCGTTCGCCGCCAGGACGACCGGGGCCAGGCTCGCGACCACTGCGGCACCGGCGAGACTTGTGATGATCCGCTTCATGCGGAAACTCCTCATGATCGGGTTCCCCCTTCGGACAGACTCTTTCGTCTGTCGGTTATCACGAGGTATTCGTTTCAAACGGAAGTCTCAGATGGGGTTCAGTGATCCAGCTCGACCGGGCGGTGATAGCGGCCGTTGTAGTAGAGAAGCGGTGCGGCGGCGGGCTTTTCGTCGGTTTGGTCGTGCACCCGGGTGACCAGTCCGACGACGAAGGTGTGGTCGCCGATCGGGATCAGTTGCTGGATGATCGCGCGGAACCAGATCGGGGTGCCGTGCAGCACCGGTTCGCCGGTTTCCAGGGTGGTCCACAGCGAGTGATCGGTGAAGCGCTGGTCGGCACTGCGGGAGAAGCGCTGCGCCAGGTGCTGCTGGTGCTCGCCGAGGATGTGCACGACCACGGAGTCGGCGTCGAGCAGCGCGCGGATGCTGGAGGAGGTGTCGGCGATGTTGAACGAGATCAGCGGCGGCTCCAGCGACAGCGACGCGAACGAGGTCGCGGTGAAGCCGACGGGGCCGTTGGCGGAGTCGAGGGTGACCACGGTGACGCCGGCCGGATAGTGCCGCATGGAGGCGCGGTACAGCTCGGCGGTGATGCCGCTCAGGTCATCCGGGATCTCGATGCCGGTCTCGGGCGGTAGTGCTTCGGTCACACGTCGAAACTACGCCCAGATCGTCCGGGTTCGTGTGGGTGTCCCCGATCGGTGTTTCGGGGCGAGGGTGCTGACCTGTGCGTATCCGGCCGGAAGTGATTCGATCCACGCCGAATTGAACTATTCGCCGTATTCCGGATAGCCGTCGACCGGCCCTAGTACCGCGTCGAGCCGGCCCCGCGCGACCCGCGCCAGCTCGTCGGCCGATCGCCCGGCCAGCGGTTCGCGCGGCACCGCGTCCAGCGCCCGGTCCAGATCGGATTCCGACAGCGCCAGCACCTCGACCTCGGCCATCGCCAGCGCCGCGTCCCGGTCCGGGAACGGGCGGGCATCGGCCAGGCGCGCGGCCCAGGTGACATTGGCGCAGCATTCGTACAGGGCGTGTACGGCGCGACCGCGAGACAGGGTGTTGAAGCGGTCGAGCCCGATTCCTTGATGCATCAGCATGATGGCCTCCTGATGCGCCAATGATCCGCCGCGCGGGCGGCGCGGAACCAGCCGTATCACCGCGATTTTGCGCAGGTTTTACACCGCGTGATCAGCGGCGGCGGCGCGCAGTACGCTGTACAAATGACTGATTGGAAGGCTTTCACCGTCGAGACCAAGGACCACGTCGCGCAGGTGACGCTGACCGGTCCCGGCAAGGGCAACGCCATGGGCCCGGATTTCTGGCGCGAGCTCCCGCTCATCTTCACCGAGCTGGACGCCGATCCCGAGGTACGCGCCATCGTGCTCACCGGTTCGGGCAAGCACTTCTCCTACGGCCTGGACCTGCCCGCCATGTCCGGCACCTTCGGCCCGCTGCTGGGCGAGCGCGCGCTGGCCGCGCCGCGCACCGATTTCCTCAAGGAGATCCGCAGCATGCAGGCCTCGGTGACGGCGGTCGCCGACTGCGGCAAGCCGGTCATCGCCGCGGTCTCTGGCTGGTGCATCGGCGGCGGACTGGATCTGATCGCCGCCGTCGACATCCGCTACGCCAGCGCCGAGGCCAAGTTCAGCCTGCGTGAGGCCAAGGTCGCGATCGTCGCCGACATCGGTTCGCTGCACCGCCTGCCCGGCATCATCGGCGTCGGCCATCTACGTGAACTCGCCTACACCGGCAAGGACATCGACGCCGCGCGCGCCGAGAAGATCGGCCTGGTCAACGACGTGTTCGACGATCAGGACGCAGCGCTGGCGGCCGCGCACGCGACCGCGCGCGAGATCGCGGCCAACCCGCCGCTGGTGGTGCAGGGCGTCAAGGACGTGCTGGACCAGCGTGAGAAGTCGGCCGTCGCCGAGGGGCTGCGCTACGTCTCGGTGTGGAACGCGGCCTTCCTGCCCTCGGAGGATCTCACCGAGGCGATCCAGGCGGTGTTCCAGAAGCGCGAGCCGCAGTTCAAGGGGCAGTAAAGCCCAGGAAATCGTTTGCCCTTTCCTTTCGCAATGCGTACTACTTGTATCAAGCAACTAATTGATTGATACAAGCAAAAGGTGATCCGGTGGACGCGGACGAGCAAGTAGTCGACACGATCGCGGTGCAGCTGACGCGGCTGCAACGCCTCCGGGACCGGGCGGCGGTACAGATCCGTACCACCTCCGGCATCGATCCGGCCGCCTTCGCGATCCTGTTCCGCCTGCAGTGCGACGGGCCGATGCGCTCGGGCGCACTGGCCGAGGCACTGCACTCCGACGCCTCCACGATCAGCCGTCAGGTCGCGCTCCTGGTGGAGCGCGAGCTGGTGGAGCGCACCGCCGACCCGGCCGACGGCCGGGCCTCGGTGCTCGTGATCAGCGATCGGGGCCGCGCGGTGGCCGAGGAGATCCGGCTGCGCCGTCGCGCCAACCTCACCCGGGTGATGGCGGACTGGACGCCGCAGGACCGCGCCCAATTCGCCGGTCTGCTGCGGCAATTCGTCGACGACTTCGACGAGGCCCGGCCCACCATGGTCGCCACCGCGATCGCCGCACACGCGAACGACAGTGAAACGGAGCAAGTTTCTTGAGCACCACCGCACTGCCCGTGGAGCCGCAGTCGAACTTCAGCCACAAACAGATCCTCACGATCATGAGTGGCCTGATGCTCGGCATGCTGCTGGCCTCGCTGGACCAGACCATCGTCTCCACCGCCATCCGCACCATCGCCGACGACCTGCACGGCTACTCCATGCAGGCGTGGGCGACCACGGCCTACCTGATCACCGCCACCTTGGCGACGCCGCTGTACGGCAAGCTGTCCGACATGTTCGGCCGCAAGCCGTTCTTCATGGCCGCGATCGTGCTGTTCGTCCTCGGTTCGCTGCTGTGCACGCTGGCGCAGTCGATGTACCAGCTGGCGGCCTTCCGCGCGTTCCAGGGGCTGGGCGCGGGCGGTCTGATGTCGCTGGCGCTGGCCATTCTCGGTGACATCGTCAGCCCCCGTGAGCGCGCTCGCTACCAGGGCTACTTCCTTGCGGTCTTCGGTACCTCCAGTGTCATCGGCCCGGTTCTCGGCGGCCTGTTCGCCGGTCAGGACACGCTGCTCGGCGTGGCCGGCTGGCGCTGGGTCTTCCTGGTGAACGTGCCGCTGGGCCTGGTCGCGCTGGCCGTGGTCTCGCGGGTGCTGAAGCTGCCGAAGAAGCCGCACTCGACCGACCGGGTCGACTGGTGGGGCGTGGTCGTGCTGGCCGTCGGCCTGGTGCCGCTGCTCATCGTGGCCGAGCAGGGTCGCGAATGGGGCTGGAGCAGCACCGCCGCCATCGCCTGCTACGTGATCGGCGCGGCCGGCATCCTCGGCTTCATCGTGGTGGAGAAGGGCCTGAAGGACACGGCCCTGATTCCGTTGCGGATCTTCGGCAATCGCACCTTCGCGCTCGGCGTGGTCATCTCCTTCGTGGTCGGTTCGGCCATGTTCGGCGGCATCTCACTGCTGCCGCAGTACCTGCAGGTGGTCAAGGGCGCGAGCCCGACGATGGCCGGCTTGCAGATGCTGCCGATGGTGCTCGGCCTGATGACCGGTTCGGTGGTCTCGGGTCAGCTGATCTCGCGGACCGGGCGCTACCGCGTCTTCCCGATCATCGGCGCCGCCATGCTGACGCTGGGCCTGTTCCTGCTGCACTTCCTGGACGCCGACAGCCCGCTGTGGCTGGCGATGATCTTCATGGCCTGCACCGGTTTCGGCCTCGGCAACCTGATGCAGCCGCTGACCCTGGCGCTGCAGAACGCGTTGCCGCCCAAGGACATGGGCGTGTCCACCGCGTCGGCGACCTTCTTCCGGCAGATCGGCGGCACCCTGGGTGTGGCGGTGTTCCTCTCCATCCTGTTCGCCCAGCTGACGCCGAACATCAGCGATCAGATGCAGACCGCGGCCAAGGATCCGGCCTTCCAGCAGGCCGTGGTGACGGGGCTGAACAGCAGCAACCCGGCCGATGTCGCACTGTCGAAAGGCCTGGCCGCGCACGACACCTCGGCCGCCGCCGACGTGCTGAAGGACAGCTCGATCATCCAGCAGCTGAGCCCGGCGCTGGCCCGGCCGTTCCAGGTCGGCTTCGCCGATTCGATGTCGTCGGTGTTCCTGTCGGCCACCGGACTCGCGCTGGTCGCGCTGGTGCTGGTGCTCTTCTGGAAGGAAGTGCCGCTGCGCACCGCCGGCGGTATCCAGGCCGCGGGCGCCGCCAAGCAGGACGAGTCCTCCTCGGTGCTGGAAACCGAAGTGGCCGTGGTGGATCAGGCCGGTCTGCTGCTCGCCGGCGGTGAGGTGGCGCAGCCGTCCACCCCGGGCTCCGGCAGAAACGGTGTATCGCCCCCGGCATGACAGTTCGCTCCTACCTTCGTCACCGATCGCGGCAGTTGCCTGCCGCGATCGGTTACTTGGTGGTGGGTGCGCTCAGCGGGTTCGCGGCGCTGCTGGCGGTCGTCCCCCTGACGTTCGTGGCGGGGCTGAGCCTGGTCGGGGTGGGCATTCCGGCGATACCCGAGCTGATCCGGTTGCTGCGACCGCTGGTGGCCTTCGAACGACGCCGGGCCGCCCGGTACCTCGAGACCCCGATCGAGCCCGCGTACCAGCCGCTGACCGGTGACCTGAAACAGCAACTGGTGACGGTCTTCACCGATCCGGCCAACCGGCGCGACGTCGGCTATGTGCTGCTGCACGGGCTGACCGGACTGGTGCTGGGTCTGCTGGCCCTCGCACTGCCGCTGAGCATGCTCAATCAGGCGCTGCTGCTCGGGTATTGGCAACTGCTGCCCGCCGGCGAACCGGCGTCCAACTACGGCATCACTGTTGTCTCGTGGCCGACGGCGATCCTTGGTGCGCTGCTGGCGTTGCCGGTCGGCGCGCTCATGCTGCAGATCCCGGTGGTCGCGCGCTGGCAGGCGCTGGCCGCGCGGGCGCTGCTCGGCCCCGCCGAAGGTGTGGTGCTGGCCGATCGGGTCGCCGAGCTGACCGCGACCCGGGCCGCCGCGCTCGACGCGCACGGCGCCGAATTGCGGCGCATCGAGCGGGATCTGCACGACGGCGCGCAGGCCCGGATCGCGGCGGTGATCATGCAGCTCGGACTGGCCGACCAGCTACGCGCCCAGGACGCGGGGGCGGCCGATGCCATGGTGCGCAAAGCGCAGGACACTGCGACGGCCGCGCTGGCCGAACTGCGCGACGTGGTGCGCAGCGTCTACCCGCCGGTGCTCGCGGATCGCGGGCTGGCCAGCGCGATCTCCGCGCTCGCGGCGCGCAGCCCGATCCCGTGCGTGCTGGACCTGAGCGGCATCGGACGGCGGCCCGCGGCGGTGGAGGCGGCGGCCTACTTCGTGATCACCGAGGCACTCACCAACGCCACCAAGCACAGTGCCGCCCAGCATATTTCGATCGCGCTCGGCGGACCGCCGGCGCTGCTGACGGTCGAGGTGACCGACGACGGCGCGGGCGGCGCGCAGGAGACCGAGGGCGGTGGCCTGGCAGGCATCCGCCGCCGGGCCGAGGCGCTGGACGGCCGGATGACGCTGAGCAGTCCCGCGGGTGGGCCTACTGTGTTACGCGTGGAGTTGCCGTGCGGGTCATGATCGCCGAGGACGATGCCCTGCTGCGGGAGGGCCTGGTGCTGTTGCTGAGCACGGCGGGCATCGAGGTGGTCGCGGCCGTGGACAACGCCGAGGATTTCCTGACCGCGGTGACCGCCGACCGCCCGGACGCGGTGGTGGTCGACGTCCGGTTGCCGCCCACCTTCACCGATGACGGCTTGCGCGCCGCCGTGCGCGCTCGCGGCATCCACCCGGGTCTGCCGGTGCTGGTGCTGTCGTCCTACGTCGAGGACAGCTACGCCGCCGAACTGCTCGGCGACGGCGCCGGCGGGGTCGGTTATCTGCTCAAGGAGCGGGTCGGCAAGGTGGATCGCTTCCTGGATTCGCTGCGCCGCGTCGCGGCCGGCGGGACGGCCATGGACCCGGAGGTCATCTCGCAGCTGCTGGTGCGGCGCAAGGCCGACGATCCGCTGGCCGTGCTGACCGCCCGGGAACGCGAAGTGCTCGCCCTGATGGCGGAGGGCCACGACAACACGACCATCGCCGAGCGCCTGGTGGTCACCGACGGCGCTGTGCACAAACACATTCGAAGTATCTTCGCGAAGCTCGGTCTGGCCGCGGACGAGGCCGGACATCGCCGCGTGCTGGCGGTGCTGGCCTACCTGAACGCGTAAAGCCGGAACCCCGGTCGGGGGTTCCGGCTCACACATCGCGCTCAGTCCGCTCGGCAGGTGTAATCCGCCGCGGGGAAGGTCCCGGCGTCGAAATAGCTGTTGATCGCGCCGTACACACACGAGTTCGGGTAGCGGCCGAAGATGGCGTGGATCGGTACGTCCTGCAACGTCACCAGCCGGGAACCGTCGAGCGCCTCGCGCATCGCCCGGGCCGCGCCGTAGGTGGTGCGGGTGTCGCCGGTGGACTGCACGATCAGCGCAGGGAGCGCGTTGTCGACGGTCGTCATCGGTTCGACGGGCGGTGCCCAGAAGGCACACGGCGAGATGTTGTTGGCGAACGCGCCGAACACCGGCTCGGTGGGCCGGGCGGCCTCGATATTGCGCCAGTACCAGGCCGGGTCCCGCGGCACGTTCACATCGGCGCACATGATCGCCAGCTGAGCCGAATTGTCGTGCGGCAGTGCCTTGATCGTGAGCGCGAAGATCACATCCAGCTCCGGGCCGGGCCGCACCGGCGTGCCGTCGGCCGCGTCGGCGATCTGGCGGATCTGGCCGGCGAGCAAGGCGTAGTTCCGGGGATCGTCGAGCGCGACGTAGGGGACCAGCGGCAGCGTGTGGTCGTCGACCAGGTATTCGCCCACCCGGATCGGATCCCGGCCCGCGCGGTCGATCAGGCCCAGCAGCGTGGCCCGGACCTGCTCTCGCGTTGCGCCCAAACGGAATTCGCCGTCGCGCGCCGCCGTCCAGTCGGCCCACAGATCCAGTGCCGCCTCGTTGGCCGGGCCCATGGACCGCAGCATGTCGACCGGACCGTACCGGACCGGGTCGACCGCGCTGTCCAGCACGAACCGGTCGGCGCGCGCCGGGAACATCTGCAAGAAGACCGCGCCCAGATACGTGCCATAGGAGGTGCCGTAGTAGCTGATCCGGTCGGCGCCGAGCAGGCCGCGGATGAGGTCCATATCGCGCGCGGTGTTGCGGGTGCTGTAGTGCGGCAGGTCGCCGCCGTAGACCCCGGCACAGCGGGCGGCCAGTTCGGCTTGCCGGGCAACCGATTCCGCGTAGGCGCCCGCGTCGGTGCCCGCCGACTCCAGACCGAAGCCGCGCGGCCAGCCGCAGTCGATCGGAGTCGACCGGCCGACACCGCGCGGGTCCATGCCGATCAGGTCGTAGGCGGCCCGGCCCTGCGGCGTGAGCGCCGCGCCGACCTCGACCATGAAGTCGAGTCCGGGCCCGCCCGGTCCGCCGGAGTTGGACATCATGATCCCGCGCCGCTGTCCCGGGTCGGTGGCGGGAATCCGGGAGATCGCGACGGTGATGGTGCGGCCCGCGGGGTCCGCGTAGTTCAGTGGCACCGTGACGTCCGCGCACTGTGCGCCCGCCGGATCCAAACGCGGGTCCGCGCAGGAGGTCCAGCGCAGGTCCTGCTGCTGGAAGCGGGCCAGCGGATCCGCCGGTGCGGCCGTGGCGGTCGCGGTGCCGGCCAGGATCCCGGTGACCGCGGCGAGCACCGTGAGCGCTCGTCGCTTGTGTTTCCGCAGCCGATCGACGGTCATGGGTTCCTCCCGTTCGGGCCGGGCGGCAGATCGTCCCGGTCCAGCTCGAGCCTAGGAATTCGAGCTCGCCACGCCCATGGCGCGGACACCCGGATCCGAGTTGTGACCGGGGGAGTGGTCACGGTAGCGCCAGCACTACCGTGTCGAGGATTCCCAGGTCGGCATCGGCTCGGTATTCTGTCTGGGACGGTTCTTTTCGAGCATCGGGGCTCGACCGGGCGAGGAGTGGGCAATGGCGCCTTCTGAAGTGTCTCCGCTAGCGCTGCCGCACGAGCAGACCGGCCTGCCGCCGAACGCGCGGTTCGCGATCGGCCCGCGGCGCTATCGCCGGATCCATGTGGATCGGGGCGTGGCCATCCGAATGTCGGACGGGACAATACTTTCCGCCGATATCACCCGGCCCGCGCACCGGCGGGGCACGCCGGTCACCGAGCCGCTGCCCGCGATCATCACCCTCACGCCCTACAACAAGACCCTGATGACCAGGGCCAACCCGCTCATCGACCTGGTGGGCGCGGCCGCGCCGCTGGTGGATCGGCTGGTGTCGCCCTCGCCGAGCGGCCGGGCGGGCGGCCGGGAGATGGTGCGCGCGCTCAGCGGCGGCACGCTGGACGCGGTGCGCGCCAGCCGGACCCTGATCTCGCGTGGCTATGTGCACGTCAACGTGGATGTGCGCGGCACCGGCACCTCCACCGGCCGCATGCAGATCATGTCCGATCGCGAGCAGCGCGACGCGCTCGAAGTACTGGCCTGGGTGCGCGAACAGCCCTGGTGCGACGGCGATCTCGGCATGACCGGCATCTCCTACCTGGCCATCTCCGCACTCCAGGCGGCCGGCAAACGACCCGAGGGCCTGAAAGCCGTTTTCGCCCTTGTGGGTTCGGAGGACCCGAACAAGGACCTCACCCTCACCGGCGGCGTGCAGTCGGTCTTCACGCCGTTCTGGCTGCTGGCGGTGAACGGCCTGAAATGGCTGCCCTCGGCGCCCGGCCTGATCAAGACCGGGGCCGCCCCGCGCTACCTCTACGACCGGATCACCAGCCCGGTCACCCGGCTCGGCTCGCTGCTCGGGGTCCTGCTCGACGACCAGCACCCCGAGCACTTCATCCAGCCCGACGCCGAGAGCCGCCGCGCCCGCATCGAGGACATCACCGCCGCCACCTGGATCCACGGCGGCTGGCACGACGTCTTCGATCGCTCGCCCACCCGCCTGTTCGGCCGGCTCGCGCTGACCGGCGGCGCGAAGCAGGTGCTGGTGGATGACGGCTTCCACATCAATCCCGGCTCCGGCTTCGGCGCGCCCGCCAATCCGCAGCGCCTGGATCAGTTGCAGTGCGCGTTCTTCGACCGCTGGATCAAGGGCATCGACAACGGCATCGACGGCTACGGCCCGGTCACGGTGCGCCAGCTCGGCACCGGCGCCTGGGTTTCCCGGCAGCAGTTCCCGCATCCGCGGGCCCGGGTGCGGCGCTGGCACCTGTCGGCCACGCCCTCGGGCACCGCCGCGCACGCCGCCGCCGACGGCACGCTGGGCGGCGAGATCGACACCGGGACAACGCGGTTGACGCTGCCCCGGCATCCGCTGCCGCTGCCCTCGCAGAGCGGTTCGCTGATGCTGATGGGCCTGACCACCCTGCTCGGTGCCGACTGGACCTCCGACGACCGTGCCGCCCAGGCCCCGGCCGTGGTCTTCACCAGCGCCCCGATGACCGCCGATACGCTGCTGTCCGGCGCGATGAACCTGCACCTGCGGGTGCTGGCGAGCGGCGCCGACGCGTTCTGGGCGGTCACCGTCTGCGATGTCGCGCCGAGCGGCGCGAGCGCCGTGCTCACCCGCGGCGCGCTGCTGTCCAGCCGCCGGGCCCTCGATACCGACGTCAGCCTCTATATCGACGGCGAACTCATCGCGGCCGAGCATCCGCTCACCGCCGCGTCGGTGCTGCCGGTCCGGCCCGGTGTGCCGCACGAACTCGACATCGACATCAACGCCACCGAGGCGGTGCTGCGCCGCGGGCACCGGCTGCGGGTGGCGGTCACCCGGACCAGCTGGCCGCGCCACTTCCTCACCCCGGCGGTGTCACGCAAGATCAAGGACCAGGCGATCCTGCTCGACCCGCGACATCCGAGCTGGCTGTCCTTCCTCGCGGTGGACGCGGGCTAGTCCACGGCACAAAAAAGCGGGAAGTCCCTGGGACTTCCCGCTTTTCGAGGGGTGCGACTCAGTGGCCGCCGTTTTCCTGCAAACGCTTGAAGGAGGCCTCCACCTCGGCCTCGGCCTCGGCGCGACCGACCCACTCCGAGCCCTTGACGAACTTGCCCGGCTCCAGGTCCTTGTAGCGCTCGAAGAAGTGCTTGATGTCGGCCAGGTCGTTGGCGGGCACGTCGGCCAGATCCTGGATGTGGTCCCAGCGGTGGTCGCCCGCGGGCACGCACAGCACCTTGGCGTCGCCGCCGGCCTCGTCTTCCATCTTGTACATGGCGACGGGACGGGCCTCGACGATCACGCCCGGGTACACCGAGGCGGGCAGCAGGACCAGCGCGTCCAGCGGATCGCCGTCCTCACCGAGGGTGTTCTCGATGAAGCCGTAATCGGCGGGGTAGACCATCGAGGTGTAGAGGTAGCGGTCGAGACGGACGCGCCCGGTCTCGTGATCGACCTCGTACTTGTTGCGGGAACCCTTGGGGATCTCGATGGTGACGTCGAATTCCACGCCATCTCCTTCTTGCTGCAGCTGTTGTCTCGAGCAGGCAGAACCGCCGACTCGCCAGGTTGTTCGGGGGAACGCTAGCGGTACGAGGATAGTGTGGGCGGTGGGGTTGCAGGACAGGTGCACGGGGAGTGCGCTTCGGCGAAGCCAGGGAGACGGCTGCACGTGGTAGGTGGCAACAACAGCAATGGTGGCGTCGCGCCCGCTCGACGACGCAAAACCTGGATTCCGATCACGCTCGTGCTCGTGGTGCTGCTCATGGCGGCCGGGGCCGGGCTGGTCGTGCTGCGGCCGTGGACCCCGGAGTTCCGGCACGGCGGGCTGACCATCGCCGATCCGCCGGCGCCGGTGAAACCGGCCCCGCAGGTCGTGCCCGCGCCGCCGAACGCGCCCGCGCCCACCGCCGCCGGACTGTCGGCGGCGCTCGCGCAGGTCGTCGCGAATCCGGATCTGGGCGCGTTCGCCGGGATGGTCTCCGACGCCGACAGCGGCGCCACACTGTGGAGCCAGGACGCGGACCGGGCGATGATCCCGTCCTCCACCGCGAAGATCCTGCTCTCGGCGGCCGCGCTGCTGGCGCTGCCCGCCGATTCCCGGGTCACCACCAAGGTGGTGACGGGAACGGCCCCGAACGAACTCGTCCTGGTCGGCGGCGGCGATCCCACGCTGACCGCGCAGCCCGACGGCAAGGGCTACTACCCGGACGCACCGCGGCTCTCGGACCTGGTCGAACAGATCCGCAAGTCCGGCCGCAAGGCCGACACCATCGTGGTCGACGTCTCCGCCTACCGCGGCCCGACCATGGCACAGGGCTGGGAAGAGCGCGATATCCCGGACGGTTCGATCGCGCCGATCGAATCGGTGATGATCGACGGCGGCCGGCTCGATCCGCTCGTCGAATACTCCCCGCGCACGCCGACTCCGGCGCTGGCCGCCGGTCAGGCGCTGGCCGCCGCGCTCGGCCTGGATCCCGCGAAGGTTCGCCTCGGCGCCGCCGCGCCGGCCGCGCCCGAGGTCGCCAGCGTGAAGTCCGCGCCGCTGAAGGAGCGGCTGCACCAGCTGATGGTGCACTCCGACAACGTGCTCGCCGAGACCGTCGGCCGCGAGATCGCCAAGGCCACCGGCAACGAACCGTCGTTCGCCGGCGCGGTGGCCGCGCTCACCGCCACACTGAACAAGGCGGGCTTCGAGCTGAACGGAATGGTCATGCACGACAACAGCGGTCTCTCCACCGACGACCGGGTGCCCGCGCGCCTGCTCGACGCGGTGCTGGCCACGGCCGCCCGGCCGACCGGAGACCAGCTGGTGAAGCCCACCGGAACCAAGGCCGTGCCCGAAAACAGCCAGCTCGCGGCCACTTTGGCGCCGCTGCTGGACGACCTGCCGATCGCCGGGGCCACCGGGTCGCTGGCCGCACGCTATGTCACCCAGAACCACGGCGCCGCGGGCTGGGTGCGAGCCAAGACCGGAACTCTGTCGGTGGCGAGCACGTTGGTCGGGTATGTGCTCGACCGTGACGGCCGGGTGCTGACCTTCGCACTGATGTCGAACGATCGGCCGCCCGAGGTGAGCAGGCCCGCCCTGGACGCGATCGCCGGCACGCTGCGTAACTGTGGATGCTCGTGACGGGTGGTTGACGATGTTCGAGACAAGTTCGGCCGAGGGCGCTGACAAGGCAATCGAGACCGGCCGGCGCTCGTCGCTGTCCGGCGCGATCGACTGGAAACTGGCCGCGCGGACCGGAGCGGCGCTGGTGCCCTCGGGGCCGAGCACGTCCCGCATCGCGGCCGAGCAGGTGGTCAGCGAACTCGCCGCCGCCTCGGTGCGGGCCGAGGGCCCGGTGCGCGAGGTCAGCCGGCTGCTCGACGATCGTCCGGTGCCCGCCGCCCGGATCGTGGACCGCCCGGGCTGGATCGCCGCCGCCGCCGACTCGATGTCGGCGCTGACCGGGAACGACGCCGAGGGCAAGGACCGCGGCCTGCTCGGCGGCAAGCCGGCGGGTGTGCAGGCCGGAGCCATGCTGGCCTTCCTGTCCACCGCGATTCTGGGCCAATACGATCCGTTCACCGGCCCGGACGGCACGCTGCTGCTGGTCGCGCCCAACATCGTGGGAGTCGAACGCGCGCTGGGTGTTTCGCCCTCCGACTTCCGGCTCTGGGTGTGCCTGCACGAGGTGACCCACCGCGTGCAGTTCTCCTCCGCGCCGTGGCTGGCCGATTACATGCGCCAGAACGTGGAGATCCTCGGCCAGGTCGGCGACGAACCGATGACCGAGCTGCTTTCCCGGCTGGTGGAGGAGCTACGCGAGCGCCGGCGCACCGGCAGCACCGATGATCCGGCGTCGCGCGGCGTGGTGGGGCTGCTGCGCGCCACCCAGCCGCCCGCCCAGCGCGAGGCGCTGGACCGCCTGCTCATGCTCGGCACCCTGCTCGAGGGCCACGCCGATCACGTGATGGATGCCGTTGGCCCCGAGGTCGTTCCGACGGTCGGCCAGATCCGCGCGGCCTTCGACAAGCGGCGCACCCGCCCCGCCAACCCGATCCAGCGGCTGCTGCGCGCGCTGCTCGGCGTCGACGCGAAGGTCGCGCAGTATGTGCGCGGCAAGGCGTTCGTCGATCACGTGGTCGGCCGGGTGGGCATGGAGCAGTTCAACACCATCTGGACCGAGGGCGAGACCCTGCCCCGTCCGGCCGAGATCGAGGACCCGGACCTGTGGATCGCCCGGGTTCTCGCCTAGCGCGCACCCGCAGGTTGCCCGAGACCCAGTCGGTGCTGGAGATCCGGCAGGCGGTCCGGGCCTGGCTGGGCGGGTACGCCCCGGAGCGGGCGATCGCGGTGGCGCTGTCCGGCGGCCCGGATTCGCTCGCGCTGACCGCCGCCGCTGCGCTGGAGGCGGATTCGGTCGACGCGTTGATCGTCGACCATCAATTGCAGGCCGGATCGGCCAGGGTCGCCGCGGAGGCGGCCGCGACCGCGCTGCGGCTCGGCTGCCGATCGGCGCACGTGCTCGCGGTCGAGGTCGGCACCGACGGCGGCTTGGAGGCCGCGGCCCGGCAGGCGCGGTACGCGGCGCTGGACGCGGCGCGCGACGGACTGCCGGTGCTGCTCGGCCACACCCTCGACGATCAGGCCGAAACCGTGCTGCTCGGCTTGGCGCGCGGCTCGGGTGGCCGCTCGATCCAGGGCATGGCGGTCTACGCCGAGCCCTGGGGCCGCCCGCTGCTCGGTGTCCGCCGCGCGGTGACCCGCCGGTTCTGCGCCGACGCCGACCTGGCCCCGCACGAGGATCCGCACAACTCCGCGCCCGAGTTCGCCCGGGTGCGGCTGCGCCACGAGGTGCTGCCGCTGCTCGAGGACGTGCTCGGCGGCGGCGTCGGCCCGGCCCTGGCACGCACGGCCGAGCAGCTGCGGGAGGACGGCGCGGTGCTCGATGAACTAGCCAAAGAATTGCTGGAGGCCGCCCGGAGTCACCGCACCGAGCCTGTGACCTCGGCTGATGAGGACACCCTCGCCATCGAGATCCTCGCCACTGCCCCCGCCGCCCTGCGCCGCCGCGCGATCCGCGCCTGGCTGCTGGCGGGCGGTGCGAAAGCCCTGACCGACAAGCATTTACGCGCGGTAGACGCCCTGGTCACGGCGTGGCGCGGGCAGGGCGGGGTGGCGGTGGGCGGTGGGTCCGCGGGGATCAGGTTGGTTGCCGGGCGCGAACATGGCAGGCTGGCCATGCACAGGCGATAAACGGATGTCTGCGCGGTGACTGGGCTGAGAACATCCACGGAAGGGATACAACTTACGTGTACGGGGATGACATCGCATCGGTGCTGATCACCGAAGAGCAAATCGCCGAGAAGACCCAGGAGCTGGCGGAGGTCATCGCCAAGCGCTATCCGCCCGACGCGACCGAGGGCGATCTGCTGCTGGTCGGCGTGCTCAAGGGCGCGATCTTCTTCATGACCGATCTGGCCAAGGCGCTGTCCATCCCGACGCAGCTGGAATTCATGGCGGTGTCCTCCTACGGCTCCTCCACGTCCTCCTCGGGCGTCGTGCGCATCATGAAGGACCTGGACAAGGACATCGCGGGCCGCAACGTCCTGATCGTCGAGGACATCATCGACTCCGGCCTGACCCTGTCCTGGCTGATGCGCAACCTGAAGACCCGCAACCCGGCCTCGCTCGAGGTCGTCACGCTGCTGCGCAAGCCCGACGCCCTCAAGACTCCGGTCGAGGTCGCCAATGTCGGCTTCGACATCCCGAACGAATTCGTCGTCGGCTACGGCCTGGACTACGCCGAGCGCTACCGCGACCTGCCCTACATCGGCACGCTGCACCCGCGCGTCTACGGCGGCGAGTAAACCCCGCCCCTCACAGGGTATTCGGGCTCATCTTCACGATCCGGACGATCGGTGCGCTCTCGATCTGGCTGATGCCCGGCAGCGCCGCGAGCGGGCCGGTCAGATAGCCGTACAGCGCCTGATCGTCGGCGACCAGGACCGCGCCGAAGAGATTCGCCGGTCCCGTCGTGGCGGAGACGCCGCTGATCTGCGGGTGCTCGGAGAGCGCTCGACCGGTCGCGGCCAGCTCGGCCGGGGGCACCGAAAGCCACAGCGCGGCACGCGTATTCAGGCCGAACATGCGCCAGTCCAGTTCGAGTCCGAAGCGCAGGATCCGGGCGGTCCGCAGCTGGTTGACCCGCCGGCGCACGGTGCTCGCCGACCACCCGAGCTCCGTGGCGAGCGCCTCGAAGTCGCGCCGCCCGTCGAGGGACAGGGCGGCGAGCAGACGCTGATCCTGCGCGGTCAGGGTCACCGCCGCGATGCCCTCGTTGCTCAGCGTGACGCCCGGCGGCGGGACCACGTCATCCGGCCGCAGCGCCCGGATCTGATCCGCGGTCAGCGGACCGTGTTTGGGCATGAAAGTGTGTAGCTCCGAGGCGAACCCGTGCAGCAGGCGGTGCCCGGTCACGGCTTGCACGCCGGAGGTTTTGCGCAGTGCCCCCAGCAGGGCCGTGGTCTCGGCCTCGTCGAAATTCTGCACCACGCCGACGACATCGGCGCCGCCGGAGGTGAGCGCGATGTACCCGGTGTCGGGCCGGCGGGCCAGCGCCTCGGCGATCGACTCGGCAAGGCCGGGGGTACAGCGAATTCGCAGCGCCCACGCGGTGCGCCCGGTGGTGTAGATCGAGCAGTCGGCGACGACCCGGACCGCCCGCGCCGCCCGCAACCGGGCGTAGTGCCGGGCGACGGTCTTGTCCGAAACCCCGAGAACCGATCCGACCAGGCTGAACGGCACGCGCCCGTCGACCTGGAGCGCATGCGCCAACTGCCGGTCCAGCTCGTCGAAGCCGTTGGCGTCCATTGCCGGGAGTATACGAAGCAGGTCCGCGAATTCGGCGCGTGGCGAGGCCGGGCGAATGCGTGGCATCCACCCGGCCCGATTCAGTGATCAGGGCGAGACCCAGCCGATCCCGGCGCCGATCAGCCCACCGAGCAGCGCGCCCGGGATCTCGCCGAACAGCGGCAGCAGGAAGAAGCCGATGAGCCCGCCGACCGCCGCGCCGATCAGCGCACCGACCGCCGCGTTGTATTGGTGCCGGGACAGCTCCTGCGCGTAGTCGGCGAAATGCACGGGCAGCTCGGCCCGCCGCGACTCCTCGATCGGCAACCCGACGGGCGTGAGGGTCAGACGGCTCCCGTTCTGTTCGATCGCCGGCGCCAGATCGAAGACCTGACCGTTCACCTGATAACGCAATGGGAACGAATCGACCACCGCCCCTTGCTGATTCGAGACCTCGATGCGGCGCCCACCCGGATCCGGCGCGAAGGTGCCGCCGGTCAGGTCGGTGGTCACGCCGGTGGCGTCCGGGGTCGGCCCGGACACCGCGGAGATATCGCCGAATGTGCCCGACAGCGTGCTGGATTGCGCGTGCGCGGTGCCGCCGCCGAGAACGAGGGCGGTGATCACGACCGAGATCGTCGAAACGAGTCCGAGCTTCATGAGAACCTCCGGTGTCGTGGCTGCCGCTTGCGATGCGGCGGCGCTTCCGAAAGCCTCGCGCCGGAGCCGCGGCCGGGCTCCCGAGCCGGGGCGAACTGCTGGAATTCGACGCCGTGGGGCCGTGCGGTGCCGGAATTCGACACTCGGTGGGCGGGCCGCTGTGCCTATGGTGAGCTGTGAGTTCGATGGTGGCCGAGCGGGCGGTACTTCCCGGGTGGACGGTTCCGCTGATCTTCGTGGTGGGTGCGATTTCGCAGTATGTGGGCGCCGCTATCGGGGTGTTCCTGTTCGACACGACCGAGCCGTCGACGGTGGCCTGGCTGCGGGCGGGTGCGGCGGCGGTGGTGCTGCTGGCCTGGCGGCGGCCCTGGCGCAACCGGTGGACCCGGCGCACGGTGCTGATCGCGGCCGGATTCGGGGTGGTCACCGTGCTGATGAACGTGGTGTTCTACGAGGCGATCGCGCGGATTCCGCTGGGGACGGCGGTGGCCATCGAATTCCTCGGACCGGTCGCGGTGGCGACGCTCGGATCCCGCCGGCCGCGTGATGTGCTCGCGGTGGTGCTGGTGGCCGCCGGGGTATTCCTGCTCGCGGGTGTCCGGATCGACGTGCAACCTGTCGGCGTCGGGTTCGCGCTGGCCGCCGCCGCGGCGTGGGCGGCCTACATCCTGCTCGGCAAGCGGGTGGCCGATGCCGGGGAAGGACTGGATTCGCTGGCGGTCGGCATGGCGGCGGCCGCGGTCCTCCTCGCGCCGTTCGTGCTGATTCCGCAATTGGCCATCGACGTGGGCGTTTTCGCCGATCCGCGCACCTGGCTGTTCGGCGTCGGAGTGGGTGTCCTGTCGAGTGCGGTGCCGTACGCGCTGGATCAGCTGGTGCTGGCCAGGGTCGGCCGGGCCCGGTTCGCGCTGCTGCTGGCGCTGCTGCCGGCGACCGCCGCCATCGTGGGCGCGCTCCTGCTCACCCAGCGCCCCGAGACCGCGGAGGTCGCGGGCATCGTGCTGGTCATGGTGGCACTCCTGATCAACGCCGCACCGGGGCGGCGCTCGCGCGCCGAACCACCCGCGCCGCTCTAGGGCAGGAACGCGAAGATCGTTGCCGGTGAACCGGATCCGCCCCGGTACAGGGCGCCGCCGACCAGCACCCAGGCCCCGGTAGCGGGCAGCTCGGCCAGATTGGCCAGGCATTCCAGGCTGATCCGGTGCTCCTGGTACAGCAGCTTGGACACGGTATAGGTGTCGTCGGTGCCGAGATCGGGGCCGAACGTGTCGATACCGAGCGCGCCCCGGCGGCCCAGCCGCCCGGTCCGCAACAGCCACTCGGCCGTCTCCACCGCGAAACCCGGCTGGTGATAAGCGGATTCACCCTCGCCGATGAATTCCGGCCGGCCCCACAGGGCATCCCACCCGGTCCACGCGATGATCGCCGACCCGCCCGGAATCCGGCCGTGCCGCGACTCCCACTGCTTCAGATCGGCCACACCGATCGCGTAATCGCGATCGTCCTTGCACTGCTCGCGCACATCGATCTTCACCGCGGGCAGCATCAGATCGGCCAGGTCGAGCTGATCCGCCGCCAACCCGTCGGCGTCGAAGTGAATCGGTGCGCCCCAATGGGTTCCGGTGTGCTCACCCTGCTGCACATACCGCAGGTAATACCCGTCGTTGGCGATGGTGGCCGCGATATCGACGCGGAACTCCGGATCGCCGGGAAACAGGGGAGTGGTGGCCGGATCGTGCACATGCGACAGGCTGACCGGCCGCCCGAACGGCGGATTCACGGCTTCCCCTGTCCCGCATCCGGCGCCAGCACCCGCTCCAGCGCCCGCAGGTCCTTCTCCAGTGCCATGAACAGAACATAGACGCCGAGGAAGGCCACCACGCTGCCAATCGCCAGGAACCGCAGCACCACAATGATTTCGGCGAGATCCGCCGGTACCAGCAGGGTGGCGCTGGCGACGGAGAGCAGGGGGATGGCGGCCGCGCCGAGCATCCAGGCGCCGCAGCGGCGGCGTAGGCGGTGCAGGAGGACGGCGTCCCGGGCGCTGATTTCGCCGTGGCTCAGGAACATCGGGTAGATGCAGCGGATGAGGTAGAAGTTCATCAGCAAGAAGGGGTAGACGAGGGCGATCGCGCCGCAGATGGCGTGTGAGACGAAATAGTGGGCGTAGGCGTAGGCGGACGGGACCTCGTCACCGGTGCCCGCCAGCAGGAACGGGAAAGACACCCCGGACAGCATCCACATCGAGAAGACCGCGATGAGCGCGCGGTCGCCGAACTGGATGGTGTTGGTCCGGGCGCGATGCAGGGTCTCGGGGGAGTACCGGACGCCGGTGCGCAGGCCGTGCGGAACGAAGATCAGGTGCCGGCCGAAGTAGACCATCACCGCCGCCCCCACGGTGAAGTAGGCGGCATTCGTGATCGCGGTGGTCAGGTCGATTCGGTCCTGCGCCTCCGCGGACATGTGATTGATGATCAGGGCGCGGTTGTGCTCGATGTTGTACAGCGAGGCAAGGGCATTCGGAACGCCGATGGCCAGCGCGATCAGCAGGACCCGCCAGTGCCGCAGGTGCCGTCGCAGGCTGCGCTGCGGTGGGTCGACCAGGTCCCGCGCGTGTTCGTCGAGGCACAGATCCAACTGCTGGGCGAGCACCGCGCCGGTACTCCAGCGCCGATGGGGTTCCGGTTCCAGACAGGTCAGCAGGACACGGCGCAGCGCTGCCGGGCAGTCGGCGGGCAGCTGTCGCAGCGCGGTGGCGCGCACGCCGCCGCGCCGCTGCTCGAGCGCCGCAGCTGGAGAATCGGCACCGCCGAAGGGAAGCGTTCCGGTGAGCAACTCCCACAGCAGCACACCGAGCGCATAGATGTCCGCGCGTGAATCGAGCTCCGGCGCTTCCGAATCGAGGGCGCGAGACAGTTCTTCGGGCGAGCTATAGGCCGTCGTTACCGTCGGGGCCTCGAGGCCCGGATCGTCAGTTGTTCGCTCCGGCATGAAGTCCGCCAGCTTCGGCACACCCTCCGCCGTGAAGAGAACATTCGAGGGCTTCAGCGCACGGTGCCCTACGCCGTGCCGTTCGGCGTAGTCCAAGGCCTCGGCCAGCCGCCGCCCGATCCACGCGACGGTCTCCGGCCAGGAGAGCGCCGCGATCTCGGCGCGCACCCGGGAATCCGACGGCCGGATCTCACCGGCCGCTTCCACGGCCGCGTCCACGGCGCGCAGCAGCACCCGCCCACCCTCGGCGCCCACCCCGGCCCCCCGCTGCTCGAGCACCTCCGCCGCCGTCCCACCCGGCACGTACTGCATGTACACCAACCGGCCGAACGCCGCACCGTCGGCGAACACCACCATCCGGTGGTCGAACACCCGCACGATATGCGGATGATCCAGCCGCGCCATGGTGTGCGGTTCATCGACGCCACCCGTCGAAAGCCGCACCGCGACAAGGCGTTGCATCGACCGCTGCCGAGCCAGGAAGACCCGGTTCGACGCCGGATCGGGGGCGGCGCCCAGCTCGGTCAGCAGGTCGAAGTCGTCGATTCGCTGCCCGGGCGCGATCTCGGCCAGGGTCCGGTCGATCCGCAGGACGTTCGCGTCGATCCGGTCCGCTCCGGTCGCCGCCAGGTGCGCCCGCACCCGGTCGGCCAGGTCGGGGTATTCGGCGAGGAAGTCCTCGAGGGGCAGCGGCCCGCTGCGCCGCCGTGCCACGAATTCCTCGCGGAGCAGATCCACCAGCTCGGGACTGTCCTGGAATTCCGGGAATTCGGTGCGGTAGTCGGTGATGCGCTTGCCGAGCCCGGGGCGCTCCCAGCGGTGCCGGATATCGATGCGCACCAGATCGGACAGCACCGCGAGGCGCGCTTCGGATTCGTCGGGGACGTAGGCCGCCAGCGGTGGGGGATCGGTGCGGGTCCCGGACAGCGAGCGTCGCCAGTCGGCCGAGAACCGGGCGATGCTGTCGGCCAGGCGCACGGTCACCGGGGCGGCTCCGCCACCGTGGTCGCGGCCTCGGCCGGCTCGGCCGGGATCGGCCGCAGCGGCGCCAGAACGCCCGTGCGCATCGGCACCGAATCCTCGGTGAGGGTCGGCGCGACCACCCGCACCAGCGCCTGCAGGTCCGCCTCGAGCGCCCGGAACAGCAGGTAGGCGCCGACGAAGGCGAAGATGCCGCCCGCACACAGCACGCGGACCGCGACGATCACCTGCGGAATGTCGCCGGGCGGCAGGAAGGTCACACCGGCGACGGCGAGCAGCGGCACCGAGGCCGCGATCGCGAGATATCCGCTGCAGCGGCGGTCGAGCCCGCGCAGCCACACCGCGTCGTCGGCGCTGATCTCGCCGTGGCGCAAGAAGACCGGGTACACGCACCGGACGATATAGAACGTGGCCAGGAAGAACGGATACGAGGCCGCGATGGCGCCGCACACCAGGATCGAGGCCAGGAAGTGCACCACCGAGCGCCCGGTGATCTCGCCGGTCGCCAATTGCAGCGCGACCGGGAAGGTGATGCCCGAGAGCACCCAGAGGCAGAACGGAATCGCCACGGCTCGTTCGCCGAGGAGCAGCGCGTCGGCGCGGGCCCGGCGCAGGGTGTCCGGGTCGTATTGCTTGCCGTGCCGCAGTCCGCGCGGCACGGTCAGCACGTAGCGCGACAGGTAGACGATCAGCAGGAAACCCAGCGGGAAGAAGATCGAGTTCACCGCGCCGGTGACGATCAGGAAGGTGCGCTGCGCGTCCGCGGTCATCCGCTCCACGATCAGCGTCTGGTTGTGCTGGATGTTGTACAGCGAGGCCAGCACATTCGGCAGACCAAGCGAGACCAGCAGCACCGGCATCAGCCAGGGCCGCAGGCGCAGCCGCCAGCTGTGCGGCTTCGGGTCCACCAATTCGCGGGCGCGGGCGTCCAGGCACAGGTCGAACTGCTTGGCCAGCACCTCGCCGCTGGCCCAGCGGTCGTCCCGGTCGGGGGCCAGGCAGGTCAGCAGGACCCGGCTCAGCGCGGCCGGGCAGTCCGGCGGAACCCGCTGCAGCGCGGCGGCTTCCACGCCCTCGCCGCGGCGCTCCAGCATGGCTTCCAGGGTGGTGTCGTCGCCGTGCGCGCCGGCGCCGGCGGTGCTGTCGTCGAAGGGCTTGGCGCCGGTCAGCAGTTCCCACAGCACGACGCCGAGCGAGTAGATGTCGGCGCGGGTGTCCAGATCGGCGGCGGACCGCGCGCGGCCCGGATGGCAGGCCTCGAGCTGTTCCGGCGACATGTAGGCCAGCGAGCCGCCGAAGTAGGCGACCGGGCTGGTGCCCTCGACGTTGCGGCTGAAACTGATGTTGAAATCGGCCAGTTTCGGCACGGCCTCGGCGGTGAGCAGCACGTTCGCGGGTTTCACGTCGCGGTGCAGTACGCCGTGATCGGAGGCGTAGTGCAGCGCCTCGGCCAGCCTGCGGCCCAGCCAGGCGACGGTTTCCGGCCAGGAGAGCGCGGCGATCTCGGCCCGCACGCTCGAATCGGTCGGCCGGATCTCGCCTTTCTCCTCCATCGCCGCGTCCACCGCGTCCAGCAGCAGCCGGCCGCTGCGTTCGGCGGGCGGGGTGGCACGCACCCAGCGCAGCACGCCCAGCAACGTGCCGCCGGGCAGGAACTGCATGTACAGCAATCGGAGCCGGCGGGACGCGCCGTCGCCGCCGCCCCCGGCATCGAGCAGGCGCTGGTCGAACACGCGCACGATGTAGTCGTGGTCGAGCTGGGCCAGTGTTTGCGGCTCGGTGCCGTGATCCGCGGAGATCTTCACCGCGACCAGGCGTTGCATCGAGCGCTGCCGGGCCAGGAACACCCGCGCGAAGGCTCCGCTACCCAGCCCGGTGAGCAGGTCGAAATCATCGATCTGCTGGCCGATTTCGATGCGATCCAGCGGGGCGAGGGCATCGGGCTCGGCGCCGGTGGGCGTGTCGAACCCGGTGGCGCTGAAGTCCGGCGCGACCGCGGCGGTGCTGTCCGGGGCGGCGCCCACGGTGTGCGTGCCGTCGTAGGCGGCGGTGCGCGTGTCCTCGAGTGGCGCGGCGCGGGTCTCGTCCAGTGGCGCGGCCTGGGTGGCTTCGCCTGGTGTCGCGCGGGTTTCGATGTCCGCCGCGGCGGTCCGCAGACTGGGCTCGTCTTCCGGGCCGGAGCGGCGCGTGCTCTGGTCCACGTCATCGGAATTGAGCAGTTCCCGCAACTCGGCTGCCTGGTAAGGAAATTCGCGCAGGCATTCGCGCGGGTCCACCCGCTCGCCACTGTGCCGGCGCACGACGAATTCCTCATACACCAATCCCGCGGGCAGGCTGCGCTGCTCGAGTTCCGGGAATTCCACGCAGTATTCGGTGAGGCGTTTACGCCGGCGCGGGGTATCCGCGCCCGTCGCGCGGCGCAGCCAGCGATGCCGGAGATCGACTCGAATGAGCTCGATCAAGGCCTCGCGGCGCAGGGTCTGGGCATCGGGCAAATATTCCGCGATCTGCGGGACCTCGGGTGTACCCTGCCCGGCCGCGACCGCACGAGCAGCGGATTCCCAAGCGGCGGAGAATGCTTCCACCGCACCGAAGTCGGTCCGGACCGCGCCGAAGCTGTCGGAACCCGTGTCGGGACTGGAATCTCTTTCGGACTCGGCACTCATTCTCATGACCTACTGGCTCGGCGGATGTTCACAGTGTCCGCTCTGTCGGTCGGAAGGGTGTGCTGGAGAAAAATCTCCGCCACACCCGACGTCATCATGCCCCGAGCAGTATTCGGAATGATAACTTGCGGCTCTATAGCAATCACCCGATTTCGACTACGAGCGATGGGGGCGATTCAACACATGTACGAAGAGCGTACGGCGGTTGCCTGGAACATGGCTTCCGAAGATGTAATCGCCGAAAACACCTCTGCTGACAACAACTCTGAGCCGATCGAAGAAGACCACTCGGTTTGTAGTGACCTCTCGGGCGCCGCCCGGGGTCCGGCCGGGGCCATCGCCGCCGGCATCCACGAGGCCACCGTGGCCCCGACCGAGGTGGTCGACACCGCCCTGTGGCGGATCGCCGAGCAGAACCGGAAGACCAACGCCTTCAGCGTCATCCGCACCGAGCAGGCCAAGACCGAGGCCGCCGAGCTGGAGCAGCGTTCGGATCTGGAGGAGCTGCCGATGGCCGGCGTGCCCGTCGCGGTGGAGCACACCATCGCGGTAGCGGGCGAGACGATGCTGGCCGGCTCGGCCGCCAGCGATCCGGCTCCGGCCCGCTCCGACGATCCGCTGGTGCGCCGACTACGCGCGGCCGGCGCGGTCGTGGTCGGCCTGACCTCGGTGTCGGAACTGGGTCTGTGGGCCACCACCGACGGCGCGGGCCACATCACCCGTAATCCCTGGAATCCCAAGCGCACCGCGGGTGGCGCCTCCGGTGGCGCGGCGGCGGCGGTGGCCGCCGGGCTGGTGCCGGTGGCGCACGGCACCGACGGGCTCGGCTCGGTCCGCGTCCCCGCCGCCTGCTGTGGCGTCTACGGATTCAAACCGGGCCGCTACATCGTGCCGAATGCCGACGATCGGTCCGGAATGTCCGAAAGCGGCGTGCTGGCAACCACTGTCGGCGACGCGGCGCTGATGCTCTCGGTGCTGGCGGCGCGCCCGAACCTAGCGGAGGTGGACCCGCCCGGGCGACTACGCATCGCCCTGGTGGTGGCTCCACCGCTGCGCTTCCTGCGGGTCGACCGGCACTGGGCCACCGCGGCCCGGACCGCGGCGGCCGTCGCCGCCGCCGGTGGGCATCGCGTCGAACTCACCACCCTGCCCTACGGCAACGCCATGCTGGTGTCGCTGCTGCGCTGGCTGACCGCGGCGGTCCCCGCGGCGGCGCGGCTCATCTATCCCGAACGCCTGCAAACCCGGACCCGCTGGCACCTCGCGCTCGGCGAACTGGTGCTGCGCCTGCGGCTGGTGCGCCCCGCGCAGATCGATCGGATCGAGGCGCGCCTGCTGGAATTCTTCGAACGCTACGACGTCGTGATCACCCCGACGCTGGCCACCGCACCGCCGCGAGCCCGGGCCTGGAGCGCCCGCGGCTGGTTCGCGAATGTGCTGTCGGGCACCTGTTTCGCGCCGTTCGTCGCGATCTGGAACCTGGTCGGCTGGCCTGCCGCCTCGATCCCGATGGGCATGCATCCCCGCTCGAACACCCCGGTCGCCGCGCAATTGGCGGGGCCGCCCGGAAGCGAAGTCACCCTGTTGCGCCTCTCGGCGCAGCTGGAGGAGCTACGCCCCTGGGCCCGCACCGTGCACTGAGCTACCGGCGAGCGCTACCGCCTACGAGGCCGCCGCGGCGGCGGCGGGGCGCTCTCCGGTGGCCGAGAAGCCGCCGGTGACAGCCCGTCCGGCGAATTCCAGGATGGTCGGGCGGCTGTCGTCGGCACGCCAGGCCACCGCGAGCTCGCACGGCGCGAGCCCGGTGACCGGCCGGGCCGTCAGGCCGGGCCAGCGGTACATCGGCACGTTGTTCTCGGCGAGCAGGCAGACGCCGAGCCCGAGGCCGACAGCCTCCAGCTTGTCCTCGGTGGTGGCCGCTTCGGCGCCGATCTTGGCCTGGCGCCCGTTGCGGGCGTCGTTGCCGAGCCAGAAGTCGCGCACCGCACCGGCTTCGGAGGGCAGCGCGACGAACGGCTCGTCCAGCAGATCGCTGAACGCGATGCTCTCCTGCTCGGCGAGCGCGTGGTTCTCCGGCAGCAGCACCCAGCGCTGTTCGGTGCGCAGCACCTGCCAGCGGTAGCGGTTCTGGTCCGGCAGCGGCAGCCAGACCAGTGCCAGGTCGGCCTGGCGGCCGGACAGGCCGCTGGAGGGGTCGGTCCAGGAGGCGGCGTGCAAGGCGAGGCGGTGCCCGCTGGCGCTCTCCAGATCGTTGAGAAGCCCGCGCCCGAGCGCGGATTGGATGCCGACGCGCAGCACCTCACCCGCTTCCTGCAGCGAGACGTTGGTGACTTCCCAGAGTTCGAGAATCTTGCGGGCGCCTTCGAGCAGCTCCTTGCCGGCGACGGTCAGCGCGACACTGCGCTGGTTGCGGTCGAACAGGACCACGTCGAGCTGGCGTTCCAGCTGACGGATCTGACGCGAAAGGGTGGGTTGAGCGATGTGCAGGCGTTGTGCCGCGTTGGTGAAGTGCAGTTCTTCAGCGACGGCGACGAAATACCGCAGGTCGCGCAAATGCGGGTCCATAGCCCCTTGCTATCAGAATCAGTCCTGAATTTCCAGCCTTATCAGGCCAGAAAGTTCGGATACGGGTACCGAAACAAACGACAGGTTTGTTAGGGACAGCATATTCGCTCGACGGTTCGCATGCACCACCGCCTCCGCGAACTGATGGCATCCGCATCCCGGGTGTTGGGAACGATCTTTGCTGGTCGTTTGACCAGCGGTGATGCGATCGTGACCTGACCAGGCGGGCGAGGAGGCGCGCGGCCAGTGATCGGCCGGAAAACCGACGCTGACCGGGTGGTGATCGGAACACTTGGTACATTGTGAGATTAGTCACAAATGGTTTGGCCGGTGGCTCAGATGAGCCACCGGCCGCTGTGTCATCCGCCCGTTCAGACGTTGCGGGCGCGATCCTCGTAGGCCTTGCGCTTGGCCGCGTCGACATCGTCGAGGAACGCGTGGCTCGCGCCGAGCGCCCGCGCGATGCCGTCGCCCACCGCCTCCGGCAGCAGTCCGACCACCTGCGAGATGATGCCCGCCACCGCGGTCACCCGGACCTTGGACTTGGGCGCCGCGATCAACGCCACGATCGCGTCCGCGATCTCCTCCGGCTCGGCCGGACGCAGCAACTTCGGCGCGGTGACGCCGGCGCCGAGTTCGGTATTGGTCAGCGTCGGCAGCACCGAGGAGAAATGCACCCCGGTCTCCCGGTATTCCTCGCGCAGCGTGTCGGTGAAACCGAGCACCGCGTGCTTACTCGCGTTGTATGTAGCCAGTCCCGGAATATGGGTCTCACCGGCCAGCGAGGCGATATTGATGACGTGCCCGCTGCGCCGCGGCAGCATTCGCTTCAACGCCAGTTTGGAACCGAGAATCACGCCGTAGACATTGATATCGAGAATCCGGCGGGTGATCTGATCCGGCTCGTCGGCCAGCTTGCCGGTCGGCATGATGCCCGCGTTGTTGATCAGCACATCGATCGGGCCGACGGTGCGCTCCACCTCGTCCAGAAACGCCTCGAACGAGGCGGACTCGGTGACGTCGAGCTTGCCGTACAGCTCGAAATCCCGGGCCGCGCCCGACTCCTTGACGGTGGTCTCGTCGATATCGCCGATCGCCACCTTCGCGCCCAGCGCCTGCAGCGCGGTGGCGGTGGCCAGCCCGATGCCGCGCGCGCCGCCGGTGATGACGACGACCTTGCCGCGGATTTTCGTCGAGTCCATTGCTACCCCTTGAGTTTCAGCAGAGCGGGAATATCGATCCGGCGCAGGCCGCGCGCACCCGCGGCCCGCATCGCGCCCAGCGCGAACAGCAGATTCGCCGGCTTGGCCGGGTACCAGAACAGTTCCTTCTGCTGGGTCGGCAGGATCGGCTTGGTGATGGCCTGGGTCCGGCAGTACTTGCGCACGCCGTTGGCCCCGCCCCAGCGCGCACCGACGCCGGACTGACCCCAGCCGCCCATCGGCAGCGCGTAACTGAACAGGTTGGAGAAGACGTCGTTGATGTTGACCGCGCCCGCGGTCAGCTGCCGGGCGACGCGCTCGCCGCGCTCCTTGTCCCCGGTCCACACCGAGGCCGACAGCCCGTAGATCGAATCGTTGGCCAGCCGCACGGCTTCGGCCTCGTCGGCCACCTTGACCACCGGCAGCGTCGGACCGAAGGTCTCCTCGGTGATGCAGGACATGGTGTGGTCGACATCGACCAGCACGGTCGGCTCGAAGAAGGTGCCCTGCCCGGTCCGCTTGCCGCCGGTCAGCACCTTCGCACCGGCCGCGACGGCCTCCTCGACGTGGCGCTGCACGATGCTCACCTGGTTCTCGTTGGCCAGCGCGCCGACATCGTGCGCGATCTCGCGGCCGTCGATGCCCTGACGCAGCGCCCGCACGTTCGCGGTGAGCTTGGCGACGAACTCGTCGTAGACCGGCGCCTCCACGTAGACCCGCTCCACCGAGATGCAGACCTGGCCCGCGTTGAACATGCCGCCGAAGGCGATGCCGTGCGCGGCCCGGTCGATATCGGCGTCGGCCAGCACGATCGCCGGATCCTTGCCGCCGAGTTCGAGCGAGTAGGGGACCAGCCGCTCGACGCAGGCGGCGGCGATCTTCTTACCGGTCGCGGTCGACCCGGTGAACTGGATGTAGTCGGCGTTGCCGACCACCGCGGCGCCTGTCGCCCCGGCGCCGGTGACCACGGCGAATACCGGCGGCGCCCCGATTTCGGCCCAGCCCCGGGCCAATTCGAGCGCCGAGAGCGGCGTCACCTCCGACGGCTTCAGGATGACCGCGGCGCCCGCGGCCAGCGCCGGGATGACATCCATGATCGGCATGGCCAGCGGGAAGTTCCACGGCGTGATCACCCCGACCACCGGATACGGCTTGTAGGTGATGGTGAGCTTCTTGACCCGGGCCAGCGGGCTGTGCGGCGAGGGATGATCGTCGGTGAGGAAGCCGCCGGCCCGGCGCGCGTAGTAGCCGATCAGATCGCAGCCGAAGGCCGGGTCGATGAGTGCGTCGGCGCGCGGCTTGGAGGTCTCCGACTGCAGCACGTCGGCCAGGTGCTCGGTGTTGTCGATCAGCCAATCCTGCAGTTTCAGCAGCCATTCCTTGCGACCCTCCGGGCCGATCGCCTCCCACTCCGGCTGGTACAGCCGCAGCTCGCGCACCGTGGCGGCGACCTCGTCGGCGGACTGCACCGGCACGCTGCCGACCAGTTCACCGGTGCCGGGGTTGTGCACCTCGATGACGGACGGCGCCTCGGCCTTCTTGGATTCGGTATTGGTCACGCTGTTCTCCCACTGCATTGCGCTGAACACTGTGCTTCAACTCACTCGTCTATGATCGTGGCACAATCCGGACAGAGCTTCTTGGCCCAATCTGTCAATGGAACCGGGCTGATTTGTATCCAAAGCACAAATGGAGGTGGCCATGCCCGAGCCCGGCAGCGAGGAGATCCGGGACTGGCTGGCCGACTACGTCTACGAGACGATGCGCACCGAATCGCTGGAGCAGGTGGTCGATCGGCTCAACTCGGTCATCGTCGCGCGCATCCCGGAGCTCGCCGACCGCGATATGCGCCGCGACCTCACCGCCAGCACCCGCGCGCACGCCCGCGCCATGCTGCCCGGATTGACCAGTGACACCTTCGAATTCACGATTCCGGAGGAGGCGCACGCCTTCGCGCGCACCATCGCCCGGCGCGGCTTCGAGCTGCGGTTGCTGCTGCGGATCTATCACGTCGGCCAGGAGGCCGTGCTCGATTACATGACCGACGCCATCGATCAGCGGCAGGCGCCCTACGAGATCGAGCGCGCGGTGCTGCTGCGTCTGTTCGGTCGCTCCTCGAAATGGGTGAGCACCTCGGTCGAGTTGCTCACCGACACCTATATGGAGGAGCGCGAGCGAGTCTTCCGCGCCGCCCTGAACCGGCGCACCGAAACCGTGCACGCCCTGCTGAGCGATCTCGACGCCGCGAGCGCCGGGGCGGATACCGAGCAGGCCTCGATCCGGCTCGGCTACCGGTTGGCCGGCCAGCACCTGGCCTTCGTGCTGTGGACCGACGAACCCGGCGGCGAGATCCCGGGGGAGGGCGAGGCGATCGGGCTGCTCGATCGGGTCGCCGCGCGGCTGGCCGCCGCGCTCGGCACCGCCCGGGTGCTCACCGTGCCGTCGGGATCGAGCGACATGTGGGCGTGGGCCGGACTGGACGACGGTGCGCAGGCCGCGAAACTGACCGCGCCGGAGGAACTTACCCGGCTGGCCGACCTGGTGGAGGCGCCGGTGCGGGTGGCGTTCGGGGTGCCGGGCGCGCACGTGGCCGGGTTCCGGGCGAGTCATCGGGAGGCGGTGGCGGCGCGCAATGTCGCCGATCGAGGCGAGCCGGGGGCGCCGCGAGTGCACGCCTATCGGGAGGTCGAGATCGCTTATCTGGCCGGCGTCGACGACGCGGCGATGCGCGGCCTGATCGGCCGGGAATTACGCGCGCTCGCCGGGCGCGACAGCAACGCCGCCCGCCTGCGCGAGACACTGCACGCCTACCTGAGCAGCCATCGCAGCCCGGAGGCCACGGCCAAAGTGCTCGGCGTACACAAGAACACGGTCCGCTATCGGATCCAGCGGATCGAAGAATTACTCGGGCATTCGATCGAGGCACGCAGTCTCGCCTTGGCGACCGCGCTGGCCTGTGTGGCCGCGTACGGCCCCGATGCGCTGCCTTGATCGATCAGTCCAGGGAATCTCCGGCGCCGACCCGGCGCAGCGGCGGCTCGGCGGTCGGTGCCACCGGGGCCACTCTGGTATCGGGTAGGTCGGTCAGCAATTGGGTGGTGGCCGCCGCGATCGTGGCGACCGCTCGGTCGACGGCCGCCTTGGTCGTGCTGCTCAAGCCGGAAACCCCACCGACCTTGCGCACGTACTGCAGTGCGGCGGCATAGATTTCCTGTTCGGTAGCGGCAGGTTCCAGGCCACGCAGGAGGGTGATGTTGTCACGCATGCGTGCAGATTAGCCCGCTATGGGGCAATGCGGCAGGGTCAGAATTAAAGAAGGGGTAAATCCTCGCCCCGGTGCAGACTCCGAGCCGGGATTGCCCCGCGAACACGCGCAACGCATTCGCGATAAGACGAGCTAGCCCGGGATCTTTCAGGAACAATCGACGGTATGCCTGCCCGCGGGATACCTACCTTGACAACCTTCCCCTACGAGGAGCTCGACAAGCGGGAGGAAGACCACTGGTCCGGTGCCGCCGTCTCCGATGACGAACTGCGTGCCCTCGCGCTCGGCGGCTTCTACTCCGCCCGCTGGGACGCCTTCCACGACGCGCTGCTGCTCGGCCCGGAGCGCGAGCATCCGCTCGGCGACCGCCGCGAGCTCGCCATCGACACCCTGACCGGCGCCTGGGGCATCACCGACGGCACCGAGGCGCAGGCCTCGATGGAACAGCTGCTCGACGGCATGCACGGCCCGCTCTACGCGCTGGTGCATCCGCTGGTGATGGCCTCCATCAACGCCAGCGAACGGGACCGCTTCGGCGAGCGCGCCGATCGGCATCGCGCCTTCCTGCGGCAGGTCGGTTCCTTCCGCGGCATGGACAATCCGGAGGCGCTGGTCCGCGACTACGACATTTGGTCCCAGGCCATCAAGATCGGTTTCACCGATCACCTCTCCAAGCCGCTGCCCACCGATATCCACGCCTGGGATCTGGCCCGCGTGGTCGCGGTGGCCCGGATGGCGTTCACCGCCGGCTACCTCGACGCCGATGTGGCCTGGGCCTATTTGATGCGCGCGCTGCCCATCGCCCAGCGGAAATACCGGAACTGGCGGCAATTCGGCGACGCCTACCTGACCGGCTGGACCTACTGGCAGGCCTGTGAGGATCTGGCCGAGCTCAAGAACGGCGGCGTCGATCGCCGGATGGAACTGCTGCGGCTGTGGACCCGGCCGACCAGCCCGTGGCGGCGCATCGCGCTCAACGACCCGGCCTGACCCGGGCAGCGAAAACGCCGCGCGGAGTACCGCGCGGCGTTTTCGGCGTCTATCCGCTACAGCCCGTCGGGCAGTGAGCGCAGGATGCCGCGGCCGTAACGCTGGAACTGGGTGTCGTCCACCATGCCCAGCGAATGCCGCTCGACCAGCAGCTCCCACTCCGAATACAGCTGCGACACACTGGGATCCGCCGGACCCATGGCGCCGTCGGTGGCGGCGCGCCGGATCGCGAAGTTCAGCGCCAGGCTGACCCGCTCGGTGTCGGCGCGGTCGCTGCCGGTGAAGCGCAACGTCAGCTTGCCGTCGTTGACCTCGAGCGCGGGCTCGTGCCGGGTGGTGCCGATCTCGCCCGGCGAGGCCTTGGTGCCGTCGGTGCTGTGCGCCCACAGCACGGCCGCGATCGGCAGCTCGTGGGCGTAGCGGGTGCCGGAACCGATAGAGATGAACAGCAGCCGCTCGGTGGTGGCGGCCAGCAGACCCGGGCCGGTGCCGGCGGGAGGATGGGCCACGGCGACCGCGGTCTCGAGCACGTACTCCTCGGGCGTGACGAAGCGGTGCAGGGCGGCCACCGCCGACTTGGCTTCGCGCTTGGTCGCCATCCGGCGCACGGCGCGATCCACATCGGCGCGAACCGGGCCGTTCTTGTCCCAGGTCGGGTCGGGCGGGTGCAGATCGGGGGCGGCCACGTCGACGCGCTGGGTGGCCAGGATCTGCGCGTTGATCTTGTCGACGATCTCGCTGGCCTGCGGCACATCGTGCTCGGCGATCAGGACGGGCAGGGGAGTGCGGTCCGCGGGCACGCCGGTCAGCACCGGAGTCGGGTATCGCAGGTAGATTTCGATGACAACCGCGTCGTCGGCACGCCGATTCAGCCGGACCTTGAGTAGATCGGTGACCGGGACGTCCAGCACGCGCTCGCCATCGGTGCCGGGGCGTAGCACGATCAACCGCCCGCGGCCGTGACGCACAATCGCTGTGGGTGTCCGTAGCTCGACTATGTCCATACCCCCTGCGTTCGTTTCGGCATGATCGGGGCCCTCCACGGTTACACCTGCTGCCTTCTCCGGGCCGGACCTCTCATGTTCATGCTCTTGATGTGTCGTCGCCCACGATAGGCCGAACATGCCATGATTGTGAGCACTTGAGTTAACCCGGACCGGTGAGATCGGGAACCGACTGGGCCTCCCGGCCGTTTAGCTCACGAACTGCACCAACTGCCGAACTGCGCGATGTATCGAGTAGAACCGTACGCGGTAACGTGGCATGTCCGCATCCGAACCCGTCCGAGCGGGGCCCGGACGGGGACGGGATTTATGCCGCTGGGCATGTCGAAACACCGACGGGCCCGACGTTCTCGCTAGGCAGAACCGGAGACACCGGAAAGGACTGGCCGCCCGGCCGACGCTCTATGAACCGCAAGACAGTGTTTCGCACCCTGGCCATAATCGTGGGCATCTTGCTCGTGGTTATGCTGTTCAGCTATTTCGGTAACGACACGCGCGGGTGGAAGAACGTCGACACCTCCGTGGCGCTGCAACAGCTGAACGACAAAGGCAACGTCAAGAACGTGCAGATCGATGACCGCGAGCAGCAGTTGCGGATCGAGCTGAACAACGGAAACGACGCCACCAAAGGCTCGAACAAGATCCTCGCGAAGTACCCGAGCGGTACCTCCAACCAGATCTTCGACGCGGTGAAGGCGACCGGCACGCAATACAACACGGTCGTCAAGACCGAGGGCTGGCTGACCCAGATCCTGTTGTTCGTGCTGCCGATGATCATCCTGCTCGGCCTGTTCGTCTTCGTGATGGGGCGCATGCAGGGTGGCGGCCGCGGCGGCATGATGGGCTTCGGTAAGTCCAAGGCCAAGCAGCTGTCCAAGGACATGCCCAAGACCACCTTCGCGGACGTGGCCGGCGCCGACGAGGCCGTCGAAGAGCTGTACGAGATCAAGGATTTCCTGCAGAACCCGGTGCGCTACCAGGCCCTCGGCGCGAAGATCCCGAAGGGCGTGCTGCTCTACGGTCCGCCCGGCACCGGTAAGACGCTGCTCGCGCGCGCCGTCGCCGGTGAGGCCGGCGTTCCGTTCTTCACCATCTCCGGTTCGGACTTCGTCGAGATGTTCGTCGGTGTCGGCGCCTCCCGGGTGCGCGACCTGTTCGATCAGGCCAAGCAGAACAGCCCCTGCATCATCTTCGTCGACGAGATCGACGCCGTCGGCCGCCAGCGCGGCGCCGGCCTGGGCGGCGGTCACGACGAACGCGAGCAGACGCTGAACCAGCTGCTCGTCGAGATGGACGGCTTCGGCGATCGCACGGGTGTCATCCTGATCGCGGCCACCAACCGTCCCGACATCCTGGACCCGGCGCTGCTGCGCCCGGGCCGCTTCGACCGCCAGATCCCGGTCAGCAACCCCGATCTGGCCGGCCGCCGCGCCATCCTGCGGGTGCACTCCTCGGGCAAGCCGATCTCGCCCGACGCCGACCTCGAGGGTCTGGCCAAGCGCACCGTCGGCATGTCCGGCGCCGACCTGGCCAACGTCATCAACGAGGCCGCGCTGCTCACCGCCCGCGAGAACGGCACGGTCATCACCGGCGCCAACCTCGAGGAATCGGTGGACCGCGTGATCGGCGGCCCGCGCCGCAAGAGCCGCATCATCAGCGAGCACGAGAAGAAGATCACCGCCTACCACGAGGGCGGCCACACCCTGGCGGCCTGGGCGATGCCCGATATCGAGCCCGTCTACAAGGTCACCATCCTGGCGCGCGGCCGCACCGGCGGCCACGCCATGACGGTGCCCGAGGACGACAAGGGCCTGATGACCCGCTCGGAGATGATCGCCCGCCTGGTCATGGCGATGGGCGGCCGCGCGGCCGAGGAGCTGGTGTTCCACGAGCCGACCACCGGCGCCTCCTCCGATATCGATCAGGCCACCAAGATCGCCCGCGCGATGGTCACCGAGTACGGCATGAGCGGGCGCCTGGGCGCGGTGCGCTACGGCCAGGAGGCCGGCGATCCGTTCCTCGGCCGCTCGATGGGGCAGTCCTCGGATTACTCGCACGAGGTCGCCGGCGCCATCGACGAGGAGGTGCGCAACCTGATCGAGGCCGCGCACACCGAGGCGTGGGCCATTCTCAACGAGTACCGCGATGTGCTGGACGTACTGGCCACCGCGCTGCTGGAGAAGGAGACGCTGCACCGGCGCGAGCTCGAAGAGCTGCTCGCCTCGGTCGAGAAGCGGCCGCGGATCACGGCTTTCAACGATTTCGGCGAGCGCCTGCCCTCCGACAAGCCGCCGGTGAAGACCCCGCGTGAGCTGGCGCAGGAGCGCGGCGAGCCGTGGCCGCCCGCCGAGTCGCTGCCCGCCCCGGCGGGCGTCAAGCGCGAGCCCGCTCCGGCCAACGGCTACCAGCCGCAGCCCGAGGGCTACACCGGCCAGCCGCAGTACAACTACCCGCCGCCGGCCGACCCGGGTTACCGTCCGCAGCCGACGCAGGGCTTCCCGCGTCCCGCGAGCGGCACCCACGGTTCGCGCCCGGATTACGGCGCACCGGCCGGCTGGTCCGCGCCGGGCTGGCCGCCGCGCGAGGAGCCGCAGCAACAGCAGCAGCAGTCCGGTCAGCCGCCCTACCAGCCGTGGCGCAATCCGCAGCCGGGTCAGGGTCAGGGCCCCGAACGCGGCTACGACCGCGGCGGTTACGACGAGCCGTCCGACGGCGAGAACGAGAACCGCGATTGGGATGGCCCGAACAGCCGGCACTGAGCGGATTAAAGCGGTGCCCGCCCCCGTTGTCATCAGCGGGAGCGGGCGCCGTTTACGCTCGTACGGTGGGGTGCCGAGGGATTGCCGGTGCCCGGGATTTGGAGGTGTCTCGATTGTCGGCAAACCAGAACGGTGACAGCCACGCGGTCGGCGTCGCGAACGGTGCCGCCGAGCGGGCCCCCGGCAACGCGGTCAACGGCGCGGCGCCCGCGCCGCAGGAGCTGGTCGCCCTCGAAACCGGGAGCACCTTCGATCAACCCCGCGCCGAAGCCGCGATCCGGGAGTTGCTGCTCGCTGTCGGCGAGAACCCGGACCGCCCCGGCCTGCTCGATACTCCGGCCCGCGTGGCCCGCGCCTACCGCGAGATGTTCGCCGGGCTCTATCAGGAGCCGGACGCGGTCCTGAACACCACCTTCGACGAGGGCCATCAGGAATTGGTGCTGGTCCGCGACATCCCGCTGTACTCGACCTGTGAGCATCACCTGGTGTCGTTCCACGGCGTCGCGCACGTCGGCTACATCCCGGGCGCGCACGGCCGGGTGACGGGCCTGTCCAAGCTGGCCCGGCTGGTCGATCTGTACTCCAAGCGCCCGCAGGTCCAGGAGCGGCTGACCAGCCAGATCGCCGACGCTCTGATGCGCAAGCTGGATCCGCGCGGCGCCATCGTCGTGGTCGAGGCCGAGCACCTGTGCATGGCCATGCGCGGCATCCGCAAGCCCGGCGCCAGCACCACCACCTCGGCGGTGCGCGGCATGCTGCAATCCAACGCCGCCTCGCGTTCCGAGGCGCTGGACCTCATCCTGCGGAAGTGAGCGCCGCCCTCATGACCGAAAGCGGGACGCGGGGGACCGGTGTGGTGGTTCCGCGCGACGGTCGCTCCTGCGTGGTGATGGGGGTCGTGAACGTCACCAGCGATTCGTTCTCCGACGGCGGTCGCTACCTGGATCCGGGTGTCGCTGTGGCGCACGGGATCTCGCTGTACGAACTGGGCGCCGACATCATCGATGTGGGCGGCGAGTCGACCCGGCCCGGCGCGGCGCGGGTCGATCCCGAGACCGAGGCGGCGCGCGTGGTCCCGGTGATCCGCGGGTTGGCGGCGGCGGGCGTGCCGACCAGCGTGGACACCATGCGGGCCCGGGTGGCCGAGGCCGCCATCGGCGCGGGTGTCGCCATGGTCAACGACGTCTCCGGCGGCCGTGCCGACGCCGACATGGTGCGGGTCGTCGCCGCGGCCGGGGTGCCGTGGATTCTCATGCACTGGCGCGCCGAGGCGAACTACGAGCACACCGGCCCGGCCGAACACTACGACGACGTGGTTGCCGAGGTGTCGCGGGAACTGCGGCAGCAGGTCGAGCTCGCGGTGGCCGGCGGCGTCGCCTACGACAAATTGATCCTCGATCCCGGCATCGGCTTCGCGAAGAACGCCGACCACAACTGGGAGCTGCTGGGTGCGCTGACGGCCGGGGCCGAGCTGACCGGCATGGGCCTGCCGCTGCTGATCGGCGCCTCCCGCAAACGTTTCCTCGGATCGTTGCTGGGCGGCGCCGACGGCCCGCGCCCGCCGGCCGGCCGGGAGATCGCGACCGCCATTATTTCCGCGCTGGCCGCCGAACACGGTGCATGGGGTGTCCGTGTGCACGACGTGCGCGCCTCGCTGGACGCCATCGCGGTCACCGACGCCTGTACCCGGGCCGCCGCCCGGGTGCGCGACAAGCACCGGCGCGAGCGGGAACTGTGGTCCCGGAGGGAAGTACGGCATTGAGCACCGACCGCATCGAGCTGCGCGGCCTGCGCGTGTTCGCCCATCACGGCGTCTTCGATTTCGAGCGCCGGGACGGCCAGGAATTCGTCGTGGATCTGACGCTGTGGACCGATTTCACGGCTGCGGCGAAGTCCGACGACATCGCCGACACCGTGCACTACGGCGAGCTGGCCGAGAGCGCGGTGCGGATCGTGAGTGGCACGCCGCGCAATCTGATCGAGACGGTGGTGGCCGAGCTGGCCGACGAGGTGATGACCGATCCGCGCGTGCGGGCCTGCGAGGTGGTGCTGCACAAGCCGTCCGCGCCGATCCCGCATACCTTCGCCGATGTCCGGGTGGTCACCAGCCGGAGTCGCGAATGACGCGCGCGGTGCTGTCGATCGGGTCGAATCTCGGCGATCGGCTGGCGCAGCTGCGCAGCGTGGTGGACGGGCTGGGGGAGCGGGTGCGCGCGGTGTCGGCGGTGTACTCGACCGCGCCCTGGGGCGGGGTCGAGCAGGACGACTACCTCAATGCCATTGTCCTGGTGGACGATCCGGAGTTCAGCTGCCTGGACTGGCTGCGCGCCGGGCAGCGGCTGGAGCAGGCCGCCGATCGGGTGCGCGAGGTGCGCTGGGGCGCGCGCACGCTCGACGTCGACGTGGTGTGGTGCGCGGACGGTGCTCGGCCGATCCGCAGCGCCGACCCGGAGCTGACGCTGCCGCATCCGCAGGCCCAGCATCGGGCCTTCGTCCTGGTGCCGTGGCTGGAGGTGGACCCGGCCGCCGAACTCGAGCTCGACGGCGTCGCACACCCGGTGCGCGAACTGCTGCGCGGCCTGGACCCGGCCGAGCGTGACGGCGTGCGCCGCACCGAGCACCTATTGGCCACGACGACCCGCGGGGACGAACCGTGCAACACCAACTGAAGCCGACCCGCATCCTGGATCTGGTCGTGAACCTGCTGGTCGCGGCCGTGGTGGCCTGGGCGGCCACCCGTATCGCCTACGCCAATTTCCCGTCCATCTCGATCTTCGCGGGTGCGTCGTTGTTCCCGGTGGCGGTGATCGAGGCGGTGCTGGCGTTCATGATCCGGGCCAAGGTCAGCAACGACGAGATCGGGGCCGGCAGCTATCGGCTGCATCCGATCACCGCGGCCCGTGCTGTGGCATTGGCCAAGGCGTCGGTGCACGTCGGTTCGATCGCGGCGGGCGTCTGGCTCGGCTTCCTGTGTTGGGTATTACCCCAGCGCGGGACCTTGCGCGCGGCCGCCGCCGATTCGCCCGGCGCCATCGTCGGTCTGCTCGCGGGGCTGGCCCTGGTGGCGGCGGCTTTGTGGCTCGAGTATTGCTGTCGCGCGCCGGACGACCCCTCCGACGACGCCGCAACCACATAGCAAGCTGGTCGGTCGGAATTATTCCGATTGTCCCTGTGCCTGCCGCGTCATCCGAGCTACCCTGGCGGGCATGGTTTCACCCTCCCGTACCAGCACTTCCCGGGGACGACGGGACCAAGCGGGAAAAGTATTCATCGGTTCGCTGATTCTGCTCGGTCTGGTTGCCAGCGTTTTCCTGGTCTTCAGCGATAGCTTGCAATTTGTCAGAATCGGCTTGGTCGCGGCGCTCTGGGCCGCCGTGATCGGCGCGTTGGCCGCGACGCGCTACCGCAAGGAAGCCGCCGTGGACAAAGCCAAGGTGGGTGACCTGCAGAAGGTCTACGAGTTGCAGCTGGAGCGCGAGGTGACCGCGCGGCGCGAATACGAGCTCGGCGTGGAGGCCCGGGTGCGGCACGAGGTCGGGGCCGATGCCGCCGAAATGGCCGCGCTCAGAACCGAACTCAGCGTGCTACGGCACAATCTGCAGCGGCTCTTCGACGGAGAGCTACCCGTGGAACGGCCCGCACTGCGCGCCGACGCCACCAGACTCCAGGAATTACCGGGTGGCCCGGCCAACCCGGCGAACAATAGCTCCGCGAATGCCGACCCGTGGATGATGGGCCTGCCCGGTGCGCCCGCCGAACAAATGCGCAGCACCGTGACCCCGGTCTTCTCGCCGGATCACCCCGAGGCCCCGCAGTTCGCGAGCCCGTTCGACGAGCCGGTGACCGCCGAGACCCAGGCCGTGCCGCGCGAATACTACGAAGACGACGGCATCGAGGACGCCGAGATCACCGACGAACGCCGCTACCCCGAGCCGCCGCGTTCCGGCTCGTCCTGGTCCGGTGCCTTCACCGAGGCCAAGGCGCCCGCGGCCCCGCAGCCCAAGGCCGCCCCGCGCCGGCTGCCGCCGCCGGAGCCCGAGTCCCGCCCGAATCCGCGCCTGCACCCCACCACCACGGCCGCCCCGGCGCCGCACGTCGGCACGCCCACCGCGCGCCGGCGCCGCCGCGTGGACGCCGACGCCGAGTCCGGCCCGGGCTCGCGCAAGCTCTCCGTCGCCGAGATCATGGCCAACCTGCAGTCGGAGGAGAACGGCCGCGCCTAGGTCGCGGCCCTGACGCTCACCTTGGTGCCCTAGATCACCCCCGCCTGCCGTGGCGGCGGCCAACCTCGGGCCGATATCCTTTTGACGTAACGTCTGGTACCCGCACGCCGGGACTGGAACGGAAAACTCGAGAGGACAGTGTTGACCTCTAGAAGCATGACTTCTGACGGTGCCGGAGCCGAGAGCTTCGATCCCGCGCCCGCACGCCTGACGGTGGGAATCGTCTCGGCGGGACGCGTCGGTTCGGCGCTCGGCGTCGCCCTGGAACGCGCCGGGCACGTGGTGTTCGGCGTCGCCGCCATTTCCGACGCGTCCGTGCACCGGGCGCGCACCCGCCTGCCCGATTCGGAGATTCTCCCGGTCGAGGAGGTGGCCGCGCGCAGCGAACTGCTGCTGCTGGCCGTCCCCGACGCCGAACTGGCCGGGCTGGTCCGCGGCTTGGCCACGGCCGGGGTGGTGCGCCCGGGCACGATCGTCGCGCACACCTCCGGCGCCAACGGCGTCGGTGTGCTCGCCCCGCTGACCGCGCTCGGCACGCTGCCGCTGGCCATCCATCCGGCCATGACCTTCACCGGCCACGACGAGGATGTGGCGCGGCTGGGCAACGCCTGCTTCGGCGTCACCGCCGCCGACGACATCGGTTACGCCATCGCGCAGGCGCTGGTGATCGAGATGGGCGGTGAGCCGGTCCGGGTCGCGGAGGAGAACCGCACCCTCTATCACGCCGCGCTCGCGCACGGCAGTAATCACCTGGTCACCGTGATCGTGGACGCGCTCGCGGCGCTGCGCCTGGCCCTGGCCGGTCCCGGCCTGCTCGGCCAGCAACTGGTCGACGAGCAGCCCAACGGCCTGGCCGAACGCCTGCTGGCCCCGCTCGCCTCGGCCGCGCTGGACAACGCGCTGCGCCGCGGCCAGGCCGCGCTCACCGGCCCGGTCGCGCGGGGGGACGCGGCGGCGGTCGCCGCGCACCTGCAGGCGCTGGCCACCGTCGACCAGCGCCTGGCCGCGGGGTATCGCGCCATGTCGCTGCGCACGGCCGAGCGGGCGCAGACCAATCCCGCGTTGATCGAATTGCTGGAAGGACGTCCCTGATGGATCCGAAGATGCGTGACGCTTACCGTCCCGGCGAGCTGAAGCTGCACCACGATCCCGCTGTGGTGTCCGCGATCAGCAAGGCGCTGCGCGGCGTCGGCCGGACCGTCGGCCTGGTGCCCACCATGGGCGCGCTGCACGAGGGCCACCTGGCGATCGTGCGCGAGGCCAAGCGCCGCAACCGCGTCGTCATCGTGTCGATCTTCGTCAACCCGCTGCAGTTCGGCGCGGGCGAGGATCTCGACAAGTACCCGCGCACGCTCGACGCCGATGTCGAACTGCTGCGTGCCGAGGGCGTGGACGTGGTGTTCGCGCCGAGCGCCCTGGACATGTACCCCGACGGCCCGCGCACCACGGTGCAACCGGGCCCGGTCGGCGCCGAGTTGGAGGGCGCGAGCCGCCCCACCCATTTCGCGGGCATGCTGACCGTGGTCGCGAAGCTGCTGCAGATCGTCCACCCGACCGAGGCGTTCTTCGGTGAGAAGGATTACCAGCAGCTCACCCTGATCCGGCAGATGGTCCGCGATCTGAACTTCGACGCCACGATCGTTCCGGTGCCGACCGTGCGCGAATTCGACGGGCTGGCGATGTCCTCGCGCAACCGTTATCTCGATGCGGCGCAACGGGAATCGGCGCTGGCGCTCTCGGCCGCGCTGCTCGCGGGCAAGCTGGCCGGTGGTCTCGGCGCGGACGGCGTGCTCGCGGCCGCGCGCCAGGTGCTCGACGCCGCCGGCATCGAGGTCGACTACCTGGAGCTGCGCTCCACGACCCTCGGCCCGGCACCGGTCACCGGCAACGCCCGCCTGCTGGTCGCGGCCAAGGTCGGCAACACCCGGCTGATCGACAACGTCCCGATCGTGCTGTCGCCGACCGCCGCGGCGCTCGGAACCGCCGCCGGCCACCCGAACTCGAACTCGAACTCCCAGCCTGCCCAGGCGTCCTGAAAGGCCTTTGCGATGTTGCGCACCATGATGAAGTCCAAGATCCACCGCGCCACCGTCACCCACGCCGACCTGCACTACGTCGGCTCGGTCACCGTCGATCAGGATCTGCTCGACGCCGCCGATCTGCTCGAGGGCGAGCAGGTCGCCATCGTCGACATCACCAACGGCGCCCGCCTGGAGACCTACGTGATCGCCGGCGAGCGCGGCTCGGGTGTCATCGGGATCAACGGCGCCGCGGCACATCTCGTGCACCCGGGCGATCTGGTCATCCTGATCGCCTACGGCCAGATGACCGAGCAGGAAGTCCGCGAGTACGACCCGAAGGTGGTCTTCGTCGACGACCGCAACCGCCGGGTCGAGCTGGGTTCGGATCCGGCGCACGCGCCGGAGGGTTCGGATCTGATCTCCCCGCGCACGCTGAGCTTCAACTGACTGCCGTTCCCCACTCCGAGAACAAGGGTGAGCAATGCTGCTGACCATCGACGTCCGGAACACCCATGTCGAACTGGGGCTGTTCTCGGGCTCGGGTAATCACGTCCAGCTGGTGCGGCACTGGCGGTTGCACACCAACCCGCTGCTGACCGCCGACGAGTTCGCCATGCAGGTGCGCGGGCTGGTCGGCGAGCAGGTGGAGCAGGTGATGGGCGTGGCCGCGCTGTCCACGGTGCCGCCGGTGCTGCGCGAGATCCGGCTGATGCTCGAGCGGTACTGGCACCATGTGCCCAACGTCGTGGTGGAGCCCGGGGTGCGCACCGGAATTCCGCTGCTGGTCGACAATCCGAAGGAAATCGGCGCCGACCGGATCATGAATACCCTTGCCGCGCATCACCAATTCGGCACGGCCGCGATCGTCGTGGATTTCGGCACCGCCACCACGGTGGATCTGGTGTCGGCGAAGGGCGAATTCCTGGGCGGGGTGATCGCGCCCGGGGTGGAGATCTCCAGCGAGGCGCTGATCGAGCGGGCCGCGCTGCGCCGGGTGGAGCTGGCCCGGCCGCGGTCGGTGGTCGGCAAGAACACCGTCGAGGCGATCCAGTCGGGGGCGATCTACGGTTTCGCCGGCCTGGTGGACGGGCTGATCGACCGGATCCGCGACGAATTCGACGCCTTCTCCGGCGATGACGTGGCGGTGGTCGCCACCGGCATCAGCGCGCCGCTGATCGTCCCGGAGTCGGAGACCATCGAGCACCACGAACCGAATCTGACCTCCACCGGTCTGCGCCTGGTCTACGAGCGCAACCAGCAGCGCCGGAAGCCGTGATGGCGTGGATCACTGGCCGGGGTGCTGTTGCTCCGGCCGCGCGCGCTGCTATAGTCGCTGGCATGTCTTCCCGCGTGCGCACCCAGGAGTGTTGTCGAGGCTGATCAAGCCTCGACCGATCGAGGCTGACTTCAAGTCCCTCGGCCGATCAAACTCCTGGAGATTCGCTCATGCGTTCTTCTGTTCTTTCCCTTTCTGTTTCCGGTAGAACCGCACCCGGTCCCGCGCTGCCCACCCGGCTGCGCCCCGCCGACCTGCTGCGGCTCACCGACGAGGGCGCCAACGACGTCCTCGCGGGGAAATTCGATCATCTGCTACCCGCCGATGGCGTCTGGCCGGTCGACGAGCGCTGGGCCACTCGCCTGGTCGCCGACGACGAGGTCGATATCTGGCTGATCAGCTGGACCCCCGGGAAATCCACCGAATTGCACGACCACGCCGGCTCGCTCGGCGCACTCACCGTATTGAGCGGCGCGCTCGCGGAATTCCGCTGGGACGGCTCGCAATTGCGCCGCCGCACCCTGGGCGCCGGCGATCAGGCCGCTTTCCCCATCGGCTGGGTGCACGACGTCGAGCGCGCCGCCGAGCCCGCGGGGCTGGGCGATCCCACGCTGAGCGTGCACGCCTATTCCCCGCCCCTGACCGCCATGTCCTATTACGAGGTGACCGATCACGGCACCTTGCGGCGTACCCACACTGTCCTCACCGACCAGCCCGAAGGTGATATCCGATGAGCCATTTGACCATTGATCAGATGCTCGACAACGCCCGCGCGAAGCTGCAACGACGCTACGCATTCGAAATGCCCAGAGCCCTCGCCGACGGCGCGATTCTGGTCGACATCCGGCCGCAGGCCCAGCGCGATCGCGAAGGCACCCTGCCCGGCGCCCTGGTGATCGAACGCAATGTCCTGGAATGGCGGCTCGACCCCACCAGTTCCGCGCGCCTGGCGCTGGCCGCGGACCACGACGTGGAATGGATCATCGTCTGCTCGGAGGGCTATACCTCCAGCCTCGCCGCGGCTGCCCTGCAAGAACTCGGATTGCACCGGGCCACCGATCTGATCGGCGGCTATCAGGCGCTCAAAGCCGCCGGCCTGCTCAGCATCGCCGTCCGGGCCCCGCACTTCGCCCGTGAGGTCCAGTCGCTGGCCTCGTTGTAATCTGGTGGCGGCGCAACGGTTTTCGTTAACCCAGCGCTAATTCCGGGGCGGGCAAACCGGCCCGGGCCGCAAGTGCCCGGGCACCGTTAAATCGATTTCTCGTGACCGCTAGTGTTATCGGACGTGAGCACCGAGAACCCGCCTTCGTCCGGTCGCTCCGCAGGGAAGGGTCCTGCGGGGCAATCCAGTCGTCCCACTCCGGAAGTAGATGTTCCGGAGCAGATGCGGATTCGCCAGGACAAGCGCGAGCGGCTGCTGGCCGCGGGCGTCGAAGCTTATCCGGTGGTAGTGGCGCGTACGCACACCCTCGCCGAAATCCGTGCCGCGCATCCGGATCTGGCGCCGGGCGCCGAGACCGGCGAGCAGGCCGGTGTCGTCGGCCGCGTCATTTTCGTGCGTAATACCGGAAAGCTGTGTTTCGCGACGCTGCAGGAAGGTGACGGCACCAAGCTGCAGGCGATGATCAGCCTCAACGGCGTCGGCGAGGAGTCGCTCGCGGCGTGGAAGTCCGATGTCGACCTCGGTGACTTCGTGTTCGTGCACGGCGAGGTCATCTCCTCACGGACCGGGGAATTGAGCGTGATGGCCGATTCCTGGTCCATGGCGGCCAAGTCGCTGCGCCCGCTGCCGGTCGCGCACAAGGAAATGAACGAGGAGTCGCGGGTCCGGCAGCGCTATGTCGACCTGATCGTGCGCCCCGAGGCCCGGGAGATGGCCCGGACCAGGGTCGCCGTGGTGCGCGCGCTGCGCGCCGCGCTGGAGCGCCGCGGTTTCCTCGAGGTCGAGACCCCGATGCTGCAGACCCTGCACGGCGGCGCCGCGGCCCGGCCCTTCGTCACCCATTCCAATGCCCTGGATATGGACCTTTTCCTGCGTATCGCCCCGGAGCTGTTCCTCAAGCGCTGCGTGGTCGGTGGCTTGGAGAAGGTCTTCGAGGTCAACCGGAACTTCCGTAACGAGGGCGCCGACTCCACGCATTCCCCGGAGTTCGCGATGCTGGAAACCTACGAGGCGTACGGCACCTACGACACCTCCGCGGTGATGATCCGGGAATTGGTCCAGGAAGTCGCGCAGGAGGCGTTCGGCACCCAGGTTCTTACCCTTGCCGATGGCACCGAATACGACCTCAGCGGCGAGTGGGCAACCGTCGAGATGTACCCCTCGCTGTCTGATTCGATCGGCGTTCCGGTCACCCCGGAAACAACTGTCGAGGAATTGCTGAAGCTTGCCGATCAGGTGGGTTTGGAAATTCCTGAGGGCAAAGGCTACGGTCACGGCAAACTTGTCGAGGAACTGTGGGAACACGTCTACGGCGACAAACTCTATGCGCCGACTTTTGTGCGCGACTTCCCCGTGGAGACCTCGCCGCTGACCCGTCAGCATCGCAGCAAACCTGGAGTTACCGAGAAGTGGGATCTCTATGTGCGCGGCTTCGAGTTGGCCACCGGCTATTCGGAGTTGGTGGACCCGGTGATCCAGCGTGAGCGGTTCGTCGACCAGGCCAGGCTGGCCGCACAGGGTGACGACGAAGCCATGGTGCTCGACGAGGACTTCCTTGCCGCGATGGAGTACGGTATGCCTCCGACGACCGGAACCGGTATGGGAATCGATCGGTTGTTGATGGCTCTGACGGGATTGGGAATCCGGGAAACGATACTCTTCCCAATTGTGCGGCCGGTCACCCGCTGAGCACCACCGGCGACTGCTTGTCCGGTCGCTCGGAAAAGGTCAGCGTTTCAAGATTCGGATCCCGTCTTGGAATTTTCCGAATTCGAGGTATTCTTGCCTCGGGTAATCGGCCTCGTATGCGGGTCGCACGATTTCGAGAGGACGTTCATCTCATGGCAAAGAAGGTCACCGTTAGCCTGATCGACGATGTCGACGGTGAGTCCATCGCGGACGAGACCATCGAGTTCGCGATCGACGGTGTGTCGTACGAGATCGACCTGTCGACGGCGAATGCGTCGAAGCTGCGCGACGGGCTGGATCAGTGGGTTTCGAGTGCTCGCCGGGTGAGTGGACGGCGTCGTGTCAAGGCCACCGCCGGTGCCGCGACGAGCCCGAAGAGCCGGGTTTCCATCGATCGTGAACAAAGCGCGGCAATTCGTGAGTGGGCGCGCCGGAATGGACACAAGGTGTCCGCACGCGGTCGTATCTCGGCCGACATCACCGACGCGTACAACAAGGCCTCGAAGGCCTGAAGTTCTTTTCTTCAACTGCCGCCCGGGCAAATCGTGCGACGCCGGGGCGGCAGTGTTGTATCCATAGGCCGACCGCATCAGTAGCAAACCAGTGTTCGCTGCGATCTTGCTAGTGGTACCCGTAGGCGGCACCATGGTTACTGTGTCGTGGTCACTGATCGTATGGAGAGTTGAGGTACCTGCGCAGTGACGGGTTCTTTCGTAGGTTCGCTGCTCCGGTTCATGGATGACACGGGCGCCTGGCAGGAGTTCATGCTCGCGCCCGAGCAGCAGCGCATCACCATCGGCCGCTCCATCCACGCCGATCTGTCCATGCCCTGGGACGCCGAGGTGTCCCGGCTGCACGCCGCCGTCGAATATCTGGGCGCGCACTGGACCATCGTCGATGACGGGCTCTCCCGCAACGGCACGTTCGTCAACGGTGACCGGCTGGCCGGCCGGCGCCGCCTGATGGCGGGGGACAAGATCCGGGTCGGCAGCTCGATGGTGGAATTCCGGCACTACGGCGCCGTGGCCGACGACCCCACCCGCACCGCCACCGCGACCATGCCGACCCTGCGCTCGCTCACCGACACCCAGCGCTCGGTGCTGGTCGCGCTGTGCCGCCCGTACAAGAACGGCGCCGGTTTCGCCACGCCTGCCTCCAACCAGCAGATCGCCGAGGAATTGTTTCTCAGCGTCGACGCCATCAAGACCCATCTGCGGGCGCTGTTCGCGAAATTCGGGGTGGAGAATCTGCCGCAGAACCAGAAGCGAGTCCGCTTGGCGGCATTGGCCCTGCAGAGCGGCCTGATCTCTGATAGAGATCTCTAGCCACGCCACCAGCGTGGACGATGACGTAAGTAGCCGAGCGCCTGGACCATGGTCGCTCCCGCCGGAAAACGGTTGACTTATGTCATCACCGGACCGAACGATTTGCCCGGTCCGGGCTTCTCAGGCAGGAGATTTTCTATGAACGCGCTTCGTATCGCCGCGCTCGTCGCGGCCACGCTGGCTTCGGGCTTGATCGGTGGTGTCTTCTACGCCTACGCGATCTCGGTGATGCCCGCGCTGAATCGGACCGATGATCGCACCATCGTCGATGTCATGCAGAAGATCAACGTGGTGATCATCAATCCGTGGTTCATGATCGGGTTCATGGGCACCGTCGGCTTCGGCGTCGCGGCCGCCGCGCTGCACCTGGGCAAGGACCACCGGACCACGCTGGTCTGGATCGCGATCGCGTTGGTGCTCAACGTGATTGCCTTCATGGTCACCTCCGGCCTGAACGTGCCGCTCAACGACAAGCTGGCGGCCGCGGGCGATGTTGCCCAGATCCAGAACCTGGCGCAGGTGCGCGCCGACTTCGAAGCCACCTGGGTGCGCTGGAACGTGGTCCGCGCGGTGCTGCACACGCTGGCCTTCCTGGTGCTGTGCGGTGCGCTGTTCGTGGCCGGTCAGCAGCAGGGCAAGAACTCGACGGCGGGCGCGGCCACCGCGGCGGTGCCCGGTCAGTTCTCCGCGCCGAACCACAACCCGCCGACCCGTCCGTTCACCGCGCAGCCGGCCGGCGCCCCCTACGGCGGCCCGCAGGCCCAGCCGCCCCGTCCGGGCCACCCCGGCGCCTGATCGGACCGGACCGGCCACTTCGGGTCGTTCGTGCCCGGATCGCCCGATCGCTCCCTACGCTGTGCACCGGCGTGGGGAGCCGCGGCGTATACAGGTGGTAGTCCGGACGGCTTCGCGTCGCGGGATCCCCAGGTCGGTGTTCGCTGTGGGCAAAACCCGAGCGGAAACGAAACTCGCAACGCTCACGTTATGAGTGAATGACCGTGCTGTCGCTGGTCACCAATAGGGTGGACTGGAGGCGGCCTGTACCCCTGCCAACTAGAGTGGGAGGCAGGGGCCGCAACCCCCGGGCTTCATGGCAGGCTGACGACCACAGGTTGAATGCACTGAAGCGTCGGACGCCAGTGAAGGCTTGAGCAGGAGAGTGAGGGAGCGATGTTCGAGAGGTTCACCGACCGCGCGAGGCGTGTCGTTGTCCTGGCCCAAGAAGAGGCCCGGATGCTCAACCACAACTACATCGGCACCGAGCACATCCTGCTTGGGTTGATTCACGAGGGCGAGGGCGTCGCGGCGAAGTCGCTGGAATCGCTCGGCATTTCGCTCGAGGGTGTACGTAGCCAGGTGGAAGAGATCATCGGCCAGGGCCAGCAGGCCCCGTCCGGGCACATTCCGTTTACCCCGCGCGCCAAGAAGGTGCTCGAGCTGTCCCTGCGCGAAGCGCTGCAGCTCGGCCACAATTACATCGGCACCGAGCACATCCTGCTCGGCCTCATCCGTGAGGGCGAGGGCGTGGCCGCCCAGGTGCTGGTGAAACTGGGCGCGGATCTGAATCGCGTGCGCCAGCAGGTAATTCAGCTGCTGTCCGGGTACCAGGGCAAGGAGCCGGTCGAGTCCGGCCCGCGCGGTGAGGCCGGTACGCCGTCCACCTCGCTGGTGCTCGATCAGTTCGGCCGCAACCTGACCCAGGCCGCGCTGGAAGGCAAGCTCGACCCGGTCATCGGTCGCTCGAAGGAAATCGAGCGCGTCATGCAGGTGCTGAGCCGCCGCACCAAGAACAACCCCGTCCTCATCGGTGAGCCCGGTGTCGGTAAGACGGCGGTCGTGGAGGGCCTGGCCCAGGCGATCGTCAACGGCGAGGTCCCCGAGACCTTGAAGGACAAGCAGCTCTACACCCTCGACCTGGGTTCCCTGGTCGCGGGCAGCCGTTACCGCGGTGATTTCGAGGAGCGCCTGAAGAAGGTGCTCAAGGAGATCAACACCCGCGGCGACATCATCCTGTTCATCGACGAGCTGCACACGCTGGTCGGTGCGGGCGCGGCCGAGGGCGCTATCGACGCGGCCTCGATCCTCAAGCCCAAGCTGGCCCGCGGTGAGCTGCAGACCATCGGCGCGACCACGCTCGACGAGTACCGCAAGTACATCGAGAAGGACGCCGCCCTGGAACGCCGCTTCCAGCCGGTGCAGGTGGGCGAGCCCACCGTCGAGCACACCATCAACATCCTCAAGGGCCTGCGCGACCGCTACGAGGCACACCACCGGGTTTCCATCACCGATGGCGCGCTGGTGGCCGCGGCGACCCTGGCCGATCGCTACATCAACGACCGGTTCCTCCCGGACAAGGCGATCGACCTGATCGACGAGGCCGGTGCGCGCATGCGCATCCGCCGGATGACCGCACCGCCGGACCTGCGCGAATTCGACGACAAGATCGCCGATGCGCGTCGCGAGAAGGAAAGCGCTATCGACGCGCAGGACTTCGAGAAGGCCGCGCGCCTGCGCGACAAGGAGAAGCAGCTCGTCGCCAAGCGGGCCGAGCGCGAAAAGCAGTGGCGTTCCGGTGATCTGGACGTCGTGGCCGAGGTCGACGACGAGCAGATCGCGGAGGTGCTGGCCAACTGGACCGGTATCCCCGTCTTCAAGCTCACCGAGGAGGAGACCACCCGTCTGCTCCGCATGGAGGACGAGCTGCACAAGCGGATCATCGGCCAGGAAGACGCGGTCAAGGCCGTGTCCAAGGCGATCCGCCGCACTCGTGCCGGCCTGAAGGATCCGAAGCGCCCGTCCGGCTCGTTCATCTTCGCCGGCCCGTCCGGTGTCGGTAAGACCGAGCTGTCCAAGGCGCTGGCGAACTTCCTGTTCGGCGACGACGACGCGCTCATCCAGATCGACATGGGCGAGTTCCACGACCGCTTCACCGCTTCGCGGCTCTTCGGTGCCCCTCCGGGCTACGTGGGCTACGAAGAGGGCGGCCAGCTCACCGAGAAGGTGCGCCGCAAGCCGTTCTCCGTGGTTCTGTTCGACGAGATCGAAAAGGCGCACCAGGAGATCTACAACACCCTGTTGCAGGTCCTCGAGGACGGCCGTCTCACCGACGGCCAGGGTCGCACGGTCGACTTCAAGAACACCGTGCTGATCTTCACCTCGAACCTGGGCACCTCGGATATCTCGAAGGCCGTCGGCCTGGGCTTCGCCCAGTCCAACGCCGAGGGCTCGAACTACGAGCGGATGAAGCTCAAGGTCAACGACGAGCTGAAGAAGCACTTCCGGCCCGAGTTCCTCAACCGCATCGACGACGTCATCGTCTTCCACCAGCTCACGACCGATCAGATCGTGCAGATGGTGGACCTGATGATCAACCGCGTCGGTGTCCAGTTGAAGAACAAGGACATGGCGATGGAGCTGTCCGCGCAGGGCAAGGCGCTGCTGGCCAAGCGTGGCTTCGATCCCGTGCTCGGTGCCCGGCCGCTGCGCCGCACCATCCAGCGCGAGATCGAGGATCAGCTGTCGGAGAAGATCCTCTTCGGCGAGATCGGCCCCGGCCAGACCGTCTTCGTCGATGTCGAAGGCTGGGACGGCGAAGGCTCCGGCGAGGACGCCAAGTTCACCTTCACCCCGCGGGCGAAGCTGACCAAGGCGACCATCGACGACAAGGCCGCCGAGATGGTTGTCGCCGGTGCGGGCGAGGGCGAAGCCGCCACCGCCTCCGGCGAGTAACAAACAGCAGAAAAGCCCGCCCGCACTGGATCCCAGTGCGGGCGGGCTTTTTCGGCTCTGGTTCAAACTATGACGCGCATCACATTATTTCCGTTTCCCGAGGGTCGTCGGATATGAATATTCTTGTCGATCCAAGTTAGAAACACTTCGATTCGCCTGGGGCGCAAGACAATCCAAGGCAGTCGAAGTCGGGAGGGAATTCAATATGTTCCGTGAAACCGTCGTGCGCGCAGGCCGTAAGGTGCTGGTCGGCGTACTGCCGTTTGCGGTTGTGGCCACTTTCGCCGGAGCGGGCGCCGCGTCGGCGACCGATTACGCCGCGCAGCAGGCGCGGTGGGCCGAGAATTTGGTGGCCTCGGGTAATGCCGAAGGTATCGATTACAAGACCACCGTCGCGCCGGATCTGAGCACCATTTCCACCGCGCTGACCAATGGCCGGTTCACGCTGACCGCCGATTCTTCGACGGTGAACGTGGAATCCGCCACCGGCGCCAAGGTGACCGAGCTGCCGCTGCAGGTCAAGACCGTCGCCGGCAACACGATTCCGCTGGTGCCGCAGGTGTCCACCGACGGCAAGTCGCTGGTGCTGACCCCGCAGGTGTCGCCGGCCGCGGCCACCGAGCTGCAGGCCATCGCCACCAACCCGCAGGCGCAGAACCCGGACCCGGTGCTCAACGGTGTCGCGGCCGGCGCCTTCGTCGGCGTGGCCGTGGCGGCCATCCTGTGCCTGCCCGCGCTGAGCGCTGTCATCATCGGCTACCTCATCTGCGTGCCGCTGGCCTCGATCAGCAACGTGATCTTCGCCGCCGCGATCGGTGCGATCGTCGGTGCGGTCGCGCCGCAGGTGGTCCCGCAGGTCCTGCCCTGATCGCCTGATCAGGCGGTAATCGCCGGTTGACCGATGCCCGTCGCCACTGAATTCCAGTGGCGGCGGGCATTTCTCGCTGCCCGGCGCCTGTAATGTGTTGCGTGTCACATTACTTCCGTCCCGGGTGGGTCGTCGGCTAGAAATATCCCTGTCGATAAACGATAGAAATACTTCGATTCGCCTGGGGTGCAAGGGGATCCATGGGGGGTCGGGGTCGGGAGGGAAATCATTATGTTTCGTGGAACTGTCATGCGCGCAGGCCGTAAGGCCCTGATCGGCGTATTGCCGTTTGCGATCGTCGCCACTTTCGCCGGCGCGGGCACCGCGTCCGCGACCGATCCCACCGCGCAGCAGACGCGGTGGGCGGAAAGCCTGGTGGCCTCGGGTAATGCCGAAGGCATCGAGTACAAGACCACTGTCGCGCCGGATCTGAGCAGCATTTCCAGCGCGCTGACCAACGGCCGGTTCACGCTGACCGCCGATTCTTCGACAGTGAACGTGGAATCCGCCACCGGCGCCAAGGTCAGCGAATTTCCGCTGTCGCTGAAGACGGTCGCGGGCGCCACGATTCCGCTGCTGCCGCAGGTGTCGGCGGACGGTAAGACGCTGGTGGTGACCCCGCAGGTGTCGCCGGAGGTCGCTGCCGAGCTGAAGAACATCGCGACCAACCCGGGCGCGCAGAATTCGGATCCGGTGCTCAACGGCGCCGCGGCCGGCGCCGTGGTCGGACTCGGTATCGCCGCCGTGGTGTGCCTGCCCGCCCTGGCCGCGTTCATCGTCGGCTACTTCGCGTGCCTGCCGGTGGCCGGCATCGGCAACGTGCTGTGGGCCGCGGCGATCGGCGCGATCGTGGGCGTTGTCGCCCCGGATGTCATTCCGCAGGTGCTGCCCTGATGATCGCCTGATCGGGCGTTGTTTCGAAATGCTCCCCGGCACCGGAATCGGTGCCGGGGAGCATTTTATTGTCAGTCCGGCCGGTGGAAATGCGCGAGCACCGGCGCGAAGTCCGGCGCCAGTTCGGCGGGCACGATCACCTCGTCGATGCCGTATTTCTCCCGTCGATCGTCGAGCACCGCTACGGCGGTCGCCGGGTCCAGCAGGCCGGCGGCGCCGGCCTGCTGTAATCCGGCCGCGGTGAGACCGAGGCGCGCGCCCAGGAAATGCGGTAGCCGGTCGCCGAGGCCGACGAGCTGATGGGTGAAACGAATATCGCGATCGGTGTTGTCCCGCACGATCCGCACCATTTCCGCCAGTTCGGTCACGGTGGCTTGCGGTGTCGCGGCGAGCAGGATTCGGTCCGCGATATTCGCCGCGGCGGCAAGCATTCGCGCGCCACTCGCCGCCACCACGATTTCCGGCGCCGGATCGACTTGTTCGCGGACCGCCGCCACGGCGTCGAGCAATTGATTTCGGCGCTGGGCCGCCGAACCCCATGCCATTCCCAGCTTTTCGGCTTCGGCCGCCGCGTCGGGCCGTCCGGCGCCGACGCCCAATTCGAAACGGCCGTCCGAAAGCAATTGCAGCGCGGCGACTTCCCGCACCAGTGCGCCGGTATGCCGCAGCGGCACCGCCAGCACGTTCGGCCGCAGCCGCAGCGTGCTCGTCACGGCGGCGGCCGCCGCCAGCGCCGGAAACGGCGAGGGTGTGTACAGGGTGTCCGGCAGTAGCGCGGTCCGATAACCCTGCCGCTCGGCGTCCCGCACCGCTCGCACCCATTCGTGCCCCGACCTGGGCACTACGATGATCCCGAATTTCATCTCCATGCTTCGAGCCTGCGCCACGGCCGCGCCCGAAACATCGGTCGCGCTGCGACACTTGCCCTACGTATCGCGGCGTACGCCCGCGGCTGCCGGCTACTGCCAGCCGGGCTGCACCAGTCCGGACTCGTAGGCCATGACGACGAGCTGCGTGCGGTCGCGGGCGCCGAGTTTCATGAGAATCCGGCTGACGTGTGTGCGGGCGGTGGCCGGGCTCATGAAGAGGCGCTCGCCGATTTCGGCGTTGGTGAGGCCCTCGGCGACCAGCGACATCACCTCGCGCTCGCGCTCGGTGAGCTCGGCGAATCGGGCCGGCGGTGGCTGCTTGGCGTGTGCGGAGAATTCGGCGATCAGGCGGCGGGTGACGCCGGGGGAGAGCAGGGCGTCGCCGACGGCCACCACGCGCACGGCCCGGACCAGGTCGGCCGGTTCGGTGTGCTTGACGAGGAAGCCCGTCGCACCGGAACGCATGGCCTCGAACACGTATTCGTCGAGTTCGAAGGTGGTGAGCACGACGACCTTCACGGCGGCGAGTTTCGGATCCTCGGCGATCATGCGGGTGGCGGCCAAGCCGTCGAGGATGGGCATCCGGATGTCCATGAGGACCACGTCCGGTTCGAGGGTGCGGGTCATCCGGACCGCTTGCTCACCGTTGTCGGCCTCGCCGATCACCTCGATGCCGTCCTGCGCGTTGAGCAGGGCGACGAAACCACCCCGGACCAGTGCTTGATCGTCGGCAACCAGTACCCGTACGTTCACGATGCCTCCAGAATCGGCCCGAACCTCACCTATCCTGCGCCGAGGGGCGACCCGATGTCGCCGATTCCGCGCGGTCCAGCGCCCGGAGCGGCAGGCGCGCCGCGACCCGGAATCCGCCGCTCGGGCGGGGGCCCGCGGTCAGCGCCCCACCGAGGGCGTGTGCGCGTTCGCGCATGCCGACGATGCCGTTGCCGCCGGAGAAACCGGAGCGCGGCTGGTTACCCACGGGACGGGTGTTGTCGATGGTGATGTCCACCGATTCCGCCGCGTAGCGGACGGTGACCAGGGCGTCGGCGCCGGGTGCGTGCCGGGCGACGTTGGTGAGGGATTCCTGGATGATGCGCGCGGCGGCCACGTCGATGACGCTGGGCAGCTTCTGGGGTTCACCCAGGACGCGGGTGCCGACCTGCAGGCCGGCGGTGCGGCTGCGCTGGAGCAGTGCGTCCAGATCTTCGATGCCGGGTGCGGGCGCTCGCGGTGCGGGGCGGGGTTCGGCCGGGGGTTCCTGGGCCGCCGCTCGGGCCATCCGGCGCTGGCTGAACTCGTCGACCGACGAATCCGGCTCCTCCGCAACGGGTTCGGTCACCGATCCGGTGCGAATGGTCTGCAGGAGCGTATGCACCTCGGCGAGAGCCTCTTTGCTCGCGGTCTTGATGGCCGCCAGGGCGGAGGCGGCCTGCTCGGGCTTGCGGTCGAACAGCTCCAGCGCCACCGAGGACTGCACGTTGATCAGTGAAAGACTGTGCGCCAGAACATCATGCAGCTCGCGCGCGATCGCGAGGCGTTCCTCGCCGGCGCGCCGGGCGCGCTGGGCTTCCTCGTCTCTGCGTGCCGCCGCGGCCCGCTGTCTGCGCGCGTCCAGCACGGCGCGCCGCTGCCGGATGCCCTCGGCGATGCCGACGAGCACCGTCATCCAGGCCAGCAGCCCGAACACCTGCCAGCCGTTGGTGTCGTGCCCGAACCAGCTCGGTACCGGCCAGACGAAGGCCAGATACCCCAGCGGCACGATCGGGTAGGTCCACCAGCGCGATCCGACCGTCGCGGCGGTCAGGAACGCGGCGATCAGCGAGAGGAAGATCGGCCCGTACCCGTACCCCAGGCTCAGGTACAGGGTGCAGGCGGCGAGCACGACCAGCAGCACCACCATGGGCGCGCGTCTGCGGAACAGCAGCGCGACCGGACCGGCGAGCAGTAACGCGTAGCCCAGCCCATCCAGCGACTGCACTCCGGTCTGACCCAGATTCGCGCCGCGACCACCCATGACCTGCACGGCCGCAATGATCACCGCGAGAACCAGATCCCCGACCCAGCCACGTTTCGAAATGTCCGGCGCCTTCACGCCCTCAGCCTATGCGGATCACGGCCGTTCAGCGTGCGCCGCAGTACGTATGTCGAACGTCGCCGCGCGGCGGATGTGGCACGGCCCGAGCGCGACGATTCTCGGAGTATGAAAGATTCCATCGTGGTCACCGCGGGGCTGACCAAACGTTACGGCACGCACACGGCCGTCGACGGCGTCGCGATGCGCGTCGAATCCGGCGAGATCTACGGCTTTCTCGGCCCGAACGGCGCGGGAAAAACGACCACACTGCGCATGCTGGCCGGGTTGATCCGGCCCAGCGCGGGCTCGGCCACGGTACTCGGGCACGCGCCGGGTGATCCGGAGGTGGTGCGCCGCACCGGCGTGCTGATCGAGGGTCCCGGTTTCTATCCGTATCTGTCCGGCCGCGACAACCTGCGCGTGCTGGCCGGATACCGCGGGGTGGGCCGCGCGGCGGTCGAGGACGCGCTGGCCCGGGTCGGCCTGGCCGACCGGGCCGGGGACAAGTTCCGCACCTACTCCCTGGGCATGAAGCAGCGGCTGGGTGTCGGCGCGGCGCTGCTGGGGCACCCCGATCTGCTGATCCTGGACGAGCCGACGAACGGCCTGGATCCGGCCGGTATGGCCGAAATGCGTTCGCTCATCACCGCTCTCGCGGGCGACGGCCACACCGTGCTGCTGTCCAGCCACATGCTCAGCGAGGTGCAGGAGATCTGCGACCGGGTCGGCGTGATCTCCGGCGGCCGCCTGCTCACCGAGTCCACCGTGGCCGAATTGCGCGGCGCCGCTTCGCTTCTGCTGCGCGCGGAACCGCTGGAGCTGGCCTTCCCCGCGGTGCGCCAGGCCGTCGGCGGCAACGCGCTGCTGACCGCGGGCGGTATCCGGATCGAGGCGGGCCCGGAGGCGGCGCCCGCGGTGGCGCGCGCGGTCGTCGCGGCGGGCGCGGACCTGCTGGAGCTGCGGGTGGACGAGAAATCCCTGGAAGAAGTCTTTTTCGAGCTGACGGAATTGGAGACGGTGCAATGAGGGACTTGCTGGCGAGTACGCGGGCGGAGCTGCTGCGGCTGCGCAAGTGGCCCGCGTTCTGGATCATTCTCGGCACCTGGTTGCTGCTGAACCTGACCTTCAGCTACCTGTTCAACTATCTGGACTACACCGGCGGCGAGCGCAGCTCGATGTCGGACAATCTGCCGAAAGACGTGCTGCTGCACCAGATGCTGCCGGCGGCGGTGCCGGAGGTGTTCACCCAGGGCATGGCGATGTTCGGCGGTGCGCTGATGCTGATTCTGGGTGCGCTGGTGCTGGGTAGCGGCTACGGGTGGGGTACCTGGAAGACCGTGCTCACCCAGGGGCCGTCGCGGCTCACCGCGATCGGGGGCACGCTGGTCGCCCTGGCGCTGGTGGTGGTCGCGCTGGTCTGCGCCGCCTTCCTGGCCGACCTGGCGGTGGCCTCGCTCATCGCGGTGTCACAGTCGGAGTCGCTCGCGCTGCCCGCGGCCGCGCTCTCGGTGAACGGAATCCTCACGGGCATCATGATTCTCGGGATGTGGACGCTGGCGGGCGCCTGCATCGGCACCATCGCGCGCGGTCCGGCGCTGGCCGTCGGCCTGGGCCTGGTGTGGGTGCTGGTCGTGGAGAACCTGCTGCGGGGCGTCTCGGGCCTCTTCGGCCCGTTGGCCGCGGTGACCGATCATCTGCCCGGCACGGCGGCGGGTTCGCTGGCGGGTGCGATGCGCAGCGTCGAGGGTCCGGCCACGCCCGGGGTCCTGGACATACTCACGCGCGGCGAATCGCTTGTGGTGCTGGGGATCTACCTGGTGGTGTTCACGGCGGGGACCCTGTGGCTGGTGCGCAGGCGCGACCTCGTCTGAGGACGGAACCGCCGGCCGCGAAAGCGGTCGGCGGTTTTTTCGCTGTCAGGGCGGGGGCGCGGCCAGGAGCGCGTGCGCCAGGCGGCCCAGCGCGGCGACGATCTCGGCGTTGCCGATTCCGCGCTCGCGCTGGTTCAGATAGACCTCGGCGGCCAGCGGCGCGAGCAGCGGCTCGACCAGCGAATCCGCCTCCGGTACAGCGGCTTCGCCCAGCAGCGCCCGGACGTGCACCCGCCAGAATTGGTAGGCGCCCGTGTCGAACCGGGCCCGGCCGATCTCCGCGCCGAGCACGAGATGGGCGTGGCCGTCGAGCAGCGCGACCATGGCGGCGTAGAAGGCCGCGAGCCGCTCGGCGGGCGGTGCGCCGGGCCCGAGCGGCGGCGCGCCCCGGAGCAACTGCTCCTGGATGACGCGTTCGTGCTCGTCGAGCAGCGGCAGCGCGACGGCGGCGACATTCGGGAAGCGCCGGTACAGCGTCCCGCGGCCGACGCCCGCGGCCTTGGCGATGTCGTCCATGGTCACCGTGCGGGGATCGCGGCTCGCGAACAGCTCGGCGGCGGCGGCGAGGATCTTGCCCCGATTGCGGGCGGCGTCCGCCCGCTCGGCGGGTGCGGTATCGCCGGGGGCGGCGAGCAAGTCGCGATCCGCTGGATTCATAGCGCTCACCGTAACCTCCCGGAATAAGTGGACACTGTGTCCGGTTCTGCTCTAGCGTAGGCATGAAACGGACACAGTGTCCACTTATGGAGGAATCATGACCGCCCTGCTGCACCTCGACGCCAGCGCCCGCCCCAACTCCCTGAGCCGCGAGATCTCGGCGACCTTCGCCGCGGCCTGGCGGGCCGAGCATCCGGACGGCGATTACCGCTACCGCGACCTCGCCGCCGACCCGGCGCCGTTCATCGACGCCGCCTGGACCGAGCTGTGCGATGCCGTACTCGCCGCCGGCACAACAGATCTCGATCGGCTGGCCGATCTCGCGCGCACCCCGGCCCAGCGCGCCGCCTGGGCGATCGTGGAGCCACTGCTGACCGAGGTGCGCGCCGCCGACGTGGTGCTGATCGGCACCCCGATGTACAACTACTCGATCCCGGCCGTCCTCAAGGCCTGGCTGGACCAGCTCACCTTCCCGCGAATGTCGCTGGCGCCCAGCCGTTTCGTGGTCGCCACCGCCCGCGGCGGCGCGTACTCGCCGGGTGCGCCGAAGGAGCGGTTCGACTACCAGGAGCGCTACCTGCGGGACTTCTTCGCGGGACATTTCGCCGTCACCGACACCGTGTTCCTCACCGCCGAATGGGCCAACTCCCGCCAGGATCCGGCCCTCGCGCACCTGCGTGAACAGCACGACGTCTCGCACCGGGAAGCGCTCGCGGCGGCACGGCGGCTGGGCAAGGAGTACTGAGATGAGCTGGGTCGTCCTCGGGATCGCCGGGCTGGTGGAGATCGTCTGGTCGCAGAGCATCAAACCGACGGAGAACTTCACCAGGCCGCTGCCCACGCTGCTCTGCTTCGCGCTCGGCACGCTGGCGGTCTACCTGCTCTCCCGGGCCATGCAGTCGCTGCCGGTCGGCACCGCCTACGCGGTGTTCACCGGCATCGGCGCCCTCGGCGCCATCGGGCTGGGCATCGTGGTGCACCGGGACCCGCTCAGCGTGGGCCGAATGCTCGCGCTGGCCCTGATACTCGGCGGTATCGTGCTGGCCCGGGTGACCAATCCGGAGTGATGAGTAGGGTCGTTCGAATGGATCAGCCAGTTCGGATACCGGATCTGTCCGACCGACCACACCAGCTCACCGTCGAACGGGTGATGGCCGCGCCGCCCGGCCTGCTGTACGCCGCCCTGACGCAGGGCTTCGACATCTGGTTCGCCGCACCCGGATCGGTGCTGATGAAGCCAGCCGTGAACGAGCCGTTCTTCTTCGAGACCGAACACGAGGGCAAGCGCAACCCGCACTACGGCCGGTTCCTGCGGCTGCAACCGGAGCGGCTGGTGGAGTTCAGCTGGGTGACCGGCGCCGCCGGCACCGAGGGCGCCGAAACCGTCGTCACCATCGAGTTCGTGCACCAACCGCGCGGTATCCGACTTCGGCTGCGGCACAGTGGTTTTGCGACCGAAGCGGCGCGCGACCGGCATCGCGCCGCGTGGCCGCGGGTGCTCGAACAACTCGATCGCCGCACCGCGCCGTGAGCGCGCTGACCACAAGCCGGTAACCGCCTCGCGGACCGATCGCGGCGAGTAGGTTCGTGGCGACGAATCGAAACCCCTTGAAAGGACCGTGATGCCAACACGTACCGCACGCACCGCCTGGACCGGCGGGCTGCAGGACGGCTCCGGGCAGGTCGACCTGGCCAGCTCCGGCGCCGGCAAGTTCGACGTGTCGTTCCCGAAGCGTTCGGCCGAGAACGCCGACGGCACGACCAGCCCGGAGGAGCTCATCGCCGCCGCGCATTCGTCCTGCTTCGCGATGGCGCTCTCGGCGCAGATCGCGAATGCGGGCGGGACCCCGGAGAGCTTGGACGTGAGCGCCGATGTCACCCTGGGGCCGGACTCGGCGGGCGGTTTCCGGATCAGCGAGATCAAGCTGACGGTGCGCGGCCGGGTATCGGGCCTGGACGCCGACGGGTTCGCCGCCGCGGCGGCGGCCGCCAAGGCGGGCTGCCCGGTGAGCAAGGCCCTGGCCGGCGTCGACACCGTCACCCTCGACGCCGCGCTCGTGTAATTCGCACTGCCGCTTGGTTCTTCGCGTACCACGGGTACGCGGGGAGCCATGCGTCAGGCGCGGAAGTAGGGGCGGGCGGTGCGGTGGTACATCGCCGGGATCGCGATCAGCACCGCAAGCACGTGGCCGGCCCGGAGTATCGCGATGCCGACGCCGCTGGCCGTGACGTTGTCGAAGAGGTCACCGAAGTCGTTGGCGGACAACACGGCTCGGATCGGCTCCACGAGGAGCGAGGCCAGACCCAGCAGGCCGAGACCGAAGGTCAGGACCAGGCGAGCCCAGCGGTCGCCGTGCGTCATCCGGATGGCCACGGCCAGCACGACGAGGTAGATCACCGCGCGCATGGCCAGACCGGTCGCCAGGCCGCCGAGATCGGCGCCGGACCGTTCCACGATCAACGCCGCCTGCGCGAGCGCCTCGGCCACGCCGGCGAGCAGGGCGGCGACCAGTGCGCCGAAGGCCAGCGTGACCGAGCGCGGCGCCCGTGCGGGCTCCCGGATCGGTGCGAGCGAAAGACTGTGGGGCCATACGGAAAAGGCAGTGCCGGTCATGAGACCGACACTGCCCTCGACGTTCTGGTTCCGGATCACCCCGCGGTAGCGACCGGTTCTCGTACCTCGGTGCTATTGCGAGCGGCGAATTCGGTCAGCGCCGCGAAGCCGAGCCCGAGCGCGGCCCACAGGGTCGCGGTCTGGGCCAGCGAGGCCACCCGGAACTGCCACAGCAGACTCGGCGGGAAGTCCGCCTTCACCTCGTCCACACCCGGCAGGAAGACGTACCCGAGCGTGAGCAGCAGCACGAAGACCGCCACCCCGGCGATCAGCCGGACGGTGCCGAGCTGCGCCGCGAGCAGTTTGTAGACGTAGGTCCCGGCGCCGACAGCGGCCAGGCCGAGCAGCACCGCGGCGACCCAGAGCAGCGTGCGGTCGTTGATCGTCTCCGGGTCGCCCACCGCGGGCGGGTTCGCCGGATATTTGAAGAAGGGCACCGCGACGATCGCGAGCCAGCCACCGGCCGCGAGGGCCAAGGCCAGCCGCGGTCCGGTCAGCGTGCTGTGCCGCCGTGCGACATGGGCGACCGAAGCGAAGATGGCGCCGAGCGCGAGCCCGGCCAGGCCGAGCGCCAGGAATTGGCCGCCCTTCTGCCCGTCCCGGCTGACCAGGGGTTCTTCCTCGTCGCCGTGCGAATGACCGGCCTCGGCGCCCGGCGACTCGGCCGCCGCGGCGGCTTCCTCGATGGCGATGGCGGCGTCGATCTTGGGTTCGCCGACGAAGTAGCCCACCGACGCGGCCAGCAGGCCGGCGATCAAGCCGGCCAGCAGACCACGGATCAGCAGGGTCTTGAGACTTCCGATCAATGGCACGGGAGCCCCAGCAGGTGGCGTCCGTCGTGCATCAGCTCATGCATGAACATCCCGCTGCGCGAGATGGCGCCCTGATCGAAACCGACCAGGTACAGCGTGAGCAGTGCGAGAAGAACGACACCTACCGTGACCAGCACGGTTGCCAGCGAATCGGTTGCCCGGGTGGGGGTATGCGCGATGGCCATGAATTCCTCCTAGGGATACGCGTCCCCGTCGAGTGGTCCGTGCGATGGGTGCCGGTGTCTGGCTTCCCGGCACCTGGGAGCACCCGGTGCATGGATCACAGTGGCGCGACCGCTCCGGCTTCACACCGGATTACCGCATCACCCTCGCGTCTGTCCTTCGAACTGTGACAGGAGCAGGCAGCTGCCGTCAACACGCGTATCCGAGATATGGGAATGCCCGGCGCGCCGCAGCTCGCCGGGCATTTCGTGGCAGCTCAGGAGGCGGCGGCGGGGGAGACCTCGAGCACGACCTCGAACTCCAGCAGCGAGGCGCCGGTCGACACCGGCTTCTTGTCGCCGCTGCCGGCATGCGCGGTGCGGGCCGGGCCGTCGCGCCACGCGGCGAACGACTCCTCCGAATCCCACTGGGTGACCACGAAATACCGGTTGTCCCCGGCGGTCGGGCGCAGCAGCTGGAAGCCCAGGAAACCGGGCGAGCCCTCCACCGCGTGCGCACGCTGGGCGAACCGCTTCTCCAACTCGGGGCCCGCGCCCTCCGGAACCTCGATCGCGTTGATCTTCACTACAGCCATGACCCGAGTCTATGCGGCAGAATCTGGGCGGTGTTGTACGACGAGGGCGGGGCAGGCACGCCGATCCTGCTGCTACATGGCTTGATGGGCAGTGCGCGCACCTGGGGCGATCACCTGGACTGGCTGCGCGGATACGGGCACGTCTACACCTTCGACGCGGCCGGTCACGGCCGGCCGGCACCGGCCGAGCTGACGACCGAGGCCTTCGTCACCGACCTCACCGCCGCCACCGCGAGCGTCGCCGAGCCGATGGTGGTGATCGGGCACTCGATGGGCGCGCTGCACGGCTGGGTGTTCGCCGCCCAGCATCCCGAGCGGGTCCGCGGGCTGGTGGTCGAGGACATCGCGCCGGACTTCAAGGGCCGCACCGCCGCGGGCTGGGCCGCCATGATCGAGGCCTGGCCGCAGCCGTTCCCGGACGCCGACGCGGTCCTGGACTACTTCGGCCCGGTCGCCGGGCGCTACTTCCTGAACTCCTTCGAGCACGGTCCCGACGGCTACCGCCTGCACGGCTCGGTCGCCACCTTCCGCGACATCTCCGAGGAGTGGGGCACCCGCGACTTCTGGACCGAATGGCAGGCGGTGCGCGCACCGACGCTGCTCATCGAGGGCGAATTCACCATCACCCCGCCGGGGCAGATGCGCGAAATGGCGGCCGGCAACCCGAACGCCACCTACGCGCTGATCCCCGATGCCGGGCATCTCGTGCACGACGACCAACCCGAGCTCTACCGCGCCGAGGTAGAGGCGTTCCTGCGGCGCCTGAGCTGACTCAGGCGACCGGGCTGCCCTCGCCGGCCAGCGCGAACAATCCGTCCTCGGTCTGCTCGATCAGCCCGTCGACGAGCAGCGAATCCAGCGCCCGCGCGCGCTGCCCGGGATCCCGCGTCCACGCGAGATCCAGGCGCACCCGCTCCACCGGCCCGGTCGCGGCGCGCAGCACGTCCAGCAGCCGGCCCCGGGCCTGGCGGTCGGTGCCCTCGTATTTCTGCACTCGGCGCACTGTTTCGGAAGCGGGCCGCCCGGCCTCGATCCAGGCGCAGCGCGGCAGCGGGCACACCGCGCACTGCGGATTGCGCGCTGTGCACACTGTCGCACCGAGCTCCATCAGCGCGGCCGAGAATTTCGCGGCCGCGGCGACCTCCACCGGCAGCAGCGCCTCGGTCTCGGGCAGGTCGCGGGTGGCCGGATTCCCGGCCTCGGCCCGCCCGTGCACCGCCCGGGCGACCACCCGGCGAACATTGGTGTCCACCACCGGCACTCGCTGGCCGTAGGCGAAGCAGGCCACCGCCCGGGCGGTATACGCGCCGATACCGGGCAACCCGAGCAGCACGTCCACCTCGGCGGGCACCTCGTCGCCGTGCCGCTCGGCGAGCACCCGCGCGCACTCGTGCAACCGCAGGGCCCGCCGCGGATAGCCCAGCTTGCCCCAGGCGCGCAATACCTCGGCCTGCGACGAGGCCGCCATCGCCGAGGGCACCGGCCAGCGCGCCACCCACTCCAGCCAGATCGGCTGCACGCGCACCACCGGCGTCTGCTGCAGCATGATCTCGCTCATCAGGATCTGCCACGCGGTCACGCCCGGCCGCCGCCACGGCAGGTCCCGCGCGGTCTCGGTGTACCAATCCAGCAACACATCAGCGTCGATCGCCGAACCCCGCAATGCCTACTTCACCATCCCTGCCGCGTCGCGGCGAGTCGATATTTGCCGTGCCGTAACGCACCGGACTCGCTGGTAACCCATTGCCTTGTGCACAATGAACGGTATGCCTGATTCCAACCCGATCAGTGCCTGGAAGTCCCTGCGCGAAGGCAACGACCGTTTCGTAAGCGGCACGCTGTTGCATCCTAGCCAAGGGGCTGCCGACCGGGCGAAACTTGTGGACGGCCAGCACCCCTCCGCGATCCTGTTCGGCTGCGGCGATTCCCGCGTCGCCGCCGAGCTGATCTTCGATCAAGGGCTCGGCGACATGTTCGTGGTGCGCACCGCGGGCCACGTCGTGGACAGCTCGGTGCTCGGCTCGATCGAATACGGCGTGCAGGTGCTCAACGTGCCGCTGATCGTGGTCCTCGGCCACGACAGCTGCGGCGCGGTGAAGGCCACCATCGACGCCCTGGACGGCGGAGAGGTCCCCGGCGGCTTCATCCGCAGCGTGGTCGAGAAGGTCTCGCCCTCCATCCTGATCGGCCGCCGCGAGGGCCTGAGCACGGTCGACGAGCTCGAAGCCCGGCACGTGGTGGAAACCGGGCGGCTGTTGATGCAGCGCTCCATGCTCATCTCGAACCGGGTCGCGACCGGGGAACTCGCGATCGCCTGCGTCACCTACAAACTCGCCGAGGGCCAGGTCAATCTGCACCGGGTGACCGGCAATATCGGCGAACTGGCCTAGCGCACCCGTTTTCCGGGCGGGGTCGCCGGATCTTCGCTGACGCGGCAACCGTTCTGGACTCGACACGCCGAGGTCGGAAAGACCGGTTGCCCAGCGCTGCCCTTACCGTGGGGGGGTGCTGGAACCGACTGGACCGCTGCCTCCGGAGATCTACTGGCGTCGTCGCGTTTTCGCTATCGGGGCGCTCGTCCTCGCGATCGCGGTGGTGATCTGGCTGGCGATGATGATCGCACGCGGCGGAAATTCCACCGACGATCCGAAGAACGCGGCGGCCAGCGCCTCCATGACGACGAAGAAGTCCGGCGAGAACAAGCCCTCCTACACCACCGATGCCGCCGCCGCGGGCGCGTCCAGCGCGGCGGCGAGCTCGGCGCCGCCCGCCAGCGGATCGCCCGTGGCACAGGGGCAGTGCTCGGATCAGTCCCTGGCGGTGAAGGTGACGGTGGAGCAGCCCACCTACAAGTCGGGCGAGCAGCCGGTGTTCGGCATCGTGATCACCAATATCTCCTCGACGGCGTGCTCGCGCGATGTGGGCTCGGGGTTGCAGCAGATCTCGGTGTACTCCCTGGACGGCCAGAAGCGGCTGTGGTCCAGCACCGACTGCTACCCGGACGGTCAGCCCGACGTGCGCATGCTGAACCGGGGCGAGCAGGCCGCCTTCCAGGTGACCTGGTCCGGATCCACCTCGCAGCCCAATTGCGCGGGCGCGCGGGTGCCGGTCACCTCGGGTGCGTATTCGGTGGTGGCCCAGCTCGGTTCGGTGCGCAGCGCGGCCGAGCCGTTCAACATCGCCTGAGGCCTAGAAGGACGGATCCTGCTCCTTCTTGGCCCGGCGCTTGCCCCGGGGGATGCCGGTCACCCGGATGGCCGCGGTCAGGTCGGCGACCTCGTGGATCTTCATTTTGGAGCCCTTCATGCGCTCGGTGCCCGGCGGCACCACGGCATCGGTGAAGCCGAGCCGCTCGGCCTCCGCGAGCCGGCGGCCGATGCCCGTCACCTTGCGCACCTCGCCCGCCAGCCCGACCTCGCCGAGGATCACCCAGCCCGCGGGCAGCGCCTCCTCGGCGACCGCGCTCGCCAGCGCCAGCGCGATCGCCAGATCGGCCGTCGGCTCCAGTAGCCGCATGCCGCCGACGGTGGCCGCGTAGACGTCGTGCTTGCCGATGAACACCTTCGCCCGGCTCTGTAAGACGGCCAGCACCATGGCGACCCGGTTGTAATCCAGCCCGCTCACCGCGCGGCGCGGCTGCGGGATCTCGGTCTCCACCGTGAGCCCCTGCACCTCGGCCACCAGCGGCCGCTTGCCGTCCATGGCGACGGTGACGGCGGTGCCGGACACCGATTCGGTCCGGTGGTGCAGGAACAGGCCGGACGGGTCGTCCACGCAGGTGATGCCGTCCTCGTGCAGCTCGAAACAGCCGACCTCGTCGGCACTGCCGAAACGGTTCTTCAGGCCGCGCAGCATGCGCAGCGAGGAGTTCTTGTCGCCCTCGAATTGCAGCACCACGTCGACCAGGTGCTCGAGCGTGCGCGGGCCCGCCACGTTGCCGTCCTTGGTGACGTGCCCGACCAGCAGCACCGCGATCCCGCTCGTCTTGGCCAGCGAGGTGAGCGCGGAGGTCACCGCGCGCACCTGGGTGACGCCGCCGATCACGCCGTCGACCTCCGGCGCGAGCATGGTCTGCACCGAGTCCACCACCAGCAGGGTGGGGCGCACCTGTTCGACATGCCCGAGCAGGATCGAGAGATCCGATTCCGCGGCCAGATACACCCGCTCGTGCACCGCGCCCGTGCGATCGGCCCGCAACCGCACCTGGCCCGCGGATTCCTCCGCGGTGACGTACAGGGCCGTCTCGTCGCGCTGACTGGCCCAGCGGTAGGCGACCTCGAGCAGCAGCGTCGATTTGCCGACGCCCGGCTCGCCGGACAGCAGCACCACCGAGCCCGCGACCACGCCGCCGCCGAGCACCCGGTCCAGTTCGCTGACCCCGGACGAACGCGCCTGGGTGACTTTGGAATTGATCTGGGAGATCGGCGCGGCCGCCGTGCTGGGCAGCATGGCCCGGCGGGACGGACTCGCCGCGGCGGCCGAGACCACCACCTCGTCCACCGTGCCCCAGGCGCCGCAGTCCGGGCACTTTCCCACCCACTTGGCGACCTCGTGGGAGCAGGCGGAGCACCGGAAGATCGGCTTGGTCTTGGCCACACGCGCACCCTACGGAGCGCCACCGACAAAACGAAGGCCGCCGCACCCTGGGGTGCGACGGCCTCGGTTCGATTCGGGGTGCGGTCAGTGCCCGCCGCCGCCGTGGCCCTCTTCGGCCGGGCCGGACTTGTCGGTCACCTTGCGCTCGGCGTGCGCCGCGTCGACCGGCACGTCGACGACCACGGTGCCGTTGTTCTTGAAGTTGAACCGGACCTTGTAGGTCAGACCCGGGGTGATGTCCTTGGTCAGGCCGGTGATCTCGATCGTGGCGGGGTTGGCCGCCGGATCGTCGGCGGCCGGCGTGGCCGTGCCGGACGGGGCCGGGGTGGTGGTCGGCGTGCCGTGCGAATCGCCGTGCGAATCCGTGCCGTGCGAGTCACCGGCCGCCGGGGCACCGGCGGGCGCGGTAGCGGTGAGCACGTTCTGCTGCGGCTTCAGCACGATCGCGGACTGCCCGGCCGGCGGGGTGATCTTCACCGGGCCGAGGTCGGTGTCGACACTGGTGAGCTCGTCGGTGACGGTCTCGCTGAGGTTCACGATGGACAGCGCGATCAGCGCCTTCTCACCCTTGACGTTGGTGTAGCCGTTGCCGGGGAAGACGATGTGCACATTGCGCAGCGCGATCTTCTCGACGTCGGCGCTGTTGCCGTTGACCGCGGCGACCTGGTCGGCGGTCTGCGAGATCTGCCCCGCACTACAGCCGGTCAGCGTCAGCGCCGCGCTCGCGGCGAGTGCGGCAACCGCGACCATGCGGCGGTTCACAGCATTCAGGGCAGTCACGGGTTGTCCTCCATGTCCGATCTTTCGCAAGCGGCCGGCTCGCTCCGCTACAGAGAGTAGTAGGGCAGAAGCGTAGTAGCCGCTTCCGCGCGCGTGCATGTCGGGCTGTGTTGGCTGGGCGGCATCGGTCACGAACCGTTTGCCGCGCCCGGGCTCCGAGCATCCTTTGGATAACGGTTCGCTACCGCCTGTTCCGGTTGCCGAGCGGCTGCGGGAAGGGTTCAGGGGGCTGGGCGGGGAATGTGTGTGCGGATAACTTGTTGTGGCACAACGTAATGCACACCAGACCCGTTCTGTCAACCCCCGCGATATGCTCGTTGTGGCCCTGACCTGCACAGTTGATCGCGCCGTTACCGAGTCGCATGTTAAACTGTGAACATCGAAAGGGGCACGGGACACATGATTTTTAAGGTCGGAGACACCGTCGTTTACCCCCACCACGGAGCGGCGCTGATCGAAGCAATCGAGACTCGCACCATCAAGGGTGTGCAGAAAGAGTATCTGGTCCTAAAGGTCGCACAAGGCGATCTGACTGTTCGCGTTCCTGCGGAGAACGCCGAATACGTCGGCGTTCGCGATGTCGTCGGCCAGGAGGGTCTCGACCGAGTCTTCCAGGTGCTGCGGGCGCCGCATACCGAGGAGCCGACCAACTGGTCGCGGCGCTACAAGGCCAACCTGGAAAAGCTGGCCTCCGGCGATGTGAACAAGGTCGCCGAGGTCGTTCGCGACCTCTGGCGGCGTGAGCAGGACCGCGGCCTGTCCGCGGGCGAGAAGCGCATGCTGGCAAAGGCGCGTCAGATCCTCGTCGGTGAGCTCGCGCTCGCCGAGGGCACCGACGACGGCAAGGCCGAGACGCTGCTCGACGAGGTTCTCGCAGCCGCTTCCTGACGTGTGAGCACTGATAATTCCGACAACGGCGCTGCCGTCGTCGCCTTGGTTCCTGCCGCCGGCCGCGGCGTACGTCTGGGTGAAGCAACACCCAAGGCGTTCGTCGCGGTCGGCGGCACACCTATGGTGCGACTGGCCGTCGACGGTCTGATCGCCTCGGGGGCGGTCGACCGGATCATTGTCATGGTCCCCGCCGAATTGGTCGAAACCGCAGTCGCCCTGCTGCCGGCTTTCGATCCGACGGGTGGACCGCGCGCCGAATCGGCGTCGCAACCCGGCGGGTGCGGGGGATTTCTCCCACCCAGCAAAGTGCAGGTCGTGATCGGCGGCGCCGAGCGTACCGATTCGGTGCGCGCCGGTATCGCCGCCGCGCCCGAGGCCGCCCATTTCCTGGTGCACGACGCCGCGCGTGCGCTCACCCCGCCCGGCCTGATCGCCCGGGTCGTCGCCGAGCTGCGCGCCGGGCACCCCGCTGTCGTGCCCGCGCTGCCCGTGGTCGACACCATCAAGTCCGTCGACGCGACCGGCCTGGTGACCGGCACGCCCGATCGCGCCGAGCTGCGCGCGATCCAGACCCCCCAGGGCTTCTCCGCCGAACTGCTGCGCGCGGCCTACGCGCTCGACGTGCAGACCACCGACGACGCGGGCCTGGTCGAACTGCTGGGCGCCAAGGTCCGCACGATCCCCGGTGACCCGCTGGCTTTCAAGATCACCACGCCGCTCGATCTGCTGCTCGCCGAGCAGCTGCGGTCCGCGCGGGTGGGAGCATCGTGACCATGCGTGTAGGCATCGGCAGCGACGTCCATCCGATCGAGCCCGGCCGGCCGTGCTGGATGGCCGGTCTGCTGTTCGACGGCGACGACGGCTGCGCCGGCCATTCCGACGGCGACGTCGCGGCGCACGCGCTGTGTGACGCGCTGCTCTCGGCCGCCGGGCTGGGCGACGTCGGCGCGGTATTCGGCACCGGCCGCCCGGAGTGGGCCGACGTTTCCGGCGCTGCCATGCTGACCGAGGTCGTCCGGCTGGTGGACGATGCCGGGTTCGATGTTGTCAATGCGGCTGTACAGGTCATCGGGAATCGGCCCAAGATCGGTCCGCGCCGCGCCGAGGCGCAAAAAGTGCTCGGCGAACTGCTCGGTGCACCGGTCTCCGTGTCCGGTACCACCACCGATGGCCTCGGGTTGACCGGCCGCGGCGAGGGCGTCGCCGCCATTGCCACCGCGTTGCTCTGTTGTCGCTGACGCCGCCCGCCGGCTCCGCCCGAGCCGGGCCCAGTACGCCCTGTCCCACCGACTAGGATCGAATGCCGTGACTCTGCGCCTTTTTGACACCGCTACGAGGACCATGCGCGATTTCGCGCCGCTGGTCCCCGGACGTGCGTCGGTGTACCTCTGTGGCGCCACCGTGCAGGGGGAGCCGCACATCGGCCATGTGCGCAGCGGAGTCGCCTTCGACGTGCTGCGGCGCTGGCTGCAGGCGCACGACTACGACGTGCTCTTCGTCCGCAACGTCACCGATATCGAAGACAAGATCCTGACCAAGGCCGCCGAGGCGGGCCGCCCCTGGTGGGAGTGGGCCGCCACCTACGAGCGCGCCTTCCAGCAGGCCTACCGGCTGCTCGGCGTGCAGGCGCCCTCGATCGAGCCCAGAGCCACCGGGCACATCACCCAGATGGTCGAGCTGATGCAGCGCCTGATCGACCGCGGGCACGCCTATGCCTCCGAGGGCAACGTCTACTTCGACGTCGTCAGCTATCCCGCCTACGGCGAGCTCTCCGGGCACAAGCTCGAAGACGTGCACCAGGGCGAGAGCGCCGGTCAGGGCAAGCGCGACGCCCGCGACTTCACGCTGTGGAAGGCCGCCAAGCCCGGTGAGCCGCACTGGCCCTCGCCGTGGGGCCCGGGCCGGCCCGGCTGGCACCTGGAATGCTCCGCCATGGCCGAGGCCTACCTCGGCCCGGAATTCGATATCCATTGCGGCGGAATGGATTTGGTGTTCCCGCACCATGAGAACGAGATCGCGCAGTCCAAGGCGGCCGGGGACGGGTTCGCCCGCTACTGGCTGCACAACGGCTGGGTGACCATGGGCGGGGAGAAGATGTCCAAGTCGCTGGGCAACGTGCTCTCGGTGCCCAATGTGCTCAAACGCGTTCGCGCCGTGGAACTCCGCTACTACCTCGGCGGCGTCAACTACCGGTCCATGCTGGAGTACTCGGACAAGGCGCTCAACGACGCCGCGCTGGAGTACCAGCGCATCGAGGCCTTCGTGCACCGGGTGATCGACCGCGCGGGCGAGGTCCCGGTCGGCAAGTGGACCGCCGAGTTCGCCGAGGCCATGGACGACGACCTCGCGGTGCCGCGCGCCCGGGCCGAGGTGCACCGGGTGATGACCGAGGGCAACAAGGCGCTCGACGCCGGTGAGCTCGGGGCGGCCCGCGAACTGGCGAGCCAGGTCCGGGCGATGCTGAACATCCTCGGCGTCTGCCCGCTGGACCCGCTGTGGCACACCCCCAAGGATTCCTCGGACGCGATGCAGGCGCTGGACGTGCTGGTGCGCGCCGAGCTGGAGCGCCGTCAGCAGGCGCGCAAGGACAAGGATTGGCCGGCGGCGGACGCGGCCCGGGACCGGTTGTCCTCCGCCGGTATCGAAGTGACCGACACACCCACCGGTCCGGAATGGTCTCTGGGCTTACCTGGAAAGGCCAACTAGATGGCAGGCAACTCGCAGCGCAAAGGTGCTATCCGCAAGGGCGGCACGAAGAAGGGCCAGGTCAGCGGCTCCGGCGGTAAGCACCGTCGCGGCTTGGAGGGGCGCGGCGCCACCCCGCCCGCGGAGGCCCGCACCAAGCACCCCGCGGCCAAGCGCGCTGCCGCGAAAGCGAAGGCGGCGGCCAAGGCCCAGCACGCGCCCCGGGGCGGCCGGCCGAGCACCCGCAAGGGTGACGACGGTCCCGAGCTGGTGCTCGGGCGCAATCCCGTGCTGGAGTGCCTGCGCGCCGAGGTGCCCGCTACCGCGCTGTACGTGGCCGTCGGCACCGAGAACGACGATCGGCTCACCGAGAGCGTGAAGCTGGCCGCGGACGCCGGCATCTCCATTCTGGAGGTGCCGCGCACCGACCTGGACCGGCTCAGCACCAACGGCATGCATCAGGGTGTCGCGCTGCAGGTGCCGCCCTACCGCTACGCGCACCCGGACGACCTGGTGGAACGCGTGCGCGGCACGGGCGAGCCCGCCCTGCTGGTGGCCCTGGACAACATCTCCGACCCGCGCAATCTCGGCGCGGTCATCCGTTCGGTGGCGGCCTTCGGCGGCCACGGCGTGCTGATCCCGTCGCGGCGCAGCGCCAGCGTCACCGCGGTCGCGTGGCGCACCAGCGCGGGTGCGGCGGCTCGGCTTCCGGTCGGTCGTGCCACGAATCTGACTCGCACGCTGAAGGATTGGGCCGCCAAGGGCTACCAGATCGTCGGCCTTGACGCCGGCGGCGACACCACCCTGGACACCTTCGAGGCCACCACGGACACCGTCATCGTGGTCGGCTCCGAGGGCAAGGGGCTCTCGCGCCTGGTTCGCGAAACCTGCGATTCCATCCTGAGCATTCCGATGTCCGGACCGGTCGAATCGCTGAACGCCTCGGTGGCGGCGGGCGTCGTGCTCTCGGAGGTGGCGCGCCAGCGTCGCGCCTGATCGCGAATCGGGTTACGGCGTTAGGCAGCAAATCGGCGGCGCCACCGTAGAATTCGAGTGTGGTCATACCCGAGGTCCCGATTGGGCAGCCTGTTGAGCATCCGCATGCGAACACGGTGCTCTTTCTCGGCGCCGCCAGCATTTTCTGTTGCGGCGCGCTCGGCCCGGTGGCGTGGGTGCTGGGCAAACGAGCGCTCGATCAGATCGAGGCCTCCGGCGGCGGCTTCGGTGGCCGCTCGCAGGTCGTGATCGGGTACATGCTCGGGATCGTCGGCACGGTCCTGATGGTGATCATGGCGATCCTGTTCATCCTGGTCGCCCTGAATTCGGCCTGACGCTCAGTCCAGTACCGGGCGCTCACCCGGCTTGGTGTCCCAGGCCGGCCATTCCGTGCTGACGCTGCCGGTCCAATGCGGCTGGCGGCGGTCGCGGAACGCCGCCATCGCCTCGCCGCCGTCGATGCTCTTGGTGACGTGCTGGTTCAGGTCGGTCTCCAACTGCCCGACCATGGTCGGGCTCATGCCGAGGCCCTCCCACATCAGCCGCTTGGTCAGCGCCACCGGCAGCGGCGCCGAGCCGTTGGCCAGATCGTGCGCGATGGCGAGCGCGGTCGGCAGCACCTCGCCCGCGTTCAGGCAGCTGTTGGCCAGGCCCATCGCCTTGGCTTCCTCGCCGTCGAAGGTGCGCCCGGTCAGCATGATGTCGGCGGCGTTGGCCATGCCGACCAGCCGGGGCAGCGTCCAGTGCGCGTAGCCGTCGGCGAGCACGCCGCGGCGCACCTGATTCAGGCCGTAGACGGCATCGCGTGCCATATAGCGCAGGTCGCATTGCAGCGCCAGCGCCAGCCCGATGCCGACGGCATGCCCGTTCACCGCGGCGATCACGGGCTTACGCACCTGCCACGGTGGCGGGTCGATGGTGGCGCTGACCTCGCCGGTTCGATTGGAGAGGTCGGCGCCGGCGCAGAACGCGGGCGGTGTTCCGGTGATGACCACCGCCCGGATCGCGTCCTCCGCGTCGCAGCGATGTAGTGCCGCACTCAGTTCGGCGGCCATCGCCGGGGTGACGGCATTCTGCTGGGCGGGCCGGTTGAGCGTGAGCACGGCGATGCCCGCTGAGACATCGACGAGCAGTTCCGAACTCATGACACAGCATGGTAGCCGGGTCGCGGAGACCGCGAGTATGGCTCAGCGCAGAACTTGGCGGCCGATCGCGTACTTGTGCACTTCGGTCGGGCCGTCGTACAGGCGGAAAGCGCGCATATCGCGGAAGATCATCTCGACCACCGTCTCATCGCTGATGCCGATGCCGCCCAGCACCTGCACGCCGCGGTCGGTCACCTTGAACAGCTCCTCGGAGACGAACGCCTTCGCGACCGAGCTCTCGTGCCGGGCCTTGTGGCCCTGATCCATCAGCCAGCAGGCGTGCCAGATGGTCAGGCGGCACTGGTGCAGCGCGATCTCGTTGTCGGCCAGCATGAACGACACGCCCTGGTGCTCGCCGATCGGCTTGCCGAAGGCGGTACGGGTCTTGGCGTAGTCGACGGCGATGCTCTGCACCCGCTCGGCCGCGCCCAGCCAGCGCATGCAGTGCGTGAGCCGGGCGGGGGCCAGGCGCAGCTGGGCGTAGCGCAGGGCCTGGCCGGTCTCGCCGAGCAGCGCCTCCTTGGGCAGGGTCAGGTTCTCGAAGCGGACCACGCCGTGGCCGCCGACGTAGTTGCGGTCCATGGTGTTCATGGTGCGCTCGATGACGATGCCCGGCTGGTCGCCGTCGGTGAGGAACAGCGTCGGCCCCTCGGGGACATGCGGATTCGCGGCGACGCGGGCCATGATGATCCAGGTCTTCGCGCCGTTCGCGCCGGTGATCAGCCATTTGCGGCCGTTGATGACGAAGTTCTCGCCGTCGAAGACGGCCTCGGTGGCCAGCTGGTTCGGATCCGAGCCCGCGCCGTCGGGTTCGGTCATCGCGAAGACCGTGCGCTGCAGGCCGTTGATGGCCGGCACCAGGTGCCGTTCGATCTGCTCCGGGTTGGCGATCTTGGAGAGCAGGTACATGTTGCCCTCGTCGGGGGCGGCGCAGTTCATGGCGACCGGGCCCAGGGTGGACCAGCCCGCCGCCTCGTAGATCACCGCCTGCTCGACGTGGGTGAGGCCGCGGCCGCCGAATTCCACCGGCGCCTGCACGGTCAGCAGCTTTTCAGCGCGTGCCAGTTCGACCAGTTCCTGGCGCAGCTCGTCGGTCGGACCGTGCGCGGTCAGGCGCGGATCCTTTTCGAACGGAATGATTTTGTCGATGACGAACTGCCGGACGCGGTCGCGTTCGGCGGTGAGGTCGGCGGGGAGCGAGAAGTCGATCATCGGTGGTCACCATTCCGTCGGCGGCGTTTGAGGTCAGCATACGAAACCCGGCAAGACCGACTGAAGGCGGCTGCCATCACTGCGGGGCGGACCGGGGCGACCTGCGCTGACGGCGGCTGTCAGCGCGCTGTCGGCGGGCTGTCGGCGCGGCTCGGCAATGTCTGGTTCAGCAAGAGAGCAGGGCCCCAGCGGCCCGCCGTGAACCACCGAGGAGACACCGAAATGTTCACCACCGCCGCCATCGCCCAGATCCTGATCGCCCTCGCCTTCGTGAGCATTCCGCTGGTGCGCCACCGCTTCGGGCCCGCGGCCCAGGCCGCCGCCGACCGGGAAGTGCGCCGCCAGGGCGTGCGCCCGGAGGTGCTGGGCGAGAACGGCCTCCGCTTCGACGCCGGCGGCCACGAGACCTGGGCCCCGGTGTCCTTCGCCCTGATGATGCTCGCCGCGGCCGCACTGAACCTGGCCGGCAACGAGTGGGGCCGGACCCTGTCCTGGGTCTTCCAGATCATCGTCCTGCTCGCCAATGTCCTCATCGTCTACAGCAACCTGACCGCGGTGCCGAGCGTCACCGCCGCCTTCGCCGAGAAGGGCGATCCCGAACTGGCCCGGATCGACGTCAAGGCCTTCCTCGACGCCGCCGAGAACGCCTTCCCCCGCTGGGTGATGCGGCACCTCACCTACGCCCGCCACACCATCGTCTTCGGCGGCTCCCTGCTGGTCCTGATCGCCTTGATCACCGCCTGATTCCGGAACCGCGAAAAAGGCCCGGCGCTGAGCGCCGGGCCTTTTCGGTGCTATTCGACCAGCGCGATCACCCGGACCAGGCGACCCTCGTTGAGCATCGGATTGACCACCGTGAAGCCGAACATGCCGTTGGGTGCGGCGGCGGCACCGTCGACGACCTCCGGCAGGCTCGATTCCGGAATGGTCAGTTGCGGGGGCGGCGCGTCTTCGTCGCTCTCGGCCACCGACGAATCCAGAATGGCGACCCGGGCCCCCGCGCGGTACTCGTCGTCCCAATCCTCGGGCAGCGAACTATTACTGAGCGCGACCGTCTCGTCGTGATTCAGGATCAGCCCGAAATAGAGCCCGTAGCGCGGATCGGTGAACGGCACCGCCGCGGCGGCGGACCCGGCGCCGGCCACCGTGAATCCCACCGCGGCCACTCCGGCAAGAACGCAAACCCGTCGCATACTCATGCTCCGATCCTCCGGCCCGCCGAGCGAATGGCCCCGCAATCCTCACTCGCGTGTCGTGATCACCAGCAGTGGCCGCCCCGGGCTCGCGCCGGAATTGTCGAAACCGATGGCGACGCCGCCGTCCTCGACCGCGGCGGCGTCGCGGAATACCTCGGGAAAGCTGACCCCCACCTCGGCCGGCGAACCGACCCGGAAGAACTCGTCGTCCTCGAAATTCCCCAGGATGATGACAGTGGCGCTGGACTGGAAGATTCCATCCAGCACCGCGGGCACCGGGCTGTTGCTCAGCGCCGCCGTTTCCCCGTGACTCAGCGCGACGAAGAAGGTGCCTTCGTCGGTATCCGCGTAAATGCTCGCCGCCGCTGCCGTTCCGCACTGCAAAGCGCCCGCGACGGCGGCTCCGGCCGTCAGCAGCCCCAGCGCCGTGAGTGCGCGTCGAATTCTCATGATTGTCGCTCCGATACCCCGACCAGCCGGCGAATTGGCGCCGGTCCAACTGCGTCCCCTGGAGCAGCGGCTCAACATAACCCGAATTCAATTGCACCGCACGGGACTCCGTTGGCATTCCGGCCTGCGATATGCGGTGCGAATAGGTTCTGGAAGGCTGTGCTGGTGCGGATCGGGTTACTCGGTCCCGTCGCCGTGACGGACGGCGCCGGGGCAGCGGTGGAGGTCGGCGGCGTTCGGGTGCGGATGTTGCTGGCCCGGCTGGCGCTGGCCGGCGGGCGGCCGGTATCGGTGGACGCGCTGGTCGACGGGCTGTGGGGCGAGCAGACACCGGCCGAGGCCGCGGGGGCGTTGCAGGCGCTGGTGTCGCGGCTGCGCAAGGCGCTGCGCGGAGTGGGGACGGTCGAACTGGTGGCGGGTGGTTACCAGCTGCCGGTGCGGGCCGAGGACGTCGACGCGTGGCGGTTCGAAGAACTGGCGGCGCAGGGGCGGCGGGAATTGAGTGCGGGGCGGGTCGAGGCCGCGGCCTCGATGCTGCGGGACGCGCTGGAGTTGTGGCGGGGCAGCGCGCTGGCGGACGTGCGGGACGCGCCGTTCGCGGAGCTCGCCGCGAGCCGGTTGGCGGACCTGCGGGCGAGTGCGGCCGAGGACCGGTTCGACGCGGAGCTGCGGTCCGGCGCCCACGCCGAGGTGCTGGCGGATCTCGAAGCCGCCGGAGTGGAAAGGCCGCTGAGTGAGCGGCTGGCCGGGCTGCGGATGCGCGCGCTGGCCGCGGCCGGGCGGCAGTCCGACGCGCTGGCGGTGTACGAGCAGGTGCGCGCGCGGCTCGGTGACGAACTCGGGGTCGATCCGTCGGCCGAGCTGCGCGAGGTGCATCTCGCCTTGCTGCGGGGCGAACTCGATCGACCGGCCGGCCGGCGGACGGTGGCCGCGACAGCGATGGTGCCGAGTCGAATTCCAGTACAGCGCAACAGCTTCGTCGGGCGCGAGACGGAATTGGCCCGAGTCGCCGCACTGCTCGCCGACGCTCGCCTGGTCACGCTGGCCGGGCCCGGCGGCGCGGGCAAGACCCGGCTCGCGGCCGAGGTGGTGTCCCGGCACCGCGCGGCCCAGCGCGGCCGGGTGTGGTTCGTCCCGCTGGCCGGGGTGCGCGATGCCGGGGAGCTGACCGATGCGGTGCTCGGCGCGATCGGGTCCCGGGACCAGCGCGCCTCTGGTACCGAGCCGGGGATCGACCGGATCACCGGTCTCCTCGATGTCGGTGAGGCGATCCTGGTGCTGGACAACTGTGAGCATCTCATCGAGTCCGCCGCCGAGCTCGCGGATCGACTGCTGGAGGCGTTGCCGGATCTCCGAATCCTGGCGACCAGTCGCGAGCCGCTGGTCATCACCGGCGAATCGCTGTTCCCGCTCGAACCGCTGCGCATACCGACGGGGACACCGGATCTGGTTGAAGTGGCACAGGCGCCCGCAGTCCGGCTGTTCGTCGATCGGGCGCTCGCGGCCCAGCCGGATTTCGTGCTCGACGCCGCGACCATGGAACCGGTGCTGGAGATCTGCCGCCGCCTCGACGGCGTGCCCCTGGCGCTGGAACTGGCCGCGGCCAAGCTGCGCTCGATGCGCGTCGCGGAGATCGCCTGTCGCCTGGACGACCGCTTCCGGCTGCTCACCACCGGCAGCCGGACCGCGCTGCCGCGCCAGCGCACCCTGCTCGCGCTGGTCGAATGGAGCTGGGATCTGCTGGACGAGCCGGAACGCGTACTGGCGCGCCGGCTTTCGCGGTTTCCGGGCGGCGCCACACTCGACGCGCTGGAGGCCGTGTGCTCGGATGCCGCCCTGCCCGCGGCCGAGGTGATGTCGGTGATCGGCTCGCTGGTCGAGAAGTCCGTCGTGCTGGTCACCGAGGCCGGGCGATACCAGATGCTGGAGACGATCCGCGCCTACGCCGCTGTCCGATTCGACAGTGCCGAAGACGATCTCGGGCTGCGCCTGGCCGAGCACTACCTCGCTGTCGCCGAGGCGAACGAGCCGCTGCTGCGCACCCGCGAGCAGCTGCGTGCCCTCGCCGTCTTCGACGTCGAATACGAAAACTTGCTTGCCGCACTGCGATCCGCGCCGGTGCGGGACAACCCGGAACTGGCGGCCCGATTCGTCACCGCGCTGTTCTGGTACTGGGGAATCCGGGGTATGAACACCCCGTTCGAAACCGCTCTCGGGCAACTGCTCGCCGATGCGGACCGGCTGCCCGAACGCACCCGCGCCGCTCTGCGATTGATCCACCTGATGGCCGGTGCGCCACTGACCGACGTGGAGCAGATCCTGGACGTGGTCACCGCCGGTGACGCCGCCGGTGCGCTGGACGTACATCCCGCCCTGCTGATGTTCGGCGCGCAGCTCGCCTATCCCGCGGGCGACACCGAACTGGGGGACCGGCTGCTCGAACGGGCCCGCTCCGCCCCGGATCCGTGGGTGCGGGCCAGCGCGCAGTGGATGCGCGACTACGTCCACACCGAACAGGGCGATCTGACCACCGGCGCACCGGCCCGGGCGGCCGCACTCCGCGATTTCGAGGCCGTCGGTGACCGCTGGGGGCTGGGTATGACCCTGCTCGCAGTCGGCCGCGCGCACTCGCTGCGCGGCGAATACGCCGAAGCCATAGCGCTTTTCGAGCGCGGTGTCGCGCTCAGCGCCGAATTGGGCGGCGAGGCCGACCTTTTTCAGAATCGCACCCAGCTGATCGCCGAACGCATGCGCAGCGGCGACCTCGCCGGTGCGCGCCGCGATATCGAGGCCGTCCAGCGGCACGCCAAGGAACGCGGTTACCGCCGCCTGGCCACCGAAATCCTGTTCAGCGTGGCCGAACTACACCGCCGCGCGGGCGATCTCGACGCCGCGGGTCAGGCCGTCGATCTCCTGGAGCGGCAAGCCGATCGCCTGCGGCTTCCCGGTGACCTGGCCGCCGAGCTGATCGCCGGCGCCCGCATGGCCAACCACCTCGCCGCCGGCGACGCCCCGGCGGCGCGCCGCCTCCTGCCCGCGACGCTGGCGGGCCTGTCCGGCTGGGGCATGTCCGCCGGTATCGCCCACGGTGCCGAATTACTCGCTGAATTGCTGTTGCTGGAAGGCGATCCGGAAGCCGCCGCCGCCGCCCTCGGCCGCAGCTCGGCGATCCGCGGCGCATTCGACCACGGGGAACCGCACCTGGCCGTCCTGATCATCGAACTGACCTACCGGCTCGGCGCGGACGCCTACCGAAAGGCCTACGACGCCGGGGCGAATCTGCCCCGGGAACAGGCGCTAGTTCTGGAATAGGCGGGTCCTGCCCCCGCGCACAGACGCTGACGCGGGAGGCAGGCCGAGGCCCGGCCGGTCTAGATGACCAGGCAGGAACTCCCACCGTTGATTCCGGTGCCCACCGTCAGCACGATGGTCTTGCTGTCCCCGTCCTGGGTGACCAGCAAGGTGTGGGTACCGGTCGTGGCCGGGGTCCAGCGGGCGGTGTGCGTCTTCGGCGTCGGGCTGCCCGGCGAGGTGCTGAACAGGACGCCGTTGTCGTAGAAATCGATATTCCCGGGGGCGCCACTGTTCGCGACCACGTTGTAGGTGCAGCCGGTGCCGAACCCATTGCTGAGCCCGCCGCCCGCGATGATCACCGACGTCCCGATCTCGGCGGACGCCGAGGGCGCGCCGAAGGCCAGCGCGGCAGCGGCCAGCGCCGCGGCGATCGAAGCCGTATTCCGTAGTCTTCCCATCAAGTACCAACTCCTCGTAGTGCCGGCGAACATCCGCCGACGGGTGACACTTTCAGCGCAGCTCGGTAAAGCCCCACTCCGCCACCGTAATTCAAGATCGAAATTGGCGACACCAACGCAGTACAGCGGGCTGCTAGCCGAGCTCGACCTCGTCGAAATCGACGATCATGCTGTGCCGCCGCTCCCGCAGCACACCCCCTTCGCGATGCGCCAAACCTTCGCCGAAATCGATCCGCAGCCGGGCCCGGCGCGCGTCGACCTCCCGCACCACCGCGCAGACCCCGCTGAACGGCCCCTCCGGAAAATGGACGACATCACCTGGCGCGTATTCGGTAAACCCCACGCCGCCAAGGTAATCCAAGTGGGACGGATAAATGGGTTGGCGCAGTCCGGCCCGGCTGCTAGCGTCAGTTCCAGTCCGACCTACGGCACGAGGAGGTGAGTCCCATCAACACGACATTCTGTGGGCGCTCCCCGTTTTCCCGCTCGGACGGTTGACGTAGTTGTCATCGGGAGTGCGCGTACGCGCCCTTCCGAAAGGCAACATTCTGATGCATTCCACGATTACGCGCGTCGACGAGCGCGAATGGCACGCGCTCGACGGTGACCGGGTCGCCGGTCACGGTGACGTCGCACAGCGGCCCGACGGCCGCCTCTTCCTCGGTATCGACGCCTGGCACGACGAGGTCTTCGAGCAACTGGCCGCCGCGATGCTGGCCGAGTTGCCAGGCCCGGTGTACACGATGGTCGACGAGGCCGACCGAGACCTGATCGCCAGGTGGGAGCGGGTGGGATTCACCACCCGCAGACGGGAGTGGGAGTACCTCGTACCCACCGGGCCGGTCGACGGGGGGCCGCCCGGCGGCGTGCGCATCCTGGATCGCGGTGCGGCCCAACCGGATCCATTGCGCGACCTGGATCGCGCGCTCCGCGACGAGGTCGAACTCGGCATCGGATGGCCGGTCGCGGCACTGGGCCGTCCGCTGGATCCCGCGCACCACCTGGTGGCCGTCCACGGCACCGAGTACGTGGCGCTGGCCCGGGTGCAGGAGGTCCGGGTACCCCGCATCGGCCTGATCGCGGTTCGTCCCGAGCTGCGCCGCCGCGGCATCGGTCGCGCCCTGCTGGCCCGGGCCCTGGACACCCTGCGCGACGGCGGTTTCGCCACCGCCTACGCCGAGGTGAGCGAAGCCGACCTCGCGGCCACCGCACTGTTCGAGGGCTTCGGCGCCCGCCGCATCGCCGGCAGCCTGGAACTGGTGCGCCGATGAGCAAGGGCGCGATCGAAATCGAGGGCCACGTCGTGGAATGCCTGCGCAATGCCACCTTCCGGGTGGAACTGCGCAACGGGCACCAGGTGCTCGCGCATCTCAGCGGCAAGGTCCGGATGAACTACATCAAGATCGTGCCGGGGGACCGGGTGCTGGTGGAGCTCAGCCCGTACGACCTGACCCGGGGCCGCATCAGATACCGGTACCGGAACTGAGGCGCGCGCGCCGGTCGCCCGTGCGGGCGACCGGCGCGGCCGTCAGCGGACCAGCGCGAGCTTGCGCTGCCGGCTGCCGACCACGCGGCAGATCAGGTAGATCACGAACGAGATCGTGGTGACGAAGGTCGACACCGGCACGCCGGGCGCCAGCGACAGCAGCATGCCGCCGACCGCGGCCAGCTCCGCGAAGACGATGGTGAGCACGGTGGCGCGCATCGGATTCGCGGTGAGCTGCGCGGCGGCCGCGGCGGGGGTGATGAGCAGCGAGAGCACCAGCAGCGCGCCCACGAGTTGCACGCCGAAGGCCGCCGTGATGCCGAGCATCACCGCGAACACCACCGACAGCGCGCGCACCGGAACACCGCGCGCCACCGCCACTTCCGGGTCGGTGGAGGCGAACAGCAGCGGCCGGTACACCGCCGCCAGCACGGCCAGTACCGCGACGGTGCAGGTGATCAGCAGCGCGAGCCCGCTGTAGCCGACGCTGACGACCTGCCCGGTGAGCAGCGAGAACTTGGAGCCGGCGCGTTCGGGCCCGAGCCACAGGAACAGCACCGAGAGCCCGAGACCGAACGACATGATGACCGCGATCACCGAATCCCGTTCGCGCGCCTTGGTTCCCAGCAGCCCGAACAGCACGGCCGCGATGACCGAGCCGAAGATCGCCCCGACCCCGACTCCGATGCCGGCCAGCAGCGCCGCGGCCGCACCGGTGAGCGACAGCTCGCTGGTGCCGTGCACGGCGAACGACATCTGCCGGCTGACGATCAGCGGTCCGATGGCGCCGGAGAGCAGGCCGAGCAGCGCCGCGGCCAGCAGGGCCTGCCAGACGAAGGGATAGGTGAGCAGGTGCGCGGTGGTGGAGAAGTCGAGCATCTTGGACAGGACGCCGGAAAGTTTGTCCATCACGCCCGCACCTCGTTCGGCGCACAATGCTGAGCGCCTGCCGCGCCGAGCGCGTCCATGGTGTCGCCCGTACCCACCACGACCAGCCGCCCGCGTACGCGCAGCACGTCGACCTGGGTCCGGTACAGCTCGGAGAGCACCTCGGAGGTCATCACCTCGTCGGGCGAGCCGATCCGGAACTTCCCGTCGAACAGGTACAGCACCCGATCCACCAGCGGCAGAATCGGATTGATCTCGTGGGTCACGAAAAGCACGGCGGTGTCGTGGGTTCGGCGGCGCCGGTCGATCAGCTCGGCGACCAGTCGCTGGTTGGCCAGGTCGAGCGAGAGCAGGGGTTCGTCGCAGAGCAGCACCTTGGGGTCGCCGACCAGGGCCTGGGCCACCCGCAGCCGCTGCTGTTCGCCGCCGGACATGGTTTCCAGCGCCGCGCCGGCGAACCGTTCCGCTCCGACGTCGGCGATGGCCGCGGCCACCTTGCGCTTGCGCTCGGCCCGGCCGCGCCAGCCCAGGCCCCAGCGATGCCCGTCGACGCCGAGGCCGACCAGGTCGACGCCGCGCAACTGCACGCCCGCGTCGATCGTCTTCTGCTGCGGGATGTAGCCGATCGCCGGATTGCCCAGGCGCGCGGGCGAACCCGCGATCGCGGCGGTACCGGAACTGAGCCCGAGCTGCCCGAGCAGGATGCGCATCAGCGAGGTCTTGCCGGAGCCGTTGGGCCCGAGCACCGCGATGAACTCGCCGGGCGCGACCTCCAGGTCCAGGTCGTCCCACAGAGTGCGCTCGCCGAAGGACAGCGTGGCGCCTTCGAGGCGGACAGCGGCCGGGCCGGCGATTCCGATCGGATCCGCGGTCTCGGACAGCGTGACTCCCTGGGTCATGGCGGGCTACTTCAGCGCGGAGGCGAGCGCCTCGGCGTTGCGGGTCTGCCACTGAATGTAATCGGCGCCGTCGGGCAGGGTCTCGGTCACCTGGACCACCGGGGTGCCGGTGGTACCGGCCAGGCCGCGCAGATCCTTGGTGACCTTGTCCTCGGTCTGGGTGTTGTAGACCAGGGCGCGCACGCGCTTCTCGGTGAGCAGGTCGCGGGTCTGGGCGACGGCGGCGGGCGAGGGATCGGTCTCCTGCTCGACGGCCTCCTGGAAGTCGTGCGGGGTCAGGTCGACGGCGCCGGCGTCGAGCAGCAGGTAGTGCGCCAGCGGCTCGGATTGCAGCACCGGGGACGCGGGGTGCTGGGCGGCGATCTGGCCGGTGACCGCGGAGATCGCCCCCAGCTTCGCCTTGAAGGCGGCGGCGCGGTCGGTGTAGGCCTGCTGGTGCGCGGCGTCGATCTCGCCGAGGGCGGCGGCGATCCGGTCGGCGACGGCGCTCACGGTCTCCACGTCGTACCAGACGTGCTCGTTCTCGTCGCTCTTGTCGACGCGCGAGGCGAAGGCCTCGACGGTCTTCTTGTCGCGGCCCGCCACGGCCTTCTCCATGAACTCGTCGTAGCCGCCGCCGTTGTAGAGGACCAGGTCGGCGTCGCTGATCTCGGCGGATTCGACGGCGGAGGTCTCGTGCGAGTGCGGGTCGGCGGCCGGGTCGGTGATGATCGAGGTCACCTCGGCGTCGGAGCCCGCGATGGTGGCGGCGATCGAGCCCCACACATTGGTGGAGGCGACAACGCTCGGCTTGTCCGAAGAGTCCTTGGAGCTACCGCAGGCCGTCAGGGTCAGCGCGGTCGCGACCCCCACGGCGATGCCGGTCAGCTGCAGGGCGAGACGGGTGTTCACGCGGGGGTTCTCCTGGACATCCGGGATCTCTGACTAGCTCAGATCAAAATGGAAACCGTTACCATTTAACTTTACCAGGGCACCGCAAATCGATAACCGCCATGTCGCCGCCCTAGCACTGCCCCAGCAATGCCGAACGCCACGCCCGGCCGCTGGTGGCAGCGGCCGGACGTGGCGTTTCGCGCGCAGGCGCCGGCGTCAGACCAGGACGTCGGCGGGCTGGCCCAGCAACTGGGCGCAGCGCAGCAGGCCGAGGTGGCTGTAGGCCTGCGGATGGTTGCCCAGGGACCGTTCGGCAACCGGGTCGTACTCCTCGCTGAGCAGGCCCGTCGGACCGGCCACGTCCACCAGCTGCGCGAACAGCGCCTCGGCGTCGGAGCGCTTGCCGATCAGCAGGTAGGCCTCGACCAGCCAGGCCGCACACAGGTGGAAGCCACCCTCGCCGCCCGGCAGGCCGTCGTCGTGGTGGTACCGGTAAACGGTCGAACCGCTGCGCAGTTCGGCCTCGGTGGCCACGACGGTCGCGGCGAACCGCGGGTCGGACGGATCGATCAATCCGCTCAGGCCGATGTGCAGGGTGGCCGCGTCCAGGTCGGTGCCGTCGTAGGCCGCCGTGTAGGACTGCACCTCCTCGTTCCAGCCCTTGGTCTTGACCTCGTCGGCGATGGTGTCGCGCAACTCCACCCAGGCCGGGTCGACGGCGCGGTCGAACTTCTGCGCCAGGGTGATCGCCCGGTCGACGGTGAGCCAGCCCATGACCTTGGAGTACACGTGGTGGCGCGGGTTACCGCGGATCTCCCAGATGCCGTGGTCGGGTTCGGTCCAGCGGCGCTGCACCGCCGAGCACATGGCGTGCACGAGTTCCCAGTCCGCGTCCGGCAGCGCCTTGGCCGCCGCGGTGATGCCCTTCAGTTCGCGGGCGTGCGCCAGCGAGGCGATGAGATCCACGATGGGGCCGAAGACGTCGAGCTGGACCTGCATGTTCGCCGCGTTGCCGACCCGGACCGGCCGCGAGCCGGCGTAGCCGGGCAACTGGTCGATGACGGCCTCGGGCGGCAGGGTCTCGCCGTAGATCGTGTACAGCGGGTGCAGTCGCTCGGGGCCCGGCAGCGTCTCCAGGACCCGGTGCACCCAGTCCAGGAACTCCTCCGCCTCGGCCAGCGAGCCGAGCGAGACGAGCGCCTGCGCGGTCAGCGAGGCGTCGCGCAGCCAGCAGTAGCGGTAGTCCCAGTTGCGCACGCCGCCGAGGTCTTCGGGCAGCGAGGTGGTGGCCGCGGCCAGGATGGAGCCGGACGGCGCGTGCACCAGGCCGCGCAGGGTCAGCGCGGAGCGCTTCATCAGATCCGGCTTGAGCGAGGGCAATTCGAGCCCGGTCGCCCACTGCGACCAGTAGTGCTCGGCCTGCTCCCGGCGCTGTGCCTCCGGTGTCATCGCGGGGGCGAGATCCTGGGTGCCGCAGCGCAGTTCCAGCACGATCGGGCCGCGCGAGGGATCCACGATCGCGGTGGCGATATCGTGCGAGCCGTCGCTGTCGATGCGCCATTCCACGCCGGGGGAGCGCAGCACCATCGGGTCGTTGGTGCCGAGCACGCGCAGGCCGGTCGGCTCGCATTCGATGCTCACCGGCACCTGGCCGAATTCCGGCCGCGGCGCGAAGGTGATGATCGCCTTGGCGTCGCCGGTGATGACCCGGGTCAGGTCGGTCCGGTCCTGGCTCACGTCGTGCGGCAGGTAGTCGATGACTCCCAAACTCGCCCAGCGGGTTTCGACGGTCATGGTGCCGTCGACATAGCGCTGGGACAGCGGCAGGCCCGGCCGTTCCGGCGCGATGCTGAACTGACCGGCCTGCGGGCCGCCGAGCAGGTGCGCGAACACCGCCGCCGAATCCGGTTCCGGGTGACAGAACCAGGTGACGTTGGCGTCCGGGGTGAGCAGCGCGACCGACCGGGGGCTGGCCAGCATGGTCAGCCGCTCGATCCGGGGGGCGCTGGCGCCCGCCAGCCAGGTGCGGCGTTCCTCGAGCAGGAAAGCCAGTGCCTTGGAGACCATTTCGGTGCTGTCGACCCGGTACCGGGCCAGACTCTCGCCCTCGCCGACCTTGATGCCGAGGTCGGGCCCGGACAGCACGCGGAACGCCTTCTCGTCGGTGACGTCGTCACCGAAGAACACCGCCGCGGTCGCACCCTCCTGATGGCGGATGGTGTCCAGCGCGGTGCCCTTGTCGGTCGGGATCACGGCCAGTTCGATGACCTGCTTGCCCTCGGTGGTCTGCACGCCGACCCAGCAGGCCGGGCCCTGGCGCACGGAATTCAGTGCGCGACGGCCGATTTCGGGACCGGCATTGCGCACGTGCAGGGCGATGCTGGCCGGTTTCACCTCGACCGAGGCGCCGGGGTTGTCCTCGGCGATCTGGGTCAGCGAGGTCTGTACCTCTTGCAGAAGCTGTTTCGCGTCGTTGTCGATCGCGTGCACGAAGCCGACATCGAATTCCGAACCGTGACTACCGATCAGCTGCACCTCGACCGGAAGCCGGGACAGTGCGGCCAGATCGCGCAGCGCGCGACCGGAGATGACGGCAGCGGTGGTCCCGGTCAGGCCGGCGAGGGCGCGTAAGGCGCTCACCGATTCCCGGTGGGGATACGCTTTCGTCGGGTCGGAGACGATCGGCGCGATGGTCCCGTCGTAGTCCGACGCGACCAAGAGCCGAGGCTCGCGCGCGACCGTGGACAAGGCACGGCGAAGTTCTTGTGGCAGATCCTGTGCGCTCACGCATCCAACCTAGTAATCGGAGGAGTTAATACGGGGGCGGGCAGAACAATACTGTGTTGAATTTGCCGCACGGCAGCGCGCCGGTGTGCGTGCGCAGGATTGCGTGTGCGGAAACGGATTTCCCCAGTTAACGAGCAGGTAACCCGTGGGTAACCAGCGACCTGGGCGTGTCGGATCGGCGTACCAGTTGAAGCGACAACCCCGGTGGTGGAAGAACTTCGGCGGTTCGGTGGTTTTGCCGGAATTGAGTCGCTTTGCCGGACATTGTTGTTCGCGGTCTGGTTGCCGTTGTCTGGTTCATTCGGCATAAAACCACGGTAGCCCCGCTCCCGCACAGTTGTGCGGTCACAGGGCTACCGAGGGCGTTCCGGCTGGTCGGCCAGAGGCTCCAGCTATTTCCCGGCTTGGTCGCCGAGCAGCAGATCGACGGTCAGTTCCAGCCGGTCTGTGACATCGGTCGCAGAGGCCCGGCGAGTGAGCCAGGCCACCAGGTTGGACAACCACACGTCGCTGATGACCCGCGCGATGGCGAGCTGGCGGTCGGTGGGTTCGCCGTCGTTCATGGCGCGGGCGAAGACCCGATCCATCACCTTGCCGACCCGGTCCACCTCCGCGGCCGCCGACGCGTCGGCGAACATGAAGGCGCGGGTCATCGCCTCGGTGAGCAGCGGGTCGCGCTGCATCATCCGGGTGATCGAGGTGAGCAGCAGGTGCATGCGCTCGCGCGGGGTTTCACCCGCGAGCTGGCGGCGTTTGCCTTCGATCTGCTCGAACTCGCGCGAGAGCGCCGAGACCAGCAGGTGCACCTTGGACGGGAAGTACCGGTAGAGCGTGCCGACGGCGACGTCCGCGCGTTCGGCGACAGCGCGCATCTGCACCGCGTCGTAGCCGCCCTTGGAGGCCAGTGCCAGCGTCGCGTCCAAGATCCGCTTGCGCCGTTCGCGCTGTGCCGCCGAGCTCAGTTCGTCCTCGCTGAGAGTGGTCACCGTCGCGGGCCGCGCTGAGTTCGTGTCGGCGGCTTGCGATCGGGAAGGGCTGGCCATAGGTGAAAGTCCTTTCCTGAAACGTCGTTTCGTCAACTGCGCGGGGGTCCGGTGGCAGGGTACGCGTCTTGACTTCCGCCGGGCTAGGATATTAGAACATGTTCTAGGTGTGGGAGTCACGCCGGAAAGGCGGTACGGAGTGTGACCATCGCCACCACTGACGAGCATAAAGCCGTTCAGGAGTCGATACGTGGATGGGCCGGAACGGTACGTCCAATTGCAACAATGCGAGACGGGGACGCGGGCTTCTGGCATGCCTACTGGCCCGCGCTGGCCGACCTCGGGATCTTCCGGGTCGCGGTCGCCGAGGACGCGGGCGGTGCTGGTGGAACGGTGACCGATCTGGCCGTGCTGGTGGAGCAGGCGGCCCACGACCTGGTGGGTGGACCGGTGCTGGCAACAGCTTTGGCGAACCTGATCACCGCGGGCGCGCTGGCGGAGGATATGCCGTGCGGTGTCGCACTCGATTCGCCCTCCGGGATGGTAGCCGACGGGGTCGGCGCGGCGGGCGAGAACGAGCCTGCGACCGCTGCGAATTCGGTGTTGCTCTCCGGTTCCTGGGATTCGGTACTCGGCGCTGCCGCAGGCACTTCGGTGCTGCTGGGCGTGCGGACGCCGGACGGGCCGCGCTGGTGCCTGGTACCGCCGGATACCGAGGGCCTGCGGGTGGAACCGCTGCCCGCGCTCGACTCGAGCACGCCACTGGCGCGGGTGCACTGCGCCGGGATCGCGGTGCCCCCGGAGCGGGTGTTCACCTCGCCGCACGCCGTCGAGGATCTCGTGGTCGTGCTTGCCACCGCCGAGTTGGCGGGCCTGGCCGGCTGGTGCCTGGAGACCGCTGTCGAATACGCCAAGGTGCGTGAGCAATTCGGCCGCAAAATCGGTTCCTTCCAAGCACTCAAACATATTTGCGCATGGATGCTGTGCCGGACCGAGTTGATTCGCGCGGTCGCCGCCGATGCCGCCGCCGCGGTGGACGACGGGGGCGCGGAGTTGCCGATCGCCGCCGCCATCGCGGCCGCGATCTCGTTGGACGCCGCCGTGGAAACCGCCAAGGATTGCATTCAGGTGCTCGGCGGAATCGGATTCACCTGGGAGCACGACGCGCACTTCTATTTGCGCCGGGCAACCGCCCTGCGCGCACTGCTCGGCGGCGCCGCGCACTGGCGGGCGCGGGTCACCGAATTGACCCGGGCCGGGCAGCGCCGGACCACCGGCGCGGATCAGGTTTTCGCCGCGGCCGAGGTCGATACCGATCGCGCGCCGGATCTGTCGGCCGAAGTGGCGGCGATCGCGGCACTGCCGGTCGAGCAGCAGGGCCCGGCCATCGTGGCGGCCGGCCTGGCCATGCCGCACTGGCCCAAGCCCTACGGGCGCAGCGCCAATCCGATGACCGGACTGGTGATTTCGGAGGAACTGCGCAAGCACGGGCTGCAGGCGCCGGATCTGGCCGTCGCGGGCTGGGCCATTCCGACGCTGCTGCAGCACGGGACACCCGAGCAGGTCGAGCGCTTCGCGTGGCCGACGCTGCGCGAGGAGGTCATCTGGTGCCAGCTCTTCTCCGAGCCCGGCGCGGGATCGGACCTGGCCGCGCTGCGGACCACCGCCAAGCGGGCCGAGGGCGGCTGGGTGCTCAACGGGCAGAAGGTGTGGACCTCGCTCGGCGACACCGCGAACTGGGGCATCTGCCTGGCGCGCACCGATGCCGAGGCGCCCAAGCACCGGGGCATCAGCTATTTCCTCGTCGACATGCGCGCCAAGGGCGTGCAGGTGCGGCCGCTGGTGCAGATCACCGGTGAGGCGCGTTTCAGCGAGGTCTTCCTCGACGACGTGTTCGTCCCGGACGACTGCCTGGTCGGCGCGCTGAACAACGGCTGGAAGATTGCCCGCTCCACGCTGTCCGCGGAGCGGATCGCGATGGGCGGCAACGGCATCGGGTCGGTGCTCGAGGAACTCGTGGCGAAGTTGCCGGCCTCGGGCCCGGGTGCGGAATTGCACAACGACCGGCTCGGCGGTTTCGTGGCCGAGGCCATCGCGGGTTTGTTGCTGGAGCAGCGCGCACTGGTCCGGACCCTGGCCGGCGGCGACGCGGGCGCACAGAGCAGCGTACGCAAGCTGGTCGGCGTCCGGCACCGCCAGGCGGTGGCCGAATTCGCCGTGGAGGCGGCCGGCGGCGTCAGTGCCCAGGACACGGATGTCGTCAAGGAATTCCTGCTCACACGCTGTTTGTCGATCGCCGGCGGTACCGAGCAGATTTTGCTTACCGTAGCCGGTGAGCGGATTCTCGGCCTGCCGCGCGAAGCGGGCAGTTAGGCAACTGGAGAACACTATGGATTTCACCAGGGACGAGGGCCCCGACGCGGTGGCCGAAGTCGTCGTGAGTTTGCTGGAGCGGGAATCGGCGCGTGACTACACGTTGTGGCCGAGCATCGTGGACAGCGGGCTGCTGGTCGTCGCGCTGCCGGAACGCTTCGGCGGCGACGCCATGGGCCTGCCGGAGATCTCGGTCATGCTCACCGAACTCGCCACCGACGCCGTCGCGGTACCCGCGCTGCCGTCGCTGGGGTTCGCGCTGCTGCCCCTGATCGCGGCGCTGCCCGACAAGGTCGCCGACCGGGTGTTCCCGGCGGTGGCCGAGGGCGCGGTGCTGACCGCCGCGCTGAACGAACCCGGCGCGCCCTTCGTGGTCAAGCCGGAGACCAGCGCGGTGATCGAGGGCGGTACCGCGCGGATCACCGGTCACAAGGTGGCGGTGCCGTACGCGGAAGAGGCGCGCTGGCTGCTGATTCCGACCAATTCCGGCCTGGCGCTGGTCGAATCGGACGCGGCGGGCCTGACCCGGGTGCCCTCGCCGGTGTCGGGCGGTATGCCGGAGTGCTCGGTGCATCTGGACGAGGTGGTGATCCCGGTCGAGCAGTTGCTCTCCGGCGGCCTCGCCGATCTGCACCGCGTCGCGGTGGCCTCGATCGGCTCGGTCGCGGACGGCCTGCTCAAAGGCGCGCTGGTGCTCACCGCCGAGCACCTGCGCACCCGGCACCAGTTCAATCGGCCGCTGGCCGAATTCCAGGCGGTGGCCCAGCAGATCGCCGATCTCTATGTCGTCTCGCGCACCCTGCACGTGGCCGCGGTCTCGGCGAACTGGGCGCTGGCACAGCAGGATCCGAGTCCGGCGCACCAGGAGCGGATCGACGACGACCTGGACGTGCTGGCCTACACCGTGGCCTCGGAATTGCCCGCGGCCATGCAGAAGTGTCATCACCTGCACGGCGGCATCGGCGTCGACATCACCCATCCGATGCACCGCTACTACTCACAGGCCAAGGACATCGCCCGCTGGCTCGGCGGCGCGTCGTTCCGACTCGACCGATTGGGGGCCAGATGTTCATCGACCTGACCACCGAGCAGCGCCGTCTGCGCAACGAACTGCGTTCCTACTTCGCCGGTCTCGTGACTCCTGAGGAGGAGGCCGAGATGCGCGACAACCGCCACGGCGATGCCTATCGCGCGGTGGTGCGCCGGATGGGCGCCGACGGCTGGCTCGGTGTCGGCTGGCCCAAGGAGTACGGCGGCCAGGGTTTCGGCGCGCTGGAGCAGCAGATCTTCTACAACGAGGCGGTGCGCGCCGATGTGCCGCTGCCACTGGTGACGCTGCTGACCGTGGGGCCGACGTTGCAGACCTTCGGCAACGACGAGCAGAAGCGCAAGTTCCTGCCCGGAATCCTTTCCGGCGACATCCATTTCGCGATCGGCTACTCCGAGCCCGACGCCGGCACCGACCTGGCCGCGCTGCGCACCGCCGCGGTGCGCGACGCGAACGGTGACTGGATCATCAACGGGCAGAAGACCTTCACCACGGGCGCGCACGAGGCCGACTACATCTGGCTGGCCTGTCGCACCGGAACGGTGGAGTCGCGGCACCGCGGCATCACCATCTTGATCGTGGACACCAAGGACCCGGGCTACTCCTGGACGCCGATCATCACCTGCGACGGCGCCCACCACACCAACGCCACCTACTTCGACAACGTTCGCGTCCCCGCGAACATGCTTGTCGGAGAAGAGAACCGGGGTTGGAAGCTGATCACCACCCAGCTCAATCACGAGCGGGTGGGGCTGGGCCCGTCCGGCAAGATCGAACAGCTCTACGACCGCGTGCGGGACTGGGCGCAGCCGCGCGGGCTGCTCGGCAAGCCCGACGTGCAGCGCGCGCTCGGGCGCATCCACGCCATGACCCGGCTCAACGAACTGCTGAACTGGCAGGTCGCGGCCAAGGCCGAGAGCGCCGAGGCGGATCCGATGGGCGTGATCGCGGACGCGTCGGCGACCAAGGTCTACTCCACCGAGGCGGTGCAGGAGGCCGGCCGGCTGGCCGAGGAGGTCGTCGGCAGTTACGGCGATCCGGCCGATCCGGAGACTGCTGAGCTGTTCACCTGGCTGGACCGGCGCACCAAGCAGAATCTGGTGATCACCTTCGGCGGCGGCGTCAACGAGATCATGCGTGAACTCGTCGCGACCGCCGGCCTGCAGCTGCCCAAGGTACCCCGCTAACTACCCGAGGAGACCGGCGTGCCGGAAAGTATTGCACCGGAGGCGATTCAGGCCGCCGGTGAGCAGATCATCGCGGCGGGCGAGTGCGCACCGCGGCTGGCCCGCGACCCGGTGAACCAGCCGATGATCAACAACTGGGTCGAGGCCATCGGCGATACCAACCCGATCTACGTCGACGAGGCGGCGGCGCGGGCCGCCGGTTTCCCGGGCATCGTGGCCCCGCCGGCCATGGCCCAGGTCTGGACCATGCTGGGGCTGAGCGGGGAGCGGCCGGACGACGATCCGATGGTGGCGACCAATCAGATGCTCGACGACGCCGGGTTCACCTCGGTGGTCGGCACCAACTGCGAGCAGATCTACCACCGCTACCTGGTGCCCGGCGAGCAGGTGCACGTCACCAGCAAGCTGGACGAGATCTTCGGCCCCAAGCGCACCGGACTCGGCGAAGGCTGGTTCGTCACCTACCGCACCAAGTGGTACGTCGGGGACGAGCTGGTCACCGAAATGCTGTTCCGGATCCTGAAGTTCGCGCCCGGCACCGGGCGGCCGCCCGCCCCGGCCGACGATCCGGCGGCGCGCGTGCGGCCGACCATCTCCAAGGACACCGAGTTCTTCTGGGCCGGAACCAAGCTCGGCGAACTGCGGATCCAGCAGCGGCCCGACGGCACGCTGCAGCACCCGCCGGTGCCCGCGCTGTGGCAGGACAAGGCGGAGCAGACCGACTACGTCGTGGCCTCCGGGCGCGGCACCGTCTTCAGCTTCGTCGTGCACCACGCGCCCAAGGTCCCCGGCCGCAAGCTGCCCTACGTGGTGGCGCTGGTCGAACTCGAGGAGGGCGTGCGCATGCTCGGTGAGCTGCGTGGCATCGAGCCCGCCGAGGTCGCGATCGGGCAGGCCGTCGAGGCCGGGTTCGACGCGCTCGACGACGACAACACCGTGCCCTATTGGAAGGCCGTCCGATGACCGCGACCACCGATATCCAGGTCGGAACCGTCCTGCCCGAGTTGGTGATTCACGCCGACCCGACCTTCGTGATCAGTAGCGCCCTGGCCACCCGTGACTTCCAGGACGTGCACCACGACCGTGACAAGGCGGTCGCGCGGGGCTCGAAGGACATCTTCGTCAATATCCTCACCGACACCGGCCTGGTGCAGCGCTTCGTCACCGACTGGGCCGGCCCCCGCGCGGTCGTGAAGTCGATCGCGCTGCGCCTGGGCGTGCCGCTGTACGCCGACGACACCCTCACCCTGTCCGGCACCGTCACCGCCGTCACGGCGGGTGACATCACCATCGAGGTGATCGGCAAGGACAGCCTCGGCGACCACATCACGGCCCAGGCCGTCATCCGCGTACAGGAGGCCAACTCGTGACGGGTCTGAGCCGCAAGGCCGCCATCGCCGGCATCGGCGCCACCGATTTCTCCAAGGACTCCGGCCGCAGCGAGCTGCGCCTGGCGGCCGAGGCCGTCACCGCGGCGCTGGCCGACGCGGGCCTGACGCCCGCCGACGTGGACGGCCTGACCACCTTCACCATGGACACCAACACCCAGGCGGCCGTGGCGCGGGCGGCGGGCATTCCGAGCCTGAAGTTCTTCTCCAACATCCCCTTCGGCGGCGGCGCGGCCGCGGCCACCGTGCAGCAGGCGGCGATGGCGGTCGCGACCGGTGTCGCGGATGTCGTTGTCGCGTACCGTGCTTTCAACGAGCGGTCGGGAAATCGGTTCGGCCAGTTCGCGACTCATCTGGCGACCAGTAACCCCACCTCCTCGGGTGTGGACAACGCCTTCTCCTACACCCACGGCTTGGGCACCCCCGCGGCTCAGGTCGCCATGGTGGCGCGCCGCTACATGCACGTATCCGGCGCCACCAGTGCGGATTTCGGCCGCGTCGCGGTCGCCGACCGCAAGCACGCCGCGGTCAACCCGGCCGCGCACTTCTACGGCAAGCCGATCACGCTCGAGGAACACCAGGCCTCGCGCTGGATCGCCGAGCCGCTGCACCTGCTGGACTGCTGCCAGGAAACCGACGGCGGTGTCGCGATCGTCGTCACCAGCGCCGAGCGGGCCCGGGACCTGCCGCAGCGCCCGGCCCTGATCGCGGGCGCCGCCCAGGGTTCCGGGGCGGATCAGTACGTGATGACCTCCTACTATCGCGACGCCATGACCGGTCTGCCGGAAATGGGCCTGGTCGGCGACCAGCTCTGGGCCCAGAGCGGTTTGCGCCCGGGCGATATGCAGGCCGCGATCCTCTACGACCACTTCACCCCGTTCGTCCTCATGCAGCTCGAGGAACTCGGGTTCTGCGGCCGCGGCGAGGCCAAGGACTTCATCGCCGACGGCGCCATCGAGCTCGGCGGCAAGCTGCCGCTGAACACGCACGGTGGCCAGCTCGGCGAGGCCTATATCCACGGCATGAACGGCATCGCCGAGGCGGTCCGCCAGATTCGCGGCAGCTCGGTGAACCAGGTCGGCGACCTGACCAACATCGTGGTCACGGCCGGCACCGGCGTCCCGACCTCGGGCCTGGTGCTGACCGCGAACTGAGCCGCAACCCAGCACTTCTCGTCATCCCGGAGAATGCCGGGCCCCAGCACAAGGCGTGGCGTCTGTGTCCCTGGCCCCGGCGTTCGCCGGGGTGACGAGGCTATTCGGGCTGGTCGTGGGTGGCGCAGTGGATACCGCCGCCACCCGCGGCGATCTCGTCGATGGAAACCGGCACGATATCGCGGCCGGGGAAGTGCTCGGCCAGGATCGCGCGGGCGTGATCGTCGGCCCGGCGGTCGCCGAAGCGCGGGAGGAAGACCGCGCCGTTGGCGATATAGAAGTTCGCGTAGCTGGCAACGAAATCATCGCCGGCGCCGGTGATCACGGCCGGCTCCGGCCGGGGCAGGTCGATGACCTCGAAGGCGCGGCCGTGCGCGTCGGTGGCGGCCGCCAGGGTCGCGCGCGCCTGGTCGGCCGAGCGCGACCAGGAGTCCGCCGGCGTGCCGGGAAAGGCGGTGTCCAGCAGCACGACTCCGGGCGCGACGAAGCGCACCAGGCAGTCCACGTGCGCGTCGGTGACGTCCTCGCCGCGCACGCCGTCGAACCAGACGACCTGCTCGACACCCAGGGTGCCGCGCAGCTCGGCCGTCAGCGCCTCCCGGCTCTTGCCGGGGTTGCGGTTCTCGTTGACCATCGAGCTGGCGGTGACCAGCAGCGTGCCCGCGCCGTCGCTCTCCAGGGCGCCGCCCTCGGCCACGAACGGCGCGCGGGCCCGGGGAATCCGGCAGCGGGACAGCAGTTCCCGGCCGATCCGGGTGTCGGACTCGTGAGGCTGCTTGGCGCCCCAGCCGTTGAAGTTCAGGTCCACGCCGACCACGCCGCCGGTTTCGTGCACGAACACCGGGACGGTGTCGCGGGCCCACAGATCGTCGACCGCGAGCGGGACGACCTGGACGCCGCTGCCGCACGCGCGCTGGGCCGCGTCGGCCTGCTCCGGGCGGGCCAGCATGACCACGGCCTCGTAATAGGCGATGGCGCGGGCGAGTTCGGCGATATTCCACCGCACGTCGTCGAGGTAGCCGTCCCAGACGTCCTCGCGCGCGGGCCAGCACATGAAAGTGCGGGTGTGCGGCTCCCATTCGGCGCCGAAGCGGCGGCCGGCGCCGGTGGGCTCGGGAAGCGCGGTGCGGGTTTCGCCTTCGGCCACTGTGGCGGCGAGCAATTGGGACCCGGCTAAGGTAGGTGAGAACGAACCGCGGGACATGAGCTTCTCCATCTCGATGGCTCCGACGATCTGCTGTGCCGGTGACTCTAGCCCGGCGGCCGCCTCGCTCCGCGCTTCCGCTGGCAGGCCCGCGCGTTCCCGCCGTGAGAGGAGTCCGATGACCGACCGGCACCTGGTGGATGTGCACGTCCTGCTGATCCGCGACGGGCAACTGCTGCTGAGCAAGCGCCGCGGCGACGACGAGTTCGACGGGCTCTGGCACCTGCCCGCGGGGAAGCTGGAGGCGGGCGAATCGGCCACCACGGCGGCCGCGCGGGAGGCGCTCGAGGAGATCGGGGTCGTCATCGATCCGGTGGATCTGCATCACATCCACACCGCCCACGTGGTCGGCTCCGGCCGGGAGGCGCGGGTCGGGCTGTTCTTCGAGGTGCGGCGCTGGTCCGGTGAGCCGGTCAACCGGGAGCCCGACAAAAGCCATGGGCTGCAATGGTTTCCGCTGGGGCAGCTGCCGGAATCGGAGATCATCGGATACCCGCTGGCGGGTATCCGGGCCCGCGACACCGGCGCGACCTACAGCGAGCGCGGCTGGCACTGAGCCGCCTGTGCACAGCTGTGCGCATCCTCACCTTCGCTGGTTCCGGCACCGGGTGGTCGGCTAGAGCTGAAGGGGTGAACCTCGAGTTGGACGCCGACCAGTCGCGGGCGCTGGGTCGGCTGTCGGAACTGCTCGACCCGCGCGGCAGGCCGGTGCGGCGCCGCCGCGGCGTCTACCTGTACGGGCGGCCGGGGCGGGGCAAGACGATGGTGATGGACCGGTTCTACGCCACGGTCGTCTCGGACCGTAAGCAGCGCTTCCATTTCCACGACTTCTTCGCCCGGTTGCACGCCCTGACCCATGAATCCGGCTCGATCGACCAGGGCATCGACCGGCTGCTCGGCACCGCGCGGCTGGTGTGCTTCGACGAGTTCCACGCGCACGACATCGGCGACGCCATGTTCATCGCGCGCCTGCTCGACGCCCTGTTCGCCCGGAAGATCATCCTGGTGGTCACCTCGAACTATCCGCCGCAGGGCCTGCTGCCGAATCCGCTGTTCCACGACCGGTTCGAGCCGACCATCGCGCGGATCGTCGAGCAGCTGGACGTGGTGGCCGTGGACGGCGCCATCGACTACCGCACCCGCGCACCGCGCGACCGGACCGCGGGCTTCGCCGCCGGGCGATATGTGGTGGGAGAGTGCGCGGCCACCGGCGCGGTCGAGGTCCGGTACGGCGCCCGCACCGTGCGGGCCCGCGTCGCCGACGGGCCGGTCGTCGTCTTCGATTTCGCGGCCCTGTGCGGCACCGCGACCGCGGCCGCCGATTATGTGGAATTGGCCCGGCGTTTCCGGGACTGGACATTGTGTTCGGTGCCGCCGCTGCGCGCGGTGCACGCGGATTGGGCAATGCGTCTGGTCAACCTGGTGGACGTGCTCTACGACGCCGATCTGACGCTGAATGTGTTTGCGCGCGGGCCGCTCTCGGACCTGGTGGCACAGGTGCACGCCGTGCCGGATTTGATGCGCACGCACAGCCGCCTTGGTGAGCTGTCACAAATTCCAGCTGTCCCAGTCGGGTAATTGTTGTAACCCGGAAGTAGCAAACCCCAATATCGATCCGGCGGTTCGCAATTCGAACTCGCCGATTCGCCTCCGAGCGGACCATCCGGCATGTAACTATGTGCCTGTTTCAGGCTGTTCGAAGAACTGGTGGTAACGGGGTGGTCCGTGCGCGCATGCCGATAGCACGCGTGATCGTTTCGATCGCGCTGCTCGTGCTCGCCGCTATCGCGTTGCGTGGTTATATTCCCGGGGCCGGCCCGCTCGGTGGCGCCGTTCCGGTGCAGTCCGCGATCGCCGTCGCGCTGATGCCGGTGCTGCTGACCGTGTCGGTGGTGATCCTGCTGGCCGGGGTGATCGCCAGCCAGCACCGGCTGCCGCTGGCCATGCCGGAGCAGGAGCGCGCGAACGACCGCGCGCCGGGGCGGCTGGGCCGGGCCGGATTGCTGATCCTGGGCCTGCTGGCCGCTTTCGGGGTGCTGGTCGCGGTGTCGACCGCGGTGTTCTACCTCGCGGTCGGGCTCCGGACCGAGGCCGGTGAGTCCGCGGAGCCGCCCCCGGTGAGCTCCGGAACACCCGACCAGGCGCCCAGCCCGCTGCCCGACCCCGGGTCGACGCCGGAGGCGCTCACCGGTACGGCCCTGCTGCTGACCACCGTCGCGGCGGTAGTCCTGGTCGGCGTGGCACTGGCCGGGCTGGTGACCGTCGCGGTGACCACGCGGCGCAAACCTCCGGAGGCCGCGCCGCCCCTCGCCGCGGGCGCGGCCACCCCCGCGGACTCGCTGGCCCGGGCCGCCGAAATGGGCCTGGCCGCGATGAACGTGCCGGGCCAGGACCCGCGCACCGCGATCATCGCCTGCTACCTCGCGATGGAACGCGGACTCGCCTTCGACCGCGCCGCCGCGCCGCTGGTCTCGGATACGCCGATGGAAGTGCTGGCGCGCGCGTTCGAGCACGGCGCCCTGCACGACGCGTCCGCGCGGGAACTGGTCGCGCTCTTCGAGGAAGCCCGGTTCAGCCCGCACGACATGCTGGAGTGGCAGCGCCTGCGCGCCGAACAGCTGCTGCGCATCGTGCTGGCCGACCTGCAAGGGGAGGTCGTCGGATGAACCGCACCGCCATCGTGGTGAGCGCGATCCTGGCCGTGCTCGTCTTCGAGGCGATCACCTTCGGCAAAGCGCGCGGCGCGCTGCTCGCCCTCGCCGGAATTCCGGTGCTGGTGGTGATGGTCACCCTGCTCTGGCGGCTGCGCGAGCGCACGACCACCCTCGGTGAGTTGCCCGGGGAGATCGACAACGGGCCCGTGGAGATGCTGCAACGCTGGCGCGCGCGGGCCGAGATGCTGGCCGACCGGGCCGACGGCAGCCGCGCGGACTGGGATCGGCACCTGCGCCCGCTGCTGGCCAAGGAATTCGAACTGTCGGCCGGCCAGCGGGTTGCCAAGAACCGCAAGGCCATCGAGGCCGCCGGGAAACACCAGTTCGGCGCCGACCTGTGGCGCTGGGTGGATCCGGCGAACTCGGCACTGCGCGATCAGACGACGCGCGCACCTGGACGGGCGGCGCTGGACGAGATCCTGCGCCGGCTGCAGCGAATGTGAGATTGGGTTCTATATGACGATGCCGATGGACGTGACCGTCCAGCGCAGCGAGGCGATACTGCGGGAACTGTCCCGCGTCATCGTCGGCAAGCGCGACGAGATGCAGCTCATTCTGATCGCCGTGCTGTCCGGCGGGCATGTCCTGATCGAGGACCTGCCGGGGCTCGGTAAGACACTGATCGCGCGCTCCTTCAGCGCGGCACTGGGTTTGGAGTTCACCCGGGTGCAGTTCACGCCCGACCTGCTCCCCGCGGACCTGCTCGGCTCCACCATCTACGACATGAACTCGGGCCGGTTCAACTTCCGCCGCGGGCCGGTGTTCACCAACGTGCTGCTCGCCGACGAGATCAACCGGACCCCGCCCAAGACCCAGGCCGCGCTGCTGGAGGCGATGGGGGAGGGGCAGGTCAGCATCGACGGGGAAACCTTCCTGCTGCCGACGCCGTTCATCGTGCTGGCCACCGACAACCCGATCGAATACGAGGGCACCTATCCGCTGCCCGAGGCGCAGCTGGACCGGTTCGCCATGCAGCTGCGGCTCGGATATCTGTCCGAGGCGGACGAGACACAGATGATCCGGCGCCGGCTCGAACGCGGTTCGGTGCCGCCGCAGGTCGGTCAGGTGGTCGACGCCACCGGGCTGATGGAGATGCGGCAGACAGTCGAGTTCGTCACGGTGCATCCGGATGTGGTGAGTTACGTGGTCGCGCTGGCCGCGGCGACCCGCGGTCATCCGCAGGTCGAGGTGGGCGCCAGTCCGCGCGCGGAACTGGATCTCGTGCAGATGTCGCGGGCGCGGGCGCTGCTGCTCGGCCGCGACTACGTGATCCCGGAAGACGTGAAGGCGCTGGCCGTGCCCGCGATGGCGCACCGGATCACGCTGCGCCCGGAGATGTGGGTGCGGCGGATCCGCGGCGAGGACGTCATCTCCGAACTCCTGCGGCGACTTCCGGTCCCGCGCGCCGCCACGGCCGCCCACCAGTCGCCGGGGACATGAGGCACCGCGAGGCCACCGCCACCATCGACGCCGAATTACGGTGGCGCCCGGCACCGCTGGTGTACATGCTGGCCATCTGCGCCGCGGCGGCACTGTGCGGGGCGGTGGTGCTCGGGCGCTGGCAGCTGGTGGTATTCGCGGCGCCGCTGCTCGGCGTACTGGCGACCGTGCCCTGGCAGCAGTCGCGCACCATGATCCAGATCGATGGCGGCGGCACGCTGCGCTGCTTCGAGACCGAAGAGGTGGTGCTCACCGTCGCCGCGTTCGTCGACTCCGGGCACGCGCTGCTGCGCCTGAAGCCGGTGGACGCGCCCGGGCTGGGAATCGCGATCGAGGAGGCGAGCGATTCCGGGGCGGCGCCCGCCGGGCTGCGGCTGGCCCTCACCGCCGACCGGTGGGGACGCTATCCGGCGACGGTGCGGGTCTCCGCGCTGAGCCCGGCGGGTCTCGCCATCGCCACCGCGGTGCTGCCCGTCGGACAGCTCTACGTCTACCCGATCACCGATCCGCAACTGATGAACCTGCCGCGCACCGAGTTTCCCGAACGGCTCGGCACCCACCTGACCCGTAAGCACGGGCCCGGCGTGGAGTACGCCGACATCCGCGCCTACGCGCCCGGCGACCAGCTGCGCACCGTGAACTGGCCGGTGAGCGCGCGGCGCGGGCGGCTCTACGTCACCGAGCGCCTGACCAATCGGTCCGCGGACGTCGTCGTCCTGGTGGACACCTCGGAGCAGGCGCCCGGGCCGGCCACCGACTCGCTGGAACTGTCGGTGCGCGGGGCGGCGCAGGTGGTGCAGTCGACGCTGCAGGCGGGCGACCGTACCGCGGTGGTCTGCCTCGGGCAGGCGCCGCGCTGGCTGCGCCCCGATATCGGCCGCCGCCAGTTCTACCGGATCGTGGACGCGGTGCTCGGCGTCGGCGACGAGCACATTCCCACCACCGGCACGCTGGCGCCGCACGCGGCGGTGCCGCTGGGCGCCATCGTCATCGCCTTCTCCACCCTGCTCGACACCCAGTTCGCGCTGGCGCTGATCGATCTGCGCAAGCGCGGCCATGTCGTCGTGGTGGTGGACGTCCTGCGCGGCACGCCGTTCCGCGACGGACTCGACGAAACACTGTCCCGCATGTGGCAATTGGAGCGGTCCTCGATGTACCGCGACATGGGCACCGTCGGCGTCGACATCGTCGCCTGGCCCGAGGACACCCGCCTCGACCAGGTCATGCGCCTGATCCCCGAGCACCGCCGCGCCGGCCGGAAGCGCCGATGACCAGATTCCTGGCCGTCCTGTCCGGTCTGCTCCTGATCCTGTCCGTGGCCCTGATGAACCCGTGGCCCGCGCTCCCCGCCGTCGCGCTGGTCGTCGCCGGGTGGTGGTTCCGCCCCGCCGCCGTGGCCGCCGTCCTGCTCGCCGCCGGCGTCCTGGCCTGCACCGACCCGGCCGTACTCACCGCCGCCGCAACAGGTCTGGTGGCCACCACCTACCTGCTCAACACCGCCACCGTCACCGCACCCGTCGGCGTCGTCCCCACCACCGTCCCCTCGGTGGCCGGCGCCGTCCTCTTCACCGCCTGCGCCACCGCCGCCGCCTTCACCCCCGTCCACCTCGCCTGGGCCCCCATCGCCGCCCCCATCCTGATAATCCTGCTCTACACCTTGGCGATCCAGGGCCTGACCGCCCGCCGCCGCACCGCCGACCCCGTCCAGCCCTAGCTCGGGTCGTCCCACTCCGGGACGCCGAAGAGGGCCAGGGTGATCTGGTAGAGGTGGGGGGCGCGGGCGGGGAGGGCCTGGGGGCCGGGGCCCTGGAGGCAGTCGCGGATGCGGTCGTCGATGGCGCCGATGAGGGCGTCGAAGATCTCGGCGGGGATCTCGGTGGGGATGTCGCCGGTGTCGCGGCCGATCCGGAAGGCGGCGCGCATGCGCTGGGCCAGAATGGCTTTCATGCGGCGGCGCTGCTCGGCGACGGCGGGGCCGGCGGCGAGGCATTCGACGTGCAGGGCGTTGGCGCAGAAGGCGTTGTCGGCCAGCGTTCTCAGGTATTCGGTGAGGGTGGTGCGGATCAGCGCGCGCCAGTCCGTCATCGGGGTGCTGGCGATGCTGGCGTCCAGCGCGGCGACGACGAGTTCGACGGCCTGGCCGAAGGCGGCGAGGAAGCAATCGTCGCGGTCGCGGAACTGCTGGTAGAAGGTGCGCCGGGAGACTCCGGCGCGGGCCACGATGTCGGCGACGGTGGTGGTGTTGTAGCCGCGCTCGGAGACCGCCTCGAGCACCGCGAAGTACATGCGCATCCGCTGGGAGTGGATGACATCGCCGGGCGCGATGCCGTGCGTGCCGCGCGGCAGGCGGGCCCGGTCGATCGCGGATTCCAATCCCATGGGCCGAGCATAGAGCGCCGCATCGATGTGAGCTGGGCCACAGAATTGGCAAAGCCCGGAGTGGCGGCTGTCTCAGATGGATCATGGGTACGCAAATGTTTATAACCCCGGCGACACCGCCGGGGGAAGAAGGGGTGTTGCATGATCGGGAGAGTGCGCCGCGGCCTGGCCCGCGCCGGCATCGCCACCATGGCGGTAGCGCTGACGACGCTGTGGACGACACCGGCCCAGGTGTCCGCCGAGACGCCACCGGACGGCGGCCGACTGGCCCAGACATGGCTGGCCCAGCACGACGGCCCGGCGAAATACCCCGGCCGGTACCCGGGCGAGGTGTTCATCGATTTCGATGTCCCGATCACCATGAGCGACGGAACGGTGTTGAAAGCCAACATCTACCGGCCCGTCGACGCCGCCGGCCAACCGGTGCGCGAGCCGCTGCCGACGGTCCTCAATCTCACGCCCTACACGAAATTCGCCTCCTGGCTGGCCGACGTCGCCCTGTCGGTGCCCTGGCTCTCGGACGCGCTGGTCCAGCTGATCGGCAACGCCGACCTCACCGGCACACCGCTCGAGTCGATCACCGACATCACCAAGGCGCTCGGCGGCGGCGCGGCCCGCTCCTTCGGCGTCGACCGGAAACTGATCCAGCAGGGCTACACCCAGGTCGTGGTCGACGTGCGCGGCACCGGGTACTCGCAGGGCGCGTGGCAGTTCTTCCAGCAGCGCGAGACCCAGGACAGCGTCGAGATGATCGACTGGGCGTCCAAGCAGCCGTGGTCGGACGGCAACGTCGGCATGACCGGCATCTCGTACTCCGGCATCAACCAGTACATGGTCGCCGCGCAGAACCCGCCGGCGCTCAAGGCGATCTTCCCGGTCGAGGGCAGCACCGACAAGATCGACGACGTGGCGGCGCCCGGCGGCGGCCTCGGCCTGTTCGCGCCGATCTACATCGCCTTGGTCGACATCATCCAGAACTTCCCGGACCCGGTCGGCGTGCTGCTCGGCCATCACGACCTGAAGTGGCTGATCGACCGGGTGCAGACGCCGTTCGAGTTCTTCGACTACATCCTGATGGCATTGTCGCCCTCGGTGGAACAACTGCCGGAACCGCTGCGCAAGGCCTTGGAACCGGACAGTGAGCTGCGCGCCGGGTTCGGTGACAGCCACCCGGAGAACATCCAGGTCCCGACCTTCGCCTACGGCGGCTGGCAGGACATCTTCTCCTCCTCCAGCGCCATGACCTTCGACCGGATTCCGCTGCCCCCGACGCAGAAGAAGCTGATCATGGGCGACACCTACCACTTGAATCCGAGCTCGGGCCTGGGCCGCCCGTCCGCGCCGCCGCGGCTGGACGTGCTGCAACTGGCCTGGTTCGACAAGTGGCTCAAGGGCATCGACAACGGCATCGATCAGTACGGCCCGGTGGTGCTGTGGCAGCAGGGCGGCGGCTGGATCACCGCCGACCGGTATCCGCACAGCAGCCCCGCCATCGACTACCGCCGCATGTATCTGTCACCGCAGCGCAGCGGAACGGCCAACAGCGTGTACGACGGCTCCCTGGCCACCGATCCCGCGGATGCCCTTGCCCAGCTGACGGTTTCGCCCCTGAACGGCATCACCTCGCTGTGTTCGCGGGACGCGGCCGTCGAATCCGCCGGCGCCCTGTCGGTGCTGCCGTTCTGCGCCAAGGACGACCGCATCCACGAACTCGGCGGCCTGACCTTCACCAGCGCGCCGGTGGCCGAGCCGACCACCCTGTCCGGCCCGATCAACGTGCACCTGAACACCGCGCACGACACCAGCGAAGGCTATTGGGCGGTCACCGTGAACGATGTCGCCCCGGACGGCCGCTCGACGGTCCTGTCCAGCGGCCAGCTCACCGCGTCCCTGCGTGCGGTCGACGAGGCCAAGAGCAAGCGCGACGCCGATGGCGACTACACCGAGATCGCCTACCTGCTGACCCTGGACACCAGGCAACCCCTGGTCCCCGGCGCGCCGACCGTCATCGACATCGGCGTCAACCCCGTCGAAGCCGTCCTGCAACCGGGCCACCGCCTGCGCGTCGACGTCTACGCAAGCAACTTCCCGCGCGGTGTCCTGCTGCCCCCGCTGTGGCTGGAGAACAGCCTGTCCAACCAGCATGTGCTGCTGGACCCCGCGGCGCCGAGCTTCGTCAACCTGCCGCTGAGCCGCCCACTGTCCTGACCGCTCGCGTAGCCTCTAACCTGCTGTTGCAGGAGGGGAGACGCCGGATGGAAACCACGAGCGGTGCACACGATCTGGTGATCGCGCGCCACGAGGAATCGCTCGACTGGGTACTGGATGTGCCCGAGGTCTATCGGGTACACATCTACGACAAGGGTGCTTCGCCGGTCGCGCCGGCGGTGCGCGACCGCGCGGAAAGCTATGTGGCACTGCGTAACGCGGGTCGCGAAGCGGATACCTACCTGACGCACCTGCTCGAATACGGCCCGGGCACCGGTGAGTTCACCGTTTTCACCCAGGCCGATCCCTTCGAGCACAGCCCGGACTTCCTCGAATTGCTGGCGCTGCACGCGGACTGGACCGAGGTGCAGTCGCTGTCGTGGTGCTGGAAGGCGCCGATCGGGTTCCCGCCGGCCGCCCTGCTCACCCCGGAACGATCCCTCGTTCCGGGGGTGCGGGTGCGGCCGGAACTCTTTTCGCTCAACACCTTTCATCCACTGGAATGGGTCGGAGCCGGGCCCGATTGGATCGGCGGGGGCTATCGGGAGTTGCACCGGCTGCCCGCGGGGATCAATATCTCCGCCCACTTCCTGGATATGTGCGAGCTGCCGGACATCGCCGAGCTCGCCCAGCAGCACCTGGTCGGGCGTTCCAGCATCGGGGCCATCTTCGGGGTGCGGAACCATCTGATCGAGAAGGTCCCGGAGCGCGCCCTGGTGCGGCTGCGCCAGGCGGCCATCGGCGCTCCCGTGCACGGCTATTTCTGTGAACGCCTGTGGATGCATATCTTCGGCGAGAGTTTCCTGTTCCCGCTGCGGCTGCCCGGAGCGAGCTGAGTGCGTAGTCTCGGATCCGGTGTTGGACGAAGGGGGCAGGGTGGGATCCACTAGCGCTGTGCACGATCTGGTGATCGCGCACTACCTCGAGCCGCTCGACTGGGTGCTAGAGGTGCCGGAGAGCTATCGGGTGCACATCTACGACAAAGGCGCGGGCCCGGTGTCCGCCGCGGTGCGGGCACGCGCGGACACCTTCGTCTCGCTGCGCAATGTCGGGCGCGAATCGGATACCTATCTGACGCACCTGCTCGAATACGGCCCGGGCACCGGCGAGTTCACGGTCTTCGCGCAGGGTGACCCGTTCGAGCACAGCCCGGACTTCCTGCGACTGCTGGCGACGCACGCGGACTGGGCCGACGTGCAGGCCCTGTCGTGGTGCTGGAAGGAGTCGATCGGCTATCCGCCGCCGCTGCTGCTCACCCCGGAACGCTCGACTGTGCCGGGCCTGCGGGTGCGCACGGAACTGTTCTCACTCAATACTTTTCAGCCGCTGGAATGGGTCGACACGGGCGCGGAAGGCATCGGCCGGGGCTACCGGGACCTGCATCGCCTGCCCGAGGGCGTCAATATGTGCGCCCATTTCCTGGACATGTGCGAGCTGCCGGACATCGCCGAACTCGCCGAGCAGCACATGGTGGGAACACACAGCTACGGAGCGATTTTCGCGGCACGCAACCACGTCATCGAGAAGATCCCCGAACGCGCGCTGGTGCGGTTGCGGCAGGCCGCTTTCGGGTCGGACGTGCACGGCTATTTCTGTGAGCGGCTCTGGCTGCACATCTTCGGCGAGAGCTTCCAGCTGCCGCTGACCGCCTAGGCGGATGCGGAGCGCGTGACGCACGCCCCGCATCCTGCCGAGCTACTGGAACCGAAGGACGACATCGCCCAGCACGGGGGCATCGTCACGCTCTACCACCGAAGCGGTGAGTGTGAGTTCGCCGTCCCCACGCCAGATCCGGGTGCGGATCGTCTCACCCGGGTACAGCACACCGGCGAACCGCGCCCGGAAACTCTGTACACGTGCGGCATCCGACTCGAGCACCGTATCGGTGGCCGTCTTCAGCACCAGTCCGTAGGTGCACAGCCCGTGCAGGATCGGGTTGGGAAACCCTGCCGCGCGGGCGAATTCGGGATCGGAGTGCAGCGGGTTGCGGTCGCCGCACATGCGGTACAGCAGCGCCTGCTGCGGCAGCGTCGGGGTCAGCACGTCGAAATCCGGTGCGCGGTCCGGGAGCTCGGACTTGGTGCTGGGCCCGCGGTCGCCGCCGAATCCGCCTTCACCCTTGGCGAAGATCGAGGAGCGGGCGGTCCACAGCGGCTCGCCGTCCGAACCGGTGACGGTGTCCTCGCGCCACACCACCGCGGCCGAACCCTTGTCCCAGATATCGGTGACCCGGCCGACGGTGGTGGCCTTCCCGGCGGCCGGGATCGGGCGGTGCACCGTGATCTCCTGGCTGCCGTGCACCACCTTCGCCAGGTCGATATCGATTCCGGTGAACTTCACCTTGGGCGGATCGGTCTCGTGGAAGCTGGGCGCGACCGTCGCGAAGGAGGGCAGCACCTGCGGTTCCCGGTCGTGCAGGTAGCGCAGTTCGGCGGGGTTGGTCCAGCGGTTGCCGGCGCCGAGCGCCAGGTTGTAGTGCTGGACATCGCCGGCCGACCAGGCGAATTCGCGGCCGGGGATCTCCGCGCCGAGCGCGGCGTTCGGATCGATGGGCATCAAGTCTCCTCGGGATGCTCGGGGATGGGGTCAGGCCTGCTTGCGCTCGACGATGTCCTTGACGGCAAGGTAGCCGAAGGTGATCGCGGGTCCGATGGTGGCGCCGGGGCCGGCGTAGGTGTGGCCCATCACCGGCGAGGAGCAGTTGCCGGAGGCGTACAGGCCCTCGATGGGCGACTTGTCCTCGCGCAGCACCCGGCCCGCGGTGTCGGTGACCAGGCCGCCCTTGGTGCCGAGGTCGCCGGGCACGATCTTGGCCGCGTAGAACGGCCCCTGCTGCAGCGCCGCCAGGCACGGGTTCGGCTTCACGGTCGGATCGCCGTAGTACCGGTCGTAGTGGCTGTTGCCGCGCCCGTAGTCCTCGTCCTTGCCGGTCACGGCGAAACCGTTGAACCGCTCGACGGTCGCGGCGAGGTTCTCGACCGGCACGCCGATCTTCCCGGCCAGCTCCTCGAGCGTGTCCGCCTTGACGATGTAGTCGTTTTCCATCCACCGGGACGGAATCCGCTGGCCCGGCTGCAGCCCGGCGAATATGTAGCGGTTGCGGTAGCGCTGGTCGAACACCAGCCAGGCGGGGATGTTCTCGCCCGGCCCCGGGCCCTGCCCGTATTCGCCGCCGTACATGGTGTGCACGGCCTCGACGTAAGGAGCGGACTCATTACCGAATCGCTTGCCGTCGGCGTTGACCATGATGGTGCCGGGCAGGTTGCGCTCGGCCAGGGCGAACCACGGCTTGCCGCCTTTGAAGATGGTCGGCCCCCACCACGCGTCCTCCATGAAGTCGACCGAACCGCCGGCCTCCATGCCCGCGACGATCCCGTCGCCGGTGTTGGCGGCCGCGCCGGTGGTCCACTCGCTGGTGATCGGCTGGCGCTGGTACTTGGTGCGCATTTCGGCGTTGTGCTCGAAGCCGCCGCTGCCGAGGACCACGCCCAGGCGGGCGGTGAAGGTGACGGTTTCGCCGTTCTGGGTGGCCTCGACGCCGGTGACGACGCCGTTCTCCACGATGAGCTTGGTCAGCGGAGTGTTCAGCAGCACCGGGACATTCGCGTCCAGGAGCCCCTTGCGCATGGCGGCGATGATGGCCTGGCCCATGCCGAGGATGTGCTTGCCGGTCCACTTGGCGAGGTAGGTGCGCGCGCCGACCCGGAGGGCCCGGGCGATGCCCTTGGGATGCCGCTTGATCAGGTTCAGGCGCACGAAATCCGCTTGCATGACAACAACATTCAGCGGTGCCTTGGCGTACGGCGGTTCCAGGTTGGCCAGTTCGGCGCCGAGTACCTTGGCGTTGAACGGCTTCGGCTCGCTGGAGCGGCCTTCGCCGAGCCCGCCCGGCGCCTCCGGGTAGTAGTCGGAGTAGCCCGGTACCCACTTCATCTGCAGCGGCGTGTGGTCGAGAACGAAGTCGAAAGCCTCTGCGCCACGGTCGATGTAGGTGTCGATGCGCTCCTTGGGCACCACATCACCGATGATGCTGTGCAGGTAGGTGCGCGCCGCTTCCCGATCGTCCGGACGGCCCGAGGCCTTGAGCGCCTTGTTCCCGGGAATCCAGACGCCACCGCCGGAGCGAGCCGTGGACCCGCCGTAGTGCGCGGCCTTCTCGATGATCACCACTTTGAGCCCGTGGTGCGCGGCGGTGAGCGCGGCGGTCATGCCGGCAGCCCCGCTGCCGACCACCACGACGTCGTATTCCCGATCAGTCATGTAGAACACGTTATAGAATGAACGCGCCTTTGGTCTATGTTGAGTGGCAGAAGACCTACTTGGCGTACCACTTGCCGAGAAACTCGTTTCAGTTTCAGATCCGGAGCTAGTACATGGTCGAATGGGACCTCACCGCCGACGTCGTCGTCGTCGGATATGGAGCCGCCGGCGCCGCGGCCGCGTTGGAAGCCACGGCCGCGGGAGCGCAGGTGCTCGTGCTCGAGCGCTTCGCCGGAGGCGGCGCCTCCTCGATCTCCGGCGGCATCATCTACGCCGGTGGCGGCACCTCGGTGCAGCACGCGGGCGAGGTCAGCGATACCCCGGAGCAGATGCTCGCGTACCTGGAACGCGAGGTCGGCGACGCGGTGAAGCCGGATACGCTGCGCCGCTTCGTGGACGAGAGCCCGGCGATGATCGAGTGGCTGAAGGGCCACGGCGTGCCGTTCGAGGCGTCGCTGTGCCCCTACAAGACCTCGTACCCGAACGACAGCTACTACCTGTACTACTCGGGCAGCGAGGTGTCCGGCTTCGGGCGCGAGGTCGCCGAACCCGCGCAGCGCGGGCACCGGGTCAAGGGCAAAGGCATCTCGGGCCGCATGCTCACCGGCCCGCTCGCGGCCTCGGCGTCCCGGCACGGGGTGCGCGTGGAGACGCTGACCCAGGTCACCAAGCTGCTCACCGACGACACCGGCGCGGTCATCGGCGCCGAATGCCGCACCCTGCGCGACGCACCCGGCGCGATCCGCGAGCGCTACACCCGGCTGGCGAAGATGGCGGCCAACCCCGGCATCTACTACCCGCCGCTGCGCAAGATGCTGGAACGGCGGCTGGCCCGCCTGGACAGCCGCTACAGCACCACGATCCGGGTGCGGTCGCGCCGCGGCATCGTGGTCAGCGCGGGCGGTTTCATCGCCAATCGCGCGATGGTGGCCGAGCACGGCCCGCAGTTCCGCAACGGCCTGGCGCTGGGCACCTCGGGTGACGACGGCAGCGGCATCCAGCTGGCCCGGCAGGCCGGCGCCGCCACCGACCGGATGGGCAACATCTCGGCCTGGCGCTTCATCCTGCCGCCCAGCGCGTTCACCGGCTCGATCCTGGTCGACGCCCAGGGCCGCCGCGTCATCGACGAGACCCGCTACGGCGCCGCCGTCGGCGCCAAACTGATCGCCGAGCACGACGGGCGCGGCTGGCTGCTGGTCGACGACATCCTGATGCGCACCGCGATCGCGCAGATCGGCGCGCAAGGCACCTGGTTCCAGCGCGCCCAGTTCCAGGCCATGCGCCGGGCCGCGGTGCGGGAGAACAGCATCGAGGCCGCCGCGGCGAAGGCCGGTATCGACCCGGCCGGACTGCGCGCGACGGTGACCGAGCACAACGACGCCATCGCCGCGGGCCGCCCGGACCCGGTCGGCAAGCCCGCCGAATTCACCAAATCCCTACGCAGCGGCCCCTTCTGGCTGTTGGATGTGGGCATCAAGCCCAGCCTGATGAACCCGTGCCCGATGCTCACCCTCGGCGGCGTCGTCGTCGACGAGGACACCGGCGCGGTGCGATCCGAGGCCGGACACGATATTCCGGGGCTGTACGCGGCGGGACGCACCGCCGTCGGCATCTGCTCGGACTCCTATGTCAGCGGCCTGTCCCTGGCCGACTGCATCTTCTCCGGCCGGCGCGCGGGCGCGCACGCGGCCGCTCTCACCGAAGCGGAAGGAAACTAGCGTGCTGTCCGATGCGGTACGAATCCAGCTGGCCGACGAGCTCGAAGTCGCCGAACGCGATCGGGTCGCCATCGATCCGCTCGTCTCCCGGTACGCCGAGATCGACGTGGTCGACTCCTACGAGATCCAGCTGATCAACATCCGGCGCCAGCTGGCCGGCGGCGCGAAGGTGGTGGGCCACAAGGTCGGCCTGTCCTCGCTGGCCATGCAGCAGATGATGGGTGTGGACGAACCCGACTACGGACACCTCCTGGATTCCATGGAGGTCTATGAGGACAAGCCGGTCGAGGCGAGCCGCTACCTGTTCCCGCGGGTCGAGGTGGAGGTCGGCTTCGTGCTCGGCGCGGACCTGCCCGGCGAAGACTGCACCGAGGCCGACGTGCTGGCGGCCACCGTCGCCTACGCGCCCGCCATCGAACTGATCGACTCCCGGATCAAGGACTGGAAGATCGGTCTCTGCGACACGATCTCGGACAACGCGTCCTCGGCCGGCTGGGTGCTCGGCCCGGAACGGGTGGCGCCCGCGGACATCGACATCAAGGCGATCGATGCCGTGCTCACCAAGAACGGTTCCGTCGTCGCCGAGGGCCGCAGCGACGCGGTGCTCGGCGATCCGGTGATCGCGGTGGCCTGGCTGGCCCGCAAGGTCGCCTCCTTCGGGGTGCGTCTCAAGGCCGGGGACATCGTGCTCCCGGGCTCCTGCACCCGCGCCATCGACGCCCACCCGGGCGACAGCTTCCATGCCGAGTTCGCCGGACTCGGTTCCGTCCGTCTGCGTTTCAGCTGACCCCGATCCACTAGGAGAAAGTCGTGACCGCCAACAAAGTCACCGCGGCCATCGTCGGCTCCGGCAACATCAGCACCGACCTGCTGTACAAGCTGCTGCGTTCGGAGAACATCGATCCGCGCTGGATGATCGGCATCGACCCCGATTCCGAGGGTCTGAAGCGGGCCCGCGGCCTGGGCCTGGAAACCTCCGCCGAGGGCGCGGACTGGCTGCTGGCGCTGCCGGACAAGCCGGACCTGCTGTTCGAGGCCACCTCCGCCTACGTGCACCGCGCCTACGCGCCCAAGTACGAGGCCGCGGGCATTCGGGCCGTCGACCTGACCCCCGCCGCCGTCGGCCCGGCGGTCATCCCGCCGGTCAACCTGGCGACGCTGACCGACGCGCCGAACGTCAACATGATCACCTGCGGTGGGCAGGCGACGATTCCGATGGTCGCGGCCGTCTCCCGGGTCGTGCCCGTGGAATACGCCGAGATCGTGGCGTCGGTGGCCTCGGTGTCGGCCGGGCCCGGCACCCGCGCCAATATCGACGAGTTCACCAAGACCACCTCCAAGGGCGTGGAGACGATCGGCGGCGCCAAGCGCGGCAAGGCCATCATCATCATGAACCCGGCCGAACCGCCGATGATCATGCGCGACACCATCTTCTGCGCCATCCCCGAGGACGCCGACCGCGACGCCATCGCCGCCTCCATCCACGACATGGAGAAGGCGATCCAGGAGTACGTGCCCGGCTACCGGCTGCTGAACGAGCCGCAGTTCGACGACCCGTCCCTGGTTTCCGGTGGCATGGCGAAGGTGTCGATCTTCGTCGAGGTCGAAGGCGCGGGCGACTTCCTGCCGCCCTACGCGGGCAACCTCGACATCATGACCGCCGCCGCCACGCGCGTCGGCGAGGTCCTGGCCAACCAGATCATTTCCGCTCGGGTGTAAGGAGTTTCACTAATGACTGACCATTTCGAGCGACCTGCAAGCAATCGCTACGGAGGCGTGCTGAAGCCCTACTCGGGCGAACTCGACGTCCGCGTCACCGACACCTCGCTGCGCGACGGTTCACACCACAAGCGCCACCAGTTCACCGTGCGGGAGGTGCGCGACATCGTCACCGCGCTCGACGCCTCCGGTGTGCCGGTCATCGAGGTCACCCACGGTGACGGTCTCGGCGGTTCCTCGTTCAACTACGGGTTCTCCAAAACCCCGGAGCAGGAACTGATCAAGGCGGCCGCGGAATCGGCCAAGCAGGCCAAGATCGCCTTCCTGATGCTGCCCGGCGTGGGCGTCAAGGAAGACATCAAGATCTCCCAGGACAACGGCGGCTCGATCTGCCGCATCGCCACGCACTGCACCGAGGCCGACGTCTCCATCCAGCACTTCGGCCTGGCCCGGGAACTGGGCCTGGAAACCGTCGGGTTCCTGATGATGGCGCACAGCACCACCCCGGAGAAGCTGGCCAAGCAGGCCCGCATCATGGCCGACGCGGGTTGCCAGTGTGTCTACGTCGTCGACTCCGCCGGCGCCCTGGTCCTCGAGCAGGTCACCGACCGCGTCGCCGCCCTGGTCGCCGAGCTCGGCGACGACGCCCAGGTCGGTTTCCACGGCCACGAGAACCTCGGCCTCGCCGTCGCCAACTCGGTGTACGCCGTGCGCGCGGGTGCCACCCAGATCGACGGCAGCGCACGGCGTTTCGGCGCCGGCGCGGGCAACCTCCCGGTCGAGGCCTTCATCGGCGTCTGCGACAAGCTCGGCGTCAAGACCGGCGTCGACTTCTTCGCCGTCACCGACGCCGCCGAAGACGTCGTCCGCCCCGCCATGCCCTCGGAGTGCCTGCTCGACCGCCAAGCCCTGATGATGGGCTACGCGGGCGTCTACTCCTCGTTCCTGCGGCACGCCGAACGCCAGGCCGAGCGCTACGGCGTCTCCGCCGCGGAAATGCTCGTGCGCGCCGGACAGCGCAAGCTGGTCGGCGGGCAGGAGGATCAGCTCATCGATATCGCGCTGGAGTTGCAGCGCGAAAAGGCCACCGCCTGAGTCTATTTCGCACTCGAAAGGGCCGCAGCCGGCTACCGAACCGGCTGCGGCCCTTCGTCTTTGCCGTCACGGGTTAGTGTCGAACAAACCCGGCCGGAGGAGGACCCGATGAGAACCGCGATCAAACTGCTCGTCGCCGCGACCTTGCTCACGAGCTGTCAAACCCCGGACGACACCCACCTGGAGCCGCCCGCCGTCCCCTGCACCAGCGAGTCGGGCACCGGCCCGCAGATGATCGCCGACGGCCCCTTCTACGCCTTCATGTCCGGCTACCGCCTCCCACCCGGCACCCACATCGCGTCCGGCGGCTCGGCCATCGCCACCAACCCGGACCTCGTCACCCTGTACCTGGACCTGTGCCCGCCCGGCCAGGCCGAACTCCCCGCCCTGCGCACCGTTGCCACCGACATCGCCATCGCCCTGAAACCGCACGATCTCGGCCGCCGCACCGCCACCCTCTCGATCGCCTACGTCGGCCCGAATACGCCCACCCGCCTGGAAGTTCGCGACCCCGATTTCCAGCACCACGACTGGAACGCCACCCCGGATCCAGCAGCCGGATCCGAGCTCTGGGAGCTGGTGCCGACCAGCGTGAACTAACAGCATGATCTGCGGCAATGTCCGCGTAGCATGGCCGGTGGACCGACAAGCCCTACTCGGAATGGGGGAGCAAGTGACTGTGCTGCCGGTGTGGGCCGATGACCCGGGCGCTCTGGAACTCACAGAAGCCGAGTACGACCAGTTGCCCGACAGTATTCGCAAACTCATCGAGGTCATCGATGGCAATGTGATCCGCTGTCAGAGCGGCACCCCGGAGCACAGTGATGTGGCTCGGCGGCTGGCCAACAAGCTGGAGGCAGCCAAACCGGCTGATCCTTGCACCCGCGTGACAACCGATGTCGATGTCTATTTCACTCGACGCCGCCGCGGCGACGGCGCCTTCTCGTTTCGCAAACCCGATGTGACGGTGTATCGCTGCATCGAACGCGGCAGCAAGCTGACCACCAACGATGCGCTTCTCGTCGTCGAGGTGGTCTCGCCCGGGTCCGTTTACAGCGACACGGTCGACAAGCTCGCCGAATACGCCTACGAGGGTATTCCGGTGTATTTGATCGTCCACCTGGATGCCAATCTGTACGTGAAAATGGTGCAGGAGTTCCGCCTCGACTGGGCCAGCCGGGTGTACAAGCTCGTCGACACCCATCAGGACGTCATCGTGTTGGACAGCCCTTTCCCGGCGACGATTTCGTTCGGCGAACTCGACGGATAGGCCCGAAACTCGGGTGACCGGGGTGGGGGAGGTGCGTAGCCTCGCGGGTATGAACGGTGGTCAGGCGGGTGGGCGTCCGCTGGTGGCGATTCTCAGCGGCGCCGGCATTTCGACGGATTCGGGGATCCCGGATTATCGCGGGCCGCAGGGGTTGTGGCGGCGGGATCCGGACGCCGAGAAGCTGGTGACGTACCAGTTCTATATGGGGGACAGCGAGATTCGCCGGAAGTCGTGGCGGATGCGGCAGGAGAGCGCGGCGTGGCGGGCGCGGCCGAACGGGGCGCATCAGGCGGTGGCGGAGTTGGCGCGGCGCGGGACGCCGGTGCGGGTGATCACCCAGAATGTGGATGGTCTGCATCAGCTGGCCGGGCTGCCGGACCGGAAGGTGCTGGAATTGCACGGGACCGCCCGGGCCGTGGTGTGTACCGACTGCGGCGCACGGACCACGTTGGCGGCGGCGCTCGAGCGGGTGGACGCGGGGGAACCGGATCCGGCCTGCCGGGACTGCGGCGGAATTCTCAAGACCGCGACAGTCATGTTCGGGGAGGCGCTGGACTCCGAGGTGCTGACACAGGCCATCGCCATCACCCAGGCCGCCCAGGTCTTCATCGCGGTCGGCACCACCCTGCAGGTGCAGCCCGCCGCGTCCCTGGCGGGCGTCGCGGCACAGCACGGCGCCCGGCTGATCATCGTCAACGCCGAGCCGACACCCTACGACGACCTGGCCGAGGAGGTCATCCGCGAACCGATCGGCACCGCACTGCCGGAGTTGCTGGCGCGGTGGTGACTCAGGCGGCGCGCGCCCAGCGGCCGTCTGACTTCGCCGCCGCGATCGCGGCGAAACCCGCGGGTCGCATACGACCGTCCGCGATGAGCGCTTCGGCCTTGGCGACATTGATGGCCGACCAGGGGCTTTTGGGTCGGCGCGGAGAGTAGCGCTGCAGGTAGAAGTCGGCGGAATGAGAACGCCGGACACTGTCGATCCAGCCGTAGCAGAGGGCGCCGTCGAGAGTTTCGGTGATGGTTGGGGACGGCTGGGGAGAGTTCTTCTTGGCGATGAGAATCCACACGGCGGAAGCCGTGGCGTGGTTGGCAGCGAGCCAGGTGTGCCACGCGCCGGCGTCGGTGCAGGTGATCACGGGGGTGCCGTCGAGAAGTTCCATGCATTCAGCATGAGGGTCAAAGTGCGCACCGAATGAGCACTTTTCCAGCCAGGCGGTAGGTTCGGGAAGACGCGGAGCTTGTCCGCGAGAACCGTTGGGAGGGCGGGGCGTATGTCCATGCGGACCGTAGAACAGATCAGGACGATTGTGGCCGAGCGGAGTCGGCGTCCGGTGAGCGATATCGAGCCCTATAGCCGTTTCAAGGACGATCTCGGGCTGAATTCGCTCGACGTCATCGAGATCGTCATCGACGTACAGCGGCAGACCGGCGTGGCGATCCCGGAAAAGGAATCCGGCTTCGAATCGGTCGGCGAACTCGTCGACTACGTCGTGCCACGCGTGCGTTGAGGTGAACAGCAGAACGGCCGGGAGCGCGTGCTCCCGGCCGTTCGCGTTGCTCTCAGAGCCAGGTGTCGAGCGTGGTCGTGGTGAGGAAGTGGTCCAGGTCCGCGCGCCAGGGCGCGGGCGTGGTCTTCTCCGGCTCGATGGCCGTGTACTGACCCCGGTAGAAGAGCAGGGGCCTGCCGGAGTCGGTGGACTCCGACAGGGCCTGCACACGGCCGATCACGATGTAGTGATCGCCGCCGTCGACGACGCTGTCCACAGTGCACTGGATCGTGGCCAGCGAGTCGTCGAGGACCGGAACATCCAGTTCGGATGTGTGCCACGGTGTTCCGGCGAACTTGTCGGGTTCGCGGGAGCCGAAGCGGGCGCAGACGGCCTGCTGTTCCTCGGCGAGGACGTTGACGCAGAACTTGCCGGCCTGCTCGATCGCCGCCCAGGACCGCGAGGTCTTGGTGGGGCAGAACAGGATCAGCGGCGGGTCCAGCGACAACGCGGCGAAGGACTGGCAGGCGAAGCCGACCGGCGCCTTCGCCTCGTCGAAGGTGGTGATGACGGTGATGCCGGTGCAGAACTGCCCCAGCACATTCCGGAAGGCGCGCGGATCGATCTCCGGCACCTGTTCCGGCGTCGCGGTGCTCATTGCGGGCGGGCCTGGATCGAGAAGTCGTGACCCCACAGGCTCACCGCCGTGGACTCGCGGGCGATCCAGGACAGATCGTCCTCGACTTCCAAACCCTCGGTACCGAATTCGATATCGAACCCGCCCGGCGTCTTCATGTAGAAGGAGAGCATCTTGTCGTTGATGTGGCGGCCCAGGGTCGCCGACATCTTCACCTTCTTGCGCAGCGCGCGATCCAGGGCGAGGCCGACATCGTCGGAGCTCTCCACCTCGACCATCAGGTGCACGATGCCCGTCGGGTTCGGCAGCGGCAGGAACGCCAGCGAGTGGTGGCGCGGGTTGCAGCCGTAGAACCGCAGCCAGGCCGGGTCGCCGTCGGCGGGCCGGCCGACCATCTGCGGGGGCAGCCGCATCGAGTCACGCAGCCGGAAGCCGAGCACGCCCTGGTAGAACTCCTGCGCCGCGCCGTCGTCGGTGCAGGTCAGCACCACGTGACCGAGGCCCTGCTCGGCGGTGACGAACTTGTGGCCGTAGGGGCTGACGAACCGCCGGGCCAGGTACTGCGCGCCGTAGAAGGCCTCGAGCACGTTGCCGGAGGGATCGTCGAACCGGATCATGCCCTCGACGCGCCGATCGGCGAGTTCCTCCTTGGTGGCCTCCTTGAAGGCCACCCCGGCCTCGGACAGCCGCTCCCGGAGCTGTTGCAGCCCACCGGAGTTGGTGACCTCCCAGCCCGAGACCAGCAGCCGGTCCCGCTCGCCCGGCACGATGACCAGCCGCGCCGGGAAATCGTCCATCCGCAGGTAGAGGGCGTTCGGATCGGGACCCGTTCCCTCCATCATGCCGAGCACTTTGAGGCCGTACTCGCGCCAGGCCGCCATGTCGGTGGCCTCGATGCGCATGTACCCGAGTGCGCGAATACTCATGTCACTTCTCCTTGCGGGACCCGGCGAGGAAATCCGCTGCGAGGCGGTTGAATTCGTCGAACTTTTCCAGCTGGGCCCAGTGGCCGCAACCACCGAAGACGTGCAGCTGCACCCGCGGGATCAGCTTGGTCGCCACGATCGCGCCGTCCAGGGGATTCACCCGATCCTCGCGGCCCCAGATCAGCAGGACCGGCTGGCGCAGCTTGTAGGCGTCACGCCAGAGCATGCCGAGCTCGAAGTCCGGTCCGGAGAACGACTTACCCATGGCCCGGGCCGCCGCCAGCGACTCGGGGGTGCTCGCCGAGGCGAACCGCTCGTCGATGAGTTCCTCGGTGATCAGCGACTGGTCGAAGACCATGATCCGCAGGAACGCTTCCAGATTCGCCCGCGTCGGTTCGTAGCTGAACTTCGCGAGGTTCTTCACGCCTTCGGTCGGGTCCGGCCCGAACACGTTGACGCTGAGCCCGCCCGGGCCCATCAGCACCAGCTTGCCGGCCCGCTGCGGGTAGTCCAGGGCGAACCGCACCGCCGCGCCACCGCCGAGCGAATTGCCCAGCAGGTGTACGCGTTCGGTGATCTGCAGGTGATCCAGCAGGTCCTTCAGCGCGGAGGCGCTGTGCGCGAAGTACTGCGGATGATCGACCGGCTTGTCGGACTTGCCGTAGCCGGGCTGATCCACGGCGATGACGTGAAAGTTCTGCGCCAGCACCGGGATGTTGCGGGCGAAGTTCGACCAGGACGAGGCGCCCGGGCCGCCGCCGTGCAGCAGCACGATCGTCGGGCCGTTGCCGACGCCGGCCTCGTGGTAGTGCAGTTGCAGATCCGGCCGGACCTGCGCGAAACGCGAAGTCGATTCGTAGGTGAGTTCCACCGTCGAAGTCACGAAATCCCCTCCTAGACCATGGTGTCGGTGATCGGGAGACCGAATTCACCGGAGCCGAAGACCGTGTACGCCCGCTCGGGATCGTTGGCGGCGTGCACCCGCCCGGCGTGCGCGTCGCGCCAGAAGCGCTGTAGCGGAGTGCCGTTGGCGAGCGCGGTGGCGCCGGAGCTCTCGAACAGCTTGTCGATCGAGGCGATCGCCCGGCCGGTCGCGCGGACCTGGTCGCGGCGCGCCCGCAGCCGCAGCTCGAACGGGATGTCCTCGCCGCGCAGCAGATAGGCGTACTCGTCGACGATGTTGCCCGAGACCTGGCGCCAGGCGGCGTCGATATCGCTGGAGGCCTCCGCGATCCGGACCTTGGCGAACGGATCGTCCTTGGCCTTCTCGCCGGCGTAGGCAGCGCGCACGCGCTTGCCCTGGTGCTCGACGTGCGCGGCGTAGGCGCCGTTGGCCATGCCGATGATCGGCGTGGTGATGGTGCTGGGATGGATTGTGCCCCAGGGCATCTTGTACAGCGGATCGGTGTTCTGTTCCAGACCGGGCGAGGTCAGGTCGTTCATCGTCTTGTAGCTGAGGAACCGGTGCCGGGGCACGAAGACATCCTCGACGATCAGGGTGTTGGAGCCGGTGCCCTTGAGGCCCACCACATTCCACACGTCGTCGACGCGGTAGTCGGGCCGGGGGATGAGGAAGCTGCCGAAGTCGACCGGGCGGCCGTCCTTGATGACCGGTCCGCCGACGAAGGTCCAGTCGGCGTGATCGGAGCCGGAAGACCACGCCCAGCTGCCGCTGACGCGATAGCCGGTGCCGTCCTCGGTGACGGTGCCCGCGCCCATGGGCGCGTAGGAGGAGGAGATCCGGACCTCGGTGTCGTTGCCCCACACCTCTTCCTGGGTCTGCTGGCCGAACAGCGCCAGGTGCCAGTTGTGGATGCCGAGGATGCCGGCCACCCAGCCGGTGGAACCGCAGGCGCTGGCGATCTTGCGGACGGTGTCGTAGAAGATCACCGGGTCGGCCGCGTACCCGCCCCACTGCTTGGGCTGGACGAGTTTGAAGAACCCGGTGCCCTGTAGCGCCTTCATGGTTTCTTCGGGGATGCGGCGCAGGTCCTCGGCCGCTTGTGCCTGCTCACGCAGGAAGGGCAACAGTGCTTCGACCTTGTCGGTCACTTCTTGCGTCATCTTGGGACCTGCTCCTGCCTGGTCGGGTTGGTTACCGGTAGTCATTTGCCTCTGAGACTAGAACAGGTTCTTATTTCTGTCGAGAACAGGTGCCCGCATCCAGTATGTCTCGAGGATGCCCAGCAAGTGGACGCAATCGCTGGCGTGAAGGGCTCCAGTTTTGTAACGTGTTCTAGTACAGAAGGAGGAGGAATCGCGATGGCAGTTACCCCCAAGGGGAGCGGTGGCAAGGTTCGGGAGCTCGATGTGGGCTCCGTGCCTACCCGTTATGCGCGGGGATGGCATTGCGTCGGCCTGGCCGAATCGTTCCGCGACGGTAAGCCACATTCGGTGCAGGCCTTCGGCACCAAGCTCGTGATCTGGGCCGACAGCAAGAACCAACTGAACGTACTGGACGGCTACTGCCGGCACATGGGCGGCGATCTGAGCATGGGCTCGATCAAGGGCGACGACATCGCCTGCCCGTTCCACGACTGGCGCTGGGGCGCCAACGGCAAATGCTCGGCGATCCCCTATGGCAAGCGGGTTCCACCGCTGGCGCGCACCAGGTCCTGGGCCACGCTGGAGCGCAACGGTCAGCTGTTCGTGTGGAACGACCACGAAGGCAACCCGCCGCAGGAGGGGATCACCATCCCCTACATCGAGGGCGCCTACACCGACGCGGAGGGCAACCCGAGCGAGGAACTCGGCGAGCGCTGGACGCCGTGGGTGTGGAACACCATGCTCATCGAGGGCGCCAACTGCCGCGAGATCATCGACAACGTGGTCGATATGGCGCACTTCTTCTACATCCACTACGCCTATCCGACGTTCTTCAAGAACGTCTTCGAGGGCCACATCGCCACCCAGTTCCTGGAGTCGAAGAACCGGCAGGACTACGGGACCCAGAAGTACGGCGAGGTGCTGCTCGAGTCCGAGGCGGCCTACTACGGCCCGTCCTGGATGCTCAACTCGCTGATCAACAGCTACGGCGGGTTCGAAGTCAAGACGATGCTGATCAACTGCCACTACCCGGTCTCGCAGGATTCCTTCATGCTGCAGTGGGGCCTCACCGCGGAGCGGCCCGCCGGGCTCGACGACGCGGGCGGCGCCAAACTGGCCGAGAAGATGATGGAAGGGATCAACGTCGGCTTCCTCGGCGACGTGGAGATCTGGAAGCACAAGTCCAAGGTCGAGAACCCGCTGCTCTGCGAGGAAGACGGTCCCGTCTACCAGCTGCGCCGCTGGTACGACCAGTTCTACGTGGACCTCGCCGACGTCAATCCGAAGTCCACCGACCGCTTCGAGTTCGAGGTGGACACCACCAAGGCGAATATCGCCTGGGAGGCCGAGGTCGCGGAGAATCTGCGGCGCAAGGCCGAAGAGGAAGCGGCACAGTCCGATCAAGCGGAGGCGGGTGTCTGATGATCCGTTGGGCCAAAGCACCCGATTTTGCCGATCAGCCGCAGCGGCGGGCCGAGGTGCAGGCCCAAACTGTGGTCGACAAGCAGCGCTACCTGGAAGACGGCATGACGCCGCTGCAATGCCAGGCCTGCGCCAGCGAGGTCCTGGTGCGTAAATACTCCGCGCACCAGACCTCGGTGCAGTGGACCGGCGACCCCGCCGCCCGCTGCCCGGTCTTCGCGAAACTGCAAGCGGCGGGCCGCTCCCCGGGCCGCCCGGACTCCTGCGCCGACCTGGAACGCACCATCCAGTGGGCGGTCGACGAGGGCGTCATCGACGTCCCCAAGTAGCCGGCCCCATGCCACGAAAGGCTCCACACGCCCAGGCGTGCGGAGCCTTTCGCGTTCGAGCGGTCGGCACGGCCGGTGGTCTGTTAGCGTCGCCCGGTAGGTGATCTACCCGGGGGGAAAATTGATCGGTCGAATGACGTTCGTCGCCATGTCCGCGGCGGCGCTGCTGGCGGGCGGCACGATGACCGCCGGTGCGGCCCCGGACGCGTCCTCGGTGCTGCCCCGCCCGAGCGGCGAGTACGACGTCGGTACAACGACTTTGCACCTGATCGATGACACCCGGCCGGATCCGTTCGTGCCCGAGCGGTCGCGCGAGTTGATGGTGTCGGTGTTCTATCCGGCCGCCGACGTCGCCCGGTATCCGCGGGCGCACTACGTCTCCACCGCGCTGCTTCCCGAACTCGAGAAGCAGGCCGGCGTCCAGCTTCCGGGCCTGCTGACCAACGCGTACACCGACGCGCCCGCGCGCCCGGGGGAGACCTATCCGGTGGTCTTCTATTCACCAGGCGCCGGCGTCTCGCGGATCTGGGCCGCCGGTTTGGCCGAGGACCTGGCGAGTCGCGGCTATGTGGTGGTCACCATGGACCACAGCTATGAAACCGACCCCGGGGTGGAATTTCCCGGCGGCAGAGTGCTGCCGCCCGTGCGGTTTCCGGCATTCGACCGGGAGGTCCGCCGCGAGTACCTGGCCGCACGGCTGGCCGATACCCGGTTCGTCCTGGACGCGGTGACCGAGTTGGCCCGCGGTGTGAACCCGGACGCCGGGCGGCGCGCGCTGCCTCCGGGGCTCGATCGCGCACCGGATCTGGAACGCGTCGGCATGGTGGGACATTCGCTCGGCGGCTTCGTCGCGGTCGAGGCGATGCACGAGGACCGGCGCATCGATGCCGCCGTCGACCTCGACGGGCAACTCGGGATCGACGAGGAGTTCGGGCGCTCGGTCACCGCGGGCGTCGATCGGCCGGTCCTGGTGCTGACCAGTGCGCAGATCGAGGAGGTCGGCGACGCGAATCCGTCGCTGGCGGCTTTCTGGCAGCGCGGTACCGGCTGGAAACGGCAACTGACGATGCGGGATTCGGCGCACTACGACTACACCGATATGCCGCTGTTCATCCCCGAGCCGGCCCGGCGCGCGGCCGCGACCTATGCCGGACCGATTTCCGCCGCACGCTCCTCGGCCCTGACGCGCACTTACGTCGCCGCGATGTTCGACAGGTTCCTCCGCGACCGTCCGAGCGCCCTGCTCGATCAACCCACCGACCAGGAGATGGCCGTAGTGCGCTGACCGTTCCGGCGGCTAGGCGGAGCCGGCGCGCAGGGCGAACCAGCCGGTGGTCGGGTCGGCGTGACCGTGGTAGAGCACGGGGATGCGCTGGTCGACGGCGAAGTGGCGGTAGACGGCGAGCATGGCCGTGCGGACGGCGTGATCCTGGAAGTCGTCGACGCGGCGCGGGCCGATGGGGTGTTCGGGGAGGGTGGCCAGGCGGGTCAGTTCGTCGGGGTCGGCCGAGTCCAGGCCGAGCGGCTCCGGGTCGTTGATGAGGTGGTCGTGCAGGACCGTGCGGGTGCGGGCGGTGTCCGGCGGGCCGGTGCCGAAGGCGTGGAATTCGGCGCGGACCGAGCTGGCCGGGTCGACCTGGGATTGCATCAGCCGGCGGAGTTCGGCGGCGCCCGCGGCACCGGCGGGGACCTGCTCCACCAGGTGCAGGATGCAGCCGCCGCGAACCAGGGGTTCCGGGGCGAGGAAGAGCGCGAGGGCGGGGCCGGGATACTCCCGGCAGGTCAGACAGACCTTGGTGTGCGTCGGATCAGCCATGATGCCCTCCTTCGAGGGGAGGCTTTCGGTCGCTGGTGGTTGTCTTCGCAGTATAGGCCGCGGAGTTACTGCGTGAAACTCCGAGTTCTGCTGTGCGGCCGAATTCGCATTCACCAAAGCATTCGAACGTGAATATGTCCCGGCGTCAGGACAATACCGACGCGCCGAAGACGAACTGCCGCTGCTCGGCCGTCGACGGCGCATCCTGCGGTAGCGTCCATGCAGGTCTTCGCCTGGTAGCAGCGGCGATCGAGGTACCGGGCGCCAATTACCCGGGCCCTGAGCGCAATTCCCGAACGGGAGCTGACGACCTGACGCGAATTCTTTCTCCGGTGCTTTCTCCCACTGCGTAATGAATGCGAGGTTCCGTTGAGAATTGCCCCAGCCATTGGTATCGCGGCCATGACCGCCGCGGCCATCACCGTTGCCGCGGCGCCCGCGTACGCGGGGCCGCCGATCACCGGGCCCACCGATATCGACTGCCCGGCACTGGGAGATTGGGGTAACCCCAACGACCCCATCCCGCCGCGCCCCCCGGAGTGCGGGGAGAACGACTGGGAGCTGCTGCCCGGAATCCGTATGCGCAGCAGCGCTTACAACCGGGTCTCCACCATCTACGGCCCGGACGGGTCGATCACCTTCGTCGGCAGCGAGCACTATCAGGTGCGCGATCGCACTGGCGAGGTGCTGCTCGGCCAGCAAGGCGAAGACCTGCACCACCTTCCGTTCGGGCAGGAGGTGCCGCCGCCGCTGCCGCAGGTGCTGCCGCAGGAGTCGCGGCACGAGCAGGCGGTGCGCGACGGCCTGTCGCGCGTGCAGGTTTCGCCGCTGCCGGGCTGGGATTACACCGGTGATCTCAGCGACAGTTCGGCGTTCCTGAACACCCCGATGGGCAGCGTCACCGTGCAGGCGCCGGGCACCGGGCCGGACCCCGAGCACGTCATGCCGGGACCCGACGGGGAACGACGGTGGCAGCCGATCAACAACTTCCAGGTGCTCGACGCCCAGGGCCGCTACATGCTGGGCAACACCCTGACCTTCGGTTCGCCGATGGCGATCTGGCCGAACGCGGCGGTGCCGTGCCCGGCCGGCACGGTGCCGGTGTCACAGCTGACCGAGGAGAACGTCGAGGCCGCGCTGACGGCCGACGAGCTGCCGCCGCCGATCTGCCAGGTGCCGGATACCGTTCCGCTGAGCGGCAATCGGGCGATCGACGACAGCCCCGAGGTGCAGAAGCAGAAGGACATCAACGACGCCTACAGCGCCGTGGCCACGCAGTTCGGGCTGGCCGTCAGCATCGGCGGACTGGTCGGCGGCGCCGTCGGCCTGTCGGCGGGCTGCCTGATCGGTCTCTTCGGCGGCGCGGGCGCGGGCTCGTTGTCCTCGATCCCGGGCATCGCGGCCGGCACGCTCGGCGGCTGCCTGGCCGGCGCCGCGCTGCTCGGCGTGATCGGCACCACCGCGGGCAGCTTGCTGCTCGGTATTCCGGTGGGTATCGCCTCGGGCATCAACGCTTACAACACCCTGAAGTTGCAGGGTGCGGTGGCCAAGGAGCTCGCCGAGGACGAGGTGTCGAAGGTGGTCGCGATCAGCGGCCTCTCCGAGCAGCTGACCCCGGTGTTCCCGTGGCTGGCCGACAAGCCCGACCCGGCGCAGACCTTGGAGCTGGCGGCGCCGCTGCCCGAGATCTGATGTTCTGACGCAGTTGCGAAGGCCCTGCCGTGCGACGGCGGGGCCTTCCGCTGTCGCACGGTCTTGACGGCGTGCGCGGTCCGGTCGACAGTGGAGGGGTGCGCGGGATTGCCGAAGAACTCGACCGGGCCCCGGCCCTGGGATTCGACCGGGTGGGCGCGGTCGAGATGACCCTGACCCCGATCGGCGCCGGTGATTTCCACGGCTCGATCGAGGAGATCGCCCGCGCGGCCACCGAGATCGGCGGCGAGTACTTCCACGTGACCAATTCGCTGGGCGCGCGCATCACCGCGGAGGTCTACCGGCGCGAACCGCGCCCGCGCCGCCGGCGCTGGTTCAGCTGAACGGGCTGTGCGGGCGATCCTGCAGCTCGCCGTCGAGATAGATGTCGACCTTCTCGTTGTAGAAGCAGGCCAGGCCCTGGATCTTCTGGCTCTCCGGCACCGGTGTGCGATAGATCCACACGTAATCGGCGTACTCGTTGTCGCCGACCCGCACATTCCAGTAGTCCGCGTTGCCCTTGTAGGGGCAGCTGCTGTGGGTATCGGAATCCACCAGCAGGTCCATCCGCACATCGGTCAGCGGCAGGTAATACCGTGGCGGCAGCCCGGTTTCGAACAGGATCCGCGGCGATCGGGAGTCGGCGACGGTGACGCCGTCGATCTCCACCCGCACCTGGCGGGTGGAGGCCAGGATGTCGACCCGTGAGTACGGATCCCGCGGATGCACATAGACGGGTTCGTCTTCCTCGAACCATTCGTCCATCGCGTTCCAGGCCAGCCGGACCAGCTCGTTCAGGCCCGGCACCGGCGAATCATGGTAGCGCAGTGCGGCATTCTCCGCGGTGATGCCGTTGATGACGACGTCGTACCCGGTGCCGGTGCCGAGCCCGGGGGAGTGGTCGGCGCCGCCGCTGGGTTCGAGTTTCGCGCGCAGATCCACCGCGGGCAGATAGTAGGTGGGGTAATACGGGTGCTCCCAGACCAGCGCCGGCCTGGTGCTGTCGGCCACCAGATGCCCGCCGAGGTAGACCCGGACTCGCTTGTGCGAGGTCTCGATCTTCACCGCGCCTATCGGATCGCCCATACTTCTCGACCGTACCCGCATCACCCCGCCGCCCCCAGGGCGTGGCCGTCCCGGCATGTCATCGCCGCCGGGACGGCCACGGCTAGGCCGAATGTGCCAGCGGCCTGCGGGGATTGCCGAACAGCTGCGCGGTGCCGTGCGCGCGCTTGAAGAACAATTGCGCGTCGTGTTCCCAGGTGATGGCGATACCGCCGTGCAGTTGCACGGTTTCGGCGGCGATCCGGGTGAACGCCGCCGAGCAGTGCAGCCGGGCGGCCCACACCTCCTCGGCCGCCGACGGGCTGTCCTCGGCGACCGCGACAGCGGCCGCGAGCGCGGCCGAGCGCGCGGATTCCAGCAGCACGTACATATCGGCCATCCGATGCTTGAGCGCCTGGAAGCTGCCGATCGCCCGGCCGAACTGGACTCGGGACTTGCTGTATTCGACCGTGGTGTCCAGGCACCACTGCATCGCGCCGACCTGTTCGGCGGCGACCGCGGCCCAGGCGATTTCGCGCAGGCGCGCGACGATCGGCCCGACGTCGGCGGTACCGAGGCGACGCCCGGTCACGTCCGCGAAGGTGAGCTCGGACAGCTTGCGGGTGGGGTCCATGGTCGCGACCGCGCGGCGGGTGACACCCGCGGCCTCGCCATCGACCTCGAACACGCCTGCCGCGGTGAGCACGATCAAGGTGTCGGCGTGCGTGCCGAGCACATAGTGCGCTGTCCCGCTGAGCGTCTCGCCCTCGGCGCGCACGCCGAAGTCGTCCCAGCCGGTCGCGGCGGCCCAGCACACCGCAAGGGTCCGGGTACCCGCGGCCAGGTCCGGCAGCAGCCGGGCACAGGCCTCGGTGTCACCGGAGAGCAGCACGGCCTGGGCGCCGAGCACCGCCGAGCCCAGCATCGGCACGTCGGCCAGGGTCCGGCCCAACTCGCCGACCACCAGCAGGGATTCGAGCAGCGACGCGCCGATGCCGTCGTAGTCCTCCGGGATCGCCAGCGCCGCGACACCGATCTGCTCGCACAGCCGCTGCCACAGCGCGGTGCCGTAGCCGGCCTCGGTCTCGCTCCCCGCGCGCACGGCGGCGCTGCCCGCGTGCTTGGTGAGCAGGGCGCGCAGGGAGGCGGTGAACTCCTGATGCTCCGCGCTGGTCATGCCTCACCCCGCAACATCCGGGCCTGAACGGACTCGTCGCGCAGGGCGCGGGCGATCCGGGACCGATGCAGATCCGGGGTACCCCAGGCGGATCGGAGCGCGGTCACCTTGGTCAGCCACAGCGACAGGTCGTATTCGGCGGTGTAGCCGATCGCGCCGTGCACCTGCAACGCCGCCCGCGCGGCGCCGTACGCGGCATCACCGCAGGCGACCACGGCGGCCGAGACATCGCGGGCGCGGGTCGGCTCACCCAGGGTCAGCGCCGCGCGGAACAGCAGCGGCTCGGCCAGATCCAGCGCGATCAGCACATCGGCGAGCTTCTGCTTCACGGCCTGGAATTCGCCGATCGGCTTGCCGAACTGCTTGCGTTGCTTGGCGTACTCGGTGGCCTGGTGCAGCAGCGCGCGGCCCGCGCCGAGCAGCTGCGCCGCGCAGGCCAGCGCGCCGGTGTCGAACGCGGCGGCGGCGGCCTCGACCACCGCGTCACCCTCGACGACCGCCGCGTCCGGGCTGACGGTGAACAACCGGCGGGCCGGGTCCACCGAGCGCACCAGCGTGCGGTGCTCGGCCTGGCACAGCTCGGCGCCGGCCACCACCAGCACCACCTCGGCCGTGTCGGCGTCCAGGACCACCGGATCCGAATCCGGCGCGGCGAAGGCGATGGTGCCCAGCGCGGTGCCCTCGGCGAAGCCGGGGAGCCAGCGCTGCGCCAGCTCCGGATCCGGGAGTGCTTGCAGCAGGGCGGGAATCGCGGCGGCGGTCTCCACCAGCGGTCCGGGCACCCCGGCGCGGCCGATCTCCAGGAACGCCACGACCAGGTCGATCGGCTCCGCGCCGACTCCGCCGTTGTCCTCGGTGATCGCCAGGCCGAGCACGCCGGAATTGGCGAGCTGACGGATCAACCCCCGCCCGGCGCGGGCGTCACCGGCGGCCCAGGCGCGCACCGCGGCGGGCGTCTGCCCGGCGTCGAGCAGCTTGCGGACGCTGGTGCCGAAGTCGAGTTGTTCCGGGCTGAGCGCGAACCTCACCGGCTGCTCCCTCTAGGTAGTCCGAGCAGCCGCTCGGCGATGATATTGCGCTGGATCTCGTTGGTGCCTGCGTAGATCGGGCCGGACAGCGAGAACAGGTAGCCGTCGGTCCAGGGCCCGGCCAGCTCGCCCGCCGAACCCAGCACATCCAGCGCGGTCTCGTGCATGGCGATGTCGAGTTCGGACCAGAAGACCTTGGTGATCGAGGATTCCGCGCCGAGCTTGCCGCCCTCGTTGAGCCGGGTGACAGTGCCGAAGGTGTGCAGCCGGTAGGCCTCACTGCCCAGCCAGGCGTCCACCACGGCATCGCGCTGCGCGGTGTTGGTGCGGTCGCCGGTTTCCAGCCACAGCTCGACCAGCCGCTCCGCGGTGGCGCTGAACCGGCCGGGGCTGCGCAGCGAGAGGCCGCGCTCGTTGCTGGAGGTGCTCATGGCCACCCGCCAGCCCTCGTTCGGCGCGCCGATCACGTCGCGGTCCGGCACGAACACGTCGTCGAGGAAGATCTCGGCGAAGCCGGGCTCACCGTCGAGCTGCGGAATCGGGCGCACCGAGACGCCGTCGCCGTTCAGCGGGAACATCACATAGGTGAGCCCGCGGTGCCGTTCGGCCTCCGGGTCGCTGCGGAAGAGCCCGAAGGCCCAGTCCGCGAACGCCGCCCGCGAGCTCCAGGTCTTCTGGCCGCTCAGCAGCCAGCCGCCGTCGGTGCGGCGCGCGGTGGAGCGGATGCCGGCCAGATCGCTGCCCGCCTCGGGCTCGGACCAGGCCTGCGCCCAGATGTCGTCGCCGCGCGCCATCCGCGGCATGATCCGTTCCAGCTGCTCGGGGGTGCCGTGCTCGAACAGCGTCGGCGCGAGCAGGAAGATGCCGTTCTGGCTGACCCGCCCGGGTGCGCCCGCGGCGTAGTACTCCTGCTCGAAGAGCACCCATTCCAGCAGCGAGGCATCGCGCCCGCCGAATTCCGCGGGCCAGGACACCACCGAGAGCCGCGCCTCGGCGAGCGTGCGCTCCCAGTCGCGGTGCGCCTCGAATCCGGCTTTGGTGTCCATCGAGGCCAACGGCGTGGCGGGTTTGGTGGCGGCGAGGAATTCGCGGACTTCGCGCTGGAATTCCTGGGTCGCCTGGTCGAAATCCAGATCCACTTACCTTGTCCCGTTCTGCTGAGTCGCGGTGGCCTTCATCGACTTGGCGTTCATGCCGCCCAGCGAATCGGCGCCGACCTCGGCGTTGTGCGCGTGCGCGAAATGATGCAGCCCGAACACCGAATCCATGCCGCTGCGCAGGCCCATCAGGTCCTCGGCCTGGTTGACGGCCTTCTTGGTCAGGGCGAGCCCGAATTGCGGCATGGCGGCGATCTTCTCGGCCAGCGCCAGGGTCTGCGCCTCGAGTTCGGCGCGCGGCACGACCCGGTTGACCATGCCCCACTCCTTGGCCTGCGCCGCGTCGAAGCGATCGCCGGTGAACAGGAATTCCTTGGCCGCGCGCGGGCCCATCACCCAGGGGTGCGCGAAATACTCGACACCCGGAATGCCCATTCGCACCACGGGATCGGAGAAGAACGCGTCGTCGGCGGCGATGATCATGTCGCAGACCCAGGCCAGCATCAGCCCGCCCGCGATGCAGGCGCCCTGCACCATCGCGATGGTCGGCTTCGGGATCTCGCGCCAGCGCCGGCACATGCCGAGATACACCTCGGTCTCGCGGGCGAAACGCTGATCGCCGCCGGCCCGGTCGACGTGGTCCCACCACAGCGCGGCCTTGTTCTCGTAGCGCACATGGTGATCGCGGCCGGGCGTGCCGATGTCGTGGCCGGCGCTGAAGTGTTTCCCGTTGCCCGCCAGCACGATCACGCCGACCTCGGGGTCCTCGACCGCGCGCACGAACGCGGCGTCCAGGGCGTAGGTCATCACCGAGTTCTGGGCATTGCGGTAGTCCGGCCGATTCAGCGTGATGATCGCGACCCGGCCCCGGACCTCATAGGTGACGACTTCACCCTCGTCGGGAACACCCTCACTCATTTGATCTCCTCACGTAGTTCGCGCTTGAGCACTTTCCCCGCGGCGCTGTAGGGCAGCTGATCGCGGAATTCGACGAAGCGCGGCACCTTGAAGTTGGCCAGCACCGTCGAGGCGTGCGCGCGCACGTCTTCCTCGGTCACCGCCGCGCCCTGCTTGCGCACCACGTACGCCTTACCGACCTCGCCCATCCGGGTGTCGGGCACCCCGATGACCGCGGACTCGGCGACGCCGTCGAGCCGGGCCAGCGCCTGCTCGACCTCGGCCGGGTAGACGTTGAATCCGCCCGAGATGTACATGTCCTTGAGCCGGTCGGTGATCTTCAGATAGCCGCGCTCGTCGATGGTGCCGATGTCGCCGGTGTGCAACCAGCCCTCGGCATCGATGGTTTCGGCGGTGCTCTTCGGATCGTCGAGATAACCCAGCATCACGTTCGGGCCGCGCAGCAGCACCTCACCCGCGGGGCTGAGCCGCAGTTCGAAATCGGCGACCGGCCGGCCACAGGTGTTGGCGATGGTCTCGGCGTCGTCGTCGACCCGGCACATGGTGCCGAAACCGGCGGCCTCGGCCAGCCCGTAACCCGTGATGACGACATCGAATCGGAGCTCGGAACGCATCCGCTCGACCAGCACCACCGGCACCGTCGCGGCGCCGGTGACCGCCACCCGCAGACTGCTCAGATCGAACTGCTCGCGCTCCGGGAAATCCAGGATCGTCTGGTAGATCGTCGGCGGCCCGGGCAGCACGGTGATCTGCTCCTCGGCGATCAGCCGCATGGTCTGCGGCACGTCGAAGGTGGCCTGCGGCACGATCGTCGCCCCGCTCACCAGGCAGGCCAAGATGCCGGCCTTGTAGCCGAAGTTGTGGAAGAACGGGCTCACCACCAGGTAGCGATCCTCGGCCCGCAGGGTGGTGCACGCGGCCCAGGCCCGCACCACCGACAGCGCCTGCCGGTGCACGACCAGCGTTCCCTTGCTGCGCCCGGTGGTGCCGGAGGTGAAGAGGATGTCGGACAGGTCCTCGGGGGCGACGGCCTCGGCGCGCTTGCGGGCCTCGGCCACCGAGACCGTGGCGGCGACGCCGGCCAGGTCCGAGAAATTCAGTGTGTGCGTATCGGCAGGCACCGCGGAATCGGGCTCGATCGGGATCACCACGGCCGTCGGGATCGCCAGCCCCGGTGCCGCGGCGCGCAATTCGGCCAGCCGATCGCGTCCGAGGAAGGTGCCGGCGATGAACAGCGCCTTGGCGTCGACCCGCTCCAGCACGTCGGCGGCCTCGTCGGCCACGTACCGGGTGTTCAGCGGCACCAGCGCCGCGCCCGCGTAGTGCGCGCCGAGCGCGGCCAGCACCCAGTGATGGGTGTTCGGCGCCCACATGGCGACGCGGTCGCCGGGTTGCACGCCGCGCGCGATCAACGCTCGCGCCACCTCCTGGACCGCGTCGAGCAGCTGATTCCAGCTCAGCCGGACCGCGCCATCGGCGAGGGCCGGTGCGTCGCCGTAGGTGCGCGCGGCGTCGTGCAGTGCCATCGGTGTCGTCTGTGCAGGGTTTGTCACGGTTGTCCTCACCGTCCGCTGGGCCGCTCCGCTGACCTTTTCGAGCGACCTGCAGCAGTCGCTAGATCTAGAGGCTAACAAAGCAAGTGCTTGGTAGGTTATCCTACCGTCGTGGTTGCGATCCAGACCTCAGATTCCAGTACCGCCGCACAGGATGCGGCCTTTTCCGCGGAAGTGCGCGAGTGGCTGGAGCAGAACCTCAATGGCGAATTCCGCGCGCTGCGCGGACTCGGCGGTCCCGGCCGCGAGCACGAGGCGTTCGACGAACGGCTCGCCTGGGACCGGCATCTCGCCGCGGCCGGGTGGACCTGCCTCGGGTGGCCCGCGGAGTACGGGGGCCGCGACGCCACCGTGCGCCAGCAGGTGATCTTCCACGAGGAGTACGCCAAGGCGAACGCGCCCGCGCGGGTCTCCCACGTCGGTGAGGAACTGCTCGGCCCGACCGTGCTGGCCTTCGGCACCCAGGCCCAGAAGGACCGGTTCCTGCCCGGGGTCCGCAATGTCACCGAGCTGTGGTGCCAGGGCTACTCCGAGCCCGGCGCGGGCTCGGACCTGGCCGCGGTCAGCACCTCGGCCCACCTGGACGGCGACGAGTGGTCGGTGAACGGCCAGAAGATCTGGACCTCGCTGGCGCACGTGGCCGACTGGTGCTTCGTCATCGCGCGCACCGAGAAGGGATCGGCGCGTCACAAGGGCCTGTCCTACCTGCTGGTGCCGATGAACCAGCCGGGCATCGAGGTGCGCCCGATCATCCAGCTCACCGGGACCTCGGAATTCAACGAGGTCTTCTTCGACAACGCCCGCACCGCCGCCGATCTCGTCATCGGCGAACCGGGGGCGGGCTGGCGCATCGCGATGGGCACGCTGGCCTTCGAGCGCGGCGTCTCCACCCTCGGCCAGCAGATCCGCTTCGCCCAGGAACTCGCCGACGTCGAGGCGCTGGCCCGGCGCACCGGCGCGGCCGAGGACCCGCTGATCGCGGACCGGATCGATCGGGCCTGGGTCGGCCTTCGCGTGATGCGCGCCCACGCCATCCGCACCATGGCCAGCGCGGAGGTCGACGACAGCGGGCAGGCCTCGGTGTCGAAACTGCTGTGGGCCAACTGGCATCGCGGCCTCGGCGAACTCGCCATGGCGGTGCTCGGTCCGCAGGGCCTGCTGGCCGACGACAACGACGATCTCAACGAATGGCAGCGGATGTATCTGTTCACCCGCGCCGACACGATCTACGGAGGTTCGAACGAAGTGCAGCGCAACATCATCTCCGAGCGGGTGCTCGGTCTGCCGCGAGAGGCCCGCTGATGCCTGATCTTTCTGTTGCGCCGCAACCCGTCGCCGGCCACGGGCTGCTCACCGGACGCACCGCTGTCATCACCGCCGCCGCCGGCACCGGTATCGGTTCCGCGACCGCCCGCCGGCTGCTGGCCGAGGGCGCGGACGTGGTGGTCTCGGACTGGCACGAAAGGCGGCTCGCCGAAACCGAAGTCGAACTCAAGGGCGAATTCCCGGATCGCCGGGTCGCGGCCATCGCGTGCGACGTGCAGAGCACCGAGCAGGTGAACGCACTGGTGCGCGGCGCGGCCGCGGCGCTGGGCCGGGTCGACATCATGGTCAACAACGCCGGGCTCGGCGGTGAGACGCCGGTGGTCGACATGACCGACGAGCAGTGGGACCGGGTCCTGGACATCACCCTCAACGGCACCTTCCGCTGCACCCGGGCCGCGCTGGGCTACTTCCGCGACGCCGGGCACGGCGGCGTGATCGTGAACAACGCGAGTGTGCTCGGCTGGCGGGCGCAATACGGTCAAGCCCACTATGCAGCCGCCAAGGCCGGCGTCATGGCGCTGACCCGCTGCAGTGCGGTCGAAGCCGCCGAATTGGGTGTCCGGATCAACGCGGTTTCACCGAGCATCGCTCGGCACGCATTCCTCGACAAGGTGTCCTCGTCCGAACTGCTGGACACCCTGTCCGAACGCGAGGCCTTCGGGCGCGCCGCGGAACCGTGGGAGGTGGCCGCCACCATCGCCATGCTCGCCAGCGATTACACGACTTATCTGACGGGCGAAGTGGTTTCGATCAGCAGCCAGCGCGCCTGATCTCGCGGCGGTTGCTCACCGGTCCGGCCGCGCACGGCGAGTGCGCTGTCCGCGGTCGCCCGGTGCGCCTTCTGTCCGTCATCCGGCAACCGCGAAACGACTCCGCGCAAGAGTGCGAACGCCGTCCTACATCCGCTATTTGCGCAGCATATGGGCATCTGCTCAGCTGAAAAACCATTGCGTGCCGATGCCTTTCGTGTGCCATGCTGGATGAGGTCGGATCCCGCAAACTCCCGTGAGGGGCGATGGCTATGGGCCTGGATCGCCCACATGCCCGCGAACAACTGGAACTCGATTTGGTGCGCGAAGTCGTGCTGGCCAGACGCAGACTGGACAGCTTGGTACTGGCCGCGCTGACCCTCGGTGCCGAACTCATGGACCATCGTTCCGAGCGCACCACGGCTACCCGCGCCGTACAGATACTCGAGCAGTACGCGATCGACGAGGTCGAGGTGGCGCGCGATCCGCGCGGTGCGCTACGCGAGGACATGCAGCGAGATCACGAGCGGGCCAAGCGGATCGGGCTGGATCACGCGCCCGGTCCCGGCACCGAACAGGAGCGGCGCAGACAGCGGCAGGCTTCGCTGATGCGTGAGGTGCGCGCCGATCTGCTCGAGGTGGTCCGGCGCTGTCGTCAGTTCCGCTTCGACCGGGTCACCTTCGCCGACGAGATCGCGCAGGGATTGTGCGCCGCCACCGATAAATTGGTGATCGGCGCCGATATGGACACCTATCACGCGTGGCAGCGCGGCATGGTCCTCAAGCTCATCGAGGAACCGATGCCCGACGGGCCGCCGCGGGTCATGGCAACGGTGGACGCCGGCCCCGGACGCGGGCCGCTGACCGTCGAATGGGACAGCCCCGAGCGCCGATTGGCGCTGGTCGCCCGGCTGGCGCGAGCGGGGATATCGCCGGTCGTCATCTGTGATCGACTGCTAGCCGACCTGTCCGTCTCCTCGCCCCTACGCTACTCGTTCCGCTGAGTCATAGGTCTGTTCGAAGCGGGTTGATCCGTACCGCTCTAGACCAAGCAAATGCTTGGTTGTACGATCGCCTATGTGACCGCACCTGACGTCTCGAAATCGGCAAGGCGTAATGAACTGCTCTTGCTGGCGGCCGATCTGTTCGCCCAGCGCGGGCTGCGCGCCACCACGGTCCGCGATATCGCGGACGCGGCCGGAATCCTATCCGGCAGCCTCTACCACCACTTCGATTCCAAGGAATCCATGGTGGACGAGATCCTGCGTGGCTTCCTCGATGACCTGTTCGGCCGGTACCGCGAGATCGTCACGGCGGGGCTGAGTTCGCGCGACACCTTGGAAGCGCTGGTCCTGGCCTCCTACGAATCCTTCGATCACTTCCACGCCGCGGTCGCGATCTATCAGGCCGAGGCCAAGCGCCTGCGCGGCGCCGACCGCTTCGCCTACATCGACGAATACAACAACGAATTCCGCGAACTCTGGCACAAAGTGCTCACCAACGGCGTCGCGGACGGCAGCTTCCGGGCCGAACTCGACGTCGAACTGGCCTACCGGTTCCTGCGGGACACGGTGTGGGTCGCGGTCCGCTGGTACCAGCCGGGCGGCCCCATCACCGTCGAAAACCTCGCCAAGCAGTACCTGACCATCGTGCTCGACGGACTCACCGTCCAGCACAGCTAGTTTGGAGCTCTCTCATGTCTGCACCCACCCGCCGCCCGTACGCCCCGGTCCAGGACGCCTTCGTGATCGACGCGGTGCGTACTCCGGTCGGCAAGAAGAACGGCGCGCTGGCCGCCACGCACCCGGCCGATCTCGGCGCGGCCGTGCTCAAGGGCCTGCTGGACCGCAGCCCGATCGATCCGAGCGCCGTCGACGACGTGATCGTCGGCTGCGTCGACAACATCGGACCGCAGGCGGGCAATATCGGCCGCACCGCCTGGCTGGCCGCGGGCTTCCCCGAGGAAGTTCCGGGCGTCACGGTGGACCGGCAGTGCGGATCCTCCCAGCAGGCCATCAATTTCGGCGCCCAGGCCATCATGAGCGGCACCGCCGAGGTGATCGTCGCGGGTGGCGTGCAGAACATGAGCGCGATCCCGATCTCCGCGGCGATGCTCGCGGGCAAGGAATACGGTTTCGAATCCCCGTTCGTCGGCTCGCAGGGCTGGGATCACCGCTACGGCACCGGTGAGGTGTCGCAGTTCAACGGCGCGCAGATGATCGCCGACAAGTGGGGCATCAGCCGGCTGGAGATGGAGCAGTGGGCGCTGCGCAGCCACGACCGGGCCCGCGACGCGATCAAGAACGGCCGCTTCGACAACGAGATCGTCCCCGTCGGCGAGTTCGGCATCGACCAGTGCCCGCGCGAGACCAGCCTGGAGAAGATGGCCGGGCTCAAGGTGCTCGCCGAGGGCGGCTCGCTGACCGCCGCGGTGGCCAGCCAGATTTCGGACGGCGCCAGCGCCACGCTGCTGGCCTCGGAGTGGGCGGTGCAGGAGTACGGACTGAAGCCGCGCGCTCGCATCCACCATGTCAGCGCCCGCGGCGCCGATCCGATCATGATGCTCACCGGGCCGATCCCGGCCACCAAGTGGGCGCTGGAGAAGACCGGCCTGTCCATCGAGGACATCGACGTCGCCGAGATCAACGAGGCCTTCGCTCCCGTGGTGCTGGCCTGGATCAAGGAAACCGGCATCAACCCCGACAAGGTGAACGTCAACGGCGGCGCGATCGCCCTCGGGCACCCGCTGGGCGCCACGGGCGCGAAGCTCTTCGCGACGCTGCTCAACGAGCTGGAGCGGGTGAACGGCCGCTACGGCCTGCTCACCATCTGTGAGGGTGGCGGCACCGCGAACGTCACCATCATCGAGCGCGTCTGACGGTAAGGCGGCGGCCCGCTCCGTTCAGCGCGGGCCGGCGGTGTCCGCCGGAGGATTCGGGACGGGCGGACTGATCGCCGTGAGTACCGGCCGTCCGGGAACGGCGGCGCCGCGCGCCGGGTCGGCCGCGTGGTCCAGCCCGCACATCGCTCCCGGAGCAACCGCCGCCGTCCGCGCGCGCAGCGCGGCGGCGACCGAGGCGAAGGTCGCCGCGGTGGGGGAGCCGGGTTCCGGGCAGTACACGATGATGCGCTGATCCGAGTCCGAGATGTAGAGGACCTGGCAGTCGAATTCGAGTTCGCCCAGCTCGGGATGCCGGATCTTCTTGTTGTGCCCGCGCCGCACCTCGACATCGTGCTCGGCCCACATCCGCGCGAAACGTCCCGAGGTGCCGAGCAACTCGGTGACCAGGCTCGCCAGCGCCGGATTGCCCGGGTAGCGGGCGTAGACGGCGCGCAGGTCGGCGACGGTGGAGCGGGCGAAGTTCACCGAGGCCGGCTCCGACCACGGCTCGGCGTCGTCGGGCAGGCGGAACATCCAGCGCACCATGTTCCGGTCGTCCTCGGGCACGTTCGCGAGATCGCCGATGAACGGCACCGCCATCGCATTCCACGCCAGGATGTCGTAGCAGGCGTCCACCACGTAGGCGGGGACGGCGGTGCTGTCGAGCAGCACCCGGGTCGACGGGGCGATCGTGCGATTCGGCCCCGCGGTCGTCGGCGGGTTCTCCCCGGCGATCCGGAACAGGTACTCGCGTTCGTCCGTGCTGAGCATCAGCGCCCGCCCGACCGCGGCCAGCACCTGACGTGACGGCTTCGCGCCGCGCGCCTGCTCCATCCGGATGTAATAGTCGACCGAGATCCCGGCCAGTTGCGCCACCTCTTGGCGGCGCAGCCCCGGGGTCCGCCGCCGCCCGTTCTCGGGCAGGCCCACGTCGGCCGGGTGCAGCCGCCCGCGCCGCGCGGTCAGGAATTTCGCCAGCTCGGCCCGATCGGTCATGAGTCCAGTATCGCCGCGGTGTGGCGGACCCAGCGTGGTACAGCCTGTACCAGGCTGAAGTGGTCCTCCCGCGCGGCCGCGCGCGGTGCCAGGCTCGGTCCCATGACAAACAAGCAGATCGCCCTCATCACCGGTGCCAACAGGGGCATCGGCTACGAAACCGCCCGGCAGCTCGGGGCTCGCGGCCTGACCGTGCTGGTGGGCGCCCGGTCCGCGGAACGCGGCGCCGAGGCCGCCGAGAAACTGCGTGCCGAGGGGATCGATGCCCGCGCGCTCGAAATCGATGCCACCGACGCCGCGTCCATCACCCGGGCCGCCGCCTGGATCGACGCCGAATTCGGCCGCCTCGACGTGCTGGTGAACAACGCCGGGATCTCGGGCGGCACGTTCGACAAGCCATCGGAGACCGACGTGGACCGGATGCGCGAGGTCTTCGAAACCAACGTCTTCGGCATCGTCACCGTCACCAACGCCATGCTCCCGCTGCTGCGCAACGCCCCGGCCGCGCGCATCGTGCAGGTCTCCAGCGAGGTCGGCTCCATCGGCTTCCTGATGGACCAGACCAGCCCGATGTGGTCGGCCGCCGCCATCTCCTATCCGGCGTCCAAGGCCGCGCTGAACATGGTCACCGCCATGTACGCCAAGGAACTCTGGGACACCCCGATCAAGGTCAACGCCGCCAACCCCGGCTACTGCGCCACCGACTTCAACGGCAACAGCGGCTTCCGCACCGCCACCCAGGGCGCCGAGGTCAGCGTCGCCCTGGCGACGCTGGCCGAGGACGGCCCGACCGGCCAGCTCTGGGGCTACCGCTGGGGCTCGGAGGACGACACGGTTCTCGGCCAGTTGCCCTGGTAGAGAGACAAACGGTGGGCGCAGTCATTCATAGTGGCCACGACAGGCGATGATCGATACATCGTCGTCGTTGGCCACATACACCAGTCGGTGTTCCTGGTCGATTCGCCGGGACCAGAATCCGGACAGATTCGCGCGCAGCGGCTCGGGCTTGCCGATCCCCTCGGCATTGCCGTTACGCACGATGTCGTCGATCAGGCGATTGATCTTTCCCACCATGCGTCGGTCGTCGGCGAGCCAGGACTTATAGTCGGCCCATCCGGTACTTATGAAGACCACTTTCCGAGTCACTGGCCGGAGTCCTCGGGCATCTCGACGTCGACCAGCTCGCGCGCCTCGCCCTCACCTGCCCGGTATTGTGCGATGCCCTTGGCCAGCCAGGCGGCGTTCGCGGGATTACTGAGCAGGTGGGCGGTTTCCTTCATCGAGTTGTACTCGGCCAGCGAGATCACGACGGCGGAGCCTTTGCCCCCGGATCGAGTGATGATGACTTCGTCGTTGTCCTCGGTCGCGGCGTCGAGTACCGCCGTAAAGTTCTCCCGAGCAGCGCTCTGGTGCATGGCTTGCATGAGTGATCCCTCTCCGGCTTCGTCTACGGCCTCTCAATCGTAGCAATCTAGTACTTGATCGCGTACGTGAATAATGAGGTCATGCACGCGAAAGGGCGCCGCTGGTCATTGGACCGGCGGCGCCCTTTCGTCCGAGTCAGGAGTGGGTCACGGGTACCGGTGCCTCGGCGGGCAGCGCCGCGAGCGCACCGATGCGGGCCAGTGCGTCGGTGATGATGCTGTCGATGAGGTCCTGCACGGTGGGCAGGTCCTCGATGATGCCGGTGACCTGGCCCGCGGCCAGCACGCCGGCCTGCGTATTGCCCTCGACCAGACCGGCTTTCAGCAGCATCGGGGTGTTGGCGGCCATGATCACCTGGGACCAGGTGAGGTCCTTGTGTTTGCGCATGGCCAGACCGTCCTTGACGATGGTCGACCACTTCATGCCCGTCATGCCCTTGAACTTCAGCGCGTTCGAGGCCGCGGCCGCGAGGCCACGGGTCCGGCCCGAATGCTCGAGCTTCTGCACGAGTTCGGTGTTGAGCACCCGGTGCGGCATACCGTCGACCTTGGTGGAGACCACCGTGTCCTGCAGGCCGCGGGCCAGGTACTCCTGCTTGACGGCCTCGGGCACGCTGCTCTCCTGGGTGAGCAGGAAGCGGGTGCCCATCGCGACGCCCGCCGCGCCGTAGGCGAGCGCGGCGGCCAGGCCGCGTCCGTCGAAGAAGCCGCCGCCGGCCACGACCGGGATGTCCACCGCGTCCAGCACCGAGGGCAGCAGCAGCGTCGTCGCGACCGGGCCGGTGTGACCGCCGCCTTCACCGCCCTGCACGATCACCGCGTCGGCGCCCCAGGACGCCACCTTCACCGCGTGTTTGGCCGCGCCGATCGACGGAACGACCACCACGCCCGCGTCTTTCAGGCGGGCGATCAGTTCCTTCTTCGGTGCCAGCGCGAAGGAGGCGACCTTCACCTTCTCCCGGATGAGCAACTCGATGCGCTCGGGTGCGTCGGTGGCGTCGGCGCGGATGTTCACCCCGAAGGGCTTGCCGGTTTGCGCCTTGGTCTTGGCGATCGCCGCTTCGAGTTCGGCGAAGGTCATGGTGGCCGAGGCCAGGATGCCCAGCCCGCCCGCGTTGGCCGTGGCCGAGACCAGGCCGGGCCCGGCGACCCAGCCCATGCCGGTCTGCACGATCGGGTGCTCGATGCCGACGAGTTCGGTCAGCGGGGTCCGCAGCCGTCCGGTCATGCCTGCACTTCCTTTTCCCGGAAGCCCTTGGGATCGAGCACGGTGCGGATGATCCGCAGCTCTTCCTCGGTGGGCAAACGGGTTTCGCCCGCTTCGCCGAGGCCCGCGATCTCGAAGGAGGTGTTCTCGGCGACCTCGTCGGCGCTCACCCCCGGGTGCAGCGACAACGCGCGCAGGGTGTGATCGGGGCCGTTGAAGTCGAAGACGCCCAGGTTGGAAACCACCCGGTGCAGGTGATGGAACCGGTAGGCCGGATTCTCGGGATCGACCTTGTCGTAGCCGATGCCGGAGACGATATCGACGGTTTCCACGAACACGCGCTTGCTGTGCTTGGGCACGAAGTAGCTGGTGGCGTGGTTGATGGTGTTGCCGGGCGCACCGCGCACACCGAACATCTGCCGGGTGGGCTGTTGCAGCGCGCCGAAGGCCGACAGGTTCTGGTTGCCGTGCCGGTCGATCTGGTTGGCGCCCATCACCACGTGCCGGCGACCGGAGGCGACGACGTCGAAGACCTTGGAGAACGGAATCCAGCCTTCGATCGGGGCCTTGCCGCCGATCGCGGGTACCTCGGCGAAGAACAGCGCCTCGCCGTCGGAGAGCAGCAGGTCCGGCTCGAAGGTGAGCCGGGCCAGTCGCGCGCCGATGGTGGTGACGGTGGACATCGGGCTGGCCATGATTTCGCCTGCGCCACGGAAGATTTCGGCCGCGGCGACGACGCAGACCTCGGCCCGGGTGCTCGTTTCGGTGCTGCTCACTTCTGCTCCTCGGCGAAAGCGCGGACGGCGGCCTGGTATTCGTCCTCGGACACGTCCAGGTACCGCGCCTTGAACTCGGCCCACGATTCGGGCGTCTTGGCGGCCTCTACATAGTGGCGCTGGAACTTCTCGTCGCGGCCGTAGCTGCCGGAGAAGGTGAAGTGCGCGCCGCCCGGCGCCTCGACCACCCCGTCGACCATCATCCGGTTGAGGATGATCGACTGCTGCGGAACGGCTTTCACCAGCTCCTCGGTCTCCACCAGCCGGTCCGCCGACACGTAGCGGCGCTCGGCGGCCAGGCAGTACAGGTCGTCGAAGTACGGGTCGACGCCGGTGTAGGCGGCGTTGCCGTGCTTGTCGGCCAGATCCAGGTGGACGAAGGCGGCGTCGAGGGTCAAAGCCGGCATGGCGACCAGGGTTTCGGTCTTGCCGTCGGTCGGGTACGGCGACTCGACGGTCTTCAGTTCGCCCTCCCAGAAATCCAGGACGGCCGAGCCGAGCCCGGCGCGGATCGGCAGGAACGGCAGCCGGGCGGCGGCGGCCTGCAGGCCGCACTTGATCATGCCCTCGTCCATTTCCCGCACGGTGATCTCGCCGCCGGTGCGGGCCTTGGCGAACCAGGGATCGTAGAACGGCGCGGAATCCAGGGATACGAAGCCGTAGTAGGCCTTTCGCACCTTGCCCGCCGAGCACAGCAGGCCCAGGTCCGGGCCGCCGTAGGTGACGACGGTCAAATCCGTGACATCCGAACGCAAGAGCGCGCGGACCAAGGCGAGCGGCTTGCGCCGCGAACCCCAGCCGCCGATGCCGATGGTCATCCCGCTGCGTAGCTCGCCGACCACTTCGTCGAGCGACATTCGCTTGTCGCGCCTTTGGGGTTGGTAGCCGCCGGTGCTTTTTCCGGCGGCGGGGTGGGTAGACACAGCTTTTACTTCCCCTTCTTCTGTGCGGCGAGATCGTCGTCGAAGCGGGCGCGGATCTCGTCGGCCACGCCGGCCAGGTTGAGCTCCATGGTGAAACCCTGCTCGTAGCGGTAGGAGCGGTGCACGTCCTGCACGTCGATCCCGTTCAGCGCGCGCTTGGCGGCTCGGATGACCCGGCCGTCCTTGTCGGCGATGTTCTTCGCGACTTCCAGTGCGGCGGCGTCGAGTTCGGCGCGCGGCACCACCTTGTAGACCGAGCCGAAGTGGTGCAGCTGCTGCGCGGTGAGCTTGCCCGCGGTGTAGAACATGGTCCGCATCAGGTGCTGGGGGACCAGCCGGGCCAGGTGGGTGGCCGCGCCGAGCGCGCCGCGCTCGACCTCGGGCAGGCCGAAGGTCGCGTCGTCGGAGGCGACGATGACATCGGAGTTGCCGACCAGGCCGATGCCGCCGCCGAGGCAGAAGCCGTTGACGGCGGTGACGACGGGCACCTGGCAGTCGTAGACGGCGGCGAAGGCTTCGAAGCAGCCGTGGTTGGCGGCGATCAGTTTGGTGTGCCCGACGTCCGCGTTCATTTCCTTGATATCGACACCGGCGTTGAAGCCGCGACCCTCGGCGCGCAGCACCACGACCCGGGTGCCGGGATCGCGCCCGGCCTCGCGCACCGCGTCGGCGAGTGCGAACCAGCCGTCCGAAGGCAGGGCGTTGACCGGCGGATAGTCGACCGTGACGACTTCCACGCCGTCGGTTTCGGTGTGACGGTTGATCCCCATCGAATGTCCCATCGTTCTTTGACAGCCGTAGCGCATTGCCGAAGCAAGCAGTTGCTTGGTAGGTTAGCACGGTGCCTCTCGAAATCGACCTGTCCGGCCGCGTCGTTCTCGTCACCGGCGGTGTGCGCGGCGTCGGCGCCGGAGTGAGCAAGGCCTTCCTCGCGGCGGGCGCGACCGTCATCGCGTGCGCGCGCCGTCCCGCCGAGGCGCCGGTGGCGCACGCGGGCCGGGAAATCGAATATCTGCCCTGCGACGTGCGCGACGCCGACTCGGTCAACGGCCTGGTCGAGACCATCGTGCGCAAGCACGGCCGCCTCGATCACGTGGTCAACAACGCCGGCGGCGCGCCGTTCGCGCTCGCCGCGCAGGCCAGCAAGAACTTCCACTCGAAGATTGTCGAGCTGAACCTGCTCGCCCCGCTGCTGGTTTCGCAGATCGCCAACGCGGTGATGCAGGAGCAGGCGGACGGCGGCTCGATCGTCATGGTCTCCAGCGTCAGCGGGCATCGCCCCTCGCCGGGCACCGCCGCCTACGGCGCGGCCAAGGCGGGCATCGACAGCCTGACCCAGTCGCTCTCGGTGGAGTGGGCGCCGAAGGTCCGGGTCAATTCGCTGATCGTCGGGCTGGTCGAAACCGAGCAGAGCGAACTGCATTACGGCGACCAGAACGGCATCGCCGCGGTCGCCGAGACCATCCCGCTGGGCCGGCTGGCCCGGCCCGAGGACATCGGGCACTGCGCCACCTTCCTGGCCTCCCCGCTGGCCGCCTACGTCAGCGGCGCGACCCTGCTGGTGCACGGCGGCGGCGAGCGCCCCGCCTTCCTCACCGCCGCGACCGCGAAACATCGCTGAAACTTCCGAATACGAAAGAGGGACAACAGGTATGGGCACTCAGATCTGCGCCGGGCGCGTGGTCATCGTCACCGGTGCGGGCCGCGGCATCGGCCGCGCGCACGCGCTGGCCTTCGCCGCCGAAGGGGCGAAGGTGGTCGTCAACGATCTGGGCTCCGCGCTGAACGGCGACGCCACCGCGGAAACGCCGGCCCAGCAGGTTGTTTCGGAGATCGTGGCGCTCGGCGGCGAAGCCGTGGCCAACGGTGACGACGTCGCGGACTGGGACGGCGCGCGCAGCCTGATCCGCACCGCCGTCGACACCTTCGGCCGGCTGGACGTGCTGGTCAACAACGCCGGCTTCGTGCGCGACCGGATGCTGGCGAACCTGTCCGAGGACGAGTGGGACGCGGTCATCCGCGTGCACCTCAAGGGCCACTTCGCCACCATGCGGCACGCGATCGAGTACTGGCGCGCGGAAAGCAAGGCGGGCAACGCGGTCGACGCCCGCATCATCAACACCAGCTCCGGCGCGGGCCTGCAGGGCAGCGTCGGCCAGAGCAACTACGGCGCCGCCAAGGCCGGCATCGCGGGCCTGACCCTCACCGCCAGCGCCGAATTCGGGCGCTACGGCGTCACCGTGAACGCCATCGCCCCGGCCGCCCGCACCCGGATGACCGAGACCGTGTTCGCCGAGACCATGTCCGCGCCCGAGGACGGCGGCTTCGACGCGATGGCGCCGGAAAATGTGTCGCCGCTGGTGGTTTGGCTGGGCAGCGCGGAATCCGCCGGGATCACCGGGCGGATGTTCGAGGTCGAGGCCGGCAAGGTCGCCGTGGCCGACGGCTGGCGGCACGGCGCGGCCGCCGACAAGGGCGCGCGCTGGGAGCCCGCCGAGCTCGGCGCGGTCGTCAACGACCTGCTCGCCAAGGCGGTGACCCCGGAGCCGGTATACGGCGCCTGACACCCGTTCGCCCTGGCCCGAGCCCCGCACACGCTCTCGTGTGCGGGGCTGGTCGGCGTGGGTAGATACCCGGTCTCTCTGCGCAAGATCGCGTGGGCCATTATTCTTATATCTCGTCCGTATAAGTCCCGGAGAGTGTTGCGACCGGGCAAGTGAACTGCGCTGTATGTGATGAAGGGGAAGGCTGGCGCATGGCCATTGGTCGCACGATGCGGGTTGTCGCGGTCGCCGGGCTCGTTTCCGGTTTCGCGCTACTCGGGCCCGTGGCTGCCTTGGCGCAGCCCGGTTGTTCACTCAGCGCGGGCTGCCCGCAACCGTCCGCTCCCGAGATCGCCGAGCAGTGGACTCCGATGACCATTCCCGGTCAGCGCACGCCCGTCACCCCTGATCCCGCCGAGGTCGCCCAGTCGCCGATCGCGCCGACCGAGGTGGTGGGCCCGGGCTCGGCCGCCGGGCTCGGCGCGCTGCTCGGCACCGGCTCCGCGGGCATCGGCGTCATCCTTGGCACCGGTTCGGCCACGGGTTCCGCTGTGCTCGGCACGGGTTCGGCCGCCCTCGCGACCGGTTCGGCCGGTGGGGCCGCGGTCCTGGGTACCGGCTCGGCCGGGCTCGGTCTGGCACTCGGCACGGGTTCCGCGGGCTTGGGCGCGGTCCTGGGTACCGGTTCCGCCGGTTTGGGCGTCGTGCTCGGTACCGGTTCGGCCGGTCTGGGTGTGGCGCTCGGTACCGGTTCGGCCGGGCTCGGCGTGGTGCTTGGTACCGGATCCGCCGGTTTGGGCGTGATTCTCGGTACGGGCTCGGCCGCTCTGGCCGGAACCGGTTCCGCCGCAGTGGGTTCCGCGGCCGTCGGTTCGGCTGGTGTGGGTTCCGCGGCCGTTGGTTCGGCCGCGGTCGGCTCGGCCGCGGTCGGTTCCGCGACTCCGCTGCTGCTGCTGCTGATTCCGATCCCGCCGGTCCCCGTCCCGGCGCCGCCCAGCGTGCCCCTGGTCATTCCGCCCGCACCCGCGGTGCCGGTGCCCGCGCCGCCGCAGCTCCCGCTGCCGGTGGTGGCCGCCCCTGCGCCGCAACAGGTTCCGCCCCCGGCGCCAGCGCCTCCACCGCCGCCACCCGCACCGGCCCCACCCGCCGCCCCGGCGAAGCCGAATCCCGATGTGCGCCCGACCTCGTCGAACGACGGGCTGCCCGAGCCGGACGTGCTCACCGTCGTCGGCGGCCTGATCGCCCTGGCCCTCGCCGGCGCCGGTTCCGGCGCGGTGAGTTTCCAGAGCGCGTCGGCGGCGCAGGCGCGCGTCGACGCCGCCCGTGCCGAGTTCTTCGGACCCAGGTCGTGAGGAGCCCAGGCATGAGCGAGCGGAGCGACAGCAAGACGCAGAACAGTGCGCGGTCCTACCGCCGGGTGGCGGCCGCGGTGGACGCGGTGTGCGCCGTCGCCGCGGATTTCGACGCCACCACGCTGGACCAGGTGGTCGAGGCGATCGCCCGGGAACGGCGCCGCGAGATCGAAATCGCCAGCGCCCATTTGGGTCCCGGCGTGTGCGGGCAGCGCCGGCTCTATCCGGATCGGGACGTGATCGTGCTGGCCGCCCTGCTGCCCAGCCGTGAGCACACCCTCGCGCACGAGCTCGGCCACATCATTTTCGACCACGAGGGCGCACCGGCCCCCGAGGTCACCCTGGAGGCCAGCGACGACCTGATCGCCTACATGCTCAGCCAGCGGGCGCATCAGGAGATCCTCGACGACGGCGCCGACGAACAGGCCGAATGGGAGGCGGAGACGTTCGCGGCCATGCTCATGACCCGTCTGCGCGTGTTCAACACCCGGGGCGCAGGCGTCTCGGTCCTTCGATTCGACGAGGCACTCGGATGATGACCCTGTGGTTGACAGCGATGCTGGTGTGGATGGCCGCCGGTGCGCGGGTGGGCCGGGTAATGGTCAAGCCGGCGACCACCGCGCGGGTGGCGATCGTGGTCGCGGTCGCGGCCGTCGCGCTCGGCGCCACCGTCGCCGTGCCCGAAATCGCGGTGGCCATCGATAATTTGTGGCCACGCGGCCTGCGCGCCGGGCTGCTCTCCGACGGCGTCGTGGTGTCGGCGTGGATCCTGTTCGTGACCGCCACGTCGGTGGTCGCGGCGGCGGCCTGGCCGGTGGTGTCGCGCCGCAATCTCGGGCGCATCGCGTCCTACATCTACGCGGGCGGGATCGGCACGGTGCTCGTCGCGCTCGCCTGGTCCTATACCTTCGGCTGGGCCTATGTGGTGGCGGCCGGCCTGTTCATCGTCACCACCGGTGTGCGCAATCTGGACTGGACCACGCTGGGCCGCGGCATCGCCATCTACACCGCCGGCACCGCCGTCGTTGCGACCTTGTCCGCCTTGAACATTCGGCGCGCGCTCATCGAAGCGCCGCGGGCCGCACCGGGTCTGCCGACCTGGGGCTGGCCGATGTGGGAAATCGCCGCGCTGCTAATAGCTTTCGGCGCGATCTGGATCGTGGTCGAGCTGTGGATGCGAGCCCGCCTGCTGCTGCGTCAGATCCGGGAACTGCACGGGGTGATGATCGGCCGCTTCCCCGAGGTGCTCGCGCACGAGCAGACCGGAACCTCCACCCAGCTCAAGGCTTCCGATCAGGTCGCCCAGATCATGGACGCGCTGTATCTGCAGTCCGGCGGCGGCGTCGAGCTGATGGCGGCGGGTAAGCCGCCCGCCTCGATTCCCGAGCGGGCCGACCTGGTGGCGGAGTGGGCGCGAAACCCCCTGGGGGACATCGTCTGTGACTCACGCTGGATCGCGCCGCCGCAGGGTATCAGCCCGCGCGGCTGGGTGCAGGCCATCGCCCGGTCCTTCGACGCCTACAGCGGCGTGGAAGTGCCGGCGCGAAACACCGCGCGCTAGTGTCGATTTCATTTGCAAGTACATCTCGGATGAGTTTGCCGGAAAACAACCCATTTGGTCTGATTCATCGGCAGTGGTGAATGTTGAAAACTGCGCCAAATTCGACGCGGGCAGCAGAAAATCCGGCACGGCCTAAGGCCGAGCCGGACTCAGCTGCTACGACGCATACCCCCCTGGCCAACTGAGTTCGCACATGGGTAACACGCCGGGCACCCCCTGAGGAGTCCCGCTTACACATCCACCGCCGACGCCCCCGACAGCCGTCGGAGCGGTGACCTTACAGTCCTATTCCGTTCCGTCCGGCGGGATTTCGGGCAAGCCTTCACTGGCCCGAAGCTTCTCCGCCATCGAGGTGAGGAGGTTCTGCGATTCTTCGGACAGGTCGAACGCTCTACTCGACAGCCGCCGCAGTCCATAGCCCTGCAGCTGGGACAGCAGCTCTAGATCATGATCGATCTTGGCGGCATAGATGTCGTTGAAGAAGTAGTCCGGCTTGACCTTGAAGAACTTGGCCAGTGCAGCCACCGTTTCGTCGGACGGATTCGTCCGTTGCCCCGACCGCAGCTGCGAGAGATACGGTTTCGAGATCGGATGCCCGGAGGCTGTCAGCGCAGCCGCAACCTCCGCGTTGGTGTGCGGCTTGCGCCCCGGGGGATGCACGGTTTCGAACAGCTTGTTCAGCCGCGCCGCGAAATCAGCCATTGTGAGCCGCCCAATTCCCTTCGCTGTACTAACAGTCGTTATCTCGGATACGTATCATTGATATTAGCGGCTCAGTAACTGAAAACCTACGCCTGATTCCGGATTTCCTTGAAGCTTCTAGGTGTGCCTCGAGCGAAGTCACTGGGACCGTAGCGTTTGCGGGTCGCCCCAAGGTCTCTGATGGAGACGTGACAAGCACCGGTTCTGGCCCGTCGCAGAGGTCTTCCGCGACGGACCAATGATAGCCGCAAGATAGCTGACGTCTCATCTACTTCTCTGTACCGCCGATTGTGTGGCGTACGACACGTTTTGGACCTTCTGGGATGAACGTTCAACTAACCAGATCGAAAACGACTGGGGGAAGGCGGGGTAGGCGCAGCCGCCTAGAGGCGCTCGATGATGGTGCCGGTGGCCAGTGCGCCGCCGGCACACATCAAGATCATCGCGGTGCTCTTGCCGGTCCGCTCGAGCTCGTGCAAAGCCGTTGTGATCAGCCGGGATCCGGTGGACCCGACCGGATGGCCGATCGCGATGGCGCCGCCGTTGACGTTCACCCGGTCCAGGTCGGGCTGGTGCACGGAGGCCCAGGACAGCGCGACCGACGCGAACGCCTCGTTGATCTCGAACAGGTCGATGTCACCGATGCTCATGCCCGAGCGCTCCAGCAGGCGGCTGCAGGCCTGCACGGGGCCGTCGAGGTGGAACTCCGGCTCCGCGCCGACCAGGGCCTGCGTGACGATCCGGGCCCGCGGGCGCAATCCCGCGCGCTGCGCGGCCTTTTCGTCCATCAGCAGCACCGCGGCCGCGCCGTCGGAGATCTGTGAGGACGAGCCGGCGGTGTGGATGCCGCCCTCCAGTACCGGCTTCAGCTTGGCCAGCCCCTCGACCGTGGTCTCGCGCAGGCCCTGATCCCGGGTGACCTCCAGCTTCTCGCCGGTGAGATTGCCTTCCTTGTCGGCCGCGGGCGCGGTGACATGCAGCACCTCGCGATCGAAGCGGCCCTCGGCCCAGGCCTGCGCGGCCAGGCGCTGCGACCGCGCGCCGAACGCGTCGACGTCCGCGCGGGTGATGCCGCGCCGCTTGGCGATGCGCTCGGCCGCGCCGAACTGATCGGGCAGGTCGATGGTCCACGAGGCGGGGCGGCGCGGTCCGGCGTTCTCGCCGACGTTGGCGCCGAGCGGCACCCGCGACATCGCCTCGACGCCGCAGGCCATGCCCACGTCGATGGCGCCGGTGGCGATCAGGCCGGCGATCAGGTGATTGGCCTGCTGCGCGGAACCGCACTGCGCGTCGATGGTGGTCGCGCCGACCTGCCAGGGCAGTCCGGCGTGCAGCCACGCGACGCGGGTGATGTTGTTGGACTGCTCACCGGCCTGGGTGACGCAGCCGCCGATGACCTGCTCGACCACGGCTGGATCCAGGTGTGCCTTGTCGAGAATTCCGCGCTGCGCGGCACCGAGGAGTTCGGCGGCGTGCAGGCCGGACAGCCAGCCCTTGCGCTTGCCGATGGGGGTGCGAGCTGCCTCGACGATTACGGGATTGCCCATGTCGAACCTTCCGTTCGGGACAGAAAACTGGAACGCGTGTTAGACGGTCCCCGGGAACTTCTTTACTAGTAATACCGCCTGTGCTGCAATGAGTGTAGAACGTGTTTCAGTTCTCAAAGGAGACAACTGGTGGTTCATACTCGCCCTGATCTGCCCGAAGGGTTCGACGTCACCGACCCGGATATCTACGCGCAGCGCGTACCGGTCGAGGAGTACGCCGAGCTTCGTAAATCCGCGCCGATCTGGTGGAACCCGCAGTCGCCGGAGGTCGGCGGCTTCGCCGACGACGGCTTCTGGGTCGTCAGCCGGCACGCGGAGGTGAAAGAGGTCTCGCGGCGCAGCGAGGTCTTCTCCACCTTCGAGAACACCGCGCTGCCGCGGTTCAACGACGACATCCCGCGCGAGAACGTCGAGATGCAGCGGTTCGTTCTGCTGAACATGGACGCGCCCGAGCACACCAAGCTGCGCAAGATCATCTCGCGCGGCTTCACCCCGCGCGTGATCAACAGCCTGCGTGCCGAACTGTCCGCGCGCGCCGAGGGAATCGTCAAGCGCGCCGCCACCGAGGGCGCCGGTGACTTCGTCACCCAGGTGTCCAGTGAGCTGCCGCTGCAGGCCATCGCCGAGCTGATCGGCGTCCCGCAGGACGACCGGATGAAGCTCTTCCAGTGGTCCAACGAGATGACCGGCTACGACGACCCCGAGTTCGCCGACGTCGATCCGCTCGCCTCCACCACCCAGATCCTCACCTACGCCTACGAAATGGCCACCGCGCGCAAGGAGTGCCCGGCCGACGACCTGGTCACCAAGCTGATCGAGGCCGATATCGACGGCGAGGGGCTCAAGCCGGAGGAGTTCGGCTTCTTCGTGATCCTGCTGGCGGTCGCGGGCAACGAGACCACACGCAATGCCATCACGCACGGCATGATGGCGTTCCTCGATCATCCCGAGCAGTGGGAGCTGTTCAAGAAGGAGCGCCCGGCCACCACTTACGACGAGATCATCCGGTGGGCCACCCCGGTCACCTCGTTCCAGCGGACCGCCCTCGAGGACACCGAACTCGGGGGAGTGCAGATCAAGAAGGGGCAGCGGGTGGTCATGCTCTACCGCTCGGCCAACTTCGACGAGGACGTCTTCGAGAACCCCGAGCAGTTCGACATCCTGCGCAAGAACAACGACCACCTGTCCTTCGGCGGCACCGGTGCCCACTTCTGCATCGGGGCCAACTTGGCACGGCTGGAAGTCGAACTGATCTTCAACGCCATCGCCGACCACCTGCCCGATATCGCCAAGCTCGGTGACCCGAAGCGGCTGCGCTCGGGCTGGCTGAACGGGATCAAGGAGTTCCAGGTGGACTACAAGACCCAGGGCGGCGGTGGCTGCCCGGTCGTGCACTGACCGCTCCACAGCACGCGAAAAGGCCCCGAACCGCTCAGCGGTTCGGGGCCTTACGCGTCGGAACCTAGTCGGCGGGCTTCATCGTCGCCATGGCGCGCTCGGTCTCCCAGAACGCGCGCAGGGCCAGAATCTTCCCGTCCGCGTCGACCTTGTAGGTGAACACGCCCTCGGAGTCGATCTGCTGACCGGCGATCCGGGTGCGGATCCGGCCGACGAAGGCGACCTCGTGACCGCAGGCGAACGAGTCGTCGAACAGGAACTCGATCGAATCGGTCTTGGCGATCGCCTTGTCCCAGAACGCCGCGATGGCCTCGTGGCCGCGGTGCCCCTTGCCCTCGGGGTCGAATCCCGAAGGGCCGATGGGGTCCTCCACGATCCCGTCCGCGGCGAACAGCGCGACCCAGGCGTCCTTGTCGCGGGCCCGGACCGCACCCTGCGATTTTCCGCCGGCGACCCGCGCCGGATGCACGTCACTCATCGCTTTTCCGATCCCACGACCCACATCGAGAAGTACTGCGAGCCACCGCCGTAGGCGTGGCCCAGCGCCTTGCGCGCGTCCTTGACCTGATAGTCGCCCGCCCGGCCCATGACCTGCTTGGCAGCCTCGGCGAACCGGATCAGGCCGGAGGCGCCGATCGGGTTGGAGGACAGCACGCCGCCCGAGGGGTTGACCGGGATCTTGCCGCCGATCTCGGTCTCACCCTTGTCGGTCAGCTTCCAGCCGTCGCCCGGCGCCGCGAAGCCCAGGTTCTCCAGCCACATCGGCTCGAACCAGGAGAACGGCACGTAGATCTCGGCGGCGTCGATCTCCTCGAGCGGATCGGTGATGCCGGCCGCCTTCCAGAGTGCGGCGGCCGCGTCCCGGCCGGCCTGCGGACTCACCTGGTCGCGTCCGGCGAAGGTGGTCGGCTCGGTGCGCATCGCGGTGCCGTGCACCCAGGCCACCTTCTTGCCGGCCGACTCCACGACCGCCGCCGCTTCCTCGTCACCGATGACGAGCGCGCAGGCGCCGTCCGAGGACGGGCAGGTCTCGTCGAAACGGATCGGGTCCCACAGCATCTGCGAGGCCAGCACCTGCTCGACGGTGATGTCGGGCTGATGTAGGTGCGCCAGCGGGTTCTTGGCGCCGTTGCGCCGATCCTTCACCGCGACCAGCGCGCCGATGTGACCGGGCGCGTTCGACCTGCGGATATAGGAGCGCACGTGCGGCGCGAAGTAGCCGCCCGCGCCCGCGCCGACCGGCATGGTGAACGGCACCGGAATCGACAGCGCCCACATGGCATTGGATTCCGACTGCTTCTCCCAGGCCACGGCGAGCACGCGCTTGTGCACGCCGGCCTGCACCAGGTTGGCCGCCACGACACCGGTGGAGCCGCCGACGGAACCGGCGGTGTGCACGCGGAGCAGGGGCTTTCCGGTGGCGCCCAGGGCGTCGGCCATCATGAGCTCGGGCATCATGACGCCCTCGAACATGTCCGGCGCCTTGCCGACCACGACCGCGTCGATATCGGCCATGGTGAGGCCGGAATCCTCGAGGGCGCGATCGATTGCTTCCCGACACAGCCCCGACATGGAGACATCGGTTCGTTTCGTCACGTGATGCGTTTGGCCGGTGCCGAGCACCGCCGCGGGGAAGCTCATCGGGTGCCCTCCAGGACAGTAACCAGATTCTGTTGCAGCGCCGGCCCGCTGGTGGCGTGCGCGAGTGTGCGGTTTGCCGAGCCGTCGAAAATGGCGCCCGCGGCGAAACCGATGCGCTCCAAACCGGCGGCGAACATCGGGTTTGCTGCCAGTGCGCCACCGGACGGGTTTACCCGAGTTTCCGGCTTCAAGCCGATGGCCTCGGCGAGGATCAACTGCTGATGGCTGAACGGTGCGTGCAGCTCGGCGATATCGAATCCGGTGGTGTCACCGCCGGTGACCGCGTGCGCCGCCGCGGCGGTGGAGGGGGAGAGGGTGAGGTCGCGCGCACCGAGCATCGGGGTGTCGATGCGGTGCGCCATCCCGGTGATCCAGGCCGGACGCTCGCGCAGTTCCTTGGCACGATCGCCCACTGCCAGCACAATCGCGGCCGCGCCGTCGGTGACCGGCGCGATATCGTGCGCGCGCAGGGGATCGGCGACAAACGCTGTGGCGAGCAGAGATTCGATATCGCCGTCGGCGCCGGCGGCGACCGCGGCCATATCCCGCTCGGTCCAGCGGCCGTTCGCCAGCCCGGCCCGGGCCTGCAAGCCCGCGATGGCATAGGAATCCGGCCACAGCGGCGTGACCGTGTACGGGTCCAGCTGCATGGTCAGCACCTGGCGCAGGGTGCCCGCCGAGGATTTGCCGAAGCCGTACACCAGCGCGGTCTGCGCCTGGCCGGACTTCAGCTTCACGTAGGCCTCGTACAGCGCCCAGGCGGCGTCCATCTCGACGTGCGACTCGTTGATCGGCGGCACCGCGCCGATCGCGTCGACCGCCGAGATGAACGAAAACGCGCGCCCGGCAAGGTAATCCGAGGAGCCCGAGCACCAGAAGTCGATGTCGGACTTGGTGATGCCGAGTTCGGTGTAGAGCTGCTGGAAGCAGGGCACCAGCATTTCCACACCGTTGGTGGTGCCGAAGGTTTCCGGCACATGCGGCGCGTGGGCGAAACCCACCACCGCGATATCGGTGGAGTTGTCAGTCAACGTCCGCGCCTCTCAGAGGTGATGCTTGTAGGTGTCGTATTCGGCGTCGGGTTCGCCGGAGGGCTCGAAGTGATCCACGTTGGCGAGGGTGAAGTCCCACTCCTCGCGCGGCTTCCACACGGCCTTTACTCGCATGCCCATGCGCACTTCGCTTGCCTCGCAACCGAGTACGAGGTGCAGCACCGGGATGTCGGCGCCGTCGAGCAGGACGTAGGCGGCCACATAGGGCGGCTTGATGCGCTGACCGAGGAACGGCACGTTGACGATGCAGAAGGTGGTGACGGTGCCCTGATCGGACAGCTCGACGTAGTCGTTCGTCGGCAGGCCGTTGGTCGGATTCGCGCCGCGCGGCGGGAAGTACACCTTGTCGCCGTCGCCGGAGCGGGCGCCCAGCAGCTTGCCCTCGGCCAGGCCGCGCAGGTAGACGGTCTCCTGTGGGGAGGCGTTGTGGCTGTAGTGTAGGTCGACCGGCGTGACGATCTGCGTGATCGGTTCCCGGTCGTCGCTGGAACTCGGTGCGGCCGTGGAGGTTTCGCCGGGTTCGAAGGCGACGATGTCCTTGATGCTGCCGGTGGTCTCGCCGGCCCAGCGCGCGCGTACCCGCTGACCGACCGAAATGTCTTGCGGCGACGCGACATCCACGGCGTGCAGCAGCGCGGTGTCCGCGCCGTCGAGCCGGATCAGCGCGTAGGCGAAGGGCCGGTCGAACGGCTGGCCGGGCAGCACCTCCGACACCCAGCTCCAGGATTCGACGGTGCCGACGTCGGCGACGTTCACGAACTCGGTCAGCGGCGCGGCGGTCACCGGATCGTATTCCGGCGGCGGCACCAGCACGCGTCCGTCCGAGCCGCGCACACCGATCACCTGCTGCCCGCGCAGGCCCGTCAGGAACTTGCCGATGGTCGGTCCGACGGATCGCGTGTAGTCGAACTGCATCCGAAGTGGTGCACTCAATACATCCGGGGCGGTGTTCAATTCCAACCCTCTCTCATCCGCAACAGTGCCGGATGGACTATTCCCTCGACTGACGTCATCGAGTAGAACAGGTTCTTATTCTGCTGGCAAGATGTGGTGTAGACAACAGCCCTCGGACGTAGGGGGCCGGAGAAATGAGGTCGACCCGTGAAGTTCGGTTTGCAGCTCGGATATTGGATGGCGCAGCCGCCGGCGAACGCCGGTGCGTTGGTGGCCGCGGCGGAGGCGGCCGGTTTCGATGGCGTCTTCGCGGCCGAATCCTGGGGCTCGGATGCCTTCGGGCCGCTGACGTGGTGGGGCTCGCAGACCGAGCGGGTGCGCCTGGGCACCTCGGTGGTGCAGCTGTCGGCGCGCACCCCGGCCGCGACCGCCATGCACGCGCTCACCCTGGATCACCTCAGCGGTGGCCGTGCGGTGCTCGGGCTCGGCGTCTCCGGCCCGCAGGTGGTCGAGGGCTGGTACGGCCAGCCCTTCGCCAAGCCGCTGGCCCGCACGCGCGAGTACGTCGACATCATCCGCAAGGTGCTGGCGCGGGAAGCGCCGGTCACCAATGCCGGGCCGCACTACCCGCTGCCCTACACCGGCCCCGGTTCGGTCGGGCTCGGTAAGCCGCTGAAGCCGATCGTGCATCCACTACGTGCGGACTTGCCGATCTGGCTGGGCGCGGAGGGGCCGAAGAACGTCGCGCTCACCGCCGAGATCGCGGACGGCTGGCTCGCGATCTACTACGCGCCGCGGCTGGCGCACATGTACAACGAATGGCTCGACGAGGGCTTCGCCCGGGCCGGCGCGCGCCGCACCCGCGAGACCTTCGAGATCGCCGCGAGCTGCCAGGTGGTGATCACCGACGACCCGAAGAGCGAACTAGAGCGGATGCGCTGGATCATGGCGCTCTACATCGGCGGCATGGGCGCGCCGGAGCAGAACTTCCATGCCCAGGTCTACAAGCGCATGGGCTACGACCGCGAGGTCGACGAGATCAGCCGGCTCTTCCTGTCCGGCAAGAAGGCCGAGGCCGCGGCCGTCGTCCCGGACGAGCTCATCCTCGACACCGCGATCATCGGCAATCTCGAGCACGTCCGCGAGCAGATCAAGGTCTGGGAGGCCGCGGGCGTCACCATGATGCTGGTTTCGGCCGACAGTCCCGAGCAGGTTCGGCAGTTGGCGGCACTCGGTTCGTGATAACCCTTGTTCTTGAATAGAACGCGTTCTAGATTCGTGAGGTGACGATGACCACAATCGACCCCGATACCCTGCTGCGGATGCCCGTGCACAACGGGTTCAGCCTGCTCGCCGGACTCCGGCGGCACAAGAAGAGTCCGGTGGTCACGCTCGGCGACACGGTGCTCACCGGCGCGGACGTGCTGGACGCGATCAGCAAGTACGTGTCCGCCTTCGAAGCCAACGGCATCGAAACCGGTTCGCCCGTGGGCGTTCTCGCGCTCAACCGCCCCGAGGTGCTGTTCACCATCGCGGCCGGCCAGGCGCGCGGGCACCGGCGCACCGCGCTGCACCCGATCGGCGGACTCGACGATCACGCGTATGTGCTTGCGGACGCGGGCATTACGACGCTGATCCTGGACCCGGTACCGATGTTCGTGCAGCGCGCCCGGGACCTGGTGGACCGGGTCGAGGGCCTGACCAAGGTGCTCGTGCTCGGGCCCGTGCCGGACGAATTGTCCGATGTCGGTGTGGATTTCCTCGCCGAGGTGGACAAGTACGAGCCCCGGCCGGTCGAGGCCGTGGAACTGCGCCCCGACGACGTGATCTCGGTGAGCTACACCGGCGGCACCACCGGCAAGCCCAAGGGCGTGGTCGGCACCGCCCAGGCCATGGCCACCATGACCCAGATCCAGCTCTCGGAGTGGGAATGGCCCAAGCGGCCGAAATTCCTGATCTGCACCCCGCTCTCGCACGCGGGCGCGGCCTTCTTCCTGCCGGTGGTCCTGCTCGGCGGCGAGTGCATCGTGGTGCCGCGCTTCGACGCGGGCGAGGTGCTGAAGGCGATCGAGGAGTACAAGATCAGCGCCACCATGCTGGTGCCGTCGATGATCTACGCGCTGCTCGACCACCCCGACGTGGACAAGCGCGACCTGTCGTCGCTGGAGACGGTGTACTACGGCGCCTCCGCCATCGACCCGACCCGGTTGACCCAGGCCATCGAGAAGTTCGGGCCGATCTTCGCCCAGTACTTCGGGCAGTCCGAGGCGCCGATGGCGATCAGCTACCTGGGCAAGGACGAGCACGACAAGGAACGGCTCACCTCCTGTGGGCGGCCCTCCGCCGCGCTGCGGGTGTCGTTGATCGACGCCGAGGACAAGGTGGTCGCACCCGGTGAGGTCGGCGAGATCTGCGTCTCCGGACCGCTGCTGGCGGCCGGCTACCTGAATCTGCCCGAGGTCACCGCCGAGACGTTCAAGAACGGCTGGCTGCGCACCGGCGACCTGGCGCGCCAGGACGAGGACGGCTTCCTGCACATCGTCGGCCGCAGCAAGGACATGGTCGTCACCGGCGGGTTCAATGTCTTCCCGCGCGAGGTGGAAGACGTTGTCGCCGAACACGAGAGCGTGCTGGGCGTGGCCGTGGTCGGCGTGGCGGACCCGCAGTGGGGTGAGGCCGTGACCGCCGTCGTGGTGCTGGACCCGGCCGTGGCCGCGGATCCCGCCGCGGTCGAGCAGGCGACCGGCGAGATCTCACAGACCGTCAAGCAGCGCAAGGGGTCGGTGCAGGTGCCCAAGCACTACATCGTCGTCGAGCAGCTGCCGCTGACCGGCCTCGGCAAGCCCGACAAGAAGGCCATCCGGGTGCTCGCGAACGAGCGCCTGGGCCTGACGTAACCACCCACGGACTGCGGGCGGCTTGGTGGTCGAGTCGTCCGTAAGAATCCGCCCCGTCTCGAGCCATGGCGGGGCGGATTCTGGTTTTCAGGCGTTCTCGCGGAGCTCCATCGGGAGATCGAAGAGCGGGAACAGCTTCTCGGTGTCGAGGAAGAAATTGAGCCCGGCGATGTTCTCGCCGTCGAGTTCCAGCACCGTGATCGACCACGGCACGTAGACGCCCGGCTCGTCGCTCGGCTTGTAGTGACCGAAGGCGGCGTGGCCGTTCGCGCCCTCCAGCCGGATGAGTTTGGAACCGGCGCAGGCGCTTCCGGTGGTGAGCATGAACTGGGCGACGTTCTCCGGGCCCGAGATCCAGAGGTCGAACGGCGGCATGGACAGGGCGACGTCGGCCTTCAGCAGGGTGGTGAGCGTGTCCATGTCGTAGGCCTCGAAGGCGGAGACGAAATCGTTGACCAGCTTGCGCTGATTCTCATCGGACTCGTCGAAATCGTCGAAATCGCTGGGCTGCACCTTGGACATGGTGGCGCGGGCACGCTGCAGCGCGGAATTCACCGACGCGGGCGACATGGTGAGCGCCTCGGCCGTCTCGTTGGCCGAGAAGCGCAGCACCTCGCGCATGATCAGGATGGCGCGCTGGGTGGCCGGCAGATGCTGACAGGCCGCGACGAAAGCCAGGCGCAGCGTGTCTTTGGTGGAGGCGTGCTCGGCCGGATCGGCGCCGAAGGCCAGGGCGTTCGGGATCGGCTCGATCCAGACGTAATCGGGCTGCGGCGGCGGGAGCGGGGAATTGGGGCTGCCGGGGCCGTTGAGATCCATGGGACGGGCCCGGCGCTGCGGGCCGTCGAGCATGTCCAGGCAGACGTTGGTGGCGATGCGGTAGAGCCAGGAGCGCAGGCTGGCCCGGCCCTCGAAGGAATCGTAGGACTTCCAGGCGCGGGTGAAAGTCTCCTGGACGGCATCCTCGGCCTCGAAGGAGGAACCGAGCATGCGGTACGCGTAGGCGCATAGCTCGCGCCTGTGGCCCTCGAATGACGCGAGCACGTCCGGGGTGAGGGTGGCGGGGCTGGCCGAGTCGTTCATGGCTGTGACGATGCCACAGCCCACCGACAAGTTGTAGAGGGCAATTTGCCCGACGCGCACCGCCTCGACCAGCGGTTTCAAGATCATTCCGCGCGCGATTGTCTTTCGCTTTGCGAATGATTTCGGGCACTGCGATGAGTTTCCGCGCTGCCGCCCGTCCTTACTCGTGAACCGACACGAGTGCTCGAGAGGACGAAACCATGAGCAGCAAGATGATTTTCATCAACCTTCCGGTCGCGGAACTGAACCGCTCCAAGAGCTTCTACGAGGCGCTGGGCTGGAAGGTGAACGCCGATTTCACCGATGAGAACGCCGCCTGCATCGTGGTCGACGACAACATCTGCCTGATGCTGCTGACCAAGGAATTCTTCACCACCTTCACCAAGCGGCCGATCGCCGACACGGTGTCGGCCACCGCGGCGGCCTACGCGCTCTCGCTGGGCAGTGCGCGGGAGGTGGACGCGCTCACCGACGCCGCCGTCGCGGCCGGGGCCACCGAAGAGGTGAACACCGACAAGCGGGCGGAGGAGGCCCAGGTCGGCATGCACGGCCGCACCTTCATCGACCCGGACGGGCACCAGTGGGAGCCGTTCTTCATGGACTACCAGCCCACGGCCTGATCGGCGCGCGTCGTCTTCCCGGCGCAGGCCCGGATCCGGACTGCGGTGGATCCCGGCGTTCGCCGGGAAGACGATCAGCGACTACTGGCCCGTGAAGTTGGGCTTGCGCTTCTGCGCGAAGGCCTTCGGGCCCTCCTTGGCGTCGGCCGAGCGGAACACCGACATGCCGATCTTCGCCTCGATCTGGAAGGCGTCCAGCTCGTGCATGGCCTCGGTCTCGCGCAGCGTGCGCAGGATCGCCTGCACCGCCAGCGGGCCGTTGTTCGAGATCTGCTCGGCCAGCTCCAGCGCCTTGTCCAGGGCGGTGCCGTCCGGCACCACGTGCCCGACCAGCCCGTACTCTTTGGCCTCGGCGGCGGTGATGTGCCGTCCGGTCAGCAGGATCTCCGCGGCGACGGTGTAGGGAATCTGGCGGACCAGCCGCACCGCCGACCCGCCGAGCGGGAACAGGCCCCAACGTGCCTCGGACACACCGAATTTCGCGCTCTGCGCCGCGACACGGATGTCGGTGCCCTGTAGGATTTCGGTACCGCCGGCAATCGCCGGGCCCTCCACGGCCGCGATCAGTGGCTTGGTCAGGCGGCGCCCTTTGAGCAGCGCGGGGAGGTTGGCGGGGTCGAATTTCGACTCGTTGTCACCGGGATGATTGGCGCTCATCGCCTTCAGGTCCATGCCCGCGCAGAACGCGCCGCCCGCGCCGGTCAGGATCGCCACCCGGATCTCGGGATCATCGTCGACCTGATCCCAGGCGTCGCGCATGATCGCCATCATCTCGGCCGAAAGGGCGTTGCGAGCCTCGGGGCGATTCATCGTGACGACGAGGACGTGATCGCGCTTCTCGACGAGGCAGTGCGGCATTGAGGATCTCCTGACTTTTTTGAAGCTTGCCAGGGACAGTAACACGTTCTATTTTAGGCCTGTGAGCTACAACATAGCGGACCTTGTCGAACACGCCATCGACCTCATGCCGGATCGCGTCGCGCTGGTCGACGACGCCCGCGAGGTGACTTACGCACAGCTCGAGGAGCAGGCCAATAAATTGGCCCACTACCTGCTGGAACATGGTGTCCAGCAGGGTGACAAGGTGGGCCTCTACTCGCGCAACACCATCGAGGCCGTCATCGCCATGGTCGCGGTCTTCAAGGCCCGTGCGGTGTTGATCAACGTGAACTTCCGGTACGTCGAGAACGAGTTGCAATACATCTTCGACAATTCGGATATGGTCGCCCTGATTCACGAGCGTCGCTACACCGACAAAGTGGCCGCCGTGCGGCCGAACACCCCCAAGCTGGGAACCGTCATCGTCGTCGACGACGATACGACCGGCACCGTCGCGACCGCAGCGGATTCGGTGGATTTCAGCACCGTGCTCGCCGAGTCCTCCGGTGCGCGTGACTTCGGCGAACGCTCCGGCGACGACGTCTTCATGCTCTACACCGGCGGCACCACCGGCCTGCCCAAGGGCGTGATGTGGCGCCAGGAGGACTGGTGGCGCGTGCTCGGCGGCGGCATCAACTTCGTCACCGGCGATCGCATCGAGGACGAGTGGCAGCAGGCCAAGACCGGCGCCGGCAACGCGCAGATGGTGCGCTACCCGATCCCGCCGCTGATCCACGGCGGGTCGCAGTGCGCGGTGCTGCACGCCATGTTCGACGGCGGCAAGGCGATCATGCTGCCGGAGTTCAGCGGCCACGGCGTGTGGCAGGCCATCGATCAGCACACCGTGAACCTGATCTTCATCACCGGTGACGCCATGGCCCGCCCGATGCTGGACGCGCTGAAGGAGGGCAACCCGAAAACCGGTGAGCCCTACAAGCATTCGACCCTGTGGGCGATGGCCTCCAGCGCGGCGCTGTTCTCGCCGACGCTCAAGGACCAGTTCATGGAAGAGCTGCCCAACACCATGATCACCGACTCGATCGGCTCCTCGGAGACCGGTTTCGGCGGTCTGTCGGTGGTCACCAAGGGGCAGACCCACACCGGCGGCCCGCGGGTGAAGATCGACGCCTCCACCGAGGTGCTCGACGACGACGGCAACCCGGTGCAGCCCGGCTCCGGCCAGATCGGCTTCATCGCGCGCAAGGGCCACATCCCGCTCGGCTACTACGGCGACGAGGCCAAGACCAAGGCGACGTTCAAGGAGTTCAACGGGATTCGCTACTCCATCCCCGGCGACTACGCCCGGGTGGAGGACGACGGCAGCGTCACCATGCTGGGCCGCGGCTCGGTCAGCATCAACAGCGGCGGCGAGAAGATCTACCCCGAGGAGGTCGAGGGCGCGCTGAAGATGCACCCCGAGGTCTTCGATGCCCTGGTCGTCGGCGTGCCGGATGAGCGCTGGGGCCAGCGGGTCACGGCGGTGGTGCAGTGCCGCGGCGACAAGCGCCCGACGCTCGAGGATCTGCGCCCGATCCTGAACAAGGAGATCTCGGCCTACAAGCTGCCGCGCAGCCTGTGGTTCGTCGACGAGATCAAGCGCTCGCCCGCGGGCAAGCCGGACTACCGCTGGGCCAAGGAGCAGACCGAGCTCCGCCCGGCCGACGAACACGCCGAAGCCAGCAGCAAGTAAGTTCGGCTAAAGGATCACCGGACGAGGGCCGTCGCGTGAGCGGCGGCCCTCGCCCGTTTCGCCGCCGGAACGGAGAACGAACATGGCAGAGTTGCCGCCCCTGGCCTTCTTCGAGGCCACGGCCGACGGTTTCGAACCGTTGCCGTTCGCGCAGAGCGCCTGGTCGCCCACCATGATCAACGGGCCGGCCGTCTGCGGTCTGCTGGCCCGGGAGCTGGAGAACGCGCACTGTCCCGCGGGCTTCCTGCCGTCCCGGCTGACCGTCGACATGTTCCGGCCGGCCCAGAAGGTGACCACGACCGTGACGACCGAGGTCGTCCGCACGGGCAACCGGATCGTGGTGGCCGATGCCGTCCTGCATCAGAACGGCAAGGCGGTGGCCCGGGCGTCGGCGGTCTTCCTGAAGCTCTCGGAGCAGCCGCCGGGTGAGCGGTGGACCCGGGCCGAGGCGCCGCAGCCGCCGGACGTGCCGCCCGCCGAGGGCCCGACCGTGCCGTGGTGGAACAGCAGCGACCGGCCCGACGGCTGGACCAATCGGATCAGCGACCACCAGAACGACGGCCACAAGAAGATGTGGCAGACCCCGATTTCCGCGGTTCTCGGTGAGGCGCCGTCGGCGTTCGTGGGCGCGGCCGTCATCGGTGAGTCGACCAGCCTGCTGACCAACTGGGGCACCGAGGGCGTCGGCTTCATCAACGCCGACCTCACCATCGTGCTGGCGCGGGCCTCGGAGGGCTTGGAAATCGGCCTGGAGGCCGAGAACCACCTCACTGCCGACGGCGTGGCCGTCGGCAGCGCGACCCTGTTCGATCGCCGCGGCTCCTTCGGCACCTGTGTGGTGACGGCGCTGTCGAACGCCGAGCGCGCGGTCAACTTCGGCAAGGGATATCGCCACCCGGCGGAAATCGCCGCGCAGTAGGCACTTCGACCGCGAAAAGGCCCGCCGGACTCGATCCGGCGGGCCTTTCGTGCTCAGCGGGTCTGTAGCTCCGCGATGCGGAACGCCAGCTTGGTGCGGACCGCGGGAATGCGGGTGACCAGCGACATCACGGTGTTGCGCAGCAGCCGGGCCGGGCGCGGGCGAAGCGTCGCCATCCGGGTCATCCGGTCGGTGAAGGCGACGACACCCAGCGCGACCGGGCGGCGGGTGGTTTCGTAGTCGTCCAGGATGGTCTGCGGCTCACCGTTGATGACGCGGGCTACGAGCGGGCCAAGGAACGCGGCGTCCTGGATGCCGGTGTTCATGCCCTGGCCGCCCGCCGGGCTGTGCACGTGGGCGGCGTCGCCCGCGAGCAGGACGCGGCCCGCACGGTACTTGTCGGCCACCCGGTGATGCACCCGGAAGCGCGAGCTCCACAGCACCTCGGTGACTTTCACGTCGCCGCCGGGGCCGCGCTTGTCGAGGATCGCCTGGATATCGGTGACGGTCGGATGTTCGGGAGCCTCGTCCAGGGTGGCGACCACGCGGTAGCGATCGGGCTGATCGGCATCGGGGAGCGGCGCGACGACCGTGACGCCCTCCGGCGAAAGATGCAGCGCCACTTCGTTCCTGGCGATCGGCCAGGTCATCCGGACGTCGGCGAGCACGAACGACTCCGGGTAGGTGGCGCCGGTGAAACCGATGCCCGCCTGCTCGCGGACCACGCTGTGCATGCCGTCGGTCCCGATCACGTAGTCGGCCCGGATGGTTCCGGTGGCACCGCTATCGTCGGTGTATTCGACTGTCACACCGGCATTTTCGTCGGCGACCCGGGTGACCTGGTAGGGCCGCCGCACCTGCCCGCCCAGCTTGTGCAGCCGGTCCAGCAGCACCTGCTCGGTGGTGTCCTGCGGCACCATCAGGGTGTACGGGTAGGCGGTGGGGAGCCCGCCGAACTCGATCCGCGCCAGCGACCGCGCCCCGTCGTGCACGCGGAAGGTCGGCACCACGATGCCGCGGCCGATCAGGTCTTCGGCGAGGCCGAGCTCTTCGAGCACCTCGAGGGTGCGGGCGTGCACCACGGCGGCTCGGGAAGTGTTGGCGCCCTCGGCGAGCCGATCCAGCAGCAGGAAGTCCACACCGGCGCCGGCGAGGGTGATCGCCGCCGTGAGGCCGGCGGGCCCGGCGCCCACGATGACGACGGCGGTGGTCTGGGGGAGCGGGCTGGTGTTCATGGTGGAACTCCTAAGTCAACATCTGTTTGCCAACGCTTGTTGACTTAAAGGTAAATCGGGCGCCTTGGATTGTCAACAGTTGTTGGCCTACAATCGTTGGCATGAACGTGGAGCCTGATCAGACGCCTGCCCGCCGGTCCGACGGCACCCGTGCGGCCATCCTCGAAGCGGCCCGGGCACGCTTCGCCGCCGAAGGCTTCCGCAAGGCGACCATCCGCGCCATCGCCGCCGACGCGACCATCGACCCGTCCATGGTCATGCGCTACTTCGGCAACAAGGACGGCCTGTTCGCCGCCGCGGTCGACATCGATCTGGACCTGCCCGACCTGTCGGCCGCCGATCCGGACACCCTGGGCGAGTTGCTGATTCGCCGCTTCCTGGCGATCTGGGAGGAGCCGCCGGGCAACGAGGTCATGCTCACGCTGCTCCGCACCGCCATCACCGACGACGCCCTGGCCGACCGCGCCCGCGCCGTCTTCGCCGAACAGGTCCTGCCCGCCGTCCTGCGCTACGGCGACCCCGCCGACGCTCCGCGCCGCAGCGGTCTCATCGCCAGCCAGCTCCTCGGCCTGGCCCTCTGCCGGCACGTACTGCGGCTGCCCCCGGTCGTCGCCATGACGTCCGAGCAGCTCGTCATCGATATCGCCCCCACACTCCAGCGCTACCTGACCTCGAAACACGGCTGAGCGCGCTCAGGATGGCGGGATTCGGCGTTTCCCGGAAGGTGTGCTGGCGGAGAACATGTCGCCGGATCGGGTGAGCAGCGATCGTAGGTCGCCGAGACCGTCCGGGCCGAGGACGTGGCCGAGCTGGGTTTCGATGGCTCGGATGTGCCCGGCAGCGGCGTCCAAGGCGGCCCGGCCGCGGTCGGTGAGGATGACCAACCGGCCGCGGCGGTCGGCCGGATCCACCTGACGTTCGACGTAGCCGCGGCGTTCCAGGTGGGTGATCAGCTCGCCCATCGACTGCTGGGTCATGCCCGCCGCCTCCGCGAGGGTGCTGATGCGGGAGCCGGCGGGATCGAGGTAGCGGAACACCGCGTAGTGCGCGGGCCGCAGATCGTCGTACCGGTCCGCGCGTAAGCGGCTGTTCAGCTCCTGCTCGAAGGCCTGCGTCGTCTGTACCAGCAGCTTCAGCAAGGTGGGGTCGCCTATTGACACAATACGAAGGTTACCTTCATATTTGAGCCATGGATAGTCTCACCTTCCGCAGTGGTCACCGCGTCACCTTCGTCGAAGCGGGCACGGACGAGCGGGGGCGCTATCTCCGGCTTGCGCATGTGCTTCCGGAGGGCAGGCAGGCCGGGCCGCACTGGCATCCGGTGCTGGCCGAATCGTGGACGGTCCGGCGCGGTCGGCTGCGCTTCCGCATCGACGGCGCGGAAGTAGTGGCGGGGCCGGGTGATTCGGCCGCCGCCCCGGCCGGGGTGGTGCACGAGTTCTGGTCCGAGGAGCCGGGCTCGATCATCGATCACGAGATCCGCCCGCCGCTGCGGCACTGGGAGATGTTCCGGCTGTGGCAGGCGCTGGACGCGGCCGGCAAGACCACGAAAGGCGGTGTGCCGCGCGACCCGCTGGCCCTCGCGCTGCTGTGGGACTACCAGGACGGCTATCTCGGCGGCATCCCCGCCGGTCTGCAACGCGCCGTTCTCGGCGGCCTGGCCCGGCTGGCCCGCAGGCTCGGCTACGAGCGCCGCTGGCTCCCGGCGGAAGCGCCGAACCACGCTGTGTGACAGACGAAAACGGCCCGGCGGTGGATACCGCCGGGCCGCTCGTGTGCGAGATCAGGCCGGGTTGGCCAAGGCCGCGCCGAGGGCGCGCAGGTGGTCGGTGCCGGCGCCGAGCGCGAATTCGTTGTGCTTGGCGGCGGTGAAGTAGTTGTGCACGATGTGATCGCGGTCGATGCCGACGCCGCCGTGCACGTGCACGAGGGTGTGCGCCACCCGGTGACCGGCATCGGCGGCCCAGAACTTGGCGGTGTGCACCGCCTCTGTGCTCGGCAGGCCTTCCGACAGCCGCCAGGCGGCCTGGGTGACCGCCAGGCGCAGGCCCTGGATGTCGATGTAGGCGTCGGCCAGGCGCTGGGCGACGGCCTGGAAGGCGCCGATGGGCTTGCCGAACTGCTCGCGTTCGCGGGCGTAGTCGGCGACCAGCTCCAGGGACCGCTCCAGGGTGCCGAGCTGCTGGGCGGCCAGGCCGATCCAGGAGCGGGTCAGGATCCAATCCAGGATTTCCGCGCCGGATTCCACGGTGCCGACCAATTCGGCCGGGGTGTCGTGCAATTCGAGCTCGAACTCGGCGCTGAAGTCCACGACCTGCTGCGCGGTCGCGGTGACCGAGTCGTCGGCCGGGTCGACCAGGAACAGGGCCGGCACGCCGGAGACGGTGGCGGGCACCAGGACTCGGGCGGCCCGGTCGGCGAAGGGGACGGTGGTCTTGGCGCCGGTCAGCCGCCAGCCGCCGTCCGCCTCGTGCGCCACGGTGGTGGGCTTGGCGGGCTCCCAGTTGTGTACCTCGGAGAGCGCGGCGGTGAGGATGACCTCGCCGGCCGCGGCCTTGCGGGCCCAATCCTGCTGCGCCGCCGAACCGTACGCGGCCAGCGCGCCCGCGCCGACCACGATCGAGGACAGGTAGGGCACGGCCGCGACGGCCTTACCGAGTTCGCGCAGCACCGAGGTCTGCTCCAGGATGCCGAAATCGCCGCCGCCCAGCGTCTCCGGCAGCGCCGCCGCCAGTACTCCGGTGTCGGCGAGCGAGGTCCACAGCGCCGCGTCGAAGCGGCCCGCGGCGTCGAGTTCGCGCAGCCGATCGGCGGTGACCAGCTTGCCGACCACCTCCGCGGTCAGGCCGGCCAGATCGTTCTGGGCTTCGGTGGGAGTGAAATCCATTGGTATTCCCCTGTTCTCAGCGCGCCGAGGCCGGCTGGCGCAGCGCGGTCATGGCGATGATGTCGCGCTGGACTTCGTTGGTGCCGCCGCCGAAGGTCAGGATCAGCGCGGCCCGGTGCATGCGCTCGAGGCGACCGCGCAGCTCGGAGCCGGGGGAGTCCTGGCGCAGGTAGGCCTGCGGTCCGAGGACCTCCATCAGCAGGCGATAGGCCTCGGTGGACAGCTCGGTGCCGTAGACCTTGCAGGTGGAGGCGTCCCACATCTTCGGTGCGGCGTCGCCGCCGTGGTCGGCGCCGCTGGCGACCTGCCAGTTGAGCAGCTTGAGGTACTCCACCTTGGCGTAGACCTTGGCCAGGTTGATCTGCACCCATTCCTGGTCGATCACGCGATTGCCGTTGGCGGCCTTGGTTTCCCGCGCCCACTCGACGGCCTGGTTCAGCGCCAGTTGCAGCGGGCCCGCCGAGGTGAGCGCGACGCGCTCGTGGTTGAGCTGGTTGGTGACCAGCGACCAGCCGCCGTTCTCCGGGCCGACCAGCGAGCTCACCGGGACGCGCACGTCCTGGTAGTAGGTGGCGCTGGTATCCGGGCCGGCCATGGTGTGCACCGGGGTCCAGGAGAAGCCCTCGGCGCTGGTCGGCACGATGAGCATGCTGATGCCCTTGTGCTTCTTGGCCGTCGGGTCGGTGCGCACGGCCAGCCAGACGTAGTCGGCGTAGGCGATGAGGCTGGTCCACATCTTCTGGCCGTTGATGATGTAGTCGTCGCCGTCGCGCACCGCGGAGGTGCGCAGGCTGGCCAGGTCGGTGCCCGAGCCGGGCTCGGAATAGCCGATGGCGAAATGCAATTCGCCCGCGGCGATCTTCGGCAGGAAGAACTTCTTCTGCTCTTCGCTGCCGTAGTGCATGATGGTCGGCGCGACGGAGTTGATGGTCAGGAACGGTACCGGGGCGCCGGCGACGGCTGCCTCGTCGGTGAAGATGAGCTGATCCATTGTGGTGCGATCCTGGCCGCCGTACTCTTTTGGCCAGGCCATGGTGAGCCAGCCGTCCTTGCCCATCTGCTGGACGACTTCGCGATAGACATTGCCCTCCCCGTACTCACCGGTGGTAGAGCTCAGCGCCGCCCGGCGCTCCGGTGTGATGAGCCGCGCGAAGTAGTCGCGCAGTTCGGCGCGAAGCTCCTCCTGCTGCGGCGTGTACGCAATGCGCATGGCAGTACCTCAGCCTTCAGTTGAATCAAGTAAACCTGATGATTGCATATCGACTGAAACATGTTCCAGTATTGACGGTGGATCCGATTGATGGCGGCACAGCCCGCCGCCATCGCCTATAGGCTCCGAGCGAGGCTCGAGCAAAGGAGTAACCATGAAGGTCGCAGTCGATTTCGACCAGTGCGAAGCGAACGGAATCTGTGTCGGATTCGCCCCCGACGTGTTCGAACTCGATGACGAGGATCAGCTGCACGTCCTGGTCGACGATATTCCGGCCGACCAGCTCGAGGACGTCAAGGACGCGGTCGCCCAGTGCCCGAAGGCCGCGCTGAAGCTGATCTGATCGATGCTTGCCAGCTAACAGGAACACGTTCTAGAGTCGGCCCGGTGAGCACTGAAACTAACTTGGCGGGCAAAGTCGCGATCGTCACCGGCTCCGGTGCCGGCCTGGGTAAGGCGGAAGCACTCGCCTTGGCCGCGGCGGGCGCCTCGGTGGTGGTCAACGATCTCGCCGAGAGCGACGCGGTCGCCGAAACCCTCGCCGAGATCAGGGCTTTGGGCGCGAAGGCGGAGTTCGTGGCGGGCAGTATCGCCGAGCGGAGCACCGCCGACGCGCTGCTCCGCACCGCCGAGGAGTCCTTCGGCAGTGTCGACATCGTGGTGAACAACGCGGGCATCACCCGCGACAAGATGTTGTTCAACATGTCCGACGAGGACTTCGACGCGGTGATCGCGGTGCATCTGCGCGGCCACTTCCTGCTCACCCGCAACGCGGCCGCCTACTGGCGCGGCAAGTCCAAGGCGGCGGGCGCGCCGGTCTACGGCCGCCTGATCAACACCTCGTCCGAGGCCGGGCTGCTGGGTCCGGCGGGCCAGGGCAACTACGGCGCCGCGAAGGCGGGCATCACCGCTTTGACCCTGACCGCGGCGCGGGCGCTCGCGCAGTACGGCGTGCGCGCCAACGCGATCGCCCCGCGCGCTCGCACCGCCATGACCGAGGCGGTCTTCTCCGACGCGCCCGAAGGCGCGGTCGACCCGCTGTCCCCGGAGCACGTGGCCCGTCTGGTCGCCTACCTGGCCGCGCCGGCCGCCGAGGCGGTCAGCGGGCAGTTGTTCGTGGTCTACGGGCCGATGGTGGCACTGATGGCGGCCCCGGTGGTGGAGCAGCGCTTCGACGCCGCGGGCGCGGAATGGGGCGCGGGCGACCTCGCGGCGACCCTGAGCGGCTACTTCGCCGACCGTCCCGCCGACCGGACATTCTCGGCGGGCCCCGCCCTGAGCGAGTTGGGCTAACGCACAACGCGGTTGGGCTTCCTGCCAAGTTTGCGGTGGTCAGCGGCTCGCGGCGAGTTGCTGATCGTTGGCGAGACGGCTGATCGCAACCTGATCATCTGTCCAACTGTTGATCACCGCACCCGACTTTGTTAGACATGGGTGTCAACGTGTGTGACGGCTCACAAAGGTCGAAGCAGGCAAAACTGACACACGTTTCAAATACATAGGCTGATTATGGGGAAAAGTGCACTTCGAAAGTGACAAAAACCTCGCGGCCACTAAGTGAACATGTTCTAATCATTCCGGCGATGCGGCCCTCGGGTGGGGCCGTGCCGTCAGCAATACGTGCACGTTGAGCAAGGAGGATCGCGAATGAACGAGGTCCTTGCCGTGCCGTTGCGGGCAGTCGGAGGGTTCTTCGAACTTGTTGCCGACGTCGCCCGGGCGAGCATCCGCAGGCCCTTCCAAGCGCGTGAGTTCATCGATCAGTCCTGGTTCATCGCGCGCGTTTCCATCGTGCCGACCCTGCTGGTCGCGATTCCGTTCACCGTTCTGGTGAGCTTCACGCTGAACATCCTGTTGCGCGAGATCGGCGCCGCCGACCTCAGTGGCGCGGGCGCGGCCTTCGGCGCCGTCACACAGATCGGCCCCATGGTTACCGTGCTGATCGTCGCCGGCGCCGGCGCCACCGCGGTCTGCGCGGACCTCGGCGCCCGCACGATCCGCGAAGAGATCGACGCCATGCGCGTACTCGGTATCGACCCGATCCATCGTCTGGTGGTGCCGCGCGTGCTGGCCTCGATGTTCGTGGCGCTGCTGCTGAACAGCCTGGTGTGCACCATCGGCATCGTCGGCGGGTTCCTGTTCTCGGTGTACCTGCAGGACGTCAACCCCGGTTCGTTCGTCAACGGCATCACGCTGCTGACCCACCTGCCCGAGCTGATCATCTCCGAGGTGAAGGCCGGGCTGTTCGGGCTGATCGCCGGGCTGGTGGCCTGTTACCTCGGCCTGAACGTCAAAGGCGGACCCAAGAGTGTCGGTGATGCGGTGAACCAGACCGTTGTCTTCGCGTTCATGGCCTTGTTCGTGGTCAACGTCGTGGCCACCGCGGTCGGCATCAAGTTCGCGGCGCGGTGATTCGATGGCTTTCGTAATCTCCTCGCGCTTCCCGAAGGCGGTCCGCCGGGCCCGGCGGATGTCGGACTCGCTGGACTCGATCGGCAAGCAGGCGATGTTCTACGGCGAGACCGTGGCCTCGCTGCCGCGCGCCCTGCTGCACTACCGCACCGAGACCGTCCGCCTGATCGCCGAGATCGCCATGGGCTCGGGCGCTTTGGCGGTGATCGGCGGCACCGTGGTGATCGTCGGGTTCCTCACGCTGTTCGCCGGCGGCACCATCGCGGTGCAGGGCTACAGCTCGCTCGGCAATATCGGCGTCGAGGCCCTGACCGGCTTCTTCTCCGCGTTCATCAACGTACGCATCGCGGCGCCGGTGATCTCCGGGATCGGCCTGGCGGCCACCATCGGCGCGGGTTCGACCGCGCAGCTGGGCGCCATGCGGGTCTCGGAGGAGATCGACGCGCTCGAGACCATGGCCATCCGGCCGGTGCCGTATCTGGTCGGCACCCGGGTGCTGGCCGGGATGATCGCGATCATCCCGCTCTACGCGCTCGCAGTGATCGCCTCGTTCCTGGCCGCGCGGTTCGCCACCGTGGTCATCTACGGGCAGTCGGCCGGCGTCTACGACCACTACTTCTCGACCTTCCTGATCCCGAGCGACATTCTCTGGTCGTTCGCGCAGGCGATCCTGATGGCGTTGGCCGTCATGATGATTCACACCTACTACGGCTTTACGGCCGCGGGCGGCCCGGTGGGCGTCGGCATCGCGGTCGGCAATGCGGTGCGTGCCTCGCTGGTCGCGGTGGTCACGGTGACCCTGCTGGTGTCGCTGGCCATCTACGGCACCTCCGGCAACTTCCACCTCTCCGGATAAGCGGTATGGGAACCATGAAGCTCAAATTGGCCGGCGCCGCAATGGTGCTCACGCTGGCCGCCCTCGTCGCGTTGGCGATGGTCATGTTCGCGGGTGGGTTCACCTCGACCGAGACCGTCACCATCACCGCGCCGCGCAGCGGCCTGGTGCTCGACACCGATGCCAAGGTGAAGGTGCGCGGCGTCGAGATCGGCCGGGTCGCCTCGGTCGAGCACTCGAACGAGTCCGCGCGACTACGCCTGGAGATCGACCCCGATCAGCTCAAATTGGTGCCCGACAACGCGACGGTGGATATTCGTTCCACCACCGTGTTCGGCGCCAAGTACGTGAATTTCATTGTTCCGGAACAGCCTTCGAAATCCGCGCTGCGGCCGGGCGCGATCATCGCCGCCTCGAAGGTGACCGTCGAATTCAACACCCTGTTCCAGCATCTGACCGACCTGCTGGCCAAGGTGGAGCCGGACAAGCTGAACGCGACCATGGCCGCGCTGGGCACCGCGCTGGAGGGCCGGGGCCAGAAGCTGGGCGAGCTGATGTCGACCAGCAACTCCTACCTGCGCGACACCCTGAACCCGTATCTGCCCACCCTGCAACAGGATCTGGGCAAGACCGCCGAGGTCACCGGCATCTACGGCGACACCGCCCAGGACTTCCTGGCCGTGATGAACAACGCCACCACCACCAGCCGCACCTTCGCCGAGGAGGCCGGCAACGTCGACGAGCTGCTGACCAACGTGATCGGCCTGGCCGACACCACCGGTTCGGTGCTGCGCGACAACGAGACCCGGCTGATCACGGCGCTGGATCTGATGACGCCGACCGTTCAGCTGCTCTACGACTACAACCCCGCCACCGAATGCCTGATCAACGGCATCGGCGAGCTGATGCCGCTGGCCGAGGAGATCTTCGGCGGGATGTACGACGGCGTCGGCATGAACACCAACTTCCAGCTGGGCTCCAAGCCCTACACCTATCCGAACGACCTGCCGAAGGTGAACGCCACCGGCGGCCCGCACTGCGCGGGCGTGACCAATCGGACGCCGGAGAGTCATTCCGACTACGTCGTCACCGACACCAGCGAGGGCGGCCCGTACGTGCCGAACGCGACACCGCCGCGCTTCCACGAGAACCAGCCCAAGGTCTTCCAAATTCTGTTCGCTGGCCTGCCGGGGGTGCCGAAGCCGTGAAAAACACCGCGACGACAGTAAAATTGGCGATCTTCACGCTGGTGATGACGCTGATCTTCGCCGGCCTGGTGGTCGTGTTCAGTCAGATGCGTTTCTCCCGGGAGCACGGCTATCAGGCGGTGTTCACCAGTTCCTCGGGCATGCTGCCCGGCTCGAAGGTCCGCATCGCGGGCGTGCCCGTCGGCTCGGTCACCTCGGTGAAGGTCGGCAAGGACAATCTCGCGCACGTCGAATTCGATGTGGACCGCCGGTACCGGCTGCTCACCAGCACCCGCGCCACGATCAAGTACGAGAACCTGGTCGGCGACCGCTATATGGAACTGCTGGAGGGGCCGGGCACCGCGGACACCCTGCGCTCGGGCGGCACCATCGGCAAGGACAAGACCGCGCCCGCCTTGGATCTGGACATGCTGCTCGGCGGTTTCAAACCACTGCTGCGCGGACTGGATCCGGGGCAGGTCAACGACCTGACCAGCGCGCTGCTGCAGATCTTCCAGGGCCAGGGCGGCACCCTGGTGTCGCTGCTGAACAGCGGCGGCTCCTTCGCCAAGACGCTGTCCGAGCGGGACCAGCTGATCGGCAACGTGATCAACAACCTGAACACGGTGCTGGCCACGATCGATCAGCGCGGGGACCAATTCGCCACCACGCTGGACGAATTGCAGCGCCTGATCACCGGTCTGTCGGAGAACAAGGATCCGATCGGCGACGCGATCCCGCGCATCGCGGGCGCCACCGGCGACCTGACCGACCTGCTGGCCCAGGCCCGGCCGGATCTGGCGGGCACCATCGGCAATCTCGGGCGCCTGTCCACCAACCTCGACAACGGCAGCGACACCCTGGACTGGGTGCTCGAGCGACTGCCCGACACCTACAAGAAGCTGATCCGGATCGGCTCCTACGGCTCGTTCCTGCAGCTCTACATCTGCGGCACCTGGTTGCTCGTGGACGGACCGGACGGCAAGCCGATCGAGATGACCCTGCCGGGCGGGCAGACGACCGGAAGGTGTGCCAGCGATGGCTGAATCCAAGAGATCTCCGGCCATCACCATCGGAGTCGTCGGCATCGTGGTCGCGGTGTGTATCTCGCTGACGGCGTTGCAGTTCACACAGCTGCCCTTCATCCGCGGCGGCGCGAACTTCACCGCGTACTTCGCCGACGCCGGCGGGCTGGTGCCCGGCGACGCGGTGCAGGTCGCGGGCGTGCGCACCGGCGAGGTCGACAAGGTCGAGCTGGACGGCGCGAAAGTGCTGGTGAAGTTCAGCCTGGACGAGGCGATCGTGCTGGGGGACAAGTCCTCGGCCGCGATCAAGACGAACACGGTGCTCGGGCGCAAGTCGCTCGAGGTCACCCCGGCCGGGCACGGAGCGTTGCGCGCCAAGGACACCATCCCCCTGGACCGCACCACCTCGCCGTACTCGCTCAACGACGCGCTCAGCGAATTGGGCGCGACGGTGCAGGGCCTGGACATGCAGCAGGTCGACAAGACCCTGGACGCGCTCTCGGAAACCTTCGCCGACACCCCGGCGCCGCTGCGTTCGGCGCTGGACGGGGTTACCGCGTTGTCGCGCAGCATCAATGCCCGCGACGAGGCACTCACCCAGCTGCTCACCCGGGCCCAGAGCGTCACCAAGATCCTGGCCGACCGCAGCAATCAGCTCAACGCGCTGCTGCTCGACGGCAACAACCTGCTCGGTGAGCTGGACCGCCGGCGCGCCGCCATCGGCCAGCTGATCGTGAACGTGAACGGGATCGCCCAGCAGCTGACCGGGCTGGTCAACGACAACGAGCCCCAGCTGAAGAACACGCTGGACCGGTTGAATTCGGTGCTGGCGGTGCTCGAGCGCAACAAGCAGAACATCCATGACGCGCTCGACGGCCTCGGGCCCTACGCGGCCGCGCTCGGTGAGCAGGTCGGCAGCGGCCCGTGGTTCAACGCCTACGTGGTCAACGCGACCTCGCCGGCGCTGCAGGTGCTGGCCGACGCCATGGCGTGGCCGCAGCATCTGCCCGAGAGCCTGCGCACGATGTTCCTCGAGCCGAATCCCCTCACCACCATCAGACCGTCAGAAGAGGATCCGCCGCGATGACGTTGCAGAACAAGGTCGCCAAGCTGCCGCGCTGGGTGCTGGTGGTAGCCGGTGTGCTGGTCGCCGCTCTGGTGGTGGTGGGGGTGTACAACGGCGTGGCGCGGATCGGCAAGACCACCATCACGGCGTACTTCCCGTCCACCAACGGGCTCTACGTCGGGGACGACGTGCGGGTGCTCGGGGTGAAGGTCGGCCAGATCGACGCGATCGAGCCGGGCCGGGAACGGGTCAAGGTGGACGTGACGCTGGATCGCGGCGTCGACCTGCCGGCCGACGCCAAGGCCGTGATCATCTCGCCGTCCCTGGTCTCGGCGCGATTCATCCAGCTGGCGCCGGCCTACACCGGCGGCCCGAAAATGGCCGACGATGCCGAGATCCCGATCGAGCGCACCGCGGTGCCGGTCGAATGGGACGACATCAAGGCCGAACTGTCCAAGCTGGCAACAACTCTGGGGCCGGTCGGCGACGACACGCAGGGCTCGTTCGGGCGCTTCCTCAACACCGCGGCCGACAATATCGACGGCAACGGCCAGAAGTTCCGCGACACCCTGCGCGAGCTCTCGGCGACGCTGGGCACGCTCTCCGACGGCCGCACCGACCTCTTCGGCACCGTTCGCAACCTGCAGAAGTTCGTCGAGGTGCTCTCGGCCAGCAACGAGCAGATCGTGCAGTTCGGCGGGCGCCTGGCCTCGGTCACCGACGTACTCGCCGACACCTCCTCCGATCTCGGGGCGGGGCTGGACAACCTGGATATCGCGCTGGCGGATGTAAAGCGCTTCATCGAGGGCAGCGGCGGTGAACTCACCGAGGGCATGTCGCGCCTGGCCTCGGTCACCCAGATCCTGCTGGACAAGCGGCCCGAGATCGAGCGGGTGCTGCACTCCGGCCCGACGGCGCTGGTGAACTTCTATCAGATCTACAGTCCGGCCCAGGGCACCCTCGGCGGCGCTGTCGCGCTGAACAATCCGGCCGACCCGCTCAGCTTCCTGTGCGGCTCGATCGAGGCCATCGAGAACAACGACTCCGCCCGCAGCGCCCAGCTGTGCGCGGAAATGATCGCCCCGGTGATCAGCTCGGTCGCGATGAACTACGCGCCGATCATGACCAACCCCGCGACCGGCGTGCACGCCTTCCCGAACCAGCTGGTCTACAGCCCGCCGGGGCTGGCCGGTCAGGCCGACCAGTCGGGTCAGTCCGCCCCCGAGGTGTCCGTACCCAACGGCGTTGCCGGGCTTGCCATTCCAGGAGGAACCCGATGATCGGCAATTCGCGCAGGCGCGTCGTGGCGCTCGCGCTGGGCGCCGCGGTGACGCTGTCGGTCTCCGGCTGTGAATGGGACGGGCTGAACTCGATGCCGCTGCCCGGCGCCGAAGTCGCCGACGGCGCTTACGAAGTGCGCATCCAGATGCCGAATGTCACCACCCTGACCCGGAATTCGCCGGTCCGGGTGTCGGACGTGACGGTCGGGACCGTGACCGGCATCGAGGTCGAGGGCTGGCACGCGCTGGTCACCGTCGCGCTGCACCCCGATGTGCGCCTGCCCGCCAACGCGGTGGCCAAGATCGGGCAGACCAGTCTGCTGGGCAGCAATCACGTCGAACTGGCCGAGCCGACCGACATCGCGCCGGTGGGGCAGCTCAAAGGCGGCGACATCATCCCGCTGGAGCGGGCCGGGGCCTACCCGACCACCGAGCAGGTGCTGTCCTCGCTGTCGGTGGTGCTCAACGGCGGCGGCATCTCGCAGCTGGAAACCATTACGCGCGAGCTGAATACGGCCCTGCACGGCCGCGAGAACGACATCCGCGACCTGCTGCCGCAGCTGAACACGCTGACCACCGGCCTGAACCAGCAGACCGGCGACATCATCCGGGCCATGGAGGGCCTGGACTACCTGGGCGGTCAACTGGCCGAGCAGCGCGATGTCATCGGCAAGGCCATCGACGAGATCCACCCGGCGCTCACCGTTCTGGCCGACCGCACCAAGAGCATCACCGACGCGGTCAACGCGCTCGGCGATCTCAGCGATGTCGCCGACCGGATCATCGACGCCAGCGGCGAGGACCTCAAGACCAACCTGGCCAACCTCTCGCCGATCCTGGACACGCTGTCCAACACCGGCAACAACCTCATCGAAGCGCTGAAGATCCTGCCGACCTTCCCCTTCCCGATGAAGAACATCACCAAGGCGATCAAGGGTGACTACATGAACCTGTGGATCACCGTCGACCTGACCGGAAAGCGGCTGGACGCCAACTGGCTGTCCGGCACGCCGCTCGGCGGCCGCTTCGGTGGCCCGGAAGGCGTCGTCGGCAGCTTCGCGCCCACCACCGCCACCGACGGCGGCAACCCGGCCACGGCGCCGCTGGCGCCCAGCGCCACCCCGACGCCGACCATTCCCGGTCTGCCCGCGATCCCCGGTCTGCCCGCCATTCCCGGGCTGACGGTCCCGCTGGAGAACCCCGCCCCCGCAGGAGGTCCGCGATGACGCTGACACGCTTCGTCCGGACCCAGCTCGTCATCTTCGCCGTGCTCACCGTGATCGGCCTGGTGGTCATGGGCGGGGTCTACGTGCAGGTGCCCGCGATGCTCGGCATCGGCCGCTACGACGTGACGGTGCGCCTGGCCGCCACCGGCGGGCTCTACGAGACCGCCAATGTGGCCTACCGCGGCACCAACATCGGCAAGGTGGAGGCGGTCGTGCTCACCCCGGACGGGGTCGAGGCGAAACTCTCCATCGACAGTGACCAGAAGATCCCGGTCGATGTCTTCGCCTGGGTGCGCAGCGTATCCGCGATCGGCGAGCAGTATGTCGACCTGGTGCCGGCCGAGAATCCCCAGGGCGGCAACCTCGCCGACGGCGCGGTGATCGCGCAGGATCGCACCCGGCTGCCCCAGGATGTCGGCAGCCTGCTCGACCAGAGCGACCGGCTGCTGTCCACCGTCGCCGACACCCGGCTGCGGCTGGTCATCGACGAGGCCTTCCAGGCCTTCAACGGCGCAGGCCCGGATCTGCAGCGCTTCATCGACTCGGCCGCGCTGCTGATCCAGGAGGCGAACAACAGCGCCGAGCCGACCAAGAAGCTGCTCGATCAGATCGGTCCGCTGCTGGACACCCAGATCGAATCCGACGCCGCCATCCGGTCCTGGACCCAGGACCTCGCGACGGTGACCGATCAACTGCGCCAGCATGATCCGTCGCTGCGCGGCATCCTGCGCGACGGCCCCTCGGCCATGCAGACGGTGAGCGCGCAGTTCGAGTCGCTGCGGCCCACGCTGCCGCTGCTGCTGAACAATCTGGTCAGCCTCGGGCAGGTCGGCGTCACGTATCACGCTGGGCTGGAACAGATCATGGTGGTCTTCCCGCCGCTGATCGCGGCGCTCAAGACCATCATCCGCGGCCCGTCCAAGTACGGCGCGATGGTGAATTTCCAAGCGATAGTGAATGATCCGCCCGCCTGCACCACTGGCTTCCTGACCGCGGAGGAGCGCCGCTCGCCCGCGGACCTCAGCTTCACCGACAGCCCGCCCGGGCTGTACTGCAAGGTGCCGCAGGATTCGCCGATCAGCGTGCGCGGCATCCGCAACACCCCGTGCGCGGAGTTCCCCGGCCGGCGTGCGCCGACCCCGGAGCTGTGCCGGACCGGGTACGTCCCCGAAGGCGACAACCCGCTCTACGGGCCGGTCACCCCGACCCAGCCCGCAACCGATCCGCAAACCCCGGATGTGACGCCGGTCGCACCGGCGGCCTATGGTGGCCAGACACCCGCGGCGGCTCGGAGCTACGACCCGGAAACCGGGGTGTACATCGGTACCGACGGTAGAACCTACCGGCAAGGCGATGTCGGGCCCGGCGGATCGGGCGCGATTCCGGCGAGCTGGCAGGCCATGTTCGAGGAGCAACAACGATGACCCAGAACAACGGTGAGACACCCCGCACCCGACGTCGTGCGGGCCGGGCGGCCGGGCCACCGGTCGAGGAGACCGGGTCCGCGAAGGCCACGGAAACCAGTCCCGCCGTTGCCGAGGGGCAGCCCGCTCCGCAGCAGCGGGCGTCCGAACCGACTCCGGAACCGCCCGCCGCCGACACCGCGAAGGTCGCGCTGACCAAGGACGCCGAGGCAGCGCCGACGGCCGAGACGGCAACGGTCCCCGCCGCCGCCGACTTCCTCGCATTCCCGAAGTCCGGCGACTCTCCGAAGCCCGCCCGCAAGAAGCCGGGCGCGCGCCGGATCGTGGCGGTGGCCGCGAGTGTCGTGCTGGTGCTGGCCCTCATGGTCGGCGCGGGCGTCTCGTTCTACCTGATCCACGACAACAGCGTCCGCGAGGACCGCCGGACCGAATACCTGCAGGCCGCCCGCCAGGCGGTGCTGAATCTGACCACCATCCGCGCCGACTCGGCCAAGGAAGACGTGGACCGGATCCTGGCCACCGCCTCCGGCAAGTTCAAGACCGAATTCGACGGCCGCGTCGATCCGTTCCTGCAGATCGTGCAGCAGGCCAAGGTCGTGTCCAACGGCGAGATCATCGAGGCCGCGCTGGTGCGCGACGACGAGAACCAGGCCGTGGTGCTGGTGGCCGCCAAGCAGACCCTGACCAACGCGGGCTCCAACGACCCGCAGACCCGGTTCTACCGGTTCCGGATCACCGTGAATCGCACCGATTCCGGGATGTCCGCGTCGAATGTGGAGTTCGTGGCATGAAACTCGGAACCCGCGGCCTGATCACCGCCGCCATCGCCGGGGTGCTGGTCGCCGCCGCACTGGTCATCATGGGCATCAACGGTTACCGCTATTGGGACGGCGAGCGCGTCGAACAGGCGCGCGGCGAGGTCGTCGAGGTGGCCAGCCGCTCGGTGGCCGCCATGTTCACCTACGACTTCAACACCGTCGACAAGGAACTGCCGAAGGCCGCCGACGCGCTCTCGCCGAAATTCCGCGAGGACTACCTCAAGCTGATCAACCAGGCCATCGCGCCCGGCGCCAAGGACAAGCAGCTCACCGTGCGCGCTACCGCGCAGGCCGGCGGCGTCGTCTCCGCCGAGGCCGATCACGCCGTGGTGCTGCTGTTCCTCAATCAGGTGACCACCAGCAAGGACACCCCGCAGGGCACCACCACCGGCAGTCGGGTCCGGGTCACCCTGGACAAGTCCGACAGCGGCTGGCTGGTCGACGCGGTCACGCCGGTCTAGTCCTGCTCCCGGGGCAGCCGGACGGTGAAGGTGGTGCCTTCGCCCTCCGCGCTGTCGACCGTGACCTTGCCGCGGTGCGCGGTGACCAGGGCCTGGACGATGGACAGACCCAGTCCGGTACCGCCGCTGGTGCGGGTGCGCGAGCCGTCGGTGCGATAGAAGCGTTCGAAGATGCGGGCCGCCTGATCGGCGGGGAGACCGGGGCCTGTGTCGGCGACCCGGAGCAGCACCTCGTTCGATTCCGGGGTGAGATGGACGGTGACCGCGGCCGCCGGCGGGGTGTGGGTCAGGGCGTTGTCGACGAGGTTGGCCAGGACCTGGCGCAACCGCGTCTCGTCACCGGTGATCTCCAATGTGCCCTCGCCCGAATGGACTTCGAGTTCGATCGGGCGGCGCGGGGCGTCCGGGCGGGCCGCGGCGGCGCGGGCGCGGGCGTTGTGCACGGCGTCGCTGGCCAGGGCCAGCAGGTCCACCGGGCCGAGTTCGAGGGGGCGCTGGGCGTCCAGGCGGGCCAGCATCAAGAGATCTTCCACGAGCAGGCCCATCCGCTGTGCCTCGTGCTCGATCCGGTCCATGAACCGGGCCGGATCATCATTGGCGCCTTGGCGATACAGCTCCGCGAAGCCGCGAATCGTGGTCAGCGGCGTGCGCAGTTCGTGGCTGGCGTCGGCGACGAAACGGCGCATGGTGGCCTCGGATTCGCGGGCCGAGGCCTCCGAGGCCTCGGTGGCGGCGAAGGCCGACTGGATCTGGGCGAGCATGCCGTTCAGCGATTGCGAGAGACGATCGACCTCGGTGTTGGTGCCGCGCACCGGAACCCGGCGGAACAGGTCACCGCGGGCGATGGCGGCGGCGATGTTCTCCACCCGGCCCAGCGGGCGCAGGCTGCGCTGGATGACGAAATAGGCGAGCACCGCGAGCACGGCCAGGATGGCCGCGCCGATCATCAACTGCAACATGACAAGCCGGTGCACGGTGTTGTCGTTCTGAGTGAGCGGCACCGCCACGGTGGTGGTGGTCTCGCCGGCCCGCAGCTCGAGGGCGCGCCACTGCACCGTGGCGTCGTCGAGCGAGCCGACGGTCATCGCCCGCGGCCCGTGGATCTGGGTCAGGTCCGGACGGGCATCGACGCCGAACGGCTTGAGAACGAGATCGCCGGTGCCACTGCGATTCTCGGTGACGATATAGAAGGGGCTCGGCGGGGTGCGCAGATCGACCGTCTGGCTCGGCGATGCCGGGCGCGCGATCGTCACGCGCGACATCCCGGCCTCGCGCAACTGCTGATCGGTCTGATCGAGCAGCGACTTCTCGAACGCCGAGGTGACCGCCATGCCCGAGGCAAGCAGGCCCAGCGCCGCCAGCGCGACCAGGGCCAGGACCAAGGTGATGCGCAAGGGGATCGCGCCGAACCCGCGGCCGATCGCCTGCCGCGCGCGCTGGATCCGGCCCGGCCGCGGCCGAGATGCCCTGGGCACGTAAGTCTTCCGGAAGGGCTTCGGAGCGAGCACGCGCTCGGTGCTCATCCGCGCGGCTTCCGCATCACATATCCCACGCCGCGCAGGGTGTGGATCAACCGCTGCTCACCGGTGTCGATCTTCTTGCGCAGATACGACACGTAGGTCTCCACCACGCCGACCTCGCCGCCGAAGTCGTAGCGCCACACGTGATCCAGGATCCGCGGCTTGCTCAGCACCGTGCCCGCGTTGACCATGAAGTAGCGCAGCAGCGTGAACTCGGTGGGGGACAGAGCAACCGGCTCGCCCGCCTTCCACACCTCGTGCGTGTCATCGTCCAATTCGATGTCCTCGAAGCGCAGGCGTGTGTGCACCGGTTCCGGCGAACCGTGCCCGGCGCGGCGCAGCACCACCCGCAGCCGGGCCACCACCTCTTCCAGGCTGAACGGTTTGGTGATGTAGTCGTCCGCGCCCAGGGTCAGTCCGGCCACCTTGTCCTGGACCTCGTCGCGCGCGGTCAGGAACAGCACGGGGGCGTCGACACCGTCGGCGCGCAGCCGGGGGAGCAGGCCGAAGCCGTCCATCCCCGGCATCATCACGTCGACGATCAGCGCGTCCGGCCGGAAGACGCGCGCCCGGTCCAGGGCCTGCGCGCCGTCGGCCGCCGTCTCCACCTCGAAGCCCTGATAGCGCAGGCTGACGGCGAGCAGCTCGACGATCATCGGCTCGTCATCGACGACCAGCACCCGGGCCTCGGGCGACTCGGCAGACGCAGCTCGCCCACCCGTCGCCCGACCGCCACCCCTCACTGGATCGCTTCGCGATGCTGTCACGACCTACATCCTGCGCCAACCCACTGCGAAGTAGCTGGACCCAGGCTGGGAGGTTCCTGTGAACGCCCTACCGCCGCGGCGACCGCTCCTCCGGGTACACGTCGTCGTCGGTGAGCAGCGCGCTACCCGCCACCTGATCCTGGGCCAGCGCCTCCAGGAACGAGCGGGCCCAGCGATCCACGTCGTGGGCCAGCACCTGGCGGCGCAGCGAGCGCATGCGGCGGCGCTTGGTGTCGCGCTCGTCCTCGATGGCCGAGACGATGGCGTCCTTCACGCTGTCCAGATCGTGCGGGTTGCACAGGTAGGACTGGCGTAATTCCGCTGCGGCGCCGGTGAATTCGCTCAGCACCAGGGTGCCGTTGAGGCCGCTGTGGCAGGCCACGTACTCCTTGGCGACCAGGTTCATGCCGTCGCGCAGCGGAGTCACCAGCATGACGTCGGCCGCCACGAAGAAGGCGATCAGCTCCTCGCGCGCGATCGGCCGGTGCAGATAGTGCACGACCGGGTGCCCGACCTCGGCGAACTCGCCGTTGATCCGGCCCACCTGGCGTTCGATATCGCCGCGCATCTGGATGTAGGACTCGACGCGCTCGCGGCTCGGGGTGGCCAGCTGGACCATCACCGTGTCGGCCGGGTCGATCCGGCCCTCGACGAGCAATTCCTCCAGCGCGTTGAGCCGGATGTCGATGCCCTTGGTGTAGTCGAGCCGGTCGACGCCGAGCAGGATGTGCTTCGGATTGCCCAGCTCCGCCCGGATCTTCGCGGCCCGGTCGCGCACCGATTTGCGCCGGGACAGCTCGTCCATCTCGGCCGAGGCGATCGAGATCGGGAACGCGCCGACCCGGACCGTGCGGAAACCGACCTGCACCACGCCCAGCTTGGAGCGCACACCGACGGTGCCGCGCGAGGTGGGCTGGCCGGCCAGCCGGCGCGCCAGATAGAGGAAGTTCTGGGCGCCGCCGGGTAGGTGGAAACCGATCAGATCCGCGCCGAGCAGGCCCTCGATGATCTCGGTCCGCCACGGCATCTGCATGAACAGCTCGACCGGCGGGAACGGGATGTGCAGGAAGAAGCCGATGGTCAGATCCGGACGCAGCATGCGCAGCATCTTCGGGACCAGCTGCAACTGGTAGTCCTGCACCCAGACGGTGGCGCCCTCGGCGGCCACCTTGGCGGTGGCCTCGGCGAAGCGGCGGTTCACGTTGACGTAGGCGGCCCACCAGACGCGGTCATAGGTGGGGCGCACGATCACGTCGTGGTAGAGCGGCCACAGGGTGCCGTTGGAGAAGCCCTCGTAGTAGTCGGCGACCTCCTGGGAGGTCAGCGGCACCGGATGCAGTTCCAGGCCGTCCTCGATGATCGGGTCGACATCGACATCGGGCACGCCGGCCCAGCCGACCCAGGCGCCCTTGTTCATCCGCAGGACTGGTTCCAGCGCGGTGACCAGGCCACCCGGGCTGCGTTTCCAGCGGGAGGTGCCGTCGGGTAGTCGCTCGAGGTCGACCGGGAGGCGGTTGGCGACGACGACGAAGCCGGAGCCCGCCCCGCCCGCCGCCGGTCCCGCATCGGACCGGGGGTGCTCGGAGTCGTCGGACGGCTGGTCGGTCATCTGGTCCATTCACGCATCCTTCGCGCGTCGCGGTGCCCGGTGAGGGTGACGCAAGGGGTTGAGATCGACGGCGCCGTTGTCGTCGAACGGTGGTCGGGTATTACCCGGCCGCCCAGTCCGTTATTCGCCGCGACCGACCGGAGTGATGCCCAGCATCGACAGCAACATCCGGCACTCGTCGGCGTCCTCAGCGTAGGCCGCGACAACGCGCTGGGCCTGACGTGCGGTTTCGTCGGCGAGTGGTTCCAGTTCGTCGTCCGCGATGTCGTTCGCGCTGCCCTTCGCGGCCATCTCTTTTCCTCCCGGCTCATTACGCTCGTACGTGCGAATAGTCAATGGTATATGGCTTCGGCGGCCTCTCGCGGCTCCCTATACCGTGGGGGCCAGCATCAACTCCACGAAAGGGTCGACAATGCCGCTGGCCACGGTAAACGGAATTCCCCTCAACTACCAGGTCAAGGGTGACCGGGCCAAGGGCACCGACGTCAAGGGCGGGGGCCCGCTGGTCGTGATGATCATGGGCACGGGCAGCCCCGGACGGGTCTGGGAATTACATCAGGTACCCGCGTTGCTCGCCGCCGGATACCGCGTGTGCACCTTCGACAACCGCGGCATCGCGCCCACCTTCGAAGGCGCCGGCGGCATCCACATCGATGAGCTGGTCGCCGACACCGCGGCCCTGATCGAGCTGCTCGGCGAGGGTCCGGCGCTGGTCGTCGGGACCTCGATGGGCGCGCGGGTGGCGCAGGAACTGGCGCTGGCCCGGCCCGATCTGGTGCGCAAGGCGGTGTTCATGGCCGGGCACGGGCGGCTGGATCAGTTCCAGAAGACGCTCTCGCTCGGCGAGCACGCCCTCGACGCCAGCGGGGCGCAGCTGCCCGCGAAATACGAGGCGGCGATGACCGCCGTGATGAACCTCTCCCCGGCCACGATGGCCAACGCCAACGCGGCCCGGGATTGGCTGGATCTGTTCGAGTTCACGGGTGGGCCGGTGACGCCGGGTATCCGCGCTCAGCGCCGCATGGACCACGATTTCGACCGGGTCCAGGCATACCGTGGCATCACCGTGCCGTGCCTTTCGGTCGGTTTCGCCGACGACCGGATGATCCCGCCCTACCTGTCCAGGGAGGTTGCCGACGCCATCCCGGGCGCGCGCTACCAGGAGATTCCCGATGCGGGGCACTTCGGATACCTGGAACGGCCGGAGGCGGTCAACAAGATCCTGCTCGATTTTTTCGCGGCATGAGGTAACCCCCTACAGGTAACGTCGGCCTTGCTAGGGTCGACACACGCTCGGGGAGTCATCCGGCGCTCCACTTGTGCTGTGGCACAAGCTTGGCGCCGGACGGGCCCAGGAGCCGGTCCAATACACAGCGCCAGTATCCAGTGAGGTGAAATTGAGCACCAACCCCTTCGACGACGAAGACGGCCGCTTCTTCGTTCTGGTCAACGACGAAGAACAGCATTCCCTGTGGCCGGCTTTCGCCGAGGTCCCGGCCGGGTGGCGAGTCGTGTTCGGCGAGGACAGCCGTGCCGCCTGCGTCGAATATGTCGAGAAGAACTGGACGGATATGCGTCCGAAGAGCCTGCGTGATGCCATGGCCGCCGATGACGCGGCACGTCAGGGCGCCCAGTCCTGACCCGCGGTAGCTGAATACTGCGCCGGGGACCGCAAGCTGAGCCGCCGCCGTGCGCGGCACCGTTACTCGGTGTCGCGCGGGCGGCGCGCCCGGTTATGATGTCCTCCGCTCACCCGCCTCCTTAGCTCAGTGGTAGAGCACCGCTCTTGTAAAGCGAAGGTCGTCAGTTCAATCCTGACAGGGGGCTCACGCAGAAAAGGGTGGTCACCACACCGGTGACCACCCTTTTTCGTGCTTCGGTTCAGTCCGGGACGTGGGCGGAGTGGCCGAGGTCGTGCAGGGCCTGTTTGATCTTGGCTTGGGCTTCGTCGAGGGAGTCGGGGGTGGGGTCGGGGTTGGCGCCGGAGATGTCGAAGTCGCCCATGGAGTAGGCGGGGAAGACGTGCAGGTGCAGGTGGGGGACTTCCAGGCCGGCGATGAGCAGGCCGGCGCGGGGGGCGTCGAAGGCCTTGCGGACGGCCTGGCCGATGGTCTGGGCGAGGGCGTTGAGGCGGGCGAAGGTGCTCCCGTCGACGTCCTGCCACTGGTCGATTTCCTTGCGCGGGACGATCAGGGTGTGCCCCTGGGTGACCGGGGCGATGGTCAGGAAGGCGACGAATTCGTCGTCCGCCCAGACGAACCGGCCGGGGAGCTGACCTTCGATGATCGCGCTGAAGACAGAAGCCATGCCTCGCAGCGTATCCCGCGCTACGCCGCAGCGAAGTGCGACAGGATGCCCTGCACCTCGTAGATGTCGACCTGCCGGTTGAACCGTTTCTGCAGGGGTTCGGCGGTGCCCGCGATCCAGATGACGAGCTCGGCATCCAGATCGAAGGTGCCCGCCGTCTCGACCGAGAAATGCGTGATGGCCCGGTAGGGCACGCTGTGATAGCTGACCTTGCGCCCGGTCACGCCCTGCTTGTCCACCAGGATCAACCGGCGGTTGGTGAACAAGATCGCGTCGCGAACGAGCAGATACGCCGCGTAGACGCTTTCCTCGGCGCCGAGCAGCTTGGCGTACTCCTGCTGGGCCTTCGCCGGATCGAGCCGCCCGGCATTGCCCATGATTCCGTCGATCAGACCCACGGTCGACCACAACCTTCAGATGTGTTGGGGATCAGTGTGAATCGCTCCACACCCGTCCCCAACCATCATCCTCTTGGTGCGCCGCCGACGTGCCCACTTAAGCTGTTGGCCGTGCGCGTACTCGTGATCGGCTCCGGAGCCCGTGAACATGCTCTCGTTCTTGCCCTGCGCAAGGACCCCGCGGTGACCGCGCTGTTCGCGGCGCCCGGCAACCCGGGTACCGCGCAGCACGCGCAGAACCATCCGATCGACCCGTCCTCCGGGGAAGCCGTCGCGGCGCTGGCCACCGAGCTGGACGCCGACCTGGTCGTGGTCGGCCCCGAGGTCCCGCTGGTGCTCGGCGTCGCCGACGCGGTCCGCGCCGCGGGCATCGCCTGTTTCGGCCCGTCGGCCGCGGCCGCGCGCATCGAGGGCTCCAAGGCCTTCGCCAAGGACGTGATGACGGCGGCGGGTGTCCGCACCGCGCACAGCGAGATCGTGGACACCCCGGCCGAACTGGACGACGCCCTGGACCGTTTCGGCCCCACCTGGGTGGTGAAGGACGACGGCCTGGCCGCGGGCAAGGGCGTGGTCGTCACCACCGACCGGCTGGCCGCCCGCGATCACGGCGCGGAACTGCTGGAGCAGGGCCACCCGGTGCTGCTGGAATCGTTCCTGGACGGCCCCGAGGTCTCGCTGTTCTGCTTCGTCGACGGCGAGACCGTGGTCCCGCTGCTGCCCGCGCAGGACCACAAGCGCGTCGGCGACGGCGACACCGGCCCGAACACCGGCGGCATGGGCGCCTACACCCCGCTGCCGTGGCTGCCCGCCGAAACCGTCACCGCCATCGTGACCGACGTGGTCGAGCCGGTCGCCGCCGAGATGGTGCGCCGCGGCTGCCCGTTCTCCGGCCTGCTCTACGCCGGTCTGGCGATCGGCGCGGGCGGTCCCGCGGTGGTCGAATTCAATTGCCGCTTCGGTGATCCGGAGACCCAGGCCGTGCTCGCGCTGCTCGACAGCCCGCTCGGCGAACTGCTGAACGCCACCGCCACCGGCACGCTCGCCGAGGTCGCCGCGCCGCGCTGGCGGGACGGCTCGGCCATCACCGTGGTCATCGCCGCCGAGAACTACCCGGGCCGTCCGCGGCTGGGCGATGTCATCACCGGCGCCGCTGACAGCGCCTCGGACGAGAACACCTCGGTCATGCACGCCGGGACCGCGCTGCGCGAGGACGGCGCCCTGGTGTCCGCGGGCGGGCGCGTCCTCAATGTCGTCGGCGTCGGCGCCGATCTGTCCGAGGCGCGCGCGAACGCCTACGCCCGGATCCCCGCGATCAAGCTCCCGGGCAGCCACTTCCGCACCGACATCGGCCTGGCCGCGGTCGAGAACCGCATCACCGTCTAGAAGCCGAGGCCGTTCGCGGCCAGCCAGGCCTGCGGGTCGATGTGCTGGCCCCGGGCGATGACCTCGAAGTGCAGGTGCGGCCCGGAGGAGTCGCCGCGGTTGCCCATGCGCGCGATCTGCAGCCCGGCCGGGACGCGTTCGCCGACCGAGACGAAGAAGTCGTACATGTGCCCGTAGACGGTGATGGTGCCGTCGTCGTGGCGGATGCGGACCCACAGGCCGAAGCCCTGGGCCGGGCCGGCGTCGATGACGGTGCCGCTCGCGACGGCGTAGATCGGGGTGCCGATCGGCCCGGCGATGTCGATGCCGTTGTGGAAAGTGCCCCAGCGGGAACCGAATCCCGAGGTGAAGGTGCCGCGAGTGGGGAGAACCATGCCGGCGATACCGGGCAGGATCGAGCCGGGCGGCAGGGGAGTGGTGGCCGACATCCAGGGCTGGACTTCGCCCGCGGTGGCCGCGGCGGCTTCGGCTTTGGCGCGTTCGAGGGTGGCGCGGGCGGCGGCGGCGACTACAGCCTGCTCGCGGATGCGCTCACCGTTGGCGATGGCGGTGAGATAGCGCTTCACCGAGGGCACGGTGGGCTGGATCAGTTGTTCGTGCGCGAAGGCGACGCGTTGTGCTTGGTTCGGGCCGGGTGTGCGGTCGGTGACGCCCCAGTCGAAGGAGGAGTCGGCCGAGGCGAACAGCGCCACCGCCAGGAAAACCGTCAGTTTTCCGCGGTGCTGCCAGAGCAGCGCTCTGTAGTCCCGATTTCTCTGCCGCGCCCAGAGCTGTCTCAGGTCCGGGCGTGGTCTGCTCGATAGCTCGTCGATCCATTGTCTGACGCGTAGCGACCGGGCTCGGGAATTCGGCGGCCGGTCGGCGAATCTGGCGCGCCAGTCGGGCCGGACCACGCCGATGCCGCCCACTCCGCGCACCCCGTCCAGCCCCGCGCGGCGCGCGCTGGGCGACGGCGGGCGGCGAAGCCGACGGAGTGGTCTGGCACTGTCAAGCATTAGGCCGACCCTAGCCTTTGTCGCGCCTGCGACAAAGGTTGTGCGGGCCCGTGGTGTCGCGCGTCCGCAGCGGTTACGGTCTCTCGGGTGTCCCGAGAATCTCGCCGGTCGATCATTCCCACTTTCTACGTGATGGATGTCTGGAAAGCCGCCGCCGAACGTGCCCGCACCCATGGTGACGTGGTCGTTCTCGCTGCCGGGCAGCCCTCGACACCGGCCCCGGCGCCGGTGCTACGCGCCACCAAGCAGGCCATCGACGCGGAATTGCTGGGTTACACCGAGACTTTCGGGATCTTGCCGCTGCGTGCGGCGATCGCCGAGCATCATCGCCGGACCTACGGCTACCAGGTGGACGCCGACGACGTGGTGGTGACCACCGGTTCCTCGGGCGCGTTCACGCTGATCTTCCTGGCCGCCTTCGACGCCGGCGATACCGTGGTGGTGGCCCGCCCGGGCTATCCCGCCTACCGGAACACCCTGAACGCCCTGGGCTGCCGGGTGGTGGAGCTGGATTGCCGCGCCGACACCAGGTTCCAGCCGACGGTGGCGATGCTGGCGGCGCTGCCGGAGCCGCCGAAGGGCCTGATCATCGCCAGCCCGGCCAATCCGACCGGGACGATGATCGAACCGGACGAGCTGGCCGCCATCGCCCGCTGGTGCGACGAGCACGGCACCCTGCTGATCTCCGACGAGATCTATCACGGCATCACCTACGGCGCGGAGGACACGCGCTCGTCCTGGGCGACCTCGCGCAACTCGGTGGTGATCGGCTCGGTCTCGAAGTACTTCTCGATGACCGGCTGGCGGCTGGGCTGGATGCTGGCCCCGGCCGACCTGCGTCCCGCTTTGCAGCGGCTGGCCTCGAACATGACGGTCTGCCCGCCGGCCATCTCGCAGTACGCGGCGCTGCACGCGTTCGGCGCGGAGGCGAAAGCCGAACTCGACGGCCATGTCTCGCGCTACGCGATCAATCGCAAGCTGTTGCTGGACGGTCTGACCGCGCTCGGCATCACCGATTTGGCGCCGGCCGACGGCGCGTTCTACGCCTATGCCGATATTGGTCATTTGACCGACGATTCGCGTAAGTGGTGCGCGGAAGTGCTCGAGGCCACGGGCGTAGCCTTGGCGCCGGGCATCGATTTCGACACCGTGAATGGCCATCGGACCGTTCGGTTCTCTTTCGCGGGCGCGACCGCGGATATCGAAGCGGCCCTGCTCCGCCTGGGTCAATACCTGCGCGGCTGAATAATTGTGCCCGGCAACAAGTTTGCCGAGATTCGCACCCGGGCGTGGGGAATGCGGTAAAACATCGATGGCTGGGATTCCTCTTACGATTTCGCACGGGTGAACCGATGACGACTGGCACGATGGCACGGTGATAACCGCGACGACCCCCAAAGGCGAACGGCGTCGCCAGGCTTTGGTAGCGGCCGCCGCCGAGTTGTTACTCGAAGGCGGATTCGATGCGGTGCGGCATCGATCGGTGGCCACGCGCGCCGATCTGCCGTTGGCATCGACCACGTACTACTTCGAGTCGCTGGAAGATCTGATCGCGCGCGCGGTCGAGTTCAGCGGCAACGCGGAGTTGGACGCGATGCGCCGCCGGGTCGGCGAGGTCTCCCATCGCCGCCGCGGCGCGGAGGCGACGGTGGATCTGCTGCTGGATCTGCTGGTCGGCGCCGACGGCCACGACGAGAACCCGAGCCTCGAGGCGCACCGCAACCACGGCGCGCCCCGTACCTCGCCGGACCGGCTCGGTCAGCTGATCGCCCGCTACGAGCGGTCGGTGGCCTCGGCCCGGCATCCGGAATTGCGCGAGGTGCAACTACGCCTGCGCGCGCAACTCGACGAGCTGCTCGGCGACGTGCTGCGCCGTTCGGACCGCCTGGTCCGGCACGAACAGGTGCGCCGGCTGGTCGCGGTGGTGGACGGCGCGGTGGTCGCGGCGCTCACCGAACTCGACCCCGAACCGCGCCGAATGGCACGCGGTGCACTGTTGGAGATCATCGATATCGTCGCGCCGGCGACGCCCCAGCAAGTGGACAGGTACCGGGCACTAGACTCGTAAGACGTGAGTCTTGTGCCGAACGTCCTCGCCACCAGGTATGCCAGCCCGGAACTCGTGCGCCTCTGGTCGCCCGAGAACAAGATCGTGCTCGAGCGCCGGTTGTGGCTGGAGGTGCTGCGGGCGCAGTCCGAGCTCGGCATCGAGGTGCCGGCCGGGGTGCTCGAGGACTACGAGCGCGTCATCGACCAGGTCGACCTGGCCTCGATCGCCGAGCGCGAGCGGGTCACCCGCCACGACGTGAAGGCGCGCATCGAGGAGTTCAACGCGCTGGCCGGGCACGAGCACGTGCACAAGGGCATGACCAGCCGCGACCTCACCGAGAACGTGGAGCAGTTGCAGATCCGGCTGTCGCTGGAGCACGTGCACGCCCACGGTGTCGCGGTCGCGGCGCGCCTGGCCGAGCGGGCCGGGGAGTACCAGGCGCTGGTGATGGCGGGTCGTTCGCACAATGTCGCCGCCCAGGCCACCACCCTCGGCAAGCGTTTCGCCTCGGCCGCCGACGAGGTGCTGATCGCGCTGCAGCGCCTGCGCGAGCTGCTCGACCGGTACCCGCTGCGCGGCATCAAGGGCCCGATGGGCACCGCACAGGACATGCTCGACCTGCTCGACGGCGACGCCGCGAAGCTCTCCACCCTGGAGCAGCAGGTCGCCCGCCACCTCGGTTTCGCGAACGTACTGACCAGCGTCGGCCAGGTCTACCCGCGCTCGCTGGACCACGACGTGCTCTCCGCGCTGGTGCAGCTCGGCGCGGGCCCGTCCTCCTTCGCGCACACCATCCGCCTGATGGCCGGCCACGAGCTGGTCACCGAGGGTTTCCAGCCCGGTCAGGTCGGCAGCTCCGCGATGCCGCACAAGATGAACACCCGCTCCTGTGAGCGCGTCAACGGCCTGCAGGTGGTGCTGCGCGGTTACGCCTCGATGGCCGCCGAGCTGGCGGGCGCGCAGTGGAACGAGGGCGACGTCTTCTGCTCGGTGGTGCGCCGGGTCGCGCTGCCGGACGCCTTCTTCGCCATCGACGGCATGATGGAAACCTTCCTCACCGTGCTCGCCGAGTTCGGCGCCTACCCGGCCGTCGTGGCCCGCGAACTGGACCGCTACCTGCCGTTCCTGGCCACCACCCGGATGCTCATGGCGGCGGTGCGCGCGGGCGTCGGCCGCGAGACCGCGCACGAGGTCATCAAGGAGCACGCCGTCGCCGTCGCCTTGGCGATGCGGGAGCAGGGCCGGGAACCCGACCTGCTCGACCGCCTGGCCGCCGACCCCCGCTTCCCGCTCGATCGCCCGGCGCTGGACGCCGCCCTGGCCGACAAGTCCGCCTTCATCGGCGCGGCCGAAGCCCAGGTCGCCGACGTCCTCGCCGCCGTCGAGAAGCTCGCCGCCCAGTACCCCGACGCGGCCCGCTACACCCCGTCCCCGATCCTGTAGTCCCGCAAGGGTTCGGGACCGGGGCCGGTTAGGGTCGCGGGGTGAATCCGTACACGATTTTCGCCGATATCGTCGCCGGGCGGTCACCCGCCAGCAAGGTGTACGAGGACGACGATGTGCTGGCGTTCCTGGATATCCGGCCGATGACGCCGGGGCATGTGCTGGTGGTGCCGAAGGTGGCGGCGCGGAGTCTGGCCGAGCTGGATCCGATGGTCGGGGGCAAGCTCTTTCAGGTGGGCCAGCGGCTGGCGGCGGCGTTGCGGGCCAGTGAGGTGGCGTGCGACGGGGTCAATTTCTTCCTCGCGGACGGTGTGACGGCGGGGCAGGAGGTGTTCCATGTGCACCTGCACGTGATTCCGCGGCTGCCCGGGGACGGGTTCGGGTTGCGGGGCCGGCCGACCAGCCCGCGGCGGGCGGATCTGGACTACCTCGCGGGATCGATCCGAGGTGCGCTCGAGCGGTAGCCGGTAACCATGCTTCTTCCGTACCGGATAGTTTGCTGACCGGATGCTAAATTACTGTTTCATCGCATATATAGCGATGGTGGGATAGCTTGGCAGGTAACGCAATGCGGTGACCGGAGGTGTGTTGTGCGCCGAGCGATGGTAGCTGTAGCAATGCTGGTGTTCGCCCTCGCGGGTGTATGGCCGACTGCCGCCGAGCCGGCGACCGCCACGGCCGCGCGCCTGGTGCACATCGAGGAGCGGAGCCCGACCCGCTCGGCGGTCTTCATCGACTCCGCGGCGATGGGCCGGATCATCCAGGTGGACGTGCTGCATCCCGCCGACGGCGGCGCGCGCCCCTCCTACTACCTGCTCGACGGCCTGGATCCCGGTGCCGGGCAGAGCACCTGGACCAACGCCACCGACGCCGAGCCGTTCTTCGGTGACAAGCGGGTCAACGTGGTGCTCCCCGTGGGCGGGCAGGCCAGCTACTACACCGACTGGCAGCAGGACGACCCGCGGTTCGGCCGCTACCAGTGGGAAACCTTCCTCACCGCGGAACTGCCGCCCATCATCGACGCCGAGTTCAACGGCAACGGCGTCAACGGGATCGGCGGGCTCTCGATGGGCGGCAACGCCGCCTTCATCCTCGCCGCCCGTCATCCGGAGCTCTATCGCGCGGTCGCCGGGTACAGCGCCTGCCCGGATACCGGCATGGCCGCGCCCGCGATCATGTTCTCCGTCGCCAACCGCGGCGGCAACCCGCTGAACATGTGGGGCCCGCCCGGTAGTCCGGAATGGGGCGCGCACGATCCCGCGCTGCTGGCGGAACGCTTGCGCGGCAAGACGATCTATCTCTCCACCGGCACCGGCATCCCCGGCAAGCACGAGCTGGAGATCAAACCGCAGCTGCCCGAGAACCTGGTGTTCGGCGGCCCGATCGAAACCGGCGTGAACGCCTGTGTGGTGTCCTTCGGGGAGCGCCTGCGCGGGCTGGGCATCCCGGCCCAGATCGATCACAGCCTGACCGGCACGCACTCGTGGTCCTACTGGCAGGACACCCTGCACGCGTCCTGGCCCACCCTGGGCGCGGCGCTCGGCGCCTAGGCCCCGCGGACCCGGCGCACGACCACGCCGATGCCGACCGCCAGCACCAGCAGCGCGCCGACCAGCAGCGGCGGCCCGGCGGGTACCCCGAACAGCGCGACATCCTCGCGCCGCCGGATCACCTGGCGATAGGTGGTGTCCGACGGTGCGGCCGCGAAGCCGAAATCGCTGGTGATGCCGGACGGCTGGTGGATCGCGATCGAGAGTTCGGTCAGGTAGTCGCGGCCGGCGGCGGCCGGTCCGGCCAGATCCGGGTCGGTCGCCGCGCCGATCCGCCCCGCGAAATCGACGGCGACGACCTGGTTTCCGGCGTCCGGGTCATCGCGCCGCACTCGATGGTCGCTGAGTACGTACAGCCGCACGTATTGGGCGGCGGTGGCCGCGCTAGACATCCGCATCGGATAGACGAGCCGGTCGGAGTCGAAGCTGAGCCGCACCGGGTCGAGCGCTCCGGCCAGCGGCTTGCTGCTGGTCAGCCGCATCGCGACGAACGACCAGCCCGCGCGCAGATACGGCTCGAGCGTCGCGACCACCTCCGGGCGCAGCACGTAGCCGTTGTCGCGCAACCAGTTCCGGACACCGTCCAGCTCACCACCGGTGAGCGTGGTGGCCTCCAGCGGACCCAGCTGCACCTGGCCGAGCACGGTGGGCCCGCCGGGCGCGCCGGCCATCGCGCCCTCGTCGGCCGACCAGAACCAGCGCCGTTCGGTGTGGACCGCGGGCGCGGTCAGCCGCTTCAGCTCGGCGAAGGTCGCGGCGGTCCCCGCCGAGACCTGGGCCGGGGCCGGCGTCGGCACGATCAGGGCGGCATTGTCGGTACCGGATTGCAGCGCGAGCTGCATCACGATGGTTTCGCGCCGCCCGTCCCAGTCGACGAGTGCCACCTCGTTGTGCACCGAGGCGACGGTGTTCGCGTCGCGTGGCAGGGCCACCCCGCCGCAGGCGCACGCGGCGGCCGGCGCCAGGGCGCCGATTCCGGTGAGCGAGAAGAACATTGCGAGGACGGCCGCGACCCGTACGGCCAGGGTGGAGCGCATGCAGGCGAGACTACCGCCGCGGCGGGCACCGGGACAGGCGCATCACCCGAGGTCCAGCGCCTCGGAACAGTAGGGTAGGACCATGTCTGTCGAGAGTGTGGTGGCGGCGCCGATCGCCAAGCGGGTGCCGGAGCAGCGCGAGCATCACGGTGATGTCTTCATCGACGAGTACGAGTGGCTGCGCGAGAAGGACGACCCGGAGGTCGTGGCGCATCTGACGGCGGAGAACGCCTACACCGAGGCGCAGACCGCGCACCAGCGCGGGCTGCGCGAGAAGATCTTCGACGAGATCAAGTCGCGCACCCTGGAGACCGATCTGTCCGTGCCGACCCGGATCGGCGACCACTGGTACTACTCGCGCAGCTTCGAGGGCAAGCAGTACGGCGCCAGCTGCCGGTGCCCGATCGATGCGAACGCCGAGGGCATCGACGCCTGGACGCCGCCGCAATTGGTTGTGGGCACGGAGATTCCGGGTGAGGAGGTGCTCCTCGACGTCAACGCGCTGGCCGAGGGCCACGAGTTCATCTCCCTGGGCACCGTCTCGGTGAGCCGTGACGGCCACCTGCTCGCCTACTCGATCGACATCGTCGGCGACGAGCGGTACACGCTGAAGTTCAAGGACCTGCGCACCGGCGAGCTGCTGGCCGACGAGATCGCGGGCACCGCGGGCGGCGCGACCTGGTCACACGACGGGACGCACGTCTTCTATCAGACCGTGAACGCCGCGTGGCGGCCCGACACCGTCTGGCGGCACCGCCTCGGCACCGAGCGCGACCAGGACGTCAAGGTCTTCCACGAGCAAGACGAGCGGTACTGGGTCGGCATCAGCAGCACCCGCTCGGAGAAGTATCTGATCATCGGGCTGCAATCCAAGATCACCAGCGAGCTCTGGCTGCTGGAATCCGACGATCCCGAGGGCGAGTTCCGGGTCATCCTGCCGCGCCGGGAGGGTGTGGAGTACTCGGTCGAGCACGCCGAGATCGGTGGCGAGGATCGCTTCCTGATCCTGCACAACGACGTGGTGGACGGGGTGAAGGCGGAGAACTTCGTGCTCTGCGACGCCCCGGTGTCCGATCCTTCGAACATGACGCTGCTGATCGGGCACCGCGACGACGTCCGCCTGGAGGACGTGGACGCGTTCCGCGATCATCTGGTGCTCGGCTACCGTCGCGAGGCGCTGCCCCGGGTCGCGGTCTGGCCGCTGACCGATACCGGTTACGGCGAGCGCCGGGAACTGGAATTCGATCTGGAGCTGTTCTCCGCCGGCGCGGGCGGCAATCCGGAGTGGGAGCAGCCGACGCTGCGGATCGGGCTCACCTCGTTCCTCACGCCGATGCGGGTCTATGACTACGTGCCCGCGACCGGTGCGCTGCTGCTCCGCAAGGAGTCGCCGGTGCTCGGCGGTTACGACCCGGAAGAGTATGTACAGCAGCGTGATTGGGCGGTCGCCGCGGACGGCACCCGGGTCCCGATCTCGCTGGTGTGGAAGAAGGACGCCGTCACCGACGGCCCGAAACCGTTGCTGCTCTACGGATACGGCTCCTACGAGTCGCCGATCGACCCGTACTTCTCGGTGCCGCGGTTGTCGCTGATGGACCGCGGCATGGTGTTCGCGGTCGCGCATGTGCGCGGCGGCGGCGAGATGGGCCGGCTCTGGTACGAGCAGGGCAAGACGCTGTCGAAGAAGAACACCTTCACCGACTTCATCGCTTGCGCACAGCATCTCATCGATTCCGGGGTGACGGCCGCGGACCGGATGGTCGCCGACGGCGGCAGTGCCGGCGGCCTGCTGATGGGCGCGGTGGCGAATATGGCGCCGGAGTTGTTCAAGGGCATCATGACCAGCGTTCCGTTCGTGGATCCGCTCACCTCGATCCTGGACCCGGAGTTGCCGCTCACCGTCATCGAGTGGGACGAGTGGGGAAATCCGCTGGAGGACAAGGATGTCTACCACTACATCAAGTCCTACTCGCCGTACGAGAACGTCGAGGCCAAGGACTACCCGGCCATTCTGGCCATCACCAGCCTGAACGACACCCGCGTGCTCTACGTCGAACCGGCCAAGTGGGTCGCCAAGCTGCGCGCCACCAAGACCGGGGACGCCCAGCTCCTGCTCAAGACGGAGATGAGCGCGGGGCACGGCGGCGTGAGCGGCCGGTACGAGAAGTGGAAGGAAATCTCCTTCGAGTTCGCCTGGCTGCTCGACACCGTCGGCCTGGGCGGCGAATAACGCTGTGCCGCTGATGATCCCGGCCTGATCGGCAGGCCGGGATCGGGCGCGGTCAGATCCCGCAGTTCACGATGTCGTCGAGCATCTGCTGCCGGTTCTGCTCGCGGATGTGCTCGATTCCCCGGTAGGCGCCGCGGGCGTCGAGCACCGCGATGTAGGCGTCGGCGATCTGCTGCGGCGTCGCGTCCGGCGCCTCGGCCCGCACCTTGTCGGCGAAACCCTGTGCCGCGGCACACCTTTCCTCCGTGGTGAAGATCGGCGGCGGCGGATCACCGAGATCGGCTGACGCCGTCCCCGGGGCGATCAGTAGTAGTGGCGTGACAAGGGCGCTGAACAGTGCTGCTCTCACCTCCGCAATCCTAGACATCGAGACCGTGACGGGCTGTTCGTCACTTGGTCACGTGCTTTGCACGCCCAGGACATGTCCGGCTGGCACCGTGAGTTCATGAACGCTGAGCTATTGGTATCGGTGTCCGGCATCCGGGACACCACCCGCGATGCCGCGATCGAGTTCGCCGCCGAGATGGATCAGCGCGATGTCCGGTTGTCGCTGCTGGTGGCGCCGCGGCTGAAGAACGGCTATCGGCTGCTGGCCGATCCGGGGACGCAGGCGTGGCTGCGCGGCCGCCGGGCCCGCGGCGACGCCATGGTTCTGCACGGGTACGACCAGGCGGCCACCAAGCGGCGGCGGGCCGAGTTCGCCACGCTGCCCAAGCACGAAGCGCGGCTGCGGTTGACGGCGGCCGATCGCGTGATGGAACAGGCGGAGCTGCGGACGCGGCTGTTCGCGGCGCCGCGCTGGGACGCCTCGCACGGCGCGGTCGCGGCGCTGCCCGAGGCCGGGTTCCGGCTCGCGCTGGGCCTGACCTCGATCCTGGACCTGGAACGCAATGCCGCGCAGAAGACCCGTGTTTACGGGATCGGGGAGGGGTTCCGCGCCGAGCCGTGGTGGTGCCGGGCACTGATACTGGGTGCCGCCCGCACGGCTCGGCGTGGAGGTGTCCTGCGCCTGGCGATCTCGGCCGCGCAGTTGCAGCGGCCGGGCCCGCGCCAGGCGATGCTGGACGCCGTGGATCTGGCGCTGTTCCACGGCGCGCGCAGTGAGGTCTACCGCTGGGAGCCGTTCGCCACGGCCCGGGCGGCCTAGACGCCGCCGTTGTGCGGTGTGGTCGGTGCCGCGGCCGGGTTTGTGCCCGGTGCAAGCGCCGGCAGGCGCCGCCGCCCGGGTGATGGCGTACACGGGCGGCGGCGTGCGGCGAAATCCGCAGGGGCCGAGGCGCTTACGGAACGGCGGGACGGTCGTCGTGGCGGAACGTGCCCGCCTCGTCCCGGCCCAGGCCCATCGCGTGCCGGTCCAGTTGCGCGAGGCAGCCCGCGACATCGTCGAGCAGCAGGTCGGCCATGTCGACGGTGAAGCCGTGCCGGACGACCGCGCGCATGACCGTCTCGGTGCCGCGCTCAGCCGGCAGGGGCGCGGCGGCGAGGGACCAGCCGCGGGTGCGCAGGCGGTCGGACAGGTCGTAGAGGGTGTAGGGCCGACCGGGTCGCAGCCGCCAGGAGACCGCGGTGCCGCCCTTGCCCGGATCGCCGTCGTGGATCATCTCGAACACGCGGAACTCGTCCAGCCGCTTCGCCAGATGCCTTGCGACCCGGTAGATCTCGGACTGCACGCGGCTGTAGCCCGCGTGCCCGAGCCGGATGAACTCGTAGTACTGGGCGATGACCTGCCCGCCGGGGCGGGAGAAGGTGAGATTGACCGTGGCCGCCGAACCGCCGAGATGGTCGACGTCGAAGACGAGATCCGCGGGCAGGTCGGCGGCGTCGCGCCAGATCGCCCAGCCCGCGCCGAGCGGGGCCAGGCCGCTCTTGTGGCCGGAGGCGTTGATCGACTTCACCCGCGGCAGCCGGAAATCCCAGACCAGGTACGGCGCGCAGAACGGCGCCAGGAAGCCGCCGCTGGCGGCGTCCACGTGCAGGGGAATGTCGAGCCCGGTCCGCTCTTCCAGCCGGTCGAGTTCGCGGCTGACGCCGGCCACGTCCTCGAACAGGCCGGTATGGGTCTGGCCGAAGGTCGGCACCACCATGATGGTGTTCGCGTCGCAGGCCGCGACCAGGTCGGCCGGGCGCGGCGTGAGGTGGTCGCCGCGCGGCGGTAATCGGCGGATCTCGACGTCGAAGTAGCGCGCGAATTTCGTCCAGCAGACCTGTGCGGGCCCGCACACGAAGTTGGGTGTGCCGGTCCCGCCGCGGTGGCGCCAGCGGAACTTCGCGGCCAGCCCGCCGAGCAGGGCGGCCTCGCTGGAGCCGGTGGTCGAGACGCCCCGGGTGCCCGCCGGGTCCGGTGCGTGCCAGAGGTCGGCGATCATTCGCACGCAACGCTTTTCGAGTTCGGCGGTGCGCGGGTACTCGTCCTTCTCGATGATGTTCTTGTCCAGCGACTCGGCCATCAACCGCCGGGCCTGGTCGTCGAGCGCGGTGGTGCAGAAGGTCGCCAGGTTGGTTCGGGAGACGCCGTCGAGCAGCAGTTCGTCGTGCACCAGTTCGTAGGCGGTCTGGGCGAACATCTCCCCGGCGGGGAAGCCCTCCCGGGGCGCGCCCCGCCGCGCGCCGGGCACGGCGAACAGGTCGTCGGAATCCGGGTTCTCGGGCATCCTCAAACCTCCAGGAGCGTTCGCGGCGGTGGTCGGCAGTGCTTGTGGCCGATCCAGAATCGCATATCCGGCGCTTCGCGTATTGCCAATCGTTCGCGACACGGACCGGTCGGTCCGTCAGGTGTGCGCAAGGGGCTGGAAGTTCCGTGTCACAGTGAGATAGCGGAATGATTGCCCGAGTGCCGGTGGTGGCATGGGTATTGTCGGACTGCTGATTCACCGAGCTGCAAGACCCGGACAACCACAGGAGATACCGGCATGACCGCCGATGGGCCGCAGACCGCCGAATTGCGCACGCGCGTAGCCGCTTTGATGCCGCAGGCGAAGAAAGATCTGACCCAGCTGGTTTCGTTCCGATCGGTGGCCGACCCGCGCCAGTTCCCACCGGAGGAGTGCGAGCGGACCGCGCAGTGGGTGGCCGACGCCTTCGCCTCGGTCGGCCTGCCGAAGGTCGGCCTGCACGAAACCCCGGACGGCAGTAAGGCGGTCATCGCCTCCCGGCCCGCGCCGCCCGGGGCCCCGACGGTCCTGCTGTACTGCCACTACGACGTGCAGCCGCCGCTGGACGCCGCCGCCTGGCGCACCCCGGTGTGGGAGCTGACCGAGAAGAACGGCCGCTGGTACGGCCGCGGCAGCGCCGACTGCAAGGGCAATATCGTGATGCACCTGACCGCGCTGCGGGCCATCGATCCCGAACTGCCGCTGGGCATCACGCTGGTCTCGGAGGGCTCGGAAGAACAGGGCACCGGCGGGCTGGAACGGTTCGTCGAGGCGCACCCGGAGCTGCTGCGCGCGGATGCGATCGTGGTCGGCGACTGCGGCAACTTCGCCGTCGGCGTCCCGACCTTCACCGAAACCCTGCGCGGCAACGTCAATGTCGTGGTGACCGTGGAAACCCTTGCCGGGCCGATGCATTCGGGCATGTTCGGCGGCGCCGCGCCGGACGCGCTGGCCGCGCTGATCCACCTGCTGGCCACCCTGCGCGACGAGCACGGCAACACCACCGTCGACGGCCTGTCCAACGACCAGCGCTGGACCGGGGTGCAGTACCCGGCCGAGAAGTTCCGCGCCGACGCCGGCGTCCTGGGCGGCGTCGACCTGCTCGGCGAGGGCACCGTCGCCGACATGCTCTGGGCCCGGCCGGTGCTGACGGTGCTCGGCCTGGACGTGCCGCCGGTGGTCGGCTCCGCGGCCGCCATTCAGCCCAGCGCCCGGGCCCGGCTCAATCTGCGGATCCCGCCGGGCACCGACGCGCGGGCCGCGTTGCAGGCGCTCACCGAGCACCTGCGCGCCAATGTGCCCTGGCACGCGCGGCTGACGATCGAGACCGAGGCCACCGGCGCGCCGTTCCGGTCCGGCCGCGGCGGCCCGGCCCGCACCGCGATGGAGGCCGCGCTGGCCCAGGCCTACGGCAAGGCGGCGACCACCCAGGGCCAGGGCGGCTCGATCCCGCTGTGCAACGTCTTCGCCGACACCTACCCGGACGCGGAGATCATGCTGCTGGGGGTGGAGGAGCCGAAATGCCTGATCCACGCACCCAACGAGAGCGTGGATCCGGTCGAGATCGAGAATATGGCGCTCGCGGAGGCGCTGTTCCTGACCGCCTACGCCCGGCCCTAGAACTCGCGCTGGGTCTCGGGCTCGACGACGGTGAATTCGGTTCCGGCGGGCCCCATTTCGGCCAGCCGGCCGAAGTAGATCCCCTGCGCCTGCGGTTCGATGATGCCGTAGTGGATGGGGAGCGCGGTGCGCGGGCGCACCGCGCGCAGGTAGTCGACGGCCTCGCTGAGCCGCATCCACGGCGCGGCCGCCGGAATCGCCAGCACCCCGACCGGCACCGGCGGCACCCACAGTGAATCGCCGGGATGCACCAGCTCGGCCGGGTCGTCGGCGGTGCCGAGCTGGAAGACGGTGTTGTCGACCACCGGGAGGTCCGGGTGGATCACCGCGTGCCGGCCGCCACCGCCGGTGATCCGCAGGTCGCCGAGCTCGATGACGTTGCCCGCGTGCACCGCCTCCCACTTACCGCCCTGCTGGTGGGCGGTTTGCGGATCGGAGAACAGTCGCGCGCCGGGATTCCCCGCCAGCAGCGCGTCGATCCGGGACGGGTCGATGTGATCGGGATGCTGATGCGTGACCGCGATCGCGTCCAGATCGGTGAGGCCTTCGAAGCCGTGGGCGAAGGTGCCGGGATCGAACAGCACCTTCTTGCCGTGCAGCTCGACGAGGAGACACGAGTGGCCGAAGTGGGCTATGCGCATGCCGCCATCGTATTGACCCCGGAGCCTGGGCGGGGGAGGCCGACAACTACGCTGGTCGAGTACCCCCACACCACCACACCTGAGGAGCAACGCGTGGCACGAGTCGTGGTCGAGGTGATGCCGAAAGCCGAGATCCTGGATCCGCAGGGGCAGGCGATCGTCGGTGCGCTCCCGCGTCTGGGATTCGCCGGTATCGCGGATGTGCGGCAGGGCAAGCGATTCGAACTCGATGTGGACGACTCGGTGAGCGACGCCGAGCTCGAGCAGATCGCCGAAGCGCTGCTGGCCAACACCGTCATCGAGGAGTGGAAGGTCGTCCGGCTGTGACAGCGCGTATTGGTGTGATCACCTTTCCGGGCACGCTCGACGATGTCGACGCCGCCCGCGCGGTGACCCGGTCCGGCGCCGAGGCGGTCAGCCTGTGGCACGCCGATGCCGACCTGAAGGGCGTCGACGCGGTCGTCGTGCCCGGCGGCTTCTCCTACGGCGACTACCTGCGCTGCGGCGCCATCGCCCGGTTCGCGCCGGTGATGGGCAAGGTCGTCGAGGGCGCCAAGGCCGGCCTGCCGGTGCTGGGCATCTGCAACGGCTTCCAGGTGCTGTGCGAGGCCGGTCTGCTGCCGGGCGCGCTCACCCGCAACGAGGGCCTGCACTTCATCTGCCGCGACGAGTGGCTGCAGGTCGAGTCGGTGGATACCGCTTGGACCTCGCGCTACGAGCCGGGCGCGCAGATCCTGATCCCGCTGAAGTCGGGCGAGGGCCGCTACCAGGCCTCGACCGAGGTGCTCGACGAGCTGGAAGGCGAAGGCCGGGTGGTGTTCCGCTACGCGGGCGCGAACCCGAACGGCTCACAGCGCGGTATCGCCGGCATTGCCTCGGCCAACGGCCGGGTCGTCGGCCTGATGCCGCACCCCGAGCACGCGACCGAACCGCTGACCGGTCCGAGCGACGACGGCATGGGCCTGTTCCTGTCGGTGCTCGATTCGCTGGTCTCGGCTTAGATTTTTCCCGCAGGCACCCCGTCACCCCTGGTGGCGGGGTGTTTCGCGTTTCAGCAGATGCGGCCGATGATCTCGAAGTCGACGCCCGCGGCGCGGGCGATGTAGCCCGGCTGGATCACCTGGTTGCCGTGGAAACAGCGGGCGCCGCCGGGTGTTTCGTAGCGCAGGTCGTCGAGCAGCGCGCGCTGCAGGCGGGGCACGTCGAGCGAGCCGACCGACTCGGCCAGCCCGCGCAGCGTGTGGATCGCCTCGTAGGTGGCGTTGCTGAAGCTGGTGAGCGCGGGCGCGAAGCTGCCGTGCCGGCGCCGGTAGCGGGCCTTGCGCGCGGCGCCGTCGACCAGTTCGTCGTCGAGGAAGAAGCTGGACGGGACGAACAGGTTGTGGTTGGCGCCGACGCCGCCGGCCAGCAGCACGTTCTCGTCGGCCGCCGGGCTGACCCGCAATTGCGTGGCCGCGCGCCCGGTCGCCGCGAACCGCCGGTTGAACCGGGATACGTCGTTGCCGACCATCAGGATGATGACGCCCTCGGCCTGTTCCAGCGCGGGCTCGGCCAGGAAGCCGCCGAAATCCGGGCTGCCCAGCGGCACGAACCGTTCCAGCACAACGGCATTCGGGTCGGCCAGGCTCTTGCGCACGACCCGGGCGGTCTCCCGCGGCCAGATGTAGTCGTTGCCGATGATCGCCCAGCGCCGGATGCCGTATTCGCGTTGCAGCCAGTGCACCGCGGGCACGGTGTGCCCGGCCGGATGCTCGCCCAGCATCAGGACGCCGGGCAGTTCGTCGCGCAGGCCCTCGTGGCCGGTGGCGAACAGGTAGGGCACCCGTCCGGCGTTGGCGCGCGCGACCGCGCGCCGCACCGCCGAGGTGTGCCAGCCGGTGATGGCGTGCACCATGCCGGTGGCCAGCAGCGCGGCGACCTCGTCGGCCACCTCGCTCGGCCGGCGGCCGCCGTCGATATGGGTGGTGCGAATTTCACGACCGAGAATTCCGGCGCCGCTGTTGATTTCGTGTACCGCGAGGGAAATCGCCGCGTCGCAGGACGGGCCCACGATCCCGCCCGGGCCCTGGCGCGGGATGATGTCCAGGATCTCGATGATGCCGTCTGGGCTCTCGCCGAACGGAGTCATTCGGTACTCTTCTTCTCGTTCGAGCACAATTCTTGGCGGGCAGGAAACAATGACGACCATTGTAGGCGGACATTCCACGCTGCATGGTGCGCTGCGCGCCGCGGAACGTCGTTGGCTGCGCCACCTCGACGAAGCTTTGTGTGCCAGGCGACTTTCCCCGGACCAATGGTCGATGCTGTGCAATTTGTCCAGTGATTCCGGCATAACCATGAGCGAATTGGCGGTGCGCTCACAGCTGGCGCCGTCCTCGGCGACCCGGCACGCGGATTGCCTCGCTGAGCGCGGGCTGATCTTCCGGGTGGCGGCCGAGGAGGACCGGCGGCGCATCCTGATCGGTCTGAGCACGCTCGGCGCGGAACTGGTCGCGGCGGTGCGCGCCGAGGAGATGCGCGCCGAGCAGGACCTGCGCGGCCGGCTGGGCGCCCGTCGATACACCGAATTGCTGCGTGTGCTCGAGCTCATATCCAGCGCCGAGTTGCCATAAACCCACCCGGTGTCGCGGGTCGGTTTCGATCAAGACACATTCGTCCCAAAAGCCTCGTTCCGAATCTTTCGTCTCCCGTGGGTGATCTTCTTCCATTAGTTTCGGATGGAATTACTTGATGGATGGATGAGGAGCGCGGCGATGGGAAACGAATCTGTTGTGTCGAACCCGGACACGGTCAATGTCGCGGTGCTCAATCACGGGATGCCGCGGCTGCATTCCCGTCCCGAGGTGCTGGCCAACTGCTACCGGATCGGGCTTCTCCTGGACGGTCTGAAATTAGGTCACCGCGACGTGGATCTCGTTGTGCTGCCCGAATATTCGACGATGGGCGTGATGTACGACGAGACCGAGCTGTACTCCACCGCCACCGTGATTCCCGGTGACGAGACCGCGGTACTGGCCGAGGCCTGCCGCCGCAACGGGGTGTGGGGCGTCTTCTCGCTGAGCGAGCGGCACGAGGAGCATCCGCTGCGCCCGCCGTACAACACCGTCGTGCTGATCAACGATCTCGGGGAGATCGTGCAGCGCTACCGCAAGATCGCGCCGTCGCCGGACGGCGAACCCTGCTATCCGGGGGACACCACCTACGTCTGCAGCGGGCCGAAGGGCATTCAGTTGTCGCTGATCATCGGGGAGGACGGCAACTATCCCGAGGTGTGGCGCGACTGCGTGGCCAAGGGCGCGGAACTGATGGTGCACTGCCAGGTGCTGCGCGGCTGCCAGACCGAACAGCAGATCGCCATGGCCAAGGCGATGGCCTGGGCCAACAATGTCTACGTCGCGGTGGCGGGCGCGGCCGGTTTCGACGGCGTGCACTCCTATGCCGGGCGTTCGATGATCGTCGACCACGACGGGCGGCCGCTCGGCGAGTGCGGCTCGGAGGTGAACGAACTACGCGGCGCCCGGCTCTCGCTGCGCGCCATCCGCGAAGCCCGGCACTACAACCGCGACCAGTTCGGCCCCTACGGGCTGCTGCACCGCGGCGAATCCCGCGGCGCCGACGCGTTCGGAGTCGCGGACTGCCCGCTCGACTTCTATCGGACCTGGATCAACGACCCGGTCAAGGCGCAGGAGCAGGTCGCCGAGATCGTCGGAATCTAGATCACTTAACTACCATCGGGGCATGCCCGCGACTACTACCGCTGCCACGGCCCCGGGGCTGTGCCAGTTCATCGATGCCTCGCCGAGCCCGTTCCACGTCTGCCGGACGGTCGCGGCGGAACTGGACGCCAACGGGTTCACGCCGCTGACCGAGGCGGCGGCCTGGCCGGCGGCGCCGGGCCGGTACTACGTGGTGCGCGGCGGTTCGCTGATCGCCTGGGCGAGTTCGGAGGACACCACGCTGCCGTTCCGCGTGCTCGGCGCGCACACCGACAGCCCGAACCTGCGGGTCAAGCAGCATCCCGATCTGGCCGTCGCGGGCTGGCAGCTGGTCGGGCTGGAGCCCTACGGCGGCGCGCTGCTGAACTCCTGGCTGGACCGGGAGCTCGGGATTTCCGGGCGGCTGAGCGTGCGCGACGGAAATACCCTGCACGACAAGCTGGTTCGCATCGACGACCCGATCCTGCGGGTGCCGCAGCTGGCCATCCACCTGGCCGAGGATCGGCGCGGTGTCCAGCTGGACCCGCAGCGGCACGTGAACGCGATCTGGGGCGTGGGCGACCGGCCGCGCTCCTTCCTGGACTTCGTCGCCGAGCGCGCCGGGGTGCGCCCCGACGCCGTGCTCGGCTGGGAACTGATGACCCACGACCTGGCCCCGAGCCGGTTGATCGGCCGGGATCAGGACCTGCTCAGCGCGCCCCGCCTGGACAACCAGGGCACCTGCTACGCGGGGTTGCAGGCCTTCCTCGCGGCGCTCGCCGAGCCCGGTGCGGCGGTGCCGGTGCTGGTGATGTTCGACCACGAGGAGGTCGGCAGCCAGTCCGATCGCGGCGCGCAGTCCGAGTTGCTGCCCACCGTGCTGGAGCGGATCGTGCTCGCCCGCGGCGGCGGCCGGGCCGAATTCCTCACGGCGCTGGCCGGTTCGGTCGTCGCCTCCGGCGACATGGCGCACGCGACGCACCCGAACTACCCGGAGCGGCACGAGCCCGCGCACCGCATCGAGGTGAACGGCGGCCCGGTGCTCAAGGTCAACCAGAACCTGCGCTATGCCACCGACGCCGCCGGGGCCGGCGCCTTCGCGCTGGCCTGCGACCAGGCCGGAGTTCCGTTGCAGCGCTACGTCCATCGCGCGGATCTGCCGTGCGGGTCCACCGTCGGCCCGATGACCGCCGCGCGCACCGGCATGACCACCGTCGACGTCGGCGCACCGCAGCTGGCCATGCACTCGGCTCGGGAGCTGATGGGCGCGGCCGACGTGGGCGCCTACGCCGCGGCGCTGGCCGCCTTCCTCACACCCACCGCCGACTGAGCGGCCACGCCGGCCAGCACCGCGAACGCGATCAGCACGTAGCTGCTGCCCACGATCTGCTGCCACCAGGACCAGTCGAGTTCGCGGTGCAGGGGCAGATGCCACTGCGGGCCCGCCAGCAGCAGCGCGGCGCAGGCGGCGACGCCGCCGAGGAACCACGGGTTGCGGTTGCCGCGTTCGATCGCGTTCGCGGCCGCCAGCAGCGCCGGGGCGGTCCACACCCAGTGGTGTGACCAGGACACGGGCGAAATCAGCAGCAGCGCGAAGGCATTCACCAGTAGCGCGGTGACGGGCGAGCCCGCGTCCAGCAGCCGGCGCATGCACACCACGGCGAGCGCGACCGTCACCGCCGACAGCGTCAGCCAGAGCGCGGTCGCCGGCTGGGCCTGGAAGCCGAGCCGGAACAGCATGCCCTTGATCGACTGGTTGCCCGCGAACTCCGGCGACCCGATCCGCCCGGTATCGAGGATGAGGTGGAACCAGTACCGCGCCGAATCCCTGGGGAACAGCAGGAAGCCCACGCCGATCGCGGCGAGCGCGGACACCGCGATCGTCTGCAATGCCTTCCAATCCCGGCGCAGCAGGAAATACAGCAGGAACGCGGCCGGCACCAGCTTCACCGAGATCGCGAGGCCGATCAGCAACCCGCGCGGCCAGAACGGCTTGCGGGCCAGGCAATCCGCGGTGACCGCCGCCATCAGGATCAGGTTGATCTGCCCGAAGCCGAAGGTCTGCCGGACCGGCTCCAGGAACTGCGCCAGCGCGACCGCGCCCAGCACCAGCGCGAGCACGCTCGGCCGCGCCAGCTCGGGCCGGAGCCGGGTCAGCACCAGCCACAGCGTGATACCGAGGCTCAGTGCCGACAGCGCGAGCATCGCCACCTCGGCCAGCGGCAACGGCAGCAGCGCGAGCGGGGTGAACAGCAATGCCGCCGGCGGGGGATAGGTGAACGGCAGACTGATTCCCAGCACCGGGGGCAGCTCGCCGTAGAGCGCCTTACCGTCCAGCCAGGCCTGGGCGCCGTTGCGGTAGACCAGCAGATCGATGTAGCCGCGCCACCACTGCGCCCGCAGCGCGATCAGCACGGAGGTGGCGAACGCCACGACGGCCAGCACCAGCCCCCAGCCCTGCCGCGCCGATACCGAATCGGCCGCCCGATCGATCATGACTCCACCTCGCTGCCGCCGGTTCTCGCATGGCCGAGTGCGCTCGGGTGTGACTTTCGTTGCGCGCGCGCACGGGCGACAGCGTAGTGGGGACGACCCGCTTCGGAGCTGCTCTGGCAACCGGTGTTTCGTCAGCAGATTTTTAGGGTCTGACAAGGTAATTCGATTGTGGTTGCGACGATGGCGTTCGACATGGGCAATCAACAGGCAATCGATACCCGGTGCTGCACCCGGGTAGGCACCGGCCGACCTGGGCGCTCCCTCTAGACTGAGCCCAGGCACTTCGCCGCAACCCAGTGACAACGCAGGTCGCTGCTCGCCGTTCCACCAGGCCCGGCCGAAAGGACCCAGGTACCTCCGTGACTCCGCAGGTCGATACCGTCAGCGCAGCCGCAGCAAGCCCCGATGCGCCGCAACCGTACAAAGAACTCGGCCTCAAGGACGACGAGTACGCCCGCATCAAGGAGATCCTCGGCCGCCGGCCCACCGACGCCGAGCTGGCCATGTACTCGGTGATGTGGAGCGAGCACTGCTCCTACAAGTCCTCGAAGGTGCATCTGCGCTACTTCGGTGAGACCACCACCGACGAGATGAAGGCCTCGATGCTCGCGGGCATCGGCGAGAACGCCGGCGTGGTCGACATCGGCGACGGCTGGGCGGTCACCTTCAAGGTGGAATCGCACAACCACCCCTCCTACGTGGAGCCCTACCAGGGCGCGGCCACCGGCGTCGGCGGCATCGTGCGCGACATCATGGCGATGGGCGCGCGGCCCATCGCGGTGATGGACCAGCTGCGCTTCGGCGCGGCCGATCACCCGGACACCCGGCGCGTGGTCGACGGTGTGGTGCGCGGCGTGGGCGGCTACGGCAACTCGCTCGGCCTGCCCAACGTCGGCGGCGAGACCGTGTTCGACGCCTCCTACCAGGGCAACCCGCTGGTGAACGCGCTGTGCGCCGGTGTGATGCGGGTCGAGGATCTGCACCTGGCCTTCGCCTCCGGCGCCGGCAACAAGATCATCCTGTTCGGCGCCCGCACCGGCCTCGACGGCATCGGCGGCGTCTCCGTGCTCGCCTCGGACACCTTCTCCGGTGACGAGTCCGGCACCGGCCGCAAGAAGCTGCCCGCCGTGCAGGTCGGTGACCCGTTCACCGAGAAGGTGCTCATCGAGTGCTGTCTGGAGCTGTACGCGGCCGGTCTGGTCGTCGGCATCCAGGACCTCGGCGGCGCCGGCCTGTCCTGCGCCACTTCCGAACTCGCGGCCGCGGGCGACGGCGGCATGCACATCGACCTGACCAAGGTCCCGCTGCGCGCCAAGCACATGACCCCGGCCGAGATCCTCTCCAGCGAGTCGCAGGAGCGGATGTGCGCGGTCGTCACCCCGGAGAACGTGGACGCCTTCATGGCCGTCTGCAAGAAGTGGGACACCCTGGCCACCGTCATCGGTGAGGTCACCGACGGCGAGCGCCTGGTCATCTCCTGGCACGGCGAGACCGTGGTGGACGTGCCGCCGCGCACCGTCGCCCATCAGGGCCCGGTCTACGAGCGGCCCGTGCAGCGCCCGGATTACCAGGACGCGCTGATCGCCGACAGCACCGACACCCTCTCGCGGCCCAAGACCGGCGACGAACTGCGCGCCACCCTGTTGCAGATGCTCGCCAGCCCGCAGCTGTGCAGCCGCAAGTGGATCACCGAGCAGTACGACCGCTACGTGCGCGGCAACACCGTGCTCGCCGAGCACGCCGACGCCGGTGTCATCCGGATCGACGAGGAGTCGGGCCGCGGTATCGCGCTGGCCACCGACGCCTCCGGTCGCTACACCAAGCTGGATCCGTACACCGGTGCGCAGCTGGCGCTGGCCGAGGCGTTCCGCAATGTCGCCACCACCGGCGCCACCCCGAAGGCCGTCAGCAACTGCCTGAACTTCGGCTCCCCGGAGGATCCGGGCGTCATGTGGCAGTTCCAGCAGGCCGTGCACGGTCTCGCGGACGGCTGTGCGGCCCTGGGCATTCCGGTCACCGGCGGCAACGTCAGCTTCTACAACCAGACCGGCAAGGACGCCATCCTGCCGACCCCCGTGGTCGCCGTGCTCGGCGTCATCGACGACGTGCACCGGCGCATCCCCACCGGCCTGGGCCTGGAGCCCGGCGAGACGCTGATCCTGCTCGGCGAGACGCACGACGAGCTCGGCGGCTCGATCTGGTCGCAGGTCGCCCACGATCACCTCGGCGGCGTCCCGCCGAAGGTCGACTTCCCCCGCGAGCAGCTGCTCGCCGAGGTGCTGAAGTCGGGTTCGCGCGACGGCATGATCAGCGCCGCGCACGACCTGTCCGAGGGCGGCTTGGCGCAGACCGTGGTCGAGGCCGCGCTGGCGGGCGAGACCGGCTGCCGCATCCTGCTGCCCGAGGGCACCGACCCGTTCGTGCAGCTGTTCTCCGAGTCCGCCGGCCGCGTGCTGGTGGCGGTGCCGCGCACCGAGGAGACCCGCTTCACCAAGATGTGCGACGCGCGCGGTTTGCCGTGGACCCGCATCGGCGTGGTGGACCAGGGTTCGGACGCGATCGAGGTGCAGGGTCAGTTCACGGTTCCGCTGACCGAACTGCGCTCGACCTTCGAGGCCACGCTGCCGAACCTGTTCGGCGCGCACATCGCCTGACGGCACTACGAAGGCGGGCCCCGGCAATGCCGGGGCCCGCCTTCGTATCCGGCCGGTTGCTGCAGGGGCGGTGCGATGGCGGCGTTGTCGCCCGCGACCGCCATACTGATCGGGTGCTCGAGAAGGCGAGGGCCCTGCGGAGGCTGCGTACGCGCGGTGTCGCGGTGATGCGCCGCCTGGAGACCATGATCGATCTCAACTATCTCGGCTTGATCTTCGCGACCCTGTTCTTCGCGCTCTCGGTGACACCGTCGCTGGTGCCGCGCGACTGGTTGTTCCAGGGTTTGATCAGCGGTATCAACGCCGCGCTGGGGTACGGCGTCGGCTGTTTGCTGGAGTGGCTGTTCCGGGTCTGGCTGCGGTACGCGCCCAAGCTCGGGCCCAGGCTGCGCGCGGCGGTCCCGCCGACCTGGGTGCGCTACGCGATGAAGTCGGCGATCCTGCTGACCGCCGCGGTGGTCGCGGCCCTGATGCTGGTGCAGTCCGCGCGCTGGCAGCGCGAGATCACCGCCCTGATGGGCATGGAGGGCACCGACACCGCCGCCTACCTGCGCACCGGCCTGCTCAGCGTGGTCGTCGGCGTCGGCGTGGTCGCGGTGTACCGCACACTGCGCCACCTCGTGCTCGCCCTGGCCCGCCAGCTCAATCGCTGGATCCGGGTGCCGCGCGAATTCGCGCCCGCGCTGGGTCTGCTGCTGCTCACCGTCTTCACCGTGACCGTGGTCAACGGCGTCGCCTCGCGCGCCTTCTTCGCGGTCGCCAACTCCGCTTTCAGCGTGCGCAACGACCACACCTCGGTGAACGCGGTGCAGCCGCAGCTGCCCGAACGGTCCGGCAGCCCGGAATCGCTGGCCAAGTGGGAGACCCTGGGTTTCGAGGGGCGCTGGTTCGTCTCGCACGGTCCGACCGCGAGCCAGATCGGCGAGCTCACCGGCAAACCCGCGCGCGAGCCGATCCGCGCCTACGTCGGCCTGGAGTCCGTCGCGGGCGGTCCGGAGGAGCACGCTCAGCTCGCCGCCGCCGAACTCGAACGCACCGGCGCCTTCGACCGCAAGGTCGTCGTGGTCGTCACCACCACCGGCACCGGCTGGGTGAACTCGCTCGCGGCCGGCGCCATCGAGTACATGTACGGCGGCGACACCGCGATCATCGCCACGCAGTATTCGTATCTGCCCAGCGTGCTGTCCTTCCTCGCGGACCGCGGCAAGGCCGCCACCGCGGGCAAGCTGGTGTTCGACGCGGTGCACGCGCACTGGTCGGCGCGGCCGCCGGAGGCCCGGCCGAAACTGCTGGTCTACGGCGAGAGCCTCGGCTCCCAAGGCTCCGAGGCGGCTTTCGACGGTCTCTCCGATCTGCGCGCCAAGGTCGACGGCGCGCTGTGGGTGGGCCCGCCCAACTCCAATCAGATGTGGAAGCAACTGGTTTCGCGGCGCGATCCCGGTTCCCGCGAGGTCGAGCCGATGTACGCCGACGGGCTGGTGGTCCGGTTCGCGGCCGAGAGCGCCGATCTGGCCCAACCGACCACCGAGTGGCGGCCGCCGCGCATCGCCTACCTGCAGCATGCCTCCGACCCGATCGTCTGGTGGTCGCCGGATCTCATCTTCTCCCAGCCCGATTGGCTGGCCGAGCCGCGCGGCGCGGATGTCTCCTCGCAGATGCGCTGGGCGCCGTTCGTCACCTTCTGGCAGGTGGCGGCCGATCTGACCAACGCCCAGGGCGTCACCGACGGCCACGGTCACCGCTACGGCTCGCTGGTGCTGGACGGCTGGGTCGCCATCGCCGAGCCGCCGGGCTGGAACGCCGAGCTCTCCGACAAGATCCGCGCCCAGCTCGAAACCGCCGAGGACATCGAGCGGGAACTCAAGTGAGTAGCGGCATCAGAGTCGCTGCCGCAGTGGGCATTCCGCTGCTCTGGCACAATTGGCTGCTGCCGGGCCTCGGTCTGAACCTGCGGGGCCGGACGGCCGCCAACGCCGGATTCGCCACCGGCTACGCGCTGCTGTTCGACGGTGCGCCGCACTGGTTCTCGGCACGTGGCCTGCGCGTCGGCCTGGCGGCGACCGCTCCCGTCGCGGCCGGATACGCTGTGGCGGTGGCGATTCCGGCGCTGCGGCAGGGCCTGGTCGAATTCGCCGATCGCGAAGCCGAGGTCTCGCCCGCCGAGTGGGCGGGCATCCACATTCCGATCGGCACCGTCTACGCGGAGGAGCTGATCTTCCGCGGCACCCTGGAACCCCTGCTGGACAACGCTTTCGGCCCCCGCGCCGGCGCCCTGCTCGGCGCCGCCACCTTCGGTCTCTGGCATATTCGGCCCGCCCGCGCGGGCGGCGACAGCGTGCCCGGCACGGTGGCCGCCACCACCCTCGGCGGCCTCGTCTTCGGCTGGCTGCGCCGCCGCGCCGACAGCGCCACCGCCCCGGCGCTACAGCACTGGGCACTCAACGCCGGTGGCGTGCTGGCCCCGCGCCTGGCCCGCTCCCGCCAAGGTGTCGGGCCCGCCCAGTAACCTCGCCGGCATGGCAGGACGTACGACCGTTGACCCCGCCGAGCTGCGCGCAGCCGTGGCGGCGGTGACTCCTTGGCTGCTGGACGAGTCTGTCGAGGCGCCGGTGCGCGCCGCGCTGGCCGCGGCGGTGCGCGGCACCGCCCGGGCGCTGGCGGCGTCCGCGCCCGGGCACTCGGTCGAGGTGCGGGTGCCGCCGTTCGTCGCGGTCCAGTGCATCGAGGGGCCGCGCCACACGCGGGGCACGCCGCCGAACGTCGTCGAAACCGACGCGCGCACCTGGCTGCTGCTGGCGACCGGGCTGCTCGGCTTCGACGCCGCGCTCGACGCGGGCACGCTCACCGCCTCCGGGAGCCGGGCGCCCGAAGTGGCGCACTGGCTCCCGATCGCGAAGGCGGGCTGATCTACCCGGGGGCGATCAATCGGCGGTGCGGTTGTCCACCGAGGCGCCGGAGTCGTCGACGACGATCGAGGAGCCGCGATGCAGTCCTTTGCGGTCGTAGAACCGGGTGACCAGCACACCCAGCACCAGCCCGACCGCCATGCCCAGCAACGCCATCCACACGCCGCGCGCCAGACCGGCTTGCAGATTCCCGTCGAAGTACAGGATGGCCCGCACCCCGAGGAACACCTGGTGCATCGGCTCGAACTGGGCCAGCCAGCCGAGGTAGCGCGGGGTCGCCTCGATCGGGACGGTGCCGCCGGAGGACGGCAGGCCCAGCACGATGAACAGGATCATGTTCACCAGCAAGCCCGCGGAGCCGATCGCCGCGAGGATCGCCAAGCCCGTGATGCCGACGGCGGCGATCGCGAGCACCCCGTACAGATACAGCGTGAACGAATTGGTGATCGGCATGTCCAGCGCCTTGCCGACCAGGACGAACACCCCGGACACCAGCACCGAGATGACCAGCATCACACCCCACTTGATCAGCAGGGTCTTGAAGCGGGACAGGTGTGTGCGCGGGTAGTGCACGAACCAGGGCCCGTATTCGGTCGGGACCACGCCGAGCGCGGCATCGATCATGGTGTGCACGGTCATCGACCCGATCAGGCCGGCGAGCAGCAGCAGCAACGCGTAGAAGAAGGCCGTCAAGCCCTCGCCGGTTCCCGAGGGCAACTGCCGGAACGGTTCGACGATGATGTCGACGGGATCGGCCAGCGCGAGCCGGGTGGCGCCGGTCAGCTCGGGCGCGGGACCGCCGCCGGGCGGGGCCAGCTGTGTCTGCACCTGCTGGGTGAGCTGCTTGCCGACCTGGGTGTCGACCTGGGCCAGGGCCTCGTTGCCGACCTTCTGCACGATGTTGGTGACGAACGCGCCGGTACGCGGGTTGGTCTGCAAGGTGATCGTCGGCTTCTGGATATCGCCGGGGATGACGCTGCCGACCCCGAGGATCCCGAGCCGCTTGCTGAAGTCGCTGGGAATGATGATGGTGCCGTAGACCTTGCCGCTCTGCATCTGCAGTTCGGCCTCGTTGATGCCGAGCTCGCGCAGGTCGACCTTGTCGGTGGGAATGCCCTGCTTCATGGCGGCGGCGACCTGATCGCCGAAGTTCACGCGCTGCTGGGCCTCCGGCGGCCCGGTGACGTCGCCCTGATCCTGGTTGACCAGGGCGATCGGGAAGTCGTGCAGGTTCTTCTCCGGGTCGACCACGTAGGCGAGATACATGGTGCCCAGCAGGGCGCTGAACAGCGTCAGCACTATGATCGGTGCCAGCCAGGCGCGTGGCCGCAGTCGTGCGGCCTGGGTGCTCTCCACTTCCGCCGATGTCGTCACGTCGGGACGGTAACAGCAGTCGAAGTCGATATTCGGCAGCTCGGCCCCGGTGTCGCCGGTCACTCTCGAGGGCAGATTGCCGCCGGTATGCGGTGGCGGTGCTCGCGGCGGGATATCGATCCGTAGAATGATGTTGCCCCCAGTCCGCCCGAATAGGGAGCAAACGTTGACCGACGTCAGCCAGGCAGTCAATCCCGATCAGGACGAGAACGAACCACGCGAGGAATGTGGCGTTTTCGGTGTCTGGGCCCCGAGCGAGGACGTGGCGAAGCTCACGTACTACGGGCTCTACGCATTGCAGCACCGCGGCCAGGAGGCCGCGGGTATCGCGGTTTCCGATGGTTCGCAGATCCTGGTGTTCAAGGATCTGGGCCTGGTAAGTCAGGTCTTCGACGAGCAGACGCTCGCCGCCATGCCGGGGCATATCGCCGTCGGCCACTGTCGCTACTCCACCACGGGCGGGGTGACCTGGGAGAACGCGCAGCCGATCTTCCGCACCACCGCCGTCGGCTCCGGACTTGCCCTGGGCCACAACGGAAATCTCGTCAACACCGCCGAATTGGCCAGCCGGGCAAGGGAACTGGGTCTCACCGGCGCCGGAGTGCACGGTGGCCGCCCGCAGCCCGCGGCCGCGACCTCCGACTCCGACGTGGTGACCGCGCTGCTCGCGCACGCCTCCGCCGACTCCTCCATCGAGCAGGCCGCGATGGAACTGCTGCCGACGCTCAAAGGCGCGTTCTGCCTGACCTTCATGGACGAGCACACGCTCTACGCCGCCCGCGATCCGCACGGCGTGCGCCCGCTCTGCCTGGGCCGGCTCGACCGCGGCTGGGTGGTCGCCAGCGAAACCGCAGCATTGGACATCGTCGGCGCCGCGTTCGTCCGCGAGATCGAGCCGGGCGAACTGCTGGCGATCGACGCGGAGGGCGTGCGCTCCATGCGTTTCGCCAATCCCGAGCCCAAGGGCTGCGTCTTCGAGTTCGTCTACCTGGCGCGTCCCGACTCCACCATCTCCGGCCGCTCGGTGCACGCCACCCGCGTCGAGATCGGCCGCCGTCTGGCCGGCGAACACCCGATCGACGCCGACCTGGTGATCCCGGTGCCGGAGTCCGGTACCCCCGCTGCCGTCGGTTACGCGCAGGGCTCGGGTCTGCCCTACGGCCAGGGCCTGATGAAGAACGCCTATGTCGGGCGCACCTTCATCCAGCCCAGCCAGACCATTCGCCAGCTCGGCATCCGGCTGAAGCTGAATCCGTTGCGCGAGGTGATCCGCGGTAAGCGGCTCATCGTCGTCGACGATTCGATCGTGCGCGGCAACACCCAGCGCGCCCTGGTCCGCATGCTGCGCGAGGCCGGCGCCTTGGAGATCCACGTCCGGATCGCCTCGCCGCCGGTGAAGTGGCCGTGCTTCTACGGCATCGATTTCGCCTCGCGGGCGGAGTTGATCGCCAACGGCGCCGGCGCCGACGACAGCTACGACGACATGGTGGAGGCGGTGCGCCGCTCCATCGGCGCCGACAGCCTCGGCTACATCTCCACCGAGGGCATGATCGCCGCCACCGAGCAGCCGCGGTCGCGCCTGTGCTCGGCCTGCTTCGACGGTGAGTACCCGATCCCGCTGCCCACCGAGGCGGCCATCGGCAAGAACGTCCTGGAAGGCATGCTCAGCGGCCAATCCGAGGCGATGCTGTTGAGCGAGAACGCGAATGCGAGCGCGCTCAGCCGCCCCTAGTACCGAGTTCGAACACCGAAGGCGTCCCCGCGGGGGCGCCTTCGGTCGTTTCGGCGCGTTGTCTGAGGAGGTGCCGTGGCCTACTCGAGACACGATTTTCCGGAAATCCGAGCCAACCTGGACATATGACCTGTCAAGGGGGCTCCGCACGCACCGGACTCAGTTCGTCTGCTAACACGCCGGTGATTTTTTCTTCGAAAACGCAACTCGCCGGAAATGGTTCCTGGGTAGGTTCCCGAGATATATCGCTAGTTCACCGTGTCCGCACCCGTCCTGTGATCCAGGACGACCCGGTGCGGACACGCACGAGAAGTGGGGCCTGATGTTGGTTTCAAAGACGCCTGGGCAGCGCACCCGAACGAGGCTGATTACAGCCGTCGGTCTGGCCGCGCTGGCGTCATCGGTGGTCGCGGGGTGTGGATCCGGTAACCAGGACGACGGCGGCGACGGCGCCGGCCTGGTCGTGGGTACCACGGACAAGATCTTCTCGCTCGATCCTGTTCCCGCCTATGACAACGGTTCGCTGGTGCCGGAGACGCAGATCTACTCCTACGTGCTGAATTTCGAGCCGGGCGACACCACGCCCAAGCCCGACGCGGCGGAGAAGTGCGAGTTCGCCTCGCCGACGGTCTACACCTGCAAGATGAAGCCGGGCTTGAAGTTCGCCAACGGAAACCCGTTGACCGCCAAGAGCGTCAAGCATTCCTTCGACCGGATGGTCAAGATCAACGACCCGAACGGTCCCGCCTCGCTGCTCGGCAACCTCGAGAAGACCGAGGCGCCGGACGATCTCACGGTGAACTTCACGCTGAAGGTCGCCAACGATCAGACCTTCCCGGCGATCCTGCCGACCCAGGCCGGGCCGATCGTGGACGAGAAGGTGTATCCCGCCGACAAGGCGCTCACCGACGAGGAAGTGGTGGCGAAGAAGGGCTATTCCGGCCCGTACGTCATCACCAGCTACGACAAGAACAAGCTGGTCGAATACCAGGCCAACGCCGACTACAAGGGCATTCTCGGCACGCCCAAGACCAAGCAGATCTCGGCGAAGTACTACGCCACCAGCGACAACATGAAGCTGGATCTGCAGAACGGTTCACTGGACGCGGCCTACCGCTCGTTCAGCCCGACCGACGTGGAATCGCTGAAGACCTCGGACAAGGTGAAGGTGCACGAGGGCCCCGGCGGCGAACTGCGTTACATCGTCTTCAACCTGAACACCATGCCCGGCGGCACGCCGGAGCAGAAGCTGGCCGTCCGTAAGGCGATGGCTTCCAGCGTGGACCGTGCCGCGCTGGCCACCAACGTCTACAAGGGCACCTACACGCCGGCGTGGTCGCCGATCGTGCAGGGCCAGCCCGGCGCCACCGAGCCGTTCAAGGACATCTACGGTGACAAGCCGAGCAAGGACAAGGCGGCCAAGTTCCTCGCCGACGCCGGTGTCGCGGTGCCGGTCGAACTGAACCTGCAGTACAACCCCGACCACTACGGCGGCTCCAGCTCCGAGGAGTACGCGGCGGTCAAGTCGCAGCTCGAGGCCAGCGGCCTGTTCAAGGTCAACCTGCAGTCCACCGAATGGGTTACCTACCAGCGGGAACGGGCGCGTGACGCGTACCCGCTGTACCAGCTCGGCTGGTTCCCGGACTTCCCGGACCCGGACAACTACCTGACCCCGTTCTTCGCACCGAACAACTTCCTGCAGTCCCACTTCGAGGATCCGCGCATCACCTCGCTGCTGACCTCGGAGACCACCGAGACCGACAAGATCAAGCGGCTCGAGATCCTCAAGACGATCCAGCAGGAGATCGCGCAGAATCACATCCCGATCCTGCCGCTGCTGCAAGGCAAGCAGATCGCCGTCGCCGGTACGGGCGTCCAGGGTGTCACCCTCGACGGTTCCTTCAAGTTCCGATACACGACGCTGAGCAAGTGAGTTCCGATATCGCAACCGAGTCCGGGCCTGAAAAGGCCCGGACTCGGGGGTTCGGGCTGCCGAAATTCGGTAAGGGGAGCGGTGATTCCCGCCAGGCCGCGTTGGCCAGGTATCTGGGAATTCGCCTGCTGATGATCCCGCTGACCGCGTGGATTTTGGTGACGGTGGTGTTCTTTCTGATGCGGGTGATCGGTGATCCGATCAGCGCCGCCATGGGCGGGCGCATGACCCAGGATCAGATCGAGATCCGCAAGGAAGCGGCCGGTTTGAATCGGCCGATCCTGGGCCAGTATTGGGAGTATCTGACCAATCTGCTGAGCGGTGATTTCGGCCGCTCCCAGGACGGCCGCGATATCGGTGAGGTCATCACGACCTACGGCGCCGCGACCCTGGAGTTGGTGTTCTGGGCGCTGATCGTCGCCTTCGCGGTCGGTGTGCCGCTGGGCAGATACGCGGCGACGCACCGGGATACGGCCGTGGACGCGGGCTTGCGGATGTTCGCGATCCTGGCCTACGCGGCGCCGGTGTTCTTCGTCGGACTGTTGCTGAAGCTGCTGTTCTCGGTGAAGCTGGGCTGGCTGCCGGTGGCGGGCCGGGCCAGCACCAATGTGGAGCTGCGGTTGCAGCACGTCTCGCCGAAAACCAACATCATGGTGGTCGACGCGATCCTCTACGGCAACAACGACTATCTGATCGACGTGCTCAAACACGCCGTGCTGCCGGCCATCGCGCTCGGCCTGCTGACCGCGGGCGTGTTCCTGCGTCTGGTCCGGATCAACCTGATCCAGACCCTGCGCGCCGATTTCGTCGACGCGGCGCGAGCCCGCGGCCTGACCGCGCGTCAGGTGACCGGCCGGCACGCCTTCCGCAACGCGATGATTCCGATCGTCACGGTGATGGGCATGTACATCGCGATGATGCTGGGCGGTGCGGTGCTGACCGAGACCACCTTCGAATGGAAGGGACTCGGTTTCCAGCTCGCCGAATATCTCAAGGCCCGCGATTTCATCGCGGTCCAGGGCATCGTCGCGTTCATCGCGGTGGCGATCGCGGTGATGAGCTTCGTTGTCGACGCCATCGTCGCGTTGATCGACCCGAGGGTGAGGTTCTGATGACCACACCGGAATTGCTGAACGACTCGGTCTCGGTGACACCGGTCCCGCCGGTGGTGAACCGCCGCGGGATACCGGGGCTGCGCCTGTTCACCATGACCTCGGGCCTGCAGCGGGTGACCCTGATCTTCGGGCTCGCGCTGATCGGGATCTTCGTGTTCGTGGCGATCTTCGCGCCGCTGATCGCGCCCTACGGTTTCGCCCAGAACTCCGCGGACGGTGTGGGTTTCGCGAGCCAGCAACCGCCCTCGGCGGAGCACTGGTTCGGTACCTCGGTGCGCAGCGAGGACGTGTTCTCCCGGGTGCTCTTCGGCGCCCGCACCGCGCTCTACGTGATCGCGCTGTCGCTGGTGCTCTCGCTGGTCGTCGGTGTGCCGCTCGGCCTGGTCTCCGGGTACGTGGGGCGCTGGCTGGACAAGGCGCTGGTGCTGTTCATGGACGCCATGTACGCCTTCCCGACACTGCTGCTGGCCATCGTGGTCTCCATCGTGGTCGCCGGCGGCGCGTCCAGCAGCTTCGGCGGCGTGCTCTCGGCCGCGGTGGCGATCACGGCGATCTTTGTGCCGCAATACTTCCGGGTGGTGCGCAACGCGACCATCGCGGTGAAACAGGAACCCTATGTGGACGCGGCCCGCGTCACCGGCGCCTCCACCGCGCGGATTCTGTACAAGCACGTGTTCGCCAATGTCACCCAGTCGCTGCCGGTGATCGTCACCCTCAACGGCGCCGAGGCCATCCTCACGCTGGCCGGCCTCGGGTTCCTCGGCTTCGGCATCGAGCCGACCCAGGCCGCGGAGTGGGGGTACGACCTGAACAAGGCGATTTCCGATGTCTCCAACGGGATCTGGTGGACCGGAGTGTTTCCCGGCACCGCCATCGTGCTGGTGGTGCTCGGGATGACGCTGGTCGGGGAAAGCCTGAACGAGGTCCTCAACCCCTTGCTGCGGACCCGGCGGACGGCGCGGCCGACCACGGTCGGCAGCGATGTCATCGTGGACGCCGCCGGCGAACCCGAAATGGCGGCCGCCACCGAGGCCCCGGCCACCCCGAAAACCGGTGCGGCGAAGGAGAACGGCGATGAGTAACCCGCAGACGGCGCCGGACGGGCCCGCCCTGTCCATCCAGGGGTTGTCGGTCACCTTCGCCACCGACGCGGGCCCGGTCCATGCGGTCAGCGACGTGTCCTACGAGGTCTTCCCCGGCGAGGTGCTCGCCATCGTGGGGGAGTCGGGTTCGGGCAAGTCGGTGAGCTCGCGCACCGCGATGGCACTGCTGCCGGGCACCGCCCAGGTCACCGGCCTGGTCACGCTCGGCACCCAGGCAATCACCAAGATGAGCGAGAAACAGCTCACCGCCCTGCGCGGCGGCGCCATCTCGATGGTGTTCCAGGAGCCGGGCTCGGCGCTGGATCCGCTGTTCACCGTCGGCTTCCAGATCTCGGAAGCCCTGCGCGCGCATACGGAGATGTCCAAGAAGCAGGCCAAGGTGCGTGCGGTGGAACTGCTGCGTCTGGTCGGGCTGCCCGATCCGGAGCACCGGGTGGACTACTACCCGCACCAGCTCTCCGGCGGGCAGAAGCAGCGCGTGGTGATCGCCATCGCCATCGCCTGCGAACCCAAGGTGATCATCGCCGACGAGCCGACCACCGCCCTGGACGTCACCGTGCAGGCCGAGATCCTGGAGCTGCTGCGCGATCTGCGCGACCGCATCGGCAGCGCCATCGTGCTGATCACCCACAACATGGGCGTGGTCGCCGACCTGGCCGACCGCGTGGTGGTGATGTGGAACGGCAAGGTGGTCGAAACCGCGCCGGTGGACGAGCTTTTCGCGCATCCGAAGGAGGAGTACACCCGCAAGCTGCTCGCGGCGGTACCGCACCTGGGCGCGCGCAAGGAAACGACCGCGACCGTTCAGGTCACCGAGCCCGCGCTCACGGAGTCCGAGCGGGCGCTCGCGCAGCAGGCCGAGCTCGGCGGCCAGCCGGTGCTCGAGGTGTGCGATCTGGTCGTGGAATTCCCCGGCCCGTTCGGGCGCCCGCGCTTCCGCGCGGTCGACGATGTGAGCTTCACCATCGCGGCGGGCGAAACCGTCGGCCTGGTGGGCGAATCCGGCTCGGGCAAGTCCACCATCGGCCGTTGCGTGGCCGCGCTGCAACGACCCAGCTCCGGGCTGGTGCGGGTGCGCGGCGAGGCGATCTCGGGGATGTCGCAGCGGCAGCTGCGGCCGATCCGCAAGCGCTTCGGGTTCGTCTTCCAGGATCCGGCGACCTCGCTCAACCCACGGCTAACCGTGGGCGACTGCGTCGCCGAACCGTTGCTGGTGCACAAGATGGGCAGTGCCGCCGAGATCCGGGAGCGGGTGCGGCACATGCTCGACGACGTCCAGTTGCCCGCGGGCGCCGAGCGCCGGTACCCGCACGAGCTATCCGGTGGCCAGCGCCAGCGCGCCAGCCTGGCCCGGGCCCTGGTGACCGGGCCGGACCTGCTGGTGGCCGACGAGCCGACCAGCGCGCTGGACGTCTCGGTACAGGCCGCGGTGCTCGACCTGTTCGGCGAGTTACAGCGCGACTGCGGGTGGGCGTGCCTGTTCATCAGCCACGACCTGGCCGTGGTCGACCAGCTCTCGGACCGCATCGTGGTGCTGCGCAACGGCGCCGTGGTCGAGCAGGGGCCGCGCGACAGCATCCTGCGCGATCCACAGCAGGAGTACACCCAGCGCTTGGTTGCCGCGGTGCCGGTGCCGGACCCGGTCGAGCAACGCCGGCGCCGGGCCGAAACCGCGGCGCTGTTCGCCACGGACAGCGCGGGCTGAGGTCCGGATAGTGGTCGCTAGCGGCCCCGTAGCGGAAGGGCGTCAAGCGCCCCAGCCAACTCCGCTGCGGAGCCGTTATCCGGTTCCGGTAGCGTGAGCAGGCATCTATCCGCCGATTCGGTTTGGAGCTTTCCCCGAAAATGACTGAACAGACCCCCTCCGGTGCTGGGGCTTCCTACGCCGCGGCCGGCGTGGACATCGAAGCCGGTGACCGCGCAGTCGAGTTGTTCGGACCATTGGCGAAGAAGGCCAGCCGTCCCGAGGTGCAGGGCGGTCTGGGCGGCTTCGCCGGATTGTTCGCCCTCAAGGGTGGCTACCGCGAACCGTTGCTCGCCGCCTCCACTGACGGTGTCGGTACCAAGATCGCGGTCGCGCAGGCGATGGACAAGCACGACACCGTCGGGCTCGACCTGGTCGCGATGGTCGTCGACGACCTCGTGGTCTGTGGCGCCGAGCCGCTGTTCCTGCAGGATTACATCGCCATCGGCAAGGTCGTTCCGGAGAAGGTCGCCGAACTGGTCTCGGGTATCGCCGAGGGCTGTGTGAAGGCCGGCTGCGCGCTGCTGGGCGGCGAGACCGCCGAGCACCCGGGCCTGATGGACCCCGACGACTACGACCTCTCCGCTACCGGCGTAGGCGTCGTGGAGGCCGATTCGGTGCTCGGCCCCGACCGTGTCCGCCCCGGCGACGTGGTCATCGCCATGGGCGCCTCGGGCCTGCATTCCAACGGCTACAGCCTGGCCCGCAAGGTGCTGCTCGACATCGACCGGATGTCGCTGACCGGGCACGTCGAGGAATTCGGCCGCACCCTGGGCGAGGAGCTGCTGGAACCGACCCGCATCTACGCCAAGGACTGCCTGGCGCTGATCGCCGAGACCGACGTGCGCACCTTCGCCCACGTCACCGGCGGCGGCCTGGCCGCGAACCTGGCCCGGGTCCTGCCCGCGGGCATGGTCGCCGAGCTCGATCGCGGCACCTGGAGCCCGGCTCCGGTGTTCAAGATGATCGCGCAGCGCGGGCGTGTCGAGCGTGTCGAGATGGAGAAGACCTTCAACATGGGCGTCGGCATGGTCGCCGTCGTCGCGCCCGAGGACGTGGACCGGGCGCTGGCGGTGCTCACCGCCCGCCACATCGAGTGCTGGACCCTCGGCACGGTCAAGAAGGCCAAGGACGCCGACGCGCTGCGGGCGATCCTGGTGGGCGAGCACCCGCGCTTCTGATCCGGCCCCTGAACCACTGAAAGCCCCGGCCACGGCCGGGGCTTTTCAGTATGTCCGGAGTTGTTGGCGGCCAACGAGTTCCGGGCTTTGTCCAGCTACGACTCAGCGCCCCGCATCGCATCGATGAGGGCGCTGATTTCGTTATGAAAAGTCTTACAGCGTTATCCGCAGCACGGTGTCAACGTTCGAAGGGGGAGGCCCGCCGACCTCCCCTTCGGTGAAGATCCGAATCTCAGCGGCGCCAGTCGTCGTCCTCATCCCAACTACGGGATGGGGACTCGTCTGCGTCGTGCTCCTCGGACAGCACTCCACCACTCATCTGAGAGTTGGGGCTACCCGAAAGCTCGCGCTGAAGGCTCGAGAAGTCGGTGTTATGCGTGCTGTACTTCAGCTCGCGTGCAACCTTGGTCTGCTTTGCCTTAGCCCGGCCACGGCCCATGGCTGACCCCCTCGCGTCACTGCGGGGCGGCCTGGGGTGTGTTGGCGGCCCCGTTCGAATTAATACTCTTCCTGACAGACACTTTAGCGTGTGTCAGGCGCTCGCGCTTCCAGGAGTGGGGGAAGTACTCCGGAAGTGGTGTCGTTTGCCCGGTTGTCGCCCTCTGCCCGGGTTGCCTACAGCGCGCCGGGGATCGCCCGGATCACCCCGACCCGGGCCCCACCACCCATGATCGGCAGCGCCGCGAGTTCGCTGTGCGCGTCGGTCCATTCGACTCCCAAGCGCTGCAAAAGAGCCAGCGTCAGGGGCATTCGGGCCCGGTCATGGCCGTCATCGATCTTGTAGGCGAAGGCCGATCCGTCCGGCAGCGCACCCGCGTGCACGCCGTCGGCACCGATCTTGCAGACCAGGCCGGGGGTGGCCGCCATGGTCAGCAAGTCGGGGCCGTTCGTGCCGGAAATCACTCGCGGATGCGCGCGAATCGCCTCGGCGACGCGCCGTTCCGGCGTGCCGGGTGCGGCGGTGACCATGGCGGCGAACGCCCGCGCGAGATTGACCAGGGAGACCGGGATGATCGGCAGGCCGCAACCGTCGATACCGAGATCGGTCTCGGGCTCGCCGGTGAGCTCGGTGATGGTGGCGATCACCGACTGCTGCAGCGGATGGTTCTCGGCCAGGTAGCCCTCGGTCGGCCAGCCGTTGATCTGGCAGGTCGCGAGCATGGCGGCGTGCTTGCCCGAGCAGTTCATGTAGAGCTTGCGCGGCGGGCCGGCGGTGACGGCGGCGGCCCGGGCGCGATCCTCGGACGGGTAGTCGGCGGGGCATTCGAGCTGCTTCTCGTCGAAGCCGAACCGCTCCAGCAGGCGCTGCACCAGGGCGACATGGTCGGGCTCGCCGTAGTGCGAGGCCGTGGTGATGGCCAGCTCGGCGTCGTCGACCGGCTCGAAGCCGTTGCGCAGCAGGGTAATCGCCTGCATCGGCTTGTTGGTCGAGCGCGGGAACAGGGGCAGATGCACCTCGCCGCGCTCCAGCGTGGGCTCACCGTCGGCGCCGAGCAGCACCACCGAACCGCGATGCACGCACTCCCGGAACCCGGACCGCACGACCTCGACCAGCTCGACACTCACGCCTGCGCCTCGCTGACGCTCGGCTCCGGCGTGCGCGTAGCACGCTGTGACATGGTTCCTTCACTTCGTTCAGTCACGACATCGCCTCCGTGCGCTGGGCCGCCGCGCGGGCGGCGTTGGCGTGCCGGCGTTCGTGCCGGTCGAGCTGCATGCGGATGTCGTCGGAGATCGAGGGCTCCACCTCGCGCAGCCGGTGCAGCAGCTCCAGGTCGGCGCCGAGGAAGACGTCGCGGACCGTGATGCCGTGCTCGGGGACGTGCACGACTCGCACCTCGTCGCCCGCGCCGATGCTGCCCGCGGTGAGCACGCGCAGATAGGCGCCGGTGTCGCTGCGCAGGGCGAAACGCTTCACCCAGTGCTCCTCGCCGGACCAGTGCTGGAAGACCGCGCACGGCACCCGCGGGGCGCTGACCTCGAGCAGGGTGTCGCCGATCGCCCAACGCGCGCCGAGCACCGCGTCGCTGACCGCGAGCCCGTTGATGCGCAGGTTCTCGCCGAACCAGCCGGCGGGCAGGTCGCGGCCGAGTTCCGCGCCCCAGCGGCGGGCGTCCGCCTCGGCGTAGGCGTAGACCGCCTGGTGCACGCCGCCGTGGTGCTTGGTGTCGGCGACGTGATCGCCGGTCAGGCCGAGCTCGCGCACCTCGACCCGGCCGGACACCGGGCGCTTGTCGATCGCGGTGCGCCCGACCCGCCCCGGCACCTCCAGTTCGGCGTGCACGACACAGACCGCGAGCACCTCCGCCGTCATCAGCGGCCTCGCAACCGGTCGACGGCGAGGCGGCCGGCCTGCGGCGCGTCGTGGTCGGGCACCGAGTCGGGGTCGATCGCGGCGGCGGTCGGCCCAGCGGTCAGCGCGGTGTCGGCGGGCACCGCGCGTTTGATCAAAGCCAGTGCGATCGGGCCGAACTCGAAGTGATCGATGACGGTGCCGATCCGGCCGACCGCGCGCCCGCCGGCGGTGACGTCCTCGCCCGGGACCGGGCGCTCGTCCGCGGAACCGTCCAGGTGCAGCAGCACCAGGTGGCGCGGGGGCTTGCCGAGGTTGTGCACGCGGGCGACGGTTTCCTGGCCGCGGTAGCAGCCCTTGTTCAGGTGCACGGCGCCGAGCTCTTCGATGCCGCCGATCCAGCGGGCCTCGTGCGGGATGGTGCGCTCGTCGGTGTCCAGGCCGACCCGGGGGCGCACGGCGGCGACCCGCAGGGCCTCGAAGGCCCACATGCCGGCCGGGGCGGCGCCCGCCGCGGTCAGCCGGGCCCACCAGTCGGCCAGCCGCTCGCGCGGGACGACCAGATCGAAGGAGTCGTCGGTGGGCCAGGGCATGCGGCGCAGGAAGCCGCCGTCGGGCAGCGGCACGGCCTGCAGGACGGTGGGCAGACCGGCCACGCCGAGGGCCTCGGTCAGGTTCGCGATGCCGGGACCGAGCAGGCTCAGCACCGCGTAATCGGCGGCGGCCGGTTTCGCGTCGGCCCAGAACACCATCTTCTGCAGGAAGGCCAGCAGCTCGGGGCCGCGTTCGGCCTCGGTGTCGATCCACACCGTCTCGCCGAGCTCGGTCTGCACGAAGTGGTGCAGTACCCGGCCGTTGAGATCGAGGTCGAGATTCTCGGCGGACTGGCCGTCGGTGAGGTTGGCGATGTGCTGACTGGTGATGGTGTGCAACCAGGTCAGGCGCTCTTTACCGGTGATGTTCAGGACGAACCGATGCGAGCGATCGATGATCGCCACACGCTGCGCGGCAGCGCGCTGTTCGCCGAACGGATCCCCGTAATGCCAGGCCACCGCGGCATCCGGAGACTCCGGAATTCCCGCGACAGCACCCGGGACGGAAAGCAGAGGACTGGGTACAACGACCACGGACACGTAAACCACTGTATGCGATCTTCGCTGTGACGTAGGCGGGGCCAGGTCACACCGCCTACGCTCGACGCATGGTAGATCGAGTTCTTGTAACACTCGACGGCGCGGTCCGGGATGCGGACGCGCCGTTGCTGTTTGCCGACGACATCGGTGTGCTGCGCGGTGACGGTGTCTTCGAAACGGTGCTGGTGCGTAGCGGTAGAGCCTGTGCGATAGAACACCACCTAGGCCGGCTGCGGCACTCGGCGCAGGCCCTGGACCTACCCGAGCCGGAGCTGGGCCGCTGGCGCGAGGCGATCGAGATCGCCGCCAAGGAGTGGGGCAGCGAGCGCGAAGGTGTACTGCGCCTGGTGCTGACCCGGGGCCGCGACAGCGAGCTACCCGGCGTCAAGGACAGCGTGACCTCCGGTGATCTGGCGGCCGCCGTGCCGGTGCCGACCGCGTACGTGCTCGTGCTTCCGGTCGGGGAGCGGGTGGCCAAGGCCAGGTCCGAGGGCATCAAGGTGGTGTCGCTCTCGCGCGGGATCTCGGTGGATCTGGCGCAGGCCGCGCCGTGGCAACTGCTCGGCGCGAAGACCCTGTCCTACGCGACGAACATGTCGGCGCTGCGCTTCGCGCAGCGGATGGGCGCCGACGACGTGATCTTCACCAGCACCGAGAACCGGGTGCTGGAAGGTCCGCGCTCGACCGTGGTGATCGCCCGGGACAAGCAGTTGATCACCCCGCCCGCGAAGAACGGCGTGCTGCCGGGGGTGACGCAGCGCGCGCTGTTCGCCGAGGCCGAGCGGGCCGGCTGGGAATGCATCTACAAATCTTTGTTCACTGCGGATTTGCTGACGTGCGACAGTATTTGGATGCTGTCGAGTATTACGCTGGCGGCCCGGGTCAATTCTTTGGACGGTTTGCGCATGTCCGCGCCCGATAATGCGGGCGACATTATCGAGCTGGTGGACCGCGGTATCGAGAAGGCGGGGTCGGCACGGGATTGGTAAGGCGCGCCAGCAAATAATTGGCGTGTCGTGTCGCAGAGCACGTTGAACAGGACACCTTCCGGCGTATCGTTTACTACGACATGTCGTAGATCGGCAGGGAGGTCGGATGGACGTCGTCGACGTCGCGCGCTGGCAGTTCGGTATCACCACCGTGTACCACTTCATCTTCGTGCCGCTCACGATCGGCCTCGCGCCGCTCGTCGCGGGTATGCAGACGGCGTGGGTGGTCACCGGCAAGGAGCATTGGAAGCGACTCACCAAATTCTTCGGCAAGCTGTTCCTGATCAACTTCGCCCTCGGCGTCGCCACGGGCATCGTGCAGGAATTCCAGTTCGGCATGGGCTGGAGCGAATACTCCCGTTTCGTCGGGGACGTCTTCGGCGCGCCGCTGGCGATGGAGGCGCTGGTCGCCTTCTTCATGGAGTCGACGTTCCTGGGCCTGTGGATCTTCGGCTGGGACCGATTGCCGAAAAAGGTGCACCTGGCCTGCATCTGGCTGGTGGCCCTCGGCGTGAACGCCTCCGCGTACTTCATCGTCGCGGCCAACTCGTTCATGCAGCATCCGGTCGGCGCGCGCTACAACCCGGAGACCGGACGCGCTGAGCTGCACAGCATTTGGGAAGTCATCACCAATGTGACGACCCTGGCGGCCTTCCCGCACGTCATCGCGGGCGCCCTGCTCACCTCGGCCACCTTCGTGGCGGGCATCGGCGGCTGGTGGATGGTGCGCACCGTGCGCAAGGGCGGCGATATCGAGGAGGCCCGCACCATGTGGCGGCCCGCCACCCGCCTGGGGCTGTGGATCATTCCGGTCGCCTGCATCGCGCTCATCTACACCGGTGACGTGCAGGGCAAGCTGATGTTCGAGCAGCAGCCGATGAAGATGGCCTCCGCGGAATCGCTGTGCCACACCGCGACCGATCCCGACTTCTCCATTCTCACCGTCGGCACGCACAACAACTGCGACAGCGTCGACCACCTGATCGAGGTGCCCTACGTGCTGCCGTGGCTGGCCAAGGGCGAGTTCAGCGGCGTCACCCTGGAGGGCGTCAAAGACCTCCAGGAGTCCTACACCGAGAAGTTCGGCCCCGGCGACTACCGGCCCAACCTGTTCGTCACCTACTGGACCTTCCGCGCCATGATCACCTGGATGGCGGGCTCGATCCTGTTGGCGCTGGCCGGATTCTGGCTCACCCGCCGCGGGCGCGTGCCCGATCAGAAGTGGTTCGGCTGGCTCTCGCTGCTGGCCATCGCCACACCGTTCCTCGGCAACAGCGCCGGCTGGGTCTTCACCGAGATGGGCCGCCAGCCCTGGGTGGTCGCGCCCAACCCGACCGGTGACCCGGACATTCGAATGACGGTGCAGCAGGGCGTGTCCGGGGTGTCCGCGGGCACCATCTGGACCTCGCTCATCGTCTTCACGCTGCTCTACGGCGTCCTCGCGGTCGCGTGGTTCTACCTGCAGCGGCGCTACGTGCTGGCCGGCCCGGAACCGGCACCCGGCACCTCCGACTCCCCGGACGACACGTCCGGGGAACCCGTCGAGAAGCTTTCCTTCGCCTACTAGGAGACCCGGATGACTCTGCAAGTGTTCTGGTTTCTGCTGGTCGCCGTGCTCTTCATCGGCTACTTCGTCCTGGAGGGCTTCGACTACGGCGTCGGCATGCTGATGCCCATCATCGGACGCAAATCCGAGGTGAAGCGGCGCGTGGTGCTCAACACCATCGGGCCGGTGTGGGACGGCAACGAGGTCTGGCTGCTCACGGCGGGCGGCGCCATGTTCGCGGCCTTCCCGGAGTGGTACGCGAGCCTGTTCTCCGGGTTCTATCTCGCGCTGCTGCTCATCCTGGTCGGGCTCATCACCCGGGCCTGCGCCATCGAGTGGCGCAGCAAGATCAACGACGACCGGTGGCGGTTCTGGTGCGATATCGGCATCGGGCTCGGCTCCTGGATTCCCGCGCTGGCTTGGGGATTGGCGTTCGCCAACATCGTGCGCGGCGTCGAACTCAACGAGAAGCGCCAGATCCAGGGCAACCTGCTCGATCTGCTCAACCCGTACGCGCTGCTCGGCGGCCTGACCACGCTGCTGCTGTTCCTGCTGCACGGCGCGATCTTCATCAACCTCAAGACCGGCGGCGAGGTGCGCGAGGACGCCCGGGCCATCGTGCGGCGGATCTTCGTGCCGACCGCGGTCGTGGTGGCGGCGTTCGGCATCTGGACCCAGCTGTCCTACGGGGTGGGCTGGACCTGGATTCCGCTGGTGCTGGCCGTGATCGGGCTGGTGGTGACCGGACTGGCCTTCACCCAGGCCCGTGACGGGTGGGCGTTCACCGGTACCGCGCTCGCCATCCTGGCGGCCACCGTGCTGCTGTTCGGCTCGCTGTTCCCGGACGTGCTGCCCTCCAATATCGACCCGGCCTTCAGCCTGACCGTCGACGGCCGCGACGGCACGATCAGCGCCTCCTCCACGCACTACACGCTGGTCGTCATGAGCTGGGTGGCCGGCGTCATGGTGCCGCTGGTGCTGGTCTACCAGGCCTGGACCTACTGGGTGTTCCGCAAGCGGCTCACCATGGAGCAGATTCCCGACCCGATCGGGCTGCTGCCGGAGAAGGTGCGGAGCTGACTCATGGCTCGTCCGGTCGACCCGCGCCTGTGGCGGCACGCCCACTCGGCACGCAGGTATCTCGTCCTGAGCGTGGCGTTGTCGCTGGCGATCACGATCTGCATCGTGGTCGCGGCCCTGGCCCTGGCGCGGGTGCTGACCGGTGTGATCACCGACCCGGATCGGCGTGACATCGGTTCGTGGACAGCCGAACTGGCGGTCTTCGCAGGCGCCGTCGCGGTCCGGGCCGCGGCCACCTGGTGGCAGTCGCGGCTCGCGCACCGGGCCGGGGCACAGGTGGTGGCCGAGCTGGAGACCGCCGTGGTCGCCGCGGGCGCGCAACTCCCACCGCGCGAATTGGAGGCGCGGCGGACCGAATTGGTGGTGGTGGCCGGGTCCGGGCTGGACGGACTGCGCGGTTATCTCGCCGGATATCTGCCCGCGCTGCTGCTTTCGCTGCTGGTGCCGCCGATCGTCCTGGCCGTCATCGCCTTTCACGACCTGGTCTCGGGCGGCATCATCCTGGTGACGTTGCCGCTGATCCCGATCTTCATGATCCTGATCGGGCTGCTCACCCAGGGGAAGTCGCAGGACACGCTGGCGGCCACCACCCGGCTGTCGGACCAGCTCCTCGACCTCTTCGCCGGCATGCCAACGCTGCGGGCCCTCGGGCGGGAAAGCGGCCGGGCGCAAACGGATTCGGCTCGCTCCGGTATGGCCGGGCGAGTCGGTGACCTGGGTGCCGCGCTGCACAAGCGCACCATGTCCGCCCTGCGCATCGCCTTCCTGTCCTCGATGGTGCTGGAGATGCTGGCCACCCTGAGCGTCGCGCTGGTCGCCGTCTCCATCGGCATGCGGCTGGTCTTCGGCAACATGGGACTGTACGGCGGGCTCGTGGCCCTCATCCTGGCCCCGGAGGTCTATCTGCCACTGCGGATGGTGGGGGAGCGGTTCCACGCCGCACAGGACGGAATGGCGGCCGCGGACAAGGCTTTCGCGGTGCTGGACCCGCCCGCGACCGAGGTCGCACCGGCCGCGCCCATGACTCCGTCATCCCCGCACGATCTCAGCCGCGAGCCGCGGCCCGTAGGCGCCACGGCGGGCGGCCGCGTCGAAATCCGCGACCTGAGCGTGCGGGCTCGCGACGGCATGGCGCCCGCCGAACTCTCCGCGGTGTGCCCCCCGGGCGCGGTGACCGTGCTCACCGGGCCCAACGGGAGCGGGAAATCGACCGCGGTGCAGGCGATCCTCGGCCTCATCGCACCCGATACCGGCGCGGTCTCCGTCGACGGCGTCGATGTCCGCGACCTGGATCCGGAGCAGTGGTGGGCGCGGGTCGCCTGGCTTCCGCAGCGTCCGGTGCTAGCCCCGGGCACGCTCCGGGAAAACCTGGACCTGCTGGGTGCGGGCTCCGTGTCCGGTCCGGCGCTCGAAGCCGCTTGCCGGGCAACCGGATTCGACACCGTGCTGAACGAGCTCCCGGAACGCTGGGACACCGTCGTCGGCACCGGCGGCGCGGGTCTGTCCCTGGGCCAGCGCCAGCGCCTCGCGCTGATCCGGGTACTCGCCGCCGACCGCGGTGTCCTGCTGCTCGACGAGCCCACCGCGCACCTCGACGCCGACAGCGAGGCCACCGTGCTCGCCGCCCTGCGCCTGCGCGCCCGGCAGGGCGCCACCGTGATCGTCATCGGCCACCGGCCGACGGTGCTGGCCGCCGCCGATCACATTCTTCCGGTCCGCGCCACCAACCACCGCGCGAAGGTGCTGCTCTGATGACCCACGTGACACGAACTGACAGCGGCTCGCGGACCAGTGGGGTAGGGGTGACCATGGGAAGCGATACGCCGGATGCGAGCCTGCCGGATGATCTGCGGCGCATGTGGCGGCTGCTGGCGATCTCGCCGGGGCGGCTGGCCGTCTCCATCGGGTGGGGTGTGCTGGCGCTCGGTAGCGGGCTCGGCCTCGCCGCGCTCGCCGCGTGGCTGATCGCGCGGGCGTGGGAGATGCCGCCGGTACTGGATCTGACCATCGCCGTGGTTACTGTTCGCGCGCTGGGCATTTCGCGCGGGCTGTGCCGGTATCTGGAGCGGCTGGCAACCCACGACGTGGCGTTGCGCGCGATGAATACCGCTCGCACAACTACTTACCGTGCGTTGGCGGCCGCCGATATCTGGCGGCCGCGCCGGACCGGATCTCCGCTCGATGCCACCGCCGGCCCGGTTGCGAACAGTGCTGTGCGACAGGGCGACCCGACTCAATTGCGGCGCGGCGAACTGCTCGGGCGCGTCATGAGCGATATCGACGACCTCGGGGCCGTGGTGGTGCGGGCGTTCGTGCCCATCGCCGTCGCGGTGCTGCTCGCGATCTTCGCCATCGGTCTGCTGCTCCCGATTTCGGTACCGGCCGCGCTCATTCTCGCGGCGGCGCTGGGTGTGGCGGGCGTTGTCGCGCCGTGGCTCTCGGCGCGGGCGGCCCGCGCGGCCGAGCTGGCGGTGCGCACGGATCGGACCGAATTCACGGCCGCGACGCTCACCGTGCTGGACCACGCACCGGAATTGCGAGTGGCGGGCAAGCTGGACGCGGCACTGGCCACCGCTGCCGCCGCCGGCCGGCGGGCGGTGGCGGCCGAAGACCGTGCCGCCGCGCGCAGCGCGTGGGCCGCCGCGGCGACCCCGCTGTCGATCGGCGTGACCGTCCTCGGCGCGCTGCTCATCGGAATAGCGCTGTACGGCACCGGGTCCGGCGCGGCTACCGCGGGCTTCCAGACCGTCGAGCCCGGTGGTATCTCACCCATGGCGTTCGCCGTGCTCGTGCTGCTGCCGCTGTCGGCGTTCGAGGCCGTCGGTGTGCTGCCCGCCGCCGCGCAGGCCCTGACGAACGGGCGGGCGGCGCTGCGCCGGATCACCGCGCTGGAGCGCGGCGCCGCCGCGGCACCCGCGATGGCGTTGCCGGAGCTGCCGCCGGGCCGCCGGATCGCCGTCATCGGTCCCAGCGGCGCGGGGAAGACCACGTTGCTGATGCACTGGGCGGGACTCTTCGACACCCCGCGACCCGGCGTGACCTTCTTCGCGGAGGACGCTCACCTCTTCGGCACCAGCGTCCTGGAGAACCTGCGGGTCGCCCGCGGCGACGTCACCGAGGCGGAGGCCGAGAAGGCCCTGCGCGCGGTGGGTCTCGGCGACTGGCTGGAGTCCCTGTCCGACGGTCTGCACACCGACCTGGTCGGCGGCGCGGCCGCGGTCTCGGGCGGTCAGCGCCGGCGCATCCTGCTGGCCCGGGCCCTGATCTCCCCGGCCCGGGTGCTGCTGCTGGACGAACCCACCGAGCACCTGGACGCCGAAGCGGGTGCGGAGCTGCTGTGCGAACTGCTCGACCCGGCCTCGGGCCTGGTCGAGGTGGAGCGGCAGGTCGTCGTGGTGACCCACCAGCTCCCGGCCGAGCACGCGGCCGACACCGTCGTCCGCGTCGACGCCGACGGCCGGGTGACGGTCAGCGATACAGCAGGTCAGCGCCCTCGAATTAATTCCGTTGCCGGGTGCGCAGACTTCCACTAACTTCGTCGGTACACAAGGAAGGAGGTGGTTCGAAAGATGTATTTCAACCGGACGCGTGAGGTGGCTGTCCACTAGCGCCACCGCTGCAGGTGAGTTTTCCCCGCGCGAGCGCTGGTGAATCCAAAGCAGCCACCCGGCCCCCGAGTCCCCGGTCTTGTCCGACCGGGCCCCGTGCAGGAGCAATCCGAATCGGGACGGCTCGGGGGTCGTCCCATATCCGGAGCTCGGAAAGAAAAGTCAGCCGATGTAGCGCTGCAGGCGAGCTGACAGGCGCGGCTGCAAGGGGCCGTCGGCGACGACCCGCTCCTCGACGTAAGCCAGATCGCCGCCCTCGACGATGCCGTACAGGCGCTTCGCGCCGCCCACGACGATGCCGGACTGCGAGCGGATGACCACATCGGTGGCCAGCTCCCAGGAGGACTGGGTCAGGGCCGTGCCGTAGAAGAGCTCGACGATGCCGGTGGAATGGGTGAGTAGCAGCTCGATGACCTCGTCGTCGGCGTCGGTGCCGACCCGCCAGAAACCGCTCTCCCGCAGATCCGGACCGGCGTACTCGCCCTCGGTGTCGATCACCCAGGAGCGTGACTCCCAGGCCAGATAGTCGCCGCCGTCGTGCGAGACGATGACCTGCTGACCGAAGCGGTAGTCGCCGCGCTCGGGATCGTTGCCTTCGCCCTCGCCGCGCCACACGCCGACCATCGGCAGCAGCGCCAGCATGGACGCGCTCAGGTCGGGGCCGAGACGCAGGTTCGCGGTGTCCTCGGGCAGCGGCAGATCCGGCAGGACCGGAATGTTGCGGCCGGCCGTGGACTTGGCGCGCTCGGCCGCGTGCGCGACCGCCTGATCGCCGCTGCGGCGTGTTTCTACCCCGTCAGCACCCGTCGCGGCGGGCTGACCGTTGCCGTTCAGTTGGTCACTCGCTCGCTCGGCCGGTTCGGAACCTTCGCTCGCGAGTTCGCTCATGATTCGGTGAAGAGCCGGTAGGCGACGTAGAGGCCGAACCAGGCGATCAGCACCGAGCAGAGGACCAGCAGTACTTCGAAGAAGAGGACCACCCCTGGAGTCTAACTACTCGGCGCGCCGGAGAACGCAACGACCCCGGAGGTTCGCAACCTCCGGGGTCGTAGACGTCTGAACAGGTGGTTAGCGCGCGACGGCGACTTCCACCTCATGGATGCCGGTGCCCTCGGGGCGAATCTCGGCGGAGCCGTTTCCGGCCGAGGAGAGCGCCCGCACGGTCCACGCGCCCGGAGCCGCGAAGAACCGGAAATCACCGGTGCCCGAGGCGACGACCTCGGCGGTGAAATCACCGTTGCCGTCGAGCAGGCGCACGAACGCGCCGCCCACCGGCTGGCCGTCGGTGCTCAGGACACGGCCGGTGATGACCGTTTCCTTCTCCACATCGACGCCCGCGGGAATGGCCTGACCCTGGGTAGGTGCTGCACACATATTGACTACGCTCCCAACTCGATCGGTGCACCGACGAGGGAGCCGTACTCGGTCCAGCTCCCGTCGTAGTTCTTGACATTGCTGTGGCCGAGCAGCTCCTGCAGCACGAACCAGGTGTGCGAGGAACGCTCGCCGATGCGGCAGTAGGCGATGGTTTCCTTGTTGCCGTCCAGCCCGGCCGCCTCGTAGATCTCGGTGAGCTCGGTGTCGGACTTGAAGGTGCCGTCCTCGTTCGCGGCCTTGCTCCACGGCACGTTGATCGCGCTGGGGATGTGGCCGGGACGCTGGCTCTGCTCCTGCGGCAGGTGCGCGGGCGCCAGGATCTTGCCGGAGAACTCGTCGGGGCTGCGCACGTCGACCAGGTTCTTGGTGCCGATGGCCTGGATGACCTCGTCGCGGAAGGCGCGGATCGAGACGTCGGGGGCCGCGGCCTTGTAGGTGGTGACCTCGCGGTTCACCGCGTCCCGCGAGAGCGGGCGGCCGTCGAGCTCCCACTTCTTGCGGCCGCCGTCGAGCAGCTTGACGTCGTTGTGGCCGTAGAGCTTGAAGTACCAGTAGGCATAGGCCGCGAACCAGTTGTTGTTGCCGCCGTAGAGCACGACGGTGTCGTCGTTGGCGATGCCGCGGGTGGAGAGCAGGTCGGAGAACTGCTCCTGGTTCACGAAATCGCGGCGAACCTGGTCCTGCAGGTCCTGCTTCCAGTCCAGGCGCACGGCGCCCTCGATGTGGCCGCCGTCGTAGGCGGAGGTGTCCTCGTCGACCTCGACGAAAACGACGCCGGGGGTATTGAGGTTCTCTTCGGCCCAGTCAACGGAGACCAGGACATCGGAGCGAGCCATGTTGTTCCTTTCGAGAAATTTTCGACGTGCAGGGTCAGTTCGGTGCCGGGGCGGGGGTGGTCCGGCGGAATCGGGCTACCAAGGGATAGATCTGGCAGCCCAGGCAGATCCCGAACGCCGCGTTCAAGAACGCGGCGAACAGGGCGAAGCCGGCGAACACCCCGCCGACCACGGTGGAGCCGGCCAGGAAACCCAGCAGGCTGACGGCACTGAAGACCAGGCCGAGCAATTGGGCGAACCGTAGCGGCGCCACGGGTTCGGTTTCGGTTACCGGGCCGTTGCGGGGTGCGATGACCGCCGCGTAGATCCGGCCGTAGGGAGAGCGGCGCGGGCCCTGCAGGGCGCCGAGCGCGAAGACGATCGCCTGCAGGCCGATCAGGACCGCGGCGGCGCCGGGCGCGACCGCCGCCAAGACCAGGACCAGGACGAGCACGGCGCTGGTGATCCAGGCCGCGAACCGCGGGCCGCGGACGTCGACGCTGCCGGGAGGTATGGCTTGACGAGTGTCAGTGGGCATTGGGATTTCTCCTGCGCTGAATGTGTCTGATAGCGGGGACGTTGCCAATTAGCCGGGGGATCGAAGATCACACGCACAGCAGGGACAACAGGTCGGCGTCAGGAAATCTGGAAAGGCCGACCGATCAGGCGCACAGGCAGCAACAACCACCGAGGCGACACAGATCAACTGTGCGGCGTCGGGTGAGCATCAGCTCGTGGTTGGTTTGCACGAGAAAGAGTTTACCCGGTTCGGCCGGAGAATTGGACCGGGGGTTCGTCACACTTCGCCGAGTGTGCGCAGGTACCGGGTTTCACCGGGTCCCGGCGCACGATTTTCCGCGGGAACCCGCACTGCCGCAAAATTTTTCAGACGGTCAGCGGCGCCAGCGCGGTGCGCAGGTCGGCCGCCTTGGGTACGCCGGAGATGCGGAAGCGCTCGTTGCCCTCGGCGTCGAAGAGGAATGTGGTCGGCAGCGACAGCACGTTCAGCTCGCGGGCGAGCACCGCTTCGGCGTCGATGTCGACCTCGAGATCCTGCGGCGGGCGGTCCGTGCCCGCCAGTTCCCCGGCCACCGTGGCAACCACCCGGCGCACCGCCGCGCACGGGCCGCACCAGTCGGCCGAGAAATGCAGCACCAGCGGGCCGGACCCGGTGAATCCGGCGGCGGCGAGCAGGGCCGCCCGGTCCGGGGCCGCCGTCACCGGCGGCGTCTCGGTCCGGCGCACCTTGCCTTGGCGGCGCTGCCACACCAGACCGACCGCGACGGCGGCCAGGAAGACGACGACCAGAATTGTGATTTCGATCATGATCCCTGCAACCGGTCCAGATCGATCACGACGTTCTCGGTCTCGCCCTCGATGACGATCTGACCACCCAGCGCGTACACCCGCTTCGGTTCCATGCCGAAGGGCAGTTCCTTGGTGTTGATGGTGTGGGTGAACCGCTCCAGCACCACCGCCTGATCCGCCTCCGGGATGCGCGCGGCGGGGTTGGGATCCGAGCTCTTCTCGACATAGAAGCCATTGGCGACGATCTTCACCTGGTCGCCGTCGAGCAACAGGTCGGCCTTCACTTTCACCGTCTCTCCGCCGAGCGGCTTGCCGTAGACATCGGTCAGATTGAAACTCGACGGCAGCGTGCCGGTGAGCACCAGCGCGCCCGCCGTGGTCATGCCGGAGCCGCCGGAACCGCCGGTGCCGTCGGACTTGTCCGCGGGCCGTGAATGAACCTGCAGGTCAGGGATTTTGAATAGGCGGCCGAGCTCGACCGGTTCGACGCGCATGGTCGCGGTCACCCGGTCCACGGCGACGTGGCGCACGTTGCCGTCGGCCAGTTCCCGGAACGGGAGATGCGCCTCGCGCAGGTTTGCCTCGACTGAAATCTCGCCGGGGATGTCGGGCCGCATGTAGCGCGCCTTGATGTCGATGTTCTGGTAGACGCCGTCCATGGCCTGGCCCAGGAACGGGAAGCCGTGGATCGTCACCTCCGGATCGGCGGTGAGATCGGCGCCGGCGCGCAGCGCGCGGGAGACGCGGTACTCCGAGTAGGCGGCGGCGGTGAAGTCGACGACCACGGCCAGCCCCGCGAGTACCAGCAACCCGATGATCAGCTTGCGCATGACGGAAACCCTATCCGGCGACGCGTTTGCGGCGGGAACTGTGTCGTTCCTGGCATAACGGTCACCCGGTGCACGTGGTCTCGGGGGTTCACACGCTAATCTTGCATCCGATTACCCGCGATCAGCGACGAGGCCGACAGCAGTGTTGCTGATGACTTGCGTGGCTATGGCTACGAGATGGGAGGAGGGCTTGTGGAGCTGCTCCTGCTGACCTCCGACCCCAACCCCGAATCGGTACTGCCCTCCTTGGCGCTGCTTGCGCACAATGTGCGGCCGGCACCGACCGAGGTGGCGTCACTTTTGGAAGCTGGCACGGCCGACGTCGCGCTCGTCGACGCACGGACGGACCTGGCCGCCGCGCGCGGTCTGTGCCGTTTGCTGGGGAGCACCGGTTCGTCGGTGCCCGTGGTGGCCGTGCTGACCGAGGGCGGCCTGGTGGCCGTGAACGCCGACTGGGGTCTGGACGACATCCTGCTGCCCGGGACCGGTCCCGCCGAACTCGACGCCCGCCTGCGCCTGCTGGTCGGGCGCAACGGCGGCGTGGCGAGCCCGGAGAACACCGGCAAGATCACCCTGGGTGAGCTGGTGATCGACGAGGGCACCTACACCGCGCGCTTGCGCGGTCGCCCGCTCGATCTGACCTACAAGGAATTCGAGCTGCTCAAGTACCTCGCACAGCACGCCGGCCGGGTGTTCACCCGGGCCCAGCTGCTGCAAGAGGTCTGGGGCTACGACTTCTTCGGCGGCACCCGCACCGTCGACGTGCACGTGCGGCGCCTGCGCGCCAAGCTCGGCAGCGAATACGAATCGCTGATCGGCACGGTGCGCAACGTCGGCTACAAGGCGGTGCGCCCGTCGCGCACGGCCAGCAAGGGCGAGCCGGTGTTCCAGGAAGACGACGCCGAGGACGAGGCGCCGCGCACCCCGGTCAAGAACTCCTCGCAGTAGGCGGGCGCGGAATGCCGCGCGCGTGGGCGGTGCTGTAGGACAACAGGCGCGCACGCCCGGTGCCGCGCGAACGCGAAAGGGGTCGGCCGTGAGCGGTGCGGCGTTGCAGTGGTCCGAACGGCTGTCCGACGAGGTCGCGGCGCGGGTGCAGGATCTGCTCGAGCGCGCGAGCGCCGAGGACGGCGTCGCACCCGTCTCCGAGCAGGCGGTGCTGTCGCTGACCGCCGACGCCGCCGCCCGCCATCTGCTCGCGCTGCGGGCGGACAACGTGACCGGCTACGCCAATCTCGTTCCGGGGCACGACGAGCATCCGGCGATGGCCGAGGTCGCGGTCGACCCGCGCTTCCGTGGTCAGGGCATCGGCGCCGAGCTGGTCGCGGCCGCGCTCGCGGCCGGCGGCCCCGGCACCCGGGTCTGGGCGCACGGTGATCGCCCCGCCGCCAAGGCCGTCGCCGCACGCCTGGGCCTGCGGACCGCCCGCGAACTCTGGCAGATGCGCCGCTCGCTGGCTACCCCCGAGTTACCGGAACTGGCGGTGCCCGAGGACATCCTGCTCCGCACCTATGGCGGACCTGCCGACGATGCGGAGTTGCTGCGAGTGAACGGAGCCGCGTTCGCGTGGCACCCGGAACAGGGCGCCTGGACCGAAAGCGACATCGCGGCCCGCCGCGAATCCGCCTGGTTCGACCCGAACGGTCTGTTCATCGCCGCCGATCCCGCCGACCCGGCCCGCATCCTCGGCTTCCACTGGACCAAAGTGCACCTCGACGAGCAACCACCGATCGGCGAGGTCTACGTCGTCGGCATCGATCCGGCCGCCCAGGGCCGCGGCCTCGGCCGCCTGCTCACCCTCGCGGGCCTGCACTACCTGCGCGACCGCGAGCTCGGCGCGGTCCTGCTCTACACCGAGGCCGACAACAAGGCCGCGGTCAACACCTACACGAAACTCGGTTTCTCCCCCGCGCACATCGACGTCGCCTACGCCGCGGAGTAACACTGCGGCAAACGTCACAGCGCGCCAGCGGAATCGCGCCGGGCTGTTCACTTTCCGTTCACCCAGCTCCGGCTGACTGTCAACCGGGCGACCCTACGTTAGCTGTGGGTGGCAACGGCCGCCTTCAATATCGCCCGGGCCGGTGAGGGACCGGGCGTGTGGATTTCCCCGGAGGAATAGTGAAGTTCAAGCGCAGTAGCGCCCTTGTCGGTGTGCTGGCCGCCGTTGCCATGCCGCTCGCCGCCTGTGGCAGCGACGACAACACCGGTGCCGGTAGTGGCACCGCCGTCAACTCCGACGTGCAGTGCGCCGGCAAGAAGGCCCTCAAGGCCAGTGGCGCCTCCTCGCAGAAGAACGCCATGGAGCGTTTCGTGGCCGCCTACGAGGCCAACTGCGACGGCTACACCCTCAACTACACCTCCAGCGGTTCCGGTGCGGGCGTCAACGAGTTCATCGGCAACCAGACCGACTTCGGCGGCTCGGATTCCCCCCTGAGCGCGAAGAAGGAAGAGCCGGCCAAGGCCGAGCAGCGCTGCGCCTCGCCGGCCTGGAACCTGCCGGTCGTGTTCGGCCCCGTCGCCATCACCTACAACGTCGACGGCGTCACCGACCTCGTGCTGGACGGCCCGACCGCCGCCAAGATCTTCAACGGCGCCATCGCCACCTGGGATGCCCCCGAGATCAAGGCGCTCAACCCGAGCGCCAAGCTGCCCTCGGACAAGATCAACGTGATCTCCCGCTCCGACGAGTCGGGCACCACCGACAACTTCCAGCTCTACCTCGACGCCGCCTCCGACGGCGCCTGGGGCAAGGGCGCGGGCAAGATCTTCAACGGCGGTGTCGGTGAGGGCGCCAAGGGCAACGAGGGCACCTCGGCCGCGATCAAGGCCACCAAGGGCTCGGTCACCTACAACGAGTGGTCCTTCGCCAAGGCGCAGAACCTCTCGGTCGCGCAGATCGTCACCTCGGCGGACAAGACCCCGGTGAAGCTGACCGTCGAAACCGCGGGCAAGGCCATCGACGGTGTGAAGATCAAGGGTGAGGGCAACGACCTGATCCTGGACACCACCTCGTTCTACAAGCCGACCGCGGCGGGTTCCTACCCGATCATGATGCCGACCTACGAGATCGTGTGCTCGAAGTACAGCGACGCGGACACCGCCAAGGCGGTCAAGGCGTTCCTGACCTCGGCCACCAGCAACGGCCAGAAGGGCCTGGAGGAGAACGGGTACATCCCGATCCCCGACAAGTTCAAGACCCGCCTGACCACCGCGATCAACGCCATCTCCTGATCTGATCCGAAAGTCATGACCGTGCACCCTGAGGTGACCGCACCGGGCTCGTCGAACTCGACGGGCCCGGCCGCGGCCGGAGATACTGCGCATATGTCGAGCGAACCGAAAGACGACGTGAATCTCACGAAGGACGCGCCCGAACCGGGTGCGGCCGTCGCGGTCCGGCGTCCACACAGTCAGCGAGCCGAGCGGATCTTCCGGTCGCTCGCGACGGCGGCGGGCGCCATCATCGTCGCCGCCATCGCGTTGATCGCACTGTTCCTGCTGATCCGCGCGGTCCCCTCGCTCAGGGCGGACGAGGTCAACTTCTTCACCAGTACCGAGTTCAAGACCACCGACGCGAACGACCTGCGCTTCGGCATCAAGGACCTGTTCATGGTCACGGTGCTGAGTGCGGTGTTCGCGCTGGTGATCGCGGTGCCGATCGGCGTGGGCATCGCGCTGTTCCTGACCCACTACGCGCCGAAGTCGGTGGCCCGGCCCTTCGCCACCCTGGTCGACCTGCTGGCGGCGGTGCCGTCCATCGTGTTCGGCCTGTGGGGCTTCCTGGTGCTGGCGCCGCAGCTGGATCCGGTGCAGACCTTCCTCAACGAGAACCTGGGCTGGTTCCCGCTGTTCGCCGACGGCAACGTCTCGATCAGCGGCGGCGGCACCATCTTCGTCGCGGGCGTGGTGCTCGCGGTGATGATCCTGCCGATCATCACCTCGGTCTCGCGTGAGGTCTTCAACCTGACGCCGCGCGCGCACATCGAGGCCGCGCAGGCGCTCGGCGCCACCAAGTGGGAAGTCGTCCGGATGACCGTGCTGCCCTACGGCCGCAGCGGCGTCATCGCCGGCTCCATGCTGGGCCTGGGCCGCGCGCTCGGCGAGACCATCGCGGTGCTCGTCGTGCTGCGCACCGCCGCGCAGGCCGGGCACTGGTCGCTGTTCGACGGCGGCTACACCTTCGCCTCGAAGATCGCCTCGGCGGCTTCGGAATTCAGCTCCCCGCTGCCCACCGGCGCCTACATCGCGGCGGGCTTCGTGCTGTTCGCGCTGACCTTCGTGGTCAACGCGCTGGCGCGGCTCGCGGCCGGCGGAAAGGTCAACCAGTAATGGCCACCACGACCACGCTCGAGAAGCCGATCAAGGCTCCGACCTTCCGGCACGTGAGCACCTCGCGCCGGATCAAGAACAACCTCGCCACCGCCGCCTTCGCCACCTGCTTCGCCATCGCGATGATCCCGCTGGTGTGGGTGCTGTGGATGGTGGTCAGCAAGGGCATCGGGGCGGTCACCTCGGCGACCTGGTGGACCAATTCGCAGAAGGGCATCCTGCCCGACCAGGTCGGCGGCGGTGTCTACCACGCCATCTACGGCACCATCGTGCAGACGGCGGTGGCCGCGGTGATCGCGGTGCCGCTGGGCGTGATGGCGGCGATCTACCTGGTCGAGTACGGCCGCGGCCGGCTGGCCAAGGTCACCACCTTCATGGTCGACATCCTCGCGGGCGTCCCCTCGATCGTGGCCGCGCTGTTCATCTTCGCGCTGTGGATCGCCACCCTCGGCTTCCCGCAGAGCGCGTTCGCGGTGTCGCTGGCCATGGTGCTGCTGATGCTGCCGGTGGTGGTGCGCAGCACCGAGGAAATGCTCAAGCTGGTTCCCGATGAATTGCGCGAGGCGTCCTACGCGCTGGGTATCCCGAAGTGGAAGACCATCGTCAAGGTGGTGGTGCCGACCGCGCTGCCCGGCATGATCTCCGGCATCCTGCTCTCCCTGGCCCGCGTCATGGGTGAGACCGCGCCGGTGCTGGTGCTGGTCGGCTACGCCAAGTCGATCAACAGCAATCTCTTCGACGGCAACATGGCCTCGCTGCCGCTGCTGATCTACCAGGAGCTGGCCAACCCCGAAGCCGCCGGCCGGGAACGGGTCTGGGGCGCCGCCCTGACGCTGATCCTGCTCATCGCGCTGCTGTACGCGGCGGCCGGAGTCGTCAACAAGCTGCTCACGCGGAACCGATAGGAATCTGAAGATGGCCAAGCGGATCGACGTCAAAGACCTCAACATCTACTACGGCAGCTTCCACGCCGTGGCCGATGTCTCGCTGACCGTGCTGCCGCGCAGCGTGACCGCCTTCATCGGTCCCTCGGGTTGCGGTAAGTCCACCGTGCTGCGCTCGTTGAACCGCATGCACGAGGTGACCCCGAACGCCCGCGTCGAGGGCGTGGTGGCCCTGGACGGCGAGGACATCTACGGGTCGGCCATCGACCCGGTGGGTGTGCGCCGCACCATCGGCATGGTGTTCCAGCGCCCGAACCCGTTCCCCACCATGTCGATCCGCGACAACGTGGTGGCCGGGCTGAAGTTGCAGGGCGTGCGCAACAAGAAGGAGCTCGACGAGGTCGCCGAGCGCTCGCTGCGCGGCGCGAACCTCTGGAACGAGGTCAAGGACCGCCTGGACAAGCCGGGTGGCGGCCTCTCCGGTGGTCAGCAGCAGCGTCTGTGCATCGCCCGCGCCATCGCGGTCTCGCCGGACGTGCTGCTCATGGACGAGCCCTGTTCGGCCCTGGACCCGATCTCCACGCTGGCGATCGAGGACCTGATCACCGAGCTGAAGAAGGAATTCACCATCGTCATCGTCACGCACAACATGCAGCAGGCCGCGCGCGTGAGTGACCAGACCGGCTTCTTCAACCTGGAGGCCCAGGGCAAGCCCGGCAAGCTGGTCGAGATCGACGACACCGAGAAGATCTTCTCCAACCCGGGCAAGAAGGCCACCGAGGATTACATCTCCGGCCGCTTCGGCTAGGCCCGCGACTCCGATCGGCAGACAGACGAAAGGCCCGCGCACTGCGCGGGCCTTTCGCGTGTCATGGGAACGGATTGTCAGACAACGGGTTCCGGGTCGGTGTCCGGGGGCAGCACGCCGGTGACCAGGAAGATGACGCGGCGGCCGATCTCGACGGCGTGGTCGGCGAAGCGCTCGTAGTAGCGGCCGAGCAGGGTGACGTCGACGGCGGCGGCGACGCCGTCCTTCCAGTCCCGGTCCATCAGCAGCGTGAACAGGTGCTTGTGCAGGTCGTCCATCGCTTCGTCGTCCTGGTTGAGCTGGGCGGCGCGCTCGGGATCGCGGGTCTCCAGCACCTCCTTGGCGCCGGCGCCCATGTTCACCGCGATGCGGCCCATCTCGGCGAAGTAGCCGTGCACCGATTCGGGCAGGGCGGGGTTCGGGTGACGGCGCCGGGTGGTCTTGGCGACGTGCAGCGCCAGGGCGCCCATCCGGTTCACGTCGTTGACGATCTGGATGGCACTGACCACCTGCCGCAGATCGCCCGCCACGGGGGCCTGCAGGGCCAGCAGCGCGAACGCGCGCTCCTCGGCGTCGGTGATCATGTCGGCGATCCGGTCGCCCTCACCGATCACCTGCTCGGCCAGGGAGAGATCGGCCTGGAGCAGCGACTGGGTGGCCCGTTCCATGGCCGAACCGGCCAATCCGGCCATCTCGCCCAGCAGGTGGGCAAGATCGGCCATTTGCTCGTTGTAGATGACACGCATGGAACTGAACAGTAGTTCCCACTGCTGACGTCGTCACCAACAGTGGGTAAATGCTCGGTGCTACTTGCAGGTGTCGTCGGCCGCGTTGACGTGTTCCAGGTCCGAGGGCAGCGCCACGGTGGTGGCGTTCGGCGCCGTGGTGGTGGGCACGTTGGTGATCGGATCGCCGACCGGGACGGCCGAGCGGATGGTCCCGGTGAAGTCCTTGCCGAGCACGACCTCGATGACGCTGCCGAGCTCGGTATCGGCTTCCAGGCTCGCGCCGGGGATGGCGGTGGCCACGGTGGCTGCCTCGGCCTCGTGGCCCGGGGCGAACCGGACCTTCGTGGTCTGCGAGACGCCGCCGGAGTAGTTGGTCGTGCTGTAGATGTTGAAGCCCTGGTTGCCCAGCTTGTTCGCGACCTGCAACGCCCGGCCCTGGATGTCGGAGCCGTTGGAGACCAGCAGCGAGACGGTGTCCGGGTCGACCGCGGTGTAGGTGGGCGGGGCGGGCGGCGCCGCGGGGCTCGAGCTGATCGGCTCCGCCGTCTTCTCACCGGGCAGCGGGCGGTCGTCGCGGACCGCGCTGAAGATCGCCTTGATGTCGGTCTCGCGCGGGATCTCGTTGCCGTAGGAGGTGGTGCCCGCGGTCGGGATGGTGAGGAAGGTGACCGCCCCCGCCTCTACTTTTTGCAGGGACCGGCCCAGTGTCACCAGATCGTTGGTGGTGACCCCGTCGACGAAGGTGTGCTCCCGGAACGCGCCGATCAATTTGTTGAAGGTGTCCGGATTGAACAGCACCCGGCTCGACAGCATGCTGCGCAGCAGCGAGGCCATGAAGCGCTGCTGCCGGCTGATCCGGTCGTAGTCGCTGCGCTCCTCGCCGTAGACGTGGCGGGCCCGCACGTAGTTCAGCGCGGTCTCGCCATTGACCACCTGCTTGCCTGCCTTCTCCAGCACCGTGCCGAGCACGCCGTCCTGGATCGGCTTGGGCGCGCAGACCTCGACGCCGTTCATGGTGTCGACCATGGCCTGGAACCCGGCGAAGTCGATGCCGATGAAGTGGCTGATGGTCAGGCCGGTCATCTTGCGGACGACGTTGACCAGGCACTTGGGCCCGGCCAGGGCGTAGACCGCGTTCAGCTTGTCGCCGATGGCGGAGGGGAAGACCTCTTTGGTGTATTCGCCCTTGTCGTTGTCCCAGCCGTTGCACTGCGGGCGCGTCACGTCCAGGTCGCGGGGAAACGACACCGCGACAACACGTTTCCGGTTCTTCGGGATGTGCACCAGCATGACGGTGTCGGCGCGGGCGCCCTCGGCGTCGTCGAGCGTGCCCGCGCCCATCTTGCCGTTCACGCCGGCGCGGGTGTCGGTGCCGACGATCAGGTAGTTCTCGTCACCCAACTGGAGGTCGGCGTCGACGACGTCGAGCGGGTTCTCCTCGATCGCGCTGATCTGGTTGAGGCTGTTGTTCGTGGCGCGCAGATAGCTCCAGCCGCCGCCGGTGACGAGCAGGATCAGCACGGCGAGCAGGGCCGCGCCCGCGCGGCCGGAGGTCCGCAGGCGGCGGGTGCGCCGCTGCTTGCTGGCGGCCAGGCGGGACAGTGCCGGGCTGCCAACGGTTTTGGGTGCGGCCTTGGACTTGCCGGTGGTCGGCCAGGACATGCCGGTGCGCTTGGTTTCGGCCGGCTCGGCGGCCTCGGCGACCGGGGCCATCACGTCGGTGACCTCTTCCGGCTTCTCGCGCCGGGCGTTCTTCTTCGCGGGGCCGCGACGCTCGGGCCGCTTGCCCGCGGCGCTGGGTACGCCGGCGCCGGGTGTGCCCGCGATGTCGTCGACGACGGCGGAGGGCCGCGCCACGCCGCGCTGCCGGCCGGTGGCCGGGCGCGCGGTGTCCGCGGATGTGGCGGGCTGGTTGCCGGGGTTTCGTCCGGGGGCCGGGGCGGCGGCCTTCGGGGGCTGGACCGGACGTTGCGCAGAAGAAGCTGGACGGGTGGTTCGCTCGCTCTGCCGCGGTGCGGGATCGGCGGGGCGGCCGGAAGATTCGTTCGGCCGTGCGCCCGATCCGCCCGCGCGGGGCGCCGATTCCGGTCCGCGCGGCCCACGCTCGGCGGGATGGGCGGGCGCGGGCTCGGTGCGCCGGGCGGCCCGCGCGCCGCCGTCGGCGCGGCGCCGGCGGCCACCGCGTTCGGAGTCGACCTTCTGGACGAGGTCCTGGACCGTCAGTGGCGCGTTGCCGGATTCGGCCGTGGTATCCGTGTGCCGGGCGCGACGGGACGTGGTGGAGCCGTCTCGTTCGGTGTCATCCGCCGTGGGATAGCGCTCCCACGGGGCGCGATCTCCGGGCCGTGGCGCTTGCCCGTGCCGATCGTCACCCACCAACGAACCTCGCTTTTCGTCTTCGTCGTCGCCTGGGCCGAGCCCGACCCGGCATGACCGATTCCGCCAATGATAACGATTCCGCCACGACGAGCCAGCCGAGTCCGAAATCGCAGAAGCTGCCGTGCTTTTTTCCGTAGACCCGCCGCTCGTTTGCTGAATATTAGCGATCGGCCGAGTCGTATCGCCGATGCTGAGGCGTTGCCACGAGTCCGAGTTTGCTGGATCGACTACCCCTGATCAGGGCGCTACCGAATGGGCGGACCGCCCATTCGGTTCGGGAGTGTGATCTGCCCGACAGTGAAAGGCCGGTAGGTCAGCCGCCGCTGTGCATGACGTCGGCGCCCGCTGGCACCGTCGGATCCTCCGGGTCGTCGAGCCAGCCGTGCGGTAGCGCCACCTTGCCGGGCGAACCCTGCCTGCCGCGCGGACCCTCGGCGTCCCGGGGGAACGGTGCGCTCGGATCCAGCTGATCGACCAGGCCCCGCAACTCCGCCAGACCCGAGATCGAGGCGAAGGAGCGACGTAGGTCCGCGCCGACCGGGAAGCCCATCAGATACCAGGCCATGTGCTTGCGCAGATCGCGCATGGCCTTCTCCTCGCCGAGGTGCTCGGACAGCAGCGCGCCGTGCCGGTAGAGGATCTCGCCGACCCGGCCCAGGTTCGGCGCTTCCGGCAGCGGTTGACCGCGCAGCGCCGCCTGGAGTTCACCGAACAGCCACGGCCGGCCCAGGCAGCCGCGCCCGACCACCACTCCGTCGCAACCGGTTTCGGCCATCATGCGCACCGCGTCGGCGGCGGAGAAGATATCGCCGTTGCCGAGCACCGGGATCGTCGTGACGGCTTCCTTCAGCCGCGCGATCGCAGTCCAGTCCGCCTCGCCCGAGTACCGCTGCGCGGCGGTGCGCGCGTGCAGCGCGACGGCCTTGGCGCCCTCTTCCTCGGCGATCCGGCCCGCGTCCAGGTAGGTCAGGTGCTCGTCGTCGATGCCGATCCGGAACTTCACCGTCACCGGCACCCCGGCCGGTTCCGCCGCGCGCACCATCGAGCGGACGATGTCGCGGAACAGCTTGCGCTTGTAGGGCAGCGCGGAGCCGCCGCCGAGCCGGGTGACCTTGGGGACGGGGCAGCCGAAGTTGGTGTCGATGTGATCGGCCCAGCCCTCGCCGACGATGATCCGCACCGCTTCGGCGAGCGTGGGCGGGTCGACGCCGTAGAGCTGCATCGAGCGCGGGTGCTCGTCGGCGTCGAAGGACATCATGTGCAGCGTCTTCTCGTTGCGCTCCACCACGGCCCGCGCGGTGATCATCTCGCAGACGTAGATGGTGCTGGAGCTGCCGAACTCGCGGCACAGCTTGCGAAAAGCGAGGTTGGTGATGCCCGCCATCGGCGCCAGCACCACCGGCGGATCGACCGGATACGGCCCGATCGCCAGCTGGTTCTTCGCCTCCGCGGTAACAGTCACGCCCTCCAGTGTCTCAAACGCCGATCTGCCAGGACGAATGCCACCTGTGTCGTTCATGGGGGCGGCGGGTTCGCTCAGGTGGGCTCAGTAGCCTGTACCTGGGGCATTGCAATGCCGCGAGTAATCAGAGGCGGGTCGCGGACTCGGCAACCACCCATCGGAGAGGACCCAGATGGCAGCGAACGAAGACGGCGAACAGACGGTGAAGCTGGACAAGGAGCCGGAGGGCACGCCCGTGCCCGAGGCCGCGCAGTACCACGCTCCGGCCCGGTCGCCGGGTGCGACGGTGTCGCTGCCGCTGTCCGCTCTCCTGCTGGGCGCGGCCGCCGTGCTGTTCGCGGTACTGGCGGGTGTGTTCGGGTTCCTGTGGGTCTCGGCGAAGGGCGATCTGGACGACAAGAACGCCCAGGCCGCCGACAACGTGCATGCCGAACAGGTGGCCACCGATTACGCGATCGGCGCGGCCACGGTGAACTATCAGGACATCAATGCCTGGGTCGCGAAGCTGAAAGCCAATACGACTCCGCAGCTGTCCAACAAATTCGATGCGACGGCCCCGAAGCTCGAACAGATTCTGGTCCCGTTGAAGTGGGCGTCGACCGCCACTCCGATCACCGCCAAGGTGATCTCCGACGACAATGGCGTCTACAAGGTGAATGTGTTCGTGAACGTCTCCTCGACTAATGCGCAGAGTCCCGAGGGCGCGCAAACGACGGTCACCTACAACGTGACCGTCGATCAGAAGTCGGATTGGAAGATCACCGACGTCGGCGGTGTCGACGGCGCATTGCCGTTGAAGTGATATCGAGGTTGAAGCAATAACCTCGGCGCGGAGTTAATGCAATAACGAACGAGCCGCCCCCGTGAATCCGGTGGCGGCTCGTTCGTTTTCGATCGTGTTGCTGGGCGGGGCTTTTCAGCTGGTGGCGCCCGCACTGGCGAGATCGCGCTTCTTGGCCTCGCGCGCCAGCATGCGGTCGCGCTGCTCCTCGAACTTGATCACGTCGCCGGCCAGCTTCTCCAGGAACAGGCCGAGGCGCTCGCGCACCTGCTCGCCACGGGCGGTGAAGTCGGTGCGCTCGAAGATGTCCCACTTCTTGAGCACCGGCTGCACCACTTCCTCGAGGTGCTGGCGCAGGTCGTAGATGCCGTGCTTGGCCATCAGCACGCCGTTGCGCCGGAAGTTGGGCATGCCGGCGCCGGGCATCTGGAAGTTCTCCAGGATCAGGGTGATCGCCTCGATGGCCTGGTCCGGGCTCAGATCGAGGGCGGCGCCGCACAGGTTGCGGTAGAAGATCATGTGCAGGTTCTCGTCGGCGGCGACACGCTGCAGCATGCGGTCGGCGATCGGGTCGTCACAGACCCGGCCGGTGTTGCGGTGGCTGACGCGGGTGGCCAGCTCCTGGAAGGTCACGTAGGCGACCGAGTGCAGGAACCCGGCGTCGGCTTCGGTGGGGGAGGCGAACCCGTTGGTCATGTGGATCATGCGCGCGTTCTCCAGCGCGACCGGATCCACGCCACGGGTCACGACCAGGTAGTCGCGCATCACGATGCCGTGCCGGTTCTCCTCGGCGGTCCAGCGACCGACCCAGGTGCCCCAGGCGCCGTCCATCGAGAAGTTCTCGGCGATCTCGCGGTGGTAGGACGGAAGATTGTCCTCGGTCAGCAGATTCGTGATCATGGCCGCCTTCGCGACCTCGTTCAGCTGGGACTGCTCCGGGTCCCAATCCACCCCGCCGAGTGCCGCGAAGTTGCGGCCTTCGTCCCACGGGACATAGTCGTGCGGATGCCATTCCTTTGCCAGGGAGAGGTGCCGGTTGACGTTTTCTTCGGCAACCGGCTCCAACTCCGTGAGCAGCTCGAGTTGAGTCAGATCCCTTGCCATGTAATAGCCCTTCATTGAGTGCGTCCACGCTTGCAGGTCTTCCCCGAGTAGACCGTGCCGATGCGGCCATACCTTACGGCACCGTAGGTGTGATGCGAAACGCATACACCTGACAAAATCGGGCCCGGTGATACACCTCATACGACAGTCCCGGGGTACCACGTGCGGCCGAGTGTATGCCTCTTCGGTGAATTCCCGGGAGGCTCGAGGATCGTGTCCGCGTGCCACCGGGTGGTCTATCGGCAGGGGCGCGAAGTTGTTAGCGCGTCCGGCGTGGCGCGGGCCGTGCGGGACCACCGCGGGCGGGATGGCCTGCCGGAGCGGGCGTTCGGCCCCGGGTACGAGTCAGGCGCCCGGTGGGAACCGGACGCCTGCGGGAGTGCCCCCAGTAGGGCTCGAACCTACGACCTGCGGATTAAAAGTCCGTAGCTCTACCAACTGAGCTATAGGGGCGCGAGGGGCAGTGTAATAGGCGCGGGGCCGAACCCATAACCGGGGGAGTGGTCGGGTTCGGAACCCGGGCCGGCGGCAGCGCGGGGTTAGCGGGGCCGGGTAACGCACGGGACGGTCGCAGCGATCTTGGCGGTAACTGGTTGCCCCCCAGCTTTGTTCATTCGACACACTCCGGGATATCATCGAAATATGTTGTGCACCAAAGGCTTTGCAGTCGTTGGGGGTGTGGAGGCGGAGTCCGGGGGCGGAGAGCCGAGGCGTGAGGCGATGTCGCGCGCGGTCGGGCTCGTGGGCGGCCGCACCGGCCGGTTCGGGTGAACGGCACTGCGGCGCTGGCGAATTGGGTACCCGGCCGGACCAGCCCTGAAGTTAGCCGATCATTTGCTGTAACGCTTAGTTCGACATCCTGGCTATCTGACTCTTCGGTTTGCCGCGTGTCGGGTGATGATTCCGGGTACCGTGACGCATTGGTGAATTCCGGACGAATCGTCGGCGCGGCCGGTGGTCTGGAATTCGGCTTATCTTTGTTGTGCCCCAACGTGTCGCGAACGCTACGGCCGGTCGCGACTTCCCAGGAGTCGACGCCGCAGGAGGCTGATCCGAGAAGACGAACCCGGGTGCGCACCCCCTGCAGCGCACCCGGGCAGGAAAACTATACCAGCTGGTGTGTTTCAGGTTTTCGCATAGTTTTCGTACCGAAAGTTTGAAAACCGGGCAACAAACCGGTTTGAAGTATTGAAAAATCCCATAACTTCGCGCCAAGGGGTCCGTTCCATTTCGGGGGGTTCGATTGGCGGCGATAAGGCTTCGGAGGCGTTTCGAGCATGGCACGGCAGCAAGAGCGGGCCCGCCGGACACGTGCGGCGATAATCAGGTCTGCCGCCGTTGAGTTCGGGAAGAGCGGCTATGCCGCTGCATCGCTCAACCGCATATTGGAAGGTTCCCGCGCGACCAAGGGCGCCATGTACTTCCATTTCGATTCGAAGGAAGACTTGGCGCGTGCGGTCCTGGAGACGGCGGTGGAGCGCTATCGCGCCTCCGCCGAACGATGGCTCACACGAACAGATCTCGGCCCACTCGACACCCTGCACGGGATGATCGACGAGATGGCGCTGCGGCTCGAGCACGACATCATCGTGCAGGCCGAGAACCGGCTCATCATCGAACCCGACTTCTATCGGGACGTGCAGTCCGGCGGCGGGCGCATCCTGGCCCGGGCGACGCGCACCCTCACGGTGCGCGCGATCGAACACGGGCAGCTACGTCAGGACGCCGATCCGGATCGCTTCACCCGCACGCTGACGGCCGCGCTGGCCGGCCAGCGCTACCTGGTCGACACCCTCGGCGGCGGCATCGAGCTACGCGGCCGGTTCGCCGAAGCGCTGGAGGTTATCGTCGAGTCGATGGCCACGCCGGAGTGGGCGGAGAAGTTCCGCGCCGACGGCTGGCGGGCCTCGGCACGGCTCGAAGAGCTCGGATTGGCGCTCTGACCAGCCGATTTGGAACTCTCGGCGAGGCTGTCATAAGCTATGCGAGCTCCCAACGGAACGCACTACACCGTTGAAAGCCGGTCCAGAGCAATCTGGGACGAGCCCCCTTCGTCTAGCGGCCTAGGACGCCGCCCTTTCAAGGCGGTAGCGCGGGTTCGAATCCCGTAGGGGGTACGGTCTTCGGACTGTTGGTAGCACAGCAAGGCCCTGTGGCGCAGTTGGTTAGCGCGCCGCCCTGTCACGGCGGAGGTCGCGGGTTCGAGTCCCGTCAGGGTCGCAAGTGTGTGAACGCCGGAGTAATCCGGCGTTTCGCATTAGCATGGCATTCGCTCCGGGTGTCTGCGGCCAGGTAGCTCAGTTGGTACGAGCGACCGCCTGAAAAGCGGTAGGTCGCCGGTTCGATCCCGGCTCTGGCCACAAATCGAAATCCCCTCGACCTAGTCGGGGGGATTTTTTGCGCGACGGTGGGATGCTGGAGGCATGGCTGATCAACAGTGGTACTACTGCCTGAAGCATCATCGGGCCGAGCAGGGCAAGAAGTGCTGGTTCGCGGATCGGATGGGCCCCTATCCGGATCAGGCGACCGCCGAGCAGGCGCTGGAGATCGCGAAGGCCCGCAATGAGGGGGAGGACGCGAAGGACTCCTGGGGGAACTGAGCGGGCCCGCGCGGGTCTAGGTGGAACTGCTCAGGGCACGGTCAGATCGATCAAGTACGGTTTCTCGGTAAGTTTCTGAGAAATCCGACGAATGCTGGTGAGCAGGGAGGGCGACCCTTGAGGGTTACCGTTGTTGTGCCGACCTACAACGAGCGGGAGAATCTGCCGGTGGCGGTGGAGCGGCTGACGGCGCTTCCGGTGTCCGACCTGCATGTGCTCGTCGTTGACGATAATTCCCCCGACGGCACCGGGGAGGTGGCCGACAAGCTGGCGGCCGAGTTGCCCAACGTGGTCGGGGTGCTGCATCGCACCGAAAAGGACGGCCTGGGCCGGGCCTACATCGCCGGGATTACCCGGGCGCTCGACGAGGGCGCCGATGTGGTCATCCAGATGGATGCCGATCTGTCGCATCCGGCCGAGGTCATTCCGGCGATGCTGGAGAAGCTGGCGACCACCGACGCGGGCGTGGTGCTCGGGTCGCGCTACGTCGCCGGGGGGTCCACCGCCACGGAGTGGAAGTGGTACCGCAAGGCGCTCTCGGCGTGGGCCAACTTCTACGTGAACCTGCTGCTGCGGCTCGGCGTCAAGGACGCCACCGCCGGGTTCAAGGCGTGGAAGGCGGATACCTTGCGCGCCATCGACGTTGCCTCGATCAAGAGCAACGGCTACTCGTTCCAGGTGGAGATGAACTACCGGACCGTGAAGAAGGGCTTCCACATCGCGGAGGTGCCGATCCGGTTCGAGGAGCGCACCCTCGGCGCCTCGAAAATGAGCCTGAAGGTGCAGCTGGAGTCGGCGCTGATGCCGTGGAAGCTGCTGTTCGGCCGCTCCGTCTGACCCCGCACGCGCGAAAGCCCCGCATCCGATCCGGATGCGGGGCTTTTCGCTCGCTCACGCCCCGATCAGCTTGCGGCGCAGGCCTTCGGTGGCCACGACGATGGCCGGAACCAGGGTCAGGTGCGTGATCGAGAGCGCGATCGTGGAGGCGGTGTCGAAGTCGGCGGCCACGGTCAGGCCGATGGTGGCGACGGCGAGCGCCGAACCGACGACCGCGGCGACCCGCAGTACGCCGACCCACTTGTAGGACACCAGGGCGGCGACGGTGAGCCCGATCAGCAGTGGGACGACGGTCAACATGATGATCCCGCCGGGCGCCACGCTAGCGGTCACGCCGTCGGTGGTCATTTCGAAGGAGCCGCCGGCGGCCGCGCCGAGCAGCCAGACGATCAGGTTGGCCAGCAGGGCCGCGCCGGTCGCGCCGAGGACGGCGACCGGACGGCTGAGTGCGGGGATGCGGGCGGTGGTGGTGGCGATGGCGGTCGTGGTGCTCATGATGATCTCCTGAGGTGTGGCTGTGAAGTTCGTGTGAGACCATCCTGAAACCTCAACAATTGTTTGGGTCAACCCCTGTGTGCCGCAGCGTGTTCCAGATCACTCGGCGCCGGGCCAATCCAGCAGCGTGTCCAGGTACAGCTGCCGGACGGCCGCGACCTCGTCGTCCAGCGCGGCGGGATCCCAGGCGCCGACGTCGATCGGCGGGAGCAGGGCGACGTCGACCGTGCCCCGGCGCGCGATCATCGAATCGCGCCAGGAGATCTCACCCGCGTTGCGGATCACTATCGGGATCACCGGGACGCCCGCCTGGCGCGCGATGTGGAACGCGCCCTTCTTGAACGGCCCGACTTCCGGTGTGTAGGACCGGGTTCCCTCCGGCGCGATCGCGATGGACAGCCCGTCCCGCAGCGTCCGCACCACCGGCTCCAGCGCGGCGCGGGTCCCCACGGCGTCCTTGCGGTCGATGAAGGTGACGCCGACGAAGCGCATGAGCGGTCCGAAGACGGGGTTCTTGGTCAGTTCCTTCTTGCCGATGCCGGTGACGCCGCCGGCCAGCACCTTCGGCACGATGATCACGTCGAACTGGCTCTGATGGTTGAACAGGAACACCGCGGGCCGCGGGGTGTGCGCGTATTCGGCGCCGGAGGTGACGCGCAGGCGCACGCCGAGCACCGTCAGGGTGGCTCCGGTGCCGTAATCCATCAGGGCGTCGGCCATTTTGCGCCGCTGCCGGGTGTAGGACTTGCTCAGCACCCCGGCGAACGCGCCGCCCAGCAGGGCGATGAACGCCGCGACGGTGCGCAGATAGTCGGTCGCGTGCGGGGACTGGCGCGGCCGGAAGGTCAGGACCGGCCACCGGTGCTCGGCGGCGGCGACGGTGAGCTTGCGTTCCGGGTTCACCGCGGTCGGGTGGCCGAGCAGTGTGAGCAAGGGTAGGTCGGACACCCCGTCGGCATAGCCGTAGCTGCGCGCGAGATCCAGCTCCCGGTCGGCGGCGAAGGCGCGGACCGCGTCGGCCTTGCCGTTGCGCCACAGGGTTTTCCCCTCGGCGTACCCGGTGAGCGTCCCGTCGACGGTCGCCATCGGCGTGGCCAGCACGTGCGGGATGCCCAGCATCGCGGCGGCGGGCGCCACCTGGAACCGGGTCAGCGCGCTGACCAGCACCACCGTGTGGCCCGCGGCCTCGTGGGTCCGGATCAGCTGCCACGCTTCGGGATACAGGTGCCCGTAGACGGTGCTCTTGAACAGCTGCACGCCCAGCGCGTCGAGGTCGGCTTCGCGCTGGCCGGCCAGCGCGAAGGAGGCCTGCTGCAGGAACCGGCTGTACTCGCCGTCGGTGAGGCCGTTGCGGATGCCGCCGAGCAGGGTCGCCGTGGCGGTGGCGTCGCGCTGGAAGATCCGCCGGTAGAGCCGAGGCCGGGTGAAACCGTCGACTACCGCGCCGAAATCGAAGATGGCCGCGATCCGCGGGCCCTGCGGCCCGGTGCGGATCGCGGTGAGCGTCTCCTCCAGGTTCACTGCGCGGGCTCCCGGTTGGACGGGTCCAGCGCGGCCGCGCGCGAGATCCGGATGGTGATGGTGCGCAGCTGCTGGGCGAAGGCGGCGCGGCGCTCGGACAGCGCGGCGCGGTCCTTGGCCGACTCCTGGCCCACCGGCGTGAGCAGGCCGTGATTGTCGGCGAGCTTCAGTGCGCTGGTGAATAATTCGGTGGAGACCGACTCGGGGCTGTGCAGCCGCTGCTGCAACAGCATCTGCCTGCCCACCTTCACGCACTCGTCGATGAACTGCTTGCGGTCCACCTCCAGCCCCGGATCGCGGGCCGCCAGCCGTTCGGCCACCACCAGCTGCGCTTCGAAGAACGAGCGCAGCACCCGGTGCGCCATCATGAAGCCGGACTCGGTGAGCCGGTCCAGGATGTCGGCGCCGAAGGTGTCCTCGCGGGTGTGGCTGCGCCACTGCGGGTCGACCAGCAGCATCTCGTCGGTCATCCGGGCGGCGAAGCCGGCCCGGTCCGGGAAGAAGAACTCGAACTTGAGCAGATCGCGCAGTTCGTAGGCCTCGTCCCAACCGGCCCGCAGTTGATCCGGATCCTCGGATTCGATCGCGGCCAGGATGGACAGCTCGAGGATGGCCCGGTCGACGAACCAGTGCACGCCGCTGTTGCGGTAGAACGCGGCCTCCAGGTGCGCGCCCGGCTCGATCGAGAACACCGGTTCCAGCCCGCCCCGGTAGATGGTGACCACATTGGCCAGCGAAAGCTGTTCCAGCACCACGGCCAGGCTCTGCTCGTCGCGCAGGGCGGCGAGTTCGCCGCTGGGCAGGCCGCGCTTGTCGATGTAGTGCAGCACCGGATCGAGCACGGCCCGGACCTCGCCCAGGGTGAGCGCGCGATCGTGCACGCCGAGCAGGGCCAGCGTGGCCAGCGCGTTGACGGTGATCGGGGTGACCGCGTTGATGCCGACGGCGATCTCGAAGGCCAAGCGTTGCACGGCCTTCCGTTCCTGCTCCTCGACCTCGGCGTCGGGTGCGGCGACGCTTTCGGTGCCCTGGGCGTCGGTGCGGTGCAGCGGTATCGCGGTGGCCGGCTCGCTCAGCGGGTCGCCGTGCGCGGCCAGCCGATCGCGGGCCGAGAGTGGTTCGCCGAAGCGCACATACACGTGTCCGGCCGAATGCTGCTGGCTGCGCACGTAGCGCGCCAGCCAGGCCAGGCCCTCCGGCTTCTTCTTGCCGCCGACCTGTTCGCTGGCGATCGCGCCGAGTTCGTTGAGCCGCTCGTAGGTGATCGACACCGGCACCAGCAGCACGTCGTCGACCCGGTTCCGGCGCACCGCGGCGGCGAGGTAGTTCAGCAGTCCGTAGCGCGGCGGGCGCAGCTTGCCGGTGCGGGTGCGGCCGCCTTCGAAGTACCACTCCAGGTTGAAGCGCTTGGCCAGCAGGTAGGCGAAGTATTCCTCGACCACCGCCTTGTAGACCTCGTCCTCGCCGAAGCTGCGGCGGATGAACACGGTGCCGGTGCGCCGCGCGATCGGCCCCATCGGCCAGAAGCTCAGGTTCGCGCCGCCGATCACGTGGTTCGGCGGGAAGTCGTTGCGGGCCAGCACGTCACCGAGCACGAAGGCGTCCACGTAGGAGCGGTGCGAGGGCAGGAAGACCAGGGGATAGCGCCGGTTGAGCGTGCGCAGCGTGGCCAGGCCGGATTCGTCGGTGTCGACCTTCCAGGTCGAGGCGTGCACCGGGCGCATGGCCTGGGTGAACAGGTCCGAGACGAGCCGGGACTGCGCGGCGACGAGTTCGTTGAGCCCTTTCTCCGCGCGGCGGTACACCTCGTGGGTGGGCGTCTCGGTCTGGTCGGCGATCAACTCCAGCCGGCGCAGGAACTCGGGGCGGTCCAGGATTTCCTCGGCCACCAGCCGCGGCACCTTGTAGCGGTCGCCGATGATGGTGCGCTCGGCGCGTTCCAGCGCCACCACGCCGGCGCGCACGATGGCGCGGGCCAGCGGCTCGCCGGAGCCGGTCGACAGCATCGCTGTCGCCTCCGGATTATTTGCTTGAAGTTCGCTGAGGAGCGCGGGGCGGCCGGTGAGCACCACGTGCCGGTCCGGTTCCCTGCGCGCGAGTCGGCGCTGCGCGAGGCGGTTCGGCTTGCGCGGGTTGGTCATCGTGGCCAGGTCGGTGAACGTGATACGGCGCACGCCGTCGCGCTCCGGCGGCAGCCACAGCACCCGCACCGGGACCACCAGCGGATCGTCGTGCCTGCCGACCAGGCGGGTGGCGATCGCGCCCGCGTCCATATCCAGTTGCGTCACGGGCGCATTCGCGCCGAACTCGCGGGCGATACCGCCCGCCGTCAGCCAGTCGCCGACGAGCTGCCGCTCCACGGGTGAGGAGGCCTCGATCAAGGCCACCACCGAGGCGGGCGGCGTCGTGCGCTGAGCCGGTGCGGATGCACCCCGGCCGTGATCGATCATGACTGTCCCTCCGCGACGGCGTTCCCCCTATTCAAGCGGCACCGGGCGAATCGCGCAGGTATCTCGGGCGCTTGACTCGCATCGGCGCCGAATCGAGCTGTGCCGGGCGGGGTATCGCACCGGCCGCGGCGCGGGGTTTGCTGAGTTGTGGAACGAGTGTCTTTCGACACCCGGCCACATCGGCCAGGTAATGCTAACCTTACTTCCCAAAGTTAGGTCAGCATTACCTTGGAGGACCGTTGTCGACCACGGACGAGCGCTTGCGCGTGGTGTATGTAACCGATCCGGCGGCAGCAGTGTCCCAGCTGGCGGCCGCGGAGAGGTTCGGCGAGTACGTCATGTACGAGCGTCCGGGGGAGTGGGTGTTCGCGGCCGACCCGATCGGCGGCGTCGAACTGGACGCTCACGAATTGCGAGTGACCTGGGCCGGGCAGACCACCGTGAGCAGCTGGGCCGGCAAACCGGCCGCGGTGCTGGATCGCGCGCTGGGCCTGCTGCCGGTGGGTGCGCGGAAGGCCTACGGGTGGATCGGCTTCGAGTTCTGCGCTTGGGCGCTGGACGCGACCGCCCACGTGGCCGAGCGGACACCACTGGCGCACCTGATGATTCCGCGGCTCGAGGTCGTCTTCGACGACTCCGGCGTGCGCATCACGGGCGCCACCGAGGCCGAGGCCGCCGATATCCGCGAGCTCATCACGGCCTCGCAGCTGAGCCCGCTGCCGCAGGCGGAGCCCGCCGACGTCCGTGCGGATCCGACCGGATACCGGGACCGGGTCGCGGCCGCGGTCGGCGAAATCCGGTCCGGGCGTTACCAGAAGGTCATTCTGTCCCGGAAGGTCGAACTGCCCTTCGCGGTGGACGTGCCCGCCACCTACCGGCTCGGGCGCACGAACAACACGCCGGCGCGGTCGTTCCTGCTGCGGCTGGGCGGACTCGAAGCGGCGGGCTTCAGTCCCGAGCTGGTCGCCTCGGTGGACGAGCAGCGAGTGGTCACCACCGAGCCGCTGGCGGGCACCCGGGCCTTCGGCTTCGGTGCGACCGTCGACCAGGCGGCGCGGGCGGATCTGCTCAGCGACCCGAAAGAGATCGTGGAGCACGCGATTTCGGTGCAGACCTCGTTCGCGGAGATCGCCGCGGTGGCCGATCCGGGCAGCACCGCGGTCTCGGATTTCATGGCGGTGCGCGAGCGCGGCAGCGTTCAGCACCTGGCCTCCACGGTGCGTGGCCGGTTGGCCCCGGGTCGCTCGGCCTGGGACGCACTGGAGATTCTGTTCCCGTCGGTGACCGCGTCCGGCATTCCCAAGCGGGCCGGCGTCGACTCGGTCTTCCGGCTCGACGGCGCGACCCGCGGGCTGTACTCCGGTGCCGTGGTGACGATTTCGCCGTCCGGCGCGCTGGAGGCGACGCTGGTGCTGCGCGCGGTCTACCAGAACGCCGAGGGCGCCTGGCTGCGGGCGGGCGCGGGCATCGTCGGACAGTCACGCCCGGAGCGGGAATTCGAGGAGACCTGCGAAAAGCTGGGTAGCGTCGCGCCTTACGTGGTCAAGGCCTGAGGCCGGGGGCTGGGCAGCGCCGAAAAGCGCTGCCCAGCCGGTTCGTTCAGTGCGCGGCGCGCAGCGCCTTCTTGTCGATCTTGCCGACCGCGGTCACCGGTAAGGTGTCCGCGCGGCGGAGCACGTCCGGCAGCTTGTAGGTGGCCAGGCCGCGGTCGCTGAGGAAGGTCTTGATCTGCGCGAGGGTCGGCAGGTCGCCGTCGACAACCAGGACGGCGCAGACCTTTTCGCCGAGCGCGGCGTCCGGCAGGCCGACCGCGGCGGCGTGCCGGACCGCGGGGTGCGCGAGCAGGTGTTCCTCGAGCTCGTCACAGGAGACGTTCTCCCCGCCGCGGTTGATGACGTCCTTGATCCGCCCGGAGACGACGAGGTGGCCGGAGGGCAGCTGCCGCACCAGATCACCGCTGCGGTAGTAACCGTCGGGGGTGAAGGCGCGCGCGTTGTGCTCGGGGGCGCGGTAGTAGCCGCGAATCGTGTAGGGGCCCTTGGTGAGCAGTTCGCCCTCCGCGCCCGGCTCGACGTCGTTGCCGGCGCCGTCGACGACCCGGATCTCGTCGGCCGCCGACAGCGGGCGGCCCTGGGTGGTGTGCAGCAGTTCGGCGGCGTCGTCGAGGCGGGTGAAGTTGAGCAGGCCCTCGGCCATGCCGAACACCTGCTGCAGGGTGGCGCCGAGCGCGGGCGTGACCTCCTTGGCGTTCACCTCGGCCAGGCGGGCGCCGCCGACCTGGAGCAGGCGCAGCGAACTCAGGTCGGCGTCCTCCCATTCGGTGGCCGCGCACCAGAGTTGCGCCAGCGGCGGCACCACCGCGGTCACCGTCACGTGATGGCGTTCGATGGCGGCGAAGGCGTTCTCCGGGCTGGGATCGGTGACGAAGGTGACCGCGCCGCCCGTCGCGATGGTGCCGAGGATGCCGGGGCAGGCGAGCGGGAAGTTGTGCGCGGCGGGCAATGTCGCGAGATAGACGTCCGCGGCGCCGAGCTCGCAGACCGCCGCGCTGGCGGTGGCGTTGTAGGCATAGTCGTCGTGGGTGCGCGCGATCAGCTTCGGCAGGCCGGTGGTCCCGCCGGAGACCAGCATGAGCGCGATGTCGCGGGAATCGATCTCGGGCAGCGCCGTGCCGTCGCGGGGCACCGAGTTCAAAGCGGTGAACTCGCCCGGGTCGCCGGCGACCAGGACGTGGCGCAGCGCGGGCACCGCCGCGCGGACCGTCGAGGCCAGTTCGCGGTAGTCGAAATCGCCCTGCCGGTCGGCGATCACATAGGCGACCGCGTCGGAAAGCCGTGCCAGATGCTCGATTTCGGCCCGGCGGTGCGCGGGCAGCGTGAGCACCGGGATGATCCCGGCGCGCAGCAGGCCGAAGAGCACGGTCAGGAACTCCGGGATGTTCGGCAGTTGCACGACCACCCGATCGCCGGGCGCGATACCGAGTGCGAGCAGGCCGTGCGCCATCCGATCGGCGGCTGTGTCCACCTGTGCATAACTTCGCACCGCGGCGTCGTCGAGCAGGAGCGGGCGGTCCGGGTGTGCCCGGGCGGCGGTGCGCAGCAGGTCGCCCAGCGGGCGGCCGGCCCAGAAGCCCGCCGCGCGGTAGGACTCCGCCGCGGCATCGGGGAAGGGTACATAGCCGGCGCGGTGGTCGGTGGGCGTGGAAGTCACGGGCTGCCTCACATGCTGGGGGAAATCGGGGGCCTCTATGTAGGTTAGGCAACCCTATCTCAGTGCGATACTCTTGGCGCGAGCAGTAGTGAGCCGCCGCGCGCGGCGGCAACCGAGGAGTGACGGCCGAACATGGAGTCAGCGCAGATCAGCCGGGACGAGATCCGGGCCGCCATCGCCACGCAACTGGGCATCGAGGCCGGTGACGTCGGCGCCGACGCCGACCTGATCCAGCTCGGCCTGGATTCCATCCGCACCATGAAGCTCGCCGGCGGCTGGCGCAAACGCGGGCTGGACATCAACTTCGCGCAACTGGCGGCCAACCCGACGGTCGACGGGTGGTTCGAATTGCTCGGCGGCAGCGATGAACCCGCCGCCCCGGCCGAGCCGGTCGCGGTCGCGGCGGGCACGCCGGACGAGAACGCGCCGTTCCCGCTGGCGGCCATGCAGCATGCCTACTGGATCGGGCGCTCCGACGAGCAGGACCTGGGCGGCGTCGCCGCGCACCTCTACGTCGAGTTCGACGGCGCCGGTGTCGATCCCGAGCGTCTGGGCCGGGCAGTGAGCGACCTCGTCGCGGTGCATCCGATGCTGCGGACGAAAGTTCTGCCGGACGGCACCCAGCAGGCGATCCCCGCCCCGGTGGTCCCCGTTTTCGCGGTGGTCGACCTGCGTACGCACGCGCCGGAGTCCGCCGAGGCGGAGCTGGAGCGCTTGCGCGACACCAAGACTCATCAGCGGCTGGCGATCGAGGACGGGCAGGTGCTCGACATCACGCTGAGCCTGCTCCCCGGCGATCGCACCCGGCTGCACCTGGATGTGGACATGCTCGCGGGCGACGCGATGAGCTACCGCGTGCTGATCTCGGATCTGGCCGAGCTCTACCACGGCGGTACCGTCCCGGAGCAGGGCTACAGCTACCGCCGCTACCGCACCGAGCGCCCGGTCGACACGGCCGCGCGCGCTCGCGACAAGCAGTGGTGGCAGGACCGGTTGCCGGAATTGCCCGGCGCCCCCGAGCTGCCGACCATTCCGGTCAGCGAGCGGGCCGACCCGCACCGCACCGTCCGCTACAACCACTGGCTCGCGCCGGAGGCCAAGGAGCGGTTGCTCGCCGCGGCGCACGCCCGGGGCATCACCCCGGCCATGGCGCTGGCCGCGGTCTTCGCCGAGACCATCGGCGGCTGGTCGGCGCAGAGCCGGTTCCTGCTGAATGTGCCGCTGTTCCACCGGGAACCGGTGCATCCGGACATCGATCGGGTGATCGGCGACTTCACCTCCTCGATCATGCTCGAGGTGGACGTCAGCGCGAACGTGACGGTCGCCGAGCGGGCCAAGGCGCTGCAGCGCGCCATGCACGAAAGCGGCGCGCACACCGCTTATTCCGGTCTCGAGGTGCTCCGCGATCTGGGGCGCCGGCGGGGGGAACCGGTGCTCGCGCCGATCGTCTACACCAGCGCGCTGAACCTGGGCGAACTGTTCGCCACGGCGGTCACCGAGACCTTCGGCGAACCGGTGTGGATCATTTCGCAAGGCCCGCAGGTGCTGCTGGACGCGCAGGTCACCGAGGTGCGCGGCGGATTGCTGCTGAACTGGGATGTGCGCGAGTCCGCGTTCCCGGCCGGCATGATCGACGCGATGTTCGCCCGGTACACCGACGCGATCGGCCGGCTCGGCGCGGGGGAGGCCGGCTGGAGCGCGGAAGCCGCGGTGCGACTGCCGGTTTCCCAGGCCGCGACGCGTGCCACGGTGAACGCGACCGACGGACCGGTGTCCGGCCGCGTGCTGCACGAGGGTTTCTTCGACCACGCCCGCGCCACGCCGGACGCCCCGGCGGTGCGCTGGACGCGCGACGGCGCGGACGGTGGCTGGAGCTACGCGGAGCTTGCCGCGCAGGCTCTTTCGGTGGCGGCCGCGCTGCACGAGGCCGGGGTGCGCCCGGGCGCGACGGTCGCGGTGCAGCTGCCCAAGGGCCCGGATCAGATCCTGGCCGTGCTCGGCGTGCTCGCGGCGGGCGCGGCCTATGTGCCGATCGGGTTCGACCAGCCGGTCGGCCGGCGCGCGGAGATCCTGCGCACCGGCGACGTGCTCGCCGCGCTCACCGTCGACGACGCCGACCTGGACAGTCCCGGCATCACCTGCGTGCCGCTCTCGGCGGCCCGCCGGCACCCGAATCCGCTGGGCGCGCCGGTGCTTCCGGATCCGGAGTCGATCGCCTATGTGCTGTTCACCTCCGGTTCCACCGGCCTGCCGAAGGGTGTCGACGTGCCGCATCGCGGCGCGATGAACACCATCGACGCGGTGAACGACTGGTTCGAGGTCGGCGCGCACGACAGCGTGCTCGGCCTGTCGGCGCTGGAGTTCGACGCCTCGGTGTACGACATGTTCGGCATGTTCGCGGTCGGCGGCACGGTGGTGGCGCTTTCGGCGGCGCAGCGCGAGGAGGCCACCAGCTGGGTGGAACTGCTGACCCACCATCGGGTTTCGATCCTGAACTGCGTGCCGAGCATGCTCGACATGATCCTGGAGATCGGCGGCGAGCACCTGGGTGACGCGCTGCGCGCCGTGACCCTGGGCGGGGACTGGGTCGGGGCCGACCTGGCCCGCCGACTGGCCCGGCAGGTGCCCGGCTGCCGGTTCTCCGGCCTGGGCGGCGCCACCGAAACCTCGATCCACAACACGATTTGCGAGGTCGCCGACCCGCCCGCGCACTGGGCCACCGTTCCGTTCGGTGTCCCGCTGCGCAATGTGCGCTGCCGCGTGGTGAATTCGGCCGGCCGGGACTGCCCGGACTGGGTGCCGGGCGAATTCTGGGTCGGTGGCGCCAATGTCGCGGCGGGATACCGCAACGACCCGGAGCGCACCGCCGAACGTTTTGTCACCCATGACAATCTGCGTTGGTACCGCACCGGCGACATGGCGCGCTACTGGCCGGACGGCACCATCGAATTCCTGGGCCGCGCCGACCATCAGGTGCAGATCCGGGGCTACCGCGTGGAATTGGGCGAGGTGGAGGCCGGTCTGCGGACCGCGCCGGGCGTGCGGCACGCGGTGGCCGCCGTTGTCGGCACGGGCGCGCCCAAGCTGGTCGCGGCGGTCGCGGGCACTGCCGGCAGCGCCGCGGACATCGTGGCCGCCGTCCGGGATCTGTTGCCCGCCTACATGATTCCGACGCGGATCGAGATCCTGGACCAGATGCCGCTGACCGCCAACGGGAAACTGGATCGCCGCGCGGTGACCGCGCTGCTGGCGCCGGATGCGAACGCGGCCGCCGCGGCCGCACCCGCCACCGCGCTGGAGGGCGCGCTCGCCACGATCGTGGCCGAGGTCCTGGGTGCCGAACGGGTCGGCGTGCACGATGACTTCTTCGCGATCGGCGGCGATTCGGTGCTCGCGACCACCGCGGTGGCCCGCGCCCGGGAATGGCTGGAGATCGAGGACGCGCGCGTCGCCGATCTGCTGGCCGGGCGCACCATCGCCGGCCTGGCCCGGCGCCTGCTCGAGCGTGAGCAGGCGCGCGGCGCCGCGGGGCGCTTGGAGACCGTGGCCGCCCTGTACCTGGAGGTCGCCGCGATGAGCGACGACGAGGTGCTCGCCGAGGCCTGAGGGCTCAGGACGCGGCCAGGAACGCGGTCAGCGAGTCCAGCAGCATGGTCGAGCCCTGCTCGGCCATGTCGCGCTCCTCGGCCGAGGCGCAGTCCTGGCTGAGCACTGCCTCGGTGCCGGCGCCCTTGTCGGTCAGTTCGAGCTTCATCACGGTGCTGCCCGTCGGCGTGGCCATATCCATGACCAGCAGGCGCTCGGGCTCCACCTCGAGGTAGCTGCCCTTGATGTCGTGCCGGTTGCCCGCGGGGTCGACCACGGTGGTGGTCCAGGCGCCGCCGGGGCGCACGTCCTGGTGCACGGAGCCGGGCGCGGAGTAGGACCACTGCTCGTACTGCTTCTCGTCGGTCCAGGCCTGCCACACGGCGGCGACCGGGGCGTCCAGGGTGCGGGTCAGGCGGTAGGAGAAGTCGCTCATCGTCATCATCTCTTTCTGTTCCATCGAGTGGGTTCAGGTGATCAGACGCCGCGGCCCCCGCGAACTGATCGCACCGGAAAGTGGTCTGCGTCACACGAGGGTTGCCAGGCCACGGACCTCGAAGTGGACCGCGACGGAACCGGGTGCGGCGGGCCAGGATCGAAGCATGCAGACGGCGGCGATTGTAGGTGTGGCGGCAGCGGCGTTGGGGATGGTGCTGACCCCCGGGCCGAACATGATGTATCTGGTGTCGCGCACGGTGTCACAGGGGCGGCGGGCCGGGCTGGTCTCGCTCGGCGGCGTCGCCGCCGGTTTCGGCGTGTATCTCGCGGCCGCGACCGCCGGGATCACCGCGGTGTTCGCGGTGGTGCCGGGGCTGTACCTGGCCGTGAAGCTGGCCGGGGCGGCCTACCTGCTGTGGCTGGCGTGGCAGGCCGTCAAACCGGGCGGCGCCTCGGTGTTCGCGCCCGCCGACCTGCCGGTGGACCCGGCCCGGCGGCTGTTCACCATGGGGCTGGTCACCAATTTGCTCAATCCGAAGATCGCGATCATGTACATGGCGCTGATCCCGCAATTCGTGGCGCCCGAACGCGGGCAGGTCTGGTTGCAGAGCCTCGGCCTCGGCGCCGTGCAGATCGTGGTGGCGCTGACCGTGAACGGGCTCATCGTGCTCGGCGCCGGCGGCATCTCGGGCTTCCTGGCCGCCCGGCCGCTGTGGCTGCGGACCCAGCGCTGGGTGATGGGGTCGATGCTGGGCGCGATCGCGATCAAACTGGCCACCGACAAGGCCCGGCCCGTTCCCGCCTGAGCCCGTACCGGGTGTCGCGGGCCGCGCAGCGCTCCCGGCGTGCCAACCTGCAGGGCAGGGCGCACGAAGGGAGCGATGGATGAGCGCTGGGACGATGCTGCTGGCCGGTCAGTTCGACTCCGCCGCGAACGCCGCGCAGCACGGCGGCGAGCTGCTCGGCGTGATCGCGTTCGCGACCTCCGGGGCGCTGCTCGCGGTGCGCAAGAACCTCGATATCTTCGGCATGGCGGTGCTGGCCTGCTCGACCGCGCTCGGCGGCGGCGTGCTGCGCGATGTGCTGGTCGGGCGCACGCCACCGGCCGCGTTCACGGACCTGACCTATCTCAGCGCGGCGCTGCTCGTCACGCTGGTCATCTTCTTCCGGCACCCCTCGGCGCGGTTGACCCGCGGCCCGCTCGAGATCGCCGACGCGATCGGCCTCGGCCTGTTCTGCGTGACCGGGACCGCCATCGCCTACGCGCACGGCGCGGGCGCACCCTCGGCCGCGCTGCTGGGGATGGTCAGCGCGATCGGCGGCGGCGTGATCCGCGATCTGCTCGGCGGCCAGGTGCCGAGTGTGCTGCGCCCCGATCAGGATCTGTACGCGGTCCCCGCGCTGCTGGGCGCCTCCGCCACCGCAGTGCTCCTGCACTTCGGTCTCTATCAGGTGTGGACCGGCTTCCTGGCCGCATCGCTGGCCATTACGTTCCGGTTGCTCGCGCGCCGATTCGAGTGGCGCGCACCGCAATCCCGGCACGCGGCCGACAGCTAGACGCGCACGCCCGCGCGCAGCCGGCGCACGCCCTCGTCGATCGTCTCGTCCCGCTTGCAGAAGGTGAAGCGCACCAGCGCATCCCAGGATTTCTTGTCGTCGGCGAAGACACTGACCGGCACGGCGGCCACGCCGAGGCGCTCGGGCAGCTCGCGGCAGAACTGGAGCCCGTCGGTACGGCCCATGGGCGTGATGTCGGCGCAGACGAAATAGCCACCCGCGCTGGACTTCACGTCGAAGCCGGTGTCGGCGAGCGCGGCCGCGAGCCGGATGCGCCGGTCCGACAGCGTGTCCCGGAGCGTGCCCACCCAGTCGAGTTCGTGCTCGAGGGCATAGGCGACGGCGGGCTGGAACGGGCCACCCGCCACGAAGGACATGAACTGCTTGGCGGCCAGCACGCCGTCGATGAGCCGCGCCGGGCCGCAGGCCCAGCCGGTCTTCCAGCCGGTGACGCTGAAGGTCTTCGCGGCGCTGGAGACCACGACGGTGCGCTCGGCCATGCCGGGCAGCGTGGCGATGCTGATGTGCTCGCGGCCGTCGAAGACGAGGTGCTCGTAGACCTCGTCGGTGAGCACCAGCAGGTCGTGCTCGCAGGCGAGTTCGGCGATGGCGGTGAGATCGGCGCGCTCGAGAATGGTGCCGGTCGGGTTGTGCGGGGAGTTGACCACGATCATCCGGGTGGCCGGGGTGATGGCGGCGCGCAGGCTGTCCAGGTCCAGCACGAAGCGGTCGCCGTCGGCGACCAGGCGCGCTGTGCGCCGGGTGGCGCCGGCCAGCGCGACCGCGGCGGCGTAGGAGTCGTAGTACGGCTCGATCAGCACCACCTCCTGGCCCGGCTCGACCAGCCCGAGCAGGGCGGCACCGATCGCCTCGGTCGCGCCGACGGTGACGAGCACCTCGGTGTCGGGGTCGTACCGCAGGTCGTAGCGGCGGGCCCGGTCGGCGGCGATGGCCTGGCGCAGCACCGGCATGCCGCGGCCGGGCGGGTACTGGTTGAGCCCGTCGGCGATGGCCTGGCGGGCGACCTCGAGCATCGCGGCGGGGCCGTCGGTGTCGGGGAAGCCTTGGCCGAGATTCACCGCGTCGTGACGGACGGCGAGTTCGGTCATCTCGGCGAAGATCGTCGAGGCGAAGGGGCGCAGGCGGGCGACGGTCGCGGAGCTCGTGGACACCCTGAAAGGGTAGCCCAGCTGTCGCTGCCGTTGCCAATAGATAGCGAAAGGCTATGTTTCACTTTAAGTTCGAGGCTTCTACCTGCGTGGTTGTGAGTTCTCTGAACGGCAGCTAGCCTCGCCGTGTTCTACCTCACAAAAAACCGCCCTCCGGGCGGATTCTCGAAAGGGGCGTTCATGGCCTCGTATCTGGACCTGGTACTGCAGCCGGCCGCGTCGGAGGTCGCCGGAGCAGCACTGGGTTACCTTCGCGATATCGCACACGATCTCATCGGCGGCAGCTTCCTCGGCTCCTCCACCGGTGACTTCTTCGGTGGTTCCTCGACGGGCAACCACGGCACCGGTTCCTCCACCGGCGACTGGTTCACCGGCTCCACCATCCCGTAATTCCGAGTATCGACCGGGTCGGGCGATGAGGGTCCGGCCCGGTCACTCAGATACGCACACCGGAGAGTTTCGCGGGATTGGCGTGATCGTAAGTGCCCCAAATGGTTCCGGCACTGACCGTGAAGCCGACCACCCGCGCCGGGCCGTCGTCGCGCTTGACGATAAGGCCCAATTGCCCGTTCACCAGCGCGAATTCGTAGCGCATGGTGGCGGCGCCGTCCGTGCCGATGCCGTACCTGCCGGTCAGCCCGAGCAGGAACCTGGCGATCCGGTCCGCGCCGTCGATCACATTCACCGCGGTGGACGTGGTGCCGTTGGCATCGCCGACCATCCGCGAATCCGGGTGCAGCGCAGCGGTTACCGCGCCCACATCACCGGCGGCGAGCGCGTCCAGCAGGCGGCGCACCGCGGCCTCGTGCTCGGCATCGGGCACCGGCGCCGGGACACCGGCCACCGCTTTGCGGGCCCGCACCGCCAGTTGCCGGGCGGCATCGGCGGAAATCCCCAGGATGTCCGCGATCTCGTCGAAGGGCACCGCAAGCCCGTCGTGCAGCACGAAAGCCACGCGCTGCGCGGGGGTCAGGGTGTCGAGCACGACCATCGCCGCCATCCGGAATTCCTGTTTGCGCACCACCTGCTCCAGCGGATCGGCGGTCCGCGAGCCGGTCAAGCCGGTGACCACCGGCTCCGGAAGCCACTGCCCCACATAGGCTTCCCGGCGCGCCGCGGCGCTGCGCAGGCGATCCAGGCAGATCCGGGTGACGACCGTGGTCAGCCAGGCCCGCAGATCCTCGATCTCGGATTGGTGCACGCCCGCCAGGCGCAGCCAGCTCTCCTGGACCGCGTCTTCCGCGTCGCTGACACTTCCGGTCAACCGGTAGGCGACGGAAAGTAGATGCGTTCGATGCGATTCGAACAGATCAGCGAGAAAAGCGGCAACCACCGGGTGGATTCTACGGGGCCCGAGGATACGGCCGGCGCACCGGATACGCATGACACCATGAGTGCTGTGCAGGAACGCGCGCTCTCCGACGGCACCGTGTGGCTGTCGCCGCCCACCGAGGCCGATATCGACACCATCGTCGCCTGCTGCCAGCATCCGTCGATCGGCGAGTGGGTGACCATCCCGGTGCCGTACCGGCGCGAGCACGCCGAGGCCTTCCTCACGGATCTGGTCCGGCCCGGCTGGGCGGGCCGCAGCCCGACCTGGGCGGTGCGCGCGGCGCAGGACGGCCCGGTGATCGGCATGATCGGGCTGGAGGCACAGGATGTCTCCGCCGCCGAGGTCGGCTTCTGGCTGGTGCCCGAGCAGCGCTCGCGCGGGCTGATGTCGCGGGCGCTGGGTTTGGTCTGCGCTGCCGGTTTCGACCCCGCCACCCTGGGCTTGCAGCGAATCAGCTGGCGCGCCTTCGTCGGCAATCACGCCTCGGCGGCGGTGGCGCGGCGCAACGGTTTTCACTACGAGGGCATGCTGCGCCTGGGCAGCACGCAACGCGGGCTGCGGCGCGACACCTGGATGGCCGGGCGGCTGCACACCGATTCGGGCCTGCCCGCACCGGAGTGGCCGATCTGATCGCCGCAATCCCCGGACTCGCGGGCGGCGCCGTCCTAGATTTGCGGCTATGGCGGAGGACGCGCGTTTCCGGTGGATCGTCGACACCATGGCGGTGCGGCCGGGGGATCGGGTGCTGGAGATCGGTCCGGGCGCCAGCGAGTCCATCGCCTGCGTGGCGCGGGCGCTGGACGCGGGTCACTACGTGGGGATCGACCGTTCCGCCACGGCCATCACCCGGGCTACCGAACGTCATGCGGCGCTGATCGATTCGGGCCGGGTCCGGCTGGTGCACGCCGGGCTGGAACACCTGCGCGCAGGCCGCGCGGTGGCGGGAGTCGACTTCGGCGCGGGCACTTTCGACAAGATCCTGGCGGTGAACGTCAACCTGTTCTGGACCAGACGGCCCGATGCCGAGCTCGCGCTGGTCCGGGATCTGCTGGCCGCCGCGGGGACCCTCAATCTGTTTTACGGCTACGGCAGCCCCGGCGCGACAAGTCCGAAACCGCCGCCGGGCACTCTGATTCAGCACCTGGAAGCGGCGGGATTCAGCGCTCGGACAGTCACGGCGGGCGACTTGCTCGGCATCATCGCCCGGCCCCGCTGACCCGTTGTGCATAGCTCACATCCGGGTGGGCGGGGCTGATGGGAAGCTCCAGAGCTGTCGCCGGATCGGGTTCAACTCAAAACTAACACCGTTAGCCTCCGTCCGTACGGCGCCAATGACGGCGCGCTCGAGGAGGTTCAGGGATGACACGACCTACCGTCCGGCTGCGGGGCAGAGCTCTCGCCAGCGCGGTGATCGCCGCGGCCGCGGCGCTGCTGATCGGCGTGGGAGCGCCGGGCGCGGGCGCCGAGGAACCGCAGGCGCCGACCGAACAGGAACTGGCCGACAGCATCAATCGGGGCGGTCGGCCCGTGGCGGTCGCGGACTCCGGCAGCAGCTCCGGCTCCTCGGGCAGCCGCTCGGCCGTGGCGGCCGGTGCCGGTCCCGAACTGAGCTCCGCCGTAGCGGCATTCGGCTACGGGCTGTTGAATCCGAATGCCGCACCGGCGGGCGCCAACGACTGGAATTGCCGTCCGAGCGCGGCGCATCCGCGCCCGGTGGTGCTGATGCACGGCACCTGGATGAACGCCTACGACAGCTTCGCCTACCTGTCCCCGCGCCTGGCCCGGGCCGGATTCTGTGTCTTCGCACTGAATTACGGCCAGGCCAACCTGCTGGAGGGCGGCGGTCTCGGGCCGATCATGCCGGGGCGCAACGGCGTTGGATATATGGAGGACTCGGCGCGGCAGCTGGCGGTGTTCGTCGATCAGGTGCTCGCGGCCACCGGCGCGGCGCAGGTCGACGTGGTCGCGCACTCGCAGGGCGGCACCGTGGCCAACCAGTATCTGAAGTTCGAGGGCGGAGCGCCGAAAGTGCAGCGGCTGATCAGCTTCGGCGCCACCCACCACGGCACCTCGCTGCTCGGGATCGCGACACTCGGCCGGATGATCAACAATCTCGGCCTCGACATCCTGGGCTTCTACGAACTCTTCGTCGGCCACGGCAATATTCAGCAGACCGTCGATTCGCCGTTCGTGCGCAACCTGAACCGGGACGGTGACACCGTGCCCGGAATCGATTACACCGCAGTGGGTTCGCGCTACGACGAGGTGACCAACCCCTACCAGCTGACCTTCCTGACGGCCGGACCCGGCGCGACCGTCGCCAACATCACCCTCCAGGACGAGTGCGAGCAGGACTTCTCCGATCACCTGACGATGATGTATTCGCCTCGGGCAGCGGCGATTACGCTGCGCGCCCTGGATCCGGTCGCCTTCCCGGACCTGGTGTGCGCCTTCAATCCCTGGCTGGTCGGCGGAGGCGGCTCGCTCTAACTAGACTCCGGATCATGAGTGGCTGGGACAATTCGGACATCCCCGATCAGAGCGGGCGGCGGGTCATCGTCACCGGCGCGAACAGCGGATTGGGGGCCGCGGCGGCACGCGCGCTGGCCGCCGCGGGCGCCGAGGTCATCCTGGCCTGCCGCAACCTGGAGAAGGCACAGGTGGTCGCCGCCGAGATCGGGGAGCGGGCCCAGGTGCGCAAGCTCGATCTGTCGGATCTGGCGTCGGTGCGCGAATTCGCGGAGTCGGTGGACCGGGCCGACGTGCTGATGAACAACGCCGGGGTGATGGCGGTGCCGCTCGGTCGCACCGCCGAGGGCTTCGAAATGCAGTTCGGGACAAATCATCTCGGGCACTTCGCGCTGACCGGCCTGCTGCTGGACAAGATCACCGACCGGGTGGTGACCGTGTCGAGCTGGGGGCACCGATTCGGTCGGATCAATCTCGGCGACCCGAACTGGGAGCAGCGCCGCTACGACCGCTGGCTGGCCTACGGTCAGTCCAAGCTGTCCAACCTGCTGTTCACCGGCGAATTGCAGCGCCGGCTGACCGCGGCCGGGTCGGCCAAGCTCGCCACCGCCGCCCATCCGGGCTATGCCGCCACCGAGTTGACCAAGCACACCGAATCGTTCTTCGACACGCTCATGATCCTCGGTGACCGCATCATTGCGCAGAGTGCCGAAAAGGGCGCGCTGCCACAGCTTTTCGCGGCGACTGCCGATGCGGAGCCGGGCGGGTACTACGGACCCGAGGGGATCGGCGGGCTGCGCGGCTATCCGATCCGCTGCGGGCAGAACAAGGCCTCGCGCGACGAGCGGGTGGCGCGTGAGCTGTGGGAGCTGTCCGAGAAGCTGACCGGGGTCACCTACCGGTTCGGCTGACCGGCCGATGTCACACCCGGTGCGGCCGCGTCGTCGTCTCTGTGAAGCCAACACACACAGGATGAAAGAAGGCCCACCATGGACGCTCGCTTCGATTTCTACGGCAACGACAACGGCGCCAAGTTCACCAAGCGCATCGGCAACGCCGGTCTGGTCGTCGACAACTCGGCCCTGCCCAAGCCCACCCAGGAACTGGTGAAGCTGCGCGCCAGTCAGATCAACGGCTGCGGCTTCTGCACCGACATGCACTCCAAGGACGCCGCGCACGCCGGTGAGACCCAGGTGCGCCTGAACCTCGTCGCCGCCTGGCGCGAAGCCACCGTCTTCACCGAGGCCGAGCGTGCCGCCCTGGCCCTGACCGAGGAGGGCACCCGCCTGGCCGACGCCCACCACGGCGTCACCGACGAAACCTGGGCCCAGGTGGAAAAGCACTACGACGCCGATCAGATCGCCGCCCTGATCTCGCTGATCGCCCTGATCAACGCCTACAACCGGATGAACGTCATCGCCCGCGTCCCGGCCGGTGACTACCAGCCCGGTCAGTGGTGAACCCGGTCGGCGGCCGGCCCCGCGCCGGCCGCCGGACGTAGGACCCACAAACGGCGTCCGGCTCGATAATCTCGAGATACCGGATGTGACGTTGAGCGCCTCGTGGCTGGTGCCTGGTTTGTCCCTGCTACAGTCGGCGACGTGCAGCGAGCATATTTCTGGTTTAGCAAGCCGGCCCTGGGTGGGCCGGTCTGCGGCATGTGCCTGCGCTGACCAACCTCCACCCCCGAGCCGGATGATGACCGGCTCGACGGGGTCTCGAAATTCCGTGGGTCGGCCTGACGAAAAGGAACCCACCTATGACCACCGCAGTTGATGTCGACGCGCGGCATTCCGATCTGGACGACCAGCGCACCCTCTCGGTGAGCCCGTTGCGCTCGCCGGCCGAAGTGCGCCAGGTGCACCAGATCACCGATGCCCTCGCCGACACCGTGCGTGCGGGCCGCAAAGCCACCGTCGACGTGCTCAACGGCGACGACGACCGCCTGATGGTGATCGTCGGCCCGTGCTCGGTGCACGACCCGGCCGCCGCGATCGAGTACGCGCGCCTGCTGGCCGCCAAGGCCGAGGAGCTGAAGGACCGGCTGCACATCGTGATGCGGGTCTACTTCGAGAAGCCGCGCACCACGCTGGGCTGGAAGGGGCTGATCAACGATCCGCACCTGGACGGCTCGTTCGACGTCAACACCGGCCTCGGCATCGGCCGCAAGCTGCTGGTCGACATCACCGGCCTCGGGCTCCCGGTGGCGTGTGAGTTCCTGGATCCGATCACCCCGCAGTACATCGCCGACCTCGTCTCCTACGGCGCGATCGGCGCCCGGACCGCCGCCAGCCAGGTGCACCGGCAGCTGAGCAGCGCGCTGTCCATGCCGGTCGGCATCAAGAACGGCACCGACGGCGACGTGCAGGTGGCGGTCGACGGCGTGCGCGCCGCGGCGGCCAGCCACGTCTTCCCGGGCACCGACCTCGACGGCCGCGCGGCCCTGATCCGCACCAGCGGCAATCCGGACTGCCACGTCATCCTGCGCGGCGGCAGCACCGGCACGAACTACGACGCCGCCTCGTGCGCCGAGGCCTGCCTGCGCCTGGAGAAGGCGGGGCTGGCCCAGCGCCTGGTCGTCGACGCCAGCCACGGCAACAGCAACAAGGACCACAACCGCCAGGTCGACGTGGTCACCGATATCGCCGGCCGCCTGGCCGCCGGTGAGCCGGGCGTGGTCGGCGTGATGCTGGAGAGCTTCCTGGTCGCGGGCCGGCAGGATCTGACCCTGGGCCGCTCGGACGAGCTGACCCACGGCCAGTCCATCACCGACGCCTGCCTGGACTGGGCCACCACCGCTACGCAGCTGGACCGCCTCGCCGAGGCCGTGCGGCAGCGTCGCGAGAACTGACCCTCGCGTTGTTGAACCGCCGCATCGCCGCCCGCCCCCGGGTGCGGCGGCGCGCGGCGGGAACAAAAGCGCCGGGCCGGACGCTGAAGTAGCGGGTCCGGACCGGAACCCGCGGGTTGCCGGGGGCGTCGGGGAGAATGAGACGACCTCGCGAGAGCGATCGGGCCGGGGATGGTCCAGCTGCCGCCGACAAGGGAGAGTTCTGTGACCGATGGTCCGTTGATCGTGCAGAGTGACAAGACGCTGCTGCTCGAGGTCGACCACGAGCTGGCCGGCGCGGCACGGCAGGCGATCGCGCCGTTCGCGGAGCTCGAGCGCGCGCCCGAGCACGTGCACACCTACCGGGTGACACCGCTCGCGCTGTGGAACGCCCGCGCGGCCGGCCACGACGCCGAGCAGGTCGTGGACGCCCTGGTGAATTTCTCGCGGTACGCGGTACCGCAGCCCCTGCTGGTCGACATCGTCGACACGATGGCCCGGTACGGGCGCTTACAGCTGATGAAGTCTCCGGCGCACGGCCTGGTGCTGCACAGCCTGGATCGCGCGGTGCTCGAGGAAGTGCTGCGGCACAAGAAGATCGCGCCGATGTTCGGTGCCCGCATCGATGACGACACGGTCGCGGTGCATCCCTCCGAGCGCGGCCGGATCAAGCAGATGCTGCTGAAGATCGGCTGGCCCGCCGAGGATCTCGCGGGCTATGTCGACGGTGAGGCGCACCCGATCGAGCTCGACTACGAGGGCGGGCACTGGGAGCTGCGCGATTACCAGCAGCTGGCGACGGATTCGTTCTGGGCCGGCGGGTCCGGCGTGGTGGTGCTGCCCTGTGGCGCCGGCAAGACGATGGTCGGCGCGGCCGCGATGGCCAAGGCCAAGGCGACCACGCTGATCCTGGTCACCAACACCGTCGCCGGTCGGCAGTGGCGGCGCGAGCTGCTGGCCCGCACCTCGCTGACCGAAGAGGAGATCGGCGAGTACTCCGGCGAGCGCAAGGAGATCCGCCCGGTCACCATCGCCACGTACCAGGTGATCACGCGGCGCACCAAGGGCGAGTACAAGCATCTGGAGCTGTTCGACAGCCGCGACTGGGGCCTGGTCGTCTACGACGAGGTGCACCTGTTGCCCGCGCCCGTCTTCCGGATGACGGCCGACCTGCAATCCCGCCGCCGCCTCGGCCTGACCGCGACGCTGGTGCGCGAGGACGGCCGCGAGGGCGATGTGTTCTCCCTGATCGGCCCGAAGCGCTACGACGCACCGTGGAAGGACATCGAGGCGCAGGGCTGGATCGCGCCCGCCGATTGCGTGGAGGTGCGGGTCACCCTGACCGACGCCGAGCGGATGGCCTACGCGACGGCCGAACCGGAAGAACGCTACAAGCTGTGTTCCACGGCACGCACGAAGATCCCGGTGGTGCAGTCGATTCTGGCCAAGCATCCGGACGCGCCGACACTGGTGATCGGCGCGTATCTCGATCAGCTGGACGAATTGGGCGTGGCCTTGAACGCGCCGGTGATCCAGGGTTCGACGAAAACCAAAGAGCGCGAAGAGCTCTTCGAAGCGTTCCGGCAGGGCGAGATTCCGGTCCTGGTGGTCAGCAAGGTCGCGAACTTCTCCATCGATCTGCCGGAAGCCTCGGTGGCGGTGCAGGTTTCGGGGACTTTCGGGTCCCGGCAGGAAGAGGCGCAGCGGCTCGGGCGGCTGCTGCGGCCCAAGCACGATGGTGGCCAAGCCCACTTCTATTCGGTCGTCGCGCGTGACACGCTGGATGCCGAATATGCCGCGCATCGGCAGCGTTTCCTGGCCGAACAAGGGTATGCCTATCGCATAACGGATGCCGACGACTTGCTGGGACCCGCCATCGGATAAGTGGAGGAATCCTCTCCACTACGTGTGCTAGGAAGATTACGTGCGACGCTTCGAATTCCCGGTGGACCACAGCCACGCCCAGGCGGTGAACGAAGTTCTCGCCGACGTGCGCCGCCTGCGCGTGCTCGCGATCGCCGGAGCCATCGTCGCCGGGCTGATCGCCGGCTATCTGATCTGGCTGGGCCACGCCTGGTCCTACCTGCTGGCCATCGCGTTCGTGCTGGGCGCGGTGGTCGCGCTCTGGGTGACGGTGTGGGCGCCGCGCCGGTTCAGCATCGACAGGCTCTACGCCACGGGCGATCTCGTGCCCGCGGTGGTCTCGGAGACGCATCCGGGCGGCGTGGTGCTGCTCGCGCTCGTCGATGTCGCCAAGCCGCCCGCCACCGGTCCGCTCTACGCGCTGGTCATCCGCAAGGTCCGGGACCTGCCCGGGCACGAGAAGCGCGCGGGGGAGCGGGTGCCCTCGGTCGCGGTGCGCAGCGAACGCGCGCCCCGGCAGGTCGGGGAGCGCTGGCAGACAGTGCATCCCATGCCGATCGCCTGGGGCACCACCGACGGCAGCGTGATCGAACGCGCTCGCGCCGCGATCGGCGAGGCCGAATGGCGTTTGCTGACAAACAATCTCGGGCTCGCCGCCAAGGTCCGCCGGACCTCCTCGAAGCGGCTGCTGCTCGATCCGGAGCAGTTGCCCGACGATCTGGGCGCCTGAGCGCGCTCTCGATCGGAAAAAACATGGCGGGATGGCGGGCCGTCGCGCCTAGACTCGGTTGATGGTTCCGGTCGGAAATCTGCTGGCCTTCTCGGTCGCAGCGTTTGTCATCATCGTCGTGCCGGGACCCGGTGTGCTGTTCGCGATCGGGCGCGCGCTCGCGCTCGGGCGCCGCGCCGCCCTGCTGTCGGTCCTCGGGCACGCGGTGGGCGTCTTCGTGTCCCTGCTGCTCGTCGCCGTCGGTCTCGGCACCATCCTGACCGCCTCGGCGCTCGCGCTCACCATCGTCAAGTTCGCCGGTGCGCTGTATCTGATCTACCTGGGCATCCAGGCGATCCGCGACCGGAAGTCGCTGCGCGCGGCCTTGCAGGTCCGCACCGAGCAGGACACGCGGGTGATCCGGCAGGGCATCATCGTCGGTCTCACCAACCCGAAGGCGGTCATCTTCTTCTCGGCGGTCCTGCCGCATTTCATCGACCCGGCGGCCGGGTCCTACGTGGTGCAGTTGCTGATCCTGGGCTGCGTCTTCCTGGCCATCGCGGTGGTGTCCGACAGCGCCTGGGCGCTGGGGGCGGCCGCGGCGCGCGGCTGGTTCGCCCGGTCGCCGCGGCGGCTCGAAGCGGTCGGCGCGACCGGTGGCGCGATGATCGTCGGCCTCGGCGCGTCGGTGGCACTCAGCGGCGCGGCGAAATAACCGACTAGCATCGCCGCAGTGCCAATGCTCGCCGGCACGATCCCGAACCGAGGTGATCGAGAGAGGCGGTTGGTCGAATGAGGTTGTCCGGCCTGTGCAGCGCCGTGGTCGCGGGTGTCCTGGTCGTCGCGGCGCCCGCGGTGGCCCAGGCGGATCCCTTCGTGGGCGCACCCGGACTGGGTGATCCCTACTATCCGCTCGACGGCAACGGCGGCTACGACGTCGGCCACTACGACGTCAGCATCGACTACGACCCGCCGACCCGGCACCTCATCGGCCAGGCGCGCGTCGAGGCGCGCGCCACCCAGGGGCTGAGCGCGTTCAACCTCGACTTCAACGGTCCGGAAGTCCGGATGGTGACGGTGAACGGGCACCCCGCCGCCTGGAACAGCAACGGCGAGCACGAACTGACCATCACCCCGTCGCTGCCCCTGCTGCCGGGCCTGCCGTTCGTCACGATCGTCGATTACGCAGGTCCCGCGGTCGACGCGTTCGGCAAGGGCTGGACCATCGCGCCCAGCGGCGGCGCTTTCGTCGCGGGCGAACCGCATTCGGCCGCCACCTGGTATCCGCTCAACGACACCCCCTTGGACAAGGCGACTTTCGCGCTGCACGCCACGGTGCCCGCCGAGTGGGAGGTGGTGTCCAACGGGCGCCGCGTCCAGAACGAGGTGCAGGGCGCGAAGCGGGTCGTCAGCTGGGAATCCAAGCATCCCGTGCTCGGGTACCTGACCACCGTCGCCATCGACAAGTTCAGCTTCCTGGAGCAGCGGCGCGCCGACGGCACTCCGCTGCTCAGCGCCTTCGCGCCGGAGGCCGAGGGCAACCGGGAGACCGAGCAGCGCCTGCCCGAAATCCTCGACTTCGCCGAAAACCTGTACGGCCCCTACCCGTTCGACACCGCGGGCGGCATCTACGTGGACGCCGAACTGGAGATCTCGCTGGAGACCCAGACCCGCCCGATCTACGCGCCCTGGACCGACCTGGAGACCGTGGTGCACGAGATCGCGCACCAGTGGTGGGGTGACGCGGTATCGGTGCGCAACTGGTCCGATATCTGCCTGAACGAATGCTTCGCCAGCTACACCGCGGACTACCTGTGGCCGGAGCAGAAGGAAGGCGTGGACGTCGACGCGCAGTATCGCGAGACGCTCGCGGAGTACCTGGACAAGCCGAAGTTCTGGCAGATCCCGCTCTTCGATCCGGGCGCCGGGCGGGAATTCACCTCGGTCTACTACCGGGGCCCGCTGTTCCTGCACGCGCTGCGCAAGCAGATCGGCGACGAGGTGTTCTTCGGCGCGCTGAAGGAATTCCAGCGCAACCGGGCCTACGGCAATGCCTCGATGCCGGAGTTCCGCACGTTCATCCAGTCCAAGTCGCGGACCGATCTGACCGGCTTCTTCCACGCCTGGCTCGATACCGAGGAGCCGCCCGCGGACGAATACCTCTACCCGGGCGCGTTGCGGGTCTAGCCGAGGCGCTTGCGGGCCCGCTCGACCCACCGCTCGACGCGGTCGAGCTGGCGCTGGGCGGACCGGAGCTGCTCGTGTGCGGTGCGCTCGGCGGACTTGGCGAACTGCTTCTCGTGTTCGGCGTGTTCGAGGTCGGCGCGCAGCTGGTCGATGCGCGCCTCGGTCGCGGCCAGCCGCCGCGCGGCCTCGTCGGTGTCGCCCTGCGCGGAATCCCTTGCCGTGCGGGCTAATTCGAGTGCCTCTACCGCCTCGTCCAATTCTTGCCGGGCGGACTCGTCGTCGTCGGCGGGCTCCGGCGCCGGCTTGCGGGCGGACTTGTGCTCGGTGCCGCCGACGGCCACCAGCGCCGGGCCCTCCGGCCCGAAGCCCTCGTAGGTGGCGGCGGTGGTCAGCGTGCCGGTGTGCACCCGCTCGGCCACCTCGTCGTCGGCCAGCGCCGCGCTCAAGGTCTGCCCGACCTCGCGCAGCACCGTCTCGCCGACCGGATGCCCGTGCTCGCCGGCCAGCGCCCCGGCGCGCTTGGCGAGGGCGTTGACGACCTGCTGGCGTTGCGCGGTGAGTGTCCGCAGCTGATCGCCGGACAGCTCCCGCTGGGCCGAGCGCAGCGCCGCCCCCAGTTGCAGCAGCGCGTCCACGTCCTCGGGCGCGGAGCGGGCCAGCAGGTTGACCGTCCACGCGGTGACCGTGGGCTTGCGCAGCTTGCCGATGGCCGTGGCCAGGGCCTTGTCGCCGGCGTCCCTGGCGTCTTTGACCCGCGCCGTGCGCGCCGCCACGAACTCCGCGGGATCCAGCCCGTACAAGTCGCGGGCAACGTCGTCGACCGTCATACTTGCCAAGCGTAACGACTGGTGCCCCCGCAGCGACAGACTCCCTGAATTGGACGTTCGTCCACGTGGTGGGCGACATTGTGGAAGGCATTGCTAGTGAACAACTTTGGATTGCAACTTCTCCTCGGTCTGCCGGCGCGTCTGCTGGGCTTCTCGCTGCTGAGCATGTGGGGATTGGGCATGCTCTGACCCTGCTGTCAAGCAGGTGCGGCCACCGCGACGTGCGGGTATCCTCACCGCGTTCACGATGAGTGCAGATGTTCGGTGAGAGAAGGTATTTCCGTGAGATTCCCAGGCGCCCTCTTGGCGGTGGCCGCAATCGCGGTCGCGGTGACCGGTTGTTCCGCGGTCGACAACGCGAGCAAGTCCGACGTCGCCAAGACCAAGGTCGGTGACTGCATCAACATCACCGACAACGCCTCCAACGACACCAAGGGCGAGGCGATCGACTGCTCCTCGCCCAAGGCCGTCTACAAGGTGTTCCAGACCTTCGACAACCAGACCGCGTGCCCGACCACGGACTACACCACCTACACCGAGCAGCGCCCGAGCGGCGGCACCACGTTCATGTGCCTGGCTCCGAACCTGAAGCAGGATTCCTGCTACAACGACGTCGGCACCTCGCCGTACAAGTGGGCCGACTGCGGCACCCCCGAAGCCACCATCAAGGTGCTGCAGCGCCTCGAGGGCACGACCGATGAGATGCAGTGCCCCGAGGACACCCAGACCTACATCACGGTGCCGGATCCGAAGGCCCTGTTCTGCCTGGGCGCCCCCGCCTAAGCGTCGAGTAGCGCGACCGAGGCGATCCGGTGCAAGGTGAAGTGCCGGACCGCGCCGGTCACCGGGTCGAGCGCGTCGAGCTGACCGTTGCCGACCTTGAGCGGTTCCACCACCCGCTGCGACGCCACGCCCTGCGCGTCGACGTAGCCGATGTTCACCGGCCGCCGCACCCGCGCCGCCAACTGCAGCAGCGCGAGCGTCGCGGCGGTGTTGGTGCGGGTGCCGTCGGCGCGCACGAACTGGCCGGATTTCGCGCTGGCCGCGCGGTCCCCGGCCCGCAGTTCCGCGACCAGTAGCTCGAGCTGCTCGGTGCTCGGCGGCGTCGGCCGGTAGGGCGCACGGGCATTGGGGCGCACCGTGATTCGCGCACCACGCGCGCGCACATCCACGATGATGCCGGCGGAATCCTCGCCGGCCGGTGCGAATCCGGCGGCCCGGAGCTGCTCGAGCAGTTCGCCGAGCGGCGCCTGGGCGATGGCCACGGTCGGTGCGATGGCCCGCAGCGCCAGCGCGCTCGCCACCGGGGCCGCCAGCACCTGCGCGAGCAACGCGGGATCGTCACTGCGCAAGAAGGATTGGGCCATTCCCGCGCGCAGCTGACCGTGCCGGCGCGCGACGTCGTCGATCAGATAGGTCAGGGCCTGCGGGATCGGCGTGCGGGAATGCGTGCTGAACAGGGCATGTAGTTCGGCGGCGGTCAGCCCGGCGTCCAGCGCGCGCCGCACCGAATTCTCGCTGAGCCGGTAAACCGTTGCCGCACCCGCGGATTCGACATCGGCGACCAGCGCGATCCGCTGCTGCAGTTCGGGAGTGAGCGGGCCGGGCGCGATGATCGTCAGATCAGCCTGCACCAGAACGTAATCCAGCGGGTCCGGCAGCGCGGCTTCCATCTCGGCTTCGGCGTCGGCCAGGCTGGTGGCCGCGCCGTGCAGCAGCGCCCGCGCCGGCGAGGCCAGCGCGCCGCGGCCGATGAGGCCGAGCTCGGCCGCCTCGCGCAGCGTGTGCTCGACCGCCTCCAGCCGGAAGTGCCTGCGCCAGCGCGGTTGCCGCCAGGCCAGCAGGCGGCCGATATCGGCGGGTTCCAGCGCCGTGCCGGACGGGAATTCGGCGAGCAGCGCCAGAATGGTGCGGCGGTCGCGCGGTGCGTTCGGCATGCGCAGCTCGAAAGACAGTGCCGCGAGCGGCTTGTCGTTGGCGTCGCGCATACCGATCATCCACGGCATCCGGTCCAGCTCCAGCCAGGCCAGCGCCAGGGCGGTCCACCGGCGCGCGGCGGGCGCGTCCAGCCAGCCGTCCGCGGCCGGCGTCGGCGCCCAGTAGTCCTCGGCGTTGTCGTAGTTCGGCTCCGGTTCCGGCAGGCCCTTGCCGACCAGCTTCGCCGCGGTCAGCAATTCGACCAGCAGCCCGGCCCGGGTCTCGTCCACCCCGGTCTGCTTGGCGACGCGGCGCAGCTCGCGCACGCCGAGCCCGCCCGCGCGCAGCGCCGGCGCCGGGGCCTGGCCGAGCGCCTCCAGCACGTCCTCGCAGTGCCGCAGCAGCTCGCCGACCTCGCCGGCGGCGACGGCGTTCACCTCGGCGGGCGTCTGTTTACGCAGTTCCGGTTTCGGGGGTGTGAGCGCATGGGGATGGGTGACGGGTTCGCGGCGCAGCACCTGGCCGACCGTGCCGGGTAGCTCCACCGTCTCGTCGTCGACCCAGTGCAGCAGGCGCCGGCTCAGCAGCTGCTGCACCGGCCGGTCGGCGGGGGTGCCGGGCGCGGCGTCCTTGCTGCGGCCGAGCGGGCTGGTGGTGGCCAGCTTGTCCAGCAGCGCGCGGGCGGCGGGCGGCAGGTCGCGCAGCGCGGCGACGACCTCGGGTTCGGTCAGGGCGTCGGGAATCTCGGTGGTGGACCCGATCGGCCACGGCAGCGCCTCGGCGGTCGCGGGGACCAGATGCAGCTCGTCGCCGTCCGTCCAGACCAGCGCGCGGGCCATCAGGCGCTCCAGCGCGGCGTCCAGCGCGGCCTTGGTCACCCGGCCCTTCAACTGCGCCTGCAGCGCCTTGCGGCCCAGCGGCGCGGCGTCGTTCGAGGCCTTGTGCACAGCAAGGGTTTCCACGATCGCGAACTCGAGGGTGTTCAGATCGTCGGTGGCGCGCAGCACCGAGGCCCGCTGCTCGGCCCGGGCGCCGAGCACCTGCATGGCAGAGGGCAGCGGCACCGCGAGATCGGGCCGCAACTGCAGCAATGCCACGAGCTGGGCATCGGTCCGGGCACCGAGCCACCCGGCCAAAGAGGTCGCGCTCATCCGATCCAGCGTACGGTGCTGGTTTGTTGCGGTGTGAGCTCAGGGCCCGGAGGCGGTAGCGCAGCGTGACCATGGAGGGCCCAGCGAACACCGCCAATCGGGCAGAGCCCGCTGGTCCGGGAGTATGGTGGTCCGGCCGTGCGCGGGAGGGAGGATTCCCGCTAGCATGTGGCCGTGGTGAACAAATCGAAGAAACCGTATGTCGACAATGGCTGGCCGAAGCTGGCCGAGGGTGACCACGCCGTCACCGAACTGTCGTCGACCCGCTCCGGTGGGCTTTCGCCGTTCGGCGAGGACACCGAGTTTCCGGTCCCGGCCGAGCAGCTGCCGTACATGCACCCGCACACGGTGATCAACCGCTGACTTCCGGGCTGGAAACGGCCGCGCTCCGGCGCGGCCCTACCCGGCGCGAGCCGGGATCCAGAACAACAACAAGGCCCCCGCATCGACAGTGATGCGGGGGCCTTGTTTGCTGACGAACGTCGGGTCAGGAGGGGAGCAGCCCCTTGTTCGCCTCGTAGAAGTTCACGATGGCCGGATCGAGCTTGACTCCGTTGCCCTTGGCGGCATTGAAGAAGTCGAGGGCCGGCTGCGGGACCTGCACACCCTGCTGCTGCACCAGCGCGACGGCGCGGTCGACAGCCTGGTAGATCTCCTGGTGCGTATCGGGGGCCTGGACCTGAGTGGGGTTCCACTTCGGGATCGAGGGCTCGGCGGGCACGTCGCGCTGCTGCGGCGCGCTGCGCAGGCCGAGGGAGGACGAGCAGGACGGCCAGGCGCCCCAGCCCTGCGAGGCGAGGACCTTCTCGGCGACGGCGATCTGCTCTTCACGGCTGGCCTGGTGGGCGCTGGGCGCGTATTCCTGGCCGCCGTGGGCTTTCCAGGTGCTCGGAGAGAACTGCAGACCACCCTGGAAACCGTTGCCGGTGTTGATACCCCAGTTGCCGCCTGCTTCACACTGTGCGAGGCGATCCCAGTCGGAGTCGGGGGCCGCGCTGGCGTTCCCGGCCAGGGCCACACCCGCGGTGCCGATGATGGCGCCGGTGACGGCGACCTTCGCTACGGTGCGCCCGGTGGAGGTCGGCTTGCGATGGCGTCCACTCATATCCGGTGTCTTCCTCTCGTCCGCACCTGCGAGGCGTCTTGAATAAGATCCAGCGCTCGGAAACGGACTGAGAGGTCGTCCGTACCGCCCTCACCCCTGATCCAGTCGGGGTTCCGGTACCCGCGGGGTGAGGCTCGGTGCGGCGGGCCGGTGGTGCCGGGGTGCCCCGGCTGGAATAGACGGTACGACTATCGCGGCGAAAAATCACTATTTGATAACCGGCGTGTATGTGCTGGGCTCGAGCGGGGGTCATCTGGCGCGAAAGTGCTTCTGCGCAGCTAGAAGCCGCTCGCCTCGCCCTGTAACGGTTCGATGCCGCTCCGTGACCGCTCCGTTATGTGATCAGGATCACATCTAGGATTCGCTAACGGAGGGCTCGGGTACCTCACCTGGCGCGCCGCCCCGACCACAGCGCGTACCCGACGCCGAGGATGAAACCGAGCGGCGCGAGCATCGCGAGCAGGTACAGCCAGAGTCCGGCAGTGCCGTCGGTCAGTATCGGAGTCAGGAAGATGCCGATGACCGCCAGCAACCCGAGCGCGAACAATCCGAGCGCGAAATACAGAAACCCGTCGCGGCGCGGACGCGGCGGCTGCGGGGCGGAGGAGTTCGTCACCGGTCGACCGTAAAACTGGTGTGCTCCGGGCATACCCACCGGGGTAGACTCGGGGGCAATCGCGTCCTGCAGGCTTGTGGGGCGCGTTCTTTTCGCAAAGCAGAAAATTTGCTCGGGCCGTTGGGGTTCCGAGTGTCGATGATGAACGGGTGAGCGCAGTGCCGACCGGCAGGGTGAAGTGGTACGACGTCGAAAAGGGCTTCGGCTTCCTTTCCCAGGATGAGGGGGAGGACGTCTATGTCCGGAGCTCGGCGTTGCCGCAGGGCATCGAATCCCTCAAGCCGGGGCAGCGCGTCGAATTCGGAATGGCCGCGGGCCGCCGCGGGCCGCAGGCGCTGAGCCTGAAGCTGCTGGAAGCGCCGCCGTCGGTGCGCCAGGGCCAGGAACGCGGTGAGCGCGCGGTCCACAAGGATCCGGCCGCCCCGCGCCGCACGGCCGACGAACTGCACGGGATGGTCGAGGACATGATCACCCTGCTGGAGACGAAGGTGCAGCCCGACCTGCGCAAGGGCAAGTACCCGGATCGCAAGATGGCGCAGCGCATCTCGGAGGTCGTCCGGGCCGTCGCGCGCGAGCTCGACCACTGAGACCCACAGACGCGAAAGGCGCCCCTGCACGCGGGGGCGCCTTTTCTGTGCCGTCTCAGATCGTGTTGATCGACCAGGCGGCGTGCGGCACATAGAACTCCCGGCCGGTCTCGTCGCGCGCCAGGATCGGCAGCTGCATCTCGACGCCGATCAGTCGCAGCTCCGGCAGCGGCCGCGAGTCGATGGTGATGGCCCGCGCGTCCTTCGGATAGTCGTTGCGGCTGATCACCTTTCCGACGCGCTGGCCGTCCTCGGTGGCGTACACCAGCTGCGCCAGCCAGGGCGCCTCCACGATCTGCTTGGGCAGCGACAGCTGCAGCGGATAGCCCGGCGGCACCTGGAGGTCGGCGGTGCCGCCCTTCGCGCACCCCTCGGCCTCACACGGCAGGCCCTCGAACACCGTGCCCACGGCGTCCTCGGCGTTCTGCGGCAGCACCCGGCAGTTCTGCATGGACACCGCGCAGTAGGCGAACGGGGTGACGTCGACGGTTTTCCCGTGCGAATAGGCGGTGAGCTCCGGCGCGTGCTTGTCCGCGTTGCGGACCGTGACGATCAGCACGCCCACGAACGCGACACCGACAACCAGCGCGGCCGCCGCGAGTAGGGCAATGATGGTGCGGCCACTGGGCTTACCCACCCCGCCGCCGGAAAAAGCACCGGCGGCTGCCGTCCCCGAATGCTTGCGTCGCTCACTCACTGAGGGGATCTCCAGTCGGTCGGGGGATGAAGGTGGTCTTGCCGGGCAGCTTCTGCTCGACATGCTGCGGGCGGTTACCGCTCATGAACGGCAGCAGCGTGTGGCCGCGATAGCTGAGGTAGGTCTGGGTCAGGCCCAGCACGAGTATCGCCGAGACGACCGCGAAACCCTTCCACCACTCGGTGGGCAGCAGCACACCGGCCGCGCCGCCGATCACCCAGGACAGCTGCAGCACGGTCTCGGACCGGCCGAAACCGGAGGCGATCGACTCCGGCGGCAGGTCGTCCTGGATCGCCGCGTCCAGCGAGACCTTCGCCAGCGCGCTCGCGCCGGAGGCGACCAGCGTCGCGATGGCCGCGCCCAGCAGGTTATCGGCGAGGATCGCGAAGACGGCCACCAGGGTGCAGGCCGCGGTGCAGCCCACCACGATCAGGGAGGGGCGGCCCAGTTTGAGGCGGGCGCCGGTGGCGTTGCCGGTGAAGTTACCGATCGCGGCGGCGGCGCCGACGATGCCGAGCATGGTGGCCTGCTGCACCGGGCGGTGCTCGGTCGCCTTGGCGACGAAGGCCACATAGAAGGTGAGGAAGCCGGTCAGCACGCGGATCGCGCTGTTGCCCCACAAACCGGTCACGACGGACCGGCCCAGCGGCTGCCTGCGGCGGCGGGCGGGCACGTCCGGCACCTGCTGGATGACCTCGGTGCGGGCCTGCTCGCCGTGATAGCCGAGCGTCGTCGGAACCTCGCCCTCGGTGACCTCGACCCAGCTCGGAATCCGCAGGCTCAGATAGGTGCCGGCCACCGCGATCAGCACGGCCAGGATCAGCGCGCCGTTCGAGCCCGCGATCACCGCCGCGAGCGCGGCCACCGAGCCCGCGCCGATGGTGCCGCCGACCAAACCGAAGACGGTCAGCCGGGAATTCGTGCGGACCAGGTCTATCTCCGGTGGCAGCACGCGCGGCGTCACCGCGCTCTTGAGCACCGAGAACGATTTACTGCCGACCATCATGCACAGCGCGAGCGGATACAGCGCGACATTGTTGAACTGGAAGATCAGCATCACCGCGACCACCGCGCGCGCCGCGAACGAACTCGCCAGCGCCACCCGGCGCCCGTGCTGCAACCGGTCCAGCAGGGGGCCGATCAGCGGGGCGATCACCGCGAACGGCGCGATGGTGATCAGCAGATACAGCGCGACCTTGGATTTGCTCTCCGCGGTCGCGCTGGCGAAGAACAGCGTATTGGCCAGCGCCACCGCGATCGCCGCGTCCAGCGCGAAGTTCGTCATGGTGGCGTAGGTCAGCGCGGTGAGCCCCGACTTGTCGGCCCCGTCGGCCTTGGCGGCCCGCTGGAAGGTCGCGATGCCCTTCCCGGTCAGCTCCCGTCCGCGCATGACCGCGACACGGGTGACCGTGAGCTTGCGCGGAATACGCTGCTTCCCCGCCGGCGGCTCGGCCGATTCCGGTTGCGGCACTTCGCCGAAGCGCTGAGTCTCCGGGGACTGCCGCACATCCGGAAGGTGCTGCGTTTCGGTGCGCTGCTGGACGTCCAGGGGGTGTTGCGCGTCCGCCAGGGGCCGCGTGTCCGGCGGGCGTTGCCCGTCGAGCGGGTATGGCGGTTCGGGCGCACGCGAGGTCTCGGGTCGCCGCTGCGCATCGGGCAGGCGCTGGCTACCCGCCAGGCGTTGAGTTTCCTGCTGGCGCTGCGAGTCCTCCGGGTGCTGGCTGTTTTGCGGGTGCCGCGTGTCCTGCGGGCGCGTGGGGTCCTGCGGGCGCGCGGTGTTCTGTGGGCGTTGGCTGTCTGGCTGGTGCTGGACGTCCCGCGAGCGAGGGGTGTCTTGCGGGTGCTGGCTGTTTTGCGGGTGTCGCGTGTCCTGCGGGCGTTGAGCGTCCTGCGGGGGCTGGCTGTTTGGCAGGCGCTGCGATTCCAGCGGTCCCTGGGGGCCGGCCGGGCGCGGCGGCTCCGGGAGGCGCGGGGGTTCCGGGCGCCACGGGAAGACTCGGCGGGCGCGGCGCTGGTTCGCTCCGTCGGCGGGTTGGCCCCAGCGATGGTCGGCGTTCAGGGCGGGGAACGGGCGGGTCGGGGGCGGATAGCGGTCGAACTCGGGGTGCCGGTGGATCGGTGGATCCTCCGCGCCATCCCAGGGGCCACGGTCGGAACCGGTGGGATCACGAGGAGTAGTCACACGCTCAATTCTGGCGCATCCGCGACCGTGGGGTACTCAGGCCGCCCGGTTCGCTGTCTCACATCGGCACGAACCGGACCTCGAAGATCGTCGGCCAGTACTTGCCGGTGATCAAGAAATGATCGGTGCCGGGCAGGTGAGCGATGCCGTTGAGGACATCGGTGCGCGCCCGCTCGGCCGTGCTGAGCAGTCCGCTGCCGTCGATGACCGCGAGGACACGCCCGGTGTCCGGATCGATGCGCAGGATCTTGTCGGTCGGATAGTCGTTGGCGTAGACCGATCCGTCCGCCGCGCAATCGAGTTCGTTCAGGCGCGCGCCGCGGTAGTTGCCGAGGTCGACCGAACCGGTGACGGCGAAGCTGACCGGGTCGCGAAAGGTCAGCGTGCCGCTGCCGTCGCTCATCACCAATCGGTCGGCGCGGGTGCACAGGCCCCAGCCCTCGCCCTCGTAACGCACCTGGTCGCGCACCGCGAGACTGTCCGGGTCGCGGGCGTAGGCAGTCTGATCTTTCCAGGTCAGCTGCCACAGGGTGGAGCCCGCGCGGGTGATCCCCTCGCCGAAGAAGCCGCCCGGCACGTCCGCGCGGGCCAGCTCCGCCCCGGTGTCCAGGTCGCTGGCGCGCACCCAGGACGCGCCCGACAGACCGGTGCTTTCGTACAGCACCCCGTCGTGCACCTCCAAGCCCTGAGTGAAGGCTTGCGGGTCGTGCGCGCGGGTGCCGAGGACCTCGATTCGGAGCCGCGGGGGCTCGTCGTTGGCGCTGCCGCAACCGCTCGAGGTGAGCAGGCAGAAAAGAACAGCGACGGCCAACGAACGCGGATTGCGTTCCATACGGCAAAATGTAGGCCGTGAGCGCAGTATCTGTTTCGGAGCCCGGCGTAAGGCCCGTGTTGGCCGATGCCGTGGACGTGGCCCGCCGTGCGCTCCTGGAGTTGGAGCCCTCGGCGGTCGGCAGCCATCTCGGCGTGTCCCTCGAGGACGAAAGCGCGGCAACACACCGCTTCGAGGCCACCCTGCCCGGCTATCGCGGCTGGCAGTGGGCGGTCGTGGTGGCGGCGCCGCCCGGTGCCGAGCATGTGACGGTCAGCGAGTCGGCGCTGCTGCCGGGGCCCGACGCCCTGGTCGCGCCCGACTTCATTCCGTGGGAGCAGCGGGTCCGCCCCGGTGATCTGGCCCCCGGCGATCTGCTCGCCCCGCCCGCGAACGATCCGCGTCTGGTGCCCGGCTACATCGCCACCGGCGATCCGGTCGTCGACGAGGTCGCCCTGGAGATCGGTCTCGGCCGCACCCAGGTGCTCAGCCTGGAGGGCCGTGCCGAAGCCGCCGACCGCTGGTACGCCGAATTCGGCCCCGACACCGACATGGCCAAGGCGGCCCCGTCGACCTGCGGCCTGTGCGGCTTCTATCTCCCGCTGGCCGGCGCCATGCGCGCCGCCTTCGGCGTCTGCGCCAACGCGATGGGCGCGGACGGCCGCGTCGTGCACACCGAATACGGTTGCGGCGCGCACTCCGATGTCGAAGGCCCCACCGGCGGCGGTTCCCCCCTCTACGAGGCCTACGACGACGCTGCCTACGACGTGGTCCCCACCGAAAAGCGCAAGCCGTCCACCGAAGCCGACGATTCCGCCGCCGCCGCGGAGCCGGGCGTCGAAGCGATTGCCCCGGCCGCGGCGGAAGCCGAGACCGTCCCCGGCGAAGACGTTGCCGCTGGAGCAGCGCCGTCGGTCGATGGCGAGGCAGGGTCTGCCGCCGCGTCCACCGAACCGAGCGACGAGGTTCTCGCTGCTACGCAGTCCGAGGATGTCGAAGCGGTAGCGCCGGTCGAGTCCGCCGCGGCGGCCACCGAACCGCGTGATGAGGTACTGGCCGCCGCGCAGACCGCGCAGGCGGAGCCGGGTGTCGAGGCGGTGGCCTCGAACGAGCCTGTCGCAGCGTCGGCGAATGGTGTGCCGCAGGAGAATTCCGCGGCTGACGAGGCGCAGTCCACCGCGGTGAGCGTGCGGCCGAAGGGTGAGGTCGCGGTGCGCGAGGGCGGGCCGGGGCCGGAGCCGGTGGACGCGCATGTGGTCGCGCATCCGGAGGCGGAGGAGTCCGCCACCTATGTGGCCGACAGCGACGGTTCGGTCGTGGCGGACGAGCAGATCGAGATGCTCGGTGCGGCAGCGGTCGAGGACTCGGAGTCCGAGTCATCGCGCAGCTGAGCGCCGCCGACCCGTTCGGCACCTCGGACCTACGCGCGGGAGTTCTCGCCGCCTGGGGGAGTTCGCCGACCCGGCTGCGGGAGGACGCCGCCACCGAGGCCGACCTGGTGCGCGCGGGCTACCGCGACCGCCTGCTGACCGAGCTGGCCCAGAACGCCGCCGATGCCGCCGCGAAGGCCGGGGTTCCGGGCCGGGTGGCGGTCCGCCTCGACGGCCGCACCCTGCACATCACGAACACCGGTGCACCCCTGGACCTCCCGGGTGTGCACGCGTTGACGGCGCTGCGCGCGTCGGGCAAAGCCGATCCGGCCGATGTGGGCCGTTTCGGCGTCGGCTTCACCGCCGTCCTCTCGGTCAGCGACGACATCGAAGTGCGTTCGACCACCGGATCGCTGTCCTTCTCCCGGCAGCGCACGCTGGATACCCTGCGCGACAACGAGATCCAGCTGCCCGCCGGCGACGCGCATTTCGTCCCGCCGACCCTGCGGCTGGTGTGGCCCGCTGCCACCCCGCCCGCGCCGGGCGCGGACACCGAGATAGTCCTGCGGCTGCGTGACGATGTGGACCCGTCCGCACTGCTGTCCGCGATGCGCGCCGAAGCAGCCGACCTCCTGCTGGAACTGCCCGCGTTGCAGCGCGTTCGAATCGCGGACGACGAGTTCACCAGCACCCTCGGCGAACTCGGCAACGGTGTCCGGGAATTACGCGTCGACGGCCCGGGCGATGAGCGCCGTTCCTGGTGGCAGTACCGGACATCCCGGGCCCGCTGGCTGCTTCCGGTGCGCAACGGCAAGCCCGTCGCCGCCGCGCCCGATGTCCTGCGCGCACCGACCCGTTCCGACGAGGAACTCTCGCTGCCGGCCATTCTGATCGCCGACATCCCCATGCAGCCCGACCGCCGCCGTCTCTTGCCCGGCGCTCGAATCGCCGAATTGGCCACCGGATACGCCGATTTCGCCCGCGCTCTCGCACCAGCCGATCGTCTCGCGCTGGTCCCCGCACCCGGCTTCGCCCGCAGCGAGGCCGACAGCTTGCTGCGCGAGGCGATAGTCGGAGAACTCCGGACCAACGGCTGGCTTCCGGTCCTGAGTGCTGTTCAGCAGGAGACGCGTCTGGATGACGAACTCGACCCGATGGGGGAGTCCGCGGCCGATCTCGGCGTAATACCCTCCGCGTCAACTGATTCCCCGGACGACGCCGTCGAGCCGGTCGACGGTGACGCCGAATCCATCTGGGGCGGAGGCTTTTTCGAGCCGCCCGTCACCACGCCGCCCTCCTACGCGAATGCCGTGCCGACACGCGCAAGCGTATTCACCGGCCTGACTACCGAACTGGCCGAGCTGCTCGACGACGTGATCGGCCCCTTGGTGATTCCGGAGCTGTCCGGCCCCGCGCACTCCGAGGCCCTGGGCACGCTGGACGTCCATCGGCTGGGTTTGGCGCGCCTGGCGGAGCTTTCGGGCGGGTTGCAGCGCGAGCCGGGGTGGTGGCGGCGACTGTATGAGGCGCTGGAGTCGTTCGTGGCCGATCCGCTGGCGGCGGAGGAACTCGGTGCGCTGGCGGTGCCGCTGGCCGACGGCCGGGTGGTCACCGGGCCGCGCACGGTGGTGCTGGATGATCAGCTCGAAGTGCCGATCCCGGTGCACTGGGCGCGGCTGGTGCACCCGGACGCGGCGCATCCGCTGCTGGCCCGGCTGGGCGCGCGGTCGGCGACGGCCGAGGATCTGCTGAACGACCCGGGCCTGCACGCCGAACTGGAGGATCGGCCCGACGACGAGGACACCCTCGACGCGGTACTGCGGCTCGCGTCGCACGCGAACCCGGCCCTGCTGCCGCCGTGGCTGGGGCTGCTCGAATTGCCGGACACCGCAGGCGAATTGCGTCGCGCCGACGAGCTGCTGCTGCCCGACGCCCCGCTGTATCCGCTGCTGGTCGAGGACGCCCCGTTCGGCACCCTGGACAAGGCCCTGGTGGACGCCTACGGCGTGGAGCCGTTGCGGGCGATCGGTGTCGGCTGGGATTTCAGCGTTGTCACCGAAGCCGATCCGACCGGACCCGATCACGACCTCGACGACGAGGAGCAGTGGTGGTCCGGTCTGACGGCGGACCCGCCGGAGTTGGCCGCGGTCCGCGACCTGGATCTGGTCGACGAGATCGCGTGGCCGGATGCGTTGCTCCAGTTGGTCTCCGAGCCCCGTACGCGTCGGCTGCTGGCCGATCCGGACGGCTACACCGCGTGGTGGCTGCGCCGGCACGCGCGCATCGACGGCACACCGCTGGGCCTGCTCCGCCACCCCGCGGACACCGAATTCACCGGTCTACTGCACGAATTCGGTTTCGACGGCTTCAGCCGCACCGATCTGGACGCCCTGCGCGCGGTCTTCGCCGACCCGGTGGTCCTCAGCACGGAGCTGGCGGAGGCCCTGCTCGAAGCGCTCGCCGATCCGGCGAAAACGCCGTCCCCCGAGGTGATTTCCCGAACGCACCGCAAGCTGGCCATCGCGGTCGCCACCCAGCGCCTGGAGGTCACCGACCTCGAACTGCCGAACCGGGTCCGAGCCCTGTCCGGCGCGGTGATCGATCCGGCCGACGCGCTGGTCCTCGACCAGCCCTGGCTGGCGCTGGCCCTGCCCGCGGACCGCCTGGTGTACGGCGATACCGAGCACGCCCAGGCCCTGGCCACCCTGCTGGATCTGCCGGCGGCCTCCGCGGCGGTCACCGCCGAGGTGCTCGGCACCGGCCGGCGCGGCACCTGGGCGACCGAGCCGCTCGGCGTCGTGCTGCGCGAAATGCTCACGCTCCCGGCCCAAGACGGCGATCTGGTGCTGCACGACGAGCTGCGGGTACGGCTCGACGGCGCCGTGCAGGGCACCGTGGCGGTGCCCTGGTGGCGCGAGGGGGCCACGACGCACGTCCGGATCCCCGAGGGCCGCTGAAGCCGTTAGCGCGGCACCGCGTAGCTGGTGATCATGTCGCTGAGCAGATCGAGCTGTCCGCGCACCGCTTCGCTGTCGTTGTCGACCAGCCAGCGCAGCACCATGCCGTCGATGACCTCTAGCACGAACCGGCTCAGCGACTGCACCGGAACGGTCCACTGGTTGGCCGTGGCATCGCGGGCGTGATCGAGAATGTCGCCGACGGTGGCGTCGTTGAACGCGTACTGTTCGCGCGCGATCGCGAGTTTCGCAGGTGTTTGCTCGCCTTCACGCAAGGCGTAAGTCGTCGTTTCGTAGGTGAGTAGTTGACGCTCGGGTGTGGCTTCAATGTTGAGCCACATGAGTTCGAGTGCCGAGCGCACCAATTTTTGAAGTGCTTCTTTTCCACTTCCGACGTCTTGCCAAACCGTTTCATTGGCGTCGACGGAATCGCGCAATTCCATCGCCAGCGCCTTGACCAGCTCGGTCATCAGCGCGTCCTTATTTTCGAAACAGTAATGCACCACACCGAGCGAGACCCCCGCCGCCTGTGCCACATCTCGTGTGGTCACACCGGCTACGCCCTTTTTCTCGGCTAGCCCAATGGCCGCCTCGATAAGGTGGGCCCGTCGTTCTTCGACGCTCAATCGGGAGGACACCCCAGGGAGTTAAGCGCCCGTGGCGCGTGCAGTCAATTCGCTGGCCGGAAAAACTTCCACTGGACGCACGTCCAGTTCTGTGGTTCAGTGCCAACGGAAGACTAAGGAGCTCCCGTATGTCGTTGTCTCGCAGGACCGTTCTGGCCGGATCCGTGGTGGGGTCGGCAGCCCTGGCCACCGCCGCCGCGACGGGCGCCATCCCGGGTGTACGGGGCGCTGCCGCGACGGCCGCGCCGGCCGGCGGCTACCTCGTCGGCCTCGGCATCTCCGACATCACCGGACCCGCCGCCGAGTGCGGCATGATGGGCTACTCGCAACTGGAGCAGACCACCGCGGGCATCCACCTGCGACCTCGGGTGCGCGCCTACGTGATCGCCGACGGCGGGCAGCGGGTCGTGTTCGTGGTGGCCGAGAACGGCATGATCTTCGGATCCGTGCATCGCGGCGTAATGCTGGAGCTGGCACGGCGTTTCGGTGATCTCTACACCGAGCGCAACGTCCTGCTCACCTCCACCCACTCGCACGCGACCTGCGGCGGATCCAGTCACGACTACGCCTACAACCTCGCCATTCTCGGCTTCCAGCAACAGGTCTACGACGCCGAGGTACAGGGCATCGTGGAGGCGATCGCCGCCGCGCACGCCGACCTGAGCCCCGGCACGCTGGCCCTGGGCCGCGGCGAACTCCACGACGCGAGCGTCAACCGTTCGCGCGTCGCCTTCGAGCGCAACCCCGCGGCGGACCGCGAGCAGTTCCCGGGGGCTATCGACCCGGCCGTGACCGCGCTCTCGATCAGCAAGGGCGGCAAGCAAGTCGGCGCCATCACCTGGTTCGCCACGCACAACACCTCGATGAGCAACTCGAATCGCTTGATCAGCAGTGACAACAAGGGTTACGCCGCTTTCGCGCACGAGCACACCGAGCGCGGGGTCCGCTACCTGGACGGCAAGCCGGACTTCCTGGCGGCCTTCGCCCAGACCAATGCCGGTGACATGTCGCCGAATCTGAACCTGAGCCCCACCTCCGGGCCCACCGAGGACGAGTTCGAGAACACCCGCATCATCGGCGAGCGCCAGTACCACGCCTCGAAAGCCGCGCTGGCGCAGGCGCGGTCGATCGGCGGCACGGTCGATGCCCTGCTCTGCTACATCGATCTGGCCGACATCGCCGTCGACGGCCGCTTCACCTCCGACGGGCAGCCCAAGCGCACCTCGCCCGCCGCGGCCGGTGTCGCCCTGATCGCGGGCAGCACCGAGGACGGGCCCGGCCTGCCCGGCATCCCGATCCCGGAGGGCGTGCGCAACCCCTTCGTGGACGCGCTCGGCGACCCGCGTCAGCCCGCGCCCGCCTGGCTCTCGGATGCCCAGGCGCCCAAGGCGATCGTGGCCCCGCTGGGCCTGCTACCCCCGGTGGGCTGGGTGCCGAGCGTGGTGCCCATCCAGATCATGCGCATCGGGGAGCTGTACCTGGCCGCCGCGGGCGGCGAGTTCACCATCGTGTCCGGGCTCCGCATCCGCCGGGTAGTGGCCGAGGTGCTCGGCGTGCCGTTGGAGCAGGTGCTACTACAGGGATACGCGAACACCTACCACGAATACGTCACCACCCCTGAGGAATACGACGCCCAGCAGTACGAGGGCGGTTCGACCCTGTTCGGCCGGTACACCCTTCCGGCCTATCTCCAGGAATTCACCCGGCTGGCAACGGCTTTCGCCGCACGGCAGCAGATCGACCGCGGTCCCGCCCCGCGCGACGTGTCAGCGCTGCAGCCGAACTTCGTCGCCGCACCCGGCCCGGACGCCACGCCCGCGGGCCGCGCCTTCGGCGACGTGCTGACCCAGCCCGCGCCGACCTACCAGCGCGGTAGCCAGGTGGCCGTCGAATTCGTCTCCGCCCACCCGAAACACAACCCGCGCCGCAACGGCACGTTCTTGGAAGTGCAGCGCCGTACCGGATCCGGTGACTGGGTGCGGGTGGCCAACGAGGGCGAGTGGGCGGTGCGCTACCACTGGAGCAAGCGTGGCGGCGCTGAATCCGTGGCGCGGTTCACCTGGGACATCCCGGCCGACGGCGCGGGCACCTACCGATTCGTGCACTTCGCCGACAGCCTGGGCGGCGACGGGACGCTGCGCCCGTTCACCGGTACCAGCGCCGAATTCGCGGTGCTCTAGAGGCCGGTCTGGGCGCCCTTGTCGCCGCGGCGGGCGCCGCGGCGCTGGATCAGGAAGATGGTGGTGCCGAGCAACCCCACCGCCAGCCCCATCAGGCACACCGGGCGCAGTGACTCCCAGCGGTCCCCGCTGACCCACACGACGAGGGTCGCGACGAGCCAGAGCGCACTCCCGATCGCGAGCACCGGCCGCGGGTCGGTGAAGCGCGGCGGAATCTCGGGAACTTTCTGGGTCACCCCGCAAGCGTAGCTACCGAACCGGCTGCCCGTCCTGCGCAGGTCCCGTATCGTTTGCGCTTGTGACAATGCCATCGGATGTTCGAGCCCTCGCGGGTGAGCTCTCGCTCGCCGTGGTCAGGCTGACCCGACATCTGCGAGGCCGGCGCGCCGATGCACAGATCTCGTTGACCCAGCTCTCCGCTCTGGCCACCCTGCACCGCGACGGCGCCATGACCCCGGGCGCGCTGGCCGCGAAGGAGCGGGTGCAGCCGCCGTCGATGACGCGGGTGATCGCCTCGCTAACCGATCTCGAGCTGGTGGAGCGCAAGCCGCACCCCACCGACGGGCGGCAGATCATCGTCTCGCTCTCCGATGCCGGCCGCGCGCTGATCGACGACGAGGCCAGCGCCCGCGAGGCCTGGATGACCGAGCAGCTCTCGCAGCTGACCGACGAACAGTTGGTCACCCTGACCCGCGCCGTCGGCATCATGAAGCAGATCGTCACCGACTCGGAGTAGGCGCTACCGGGCGTATTCGCGGGCCCCGAACGGCTGATCGCTGTCCACGATCTCGCGCCCGAGCGGGAACAGCGAGAGCGGGATCATCTTCAGGTTCGCCCAGCCGAACGGGATGCCGATGATCGAGATGAACAGCGGAATGCTGGTCAGCAGGTGGCCCAGGGCCAGCCACCAGCCCGCGAAGATGAACCAGATGACGTTGCCGAGGGTCGACCCCGGCCGCACGCCCGGCTTCTCCACGGCGCTGCGCCCGAACGGCCACAGCGCGTAGGCCGCGATCCGGAACGAGGCGATGCCCCAGGGGATCGTGATGATCAGGATGCAGCAGATGACGCCGGCGACGACGTAGCCGACCGCCATCCAGAACCCGGCGAAAATGAGCCAGAGGATATTGAGAACCAGCTGAATCGGCTTCATGGTTTCCAGGATACGGACGGAATCGGATCCCGGCCGGGGCCGAGATCCGCGGCACAGTCCCGGTTCAGAAGTGCCACCCGAGCACCGCGTCCCGGTCCGCGGTGAAGGCGTACTCCAGGGCTTCCAGTTGCCCGGAATCCTTGACCCGCAATCGATTCGCGGCGGCGAACACGCGCGCGGGGTAGGCCCCGAGGTACAGGCTGCCCAGCACGTCGATGCCGAGCTCGAAATCGGCTGCCGCGCTGGTCGGTACGCATTCGGCCTTGCCGTCGCGGGCCGTCAGCGCGAAGGTGCCCCCCGCGCCCCGGAACGGATCGTGCACGGCCAGAACGACATCCAGGTCGGCGCGGTACTCGCGCGCGGTGAGCGCGGCGGGCACGTCCATCAAGCGCAGCCACAGACCGTCGTAGCGGGCCTCGGTCCGGACCAGCCGCAGATCGGTCAGCAGGTAGGGCAGCGGATCGTGCTCGCTGAGCACCGCCTCGATCCGGGTGACGAGCTCGAGCCCGAACAGCGTCCGCCAGAGCGCGACGTGCGCGTCGGCGGTCACCGTGCGCATCTCGACGACCTCCACCTCGGTGCCGCTGTCGCGATGGTGATAGCGGTAGAGGACATACCCGTCGGCGTGCAGCAGCACGAACAGGCCGGTGCCGCCGCTCCGCCACCCCTCCGGGTCGGCGAAGCGCGTCGCCCAGGACGCCTCGGGCCGGTGCTGCACGCCGGGGGTGACCTGCCGGAACCGGTCGTAGATCGCCTTGATTGCCTCGGCGGCCTCCGGGAGCGCGGCGAGCTGGACCCCGCCCGGGTCCGGCGCGGTCGGCAGGAATTCGGCGAACCGGCGATCGATGCTCACCCGGCTCTCCCGCAGCGTCGGCCCGTAGCCGAACCGCCCGTAGATGGCGCCCTGGCTAGCGGTGAAGATGGTCAGCGGCAGCCCGGCCGCCTCGGTGCGCCGATGCTGTTCGGTGTACATCGCCCGCAGGATGCCGCGGCGGCGGTACTGCGGCGCTACCGTCACCCCCGCGATGCCCGTGGCCTCCACGGTCCGCTCGCCCGGCACGGTCAGCGTCATCGTGCGGGCCTTGGTGTGCCCGACCACCCGGTCACCGTCCACCGCGACGATCGCGTCCTCCGGCGGGAACAAGGTCATCGCCTGCTCCCGGTACCACTGATCGGAGGGCCAGGTGAACAGGGTCGCGCCCAGCAGCCAGATCTGCTCCACGTCCGCGGCGGTGGCCGGACGAACAGTGATCTCGGATCCCATCGTCATCGTCCGACCATCCCATGCCTCACCCCGGCGCGCACCCGATTTCTCGCGGCGCGGCCACCGGTGTGCGACGCCGGGCCGCCGACCCGGCAGGATAAGGGCCGTGGCTGAAGTGATCGATATCGACGATCCCGCGGACCCGCGGGTCGACGATTTCCGCGATCTCTCCTCCGCCGACCGCAGGCCGGACCTGCCGGGGCGCAAGGGGCTGGTGATCGCGGAGGGGGTGGTCGTGGTGCAGCGGATGCTGGATTCGCGATTCACGCCCAGTGCGCTGCTCGGCGTGGGCAAACGCTACGAGCAGCTGGCCCCCGATCTGGCCGGGGTCGATGTGCCGTACTACCGGGCCGGTCCCGAGGTGATGGCGCAGGTGGTGGGGTTCCATCTCAATCGGGGCGTGCTGGCGGTCGCGCCGCGACCGAAGGAACTCACCCTGGACGAGGCCCTCGCCGACGCGCGGACCGTCGCCGTCCTGGAGGGCGTGAACGACCACGAGAACCTCGGCTCGATGTTCCGCAACGCCGCGGGCCTGGGCGCGCAGGCGGTGCTGTTCGGGGATCGGTGCGCTGACCCGCTGTACCGGCGGTCGGTGCGGGTGTCGATGGGGCACGTGCTGCGGGTGCCGTTCGCCGCCGTGCCGGACTGGCCGGACGGGGTGGATATACTGCGGCGCAAAGGTTTTCAGATCATCGCGTTGACGCCGGATCCGGCGGCGCGGAATCTGGCCGAGGCGATGACGGGGGAGCGGGTGGCATTGCTGCTGGGGGCGGAGGGGCCGGGATTGACCGAGGCGGCCATGCGGGCCACCGATATCCGGGCGCGCATCCCGATGTCGCCCGGCACCGACTCGCTGAATGTGGCGACGGCCGCCGCGATGGCGTTCTATGAGCGGGTGAGGACCTCGTGAATCCAGAATGGGGACAGCAGGAGGCGGAGCCGACGGGGTGGGTGAACAAGGAGTACCGGGACCCGACGCCGTGGGCGTCGGGACTCACCGTGTCGGTACTGGTCGCGCTGCTGAGCGCGGCGGCGGTCTACTCCTTCGGTGACGCGCTCGCGCGGGTGCATCCACTGCTGTCGATCGCGGTGAACCTGATCGCGGCCGGCGGTGCCGCGCCCACGGCCTGGCGCTGGCGCTGGGCGCCGGTCACCAGGTGGGTAGTGGCCGGCATCGCGGCCGGGGTACTGCTGGCCTGGTTCGCGCTGTTCGTCGGACTCGTTTTCGGCTGAGTCAGGACACGCGATCGCGGCCCCGGATCCAGTGCAGGATGCTGCGGCGCTGCGGCCGCGCCGCTAGATCCGCTTCGGCCGGCAGCAGGGCGGCCGGATCGGGCGCCTGGCCCTTGGGATACAGCGTGAACCCGCAGACCGCGATATCGCGCGGCACCACCGCCGCCGCGTGCGCGGGCGCCCGATAGCGGAAACCGAGCCACTCCTCGTTGGCGGCGTCGGCGAATTCGGGGGGATCGAAGGGCAGCATCTGCGGGTCGGGCAGTTCCCCGGCGCGCCAGCGCACCGGATGCTCGCCGGCCCAGAACTCGCGCTCCCAGACCAGCGGCAGGCCCTCGTCCTCCAGGATGTTCACCCGGGTGGAGCTGAAGGCGCGCCGGAATTCGCCACGCTCCCAGTGCGCGAACGCGCCCCAGGCGTAGGTGGAGTCGAAGGCGACCAGGTAGGTGTGCTCGGAGGCGAGCGGGCGCACCAGCAGTTCCGGCAGCGCGGTCGGGCGGACCAGCGCGGCCTGCGCCGAGCACAGCACGGTGACGCCGGGATAGCAGCCGATGTAGACCTCGCCGACGGGCGGGCCCGCGCATCCGGCGAGCGTGCCGACCATGATCGGCAGCACGTCGCGGTCGGCGTGCAGTTGCTTGGCCAGGGCCAGTGCGGCTTCGGGATCCGGATCGCGATGGTCGCGCAGCACCGCCAACGGGTCGGAGGCGTCGACGTACCAGAGAGTCGAGGCTTTGGACAGCATTGACGGCACCTCCCGATGGTTGCATGAGCTAAGCAAACTTCTAGCAACTCTCGGCGTCGGCGAAGACCTTCCGGCTACCGCGAACTGCCCGCCACCGACGTGTGTGTCGACAACTCACATCAAATCTACCCGCACAAATCGGTCAACGCTGCCGGTTCGGCGGGCGAACACGCCAGGGAGACTCAAAAATTGGAGTTTCAGATAGCTGTCAGCAACCTTGGTCGGGTGCCTGCAAAATCACCGGGGGTGAACTCAGTGACCGGAGCTGCGGACGCCGAGCAACACGTCTTCCCAGGACGGCATGGGCGCCTTGCCGCGCTTGTTGCGCGCGGTCTTCGCCGGGGGCTGCTTGGCGGGCTTCTTGTCCGCCGGAGCGGGATCCGGCGTCGTCGCGGCCGGTTCCGATGCGGCGGCGGGGGTGCTCGGAGCGCTCGGCTGCGGAGCCGGGGGCGCGGGCGCGGTGGGTGCGGCGGCGGTCGGCGTCGTGGCGGCGCCCGCGGTGACCGTGGGTGCGCTCGCCGCGGCAGGGGCCGGCGAGGTGGCCGCCGCGGCCGGAGCGGGCGCGGTGGTGGCGGCTGGAACCGCGGCCGCCGTGCCGCCCGCGGCGACGGCGCGCTGCGGCTCGTAGTACTCCTCGACGGCGGGCGTGGTCTGCCGGGCCGCCGGACGCGGCGGAACGATGGCCTCACGGGTGGCCGGACGCGTCTCGGCGGGACGTTGCGATTCGACGACCGCCGGGGGCTCCGGCTCCGCCACGGGCGCTTCGACTTCGGCCGCGGCGGGCAGAATCGTCGCGAGCCCGCGCAGCGCGCGGCCGAAATCGGGATCCACCAGGTCGGCGGCGGGATCGTCGAGGGGGGACACCGAGCCGCCGTGCGCGTCGGGCTGGTAGCGCCAGTGCGCGGCGATCTCGGAATGGCCGTTCTGCCACTGCAACTGGGCGACCCAGTAGCCCTTCTCGTCCTTCCAGGCATCCCACTCGGCATGGTCGAGGGTGTGCCCGCGCTCGGTGAAAGCGGCGGTGACGATGTCGATCAAAGTTTCCACGGCGGGCCCGTCCGGCCGCACCGGATGGGCCTTCTGGGCGAGTTCGGCGGCCCGGGCGCGTTCCAGCAGCACCGGGTAGGCGAAGCGCTCGACCCGGCTGGCCGGCATGCCGGATTCCTGGGTGACTTGTTCTACGGAGGCCCCGGCACGGATACGAGCTTGAATATCGCGGGGACGCATAGTTGCTTCCATCTCGATCTCAATCTGGCCGAATCGGGCAAGGTCTCCGCGGGCCGCGGCTCTAAGCTTGTCGTCGGCGGGCAGCCGGTACTTGGTGCCGGTCTCGGTGTCGATACACACGATGTGCGTGGAGTCGGGCGTCACCCCGATCACTCGAAGTTCACGCACACCGTTACCTCCTTATCGCGCCGGCTCGCGACACCGCCCACCGCCCACTGCTCTTGCGAAACAGTAGTGCACAGTTGTTGTTTTCGAGGCAAGACACGCGGGCCGAATGTCGGCCCAAAACGTGTCATACCCGCTAATCTGCTCTGTTCCCCTTCGCGGAATTCGATCTACGGCGTGTCGAATTCCGGTGTGTCGCAGGGCATCAACTGTGCACTACCGCTCGAAACCTCAGCCCAGGTTCTGCACGACCCAGTCGATGGAGCGGGTCAGCTGCGACACGTCCTCGGGGTCGATGGCCGGGAACATGCCGACGCGCAGCTGGTTGCGGCCCAGCTTGCGGTACGGCTCGGTGTCGACGATCCCATTGGCGCGCAGCACCTTCGCGACCTGCGCCGCGTCCACCGAATCGGCGAAGTCGATGGTGCCGACGACCTGCGAGCGGTGCGCCGGATCGACCACGTACGGGGTGGCGAATTCGCTGGACTCGGCCCAGGAGTACAGGCGCGAGGACGAATCCAGGGTCCGCTTGACCGCCCAGTCCAGGCCGCCGTTGCTGTTCAGCCACTCGATCTGGTTGGCGAACAGCAGCAGGGTGGCCAGCGCCGGGGTGTTGTAGGTCTGGTCCTTGGTGGAGTTGTCGATCGCGATCGGCAGCGAAAGGAACTCGGGGGTCCAGCGGTTGGAGGCCTTGATCTCCTCGACCCGGGCCAGCGCGGCCGGGCTCATCAGCGCGACCCACAGGCCACCGTCGGCGGCGAAGCACTTCTGCGGCGCGAAGTAGTACACGTCGGAGTCGGCGATGTTCACCGGCAGACCGCCCGCGCCCGAGGTGGCGTCGATGGCGATCAGGGCGTGCTCGGAGCCCGCGGGGCGCTGCACCGGGATGGCGACACCGGTGGAGGTCTCGTTGTGCGCCCAGCCGATCAGGTCGACCGACGGGTCCGAGGTCGGCTCCGGCGCGCTGCCAGGCTCCGACTTCACCACGATCGGATCGCCGATGAACGGGTTGCCCTTGGCGACCGAGGCGAACTTCGAGGAGAACTCACCGTTGGTCAGGTGCAGCGAACGCTCGCGGATCAGGCCGAAGGCGGCGGCATCCCAGAACGCCGTGGTGCCACCGTTGCCCAGCACCACCTCGTAGCCGTCGGGCAGCTGGAACAGCTCGCGCAGGCCGCCGCGCACCCGGGCCACCACGTCCTTGACCGGCTTCTGCCGGTGCGAGGTGCCGAAGACGGAAGCGCCGGTGTCGACTAGAGACTGCAGCTGTTCCGGGCGCACCTTGGAGGGGCCACAGCCGAACCGTCCGTCGGCAGGCTTGAGGTCGGCGGGAATGGTCGGGAGAGTGGTCATGGCGAACAGACTAGAGGGTGGTATCTGTGTGTTCCCGACCACACTCCAGCTAACCTAGCCGCTCATGGACATGGCGTCGGCGAACCCCGGATGGCTGTTGCGCGCAAGACGATCTCGCGGTTTGGGTGGGCGGAGCTCGGCCCTGCCCGACACCGCGCGCCGCGAGCTACTGCTGCACGGCGCCCCCGGCACCGCCACCGTGCTGGGCCTTCGCCGAACTTCGGCCGGTGCCACGGAATCCGAATGGGCGTTCTGGGTCCGGGTGCAGACCGACGGCGCCCAGCCCTACGAGGCCCGGGTGCGCCAGCGGGTCCAGCCGGCCGAACTGGACCGCATGCAGCCCGGTGACGTGGTGTGCTGCCGCGTCGACCCGGGTGACCAGGATCGCCTGGTTCTCTACGTGCCGGCCCTCGGAGACGTCGCCGCCGTGAGCATCTCGAAGATCCTGGCCGACGGCCGCCGTGCCGACGCCACGGTGCTCGCGGCCGCCCCCGTGGCCGCCGACTACACCGGCCGCCAGGACCCGGTGCTGCGCCTGGACCTGGAGCTGCGCGCCTGGGACGAGCCGAAACCCTGGCGGGTGCGCCTGACCCAGCCGGTGCCACTGACCGCGATCGGCCTGATCGATCTCGGCCAGCACCTCGAGGTGGCGTTCTTCACCGTGGACCACGGGGAGACGGTGGCCGTCGACTGGGCGGCGTCGCTGGGCGAGGAGTAACGACCGCGGCCCGTGTTCCCAGGGGAACACGGGCCGTGGTGCGGGGTTTCGGACTACTTCGCGTCGAGCAGGTCGATCACGAAGACCAGTGTCTTGCCCGACAGGTGGTGGCCGGCGCCGGCTTCGCCGTAGGCCAGCTTCGGCGGGATGGTCAGCTGGCGACGGCCGCCGACCTTCATGCCGGGGATGCCGTCCTGCCAGCCCTGGATCAGGCCACGCAGCGGGAAGGAGATGGACTCGCCGCGGTCCCACGAGGAGTCGAACTGCTCGCCGGACTCGAATTCGACGCCCACGTAGTGCACCTCGACGGTGCCGCCGGGCACGGCTTCGGTGCCTTCACCCTCGATGATGTCCTTGATCACGAGCTCGGTGGGCGCGGGGCCCGCCTGGAATTCGATCTCCGGCTTCGACATTCGGTCTATACCCTTCGATAGGTTGAGGTGGTGGTTCAGCGGTTGTTGATGGCTTGGTAGTCGCGCTCACCATAACCGGTGTAGATCTGGCGCGGACGGCCGATCTTCAACGGCTCGGAATGCATTTCCCGCCAGTGCGCGATCCAGCCGGGTAGTCGGCCCATCGCGAACAGCACGGTGAACATGCGGGTCGGGAAGCCCATGGCCCGGTAGATGACGCCGGTGTAGAAATCGACGTTCGGGTACAGCTGCCGCGAGATGAAGTACTCGTCGGTCAGCGCGGCCTCTTCCAGCGCCTTGGCGATGTCGAAGAGCTGATCGTCGCCGCCCAGCTTCTGCAGGATCGCGTCGGCGTGCTTCTTGGCGATCGCGGCGCGCGGGTCGTAGTTGCGGTAGACGCGGTGCCCGAAGCCCATGAGCTTCACGCCGTCTTCCTTGTTCTTGACCTTGCGGATGAATTCCTTGACGTCGCCGCCGTTGGCCTTGATGTCGTCCAGCATCTCCAGCACGGCCTGGTTGGCGCCGCCGTGCAGCGGGCCCCACAGCGCGTTGATGCCGCCGGACACCGAGGTGAACAGGTTGGCGTCGGAGGAGCCGACCAGGCGCACGGTGGAGGTCGAGCAGTTCTGCTCGTGATCGGCGTGCAGGATCAGCAGCATGTCGAGCGCGGCGGCGACCTCGGGGTCGACCTCGTACGGCTCGGCGGGGAACCCGAAGGTCATGCGCAGGAAGTTTTCCACCAGGGACAGCGAGTTGTCCGGGTAGAGGAAGGGCTGGCCGACCGACTTCTTGTAGGAGTAGGCCGCGATGGTGGGCAGCTTGGCCAGCAGGCGGATCGTGGAGAGCTCGACCTGCTCGGGATCGCGCGGGTCCAGCGAATCCTGGTAGTAGGCCGACAGCGCGTTCACCGCGGAGGAGAGCACCGGCATGGGGTGCGCGTTGCGCGGGAAGCCGTCGAAGAATCTCTTCAGATCCTCGTGCAGCAGGGTGTGCCGCCGGATCCGGTCGGTGAAGTCTTCGAGCTGGGCCTGCGTGGGTAGCTCGCCGTAGATGAGCAGGTAGCTGACCTCGATGAAGGTCGAGGTGCCTGCCAGCTGCTCGATCGGGTAGCCGCGGTAGCGCAGGATGCCCTGTTCACCGTCGATGTAGGTGATCGCCGACTTGGTCGACGCGGTGTTCATGAAACCGGGGTCATAGGTCACATACCCGGTGCTGGCCAGCATTTTGCCCAGATCGACGCCGTCGTTGCCCTCTACGGCTTCGGCGATCGTCATGGGGTATTCGCCACCTGGGTAGCTCAGTACCGGCTTGGCGTCGTTGATGTGGTCTTTCTCGGGCACGGAAGGATCCCTCTCAGGCTAGGACCGTCGGCATCGAAGTGCGGTCGGCACGGCGGTGCGATTACCTAGACGCTAGTCGCTGTCCACGCGGCCCAGCCACGAGGGTGCCCACCGGATAACCTCACAAACCTGGCGTGAAGGCGTGAGGTTTGCCCGTTATGCCGACAGCGGCATCGGGTGTGTCCTGGCCACCCGATATCGGACGAAGGCCGGAAATGCCAGGGCCGCGAGGACTACACCGACCACGACCAGCACGCCGCCGCCCGCCGCGGCGACGGCCGTACCCAGACCGGCTGCGGCGAAACCGTGTGCAACGTCACCGATCCTGGGTCCACCAGCGACGATGACGATGAAGACGCCCTGCAGGCGCCCGCGCATCTCGTCGGTGGTGACCGTTTGCAGCATCGCGATCCGCAGCGCCGCCGACACCATGTCGACCGCGCCGCCGAAGGCCGAGCAGCCCAGCGCGATCCACAACCCCAACCCGACGCTCAGGCCGTGCCCGGTGAACCCGACGGCCAGCCCGAATCCGACCATGGACAACCCCCACAGCGCGATACACACCAGCACCGTCAGGCCCTGGCGGCGCACGTGCGAGATCCAGCCGGAGAACACGCCGCCGAGCACCGCGCCCACCGACATCGAGGCGAACAGCAGGCCCAACGCGACGCCGCCGCTGGCCGGGTCGCCGAAGGTCTCGTGCGCGATCTCGGGGTAGAGCGCCCGGGACATGCCGAACACCATCGCGATCACGTCGACCACGAAGGAGGCCAGCAGGATGCGCTGCCGGGCCAGGTAGACGAATCCCTCCAGGACCGTGCGCAACCCGGCGGTGCGGGCGGTGCCGGTCGGCGGGATCGCGGGCAGCCGCCACACCGCCCAGACGGTGGCGAGCAGGGCGATCGCGTCGATCAGGTACAGCGTGGACAGCCCGACGACCGGGATCAGCACACCGGCCAGCACCGGACCGGCGATGGCGCCGAACTGCTGCACGGTCATGCTGAGCGCGCTGGCGGCGGCCAGATGCTCGGTGGGCAGCAGGCGGGGGATGGCGGCGCTGCGGGTCGGCTGGTTCACCGCGAACAGCGCCTGCTGCGCGCCGAACAGGAACAGCACCACCCACACGTTGTTCAGACCGGCGGCGGACTGGGCCCAGAAGCCCAGCGCGGTCAGGCCGGTGCCGACGTTGGTGATCAGCATCAGCTTGCGCCGGTCCATCACATCGGCGAGCGCGCCGCCCCACAGGCCGAACACGATCAGCGGCACCAGGCCGAAGAGTCCGGCCAGGCCGACATAGCCGGAGCTGCCGGTGATCTGGAAGATCTGCTGCGGCACCGCGACCACGGCCAGCTGGGACCCGATGACGGTGACGATATTGCTGGTCCACAACCGCCGGTAGTCGGGATAGCGCAGCGGGGTGGTGTCGGCGAGCAGCTTCACTGGCCGCACTGTATCGAGCGGCTCACGCCTCCGACAGTGTTGGATTCATCACGGTTGTAGTCGTTGAACCCGCATGCCCTCGGGGCCTATTCGCGCGACGATCCGGTTGTGCAGCCGGCCTCGCCGGCCCTGCCAGAACTCGACCTCGTCGGGCCGCAGCAGGTAGCCGCCCCAGTGCGGCGGCACCGGGATGTCGTCGACGTCGGCGAAGCGCTCGGTGGTCTCGGCCAGGATCCGGTCCAGCTCGGCGCGGGTGCCGATGGGCCGGGACTGCTGCGAGGCCCAGGCGCCGAGCTGGGATTCGCGCGGGCGCGAGCGCCAGTAGACGGTGGTCGTCTCGATCGGGGTCTGCTCCACGGCGCCGCGCACGTGCACCTGACGGCCGAGCGCGGGCCACAGGAAGGTGGCCGCCGCGAACGGGACGCCCGCCAGCTGCGTGCCCTTGGCGGAGTCGTAGTTGGTGTAAAAAGTCACACCCGCGGGCGAGAGGCCCTTACACAGCACGGTTCTGGCTACCGGGCGCGGGCTGCCCCCGGACAGCGCGACGGTCGCCAGCACCATGGCGTTCGGTTCGGCGATGCCGACCGCGGTGGCCTGCTCGATCCAGTGCCGCAGCAACGGTTCCCAGCCCCCGGCCAGCCATGTTTCGTCGAGATCGGTGTCCTCGCCGCTGCCGAAATGCAGCACTCCGTAGTCGACCCGCATACCGGCCAGATCACTGCTCGAGACGTTGTCGGCCTGGTTGCGGCCGGCCGGGAAATTGTCCTCCGCCTGCATGGGCCAGACGTTACTCCGCGGTAGCAAAGAGTTATCGTTTTCCTGATCGGCATGTGCTCGGCGAGCCATCTCATCGACGAGAAACCCATGCGACCCGAAGTGCAAGGAGAGTCCCAACATGACTACCGCCGTCCCCAGTGATTTCGTCAGCGGCCTCGAGGGTGTGGTGGCGTTCACCACCGACATCGCCGAACCGGACAAAGACGGCGGTGCGCTGCGCTACCGCGGCGTCGACATCGAGGACCTGGTCGGCGGCCGGGTGACCTTCGGTGATGTGTGGGCCCTGCTGGTCGACGGCGAGTTCGGTCGCGGCCTGCCGCCCGCCGAGCCGTTCCCGCTGCCCGTGCACACCGGTGACGTGCGGGTCGACGTGCAGGCCGGCCTGGCCATGCTGGCCCCGATCTGGGGTTACGAGCCGCTGCTCGACATCGACGACGAGACCGCCCGGGACAACCTGGCCCGTGCCTCGGTGATGGCGCTGTCCTACGTCGCGCAGTCCGCTCGCGGCATCTACCAGCCCGCGGTGCCGCAGAAGCAGATCGACGAGTGTTCCACCGTCACCGAGCGCTTCATGACCCGCTGGAAGGGTGAGCCGGATCCGGCGCACACCGAGGCCATCGACGCCTACTGGGTCTCCGCCGCCGAGCACGGCATGAACGCCTCCACCTTCACCGCGCGCGTCATCGCCTCCACCGGCGCCGACGTCGCGGCCTCGCTGTCCGGCGCGATCGGCGCCATGTCCGGCCCGCTGCACGGCGGCGCCCCGGCGCGCGTGCTGCCGATGATCGAAGCGGTCGAGAAGTCGGGCGACGCCCGCACGCTGGTCAAGGGCATCCTGGACCGCAAGGAGAAGCTGATGGGCTTCGGGCACCGGGTCTACCGGGCCGAGGACCCGCGCGCCCGCGTGCTGCGCGCCACCGCCAAGCGGCTCAACGCCCCGCGCTACGAGGTGGCCGCCGCGCTGGAGCAGGCCGCGCTGGCCGAGCTGCGCGAGCGCCGCCCGGACCGCGCTATCGAGACCAACGTGGAGTTCTGGGCCGCGGTGATCCTGGACTTCGCCGAGGTCCCGGCGCACATGATGCCCGCGATGTTCACCTGTGGCCGTACCGCCGGCTGGTGCGCGCACGTCCTGGAGCAGAAGCAGCTGGGCAAGCTCGTGCGCCCGGCCGCGATCTACACCGGCCCCGCCCCGCGCAAGCCGGAAGAGGTCGCGGGCTGGTCGACCATCGCGCACGCCTGAGTGCGCTAGCCCCGTCGAGCCGGGCACCGTTCGGGAAATCCCGAACGGTGCCCGGCTCGTTTCGCGCGGTGGTCAGGATTTCGGCGCGGGAGTGAAGACGCCGAACCGATTGCCGGAGGTGTCGAGCAGGTAGGCGAAGACCAGGCCGTCCGGCGCGGTGGTGGCGGGCTGGATCACCTTGCCGCCCAGGCTTTCCGTCGCCGCGACGGTGGCGGCGACATCCTGCACCAGGACCAGGAAGATGGCGTGGTTGGCCGAGGCGTCGGGGGAGTGGGCCAGGCCGCCGACGGGGTCGGCGCCGACGGCGTACCGGATCAGGTCGTAGCCGTCGAGGTCCGGGTCGGCGGTGAAGTTCCAGCCGAACAGCTCGCCGTAGAAGCGGTTCGTCTGCTCGGGCCGGTCGCTGCCGATCTGGAACCAGGAAACGGTGTTGAGTGCGGGAGTTGTCATGGGGCAACGATCACCCCGGCCGGCGACAACCCCCTGTCGGTGTTTCCGGGAAATCTTTGGCGATCCGGCTCACAGTGCCACCGCCCGGACCGCGTGGTCCGCCGGGCCGGCCGGGTAGTCGACGCGCGGCCGGACCGGAGCGGGCAGATCGGTCGGCGTCAGGGTGTGCATGCGATCCAGCCGGAAGACCCGGAAGCCGGCGCGCAACCGGCACCAGGCGATGAGATACCACCCGTGCGCGCCGTTGACGAGCTCCACCGGTTCGATGGCGCGCTCGGTGGCCTGCCCGAACTGATCGAGGTAGGCGGTGTGCAGCACCAGCCCGCGCTCGATGGCCTGCCCGAGCACCGGCGGAATCTCCGGAACCTCCAGCGCGCCGGGCGGTTCCATCAATCGCACCCGGGCCGCGAGATCGCGCGCGGCCGCGGCATTGCGCTCGGACAGGCCGGCCAGCACCTTGCCGAGGGCGCTGCGCCCGGCGTGGTCGAACGGGCCACCCTTGTTGCGCGCCAGCGCCACCGCGAGCGCGACGGTCTCGGCGGGCGTGAAATTCAGGGGCGGCAGCGACATGCTCTTCTCGAGCGCGTAGCCGCCGCGCCGCCCGACATCGGCGTAGATGGGTATGCCCGCCTGCTGTAGCGCGGCGATATCGCGTTCGATGGTGCGCAGGCTGACGTCGTGGCGCTCGGCCAGCTGCCGCGCGGTGCGCAGCCGGGGCGAAACAGCCCGCAGCTCTTCGACGATCGCGTACAGCCGATCGGTCCGGGTCACACCGCCAACCGTAGACCGGCCCACCGACAACTTCGCCCGGCGCGAACCGGAGGTCAGCGGTCGCGAGCGGGCAGATCCAGCACCAGGCGCGCGCCGCCCAATGGGCTGTCGTCGAAATAGGCGTGGCCGCCGTGCAATTGGGCCTGCTGCGCGACCAGGGCCAGACCCAGTCCGGAGCCGCCCTTGCAGGCCTGGCTGCCGCGGAAGAAGCGATCGAACACGGCTGCGCGCTCGTCGGTGGGAATGCCGGTGCCGTCGTCGTCGACGGTGATCATGATGTGCCCGTCCGGCATTCGGTGCGCGGAGACCAGCGCGTGCGTGGCGCGGCCGTGCTTGACCGAATTGGCCAGCGCGTTGTCCAGCGCCAGCCGCAGCCCGGCGGGCAGGCCGCGGGTGATGAGTTCGGCGTCGCTGTCGATGCTGACCTTCAGGGTGGGGAAGTGCCGCATGGCGTCGTGGGCGGCCTGGTCGCACAGGTCGCCGACATCGGTGTCGACGTGATCGCGCTGATTGGTGAGATCACCGGTGGCCAAGCGCTCCAGCGCGGCCAGCGTGGTCTCCACCCGCCCCTGGCTGCGCTGCAGATCGGTGAGTATCTCGGTGCGCTGGGCCTCGTCCAGGTCCAGGGTGCGCAGCACCTCGAGGTCGGTGCGCATGGCGGTCAGCGGGGTGCGCAATTCGTGTGCGGAGACGGCGGCGAAGTCGCGGGCGGTCTCCAGTGCGGCGGCGGTCTCGGCCTGGGCCTCGTCCACGCGGCCCAGCATGGTGTTGACCGCGTCGGCCAACTGCTCGGCCTCCCGGACGCCCGAACCGTCCACGGGCGCCGTGGGATTGGAGGGATCGGCGAATCCGCTGCGCCCGGCCACCTGCCGGGTGAGCCGCACGATGGGCCGGACCGCGCGCCCGGCGAACAGCCAGCCCAGCGCCGCCGAGGCGGCGATCGCGACCAGCGCCCCCGCCAGCACCCACTGGCGCTGCTCGGCGGTGGCGCGCGCGGCCTCCTCGGCCGGGATACCGAGTGTGACGACCCGGCCCGGGATCTGGTTCTCGGTGGTGGTGAGGATGCGGTAGTTGCTGCCGTTCACCATGGTGGTGCGAAAACCCATGGCGCCCTGCGGTAATTGGACCTGGCTGCTGGCCGCGACCGCGCCCTTGTCGCGCACGGTGACGGCGATGTCGTTGTTCAAGCCGGTCAGTCCGATCAGCCGGACCGCGACCACCGGGTCGATCAGCACCAGGCGCGAGGCCAGCCGCAGCTGCTGATCGCTCTGCTGCAGGTTGTTGCGCTCGATCGCGCGAATGCTGATGAGGCTCAACAGGGTAACGATGATGATCGCGCCCATCGCGGCGGCCGCCGCGACCCGGGTGCGCAGTGAGAAGGCCTTCATTTCGGCGGTCGCAGCACGAAGCCGACGCCGCGAATAGTGTGCAGAAGCCTTGGGGCGTCGTCGATTTCGAGTTTGCGCCGCAGATAGCCGACGAACACATCGACGACATTGGTATCGGCGGCGAAGTCGTAACCCCACACCAATTCCAGCAGCCGCTCCCGGCTCAGCACCACACCGGCATTGCGGGCCAGGGTGGACAGCAACTCGAATTCTCTTTTGGTGAGCTCGATTTCCTGTCCGTCGAGCAGCGCACGATAACCGGCCTCGTCCACCTCGAGCGGGCCGACGGTGATCGCGCCGGGGGTTTCGGGGGAGGGGCTGTCCGAGCGCCGGCGCAGCAGTGCCCGGATCCGCGCCACCAATTCGGCGAGCACGAACGGCTTGACGAGATAGTCGTCGGCGCCCGATTCCAGACCGGCGATCCGGTCGTCGACCGAGGCGCGGGCGCTGAGCACGCAGATCGGCACCTCGTTGCCCATGGCACGCAGGGCGGTGACCACGCCGGCGCCGTCCAGCACCGGCATGTTCATATCGAGGACGATCGCGTCGGGCGCGTTTTCGTTCACGCTGCGCAGCGCGGCTGCCCCGTCCCGGGCGACGAGCACCCGGAAACCGGACAGCCGCAGTCCGCGCTCGACCGAAGCGAGCACGTCCTCGTCGTCGTCGACAACAAGCACCGTTGGGTTGGCCACAGGGTCATTGTGCCGCGCCGGCTCGCTCGGATCGGTCAAGGTGTCACCTGCGGCGTGAGCTCAGCGGCCGGAGGCGGTAGCGCAGCGTGACCATGGAGGCCGTAGTGAACGCCGCTCATCGAATTCAGTAGTTGTGGCAGACGGCCGCGACTTCGGCGATCGTGTTGCCCAGACCGGCGGCCCGCGGATCGTTCTGAGCCTGTGCGGCGGCATCCGGGTTCTCGGCGATGATCCGCTGGAACTCGGCGCGCCGCTGCTCGATCGGCAGGTCGAACTTGGCCTTCAGCTCGGCCTTCTGCGCGGGGTTGTTGTCGAGGATGTTCGCCAGCGCGGGCGCCTTGTCGTGCAGCGCGGCGTCCACCTGGGCGAAGGAACAGTCCGAATTCAGCAGCGGTGCGGCCAGTTCGGCCGGGCCCGCGTTCGCCACACCCGGCGCGAGGAGCACGGCGACCGCGCCGGCGCCGCCGGCGAGCAGGGCAATAGTGGGGCGAGCTGAGAAACGCATCATGTAGTCACTCCCGAAAATCGAGGGTTGCTGAGACCATCCTCACGCTATGCCCCCGCCTTGGCCCCCGTCTTAGGCGCGAATGAGAAACCTCTGAGGAGACCGGGATTCGCTCAGGGCGTGATGCGCGGGAATTCCCCGGTGTCGGCCTTGGTGGTGATGATCTGATCGGCCAGCGCGACCAGCACCGACGGGTCCTCGATGGTGGAGGGGATGTCGTAGTCGTCACCCGTGCTGATCTGCCGGATCGTCTTGCGCAGGATCTTGCCCGAGCGGGTCTTGGGCAGGCCCGCGACGATCACCGCGTCGGCCAGCTGCGCGATCGCGCCGACCTGGTCGCGCACCCGCTGGGTCAGCTCGGCCCGCAGTTGGGCGGGGTCGACCGAGGTGTTCTCCTTGAGCACCACATAGGCGATCGGCCGCTGGCCCTTGAGCTCGTCCGGCAGTCCGACGACCGCGCACTCGGCGATCGCGGGATGCCCGGCGATGGCGGCTTCGATACTGCCCGCGGACAGGCGGTGCCCGGCCATGTTGATCACGTCGTCGCTGCGCCCGAGGACGAACAGGTAGCCGTCCTCGTCGAAATAGCCGGAGTCGCCGGTCAGGTAGTGCCCAGGGAACGCGGACATGTAGGAGCGCGCGAAGCGCGCGTCGTCCTGCCACAGCCCGGTCAGGGTGCCGGGCGGCATCGGTAGCCCGATCACGATGTTGCCTTCGACGCCCGGGGCCACCGGGTTGCCCTCGGCGTCCAGCACCCGCAGGCGGTAGCCGGGCACCGGTACCGAGGCCGACCCGGCCTTGATCGGAAGTTGTTGCAGGCCCAGTGGATTGGCGCAGATCGGCCAGCCGGTCTCGGTCTGCCACCAGTGGTCGACCACGGGGCAGTCCGGACGGGTGTCGAGCAGGGTGTGGGTGGCCCATTCGAAGGTGGCCGGGTCCAGCCGCTCGCCCGCGCAGAACAGGGCGCGCAGCGAGGACAGGTCGTAGCGGTGCGCCAGGGTCGCCTCGGGGTCGGCCTTGCGGATGGCCCGCAGCGCGGTCGGCGCGGTGAACAGCACCCGCACCCGATGCTGCTCCACGACCCGCCAGAACGCGCCGGCGTCGGGGGTGCCGACCGGCTTGCCCTCGTAGAGCAGCGTGGTCGCGCCCACCAGCAACGGCGCGTAGACGATGTAGGAGTGCCCGACGACCCAGCCGACATCGGAGGCGGCCCACATCACTTCGCCCGGGCCGACGTCGTAGATGTTGCGCATGGACCAGGCCAGCGCCACCGCGTGCCCGCCGTTGTCGCGGACCACGCCCTTGGGTTTCCCGGTGGTGCCCGAGGTGTAGAGGATGTAGAGCGGGTCGGTCGCGGCCACCGAAACCGGGTCGGCGTGCGGCGCGTCCCGGACCGCCTCGTTCCAGTCCAGCCAGCGCACGGCCACGGTCGCGGCGGAACTCGGCAGCGATTCCGTCGCCGCCTGCTGCTCGGCGAACTTCATCGTCGCGAACTGCGGGCGCTGCTTGACGATCACGTGCCGGGTGACATTGGTCTCGGCGAGATCGAGCGCCTGCAACACGATCGGCGGGTAGTCGACCCGGCGGCCGGGTTCCAGACCGCCGGAGGCGGTGATGATGAGCACGGGCCGGGCGTCGTCGATGCGGGCCGCGAGCTCGGGGGCGGCGAAGCCGCCGAACACCACCGAGTGCACCGCGCCGATGCGCGCGCAGGCCAGCATGGCGATCACGGCCTCGGGGATCATCGGCAGGTAGATGATCACGCGGTCGCCCGCGCCGACACCGAGCCGGGCCATCGCGCCGGCGAATTGGGCCACCGCGTCGAGCAATTCGGCGTAGGTGAATTGCCCTCTGGTGTCGGTCATAGCCGAGTCGTATATTAGGGCGGGCTGGTCCGCTCGATCGGCGCTCGCACCGTGCACGTGCCGGTCGAGCGCGTTGTAGGAGGTGTTGAGGCGAGCATCCGGGAACCAACGAGGCACGGGTCGTGCTGCGGTGTCGACGATTTGAGTCGGTGGCACATCCCAGTCGATCGCCGTGGCAGCGCTGGTCCAGAACTCGGTGGGATCCACCAAGCTGGTCTGATAGACCCGTCGGTAGTCGCTCTGCGCACCCACTGCTGTGACTCCCTAGCCCTCGCCTCGATACCCGCCTCGATAGATCTGGATGATTGTGGCAGACTTCACGCGACACCCGGGTGGGTGTCGTGACCTTTGGGTTTGCCTGGAACGGGCAGGTCAAAGCCCGTAGTCCACCTCGGAGTCACCCAAGAAGTTATTGATCCGTTAGAATCCGATGTCACTTATTTCGGCCGTCATAGACGCAATTTCTCGGCCAGCCGCAGTTCTCGGCCAGCTTCGCCTGTCGAGCCAGCATGTGATGGCGCATGGTTGGGGCCAGTTTGGAAAGTGAGTGGGAGATGCGTGACGCCGCTAGGTCCGGCAAGAAGCGCTGGGCGCTTGGCAATTGGGACCTGCGCTGGAAGGTTACGGCGGTCCTCGCCGTGCCACTGGCGGTCGCGGTCGGGCTCGGCGTGTCGAGGATTACCTCTGAGTTCTCCGAAGCAGGCCGACTCAAGGCTGTTTCGGAGAACATCGAGGTCATCCCGGCGGTAACCGGGCTGCGTTCGACCTACAACACCGTTGTGGGTTCGCAGTTGATTTCGCTGGCGCCGGGCACGTCCATCGTGACCGACCAGAACTTGACCGATCTGGACAAAGCCCTGGTCGTGGCCGAGGGCGCCCTGAGTGATCTGGATAATCTGCCGAAGGCGCGAGCCGCTTTCGAGTCGATGATCACCCAGGCGAAAGCCACTCGGACACAGGGCAAGGCGCCCACGCCCAACGCGGCCGAGGCCCTAGCCCAGATCGACAAGGCGACCAACGAGTCGGTCACCATCTTGGAGACCGCCGTTTCGCAGGTCAGCGACCCGGCCATGGACGCCGCCAAGCTGCGCCTTGTCGATTCGATCAACACCCGAGGCACGCTGCTGCCCGAGCTCGCGGCATTCAGTGAGATCCTGCGCGGCTCCCAGGCCACCGGCATGACCAACTTCTTCACCAGCGCGAGCACCGAGCGTCAGCTGCTCAACATGCTCGCGCACCGCTTCCCCGACGGCGATCCGGCGATCGCCGACCTGCGCGCCGGTGTCGATACCCGGGTGTCGCTGGTCAGCAGCCCCGAAGTGGCGCTGGGCAAGCTTCCGATCGGTGACCTGAAGAACTCGATGACGACCAGTCTGGACGTCTACGACCGAGTTATCGCCAAGGCCACCGGCGACATCGACGCCGCCATGTCGCGGCTGTCGTCCAAGGCCAACACCGACGCGTGGACCTATACCGCGGTCGTGCTCGCCACCATTCTCGCGGCGCTGCTGCTCGCGGTGTTCGTCGCGCGCTCGATGATCGTGCCGCTGCACCGCCTGCGCCTGGCCGCCCTGCGCGTCGCCGAGAGCGATCTGCCGCACGAGGTCGCCCAGCTCCGCAACGGCGCCGCCCCGGAGGACGTGCCGCTGGAACCGATGCCGGTGCGCAGCTCCGAGGAGATCGGCCAGCTGGCTCGCGCCGTCGACGACATCCACGGCCAGGCCCTGCGTTTGGCCAGTGACCAGGCGCAGATGCGTTCGCAGGTCAACGACATGTTCGAGACCCTGGCCCGGCGTTCCAAGTCGCTCGTGGACCATCAGCTCAGCTTGATCGAGGCGATGGAGTACGACGAGAAGGACCCGCGCCTGCTGGAAAACCTGTTCCGGCTGGACCATCTCGCGGCGCGCATGCGCCGTAACGGTGACAACCTGCTCATTCTGGCCGGCACCAAGCAGCGCCGCGCCAAGTCCGCCCCGGTCGAGATCGCCGACGTGCTGCGCGCCGCGATCTCCGAGGTCGAGGACTACGAGCGCGTCAAGCTGGGTGCCACGCCGCGCGGTTCGCTGATCGAGCCGGCCGCCTCGGACCTGGCGCACCTGTTCGCCGAGCTGCTGGACAACGCGCTGCGCGCCTCGCCGCCGGAGACGGACGTGAAGTTCACCTTCGCGCAGGCGCACGACCAGGGTCTGCTGATCGAGGTCGCCGACCGCGGCATCGGTATGCCGCCGGCCGAAATGGTCGAGATCAACCGCCGTTTGGAGCAGACCGCGGAGCCGGGTCCCGACACCGCCCGGCACATGGGTCTTTTCGTGGTCGGCCGGTTGGCCGAGCGGCACGGTCTGACCGTGCGGTTGCGCCCGACCTTCGATACCGCGCGCGACCCGGGTGTAACGGTGACGGTCCACGTCCCGGTAGGCCTGATCGTGCACGGCAAAGCAAGCGTCCAGCAAACCGCGACCCCGGCGGTACCCGCCGCGGTCGAGCGTCCGCGTCCGTCGAACCCGTCGTCGATGCAGATGCGTTCGGTCACCCGGACACCGCAGGGCAACGTCATGGTGACGGTGGATCCCGGTGTCAGCGGGCCGATCCAGGCGCCGAGCACGCCACCGCCCAGCACCCCGGCCGGCGCGGGCGGTCTGCCGCAGCGCCAGCCCGGTTCGGCCGCGGCCGCGGCCGGCATGCGCCAGGAGGGCGCCGCCCAGTCCGGCCCGACCCTGCGCCCCGCGCCGGGTCAGGCGCAGAACGGCCCGCAGCGCGGCAAGCTCGCCGCCGCGAGCCTGCCCAAGCGCAACCTCTCCGGTGGCACACCGCCGCCGCGCCAGCCCGGTACCGCCGAGCCGGCGGTGCCGAGTGCCGCCGGTGGCTTACCGCCGCGGGACCCGAACGCCGGTCTGCCGCAGCGGCAGCCGGGCGGCAACGGAGCCCCGCAACCCGGCACCGGCGGGCTGCCCCAGCGGCAGCCGGGTGCCAACGGCGCACCCACCCGTCAGCCGGATGCCGGTCTGCCGCAGCGTGATCCCACCGCCGGTGGGTTGCCGCAGCGCCAGGCCCCGGCTCCGCAGCGGGACGCCAACCCGATCGCGCCGGCCGCGAGCAGCGGTCTGCCGCAGCGGGAGCCGGGCGTGAACGGCCCCACGGTCAAGGGCGCCACGGTGTCGCCGCCGCGCATGTCCCCGCCCGCCGCGCCGCGTGAATCCGCGCTGCCGCAGCGGGATCCGGGTGCCGGTGCGGTGCCGCAGCGTCCGGCCGCTTCGACCGGCCTGCCGCAGCGTCAGCCGTCCGGTCTGCCGCAGCGGGAACCGTCCGCGGGTGGTCTGCCGCAGCGCGAGCCCATCGCGGGTGGTCTGCCCCAGCGTGATCCGTCCGCGGGCGGCCTGCCCCAGCGTGATCCCGCCGCGGGTGGTCTGCCGCAGCGTGATCCGTCCGCGGGTGGTCTGTCCCAGCGTCAGCCCGCCGCCTCGGCTCAGCCGCAGCGCGAATCCACCCTGCCCCAGCGGCAACCGGGTACCTCGCCGCTGGGCGGCGGTCTGCCGCAGCGGGAGCCGGGTGCTTCGCCGCTCGGCGGTGGCCTGTCGCGCCGCGAGGCTCCCGCCTCCGAGCTGCCGCAGCGTGCCTCCGGTCTGCCGCAGCGCGAACGCGGCAGCGCGGACGTCGCGGACAGCGCATTGTCTTCCGGCACACCGGAAGCGCAGGCGCCCGCCCGTGATCCCGGCAAGCACAGTTACCGCTCGGATACGGCGAAGGCGGCCTCGTTCTTCCAGACTCGACTGCAACCCGCGGTCGAGACCGGATCGACGATGGACAGCCCGATCTTCGCCGAGATGATGTCGGCCTGGCTGTCGGATCCGAACCCGGACCGGTCCCAGGTGGCCGCGGCTTTCGAATCCCCGGGCGACGAAGGTTGGCAGGCCGCGCAGCGGGCATCCGAGGCGCAAGCCGAGAAAAAGACCGCTGCCGGGTTGCCGCAACGCGATCCGGGCGGAAGGCTGGTCCCCGGCGGTGTCACCGGTGCCGCCAGGGAACGTGCACCACGTCGCGATCCCGAGATGATCAGGTCAAGCTTGAGTCGTCACCAGCAGGGCGTCCGGGATGGCCGCTCAATGAAAGCACCCCTAACCGGAGAAGGAGACCGATGAACCCCGATCTAGGTGGTACGAATCGTCAGCTGGATTGGCTGGTTTCGAACTTCGCCAACGAGGTTCCGGGCGTAGCCCACGCCGTCCTGGTTTCGGCTGACGGCCTACTCATGGCCGCGAGCGCGCAGCTGCCGGTCGACCGCGCCGAGCAGCTCTCCGCGGTCACCGCGGGGCTAGCGAGCCTCTCGGTCGGCGTCTCGAACCTGTTCGAGGGCGGCACCGTGCTGCAGTCGGTTGTCGAAATGGAGCACGGTTACCTGCTGCTCATGGCGGTCGGTGACGGTTCCTACCTCGCGGTGCTGACCAACACGTCCTGCGACATCGGACAGGTCGGCTACGAAATGGCTTTGTTGGTCGAGCGTGTGGGCCAGACAGTGCAGGCCACGCCACGCGTCACGATGGGTTCCTGATGGTGGGATGGACATAGAAGATCACCGCGTGGGGAGCGCCGAGCCGAGCCTCGTACGCCCGTACTCGCTGACTGGCGGCCGCACCCGGCCGGCGGTCGAGTTGGCGTTGGAAGCGCTCGTCGCATCGCATCCGGTCGCCCTGGAGCGGCAGTTCGAACTGACCAACATCGAGACGTCAATCGTGGAGTTGTGCAGAGAATCGCCGTCCGTTGCCGAACTGTCGGCGCGTCTGAGTATTCCGATCGGAGTGGCCCGAGTTCTGGTGGCCGATCTGATCGAGGCCGGGCACGTCCGCGTTTCGGCGACTTTGAAAGACGATTCCAGCGACGATGAACGTCGCGAGCTGATCGAAAGGGTTCTCAGTGGACTCCGGCGTATATGATTCGACGGCGCATGTCGATACGCGCACCAGCAAGCCGACCTCGGCGAAGATCGTGGTCGCGGGTGGTTTCGGTGTCGGCAAGACCACCATGGTCGGTGCCGTGTCGGAGATCGTTCCGCTGCGCACCGAAGCCTTGGTAACCAACGCCAGTACCGGAATCGACAACCTGACCGGTGTTCCGATGAAGTCGACCACCACGGTGGCGATGGACTTCGGCCGGATCAGCCTCGCCGACGACCTGGTGCTGTACCTGTTCGGTACACCGGGTCAGTACCGGTTCTGGTTCATGTGGGACGACCTGATCCGCGGCGCCATCGGCGCGGTGGTGCTGGTCGACACCCGCAGGCTCGAGGACAGCTTCGCGGCCGTCGACTACTTCGAGGCGCGCAACCTACCGTTCCTGGTGGCGCTCAACGAGTTCGACGACGCGCCGCGTTATCCGATCGAGGACATCCGGCAGGCGCTCGCGGTATCCGCGGACGTGCCGATCCTGTCGATGGATGCCCGCCGCCGCGAGCCGGCCAAGCAGGCGCTGGTCTCGCTCACCGAGTACGCCCTGCGCAAGGTGATGCAGGGGTACTGAGTACGCTCCCTCGGTGCGCATTTCGGCCGGGGAATTGCTCGAGCAGCTGCTCGATTCGGGCTCGTTCGTCAGTTGGGACCGGCCACCGCTGGAGGTGGCCGGTTCGACGCGGTATGGCGAGGAGCTGCGCCGAGCCGCGAGCACCTCGGGTACCGACGAGTCGGTATTGACCGGTGCGGGCCTGTTGCGTGGTCGCCAGGTGGCCGTAATCGCCTGCGAGTTCGGTTTTCTCGCGGGTTCTATCGGGGTGGCCGCGGCCGAACGCATCGTCACGGCGGTGGAGCGCGCCACCGAACTCGGGCTGCCGCTGATCGCCTCGCCCACCTCCGGCGGCACCCGAATGCAGGAGGGCACTGTCGCTTTCGTGCAGATGGTGAAGATCGCGGCCGCCGTAGCGGTGCACAAGGCGGCCGGTCACCCGTACCTGGTCTACCTGCGCGACCCGACCATGGGCGGCGTGTTCGCCTCCTGGGGTTCGCTGGGCCACATCACCTTCGCGCAACCGGGCGCTCTGATCGGCTTTCTTGGGCCGCGCGTCTATAAAGCGTTGTACGACAAGCCATTTCCCGAGGGTGTGCAAACCGCGGAGAATCTCTATCGCAACGGTGTCATCGACGGCGTTGTCTCGATCCCGGTCTTCCGCCGTATCGCGCACCGTGCGCTGAGTGTCCTCGGTGGCGAGATAGTCACGAGTAGTCCTGCGGCCCAGGGAATTCGGCCCGGCGCGCCCGAGGCCGCCGCTGAGTCGGTGAGCGCTGCCTATGCGCCGGCGGGCACCGAGCCTGCCGATCTTCCAGCCTGGGAATCCGTCCTGGCCTCCCGCCGTCCGGGCCGCCCCGGCATCCGCGACCTCTTACGCCAAGCGACGCAACGGGTTCCGCTCAGCGGCACCGGCCAGGGTGAAGCCGACCGCACCGTGGTGCACGCCCTGGCCCGTTTCCGCGGGCAACCCTGCGTCGTCTTCGGCCACGACCGTTCCGGCCAGCAGGGCGAGAACACCATGGGCCCCGCCGCACTCCGCGAAGCCCGCCGCAGCATGGCCTTGGCCCAAGAGCTCCACGTGCCTTTGGTTTTGATCATCGACACCGTCGGCGCCGCACTGTCCAAGGAGGCCGAAGAACGCGGCCTGGCTCCCGAGATCGCCCGCTGCCTGGCCGACCTGACCACCCTGAACACCCCGACCATCTCGGTGCTGCTGGGCCAGGGCACCGGCGGCGGCGCCCTGGCTCTGCTCCCGGCCGACCGCGTCCTGGCGGCTACCCACGCCTGGCTCGCACCCCTGCCGCCGGAGGGCGCCAGCGCAATCGTCTACCGCGACACCGACCACGCCCCGGATCTCGCTGCCGCCCAGCGCATTCGCGCGACCGACCTGCTCGCCGACGGCATCGTCGACCGCATAGTCCCCGAACACCCCGACGCCGCCGACGAGCCGGTGGACTTCGCCCGCCGCATGGTCCAGGCCATCGCCGACGAACTGACCGAGCTCCGCACCTACCCCGAATCCGAACTCCTGGCTAGTCGGCGCCACCGATACCGCAGGCTCGGCCTCCGGGCGATGTAGATCAGAGTGGCGCACATCACAGCTCTGAGGTTCTGAAACGCAGACATTCCACAATGATCGCTGCCTAGTGTGAGGCTTCCGGCCCCTGCGGCCGGGAGTGGATATCGCTCGGCCCCAAAGGAATTCCCATGAAACGGTTCGTCACCACCGGCCTGATCGCCGTCGCCGCCGGTGCTCTCGTCACGGTTCCCGCCCAGGCCGAAGGGCCGGACTCGATCGGCAGTCCGGAGACCGGTAGTGCCGAGGTCGTACCCAACTGCACGAACGGGACCATGGTTCGGTGGCACGGTACCGGCTCGTCCGTGGTCGACTTCGCTGTGCAACTACCCGCGCTGCTGATCTATCTGATGCCGGGTGTCTCCACCGAAAGTGGCGAGAACGGCGCGGTCGACGGCCCGTGCGACGATGTGAACGAACGCGGTGATGTGACCAAGCTCCTGACCTACCTGTACTCCGGCTCCGCGCACATTTGACGACTACTCCTCGCCGAGCCAGGCGGGGTGCCAGAGGCGGCCGGTCTCGGTCCAGTTCATGAAGCGGACCACGCCGACGATCTTGGGGGTCACCCAGACGGCTTCCTTGCGTTCCTCGGCGAGGAGGGTGTTGTCGAAGGGGCTGGTCTTGCGTTCCAGGGCGTGCAGGCGGCCCGCCAGTTCGCGCATGCTCTCGTCGCCGAAGCCGGTGCCGACGCGGCCGACGTAGATCAGCCTGCCCTCGTGCGGGATGCCGATCAGCAGGGACTTGAAGCTGCGGGCCTCGCTGCGCCGGTAGCCGCCGACGACGACGGCCAGGGTGCGCCAGTTGCGCTGCTTGACCCAGGAGTGGCCGCGCTTGCCGGGCAGGTAGACGGAGTCTTTGCGTTTGGCGACAACACCTTCCAGGCCCTGGTCCTGGCTGTATCGCAGCGCGGCAGCGCCGGGCCCGTCCAAGCGCGGCGGCACCTGCATCGAGGGCACGGTGGCGGCCAGCGCTTCCAGGACGCGGCGGCGGTCGGCATAGCGCTTGCGGATCAGGGAGGTGCCGTCGAGATAGAGGACATCGAAGGCGACGAAGACGGCGCGGGCTTTATCCGCCTGCAGGAGGCCGAGATTGGCGACGCCGTGGTCGTCGAAGACGACGGCCTCGCCGTCCAGAACCACGTCGTGCTCGGACAATTCGCCGGCCAGCGGGCCGATGCCGGGATAGCGCCCGGTCACCACGTTGCCGTGGCGGCTGCGCAGCGTCAGTTTGCCGCCCGTGACCTCGGCGATCAGCCGGAAACCGTCCCACTTGGTCTCGAAGGACCACTCGTCGTCGTCGAGATCGTCGACCTCGCCCTCGGTGGCCAGCATCGGTTCCAGGCCGCGCGGGAAGGGCGCGGCGGCCTGTTTGGCTACCTGCTCCGGCCGAATGCCCTTCGGTTGTGCCGCAGTATCTTTCGGCTCCGGTTCGCCGGGGTTCTGATCCCGCATCAGGTGCATGAGCCACTGGTTGCCGTTGGTCTGGATCAGCGCGAACCGCCCGGTGAGCCGCTCGCCGTGAAAACGCACGATGACCTCGTCGTCGCGCCACTTCTCGGTCTCGTAGGTGCCGGCATCCCAGATCGTCATCTCGCCCGCGCCGTACTGCCCCTTCGGGATGGCGCCGTGGAAGTCCAGATACTCCAGGGGATGATCCTCGGTGTGCACGGCGAGGCGGTTCTGTTCCGAGGAGGTGGGCGGCCCCTTCGGCACCGCCCACGAGGCCAGCACGCCGTCGCGTTCCAGGCGCACGTCCCAGTGCAGCCGCCGGGCGTGATGCTCCTGGACGACGAACCGGTTGCCGTCGGTGGGCTGCGGGGGAGTGGCGGGCACCGGCTCCGGCGTGCGTTCCGGATCGCGCATGGACCGGTACTTGTGCAGCGCGTCGCCGGTCGCACCCGTTAGCGGCGGATCGAGGTCGGCCAGCAGATCGCCGCCGTCCCGCCAGCGGGCGAGCACCTCGTCGAAGCGTAAGTGCCGCAGCTTCTTCCGGCTCTCGATCTCACGCCAGGTGCGCGGTGCCGCGGCCGTGGGGGTATCCCGGCCGCGCAGTGAATACGGCGCGATCGTGGTCTTGGCCGGGTTGTTCTGGCTCCAGTCGACGAACACCTTGCCGGCCCGGACATTCTTCGCCATCGTGGCGGTGGCGAGATCGGGGTGCAGCCGCTCCAGATTCGTCGCCACCTGCTTGGCGACGGTCGAGGCCCCGCCCGGGCTCAGTGGCTTGTCCAAGGGCACATACAGGTGAATTCCCTTGCTGCCACTGGTGACCGGGAACGTCCGCAGGCCGATGCCCTCGACCATCTCCCGCACCAACAGCGCCACCCGCGCGCATTCGGCCAGCCCCGCCCCGGGGCCGGGATCGAGGTCGAAGACGATCCGGGTGGCGTAACCGATCCGGTCGCCGTCGAAACGCCATTGCGGCACATGGATTTCCAGCGCCGCCTGCTGCGCGAGCCAGGCCAGCCCGCCTTCGGAATCGATGACCGGATACTCCGCGCGGCGCGAGGAATGCTCGACGGTGCGGCGCTCCAGCCAGGACGGCGCGTGCGAGGGCAGGTTCTTCTCGAAGAAGGAGGATTCCTCGACCCCGTTCGGCCAGCGTTTACGCGTCACCGGACGCCCCGCGATATTCGGCAGCATGGCCGGCGCGATGGCCGAATAATAGGCGATGACCTCGCCCTTTGTGGTTCCTGTCGCCGGATACAGCACCTTGTCGAGGTTGGTGAGATCAACCTCGACGGGGGACCGGCCCGGGCTGCCACCGAACTCGCGGCGGGGAGACATGACTGAATTCTAGTGGCGGGGACCGACAATCGGTCCCCGCCGCGCGTCAGGCCTGCGAACCGGGCTGCGAGCCGGGCTGCTCTGGCGGCACCGCCTTCTTGGCGGCCTCCTGCACCTTGTCGATCTTGTCTGTGTACTTGCCCTGGGTCTTCTTGTCGACGAAGTCGCCGGCCTTGTCGACCGCGTCATGGATTTTGTCGGCGTTCTTGGCCGCCACATCCTTACCCTTGCCGACCAGGCCCTTCAGACTGTCCGCGAAACTCATTCCCGGGTCCTTCCTGTCGATCGAGCTGCAAATCGAAACCGACTGGTTTCAACCAATATCTTCCCACCAGGGCTTTTCTTCCGCCATACCGGGAAGCGCTTGCGGATCGATGCGCTGACCCGGCATCGGCACGGCGACCCGGGTGCCGGCCGCGGTGGCCGCCTGCACCATCCGGCGCACCGGCTCCGACCATCCGTGGAAGGCGAGGTTGAAGGTCGCCCAGTGGATCGGCACCAGCAGGCCGTGGGTGGCGTCGCCGCCACACAGATCGGCGTGCGCGCGCACCGCCTCCTCCGGATTCATGTGCACATCCGGCCAGCGCTCGTCGTACGCGCCGATCGGCAGCAGCGTCAGATCGAACGGGCCCAGCGCCGCGCCCGCCTCGGCGAAGACCTTGGTGAACCCGGTGTCGCCGCCGAAGTACACCCGCTTGGTCGGGCCGACGATCGACCAGGACGCCCACAGCGTGGTGTTGCGCACCAGCCCGCGCCCGGAGAAATGCCGGGCCTCGGTGCAGGTCAGCACCAGATCGGTGCCGTTGCGCTCGCGACCGAGCGCGGCCAGCGAAACCGAGCCGCCCCAATCCAATTCGACGATCCGATGCTCGGGCACACCCCAGTGCCGCAGGTGCGCGCCGATGCCGAGCGGCACCAGGAACGGCACCGACTGACTCGACACCAGCTCCCGGATGGTCGCCTTGTCCAGGTGGTCGTAGTGATCGTGGGAGATGATCACCGCGTCCAGCGGCGGCAGGTCGGCCAGCGGCATCGGCACCGGATGCAACCGGGCCGGGCCGACCAGCGCGGACGGCGAAACCCGTTCGCTCCAGACCGGATCGGTGAGCACCCGGTAGCCGTCCACCTCGATCAGCGCGGACGCGTGCCCGTACCAGGTGACCGCCAGCTCGGCGGCCTCGGCGGGCGCGGGCGGCGTGCGCAGCGGCACCACACCGTGCGGACGGCCCGCGTTGCGACGGGTCAGCGCCGAAACCAGCAGGGACGGAGCCGAACCCGGCGCGATCTGGCTGCTCGGCTCGGTGTTGTGGAATGTCCGGTTGCGATAGCTGGCGGCGCCGGTCGCGTACGGCGCGATCGCCGACATGGAGGCGCCGATCGCCGACGGGATGTCCCAGACCGCGCGGACCAGCCAGCCGACGCCGACGGCGCCCGCGGCGGCGCCCAGTACCTTCTTCACGTTCATCGCAGTATCCCCTTATCGCCCAAGGAATTTCGCCGCACGCTTCTCTTCCCTGGCCAGCCGCGCCTCCTGGGCGTCGGTGCTGGTCCAGGCCGCCTCCAGCGCCGCACGCTGCTGCGCCGTCTCCGGTTCCCGGGTGCCGTCGTCGTTCAGCACCAGCTTGAGGTGCCGCAGCGAGAGCGGCGCGAGTTCGGCGATCGATTTCGCCCAGGCCTGGGTGTCGGCCAGCGTGCCGATGCGATTGGCGAACCCGAAAGTGTAGGCGTCGGTGGCCGTCACGTGCTCCGCGCCGAGCAGGATGGCGCGGGCGGGCCCGCCACCGATCAGCGACACCAGCCGGCGGATGGTCCAGCGGTCCACCGAAATGCCGAGCTTCGCGGCCGGAATCGCGATGTAGGACTCCGGCGACATGACTCTGAGATCCGAGGCCAGCGACAACTGCACGCCCGCGCCCAGCGCGCCGCCGTTGATCGCCGCGATCACCGGGACCGGCGCCGATTCGATGGTGTGCAGCATGTCCTTGAGATCGGCGAGGAACTGCTCGGAGTACACCCCGGTCAGATCGGCGCCCGCGCTGAACAGCCGCCCGCGCCCGGTCAGGACGATGACGCGCGCTCCGTCATCGACCGCGGTGAGTACTGCTTCGCGCAGCAGCACGACCAATTCGTTGTTGAGCGCATTGCGACGGTCTTCGCGCTGCAATTCGATGGTGACGACATCACCGTCGCGGCTAACTCCGAGCATGCACACTCCCCGGCTCAACGTGTTGATTGATTACCTTTACTGTGCCACAGCACGGGGCCATGTTCGCTGAGGGCGTTACCATCACCACTCGTGCCGACAGATTTCGAGATCCTGGTGATCGGTGCTGGTCAGGCTGGACTGTCGGCGGGTTACCACTTGCGGCGGCTCGGTTTGGAACCGGAGCGCGACTTTCTCATCGTCGACCACGCCCCCGGCCCGGGCGGCGCCTGGCAGTTCCGGTGGCCCTCGCTCACGCTGACCACGGTCAACCGGGTGCACGACCTGCCCGGAATGTCATTCGCCGAGACATTGCCTCCGGGGTCGGAGTCCGCGCCCGCGGCCACCGCGGTGCCGCGGTATTACGCCCGCTACGAGCAGGAATTCGATCTGCGGGTGCGCCGGCAGGTCAGCGTCGAGGTGGTCTGCGACAGGACGGCCGACGGGAAGCGGTGTGACGGTCGCGGGGAAGTACTAGCCGCCGAGACCGACGCGGCCGGAATCCTGCGCGTGCGCGGACTGATCAACGGCACCGGCACCTGGGAGCACCCGTTCATTCCGGTCTATCCCGGCGCCGCGTCGTTCGCCGGCCGCCAGCTGCACACCCGCGAGTACCGCAGCGCCGAGGAATTCCGCGGCAAGCACGTGGTGATCGTCGGCGGCGGCATCTCGGCGGTGCAGTTGCTCGACGAGATCTCCCAGGTCACCACGACCACCTGGGTGACGCGCTCGGAACCGGTGTTCCGCGAGGCGGAGGTGACGCCGGAGGCCGGGCGCGCCTGGGTCGCCGAGGTGGAGGACCGGGTGCGGCGCGGCCTGCCGCCCGCGTCGGTGGTCTCGGTGACCGGGTTGCGCTGGGACGACCGGCTCCGCGCCGCCGAGCGGCGCGGCGCCCTGCACCGGCTGCCGATGTTCGCCGGGATCGAGCCCGGCGGCGTGCGCTGGGCCGACGGGACGTTCCAGCCTGCCGACGTGATTCTGTGGGCCACCGGATTCCGCAGCGCCCTGGATCATTTGGCGCCGCTGCGCCTGCGCGGGCCGGGCGGCGGCATCACCATGACCGGGCGGCTGGCCACCCAGGTCGCCGTCGACCCGCGCATCCATCTGATCGGCTACGGCCCCTCGGACAGCACCATCGGCGCCAACCGCGCGGGCCGCGCCGCGGCGCGCGAACTCGGGGAGTATCTGGGCCTTACTGGTAGCCCGCGGTGAAGGTGTCCGGGTCGGGGCCGATGCGCGCGCCGGTATCCATCGAGTCGATCGCCGAGAGCTGACCCTCGTTGAGCTCGAAGCCGAACACATCGAAATTCGAGGCGATCCGGGCCGGGGTCACCGACTTCGGAATGACGATGATGCCGCGCTGCAGATGCCAGCGGATGATCACCTGCGCCGGTGTCCGGCCGAGTTCCTCGGCGATGGCGACCAGGGTGGGGTGATCGAGCAGCGTGCCCTGCCCGAGCGGGCTCCACGCCTCGGTGGCGATGGCGTTGGCGGCGTGGAATTCGCGTAATTCACGCTGCGCCAGGCGCGGGTGTAGCTCGACCTGGTTCACCGCGGGCACCTCGCCGGACTCCTCGATCAGGCGCCGCAACTGCGGCACCGTGAAATTCGAGACCCCGATCGAACGGATCCGGCCCTGTGACTTCAATGCCGAGAAGGCCCGGAAGGTGTCGACGAACTTGCCCGCCGGCTCGACCGGCCAGTGGATCAGATACAGATCCAGGTACTCCAGGCCCAGCTTTTCCATGCTCGCGTCGAAGGCCCGCAGGGTGGCGTCGTAGCCCTGCTCGGAATTCCACAGCTTGGTGGTGACATACACCTGGTCCCGGGGCAGCCCGAAGTCGCGGATGGCGCGGCCGGTGCCCTCCTCGTTCGCGTAGATGGCGGCGGTATCGATGCTCCGGTAGCCCGCCTGCAGCGCGGTCGTCACCACCTCGGTCACCTCGTCGGCCGGCACCTGGAAGACGCCGAACCCGAGCTGCGGGATCACGTTCCCGTCATTGAGGATGATCGAGGGAATAGCGCTGGTCTCGCTTTTGAAAGTCACTTTTCCGACCGTAGAAGTGCGACGCCCGCCCGTCAACGAACAGCCCGGGCGTGTTGACCACGGAAAACTTCCCGACCTGCGCTTTCATCGCCGACGTGCCGCGGCACACAACGCGCTAACCGGCGAGTGCGGGGATCAGGGTGGCACTGTCGGTGACGATCGCGTGGCCCTGGAACGCGAAATCCTCGTACGCGCGGTCCATGGCGGGCTTGTCCCGGCCGCCGACGGCGTCGCGGACCACGATCGGCACGAAGCCGAGGTCGGTGGAGTGGGTCACGGTGGGCGCGATGCCGATTTCCAGGGCGACGCCGACGATGGCGTAGGCGTGAATGCCGAGGTCGCGCAGGGTGGCGGCCAGGGGCGTGCCCTCGAAGGCGGACATCGTGGTCTTGTCGAAGACGACCTCGTCCGGGCGCGGCCGGAGTTCGGGAACCAGTTCGAAGGCCGGGGTGTCGCGCTGGAGAATGGGTTTCAGGTCGTCCACCGAGTCGACGCGCTGCCAGTTCAGCGCCATGCGCAGGGCGAAGCGGCCGCTGAGGCGATGCGGCAGGAAGAAGTGCCGCAGGAAGATGATGGGGTACCCACCGGCGCGCGCGGCCTCGACGACGCGGAGCACGCGCTCGATGATCTCCGGGCCGTCGGGCAGCTGCGAGAGGACGCCGACCTGCATGTCGTAGACGACGAGTGCGAGCTTTTCCGGGGCGCACAGATCGGCGTGTCCCTCGGGAATATCAAGGCCGTTGCCGAACCGCATCGCCGGTAGCTCCTCACTCGATTCCACCGCGCCGGTGCGTCGAATCCATTGCACGCAGCGCACTTTCGATCACTCTAGCGCCGCCCCGGCGCAGGTGATCCGGTCCGGCTGTTCGAATGACCGCCCGTTGTCCCGTTGTCGCAGGTCACCGCGGGCGCTACCGTTTAGTGACCTCGTGGTGAGGTCGTTCGTGTCCCCGACGGTCAGCCGCGATCGACGCTGGAGCCGAGGATGCGCACTGGACCTCGCGGGCGCTCGCTGACACAGGCGGCGACACTTCGTTTACGTTCGGCCGTCCGCGCGAAATCTACGCGTACCCTGACACCGGTGAACGGCAACCGTTTAGCTAATAATCAACTATTCGGATTACGGACTGTTCGTGCGGAATTCAGCGCGCTACCTACCAGTGCGGTTCTTCGGTCGGGGATCTCGTCGGCGATTGTGGCCGTGCTGCTTTCTGGCGCCTTGATGATTGCGAGTGGATTGCCAGCGCGCGCGGATGCGCTCCTGCACCCCGACTCGGATCCGTTCTACGCGGCGTCCACCGACATGGGGTCGGCGGTGAACGGCGCGGTGCTGAAGGCGCGGTCCATCGCGCTGCTCGGCCTGCCGCTGCCGGTCCAGGCGTGGCAATTGCTGTATCGCTCCAGCGATTCCGGCAACCGGCCGATCGCGAACATGACCACGGTGCTGGTGCCGAACAGCCCGTGGAAGGGCCCGGGTGCGCGGCCGCTGCTGTCCTATCAGATCGCCGAGGACAGTCTCGGCACGCACTGCGCGCCGTCCTTCACGCTGCGCGGCGGGCTGCCCATCGGCCTGAACACCATGATCGACCTGCCGTTCATCGCCGAGGCGATGCGCCGCGGCTGGGCCGTGGTCACCAGTGACTACGAGGGGCCGGAATCGCGTTTCCTGGACGGGGTGACCTCCGGGCGCGGTGTGCTCGACGGCATCCGCGCCGCCCGCGATTTCGCCCCCGCCGGGCTGGGGGCCGCCAGTCCGCTTGGCGCCTACGGCTATTCGGGTGGCGCCTTCGCCACGCTGTGGGCCGCCGAATTACAGCCGAAGTACGCGCCGGATGTGCGGTTCGCGGGGATCACCTCCGGTGGTATTCCGGCGGACCTGCCCGGGATCGCCCGTGGAGTGGAGGGCGGCATGCAGGCCGGGCTGGCCCTGCTCATCGTGCACACCACGGTGCGCAATACGCCCGAAGCCGGTGTGGCGGAGCTGCTGAACGATCGCGGCCGCGCCATGCTGGCCGAGGACGCGAACGCGTGCGGTGAGGAGCTGGTGCTCAAATACAACGGCATGCACCTCGCCGATTACACCTCCGTGCCGGACCTGCTGTCGCACCCGACCTTTCGCCGGGCCATCGCCGTGCAGGAGCTGGGCGGCAGCGCGCCCGTGATGCCGATGTACCTCTATCACAGCCGCACCGACGACGTGATTCCCATCGCGGGCTTCACCGGGCTGGTCGAACGCTACTGCGCGCAGGGCGCCACGGTGACCGCCGTGAATTCCGGACTGCCCGGCCACAATCCGGCCGCGATCGGGGAGGCCTTCGGTGCGATGAACTACCTCGGGGACCGCTTCGCGGGCGTGCCGATGAAGCCGGGCTGCCGCTGAACGAAGACACGGCGCGTACCGGTGAACCGGTACGCGCCGCATCCGAGGGGTGGGACAGTTGGTCTACTTGTTGTCGGCCCACTTGGTGCTGCCGTCGGGCGCGTTGAGCGTCTGGATCAGCTCGATGCCCGCGACGATCAGCGTCGGCCCGCCCACCACGAGGGTGCCGATCAGGCCGCCGAGGGCCGCGCCGGTCACGATGGTCGCCAGGCCGAACGCCCCGCCGAGGAAACCGATCAGGCCGATGCCCGCGCCGATCACGGTGCCCAGGAAACCGCCGATGCTCGAGGCCACCGCGAACTGCGAGGTGAACTGGTCCATCGCGCGCCGGTTCTCGATCGGCGAGGCGACCGGGGTGATCGGCACCGGGGTGGCCCGGGCGAAGTCCTTGACCGCGGTCAGCTCCAGCGTCTGGCCGCCGTCGCGGACGGCGTGCGGTAGCGGGAATTCCAGGCCGTCGTGCCGGAACGACAGCGGCAGCGTGAGGACCGCGTTGCCGTGCGTGTCATTGATATCCACCGAGTTGCCGGTGAGCTCGAACGAGCCGCCGGTCAGGGTGGTGATGATCTTCTCGCCCACGAGTTTCGTCTCGTACCCGATCGTGGGTGCGGCGGCCGGTTCCGCGGACGCGGTGCCGGAACCGACGGCGACCGCGACCACGAGGGGTACCGCGGCCGCGGTGATCTTACGGAGGAACATTTCCCGGTTTCCAATCTTCATCAGATTCTTTCAAGCCCTACCAACGCCCTGCGGGCCGTAAATCCTTCCCCCCGAAGCCATGCAGGTCGGATCTGATCCAGGCAACAGTGGCGCCGGTGATCAATTTACCGTGCCGGGCGCGGCCGAGACCCCAGAATCCGGGGCATACCAGCAGGTTTGGAAACCTCGCGAATCGAATTGGCAGAACGAGTATTTCAGATCTGACTTTTCGCCTTTTCCAATGCTTTGGCATTGGCCTCGTCCTGCTTCTGGAAAGCCTGCGCGATCGAGTCGACGCCGCCGGCGAGCGATTCCACGCATTTGCTGAGCGACTCGATGCCGGCCAGGCCGGACTTGGCGTCCGGGACGTACTTCTGCGCGAAGCTCTCGCCGATCTCGTCGGCGCCCCAGCACTCGCCCTCGGCCTCGACCACGCTCTGCACGTTCTTGATCGCGGTGAGCACCTTGTCGGCGACGGTGGCGATCCCCGGTTTCGTCGCCTTCAGCGCGTCCGGATCGACTCGTAACGTGGTCATTTCCCGCCCTCCAGATACGTGCGGTTGCGGTAGTACTCCGCCTCGTCCTCCGGGTCGAGCTCGGCCGGCTGCGGTTCGGCCCGCTCCGACTCGGGTTCGAGCAGCGTGCGCACCAGATCCTTGATGCTGGGCGCGCCGGGCACCAGGTCGGGCAGATCGGGAATGTCGGCGCCCAGCCGCTCCACCGCGCCGAACGCGCGCCGCGCCTCCTCGCCCGCCAGCTTCGCGGCGGCCTGGGTGGCCTCGGTGATGGAGTGGCCCAGCTTCTCCGGCGTACTGCGCTTGAACGCCTCCGGCTCGACGTGCACCTCCGTCGGCACCCCGGCGGAGTTGGCGGTGACCCGGATCAGGTTGTCCGCCGACCAGGCGGTCACGGTGGCCGTCGCCAGCCGCTCCTGCGCCGCCGCGAATTCGCGCTGCTGCTCCTCGAAGGTCGCGAGCAGGGCATCCACCTCCCCGCGCAGTGCGTCGTTGCGTGCGCGTAGCGCCTCGCCCTCCATGCCGGCCATGCTGTGTGTCCCCTCCGGTCGTGCCTGTCATCTCTATGGACGCGGCAGCGCACCCATCGGTTCCCCAGTCTGCCGTTTTCAGATCACCCAGTCGAGCAGCAGGATGCCCGCGCACACCGCCACCACCACGGCCAAGGCGTAAGCGTCGCGGCGCGTGGGTGCGCTGGGATGCGCGGTGAGCTGCCCGGTACCGCCGCGTGCGGTGATGGCCTCACCGAGCTCGCCGGCCCGGCGATTCGCCACCGCCATGGCCGCGGTGAGGATATCGATGAGCGCGGCGTCGGCGGCCCGCTCCAGCAGCCGGTCCTTCGGGCGCAGCTTGCGGGCGGCGCGCAGTACCCGGATCTCGTCCAGCAGCAGCGGCAGGCTGCGCAGCATCAGGGCGACGACCACGGCCCATTCGTCCACGGGCAGCCGGAGTTTGCGCAGCGGCGCGCCCAGGGTGGACAGGGCGGGGGCGATCTCACTCATCGGCGTGGTCCACGCGATCACGAACGAGGCCGCCACCAGCACCAGGCCCAGGGCGAAGGCCTGCAAGAAGGCGAGTGCCGCCGCCGTGCCCGCCGGCAGGCTCAGCAGCGCGCCCACCGCGGCCAGGGCCCACAGCGCCCACGGCACCCGCGGCACCGTGTTCAACGGCAGCCGGGCCGCGATACCGATCGCGACCAGAAATACGACCATGATCCCGATCGTCAGCCAGGACGGCCGGAGCATCAGCACCACGCTGAGCAGGAAGACCGAGATCATCTTCGTGCCCGCCCACAGACTGTGCACCGGACTGGTGACCGGCACCTGGCGGAACAGCACCATACTCATGCCTGGCCTCCCTGCTCGAGCCGCCACACCGCGTCGGCGGGGCGTTCCCGCGATGTATCGGGTTGCGCCGCGGCGACATTCGCCGGATCGGCCTCCAGAATGCGCCCGGCCGCCAGGTGGACGGTGCGGTCGCAGACCGCCGCCATGTCCGCGACATCGTGCGAGATGACGATCAGCGTCAGGCCGGAATCCCGCAGTTGCGCGAGCAGTTCCACGATGTCGGCGCGCCCGCCGGGGTCCAGCCCGGCCAGCGGCTCGTCCAGGACGACCACCTCCGGCCGGCAGGTCGCGATCGCGGCCAGCACCACCCGTTTGGCCTGGCCGCCGCTGAGCCGCTCGATCGAGTGCGTGATGGTGTAGCGATCCAGGCTCACCGCGTCCAGCGCGCGGCCGGTCGCGCCGGAGCCCTTGGCCCGCCCGCCCCAGTCCGCGATCTCCTCGCCGACGGTCTCCTTCTGCAATTGCAGCCGGGAATGCTGGAAGGCCAGCTGGACCCGGCCGATCTGCGTGCTCACCGGCTTGCCGGAGAGTTCGCAACTGCCCGTCGTCGGTGTCAGCAGCCCGGCCAGAATCCAGGCCAGGGTCGACTTGCCGGAACCGTTGCCGCCCACCACGAGCAGCGCTTCGCCGCGCCGCACCGACAGGTCGATGCCGTGCAGCGCGGTGGCCTCCCAGGGCGTTCTGCGGTTGTAGGTGTAGTGCACGTCGCGCAGTTGCAGCAGCGGCTGACCCATCGGGCTGCGCCGATCCTCGCGCGCCGGCCGGTGCCAGACCGGCAGCCGTTGCACCGCGCGGCCGTCGGCCAGATGCACCACCCGATCGGCGGCGGCCGCGTCGGCCTCGTGATGGGTCACCAGCACCACGGCCATCGGATGCCGCCGGGGCAGATCGGCCAGCAGTGCGACCAGTTCGCGGCGGCCCTCGGGGTCGATCATCGAGGTGGCCTCGTCGGCGATGAGCAGCGCGGGGCGGCGGGCCAGCGCGGCCGCGACCGCGAGGCGCTGCTGCTGGCCACCGGAGAGCGCGGCGGTTTCCTTGCCGCCCAGGCCCGCCAGGCCGACCTCGGCGAGCAGGCCCTCGACATCGACCTGACCGGCCAGCTCCTGCGGCAGACCCCAGACGACGTCGTCGGCGACCAGCACGCCCAGCGTCTGGCTCTCCGGGCGCTGCAACACCAGCGCGGTGCCGCCCAGATGCCCGAGCCCCGCGGACCCGGGGCGGCTGATCGCGCCGGCGGTCGGCGGCAGCCCGGCCAGCAGCCGGGTCAGCGTGGACTTGCCCGAGCCGTTGTGGCCGACCACCGCGACGAACTCACCGACCCGCACCGACAGGTCGATGCCGGTCAGCGCGTCGGCCTCGGCGCCCGGGTAGCGGAAACCCGCGCCGTGCAAGGTGACCGGCAGCGGCTCGATGGGCCGGTCGTCGTCCGGTGCGGCGAGCCGGTCCCGGCTCGGCAGCCAGGCCAGCCGGTCCAGCACCGATCCGAGGATCACCCAGGACACCAGCGCGCTGACCAGCACGCCGAGGGCGACCGTCGCGCCGATGTAGAGCCACCAGTAGCGCAGGACCGTCTCGGTGATGTCGACGACGGCGCGCCCGGCCGGGGCCAGCGCCGGAACTTTCTCCAAGGTCTTCTCGGTGCCCTCCGCGGTGCCTCGCATGGCCCGGAAGAACAGCAGCCGGCTCTGCGTGAACACCAGCAGCAGGCCGACCGAGAGCAGCCCCCACGCCAGCCCGCCCAGCAGCGCCAGCCCGAACACCGAGAAGAAGCCGCCGCCCCGGCGTTTCACGCCGCCGATGATCCCGCCGATGGTGGCGGTGCCGAGAATGCCGAGCGCGGGCATCATGCCCGCCGCGACGAAGGTGACCAGCGTGGCCGCGACCGTCGTGCTGAGGACCGCGCGCAGCCGATACCGCTGCGCCAGCATGCCCATCGGTACCGCCGCCACCAATTGCAGTGCCGCCGCGAACGGCACCACCGCCCCGACCGTGACCAGCCCGACCGTCACCCCGCCCAGCACCGCTCCGGTCGCCAGCTCGATCGGCCGCAGCGGGCCGTGGTCCGGGGCGCCGGGTGGCGCGGTCGTCAGCTCATGCACGGGTCAAGTCTGCCAGTGCGACGGGGTTTCCTCAGGCAGCGCGAGTGAGGATGTAGTCACCGGGATCCATTTTGCGAAGGCGGCGGCGATAGCTGGTCTGGGAGCCGGGCCAATTGTTGGTGATGCGGCCGGAGGCGGTGCGGTACCAACTGGTGCAGAAATTCCACGGGGTCCGGGCGAGGCGTTCTTGCAGCGCGGTGTTGTATTCCGTTTCCAGGTCCGGGCGTACCGCGAGGGAATGGCCGGGGCGGGCGGCGAGGAATTCGACGGCCTGGCGAATGTAGCGGGCCTGGGATTCCATCATGTAGATGATGGAGCCGACGCCGAGGTTGGTGTTCGGGCCGTAGACCAGGAACAGGTTCGGGAAGTCCGGCACGGCGATGCCGTAGTAGGCGTGTGCGCCCTCCGCCCAGGAGTCGGCGAGCTTGCGGCCGCCGCGCCCGAAAATGCGCAGGGGCCAGAGGAATTCGGTGCCCTTGAAGCCGGTGCCGTAGATCAGGACGTCGGCCTCGTGCAGGGTGCCGTCGGCGGTGCGCACGCCCGCGGGCGCGATCTCGGCGATGGTCGCGGTCTCGACCCGCACGTTGGGCTGGGTCAGGGCCGGGTAGTAGTCGTTGGAGAACAGGCCGCGCTTGCAGCCGATCGGGTAGTCCGGCGTGAGTTTGGCGCGCAGTTCGGGATCGTCCACCTGCTTGTTCAGATGCCGTTCGGCGATCCGCCCGACCAGGCGCGCGATCGCCGGGAACTCCACCAGGCCCAGGGAGACGAACTCCGCGATAGCCCACCAGCCGAAGCGCTCGGCGAGCAGCGCGCCGGGCAGGCGGGCGAAGAGTTTGTGCTGGACGGGGGAGTAGTCGGTATCGAATTTGGGAATCACCCAGGCCGGCGTGCGCTGGAACAGGGTCAGCCGCTCGACCTGCGGCTGGATCTCCGGAATGTATTGGACGGCACTGGCTCCGGTGCCGATGCAGGCGACGCGCTTGCCGGTCAGATCGACGCTCGCGTCCCATTCGGCGGAGTGGAAGGCGGGCCCGGCGAAGGTGCCGACGCCGGGAATCGCGGGCAGCGCCGGACGCGAGAGCTGGCCGACCGCGGGGATGAGGATGTCGCACTCCCGGCTGCCGCCGTCGGCGGTGCGCACCGTCCAGCGCGCGGTGGCCTCGTCGAACTCGGCGTCGGTGACCTCGGCCCCGAACTCGACGGCATCGAGCAGGTCGTGCCGCCGGACGACCCCGCGCAGGTACTCGTGGATGGCGACCCGGCCCGAATAGCGCTGCGGCCAATCCGGTTTCGGCTCGAAAGAATAGGAGTAGAGCGGGGAGGGGACGTCGCAGGCGGCGCCCGGATAGGTGTTCTCCCGCCACACCCCGCCGATGTCGGCGGCCCGCTCCAGGATGGTGATCTCGCGAAAGCCGCTGCGTCGCAGCTCGATCGCGACGCCGATGCCGCCGAAGCCGGCGCCGATGACGATGATCGAGGGCCCTGTGCTCTTGGTCATGTGCTGCTGCCTGCTGTTCGATGCTGCGCGCCGGTCTGCGATCCGCCCGCACAGACTCCCGTCCTCCACTCTAGGGGCGGCCGTCGGCCCGATCGACAAATTCGGCCATAATGGGGCACATGCCCGCCGATCCGATGCCTGCCGACCCGCAACGGGTCGTCGATCCAGGCATCCGGGACTGGGATTTTCCCCGGGGTATCGCCAGTGTGGCGCTGATGACCGCCTACGCCGGCGAGCACGGGGTGCCCGTCGCGCGCATGCTGGCCGGGACCGGACTGAGCGAGCCGGCGCTGCACGACCCGGACGCCCAGATCGACGCGCGCATCGAACTCGCGGTGATCCGCAACCTGGTGCGCGAACTGCCCGGCGTGCCCGCCCTCGGGGTGGAGGTCGGCCGCCGCTACCGCATCACCACCTTCGGGATCTTCGGATTCGCCTGCGTGAGCAGCCCGACGCTGGGCGAGGCGATCGCGTTCGCGCTGCGCTACCTGGATCTCAGCTTCACCTTCTGCCTGCCGGTGGCGGAATGGAGCGACGGCGAGTTCGTGGCGTGGGTGCACGACGAGGCGGTGCCCGCCGATGTGCGGCAGTTCCTGGTCGAGCGCGATGTGACCGCGATGAATCAGGTGATGAGCGATCTGCTGGGCGCGCCCTTGCCCCTGGTGCGCGCCGAATTCCGTTTCCCCGAACCGGCTTACCCCGACCGGATCCAGGAGATGACCGGCGTCGCGCCGCGGTTCGGGCGGCCGCACAATCTGTTCGCGCTCGACCCCGCCGTGCTGGATCAACCGCTGCCCCAGGCCAACGAGCACACCTGGGCGATGTGCCTGGCGCAGTGCCGGGAACTGGTGGACCGGCGGCGGGCCCGCACCGGCATCGCGGCGCGGGTGCGCGAACTACTGGTGCCCGGCGGCGCGGACGGGTTCTGCGCGCCGCCCGGAATCGACACCGTGGCAGGTGATCTGAACCTGAGCACGCGCACGCTGCGCCGGCACCTCGATGCCGCGGGCACCAGCTATCGCGCGCTGCTGGACGAGGTGCGGCGCGCCCTGGCCGAGGAAATGCTCACCGCGACACCGCTTTCGGTCAGCGACGTGGCGATCCGCCTGGGCTACGCCGAATCCTCCACCTTCATCTACGCGTTCAAGCGGTGGACCGGGAACACGCCCGCCGCCTACCGCCGTGACCGCGCCGCGCTCCGGTGAGGCTCAAATATGCAGTGTCGGATGCGGTTTCGGATCGGTGGGTAGCACGCTGATCCGCCCGCCCATCGGGATAGGGCGGAAATGCGTGGTGATGCGGTGGTTTTCGATGACGTGCAGCGCGATCGCGGGATCGGGCGCGTAGTCCATGACATGGTCGGGGAGCTCGAGCTCCCACTCACCGCCCAGCACCGAGGCGGTGCTCGGGGCCGCCAGCAGCGGCTTGCCCGCGAATGTGGTCGCCGCCGCGGAGTGGGCGTGGCCGGTCAGGACGCCGAGGATGCGGTCGTCGCCCGCGACGATCTCGGCCAGCCGGTCCGGATCTTGCAGCGCGATCACGTCGACGACCGGGCTGAACAGCGGCGCGGCCGGGTGGTGCAGCGCCAGCAGGATCGGATTGCCGGCCGGCGCGGTCCGCAGGAACTCGGCGAGCCAGTCGTAGGTCTCCGGGGCGAGGCGGCCGCCGGAATCCCCGGGAATCGACGAATCCAGCAGTGCCACAGTGACTCCCGCGGCCCCGGCGCCGATCCAGGCGGCCTGGTTGATCGGCGTGGTGGCGGCGGGTTCGCCGAGCAGTCCGGTCCGGAAGGCGGCGCGGTCGTCGTGGTTGCCGGGCAGGAAGTAGAGCGGAATTTCCGAGCGCAGCGCCCGCGCGGCTTGCGCGTACTGTTCCGGGCGGCCCGAATCGGTGACATCGCCGGTGACCAGAATGGCGTTGGGCCGGTGCCGCAGGCCGGCCAGGAATTGCATCACCCGCGCGGCGCGTTCGGCGTTGCGATCGCCGAGATCGAAGTGTGTATCGCTGACCTGAGCCACCAGGATCATCGGCATTCGCTTTCTCTGGGGATCGCTCCATTGCGTTCAGAGTGCGCCCACGGGCACCCCTTCAGGCTAAGTGACCTGGGCATTATCCGTCGCCATGAGGCTCACCACGCGTTGCTTCGCGATAGCCGGTGAGTGATGACGCTCACACTGAGCGTTTCGCGCCGGCCGCCCACTCCGCCGCGACGGCGTCCGCGCGCGCCAGGATTTCCGCGGGGTCGGTCGCGATCGGCTGCCAGAAATTCGGATCCGGCGTGGCCGTCAGCGCCAGCTCCGGCGGCGTGCGCCACGGCGCGGCCAGCCCGAGCCGCCAGGAATGCAGGTGCGCGCGGGGGTGCGCGCCGGACTTGTCGAACAGCGGGTCGCCGACGATCGGATGACCGATCCAGGCCAGGTGCACGCGAATCTGATGCCGCCGCCCGGTGACCGGGCGCAGCGCCAGCACCGCGTGGGTTTCGGTGCGCGCGAGCGTCGCGAAGTGGGTGAGCGACGGATAGTTCTTGGTGTCGAGCAGATCGGCGTCATCGACAAACCAACGGCCGGAACCGGATTCACGGATCGCCTCGCGCGGCGCGGCGATCCGCACCCGGTTCTTGCGCCCCACGCTCAGCGGCAGATCGATGACGCCGCGGTCGGGCAGCGCGGCCGATTCCACGATCGCCAGGTAGGCCTTGTCCGCGGTCTGCTTGTTGAACTGGCGGGTCAGTTGCCCGTGTGCCGCGAGTTCGCGCGCCAGTAGGATGAGCCCGGAGGTGACCTTGTCGATCCGGTGCACCGGATACAGCGTCTCGCCCGCCGCCGCGGCCAGCTCCACCAGATCGGTGTCGTGCCGCTCGCCGGTGACCGAGATGCCCGCGGGTTTGTTCAACGCGAGGATCGCCGCGTCTTCGTCGACGAGATAGCGTTCGCGCAGCTCCGCCCAGTTCATCTCCACCCGGTGAGCCTAATCGGGCGGCGGAAATGCCTCGCTACGCGCCGCGGCGGACCTATCCTGGGCCCTGCCCGCTTTTCCGAATTCCGAGACAGCGTCTCGGCCGCGAGTAGGAGACAGCATGAGCAGCAGCGATACCGAAGCGGGGAGGAAGCAGGTCAACGGTGCGGGGGAGAAGGAGGCACCGAAGAAGGACCTGGGTCAGCGTCCTACCGGCCCGAGCGCTCACCCGAAGCCGAGCATGATGCCGCGCAAGAAGCCCGACTGATCAACTGTTCTTGCTGCGCAGCACGTGCGGCCGCAGGCGGTTGAAGCCGCGGACCCGCACGCTGCGCAGATGCCGGATATCGAACTCGGGCTCACCGGCCAGGGCCGTGGCGGCGCCGTCATCCACCAGGATGGTGCCGGGGCGTGCGACGCCGGTGAGCCGCGACGCGGTGTTCACCACCGAGCCGTACAGATCGCCGAAACGCTGCAGGACCGGGCCGTAGGCCAGGGCCACCCGCAGGTCGGGAGTGCCGCCGACCATCATGGTGGACTCCTGGATGGCCAGGGCGATGCGCGCGGCGGCGGCGGGCGTCTCCGCCGCGAACATGACCTCGTCACCCACGTTCTTGATGACCCAGCCGCCGTTCTCGGTGATCGCGGCCGTGGTCGTGGATTCGAACGCCTCCAGCAGGATGGACAGCTCGTCGGGATGCAGGTGCCGGGTGAGGCGGGTGTAGCCCACCATGTCGGCGAAGCCGACGGCCAGCTCACGGGTGGAATCCTCGGCGGGTGTGCCGCCGTCGATGGAGCGGGCCAGCGCCGCGGCCAGATGCCGGCGCCAGGCGTAGGTCTGCAATTCCTCGAGCACCCCGATGGTGGCCTCGGTGGCGGCCCGCGCCGTCTCGGCCAGATCGGCTTCCTCACCGCTGTGCGCGGCCTTGGTGATCCGGTTCACGATCTCCGAGAGCACCAGATCGGCCTGCCACTCCGCGAGTCGCGCCATGCTCTGGCCCAGGGTGCGCGCCGCGGCCGCCTGCTGGCGCACATCGGCGGCCGCCACCACGCTCATACCGCGGAAGCCGCGGACCGCCTCGATATCGGCCGCGGTGTATTCGACCGCGCCGTCGTCCGGGTTGGCCGGAAACCCGAGCGCCGTCCACAGCCGCTTGGACACCTCGGTCGGCACGCCCGACCGCTCGGCCACTTCGAGCCGGTTGTAGCGGCGTGTCCCCGCCAGCAGATAGGACTCCACCACCTGCTGCACCAGTTCGGCTGTCTGCTTGTCCTCCATGATCGCCACCTTACGGCCCGGGGGTACCCGATTGCCGGGATCGCGGGGCGCATTGGGCGAGATCACAGCGCCGATCAGGTCAGCTGGAGCCACCGGCCGATCGAGGGGATACCGGTGCCGCCGACGGCGAACACCAGATACCAGCCGGGCGGCGCCAGCGCCGGATTGGACGGCATGGTCAGGGTGATCGAATCCGGGCCGGTGGTGCTGAATTCGAGGTCGACCAGGCGTTGCTCGTTGTCGCTGGAGTGCGTGGTCGCGCCCGGCCGCATCAGGTTGACCTCGCGGATCGGCCCGTTGACCGTCGCGGTGACGGTGCCGCCGTAACCGGTGGCCTCGGCACCCAGCGTCAGCTCCGGGCGTTGACCCTGGAAAAGATATGGCGGCCAATAGATTTCGATGCGCAGCTCCTCGGTCTTGCGGGCCGGGTTGGAGCCCGCGGTGACCACCTTGCCGTCGGGGGTGAGCAGCGCGATCGAATGGTAGAGCCGGGCGATGCGGCACGGCCCGGTGTGCATCCAGGTGCCGTGGGCCGGGTCGAAGATCTCGGCGTGCGGCGGGGCGGCGTGCGCCATCTCCTCCATGCCGGAACCGCCGGTGGCCAGCACGGTGCGGTCGGGCAGCAGGACCGCGCACAGGTGCATGCGGGCGTGGTCCATCGGGGGCGCCGGAACATAGGCCGGGGCTGGGGCTTTCAAGTCGGCGATCCGCGCGTCCGCCAAAGCCGGTGCTGGACTGTGCATATCGAAGCCACCACCACCCAGGATCAGCACTCGCTGGTCCTGAGCGGGCGGCAGCAGCACGCTGGCCGCCTGATTGCGCGAGCCCGGTTCGGCCAGACCCGGCACCTCCTGGATGGCTCCGGTGGCCGGATCCCAAATGCTCGGGCGCATACCGTTGTTCCCGCCGTACTGGCCGCCGGTGTAGAACACCCGGGAGTCCGCGAGCAGGACCAGATGGCCGTACATCGGGATCGGGCCGGGCACCGGCAGCTGGGACCACGAGTTCGTCGCGCGGTCGTACAGTTCCGGGACGACCGACAGGAAGTTGTCGGCGCCGAGGCCGGACACCGCGATGGCGTTGCCGTTGGGCAAGGTGACCAGCGAGGGGTACCACCGGCCGAAGTGCATATCCGGCAGCGCATTCCACGCCAGCGTCGCCGGGTCGAAGAGCAGCGCGTCCTTCAGCCCGTAGAACGGGTCGTAGCGCTCGGTACCGCCCGCTGCGAGCAGCTGCCCATCCGGCAGGAACGTCTGGCCGACGCAGAACAGGTCGATCGGTGTCGCGGGCGCGGTGAACCCGGGGCGCGGGTAATGCCAGACCCGCGTGCGGAACTGGTGTGCGTCGTGCAGCTCCGGGTCGTTGCCGGAACCGGCGAAGAACAGCACGTCGCCGGTGTGCAGCAGGGCCGCGTGCACCGGATTGATCTCGGTATCGAAATCCAGGATGCGCCAGATCCCCATGTGCGCGGCGTGCTCCAGATCGGTCTGCACGGCCAGCACCTGGAGGTAACCGGCGTTCGGGCCCTGCGGATTATCGATGGTGCAGATCACCAGTTCCGGAATGCCGCCGGTGGGCCGCAACGCGACCGCCGCGCCCTGGTTCTCCTGAAAACCCCAGGGCAGCTTGGTCCAGCCGCTCCAGCCGTCCAGGCAGTGGCCGGTGCCGTCCAGGCCCCAGCCGATCGTGTAGACACCCGAGTTCACGCCGCCCGGATTGTCCACCGCGAAGACCAGCAGCGCGGGGCGGCCGTCACCCAGCGGGTCATCGGCCACGGTGATGCCCGCGCCCTGGTTCTCGAAGCCGTACCAATCCGGCACCGCCACCCAGGGCGTCCACTCGCCCACCGCGCCGTCGGCCGTCAGGCCCTTGGCCAGCCGGAACTGCCCGGTGTTCTGGCCCGGCGGATTGTCGACGGTGAACACCACCAGCGCCGGCTGCCCGCCGAGGCGGGTGAGCGCGATATCGGCGCCCTGGTTCTCCCAGCCGTACCAGTCCGGCACCGGCTGCCACGGCGTCCAGCCGCCGGTGACCTGCCCGTCGGGCCCCAGGTCACGCCCGATCCGGAAGTAGCCCTGATTCTGACCGGGCGGGTTGTCGACGACCAGGACCACCAGATCCAGCCGGCCGTTGCCGCTGAGATCGGCGAGCGCGATGCCCGCGCCCTGGTTCTGCCAGCCGAACCACTCCGGGACTGCCAGCCAGGGGCCCCACCCGCCCACCGTGCCGTCGGTCGCCAGCGCGGTGCCGACCCGGTACAGCCCGGCGTTCTGGCCCTCCGGATCGTCGACCATGAGAACGACGACATCCGGTGTGCCATCACCGGTTACGTCGGCGATCGCGATACCGCAATCCTGATTCTCGGCCGCGAACCAATCCGGAATGGGAACGAATTCTCCTGCCACGGCTCCATACTCGTGTGCGCGCGATGATCTCGCCAGGGTCGCAGGCAATTGTCCGCCGATGTCCGGACGGGTCTTAACCGCGGTTAAGATCCCGCAAACGCCGATCGCCCCTCCCGGGAAGGGAAGGGCGATCGGGGACTTCGGTTCAGGAAACCAGTTGCCGCAGTTCGGCGATCAGGGCGTGCACGCCGTCGCGGTCGAGGTGGGCGACCAGGGCGGGCGCCAAGGTTTCGGCGCCGACGCCCCACTTCTTGAAGGACTTGGCCAGCTGGTCGATGCCGATCGGCTCCGGCCGCTTACGCTCGGCCTTCTCCCCCTCGGTCTTGATCAGCGCCGCCTGCCACCGCGCCACCTGCTGCTCCTCGGGCACCTGCGCCAGGCCGCGCGCCACCCGGATCGCCAGCTCGCCGGCCCGCAGTTTCTGTTGCAGCTGCGGAGCCAGTTTCAACAGCGCGCGGCGCTGGGACACCCAGGCCTCGGTCTTGCCCAGCGCCACCGCCGCGGCCGACGCGGTGCCGCAGTCGGCGACCAGACCCTCGACCGCCCGGGCCTCCTCGATCACATCGAGGTTCTCCCGTTCCACGTTCTCCCGGATCGCCGCGGTGCGCAGCGCGGCCCGGCTGGCGGCGACCTCGTCCTTGATGACGAACTCGAGGGTGTCGCGGCCGAACTTCTGCGCGGCCGCCAGCCGCCGGCAACCGTTGACGACAACGAGTTTCGCGGTGCCGAGCTCGGGCTCGTCCTCCGGCCACAGCTTCAGATACGCGGCGCGCGTCACCACCAGCGCCGGTTGCAGCTGGATTTCCTGGATCGAGGCGAGGTCCTCCAGGTTCTGGTCGCCCTCGCGCGGGTTGCGCGGATTGGCCACCAGATCCGCCAGCGCCGCCGAGGTGGCGGGCGGCGAATTCAGCAGCGCCTCCCCCCATCCGCCCGGATGACTGGTCCGCTCCGGTGAATTCCAGCCGTCCACCAGCGAATGCGCGCCGGTCGAATGCACCAGCGACGCCAGATCGGTGCGCTTACCCCGGGCCATCAGCGACCACCTGTCTTCAGTTCCAGCGCCAGGCGTGCGAAATCCTGGCGGCATTCCAAGGAGACCCGGTTCTTCGGATACTGGGTGACCACCACACCGTCGGCGGAGGCCCGGGTGTGCACCTTGTAATGGCGCACCACGGTATTGGCCAGCGGCCATTCGTTGGCCTTCACGAAGGCCCTGGTCTGCTGCAGGTCCACCTCGCCGTCGCGCGGGTCCCAATTGTTGATGACGACCAGGTAGTCCAGGCCCCGCGGCTTGATCAGGGTTTCGATGGTGCGGGCGGTCGGATCGAATCCGAGCGGCTCCGGCTCCAGCGGAACCAGCACGTGCGTGGCCGAATCCAGGGCGGCGTGCAGGGCGTCGGCGTAGGCCAGGCCGTGCAGCGGGTCGTCGGTGGTGCCGTCGTGCCCCATCCAGCCCGGCGTGTCCACGAAAACCTGTTTGATGCCCTCCAATTCCCGCAGTCGGCGCAGTCCGTCCACGTCCTCGTGGGTCTGCACGATATGGAAGGGCAGTACTTTCATCCGCTCGGCCCACCAGGCCGCGGAGCCCTGCGGGTCGATGCTGACCACCGCGACCGGCGAGGGTTCGTCCGGGTCGCCGGCCAGCACCTCGGCGGTGGTCGCGGCCAGGTTCATCGACAGTGTCGACTTACCCACCCCGCCTTTCTGATTGAGTATCAGCTCGACTTCGGCTTGCGGCATGGGCGCAGGTCACCTCCGTGTGCTTCACCCACCGGCAGTGGGCTACTTCGGATTTCGGGGGAGTATCGCCGGAAAACTCTGCGGCGCTTCGAACATAAACCGGACCCAATGGACTGCCGGGACGACGCGGGCCGCAGGGCAGACAGTTATCGCTTCGTTATACAACCGCGCGTGTGTTGCATTTGTCGCGTGAATTACATCGGTGTCATATGGATAAAGGAACAGCTGTGCGAATGAAATCACCGTGATGGTTTTCGAATCAGATTCGAGGCGTTGGTGAAGAAAATCGCAGCAAGCCGACGTCCTCGATGCGAGCATCGGAGGACCGATTCATGGCTCGACATTTGTGGCGTTTCCTGGTCGGTGGCCTGCTCATCGCCGCCGGCGCGCTAGGCATCCTGCTCTGCGCCGCGGGCACCGCGGCCGCTCAGAACTTCGAGATCCCCGGGATCGGAACCGTCGAGATCCCGAAAGAGATCCAGATCCTGCCCCAGGCGGAGCCGACCCGGCCGATGACGACCGCACCACTGCGGATCGAACTGCAGACCGAACCGGGCCCCTTGGCGATCAGTCCCGCCGAACCCGCGATGGCGGAGGAGGAGTCGGCACGGCTGACCGCGCTCGAGGCCGCCCGCTCCCGGCTGGGTTCCGAATACAGCGCGGGCGCCAACGGGCCCGATTCCTTCGACTGCTCGGGCCTGGTGCAGTGGTCCTACGATCAGGCCGGCGTCGACGTGCCGCGCACCAGCTACGACCAGCTGGCCACCGGCACCCCGGTCGAGGTCGAGGAGCTGGAACCGGGCGACCTGGTCTCCTATTACGACGGCGGCCACTCCGCCATCTACGCCGGAGACGGTGAGGTCATCCACGCTTCCACATCTGGTGAAGGCGTGCGGATGTCGTCGATCGATTCGATGCCCCTCACAGGAGCCCGTCGCCTGTAACCGGCCGACCGGGCGGAAGTTTCGCCGGCACCGGTTTCAAGATTCGGGCCGAGGCGGACGTCAGATCGTGGCCCTTCGTTTCCGGCGCACCCCACAGGCAGATCGCGAAGCCGGCGGCGGTGACCACGGCCGCGCACAGGAACGTCGGGCCCAAGCCGTAGCGGTCCAGGGACCAGGGCAGCAGATAGGTGCCGAGGGCCGCGCCGACCCGGCTGATCGAGGTGGCGAAACCGACTGCGGTGGCCCGAATGTGGGTCGGGAACAGCTCGTTCGGATAGGTCCAGTCGAGCACGTTCGGGCCGCCGCAGAAGAACGCGTACAGGCACAGCATGAGCATGGCCCAGCCGACCGGCATGGTCGGCCAGATCCCGATGGCCAGCACCGGAATGATCATCAGGCCGAAGCACCAGACGATGGTCGGCCGTCGACCGATGGTATTGATCAACCGCATCGCGGGCAGGCAGCCGACGAGGAAGACCATGCTGATCAGCGCGACGCCGAGGGTGTCCATCCAGGTGCCCTTGGGCATGCCGAAATCTTCCAGAATGCGCGGGCCGAAGGTCAGCATGGCGAACAGGACCGAGACCTGGCACAGGAAGAACCCCGAGCAGAACGCCGTCCGCTTGCGGAAGGCGGGAGTGAACAATTCGCGGATGGAACCCTGATGTTCGGCTTCGGACGGCTCGATCAAATCTTCCGGCGCGACGCGTTTCTTCAGATACTTCTCGACCATGTCGGCGGCCTCCTCGGCGCGCCCGTGCTGCGCGAGCCAGCGCGGTGATTCCGGCGCCGTGGACTGCCGGATGATGAGGAAGAACGCGCACAGCACCGCCCCGCTGGCCAACTGCCAGCGCCAGCTGCCGTTGCCGAAGAACGTCAGGCACAAATAGCCGATGACGAAGGCGAGTACCGATCCCAGGTACCACGCGACGATCTGGAAGCCGAGCAATGTTCCGCGTTGTTTTCGCGGCAACCATTCACTCAGCAACGATGTAGCGATCGGATAGTCCGCGGCGACGGCCATGCCGAGGACGAAACGCAGAATCACGATGAGCCAGACCGATTCGGTCCAGAACGACAGCACCGAGCAGGCTGCCATCACCACCAGGTCGGCGGTGTACATGAACTCGCGCCCGATCTTGTCGGTGAGCACGCCGAACAGTGCGCCGCCGACGAACATGCCGATCAGGGCGGCCGCGCCGATCAGGCTGATGTCGGTGGTGCTCAGGTTCAATTCGTCGGTCATACCGATCAGCGCGGTGGCGACGATGCTGAGAATGTAGCCGTCCAGCAGTGGCCCGCCCGAGCACGCGATGGCCAGCCGGGCATGGAATCCGGTAAAGGGAGCATCGTCGATGACGGTGGTAGAAATCAGAGCCTCCTCGCCAAAACCCCCGGACAGCGAACATGGAGCAAATGCTGCGAACCTACCCGGTGTGATGCGCCCGCCCCGGGTCCGACACGCGAAGTGGGAGGCGGCCGGCGATGTCCATGGCGTGTCGCCGTGGCGTATTTGCGACTGTGTGACAGCGGAATTCGCGTCTTTTAGGTATTTTGCTCGGGGGAGAAGGTGGGAGCTATGCGTCTGTTCACGACAATGCGATCCGGCCGGAAATTCGCGGGCCGGCTGCGCACGATCATCACGGTCCTCGCGGCGGCCGGGCTGCTGTCGACCCTCGGTGCGGCGGTCGCCACCGCGGCGCCGGCCGGTGGCCGCGAAGACCTCGTGGTCCCGTCGAGCATGGGGCCGATCAAGGTGCAGGTGCAGTGGGCCGCCCGCGGCGGCAGCTCCGCCCTCTACGTGCTGGACGGCCTGCGCGCGCCCGGCGACCACAACCAGTGGGTCTCCGACACCGACGTGCTGCGCCAATTCGCCGGTGACAACGTCACTTTGGTGTTTCCGGTCGGTGGCCGCTCGAGTTTCTACACCGACTGGTACCGGCCGAGCAGCACCAACGGGCAGAAGTCGACCTACAAGTGGGAGACCTTCCTGACCCGCGAACTGCCCGCCTTCCTGGCCAAGCGTGGCGTCTCGCGGACCAACAACGCGGTGGTCGGCGCCTCCATGGGCGGTAACGCCGCGCTCACGTTGGCCGCGCACCACCGCGACCAGTTCAAGTTCGCCGGTTCCTTCTCCGGCTTCGTGAATCCGACCTTCCCGGCCTGGAACCAGGCGATGCGCGCCGCCATGTGGGACGAGGGCCAGTTCAACGTCGACGACATGTGGGGCCCGGCAAGCGACCCGGCCTGGCAGCGCAACGACGCCACGATGCAGGCCGAAAAGCTGCGTGGCCTACCGATTTACATTTCCACCGGCAACGGCGTGCCCGGTGTCCTGGACCTGACGAGCGGCATCGGGAACACGGTGAATGCCATGAGTCTGGAAGCGATGTCGCTGACGGCCACCCAGATCCTGCGGGACCGTTTGGGAACCTTGGGGATTCGCGCTCGTGTCGACGTCCTGAACGGCACGCACACCTGGCCGTACTGGCAGCAGGCCATCGCCACCGCGCGCCCGATGATCCTGGACGCGCTGAAGGTCAAATAGGCCGCGTGGCCGAAAATGCCGATTTACTGACCGCTGATCTCTTCGCGGCGTGGGCCCGCGCCTCTACGCTCGGAATATGACAACCCCGTCCGTCCTCATCATCGGCGCCGGATTCGCCGGCCTCGGCATGGCGCTGGAATTGCGCCGCGCCGGGCTGGAGAACTTCACCATCCTGGAGAAGGCCGCCGACCTCGGTGGCGTGTGGCGGGAGAACACCTACCCGGGCGCGGCCTGCGACGTGCCTTCGCCGCTGTACTCGTGGTCCTACGAGCCGAAAAACGATTGGCCGCGGCGCTTTTCGGAGCAGGCCGACATCCACGCGTACATGCGCGAGGTGGCCGAGAAGCACGATCTCGGGCGCTTCATCCGCTTCGGCACCGAGGTGGCCGACGCCGAATTCGACGAGCGGTCCGGGCAGTGGACGGTCACCACCGGCGACGGCGCCCGGCTCACCGCCGACGTGCTGGTTCCGGCCGTCGGGCAGCTTTCGCGCCCGGCCCTGCCGAACCTGCCGGGCATCGACACTTTCACCGGCGCGGCGTTCCATTCCGCCGAGTGGGATCACAGTGTCGACCTGACCGGTAAACGGGTGGCCTGCATCGGCACGGGAGCCAGTGCGATCCAATACATTCCGCGCATTCAGCCGAAGGTCGCGCACCTGACGCTGTTCCAGCGGTCCGCCGCCTGGGTGCTGCCGAAGTTCGACACCGAGTACACCGCGCTGCACCACGCGCTGTTCAAGTACCTGCCGCCGACCCGGCTGGCGGAACGCTTCGCCATCTGGTCCTTCTTCGAGGTGCTCGCCCTCGCGCTGACCGACATCCCGGCGATGAAGACCCCGGTCATCGCGCTCGCCGACCGGCACCGCGACAAGCAGGTGCCCGATCCGGAACTGCGGGCCAAGCTCACCCCCGACTACGCGGCAGGCTGCAAGCGCGGACTGTTCTCCAACGAGTACTTCCCGGCGCTCGCCCAGCCCAACGTCGCCGTCGAGACCACCGCGATCGAGGCGGTGACCCCGAACGGCATCCGCACCGCCGACGGCGTCGAGCACCCGGTAGACGTCATCATCTACGGCACCGGATTCAAGGGCACCGAATTCCTCGCCCCGATGAACATCTACGGCGTCGGCGGGCGCAAGCTCACCGACGTCTGGGGTGACCAGGGGGCCCGCGCCTACCTCGGCGTCTCGGTGCCGGACTTCCCGAACCTGTTCATGATGTACGGCCCGAACACCAACGTCGGCTCGGGATCGATCATCTACATGCTCGAATCCCAGGCCCGCTACATCCGTCAGGTCGTGCAGTACCTGGCCGAACGCCCCGGCCGCCAGCTGGCCGCCCGCGTGAACGCCGAACAGGACTGGGACGACTGGTTGCAGCGCCGCCTGAAGGACACCCCCTGGAACTTCTGTTCCAGCTGGTACCGCAACGCCGCCGGTCGCATCACCAACAACTGGCCCGGCGCCACGGTGCTCTACCGCTGGAAGACGAAGACCTTCAAACCGGCCGACTACACCGAGGCCGCGGCCCAGTAATTACACAGCAAACGCTTAACTGCGAGTTAAACCGCCCGTAAGGAATGTCAGCAAATAATCAGTAAACTCGTATCCGTTCGAAATCCGCGAACGGAAGGCGAGCGAACGATGATCTGGCTCCTACTCCTGCTGGTGGTCGTGATCGTCGCCGTGCTGCTCGTGATGAGACCGAAAGGCAGCCCCCGGGGCCTGGCCGAGTACGAGCTCGACGACGCGCTGGCCGAGGCCAGACGCGAGAACGAGCGCCTCGGCGGCCAGGTCTACAACCTTGTGCCCAGCAACGAGGCCGCCGGGCAGGCCCTCGCCGACGCGGCCGAACGCCACAACGCCGCCGGCGCCCAACTCGACCAGGCCAGAACCCCCGTCCAGGCCCGTCTCGCCAAACAAACCGCCTTCGAAGGCCTCTATTACATCCGCGCCGCCCGCACCGCGATGGGCATGGACCCCGGCCCCGCCATCCCACAGCTCGCCTACCAAAACCGCGCCGGCCGCGTCACCGAAGACCGCATCGCCGTCTACGACGACGGCCGCCACATCACCGCCTCCCCAACCCCTTCTTCCGCCACCCCCCACTACTTCCCAGGCGGCTTGGTCGCCGGCCGCCCCGTCCCCGGCGGCTGGTACTCCGAACCCTGGTGGCGCCCCGCCCTACTCACCGGCGCCTGGACCCTCGGCGCCACCGCCCTCTTCACCGCCCTCTTCGCCGACATGCCCGGCATCACCTACGACGCCACCACCTTCGAGCAGGGCTTCGACGAGGGCAACGACCCCGCCCTCGGCGAATACGGCAACCCCCCGTCCGCTACCTACGACGACGCGAGTGGCTACGACTCCGGCGGCTACAACCAGAGTGGCTACGACTCCGGCGGCTACGACCAGGGCAATTTCGGTTCGGGCGGCTACAACCAGGGCAGTTACGATTCGCGCGACTACAACCAAGGCGGCGGCCACAATCAGCGCGGTTACGACTCGAGCGGCTACGGCCAAGGCGACTAAACCAGGGTCGCTACGACTCCGGCGGCTACGACCAGAGCGACTACAACAACGCCGGCCACGACAGCACCGGCCTCGACAGCCACTGACGCTCCCCACGATTCCGCCCCCACCCACCCCACCCGGTAGACTCCGAAACCATCTAGCCCAGCCTTCGTAGCTCAGGGGATAGAGCACCGCTCTCCTAAAGCGGGTGTCGCAGGTTCGAATCCTGCCGAGGGCACTTCAGTGAACGAATTCCCCAGTTCTGCTCTGGGACGGCGCGATACGCGAACGCGGATACCGAAAATGGCCCGGCTGGGGGCCGGGCCGCTTCGGGTTCGATGGCGTTAGACAAGTTGTGGGGTGGGGGTGGCCGGGGTTTTGCGGGTTTCGCGCATTATCAGGAGGCCGTTGATCACCATCAGCGTTGCGGTCAGGCAGTGGACGGCGAGTGCGGTGGATACGGAGCCGTTGTGGGCCAGGACGTTGGTCATGTCGCCGTAGGCGGCGAGGGACTGCACCAGTAGGACCCAGCCGAGTGCGCGGCGGTGGCCGGTGACGAGCAGGATGGCCAGTACCAGGGCCATGACGACGTCGCGGACGCCCTTGACGATGAGGAAGCCGCCGCCGTCGCCGGGCGGCCAGCTCGGTAGGCCGAAGCCGGCCGCTGTTGCCTCCGGGCTCAGGATGTAGCCCGTCCCGAACCAGAGGATGAACAGGATGAAGGTGGCGGCGAGGACGGTGTTGATCGTCTTGAGGGACATTGTTGTTCTCCTTGCGAGTATTCGTGAGCTGGTGGCGGCGGCGGGTCAGGGCTCGAGCACGTAGCGGCCGCGCGTCCCGCCTTCGGCCATAGCCCGGTGCGCGTCGGCGGCCTGGGTCAGCGGCAGGACCGCGTGCACTCGGGTCGGCAACCGGCCGGACGCGGCGCGGGCCAGCAGTTGTGCCAGACGCGGGCCGTCCGACTGCGCCATCAGCACGTTCACTGTGATCCCGCGTTCGGCCGCGGGGACGATGTTGGGCCGGACGCCGACGAAGGAACCACCGTCGCGGACCGGGGTCAGGCCCCACAGCTGCTGCGAGGTGGTGTCGACGACCGCGTCCCAGCCCGGCTCGGCGGCGGTGACGAAATCGGCGCCGAGGCCGCGGACGAATCGCTCGTCCTCGGTGCGGGCCAGACCGGTCACCCGCCAGCCTCGATCCGGCGCGAGGGCGACCACGTTGGCGCCGATCGCGCCGGCCGCGCCGGTCACCAGCAACCGGTTGCCGTCGGCGGTCGCGTCCCCGAGCAGGTCGACGATCTGCGCCGCACCCAAGCCGCTCAGCGGCACCGTCGACGCGGCGGCCAAGTCGAGCCCGTCCGGCACCACGGCGAGTTCGGCGGCGGGCACCACGAGTTGCTCGGCGTAGGTGCCGAAGTCGCGGTCGAAACCCAGGACGACACCGGCGACCCGCGTGCCCACAGCCAGGTCGACGCCCGGCCCGGCGGCATGCACGGTGCCGGCGAAGTCCCAGCCCAGGCCGGTGTGGGCGGGCTGGTCGATCATGCCCATCTGGTGGAAGAAGCCGCCCACGACCCCGAGGTCGGTGGGGTTGACCGGCGCGGCGGCGACCGCGACGCGGACCTCGCCGGGGCCGGGCTCGGCGAGGGGGACATCGATGATCTCGATGGAATCGGGTCCGCTCGGTGTGCGGACGACCGCGGCCCGGAAAGTGGTTGTGCTCATTGTCGCTCCTCGACCAGTTCGTTTCTGTTGAGGTCGAGATTGCGCCCCGGGTTTTGGAACGCACTTGGAGCCGACTTGGAGCGACCGGATTGCCGATCTATCTTTCAGCGTTGCGGCGGCGAAACCTGAAGGCCCAGAACATGATCGGCGCGAGATCGTGCATCGGCCGACCAGTGGGGTGCGCGCCACTGGTCCGCGACGACGGCGGCCGTGGCGAAATGTTCGGCGGCCTCGTCGTACCGGTCGAGCAGGAGAGCGAGCTCGCCGAGCGTGTGGGCGACCGGCCGCAGTGCCAGCGACAGGCTCGCCGCGCCCGCCGGTGGACCGTCGCGGTGCGGGAGCAGGTCGGCGTAGACCTGCTGGGCGGCCTCGCGGTCGTTCAGGGCGACGAGCGCCATCGCGCGCAGGCTCGTCAGGAAGGTGAAGAAGAAGTCGGGCCGGATCAGGGTCGGCGCGGTGCGGGCCCGCTGGGCTTCGTCGTCGTGGCCGGCCGCGTGCAGGGCCAGTGTGAGCAGGTCGGCGACCATCGGGCCGAGAATCTCGTGCAGCGACCGCACGTCGTCCAAGTGGTCGCCGAGGGTGCCGGCGTTGAGCCAGGTCACCGCCAGCGTGAGGCGCAGGAAGCCCGCGGCGTGCACCGACCCGGCGCGTTCGAGTTGTTCGGTGGCCTCCGCGTAGAGCCGCTCGGCCTCGGCGAACCGGCCCTCGATGAGTACCAGCGATGTCAGCGCGATCTCGGCGGCACCGGCCGCCTCCGGCATCCGGTAGGCGCGGGCGAGGTCGAGCACCTGCTCGAGCAGGCGGCGCATGGTCGCCGGGTCGTTGGTCGCGGCGGCGTTCGCGGCCAGGTTGAGCAACCCGGTCATGCGGTAGACCGGTAGGTCGTGCTCGGCGACGATCTCCATCAGCTCATGGGAGTACTCCGCCTGCCCGGACTCGCGCCCGAGAACCAGTAGCGCCGCGGCCCGGAGACAGGGGGCGGTGGCCAGATCGAGCGCTTCCCGGGCGGCCGCGAGCACGGTCGGATCGCCCTCGCCCACCAGTTCGTGGGCATAGGCGATGAGGAGGTGAAACCGCACGTCGGGGGCAAGACCGGTCTGCGCGAGCAAACGGCGGAGGCGGTCGACGATGGGATGGTCGACCGTGCCGTAGGTGCGGGCCTGCCAGGGCGTGGGCTCGGTCCAGGCGCTGAACGCGGCGATCATCAGGTCCGCGCGCCCGAGGGACTCGGCGTACTCCACGGCCTGCTCACGCGTGCGCCGGGCCGCGGTGACGTCCCCGGCTCTGACTTGCGCGCGCAGCAGCCTGCCGAGCAGATCGACCCGCTCGTCCGGGTCGGTGCAGTTGGCGACGGCGTCGGTGAGCAGCGCGGCCGCCAGGTCGTGGGCATAGCGCGCCTCGGCCAATTCGGCGGCCCGCACGCAATAGCCGACCGCCTTCGGTGATCCCGCTCGCGCATAGTGATGGGCGAGGGCCGCGATATCGCCGGAGCCTTCCAGGGCTGTGGCGATCCGGGCGTGCATCCTGGTGATCCGCATTCGGCTGACATCGGTGACCAGCGTGTCCCGCACCAGCGCGTGCACGAATCGGACGAGCCCGGGTCCGGGCTCGTCGAGCAGCCCGGCGATGACGCCCGCGTCCAGTGCGTCCAGGACGCCGTCCTCGTCGGTGTCGGCGGCCCGCACGAGCATCTCCACCGAGCTTTCCCGGCCGGCCACCGCCGCCAGCCGCAGGACGGACACGCCGCTCTCGGGCAACCGTGCGAGCCTGCGCCGCAACACATCCCGTACACCCTCGGGAACTTCGGAGAGCGCGATCAGCGCGCCCTCGCCGTTGAGCAGCCGCGCGCTCTCCCGCACATAGAACGGGTTGCCCGCGGTCCGCTCGGCGATCCCGGCCACGGTCGCGTCGTCGGCGTCGCACTCGGTGCGCACCAGCTCCGCGACGCTGTCGTGGTCGAGTCCGGGCAGGTCCAGCCGGAGCGGCGCGGTGCGGGCGAGGGACGCGAGTGTTGTTGTGAGACGTTCGCTTTCATCCGCGCGGTACGCCGCGACGATCAGGATCGGGCCCCGCGCGTCGACGCCGCCACCGAGCAGTTCCAGTGTGGCGGCGTCCGCCCAGTGCAGGTCGTCCACGACGACGGCGACCGGGCGGTCGACGGCCGCTGTCGAGAGCCGGGCCCACAGGGCCTGTCGTAGCCGGAACCGTCCGGCCGCCGCGTCACCGTTCTCCCGCACCGAGTCCGAGAGCAACGGCGCCAGGTCGGCGGCGAACTCGCCCATCGGAACGCTGCTCGCGACCGCCCGCAGGACCTCGACCCACGCCCACGCGGGTGGGGCGCTGTCCACGTCGGGGCAGCGCCCGGCGGCCACGAGCCACCCGTCCGCTTCGAGTCGCCGCCCGAAATGCTCGAGCAGTGTCGACTTGCCGAGCCCCGCCTCCCCGGTGACGAGCGCGACACGCGCCCCGGAGCCGACGGCCTCACCGGCTGCCGTCAGCAGCGCCGCGAGCTCGGCCTCCCGTCCAACGAACGGTGTCGTGATCGGCCCGTGGGTAAACGCCGACGGCATCCGTTCGGAGTCGAAATCCCTTGTACTGGAGTCGTTATTCGGCGCCATATCGCGCACCGGCACCGTGTCGCGCACCGGCACCGCGTCGTGCGTCGGCACCATGTCGCGCACTGACACCGCGTCGTGCGTCGGCACCGCGTCGCGCACCGGCACCGCGTCGCGCACCGGCACCGCGTCGTGCGTCGGCACCGTGTCGCGCACCGGAACTGCTTCGCGCAGGAAGTCCGTGCGCTGGGCGAGGATCGCCTCTTCCAATTCCACCAGGCCCGGCCCGGGATCCAGACCCAGCTCGTCGGCGAAGGTGGCGCGAGCGCGGCGGAGCGCGGCCAGGGCGTCGGCCTGGCGACCGCTGCTCCACAGCGCGAGGGCGTGTAAGCGCCAGCCTTCCTCGCGCAGCGGATGGTCGCGAGTGAGGCGCTCCGTGTCGGGCACCACCGTCGCCGGGTGACCGAGCCGCAGTCCGGCGGCGATGTGCAGCTCCCGGGCGACCAGGTGCAATTCGTCGAGCCGCGCGGTTTCGGCGGCGACCCACGGCTCGTCGGCGACCTCGGCGAACGCGGGTCCGCCCCACAGCGCCAGCGCTTCGTCCAGCCGGGCGCGCGCGGCCCGGGGATCGGGGAGGGTGCGGGCCGCGTCGAGCAGCTCCTCGAAGCGCCACGCGTCCACCGCTTCTCGCGGCAGCCGCAACGCGTAGCCGGGCGCCGCGCTCACCAGCAAGCGGGCCGGGGCGCGCGGCGGGCGAGCGGGTTCCAGCAGGCGGCGCAGGTTGGACACGTACGCCTGCAGCGACGCCAGCGCTCGCGACGGCGCTTCGCCACGCCACAGGTCCTCGACCAGCCGGTCGACCGGAACAACCTGCCCGCGCGCCGCCACCAGCAGGGCCAGCACCCCGCGCTGCCGCGGCCCGCCGAGGGGAACGGGTTCGGCGCCGACCTCGGCTACGAACGCACCCAACACCCGGATAAAGACCATGACCTGGCAAATCGTACGCGTGGCCGGGCCGGGTTTCGGTGCGGGCGGTGGGTCACCCGGCGGCGGCCGGACTCGCACACCCGATCATGATGTGCGAGAACCGGATTCGGCTAGGCCGAGCCGGTGGTGAGCAGGCACCACACCTTCAGCAGCGGGTGGGAGTCGCAGAGATTCGTCGGCCAGCCCTCGCCGATGGTGGTGGGCTCGGCGGCGGCGACGCCGCCACCGATCACGGTGGTCGCGCCGATTACGGTGGCGATAACAATTCCACGTACTGCGTTCATCATGCGGGAGTCCTTCAGTCAGGGTGCGGGGCCTCAGAACGGCGAGCCTGGCTGAAAGATCGTCCGGGACAATGGATTTGTTAGCAACGCGGGGGGATCGGAATTGAGATACGCGGGGGTGGCGTTTTTCGCAAGCCGGTACAAATAGGGGCACCAGTAGATGCCGGAGAATGGAGCCCGATTGCGCTCATCGCCGATGAATGTGCCCGCCATATCAGGCGTATTCGGGGCTGCAAGTATTTGCAACCGGCGTGCCTGTGACATTGTCATGATTCCCTGTCCCGAGTGCTGGGCGAAACACCGTGCCGACCGCAATGCGCCGCACGGGCGGCGCCCGGTCGGATGATGCCAGGCATGGCCATCAACATGGGACCCCCTGAGAGCCAGACCGACGCGGAGCTGCTGCAGCACCTGGCTTTCTGGCGGCGCAAGGTGCGCGAGTACCTCGAGACCGATGTACCGGAAAGCGTTGCGCGAGGGCGGGATCAGGTGGAGAGGTTCGGCGCGGAGGCGATCCGGCGCGGCCTGATCCCCGCCCCGAACCTCGAATTCTGAACCTGCTCACGAGAGTCGTTGCGCCGGTCGTTTATTCAGATCGATGCTTGCAAATGGAAGCATGCAGTTCGAGCGACCGGGCAATTGTGTCAAGGATCACTTTTACTGTCCGCGCCGGTGAACGGTGGCCGAACTTTCGCCGAAATCGGTAACCGCATTCAGCCACAACGCAATTCGCCACCCAGGTCACGGCGGTCTCGCCGGGCCGTTCCGGGTAATTCACAGCAGGCGGCTATCGCTGTGCCCGGCCATACATTTGCGGACTGTAGTGGTACAAACTAATGTTGCGCAAAACTGCACAATCCGAGCAGGACCACCGAGCGCTCGCGCTCACCAAGTTCGCTGCCGGGGAGGAATCGGTTCACCAGCGAACAGGGTGGCGCCACCAGTACTGGGTGGCGTCGTAGGCACCTGTCGGAAAGTTATAGGGGCAGTTCATGACAGCGGTCCTCGAGGCGCGCATCGATCCGGACGATATTCCGGATATCCGGCCGACGTTCGCCTGGCGCGGCGTCGCGCTGATGGCTTCGATCGCCACGATAGTGCTGACGGTTACCGCCGCCCGCTACGACTATTTCGGCGACGAACTCTATTTCCTTTCCGCCGGACGGCGCCTGGACTACACCTACGCCGATCAAGGCGTGATCGTGCCGCTGTTCGCCCGGATCGCGGACCTGCTCGCGCCGGGATCGCTGACGGCCCTGCGGTTCCCGGCCGTGGTGATGGGTGTGGGCGCGATCGTGGTGGCGGCGCTGATCGCCTACGAACTCCGGGGCAGCCACCGCGTGCAGTTGCTCGCCGCCGGCACCTACGCCACCTCCTACCTGCTGGCCACCCAGGTCATCCTGAGCACGTTCTCCTTCGACGCGACGCTCACGGCCGTGATCACCTGGCTGTTCGTCCGCTGGGTCCGGACCCGGCAGGACCGGCTGCTCGTCATCGCGGGACTCGTTGCCGCGCTGGACATGCAGGTGAAGTGGATGATTCCGCTGGTCTGGGCGTGCCTGGGCCTGGCGGTCATCCTGTGCGGGCCGCGCGAGATCCTGCGCCGCCCGGCGCTGTGGGTCGCCACCGGCATTCTCGCCTCGTCGCTGATCCCGATCCTCTACTGGCAGTCCCAGCACAACTGGCCGCAGCTGGCGATGGGCACGATCATCGGCGCCGAGCAGGACGCCACGGGTTACGGCCCGCCGGGGTTCCTGCCGCAGTGGCTCGGCCTGGCGGGTCTGCTCGGCAGCTTGCTGATCGCCATCGCGTTCTGGGGTGTGTTCAAGCAGGAGTCGCTGCGGCCGTATCGCTTCATCGCGATCGCGCTGGTGATCATGACCGCGTTCGTCATCGTCACGCACGGCCGGCCGTACTACCCGACCGGCTTCTTTCCGGCGATGTTCGCGCTCGGCGCGGTCGCGCTGTGGCAGTACGACCGGAAGCGCTGGATGAATCTCGCGCTGATTCCGACCGTCGTGGCGACGGTGCTGATGTTCGTCGCCTCGCTCACCGTGCTGCCGCTGCCGCCCAGCTGGCGCGCCCAGGCCTACGACGCCATCGACCTCGGCCTGCGGTCGGGGCTGTGGGGGACGACCAACTGGAACGATATGGTCGCCGCTGTCGACATCGGCTACGGCACGCTGACGCCCGAGGAGCAGGCGAACGCGGTCGTCATCGCCCAGGGCTACTGGCAGGCCGGCGCGGTCGAACAGTTCGGTCAGCAGTACGACCTGCCCGCCACGTACAGCCCGAGCCGGGGCTTCGGATTCTTCGGGCCGCCGCCGGATGCGACGAACACGGTGATCTACGTCGGGCTCGATACCGCCGAGCCGGAGCTGCGCGCGCGCTTCGCCGAGGTCGAGCGCATCGTGCGGGTCAACGACACGATGGGCATCCCCGGCATCGACCGGATGGTCGCCGTCTGGAAATGCCAGGGGCCGAAGCAGTCGTGGCCGGCGCTGTGGGACGCCATGACCACGCTGTACTTCGACCTGGGCCTGTGGCAGGACCACCGGGCCACCTCCCGGCCTACCCGCTGAGCCATTGTCCTCGTCTCGAGTTGTCGCCGAATCGCAATTCAGCAACTATTCAGCTATCGCTCGGTGACGCTTAGGCTGCTGGCATGGCAACCACCGAAGCGGGAGTCCACGAAGGTCCGTTGCAGCAGCTGGCGCGCGGCGCCTGGTCGTCATTGCTGCTGGTCGGCGTCCTGTCCGTGGTACTGGGAATTCTCATGCTGGTCTGGCCGGGCGCGACCCTGGTCGTCGCGGGCGCGCTGTTCGGCGCCTACCTGCTGGTCTCGGGCATCTTGCAGTTGATCGCGGCGTTCGGCGCGCACGTCGGCGTGGGCTGGCGACTGCTGTCGGTGCTCAGCGGCATCATCGCGATCATCCTGGCGGTGCTGTGCTTCCGGAACGTCGGCGACTCCATTGTCCTGCTGGCGATCTGGATCGGCATCAGCTGGCTGTTCCGCGGTGTCGCGACGCTGATGAGCGCCGGCGCCGAGCCGGGCCTGCCCGGGCGCGGCTGGCAGATCTTCTTCGGCCTGATGTTGCTGATCGGCGGCTTCGCGCTGATGATCTGGCCGATCAGCTCCATCGCCACCCTCACCCTGGTGGTCGGCTGGTGGCTGATCTTCATGGGCATCATGGAGATCATCGGCGCCTTCCAGGTGCGCGGTCGGGCCAAGGAAGTCGCCGCCTCCACCGTCCTCTAGCTAACTTCCGGCAAGGCCGCGGGCGATGACCAGGCGCTGGATCTGGTTGGTGCCCTCGAAGATCTGCATCACCTTGGCTTCGCGCATGTAGCGCTCGACCGGGAAGTCCTGGGTGTAGCCGTAGCCGCCGAGCACCTGGACGGCGTCGGTGGTGACCTTCATGGCGGCGTCGGTGGCGATGAGCTTCGCGACGCTGGCCTGCCGGGAGTAGGGCAGGCCGGCGTCGCGGCGGCGCGCGGCGTCGAGGTAGGTGGCGCGGGCGGAGTCGACGGCGGCGGCCATGTCGGCGAGCACGAAGCCCAGGCCCTGATGATCGATGATGTGGCGGCCGAAGGTCTCCCGCTCCTTGGCGTAGGCGACGGCGTCGTCCAGGGCGCGCTGGGCGAGACCGGTGGCGACGGCCGCGATGCCGAGCCGCCCGGAGTCCAGGGCGCTGAAGGCGATGGACAGGCCCTGCCCCTCCGCGCCGACCAGGCGTTCGGCCGGGAGCAGGGCGTCGTCGTAGGCGGCGGTGGTGGTGGGGATGCCGCGCAGGCCCATCTTCTCCTCGGGTTTACCGAAGCTCAGGCCCGGCAGGTCCTTGGGGACGAGGAAGCAGGAGATGCCGCGCGAGCCCTCGCCGGTGCGGGCGAACAGCGTGTAGAAGTCGGCGCGGCCGCCGTTGGTGATCCAGGCCTTCGCGCCGCTGAGGCGGTAGCCGTCCGCGGTTTTGGTGGCCCGGCAGCGCAGTGCGGCGGCATCGGAACCGGCGTGCGGCTCGGAAAGGCTGTAGGCGCCGATGGTTTCGCCGGACAGCATGTCGTGCAGCCAGCGCTGCTGCTGCTCATCGGTGCCGAAGCTGAACAGCGGATGGCAGGACAGGCTGTGCACGCTGACCGCCACCGCGACCGCGGCCCACCGGCTCGCCAGCTCCTCGAGGACCTGCAGATACACCTCGTAGGGCTGACCGCCGCCGCCGAATTCCTCCGGGTACGGCAGGCTCAGCAGCCCCGCGGCGCCCAGCGCCGGGAAGACCCCGTCGGGAAACGTCCCGGTCTTCTCGGATTCCACGACCCGCGGCTCGAGCACCTTGTCGGCGATATCGCGGGTGAGGTCGATGAGGTCGCGCGCCTCGGGGGTGGGCAGCATCCGATCAACTGGCATGCCCCTGTTTCTACCCGCCGCGGCCGCCGGTGCGGGCAGGCAGCTCCGGCTTCGCCGCTCGCGGCGGCCCATGTGCAATCGCTATGACCAGCGATTTCGAATTTGATGCTCCCCAGTTTCAGATTTCGGGCGGCGCGATTCCGGCTCGACTACCTTTGGGTAGCATCCCGGATGTGACGTGGCTCTCTTCGGCCACAGGCAGGAAAAGAGGAGTACCCGATGTTCAGCACCATGCAGGACGAACAGCTGTCGCTGGCGACGCTGCTGAAGTACGCGTCCACCTTCCAAGGCGACAGCACGGTGTCGACCTGGACCGGCACCGGCGTGCGCACCATGACCTACCGCGAGCTGGGCGCCGACGCCGCGCGCCTGGCCAACGCCCTGCGCGACATGGGGATCGGCGAGGGCGACCGGGTCGGCACCTTCATGTGGAACAACAACGAGCACCTGGTGGCCTACATCGGCGTGCCGGCGATGGGCGCGGTCCTGCACGCGCTCAACATCCGGCTCTTCCCGGAGCAGCTGGTCTACGTCGCCAATCACGCCGAGGACCAGGTCGTCATCGTGGACGGCACGCTGCTGCCGCTGTTCGGCCAGTACCTGCCGAACCTGAAGACCGTCCGCCACGTCATCGTCGCCAACGGTGACGCCGCCGCGCTGCAGGCGCCCGAGGGCGTGCAGGTGCACTCCTACACCGAACTGCTCGCCGCGCAGCCGGACACCTTCGACTTCCCGGTCATCGACGAACGTTCCGCTGCCGCAATGTGTTACACCTCGGGCACCACCGGCGACCCGAAGGGCGTGGTGTATTCGCACCGCTCCAACTGGCTGCACGCCATGCAGGTCTGCCAGCCCAACAGCATGGGCTTCAGCGGCGCCGACAATGTGCTGGCGATCGTGCCGATGTTCCACGCCAACGCCTGGGGCCTGCCCTACGCGGCGCTGATGTCGGGCGCGAATGTTCTGATGCCCGACCGCTTCCTGCAGCCCGGCCCGCTGCTGGAGATGATGGCCGCCGAGCAGCCGACCTTCGCGGCCGCCGTGCCCACCATCTGGGGTGGCGTGCTGGCCCAGCTCGCCGCCGCGCCGCAGGACATCTCGCACATGCGCACCGTGGTGGTCGGCGGGTCGGCCGTGCCGCCGGCGATGATGCATACCTTCGAGGAGAAGTACTCCGTCAAGGTGCTGCACGCCTGGGGCATGACCGAGACCTCCCCGCTCGGCTCGGTCGCGCACCCGCCCGTCGGCGTCAGCGGTGACGAGGAATGGTCCTACCGCTACACCCAGGGCCGCTTCCCGGCCAACGTCCAGGCGCGACTGGTCGCCGACGACGGCTCCGTGGTGCCCAACGACGGCGAAGCGCTGGGCGAGGTGGAAGTTCGCGGCCAGTGGATCACCGGCTCCTACTACTCGCCCGACGGCGCCCAGGTCGACCCGGACAAGTTCGACGACGGCTGGCTGCGCACCGGCGACGTCGGCAAGATCACCCCGAACGGCTACCTCACCCTGGTGGACCGCTCCAAGGACGTGATCAAGTCCGGCGGCGAATGGATTTCGTCGGTGGACCTGGAGAACGCGGTGATGGGGCACGCCTCGGTCGCCGAGGCGGCTGTCATCGGCGTCCCGGACGACAAGTGGGACGAGCGCCCGCTGGTCGCCATCGTGCTCAAGGAAGGCACCGAGGCCGAGCCGGAGGAACTGCGCGAGTTCCTGGCCGACAAGTTCGCGAAATGGCAACTGCCGGAACGCTGGACCTTCATCCCCGAGGTGCCCAAGACCAGCGTCGGCAAGTTCGACAAGAAGCGCCTGCGCGCCCAGTACGCCGAGGGCGAGCTGCAGGTCACCAAGCTGTCCTGAGCCGAACACACAGCGGCCCGCCCCGGCAGAGGATGCCGGGGCGGGCCGTGTTCGGTTGTGCCGTCAGCAGTTACGGAGCTCCGGGTTCTGGTTGAGCAGCTGGGCCCGGGTGCCGATGAAGGTGCTGTAGGTATCGCCGCCGACCGCCGAGAGCGGGAAAGCCGCGACCCGGTGGCAGTTCTGGAAGGCCAGCTTGATGTTGAAGTGGCGTTCCAGGCCGCCGCGGATGGCATCCGAGGCCATGGCGCGCAACAGCTGGCCGCGGGCGACCTCGTCCGGCGGCGGGATGAGGTTGTCGGCGTATTCCTCTGTGCCGGAATGGAGATCGGCGGCCACCCGGCTGACTACTTCGTAGGCGTAGGGCAGTGAGGTCCGTACGCATTCGACGAAGTCGGCGTCGTCGACCTCGCCGCGTTCGGCGCGTTCGAGCAGGGCGGTGGGGACATCGAGGGACATGTGCGCTCTCCTCCAGGGGTGGGGTGGATGGCGGTTGCGATGCCCCTGAAGTCTATTCGAAAGCGGTTGTCAACAACCCTGGAATCAGCGCGAAAGTGCCTTGGTCAGAGCGATTTTCGCTTCCGATGACAGTTGTGCAACTAGTTCGCCTGCCGGTAACTCGGGCGTCAGCGCGTGAGTCTGCCCGGCCCACAGATTCACCTCGTCGGCGTTACCGGCGGCCCGTGCGGCGGCCCGCAATGGTGCGGTCGCGTAATGGATCTCAGGGTACGCGGCGGGAGCGTCGGTGTGCTCCAGCAGGAATCGGTTGCGCAGGCCGCGGGCTCGACGCCCGGTGAATGCTCGGGTGAGCATCGTGGGGGTCTCCGAACCCAGTGCGCCCCTATGTATCGAATTGGTACCGGCTTCCGGGCAGCGCAGGAACACGGTGCCCAGTTGCGCGGCCCGGGCGCCCGCGGCCAGTGCGGCGGCCAGCCCGGCGCCGGTGGTGATACCGCCGGTGGCGACCACCGGCAGATCGACGGCGGCGGTGAGCAACTGGAGCAGCGCCAGCAGCCCGAGCGGATCGGTGGCATCGTCGGCGACCCGGTCGGCGAAGGTGGCGCGGTGCCCGCCGGCCTCCGCGCCCTGCGCGACGAGCGCGTCGGCGCCGGCCGCGGCGGCGATCCGGGCTTCGGCCACCGAGGTGACCGTCACCCATACCTCCGAGCCCGCGGCGTGCAGCCGGTCGACCTGCTCCGCGTCGAAGCAGCCGAAGGTGCACGAGACCACCGGCACCGGGGCGACGACCAGCAGATCGATCTTTTCGTCCCAGGCGTCGCCGTCGTACTTCGGCGTGCCGACCTCGTGGTCCGCGGCCAGCGTGGCCAGGTATTCGGCGAATTCGGCCGGGGGAGTGGGCGCGCCCGCCGCGAACAGGTTGACGCCGAACGGCCTGCCGGTGAGCGCCCGCGTCTTCTCGATCCGCGCGGCGGTCTCCTCGACGCTCAGGTAGCCGGCGGCCAGCAGGCCGAGCCCGCCGGCCTCGGACACGGCCGCGGTCAGCTCCGGCGTAGAAGGGCCACCCGCCATGGGCGCGAGCACGATCGGTGTCTGTAACTCGTCGAGGATCACGAGATCCAGTCTCGCACCACGAAGGTCACGGATAACGGCAGGCCGTTACCGGAATCCAGCCGCTACTACTGCTCGTCACCTGCGTAAACATAAGAGAAGGTTGCGAAATGGTCACGACGGGGTAGAGTTCCCGTCACAACGGAAGCCGAAACGTTACAAACTTCGGAACCAGGCCGATTGGTACGAACCGATCGAAACGGTACTCCGTTCCCCCTGTAGGTCGGACGCTAGGACGAAGCTTTGTCGCAGCACCGGGTTGGCCCCAGTTCCATCACCGTTATGAGCCTTCTGGGCGATCAGGTTTCGGTATCGGAGCGCCGGTCGCGGCATCGCGCCGAGTCGCCGTCGAGCGATCGCGTCAAGCGCGTCGCCACCTTCGCGGTCGCCGCCGGTGCCCTGGTGGGCACCGCGACGCAGGTCGCCCCCGCGCTGGCCGCGCCGCTGTCGCCGCATCACGACACCGACGACAAGGCCGCCGAGCCCATTACTTTCAAGGGCGCCGGCGAGATCGCCGCCACCCAGGCCAAGTTCGCCAGCCCGGTCGCCGAGGTGGCGCCCGAGCCGACGCCGGTCGCGGCCCAGGTCGCCGCCCCCGTCGCGCAGCCGTTCGGCATCCAGAACCTGCCGCCCGAGCTCGCGGGCCCGCTGGCCCAGGTCGAGGACATCCTCAAGGGTGTGCAGCAGCAGGTGGCTCCGGCCGTCGCGGTGCGCCCGGTGGCCGGCCAGATCAGCTCCACCTACGGCTCCCGCTGGGGCGAGATGCACTACGGCATCGACTTCGCCGATCAGATCGGCGCCCCGATCCACTCCGTCAGCAACGGCACCGTCATCGAGGCGGGCCCGGCCTCGGGCTTCGGCCTGTGGGTGCGGGTGCTGCAGGAAGACGGCACCACCGCGGTCTACGGACACGTCAACGACATGTTCGTGCAGCAGGGCCAGCGCGTGAAGGCCGGCGACGTGATCGCCTCGGTCGGTAACCGCGGCAACTCCACCGGCCCGCACCTGCACCTGGAGATCTGGGATCAGGGCGGCGCGAAAATCGACCCCATGCAGTATCTGGCCGCCAAGGGTGTGCCGATGCAGTGGGGCCCTTCGAAGCACTGATATTCGTTGCCCAGCTTGACATCTCACCTACAGAGCGGCAGACCGCTGGTTAGGCTCCTGTCGTGACCGAGCTGGGCGATATCTTCGAACCGGGATCACCGCACGGGCGGACCTACGCCGTGCTGGTGCATCATCCACGCTCCGGGCTGGCCGATATCGCGAGCTACCTGGATGTTTCGCAAGAGTCGGCGGCGGCGTCGCTGAAAATGCTGTGCGAACTCCAAGCGGCGGTACAGCTTTCCGACGGCGCCGGCGAACCGATCTGGGATGCCCATGCGCCGGAGTCGCTTTCGGAGTCCGAGGCGCGGCGCCGCCAGCACGAGATCAGCCAGATGCACGCCGCGGCGGCCCGGCTCAGCGAGACCTTCCGTTCGGTGCGGCGTTCTCCGCGCAGCAACGGCGCCATCGTGCCCGTCTTCGAGCGGGTCGAGATGCTGGCCGACTTCGAGGAGATCCAGTCCGCGGCACGCGCTTCGGTGAAGCTGATCGAACGCGGGCCCTATCTCAGTGATTCCGAGCGCGAGCAGCGCCAGTTCCAGCTCAAGCGGGCCCGGCTCAACGAGGGCATCCGATATCAGACGCTCTATCAGGACACCATCTATCAGGACGCCGAACGACTACGGCACGCCCTGGCCACCAATGCCAGTGGCGCGCAGGCGCGCACGCTGCCGGAGCCGCCGTTCAAGATGATCGTCGTGGACGACGAGCGCGGCATCCTGGTGCTGCACGCCGACGAGCGCCGGCCGGATCCGATGGGTATCCGGGTCTCCGGTTCGCCCGCGCTGCGCTTGATGATCAAGACCTTCGATGTGCTGTGGTCGCTGGCCGCGCCGATCTCGGTGAATCCCTCCGCCGAGGAGCTGGACGAACGCGACAAGGCGATCCTGACCCTGATGGGGCTGGGCGCCACCGACGACACCATCGCCCGCCGCCTCGGGATGTCGCGCCGCACCGTGGTGCGCCGCACCGCGCGGCTGCTGGAGCGGCTCGGCGCGAGCACCCGGTTCCAAGCCGGGGTGCAGGCGACGCGGCGCGGCTGGCTATGAGAAGTGTCACCGTTCCACTCGTGCAACGTTCGGCGCCGGTGGATCGATGTGCCGTACGGCAACCCGTTGTGCTTTTCGCCCAGGTTCAGTGGTTCGGACAGCCCGATATGATTGCCCGGACCGCGCCGGCCCAGGACGACGATCTCCGGGGTGGGGCTGAACAGACAAGGCCGTGCGGCCGCTGAGATGAACGGCCGTGCGGCCGAGCTAGACGCGAGAGGTGATTACACCCGAATGGATACTGCCCGTCGTTCCGGTCGGAGTACCCGTCGCCGCAGGTCGGGCACCCCTACCTTCGGTCAGCTGCTCACCGCCGCCGTGGAGTCCGCCGCCGACGCGGTGGCCGTGCGCGCCGGCACCGAGGAATTCACCTACCGCCAGCTGGACGCGGACTCCTCGCGGCTGGCCCGGGAGCTGATCGAACGCGGTATCGGCCCCGGCGACGTGGTCGCCATCGGCATCGCCCGCGGCGTCGAATCGGTGCTCGCCATCTGGGCCATCGCGAAGACCGGCGCGGCCTATGTCCCGGTCGACCCGGCCTACCCCGCCGAGCGGATCGCGCACATCGTCGGCGACTCCGGCGCGGTGCTCGGCCTGACCACCTCCCAGTACCGGCGCAAACTCGGCTCCGACATCTACTGGATCGAGCTGAACGACCCGGTCGTGGCGCGGCGCGTGCTGGACCGCCCGGAACACCCCATTTCCTACGCCGACCGGGTCCGGCCGCTGGACGAGCGCCACCCGGCCTATGTCATCTACACCTCGGGGTCCACCGGCAAGCCGAAGGGCGTGGTCGTCACGCACACCGGCCTGGCCGGGCTGGTCGCCGCCGAGGCCGAGCACTACCAGGTCACCGGGGATTCCCGGGTGCTGCACGTCTGCTCGCCGAACTTCGACGTGTCCGTGCTGGAAATGCTGCTCACCTTCTCTACCGGCGCCACGCTGGTGGTCTCGCCGCCGACGGTGTTCGGCGGCTTCGAGCTGGCCGAGCTGCTGCGCCGCGAGCAGGTGACGCACATGCTGATCACGCCGGGCGCGCTGGAGTCGGTGGATCCCGCCGACCTGCCCGACCTGCGGGTCGTGGTGGTGGCCGGTGACAAGTTCGGTCCGGAACTGGTGGGCCGCTGGGCCACCGCGGACCGCGAGTTCTACAACGGCTATGGGCCGACCGAGGCCACCATCCTGGCCACCAGCACGCCGCCGATGCGCGGCGACGAGCCGGTCACCATCGGCACCGCCATCCCGGGCGTCGGCGCGTTCGTGCTCGACGGCCGGTTGCGGCCGGTGCCCGCCGGCGTCATCGGTGAGCTGTATCTGTCCGGCCCCGCGCTGGCCCAGGGCTACCTGAACCGTCCCGGCCTGACCGCCGAGCGCTTCGTCGCCAGCCCGTTCGGCGCCGACGCCGAGACACCCGGTGCCCGCCTCTACCGCACCGGCGACCTGGTGCGCCGCGCCGAGAACGGCATCATCGAATACCTGGGCCGGGTCGACTTCCAGATCAAGGTGCGCGGCTTCCGCGTGGAGCTGGGCGAGATCGACAACGCGCTGGAGTCGCACCCCGCCATCGACTACGCGGCCACCCTGGGCAAGACGCTGCCCTCGGGCCAGACCGCGCTGGTGTCCTACGTGCTGCCGCACACCGAGGTCGACACCGCCGCGCTGCTCGAGTACCTGGCGGAATCGCTACCCGCGCACATGATTCCGGCCTCGATCATGGTGCTCGACGAGATCCCGCTGAACCCGGTCGGCAAGCTCGACCGGGCCGCGCTGCCCGAGCCGGTGTTCGCCACCCGCGAATTCCGCGCTCCCGTAACCCCGGCCGAGCAGGTGATCGCCGATGTCTATGCGGCCCTGCTGATGTCGGGTGACGACGCGCAGGTGGGCGCGGACGACGACTTCTTCGCCCTCGGCGGCAACTCCCTGCTGGCCGCGCAGGCCGCCGCCCGCATCGGTTCCGCGCTCGACGTGCGCGTGCCGGTGCAGCTGCTCTTCGAGGTGTCCACGGTGACCGGGCTGGCCGAGCGGGTGCTGCGCCTGGCCGCCACCCCGGCGGGCCGGGCCCTGCACGCGGTGCCGCGACCCGAGCTGGTGCCGCTGTCCTACGCGCAGCAGCGTATGTGGTTCCTGAACCGGTTCGATCCGGACAGCGCGATCAACAACATTCCGGTCGCGGTGCGGCTGTCCGGGAAACTGGACGTGGTCGCGTTGCAGTCGGCAGTACGGGATCTGGTGGAGCGGCACGAGGTGCTGCGCACGGTCTACCCGGAGGTCGACGGCGCCGGCGTGCAGTCGGTGCTGCCGCTGACCGATCCCCGTGCGGTGCCGCCGCTTCCGACGCTGGACGCGGTCCCGGAGCGGGTGGCCGAGTTCGTCACCCGGGTGGCGATGACCAAGTTCGACGTGACCGCCAAGCCGCCGGTCCGGGTGCAGTTGCTGCGCCTGAGCGACGACGAGCATGTGCTGGTGTGCGTGATCCACCACATCGCGGGCGACGGTTTCTCGATGGGCCCGCTGACCCGGGACCTGATGACCGCCTACGTGGAACGCACCCGGGGCGGCCGTCCGGACTGGGAGCCGCTGGCGGTCCAGTACGCCGACTACGCCCTCTGGCAGCGCGAAACCCTCGGCTCCGAGGACGATCCGGCGGCCCTGCTGTCCCAGCAGATCGCCTACTGGCAGGGTCGGCTCGCGGCACTGCCGGAGCAGTTGAACCTGCCCGCCGACCGGCCGCGCCCCGCCGCGGCCTCCAACCACGGCGCGACCGTGCGCACCACCGTGGACGCCGAGCTGCACGCCGCCCTGTACAAGGTTGCCCAGCAGCACAATTCGACGCTGTTCATGGTCGCGCACACCGCGCTGGCGGTGCTGCTCGCGCGCCTGTCCGGCACCCGCGACATCGTCATCGGCACACCGGTGGCGGGCCGCGGCGAGGCCGCCCTGGACGACCTGATCGGCATGTTCGTCAACACCCTGGTGTTGCGCACCGAGATCGAGCCGGGCGCCCGCTTCACCGACCTGATCGGCCAGGTGCGCCAGACCGACATCGAGGCCTTCGGTCACGCCGACGTGCCGTTCGAGCGGCTGGTGGAACTGCTGGATCCGGTGCGCTCCACCGCCCGGCACCCGCTGTTCCAGGTGCTGCTGGTCTTACAGAACATGCAGCAGACCCGGCTGGAACTGCCCGAACTGAGCGTGGCGGGCGCGGAACTGAACGTGCCGCTGGCGAAATTCGACCTGCAACTGGAAGTGGTCGAGGAACTCGCCGAAGACGGCTCCCCGCAGGGTCTTTCGCTGGCCTTCACCTACGCCACCGATCTGTTCGACGAGCCGACCGTCGAGGATTTCGCCGATCGCTTCCGCCGGATCCTGACCGCGCTCACCGGCGACACCGGTGCCGTGGTCGGCGATGTCGACCTGCTCGCCCCCGGCGAGCGGGAGCTGGTGCTGCGCGAGTGGAACACCCCGGGCGCTCAGGTTCCCGAGGTCACCCTCGTGGATCTCATCGCGGCCCAGGCCCGCCGACGCCCGGACGCGATCGCCGTCCGGTTCGGCGCCACCGAGCTGACCTTCGAGGAGTTGCAGCGCCGGGCGAACCGCGTGGCGCGTGCGCTGATCGCACAGGGCGCGGGCCCGGAAACCCTTGTCGCCGTGGCCCTGCCGCGCACCGAGGAGCTGCCGATCGGCCTGCTCGCGGTGCTGATGACCGGCGCGGGCTACCTGCCGATCGACACCACCTATCCGGCCCAGCGCTTGGAGTTCACGCTCACCGACGCCGCGCCTGCCTGCATCCTGACCTCGGCCGAGGTGGCCGGCGAGGTGCCCTCGGGTGCCGTGCCGCTGGTGCTGCTGGAGCAGACCGGCGAGTTGCCGGACGCCCCGATCACCGATCGGGACCGGCTCGCGCCGCTGCGCCCGGACAACCTGGCCTATGTCATCTACACCTCCGGTTCCACCGGTGTGCCCAAGGGCGTCGGGGTCGCGCATCGCAATGTGGTGGAGCTGTTCGCCAACACCCAGCTGCTGTTCGATTTCGACGAAACCGATGTGTGGACCCTGTTCCACTCCTTCGCCTTCGACTTCTCGGTGTGGGAACTGTGGTGCGCCCTGGCCAACGGCGGCACCGTCGTCGTGGTCGACTACCTGACCTCCCGGTCGCCGGAGCTGTTCCGCGAGTTGCTGATTCGCGAGCAGGTCACCGTGCTGAACCAGACGCCCTCGGCGTTCTACCAGCTGGCCGAGGCCGACCGCGCCGCGCACTCGTCCGACGCGGGCGAACTGGCCCTGCGCTATGTCGTCTTCGGCGGCGAGGCACTGGATCTGCGGCAGCTCAAGCGCTGGTACGAGCGGCACGCCGTGGACGCGCCGTGGCTGGTGAACATGTACGGCATCACCGAGACCACGGTGCACGTGTCGTTCCTGGAGCTGAACGAGCAGATGGTCGACGACGCGGCCAGCGTGATCGGCCGGGCGCTGCCGGGCCTGGACGCCTACGTCATCGACGAGCGCCTGCATCCCGCGCCGGTCGGCGTGGCCGGCGAGATCAATATCGCCGGTAAGCAGCTCTCCCGGGGTTACCTGGGCCGTCCGGGCCTGACCGCGTCTCGTTTCGTCGCCAACCCCTACGGCGAACCCGGCTCGCGTATGTACCGCACCGGTGACGTCGGCCGCTGGGTCGGCTTCGGCGGCCGCGCGAACCTGGAATACGCCGGGCGCAGCGATCAGCAGGTGCAGCTGCGCGGGTTCCGGATCGAGCTCGGCGAGATCGAGTCGGCGCTGCTGCGCTGCCCGGGCGTCAGCCAGGCGGTGGTGCTGGTGCACACCGACGAGCACGCGGGCGACCGGCTGATCGGATATGCCGTGGCCGACACCGAGGCTCGGCTCGACCCGGTCGAATTGCGTTCCGGGGCGGCGGAATTCCTGACCGCCTACATGGTGCCCGACGCCATCGTGGTGCTGGACACGCTGCCGCTCACCCCGAACGGGAAGCTGGACCGCAAGGCCCTGCCCGCACCGGAATTCGTGAGCGCGGCCGCCTTCCGCGCGCCGTCCTCGCCGATCGAACTGGCCGTGGCCGAGGTCTTCACCGGCCTGCTGCCCGGCGCCGAGGTCGGCTTGGACGACGACTTCTTCGCCCTGGGCGGCAATTCGCTGCTCGCGACCCGCGCGGTGGCCCGCGTCAACGAGGCGCTGGACGCCAACCTCGCGGTGCGCGAACTGTTCGAGGCCTCGACCGTGGCGGCGCTGGCCGCCCGCGTCGCCGTGGGCACCGGCGCCGCCACCCGGCCGCCGCTGGCCCGGGGTGAGCGGCCCGCGCGGATTCCGCTGTCGCTGGTGCAGCAGCGGATGTGGGTGCTCAACCAGCTCGACCAGGCCTCACCCGCCTACAACATCCCGCTCGCCATCCGGCTCACCGGCGTGCTCGACGTGTCCGCGCTGCGGTACGCGGTCGCCGATGTGCTGGAGCGGCACGAGGCGCTGCGCACCCGCTACCCGGTCAACGAGCCGGGCGGCCTGCCCTACCAGGAGATCGTCTCGGTCGCCGAGGCGCTGCCGGGTGGGCTGGAGGTGCAGACCACCGCCGACCCGATCGCGCGGATCACCGAGATGATGTCGCGCGGGTTCGACGTGACCACGGCGGTGCCGCTGCGCGCGGTGCTGCTGAACTCGGCCGACAACCCCGAGGAGCACCTGCTCGTCGTGGTGGTGCACCACATCTCGGCCGACGGTGTCTCCATGGCGCCGCTGGCCCGCGACCTGGCCACCTCCTATCTCGCTCGCGTCGAGGGCCGGTCGCCGGCCTGGGTGCCGCTGGAGGTGCAGTACGCCGACTTCGCGCTCTGGCAGCGCGCGGCCATCGGCGCCGAGGACGACGAGAGTTCGGTGGCCGCCGCGCAGCTGGCCTACTGGCGCAAGCGCCTGTCCGGGCTGAACGGCGAACTGGCGCTGCCGCTGGATCGCCCGCGTCCGCCGGTGCCGTCCATGCGCGGCGCCGCGACCGGGATCAGCGTGCCCGCCGAGGTGCACGAGAGCCTGGTCCGCTTGGCGCGCGAGCACAATTCGACGCTGTTCATGGTGGTGCACGCGGCGCTGGCGGTGCTGCTGGCGCGGATGTCCGGCAGCTCCGACATCGCCATCGGCACCGCGATCGCGGGCCGCGGCGAGCGGGCGCTGGACGACCTGGTCGGCATGTTCGTCAACACCCTGGCGTTGCGCACCACCGTCGAAAGCGGCGCCGCCTTCGCCGATCTCGTCGCGCAGGCGCGCGAGACCGACCTGTCGGCGTTCGGCAATGCCGATGTGCCGTTCGAGCGGGTGGTCGAGGAGGTCGCCGCCGGGCGCTCCGCGCACAATCCGCTGTTCCAGGTGGTGCTGTCGTTCGAGAGCACCGAGGCGCCGACGCTGGAGCTGCCCGGGCTCACGATCGCGGGGCTGGACGCCGGCGCGATCGCCGCCAAGTTCGACCTGCAGGTGATCGTCGACCCGCGCACCTCCGGTGCCCTGAGCGTCGTATTCAGCTATGCCACCGACATTTTCGACGAGTCGACGGCCAAGGCCTTCGCCCGGCGCTTCGAGCGGATCCTGGCCGCGGTGGCCGCCGATCCGCAGGTCGTCGTCGGCGATATCGACATCCTGGATGCCGAGGAACGCGATCGGGGCCAGGCGGGGCAGACCGCCGCCGTCGAGGCGGTCGAGAACACCGGCACCGCCGGCGCCGCGCTGACCCAGTCGCTGACCGCCGCGGTGGAGGACGACCCCGAGGGCCCGGCGCTCGTGCACGGCGAACAGGCCGTCAGTTACCAGGAGCTGGACGCGCGCTCCTCGAAGCTGGCGCGGGTGCTGATCGATCGGGGCTGCGGCCCCGGCACGGGTGTCGCGGTCCGGTTGGCGCGCGGCGCCGACGCGGTGGTCGCGAGCTGGGCCGTACTCAAATCCGGTGCGGCGCTGGTGGGTTCGAGCCTGCCCGCCGGACTGGAGGTCAAGGTCGGTCTCGGGTCCGGTGCCGAGGACCTGGAGTGGCTCGACCTCGGCGACGCCGCGGTGCGGGCCGAACTCGACGCGCAGTCCCCGCGCCCGGTGACCTACGCGAACCGGGTGCGCACGCTGCGCGGCAGCGACCCGGCGCTGTTCGACGTCGCGGGCCCGCTCACCTACGACGAGCTGGCGGCCGCGGTCGACCGATTCGCCGGTCGGGCCGAGCTGACCTTCGAATCGCGCACCTACGGCACCGGTGCTCCGGGTTCGGCCGCCGGGCTGCTGGAGGTGGTGACGGCCGGTGCCAACGGCGCGGCCGTCGTGGTCGCCGACGCGGCCGATCTGACCGGCCTGCTCGCCGACGAGTGGGTGACGCACGTGGTCACCGACCAGGCCGGGCTGAGCAGCGTCGACTTCGGGGAACTGGAAGATCTGCGCACCGCGGTGCTGACCGATGGCGGCGCGTCCGCCGCGGCGGGAGACGTGGAAATAATCCCGCTCGCGGAATTGCTGGGATTCGAGGTGCCGAGCCGGATCGGCTGACCTCAAGGCCTGGTTAAGGTGCGCCTCGCGATATGCCGCTGGGTGCACCGACAGGGCAGAATAGCAAGGCTTCGGACGCGGCGTTACCGCTTTCGGGGCAGCGCTGGCCCACCCGCGGTGACGCGGTGGCAGTGAAGACAGCGGTGGTTCGCCGCCGCTGAGAGAAACTGATGAGGGAGTGGCGTGTTGGTGGTGCAGGGCTGGCAGTTGACCGTGGTGTGTGAGGTCGTGGGCTGATGTCGCGGCCCACCCGCACCCGGCCCGCTCGTCCGCAGCGCTCCCGGGTCAAAACCCTGCCGCAACTACTGTCCGCCGCCGTGGAGGCCAACCCCGCGGGTACCGCCGTCGTGTTCGCGGACGCACAGACCTCGCTGGCGCAGCTGAGTTACGCCGAGCTGGACGAGCGGTCGACGCGCCTGGCCCGGCTGCTGCTCGCGCGGGGGATCGGGCCGGAGGATCTGGTCGCGGTGGGTGTGCCGCGCTCGGTGGAGTCGGTGGTCGCGGTGTGGGCGGTGGCCAAGACCGGTGCGGGTTTCGTGCCGGTGGATCCGAACTACCCGCAGGACCGGGTCGCGCACATGGTGGCGGATTCCGGTGCGGTGCTGGGGCTCACGGTCGAAGCCGTCGCCGCCGCGGTCGTTCCGGCGGCGAGCGGAGGCGAGGCGGCCGAGTGGCTCGTCATCGACGATGCCGAGTTCCTGGCCGGGCTGGCGGAGTTCTCACCGGAGCCGGTGACCTACTCGGACCGGCCACGGATGCTGCGGGCCGAGCACCCCGCGTACGTCATCTACACCTCCGGCTCGACGGGCAAGCCCAAGGGCGTGGTCGTCACCCAGGCCGGTCTGTCGAGCTTCTGCGACGAACAGCGCGACCGCTATCGCGTCACGAGTGATTCGCGCACACTGCATTTCGCCTCACCCTCGTTCGACGCCTCGGTGCTGGAACTCCTGCTGGCGGTAGGCGGCGCGGCGACCATGGTCGTGGTATCGCCGACCGTCTACGGCGGTGCGGAACTGGCGGCGCTGCTGCGGCGCGAGCGCGTGACCCACGCCTTCATCACGCCCGCCGCGCTGGCCTCGGTCGACCCCGCGGGACTGGACGATTTCCAGGTCGTGGTCGCCGGTGGCGAAGCCTGCCCGCCGGAACTGGTGCGGCGCTGGGGATCCGGCCGCGAGCTCTTCAACGGCTACGGCCCGACCGAGACCACGATCATGACCAACATCAGCTCGCCGCTGGTGCCGGGCGAGACCGTGACGATCGGCGGCCCGATCCGCGCGATCACCGAATACGTGCTGGACGACCGGCTCACGCCGGTGCCGAACGGTGTCATCGGCGAGTTGTACATCACCGGTGCGCAACTGGCGCGCGGCTATCATCGGCGGCCGTCGCTCACCGCCGCGCGCTTCATCGCGAATCCCTTCGACGGCACCGGTTCCCGGCTGTACCGCACCGGTGATCTGGTGCGCTGGACCGCCGACCACGAGCTGGAGTACCTGGGCCGCAACGACTTCCAGGTCAAGATCCGTGGTTTCCGGATCGAGCTGGGTGAGATCGACGCGGTGCTCGCGGCACACGACTCGGTCGATTTCGCCGTCACCGTGGGCCATGATCTCGACACCGGCGCAACCATTCTCGTCTCGTACGTGCATGCCGCGGCGGGCGCCGTCGCCGACGTCGCGGCGCTAACCGAACACGTGCAGGCGAGCCTGCCCGCGCACATGGTGCCCACCACCATCATGGTGCTCGGCGAGATCCCGCTGACCCCCGTCGGCAAGCTGGACCGGGCGGCGCTGCCGGCGCCGGAGTTGCGCGCCAAGGAGTTCCGCGCGCCGCAGACCCACCTCGAGGAGATGGTCGCGGCCGTCTACGCCGAGCTGCTGGAACCGCCGAACCCCATCGGCGCGGACGACGATTTCTTCGAACTCGGCGGCAACTCGCTGATCGCCACGCAGGTCATCGCGCGCTTGGGCGCCGCACTGGATACCCAGGTGCCGGCCCGGCTGCTGTTCGAAGCGTCCACCGTGGCGGCGCTGGCCGAGCGGCTGGAGGAGTCCAAGGGTTCGGGGCGGCGGCTGGCGCTGACGCCGATGGCGCGGCCCGCGCGGATTCCGCTCTCGCCCGCGCAGCAACGGTATTGGTTCCTCAATCAGTTCGATCCGTCCGCCTCGGCGGTGGACAACATCCCGCTCGCGGTGCGCCTGTCGGGTGCGCTGGATGTGGCCGCGCTCGGTGCGGCGATCGGTGACGTGTTCGCCCGGCACGAGGCGCTGCGCACGGTGTATCCGGGCTCGCCCGAGGGCCCGTACCAGGTGGTGCATCCCGCGCCGACCCGGCCGTTCACGCTGACGCCGGTCGAGGTCGAGCCCGACGACATCGTCTCGCACATCGTCGAATTGGCGCTGACGACGTTCGATGTGAGCGAGGACGTTCCGGTCGCGGTGGCGCTGTTCCGGCTGGCGCCGGACGAGCACGTGATCGGTTTCGTGGTGCATCACGTCTCCGCCGACGGCTCCTCGATGGGGCCGCTGGCCCGCGATGTGATGATCGCCTACACCGCGCGTTCCGCGGGCAGCGAGCCGGACTGGGCGCCGTTGCCGGTGCAGTACGCCGACTACGCGCTGTGGCAGCGGGCCGTGCTGGGTTCGGAGCAGGACCCGGATTCGGTGGCGACCCGCCAGATCGGTTACTGGAAGCAGACTTTGGCGGGGCTGCCGGATCAGCTGGAGCTGCCCGCCGACCGGCCGCGCCCGCCCGCGCGCTCGTTCCGCGGCCAGACGGTGCGGTTCCAGATCTCGCCGCGCCGGCACGCGCGACTACAGGAGATCGCCCGCGCCAACAACGCCTCGCTGTTCATGGTGTGCAACGCGGCGCTGGCGGTGCTGCTGGCGCGGCTCTCGGGCGGCGACGACATCGCCGTCGGCACCCCGATCGCGGGCCGCGGGGAACGCGAACTCGACGACCTGATCGGCATGTTCGTCAATACCCTGGTCTTCCGCACGCACGTGCGGCCCGAGGCGAGCTTCACCGAATTGCTGGCCGAGGTGCGCGAACGCAACCTGGAGGCCTACGCGCACGCCGACGTCCCGTTCGAGCGGCTCGTCGAGGTGCTGAACCCGGTGCGTTCGGCCGCGCGCAGCCCGCTGTTCCAGGTCGGCCTCTCGTTCCAGAATCTGGCGCAGACCACCTTCGAGCTACCCGGATTGACCGTCAGCGGCGTCGATTTCGACACCTGGCTGGCCAAGACCGACCTGCACGTCACCCTCACCGACCGCTACGCCGAGGACGGCACGCCCGCCGAGATCCTGGCCGAATTCGGTTACGCCACCGACCTGTTCGACGCGCCGACGGCGCTGGGCTTCGCCGAGCGGTTCGTCCGGGTGCTGGACGCGGTCATCGCCGACGAGACGGCGCCGGTCGGCTCGATCGACCTGCTCGCCGCCGCCGAGGGCGACCGCATCCTGGACGCGTGGAACGCCACCGATCATCCGGTCGACGCGAACGCGACGCTGGTCTCGCTGCTGGACGCGACGGTCGCGGCGAACCCGGACGGGGTGGCGCTGGTCGCCGACGCTCCGGCGGGCCGGGCCGAGCTCACCTACGCCGAGCTGGACGCCCGGGTGAATCGTCTCGCGCGGCAGTTGATCGCCGCGGGCGTCGGGCCGGAAGCACGGGTGGCGCTGGCGCTGCGGCGCTCGGTCGATCTCGTCGTCGCGATGTACGCGGTGGCCCGGGCCGGCGGCGCCTACGTGCCGGTCGATCCGGATCAGCCCGCCGAGCGCATCGCCTACATCCTGGAGACCGCCGCACCGGTCTGTGTGCTGACCAACGCGGACGCCGCGTTCGGCACCGACCTCGCGCCGGTGCTGGTGCTGGACGCGCTCACCGGTGGCGACACCACCCCGATCACCGATGCCGACCGCCTGGCGCCGCTGCGCCCCGGGCACACCGCCTACGTCATCTTCACCTCGGGCTCCACCGGCCGGCCGAAGGGCGTCGCGGTCACGCACGCCGCCATCGCCAACCAATTGCTGTGGAAGGCCGCCGAATTCGGCCTGAGCCCCAAGGACGGGGTGCTGCTCAAGACCGCCGCCACCTTCGACCTCTCGGTCTGGGAGTTCTGGTCGGCCGCGGTCTGCGGCGGCCGCCTGATCATCGCGACGCCCGACGGTCACAAGGACCCGGTCTACCTCAACGAGCTCATCGCCCGGGAATGGGTGACCACCCTGCACGTGGTGCCGTCCATGCTGGACGCCCTGGTCACCGCCGAGCTGCCGGAGTGCGTGTGGCGGGTGCTGGCCATCGGCGAGGCCCTGCCCGGCGCGCTCGCGCAGCGGCTGCGCCGGGAGCGCCCACTGATCGAGCTGTTCAACCTCTACGGCCCCACCGAGGCCGCGGTGTCGATCACCAGCCACCGGGTCACCGAGGACGACCAGGCGGCGGTGCCGATCGGCCGGCCCGAGTGGAACAGCCGGGTGTATGTGCTGGACGCGCGCCTGAACCCGGTGCCCGTCGGCGTCTCCGGCGAGCTGTACCTGGCCGGCGCGCAACTCGCGCGCGGCTACTTCGGCCGCCCGGATCTGACCGCGGATCGGTTCGTGGCCAATCCGTTCCAGCCCGGCGCCCGGATGTACCGCACCGGTGACCTGGTCGCCTGGAACACCGGCGGCGAACTGGACTATCGGGGCCGCACCGACTTCCAGGTGAAGATCCGCGGCTTTCGCATCGAGCTGGGCGAGATCGAGGCCGCGCTGCTGGCGCTGCCCGGCATCGCGCAGACCGCCGTGCTCGCGGTCGCCGATCCGCGCACCGGCGATCGCCTGGTCGCCTACCTCGTCGGCACGGACATCGAAGTGGCACAGGTGAGTTCCGCCCTCGGCGCGGCCCTGCCCTCCTACATGGTGCCCTCGGCCTTCGTGGTCCTGGACGCGCTGCCGCGCAACGTCAACGGCAAGCTCGACCGGAAAGCCCTGCCCGCACCCACCTTCCAGAAGGCGGTGTTCCGGGCGCCGGTCACCCCGATCGAACAGATCGTGGCCGCCACCTTCGCCGAGGTACTCCAGGTCGACGGCGGTGACGAGCACCTGCGGATCGGCCTGGACGACGAATTCTTCGCGCTCGGCGGCAATTCGCTGCTGGCCACCCAGGTGGCCGCGCGGCTCGGCGCGGCGCTCAACGCCCGGGTTCCGGTGCGATTGCTGTTCGAGGCGGCCACCGTGGCTGCGCTGGCGGTCAAGGTCGAGCAGCACGCGGGCACCGGTGCGCGCAAGGCGCTGTCGGCCGGGCCGCGCCCACCGCGCATTCCGCTCTCGCTCGCGCAGCAGCGGATGTGGTTCCTCAACCAGTTCGACCCCCAGTCGGCGGCGAACAACATCCCGTTCGCGATCCGGTTGACCGGCACGCTGGATCTGCACGCCCTGCAATGCGCGCTGGCCGACCTGATCGAGCGCCACGAAACCCTGCGCACGGTCTACCCGGCCGTCGACGGCACCGGCTACCAGGTGATTCTGCCTGCCGCGCAGGTGGTTCCGCGGCTCCGGCGCGACCCGATGACCGAGGCCGACCTGCCGCGCTGGCTCAGCGAGATCCTGCTGTCCGGCTTCGACGTGGCCGAGCAGGTTCCGCTGCGCGTCGGCGTCGCCCAGGTGGCCCCGGACGAGCACGTGCTCGCCATGGTGGTGCACCACATCGCCGCCGACGGCGCGTCGTTCGCGCCGCTGGCCCGCGACCTGATGATGGCCTATCTGGCCCGGCGCGAGGACGCGCGCCCGATCTGGACGCCGCTGCGGATCCAGTACGCCGACTACACGCTGTGGCAGCGCGACCTGCTCGGCGACTCCGACGACCCGGAATCGCTGGCGGCCGCGCAGATCTCGTACTGGCGTGCCGCGCTGGCCGGCATTCCGGACCGGCTCGACCTGCCCGCCGACCGTCCGCGCCCGCTGATCGCGACCGGCGGCGCGGGGGAGTACGGCTTCGAGGTGGACGCGTCGGTGCGCGCGGGGCTCAGCGCGCTCGCCCAGCGCTCGGGCACCTCGGAATTCATGGTGGTGCACGCGGCGTTCGCGCTGCTGCTGGCCCGGTTGTCGGGCACCGGCGACATCACCATCGGCACCCCGATCGCGGGCCGCGGCGAGCGTGAGCTCGACGATCTGATCGGCATGTTCGTCAATACCTTGGTACTGCGGACCCGGATCGATCCCGGCGCCTCGTTCCTGGAGCTGCTGGCGGCGGCGAAAGAGACCGACCTCGGGGCTTTCTCGCACGCCGAGTTGCCGTTCGAGCGGCTGGTCGAGGTGCTCGATCCGGTCCGTTCGCAGGCCCATCACCCGCTGTTCCAGGTGGCGCTGTTCTTCCAGAACATGGATCAGGCCGAACTCGAACTGCCCGGCATCTCGGTGCGCACCCTCGAATTCGACGGCGCCATCGCGAAATTCGACCTTCAGCTGACGATCGTGCCCGAGCAGGGCGACCAGCAGCTGGGCGGCATGGCCGCGGTGTTCACCTATGCCACCGATCTGTTCGACGAAGCGACCATCGTGCGCTACGCCGAGCGGCTGGTGCGGATCCTGGCCGCCGTCGCCCTCGACCCGGAGCAGCCGGTCGGGGCGATCGAGCTGCTGGACTCCGGCGAGCGCGACCGGATCCTGCTGGGCCGGAACGACACCGGTCAACCGGTAGCCCCGGAACTGCTGCTCGACGGCTACCGGCGCGCGGTCGCCGAACGGCCGGGCGCGGTGGCGCTGTCCTACGAGGGCGAGTCGCTGACCTACCGCGAGTTCGACGAGCGCGTGAATCGCCTTGCGCGCCTGCTGATCGCGCGTGGCGTGGGCTCGGAAACACTGGTGGGCCTGGCTCTCCGGCGTTCGCTGGATCTGGTGGTCGGCATGTACGCGATCGTCACCGCCGGTGGCGCCTACGTGCCGCTGGATCCGGATCATCCCGCCGAGCGGATCGGGCACATCCTCGACACCGCGCGGCCGCTGGGCGTGCTGACCACGACCGACGCGGCGTCCTGCCTGCCGGAGGGCACCGAGTCGCTGGCGCTGGACGCGATCGATCTGAGCGGCTATCCGGGCGAACCGGTGCGGGCCGGGGAGCTGCTGCGTCCGGTGCGCCCGGACCATCCGGCCTACGTCATCTTCACCTCGGGTTCGACCGGCCGCCCCAAGGGCGTGGCGGTCTCGCACGAGGCGATCCACAACCAGATCACCTGGATGCTGGCCGAGTATCCACTGGGCCCGGACGATGTCTATCTCCAGAAGACCGCCACCACCTTCGACGTGTCGCTGTGGGGCTTCTTCATGCCGTTGCGGGCGGGCGCGAAGCTCGTCGTCGCCACGCCGGACGGGCACCGGGATCCGCGGTACGTCGCGGAAACCATTGCCGTCCAGGCGGTCACGGTCACCGACTTCGTGCCGTCCATGCTGACGGTGTTCGCCGCGCACACCGCGCCGGGTGGCACGGCCTATCCGTCGCTGCGCTACGTCTTCGTCATCGGTGAGGCGCTGCCGCCGGAAACCGTGGCCGCCTGGGCCGCGGTCTCGGCCGCGCCGCTGCACAACCTCTACGGCCCGACCGAGGCCGCGGTCTCGGTCACCTACTGGCCCGCGTCGGCCGCCGACGTGCGCACCGTCCCGATCGGTGTTCCGCAGTGGAACACCCAGGTGTACGTGCTGGATTCGCGGCTACGGCCGGTGCCCGCCGGGGTGCCGGGTGAGCTGTATCTGGCCGGAGCCCAGCTGGCCCGCGGCTACGTGCGCCGCCCGGACCTGTCCGCGGATCGGTTCGTGGCCAACCCGTTCGGCACCGGCGCGCGCATGTACCGCACCGGTGATCTCGTGCTCTGGCGCGAACACCCGGACCGGCTGGAGTACCTCGGCCGCACCGACTTCCAGGTGAAGTTCCGCGGCCAGCGCATCGAGCTCGGCGAGATCGAAACCGCGCTGCTGGCCCAGGATTCGGTGAATCAGGCCGCCGCGCTGGTGGTGGCCGCGCCGCTGGGCGATCAGCTGGTCGCCTACGCCGTGCCCGCGCCGGGCCGGTCGATCGAGCCGCAGGCGCTGCTGGCCGCGATCGCCGAAACCCTGCCCGCCTACATGATCCCGGCGACCATCGTGGCGCTGGACGAATTCCCGCTGAACGCCAGCGGCAAGCTGGATCGCAAGGCGCTGCCCGAACCCACCTTCGCGGCCCGGGAATTCCGGGCCCTGGCCAACCCGGTCGAGGAGATCGTGGCCGAGGTCTTCGCCACCGTCCTCGGGCTGGATCAGGTCGGCGCGGACGACGACTTCTTCGAGCTCGGCGGCAACTCCCTCGTCGCGACCCGGGTGGCGGCCCAGCTCGGCACCGCCCTGGATACCCGGGTGCCGGTGCGCGCCCTGTTCGAAGCCTCGACGGTGGCCGGACTGGCCGCCAAGCTGGCGCAGACCGCGCACACCGAGGCCGACCGGCCCGCCCTGGTCGCCGGTCCGCGGCCGGAGCGCATTCCGTTGTCGCTGGCGCAGCAGCGTATGTGGTTCCTGAACCGGTTCGACAGCACGTCCACCGCCTACAACCTGCCGGCCGCGGTGCGCCTGACGGGTGCGCTCGATGTCGCCGCGCTGCAATCGGCGGTCGCGGATCTGCTCGCCCGCCACGAATCTCTGCGCACCGTCTACCCCGAGCAGGACGGCGTCGCCTACCAGGTGATCCTGTCCCCGGACGCCGCCGTGCCCGATCTGTCGCCCGAACCCGTCGCGGCCGCGGATCTGCTCGAGCGCGTCGTCGAGGTCTTCGCCGCCGGCTTCGATGTCACCGCCGAAGTGCCGTTGCGCGCCAAGCTGTTCCAGGTCGAGGGCGGCTCGGAGTATGTGCTCGTGCTGGTGGCGCATCACATCAGCGCCGACGGCTGGTCGATGGGGCCGCTGACCCGCGACATCATGACCGCCTACGCCGCCCGGACCGCCGGTGCGGCGCCGGGCTGGACGCCGCTGCCGGTGCAGTACGCCGACTTCGTGCTGTGGCAGCGCGCGGCGCTGGGCGCGGAGTCCGACCCGCAGAGCTTGATCGCGGCGCAGGCCGCCTACTGGCGGACCGCCCTGGCCGGTGTGCCGGAAGAGCTGAACCTGCCCGCGGACCGGCCGCGCCCGGCCATGCAGTCCTTCGCCGGCGGCCGGGTCGAGTTCGTGATCGATGCCGAAGTGCACCAGGGCCTCCGGGCGATCGCGCGGGAGCAGACGGCGACCATGTTCATGGTCGTGCACACCGCCCTCGCGGTGTTCCTGGCCCGCCTGTCGGGCACCGCGGACATCGCCATCGGCACCCCGGTGGCGGGGCGTGGCGATGCCGCGCTGGACGACGTGATCGGCATGTTCGTCAACACGCTGGTGCTGCGCACCCAGGTCGACGGGGAGCGCGGCTTCGCCGAGCTGCTGACGCAGGCCAAGGACGTCGACCTCCAGGCGTTCGCACACGCCGACCTGCCGTTCGAGCGCCTGGTGGAACTGCTGAATCCGGAGCGCTCCACCGCCCGGAACCCGCTGTTCCAGGTGGAGCTGGCGTTCCAGAACCTGCCCGACACCGATTTCGAGCTACCCGGATTGCGCATCGGCGCAGTCGATTTCGAGATCGGCACCGCCCAGTTCGACCTCTCGCTGACCATTCGCGAGGCGGAGTCCGCGGGTGCGGCCGCAGGGCTGTACGCGGAATTCCAGTACGCCCGTGACCTGTTCGACGAGGCCACGGTGCGGGTGTTCGCCGAGCGTTTCACCCGCCTGCTGGGCGGCATCGTCCGGGACGCGCGGCGGCCCGTCGGGGATCTGCCGCTGCTCTCGGAGCCGGAGTATCGCGAATTGGCGCCGGTGCGCGGCGCGGCCGGCGCGGGCGCGGGCCTGCTGCCGGACCTCATCACCCGTGGCCTGCGGCTCGGCGCCGACCGGACCGCGGTGCGCATCGCGGGCCGCTCGATCAGCTACGGCGAACTCGACGCGTACTCCTCGCGCCTGGCGCGGGTCCTGATCGACAGCGGCATCGGGCCGGAAAGCCTTGTCGCCCTGGCACTGCCCAGGTCCTACGAGATGATCGCCGCGATCTGGGCGGTCGCCAAATCCGGCGGCGCCTTCGTGCCGGTGGACCCGGCGTATCCGGCGGACCGGCTCCGGCACATGGTCACCGATTCCGGTGCGGTGCTCGGCATCACGAGCACGGCGGACCTCGCGACGCTGCCCGGGGACCTGTCCTGGCTGGCGCTGGACCACCCGGCGACCGGGGAACTGCTGGCCGAGCGGTCCGACGCGCCCGTCACCGCCGCGGATCGGCTGGGCCCGCTGCTACCGGCCCACCCGGCCTACCTCATCTACACCTCCGGATCGACCGGCCTGCCCAAGGGCGTCACCGTGCCGCACACCGGCCTGGCCGGTTATGCCGGGTATGTGGTCGACGCCTACCAGCTGACCGCGGACCATCGCATCACCCAGGTGACCTCGCCCAGCTTCGACCAGTCGGTGGAGGAGTGGCTCAGCGCCTTCGTCACCGGCGCCACGCTGGTGATCGTGCCGCAGGGCGTGATCGGCGGGCACGAGCTGACCGAGCTGCTGCGCGCCGAGGCCGTCACGCACACCGTGCTGACCCCCGCGCTGCTGGGCACCCTGGACCCCGCCGGTCTGGACCAGCTGGCGCTGGTGGCCACCGGCGGCGAGGCGACGACGCCGGAGCTGCTGCTCAAGTGGCAGCCGGGCCGTCGCTACGTCAACGGGTACGGGCCCACCGAGATGACCATCGGCGCGTTCTTCGGCCCGCAGTTCGCGGGCCAGCGCCTGACCATCGGCAAACCGGTGCACGAGATGTCGGCCGTGGTGCTGGACGCGCGGTTGCGTCCGGTCGCGCCCGGCGTCGCCGGTGAGCTGTATCTGGCCGGTCCCGCGATGGCGCGGGGCTACCACAACCGGGCCGGGCTGACCGCGGATCGCTTCGTGGCCAACCCGTTCCAGCCGGGTGCGCGCATGTACCGCACCGGCGACCTGGTGCGCTGGGTAGCCGCTCCGGAGCGGGCGGACCGGCTCGCCGCGGGCGCGCCCGCCGGCTGGGAGCTGGAATACCTGGGGCGCACCGACTTCCAGGTGAAGATCCGCGGCTATCGCGTCGAGCTCGGCGAGATCGACGCGGTGCTCGGCGCCCACCCGGACGTCGACTTCGCGACCACGCTCGGCCGCGAGAACGGCGGCGGCGCAAAGGTTCTGGTGTCCTATGTGACCGCGGCGCCCGACACCGTCGTGGACCCGGCCCGCTTGAGCGCGTACCTGGGCGGCAAGCTGCCCGCGCACATGGTGCCGGCCGCCATCGTGGTGCTGGACCGGGTGCCGCTGACCCCGGTCGGCAAGCTGGACCGTAAAGCTCTGCCCGAACCGGTCTTCGAGAAGACCGCCTTCCGCGCGCCGGCCACGCCGATCGAGGAGATCGTGGCGGGCGTCTACGCCGACCTGCTCGGCGTCGCGCGGGTCGGTGTCGACGACAACTTCTTCGAGCTGGGCGGCAACTCGCTCATCGCCACCCAGCTGATCGCCCGGCTCGGCGCGGCCTTCGACACCCGGGTGCCGGTGCGGCTGCTCTTCGAAGCGCCCGCGGTCGGCGCGCTGGCCACCCGGCTGGCCGAACTGTCGGGCAGCGGCGGCCGCCGCGAACTCATCGCGGGCCCACGGCCGGAACGCATTCCGCTCTCGCCCGCGCAGCAGCGCATGTGGTTCCTCAACCAGTTCGACGGCGCGTCCGCGGCCTACAACCTGCCGGTCGCGGTGCGGTTGACCGGTGCGCTGGACGTGCCCGCGCTGCGCGCCGCGATCGGGGACATCATCACCCGGCACGAGGTGCTGCGCACGGTCTACCCGCAGGCCCCGAACGGCCCGGTGCAGGTGATTCTGCCCGCGGCCCAGGCGATTCCCGCGCTGGACGAGCGGTGGGTCGCACCGGCCGAGGTCCCCGCGGCCGTGGCCGGGCTGCTGGCCACCTCCTTCGACGTCACCACCGAGGTTCCGCTGCGCGTCACGCTGCTGCGGATCACCGCCGACGCCGCCGGCCCGGCGGAGTACGTGCTGGCGATGGTGGTGCACCACATCGCCGGCGACGGCGTCTCCGACGGCCCGCTGGCCCGCGATCTCGCGGTCGCCTACGCGGCGCGCGCCGCGGGCGAGGTGCCGGGCTGGGCGCCGCTACCGGTGCAGTACGCCGACTTCAGCATCTGGCAGCGCGAGCTGCTGGGTCACGAGGACGATCCGGAGTCCCTGGCGGCCAAGCAGATCGACTATTGGCGCACGGCGCTGGCCGGACTGCCGGATCAGCTCGAACTGCCCGCAGATCGGCCGCGGCCCGCCGTGCAGTCCTTCGCCGGCGACCGGGTCGAGGTCCGGGTCGAGGCCGAACTGCACCGCGCGCTGGTGGATTTGGCGCGCGCCGAGGGCGCGACGCTGTTCATGGTGGTGCACTCGGCGCTGGCGGTGCTGCTGGCCCGCCTCTCCGGCACCGCGGACATCGCCATCGGCACGCCGATCGCGGGTCGTGGCGAGGCCGAACTCGACGATCTCATCGGCATGTTCGTCAACACGCTCGTCTTCCGGTCCCGGGTGCGGCCCGGCGCGGCCTTCTCCGAGCTGCTCGCGCACCAGCGCGAGACCGATATCCAGGCCTTCGCACACGCGGACGTGCCGTTCGAGCGCCTGGTCGAGGTGCTGAACCCGGTGCGCTCCACGGCCCGGCATCCGCTGTTCCAGGTCGGGCTGTCCTTCCAGAACCTGGGTCAGGTCGAACTGGAACTGCCCGGCCTGACGCTCTCGGGTGTGGACATCGAGTCCGGGGTCTCGCAGTTCGATCTGCACTTGATCGTGGCCGACGGCTACGACGAGGACGGCGCGCCGATCGGCCTCGGCGGCTACTTCACCTACGCCACAGCGCTTTTCGATCGGTCGACGGTGCAGGGCTTCGCGGATCGGTTCGTCGCCCTGCTGGCGGCGGTGGCAGCGGAGCCCGCCCGCGCGGTCGGCGAGATCGAGCTGCTGGCGCCGGACGAGCGGGTGCGAATCCTGCACGGCTGGAACGACACCGCGCATCCGGTGCGTCCGGACGCGACCCTGGTCTCGCTGCTGGACGCGACCGTGGCGACGGCGCGCGATTCGGTGGCGCTGATCGCCGCCGACGGCACCCAGGTCAGCTATGCCGATCTCGATGCCCGGGTGAATCGTTTCGCCCGGCATCTGATCGCGCTCGGCGTCGGGCCCGAGTCCCGGGTGGCGCTGGCGCTGCGCCGCTCGGTGGACCTGATCGTGGCGATGTACGCGGTGAGCAAGGCCGGTGGCGCCTACGTGCCGGTGGACCCGGACCAAGCGGCCGAGCGCACCGGCTACATCCTCGCCACCGCGGCCCCGGTCTGCGTGGTGACCGACGCCGACGCGTCCTTCACGACCGAAGTCGCACCCGTGGTGCGCGTCGACGCGATCGACGACACCCTGGCGGCCGGCCCGATCACCGACGCCGACCGGCTCGCGCCGCTGCGGCCGGAGCACACGGCCTACGTCATCTTCACCTCCGGCTCGACCGGCCGCCCGAAGGGCGTCGCGGTGCCGCACGGCGCCATCGCGAATCAATTGCTCTGGAAGACCACCGAATTCGGGCTGGACGCCGCCGACGCGGTGCTGCTCAAGACCGCCGCCACCTTCGACCTGTCGGTGTGGGAGTTCTGGACGGCCGCGGTCTGTGGCGGCCGGCTGGTCATCGCCGCACCGGACGGTCATCGTGACCCGGCCTACCTGAACGAGCTGATCGCGCGCGAATGGGTGACCACGCTGCACGCGGTGCCGTCCATGCTGGACGCGCTGCTGGGCGCCGGGGACCTGCCGGATTCGCTGTGGCGGGTGCTGGCCATCGGCGAGGCGCTGCCGGGACCGCTGGCCCAGCGCTTCCGCCGCGAGTTGCCGCGGGTGGAGCTGTTCAACCTGTACGGCCCGACCGAGGCGGCGGTGTCGATCACCAGCCACCGCGTCACCGACGCCGACGCGGTGTCGGTGCCGATCGGCGCGCCGGAGTGGAACAGCCAGGTATACGTGCTCGACGGGCGGCTGCGCCCGGTGCCGGCCGGTGTCTCCGGCGAGCTCTATCTCGCGGGTGCGCAGGTGGCGCGCGGCTACTTCGGCCGCCCGGATCTGACGGCGGATCGCTTCGTGGCCAACCCCTTCCAGCCGGGCGAGCGGATGTATCGCACCGGCGACCTGGTCGCCTGGCAGGCCGACGGGGAGCTGAGCTACCGGGGTCGTACCGACTTCCAGGTGAAGATCCGTGGTTTCCGGATCGAGCTGGGCGAGATCGAGGCGGCGCTGCTGGCGCTGCCCGGGATCGCGCAGGCCGCGGTGCTGGCCTCGTCGGATCCGCGCACGGGCGATCGGCTGATTGCCTACCTCGTCGGTGCGAATATCGATGTGGCGCAAGTGAAGTCCGCGCTGGATACCGTGCTGCCGTCCTACATGGTGCCCGCGGCGTTCGTGGTGCTGGACGCGCTTCCGCTGACCGTGAACGGCAAGCTGGATCGAAAGGCACTGCCGGAGCCGGAGTTCGAGGCCCAGGCCTTCCGCACGCCGTCGACCCCGATCGAGCAGGTCGTGGCGCGGGTGTACGCCGAGGTGCTCGGCGCCGAGCCGGTGGGCGCCGACGACGACTTCTTCGCCCTCGGCGGTAACTCGCTGCTGGCGACCCAGGTCGCGGCCCGCGTGGGCGCGGCACTGGAGACCCGGGTGCCGGTGCGCGCGCTGTTCGAGGCCTCGACCGTCGCCGGGCTGGCCCGCGCGGTGGAGCGGCACGCCGGGGCCGGTGGGCGGCACGCGCTGGTGGCCGGCCCACGGCCGGAGCGCATTCCGCTCTCGCTCGCACAGCAGCGCATGTGGTTCCTGAACCAGTTCGACGGCGAGTCCGCGGCCTACAACATCCCGGTCGCGGTCCGGCTGACCGGCGAGCTGAACATCGCCGCCCTCGGGGCGGCCATCGCGGATCTCGTCGAGCGGCACGAAGTGCTGCGCACCGTCTACCCCAAGACCGACGACGGTCCCGTGCAGGTGATTCTGGCCGCGGCGCAGGCGACTTCGGAGCTGGCGGTGCGTACGCTCGCCGCGCCGGAACTGGAATCGGCGGTCGTCGGCTTGATGTCGGCCCCGTTCGATGTCACCGCCGAAGTGCCGCTGCGCGTCGAGCTGTTCCTAATCGAGGGCACGGCAGACGAATTCGTGCTCGCGCTGGCGATTCACCACATCTCCGGCGACGGTTCGTCGATCGCGCCGCTGACCCGCGACCTGATGATCGCCTACGCGGCGCGTGCGGCGGGGGCGGCGCCCGGCTGGACGCCGCTGCCGGTGCAGTACGCCGATTACAGCCTGTGGCAACGTGAACTGCTCGGCAGTGAGGACAACCCGCTCTCGCTGTCGGCCCAGCAGGTCGACTACTGGCGCACGGCCCTGGCCGAGCTGCCCGATCAGCTGGACCTGCCCACCGATCGCCCGCGGCCCGCGGTGCAGTCCTTCGACGGCGACCAGGTCGAGGTGCGCATCGACGCCGCACTGCACCGCGCGCTGGTCGAGGTGGCCCGCGCCGAGGGCGCGACCCTGTTCATGCTGGTGCATTCGGCGCTGGCGGTACTGCTGGCACGGTTGTCGGGCACCGAGGACATCGCGATCGGCACCCCGATGGCGGGCCGCGGCGAGGCCGAACTCGACGACCTGATCGGCATGTTCGTCAACACCCTGGTGTTCCGCTCGCGAGTGCGGGCCGGGGCCTCGTTCACCGAACTTCTGGCGCGCCAGCGCGAGACCGATCTGGAGGCCTTCGCGCACGCGGACGTGCCGTTCGAGCGGCTGGTCGAGGTGCTGAACCCGGCCCGCTCGACGGCCCGGCATCCGCTGTTCCAGGTCGGCCTGTCGTTCCAGAACCTGGGGCAGGTCAGCCTCGACCTGCCCGGCCTCACGGTCGCGGGCGCGGAGTTCGACACCGCCATCTCACAATTCGACCTGCACTGGATCGTGGCCGACAGCTACGACGACAAGGGCGCGCCGGCGGGCATCGGCGGCGGCATCACCTACGCCACCGCCCTGTTCGATCGGGCGACGGTGCAGGGCTTCGCGGAGCGCTTCGTGCGGCTGCTCGCGGCGATCGCGGCGGACCCGCGCACCGCCGTCGGCGATATCGAGCTGCTCGACGCCGCCGAACAGCGCGCGCTCGTGGTCGAGCGCAACGCGACCGCCCACCGGACGGACACCTCCGCGACCTTGGTCGCGCTGCTGGACGCGACGGTGGCGGCCGAGGCGGCCGCCGTGGCCCTAGTCGCGGCCGACGGCGCCGTGCTGACCTACGCCGCCCTCGACAGCCGGGTGAATCGCCTGGCCCGGCTGCTCATCTCGCTGGGTGTCGGCCCCGAGTCGCGGGTGGTGCTGGCGTTGCCGCGCTCGGTCGACCTGGTGCTCGCGATGTACGCGGTGGCCAAGGCCGGCGGCGCCTACGTGCCGGTGGATCCCGATCAGCCCGCCGAGCGGACCGGCTACGTCCTCGAAACGGCCGCGCCGGTCCTGGTCCTCACCACTTCGGGCACGGGTTTCCGCACCGCTGCCGTGCCCGTGGTGCACTTGGATGCCCTGCACCTGCATGCGGTGTCCGATGCGCCGGTGGCCGACGCTGAGCGGCTGGCGCCGTTGCGGGCCGGGAACACCGCGTATGTGATCTTCACGTCGGGTTCGACCGGTCAGCCCAAGGGTGTGGCGGTGCCGCACGCGGCGATCGTGAATCAGTTGCTGTGGAAGACCGCCGAGTTCGGTCTCGGTGTCGAGGACGCGGTGTTGTTGAAGACCGCGGCGACCTTCGATTTGTCGGTGTGGGAGTTCTGGTCTGCCGCTGTCAGTGGTGGTCGTTTGGTGATCGCGGCTGCGGATGGTCATCG